>NZ_KQ960956.1:949-1472 GCF_001553405.1 Megasphaera hutchinsoni | reverse complement strand
TTATCGTTAAAGATGGTAACCAGAACAATGAATTAGCTACCATGAACGATGGACTCAAATTTATGGGTGATAGCGGTACTGTGACCGGCGTTAAATTAAATAACCAAGTGAATATCGTTGGGGGCGTGGCTGCGGTAAAAGATGGTAATAAAGTCACGAATTTGACAGATAATAATATCGGCGTTGAATCCATGGCAGATAACGAAAACGGAAAGAACGCAAAACTCGTTGTACGCTTGGCGAAGAACCTTTCTGATTTGGAAAGCATTACCTTTAACAGTAAAGATAAAACAAATCCGATGAAGATTAATGGTGATGCGAAGACTATCGAAAATATTAAGAAAATGACCTTCGGTAAAGATGGTAGTACAGACAGCATCACTGTAGATGGAGAAAATAAGGTAATTACCGGACTTTCCAATACAAAATTGCCAACGGATGGAACTCCGATGCAAGCTGATCAAGCAGCGAGCCAAGGACAATTGAAGCAAGTATTGGATAAAGCAAATGATACAGATAAATT
>NZ_KQ960956.1:0-849 GCF_001553405.1 Megasphaera hutchinsoni | reverse complement strand
ATGATAAAAACACAGACGGCTCTGTAAATAAAAATTCCATTACCTTAGGCGGCGATACAAATGGCACCGTTATCAAGAATGTAAAAGCCGGCAATGTGTCTGAAAACAGTAAAGAAGCTGTAAACGGTAGTCAATTGTACAAGACAAATCAAGGTTTTGATATTTTGGTAGGTCAAGATACAGCCGATAACAGAGCTAACGTTGCTTTAGGTCAAGATAAGAAAGAAACGGTTGAATTTGCCGCAGGCAATAGCCTTGAAGTTACATTGGATAAGGCTAATAAGAAAGTAACCTATTCCTTAAAGGATGACATCACAGTCGGTAAAGATGGAGAAGCTGGCAAAGATGGCAAGGTGACTGTCAATGGTAAAGACGGTGAAAAAGTTACTATTGATGGTAAAGATGGTAAGATCGAAAGCAAGGCGAAAGATGGCACAACCGTTACAGTAAATGGTAAAGATGGTACAGTGGGTGCTAAAGGCACAGATGGTACAAGCGTTACTATGAATGGCAAAGATGGCACAATCGGTGCTAAAGGTGCAGATGGTACAACTGTTACCATGAATGGTAAAGACGGTACGATTGGCGGTACAGGTACAGACGGTACCACTGTTACCATGAACGCGAAAGATGGTACAATTGGTGCGAAAGGCCCGAAAGGTGCTAATGGCAAAGATGGCGCGTCTGTTACGATCAACGGTAAAGATGGTATTACAACGATTACTGGTGCTACCGATGATCAGGATAAGAAAAATGTTATCGCTCTTGACGGTAAAGACGGCAAGATGGGCGTTACTGGCAAAGACGGTAACAGTGTTACATTAAATGGCCAAGATGGTTCTATCGACA
>NZ_KQ960955.1:169444-173878 GCF_001553405.1 Megasphaera hutchinsoni | reverse complement strand
CGAAAGCAACTAAAGATGAATTAAAAGATTATGCGAAGACCGCGGACTTGGCAAATAAAGCGGATAAGTCTGACTTGGAAAATAAAGCAGATAAGGCAGATTTGGACAAGAAAGCAGATACGGATAAAGTAACTGCAGCATTAGGTTTGAAAGCGGATAAGAGCGAGTTAGCTGACTATGTACGTAAATCGGATCTCAAAATCAGCAACAATGCCAAGGACATCCAAAAAGTGGGGGCTCGTGCTGCTGCGTTGGCAGGGTTACATCCGCTCGAATTTGATCCGTCCACGAAGTTGAGCTTTGCTGTTTCTTCCGGTTCGTACGACGGAGAAAATAGTGTAGCCTTCGGTGCGTTCTATCGTCCCGCAAAGAATGTGATGTTCAGTGCCGCCAGCACGATGGGATCCAAGAATGCGTATACCTTCGGCATGAGCTTTAAGTTCGGCAAGTCTTCGGCTACGACGACTACGAATACGCCGGATGTGCAGGAATTGTATCGTGTAGTAGGGCAACTTCAGTATCAGGTAGCGGCACAGCAACAGGAAATTCAACAGTTGCGTCAGGCTGCACAAAAAACAAAATAAGATACGTTTACTTTACGTCTATACATAAGGAAAACCACCGCAATTCCCAAAGGATTGCGGTGGTTTTTTGCTGTCCGTAGGGGAACGGCCGGTACGGATTTTGATTTATAGTCGGGAATTTCTATCATAAATTAATACACTGCAAAACAAAACAATCGGAAATAACTATCAATTGTTCTAAAATTGACGACTTATTAGGCGATGAAAAACCGGGAGATGCCGGAACACATCGGTATATATAAAGAGAACTAAAGTAATTATTAAGAAAATGAAGCGATTTATTTAATAAAAAAAAGTAAAACTTTACAATTTAATGATGTATACGTATAGTAAAAGAAGAAATGGGCAGCCGTACAAAAGCATAATAAGAGAATCAGTTTCATTTATATTTGACAAATATACTAAAAAGTGGATAATAAGAACCATAAACATATGAATAGCATATGTGCATGGGGTAGTAAGGTTTCGTCTATTGGGGAATAGACGAGGCACACAAGTACATAGAGGGGAATTTCGGGGAAATTATCGTCTGATTAAAGGAGGATTTTTTTAATGAAATTCACAAAACGCCAACTAACAACGATGGTAGTCGCCGGTTTGATGGGGACTGCCTTTGCAGGTGCGTCTTTTGCTGCGGATGCTTCGTCATCGGCGGCTGATTTGCTTGCCATGAATCAAGATCGTACGGCGGCACCGGATACGGAAAAGATAAAGACGTTGGAAGCGCAAATTGCAAAGGTACAACAAGAGATTGCCGAAGCCAATACGTGGTGGGAAAAGAATAAAGACATTATTAATTCTTATGAAGATGAGGATTCCGACGGCTATCATAAGGCGCAGGACAATTGGACCGCAGAATATAATAAATATAAACCGACTCATGATAAAGGACCTGATCATTTAAAACAATTGCAAGCAGCTTTAGAGGCGGCGAAAAATGGCGGCACCGTACCGGTTGCGCCGCAGCCGGGAGACGTGGGAACTTCTTCCGGGACGGGCGAGGCGGCTCCATCTCCGGCAGATATGAAGCGGAGTTTGCAGCTGGCACAGGAGAACGTGCAGCATTTACAGGAATTGACCGCGCGGGTAAATCGGGAGGTGACGGAGGCGGAAGCAGCAGCGAAAGCCGATCCGACAGATGAAACGGCAAAAGTGCGGGCAGAGAGTTCCAAAGCGTATGCAGGCATCGTGCAGAAGGCTATGGAAGCGGCCAAGCAAGCGGTTACGAAGTGGCAGCAGCAGTTGAAGGTGGAAGTAAAAGATGAGTCTAAGCCGTTTACGATGCCTTCTCCTGCGGTGGAAACGGGGACGGATATAGGGCAGTTGCAGCAGGAACTGGCGGACTTACAAAAACAATTGCCGGACGTGGAGAAGCATGCAAATTGGTCTACAGCTGAGTTTAATAACAATGGCGGCTATGCGAATAACGGTGCAAGTACGGAGGTTTTACTGCGATATTTGCAAGATACACAAAAATTAAGTGATTTACAGGCGGCAATCAAGGCAAAAGAAGCACGTATCAGTGCGTTATCTTCCGGGACGGGCAGTACGCCCGGTACGGGAAAAGAGGAAACGAAACCTCATACGGGTGAACCGGGTAGCAAGCCGGTACCGCAACCGCCTGAATCGAAGGTAGAGCCGGTACAGCCGGGCGGCGGCACCTCGCAAGGTACGGTTACGCCGGAAACGGTAACGCAATGGGCAAAATTGAAAGCCGAAGCGGAAGCGGCGGAACAGTATTACAACAGTGAAGTATGGGCAAAGACCTATTTTGAAGAGATGGATAAAAAAACGCCGTATCAGAATTGGGCAAAAGAAGTAGAGCATGCCGACGGATATATTGCGAATGCGAAAGCGGAAATGGAAGCGAAAAAGCAGGCCTTAGAAAGTTATGCAAAAGAAAAAGGCATTACGGCGGATCCGCGGACGAAAGAGGCGCAAACGGCGGCGTTGAAAAAGAGGATTGCAGCACTGCAAGAGGTAAAGAAAAATGCGGCAAGTATATTCGATGAAACGAAATCTGATTATAAATGGGGGTACTATGATACCTTTGATCAGGCCAAAACAAATAACACATTAGATAAGCGGCAAGCGTATGTGGTAGCGTTGCAGCGGAAAGAATCGAATGTCTTGGATACGCAGCTGCAACAGGCGGAAGCGGCGTTAAAGACGTTGGATCCGAGCGGTACTGTCACCCCGCCGCCGGCACCGCCGGAAGTACAGCCGCCTTCGGGAAAAACGCCGGGCGTACAGCAAAGTGAAGCGGAAAAGAAGTATGAGGCAGCCGTAGAAACGTGGACGAAAGCCGAAGCGGCACGCAAAGAAAAACCGCAGGATGAAACGGTGCGGCAGCAAGCCGAAAAGGCCAAACAAGAGGTAGAAGCGGCCAAGACCACGTATTTGCAAGAATTGACGGCAAAAGAAAAAGAATTAAAGGGAATTTACGATAAGGCGCAAGCCAAATATGAATCGGAAGATACGGATGAGGACGGTCCGGATAAGACTACGATTGACGCGCGGAATAAAGCGAAAGCCGATTACGACGCGATAGAAGCTAAAATTAAACAGGTAAAAGGCGAGTCGTCGTCTCCTTCGGAAACCAAGCCGACGCCGTTGCCGCAGCCGCCGGTACCGACGCCGAGTGTCGATCCGGCTATTCCGAAGCCGGATCCGGAAGCGGATAAGAAAAAGTCGGCAGAAGAACTGAAGAAAGAAATTGCCGCTTTGGAAGAGCAATTAAAACAGGCACAACAACAAGCGGATAAAGCAGAAGAAGCGTATAATCCGGACGATCAGACCCCGGAAGGGCAAAAAAAGCTACAGGCCTATGAAGAGGCACACAAGAAAGTAATGCAAATAGGCGATGTCCTTCATGCCAAAAAAACGATTTTAAAGGAGAAAGAAACGGCACCGCAGCCGCAACCGCCGGCACCGAAGCCGCCTAAACCAAAGGTAGATCCGGGGCAGCCCGGCAGCGAACCGGGAAGCAAGCCGGCACCGCAGCCGCCCGAATCAAAGGTAGATCCGGGGCAGCCCGGCAGCGAACCGGGAGGGAAGACGGATCCGAAGCCGCCTAAACCGAAGGTAGATCCGGGGCAGCCCGGCAGTGAACCGGGAGGGAAGACGGATCCGCAGCCGCCCGAATCGAAGGTAGATCCGGCACCGCAGCCGCCTGAATCAAAGGTAGATCCGGGGCAGCCCGGCAGCGAACCGGGAGGGAAGACGGATCCGAAGCCGCCTAAACCAAAGGTAGATCCGGGGCAGCCCGGCAGCGAACCGGGAGGGAAGACGGATCCGCAGCCGCCTAAACCGCAGGTAGATCCGGCACAGCCCGGCGGCGGCACCTCGCAAGGTACGGTTACGCCGGAAACGGTAACGCAATGGGCAAAATTGAAAGCCGAAGCGGAAGCGGCGGAACAGTATTACAACAGTGAAGTATGGGCGAAGACGTATTATGAAGGGTTGAAGAAAAAAGAGCCGTCAGAAAGTAATTGGGAAAAAGAAGTAGATCATGCCGACGGATATATTGCGAATGCGAAAGCGGTAATGGAAGCGAAAAAGCAGGCCTTAGAAAGCTATGCAAAAGAAAAAGGCATCACGGCGGATCCGCGGACGAAAGAGGCCCAAGAGGCAGCGTTAAAAAAGAAGATTGCCGAGTTGCAGGACGCTAAGCAAAATGTTGATAAGGTATATGACGAAAAGAAATCTGCTTATGGATACGGTCAATATGATACATTTGAAGATGCCAAAAAGGGTAATAAATTAGATAAGCGGCAAGCGTTCATTGAAGCGTTGCAGCGGAAGGAATCGAATGTTTTGGATACGCAGCTGCAACAGGCGGAAGCGGCGT
>NZ_KQ960955.1:0-169344 GCF_001553405.1 Megasphaera hutchinsoni | reverse complement strand
CAGGCGGAAGCGGCGTTAAAGACGTTGGATCCGAATGCTACTGTCACCCCGCCGCCGGCACCGCAGCCGCCTCAACCAAAGGTAGATCCGGGGCAGCCCGGCAGCGAACCGGGAGGGAAGACGGATCCGCAGCCGCCTAAACCGCAGGTAGATCCGGCGCAGCCGGGTAGCGGTGATTCTGGTACGACACAAGGTGGTTCAGGCTCAACGTTGTCAGAGGAATCAAAACAACAGATTATCACGAATAAGCAAGATATTGAAAAGAACAAGCAGGCTATCGTAGTCATGGGACATAAAGTTGATGTCATGGAAGCTAAAGTGAATGAAGCGGTACAAGCTGCTCAAGCGGTTAAGTCGGATGTCAAGAAAGTGGGCGCTCGTGCGGCGGCCTTAGCAGGATTACATCCTGTTGATGATGGTACGGCTAAATTCAGCATAGCTGCTTCTACTGGTGTATATAAGGGCGAAAATGCGATGGCTATGGGCTTATTCTATCGTCCGACACGAGATATTCTCATCAGTGCAGGGAGTACTGTTGGTGATGAAGTGGCATATAACGTAGGTGTTAGCATTAAGGTTGGCACAGCAACGGTGCATGAAAAGATGGCAACATCAACACCGACTACGCAAGAATTGTATCGTGTTATCGAAACGTTGCAACGTCATATTGTCGCATTGGAACATAAAGTACAACAAATGGATGAAACCAATATGGCAAGACAAGTTAAGTAAGGCGTGATAAAAGAGGCTCCGATGGAGCCTCTTTTTGGGTAGACAAAAAGGACAGGGAAGAGATATGCTTCCCTGTCCTTTTTTTGAGGATTTATAATAAGGTGCGAATGGCATCGGCTATTTTTTGAGCGATATAGGCATTATTCATGGTATATACATGAATGCCATCGACGCCATGGGCTAAAAGATCAATAATTTGGGCGATAGCATAGGCGATGCCAGCATCACGCATGGCAACAGGATTATCGCCGTATTTGGCGATGAGGTGTTGGTAGTGTAGGGGTAAGGTAGCACCACAGAGGGATACCATGCGTTCAATTTGTTTTTTATTGGTTACGGGCATGATACCGGCAGCAATGGGTACATGAATGGATGCAATTTCACACCGTTCTAAAAAGCGATAAAATAAGGTGTTATCAAAAAATAATTGTGAGATGAGAGAAGAGGCCCCGGCATCTACTTTTTCTTTTAAGTGAATAATATCTAAGGCGGGACGTTTTGATTCAACATGTCCTTCAGGATAACAAGCACCGATAATATGAAAATCGGGGGATTCTTTTTTGATGAAGCGGATTAAATCACTGGCGTGAGCAAAGTCATGGGCAGGTTCTTTTTCCGGGGTCATATCACCGCGTAAAGCGAGGATTTTATGAATACGATGTTTTTTCAATTCTTTGAGGGTATTGCACACTTCTTCTTTTGTCAGATAGATGCCCGGAAGATGGGCAACGGGTTCTAAATTAAATTGCTCTTTTATGGTAGCTGCAATTTCGGCGGTACGATTACTTCCCGTTCCTTGAGCACCGCAAGTTACACTGATAAAATCAGGATGTAGTACACTTAATTCGGTAAGGGTGGGATAAACGGAGGCGAGGGGCATTTCTTTTTTTGGAGGGAAGACTTCAAGTGAGAATGTAGTTTTATTTTTTACTGACATGGTAAAACTCCTTTGTAATGATAAACAGGTACCGTTAACAGGTACCTGTTTTATGATGATATTAAAAGCTTGGCAGAATAGCGCCTTTATATTTCGTTTCAATAAATTTTTTCACTTCTGGGGATTGTAAGGCCTTGATTAATTTTTGAATTTCTGGACGATTTTCATCACCGCTCCGAACCACTAAAATGTTTGCGTATGGCGAATCTTTTGGTTCTAAGAACAACGCATCTTTTAATGGATTTAAGCCTACGGGAATAGCAAAGTTGGTGTTTATTACAGCGAGGGTCACGTCATCAATAGCACGTGGAACTTGGGCTGCATCGAGTTCAACGAATTTTAAATGATGTGGATTTTCGACAATGTCTTGCAAGGTCGAGGTAACAGAACCACCATTTTTTAATTTTAATAAGCCTGCACTTTGGAGCAATAATAACGAACGACCACCGTTTGTGGGATCATTTGGAATAGCTATTTTGCTGTTGTCTGTTACGGCTTTTAAATCTTTTATTTTATGGGAATAGATACCCATAGGTTCGATATGTACTTTGGCAACGGCTTTTAATGTAGTGCCACGTTCTTCATTAAATTTATCAAGATAAGGGGTGTGTTGATAGAAATTAGCATCAATTTCCTTATCTTGTAGGGATAAATTAGGTTTTACGTAATCTGTAAATTCTACAATTTTTAAGTTTACTCCTTCTTTTTCGAGTAACGGTTTAATTTCTTTTAAAATTTCTTCATGTGGTACAGGTGTAGCACCTACGGTCACGGTCACGGTTCCTTTAGCGGTAGATTCATTGGTTGTACTGCCACAGCCAGATACCAGCAATCCTAAGGCAACGAGTGCGGTGGCTGCAAGTGTAGCAAAACGATTTCTTTTTTTCATTATATTTCCTCCTTTTTTCATCGGGATCGCTTTTGTTATCCAATAAAAAAATCCTCTTTCCGTGAAGAGAAAGAGGTAACTGTAATTTATCTCTCGGAATCTCTTCCGCAGGAATTAGCACCGTCGTTATCGGTTGCCGGGTTTCATCGGGCCAGTCCCTCCACCACTCTGGATAAAAGCGTATCTATTTTGATGTTGCATTTATTATACCATTATACGTGTATTTGTCAATTGATAAATAGATAAAAAAGTTTGTGTTTTTTATAATATAAAATACTTGACAAATATTTTTTTTTGCGTATACTAATAACAACAGCAATTATAGTATGTCGATGATCGAAACGAGTATACATACAGTGACGGGTACAGCGAGCCGATGGTAGTGTAAGTTCGGCCCTGCTCCGTATGGGGAATGGATTCGAGAGATGCAGCCTGAAACGGTAGGAGTAGGGTGAGCCGGTGTTGTTCCATCGTTAAAAAAGAACCGTGTATCGCTTCGGCCGTACATGTAGAGTGAACGCACGGCGTTAATGTGGGTGGTACCGCGGAAGTTGATGAGTCTTTCGTCCCAATAGGGATGAAAGGCTTTTTTTGTATGGAAAGGAGAAAATGAGATGCTGGAAATGAGAAATATTTCTTTTGCTTATGACAAAGGAGCCTCTGTATTATCAAATTTACAATTACAAATTCATGAGGGTGAATGTATTGCTTTATGTGGAAGAAATGGTAGTGGTAAAACAACGATTACACGATTGTTAATGGGATTAGAAAAACCGCAACAGGGGTCTATATATTACCAAGGGAAGAATATTACTACGTGGTCTCCAGCAGAGCGAAGCCGTATTATTGGATATGTGTTTCAGAATCCTGAGCGGCAGATGTTTCGACCAACTGTACGTGAAGAAGTTGCGTATGGGGTGAAACAGCTTCATTTGACGGAAGAAGAGCAACAAACACGGGTAGCTGAAGCGTTACGAGAAACGGGACTTTCTGAGGTTGCCGAGGCCTATCCACTGAATTTGAATCGCAGTGAGAAACAGCGGGTTGCTATTGCTTCAGCACTGGCGATGAAAACGAAATTTGTCGTGTTGGATGAACCGACAAGCGGTCAGGATAGGGCATCGACAAAGCGATTAATGGAATTGTTGCAGAAGGTACATCAGCAGGGAATTACGGTTGTTTTGATTACGCATGATATGGATGTTATTGCTGAATATTGTCAGCGCGTGATTGCTTTGGGTGCTGGGGGGATCCGTTTTGATGGTACGCCAGAAGCGTTATTTACGACATGTGAGGAGTTGTATTCGTTGGGGTTGCGGCGACCTGCTTGTGTTCGCCTTTCGTTGGCGGTGCCAGCGGTGGGATATTGCAGGACCATGCGGGAGTTTACCGCGAAGATGAGCCAATATATAGGAGGTAATGTGTAATGAAACGATTTGTGCCTTTGAGTAAGTTAATTGCTACGTTTGCTTTTTCTTTTTGTGCATTGGTTATGCATACGCCAGGGCCTCTTGTGGGATGGGTTATCTTAGAGCTTATTTTGTTACTTATTAGCGGACAGTTGCGACAGAATGGAAAAGCCGTATTTAGTTTAGTGATTTTTGCAGTTTTTCTAGGGGTGGTGCAATATTTAGGTGGCGGTTCGTTGGTATCTGCTTATGTAACGGGGTTACGTATGTTGGCGATGACGATCATCTTTATTATTTTATTGACAACGACACGTTTACAAGATTTGACTGCTTCATTGGTAACGCAATTGCGTATTCCTTATGAATATGCTTTTATGTTTACGGCGGCACTTCGTTTTGTTCCTGATTTTATCGCGGAAAGTAAGTATGTACAGGAAGCACAGTCTTGTCGTGGATTGGTATCTACGGGAAATGTGTTTAAAAAGTCAATTCAATATATGAGTGTAGTACAGCCGTTGTTATTAAAGTCGCTAGGGCGTGCAGAAACAATGGCGTTGAGCTTGGAGTTGCGGGGCTTTGGCAGTACGGAACATCAGTTTATGAGTAATGTGAGATTAACTAGTCGGGATTATATATTAGTGGTTGTGATGGTAGCTGTAAGTGTAGGGATGGTTTACCTACGTATGCAGGGACAGGTATAGGAGGAAAGGGTATGCAAGTAGTAAAAGATATGGCAACATTAGAATTTCAACATCGTCAAGGTGGTCAGTTTCGGTGGATTACAATATCTACGTTATTATTAGCTGTAGGAACGATTTTGCATCTTGTTTCACCGAGCGTTGGTGGGGTCACGCCTAATTGGTCTACTGCTGCATATGGAGTGGCTATTTGTTTGACGCGTCCTTCATATAAACAAGGATTAGGTATTGGTTTAGTCGCTGCATTAATTAATATGTTAACGTCTAAATCGGGATTTCCTTATGGCAATTTGTTGAGTGAACCCGTTGGGGCATTGACGTGTACCTTTTTAGTTCATTGTTTGCCGCATGCACAAATTAAAGGTAAATCGTTATTGCCCAGTCTTTGCGGTTTTATTGGTACATTTATGAGTGGCCTGGTATTTGTTTCTATTTTAAAAGTTGTGATGAATTTACCTATGGTTGTATATTTTACAGGGATGATTCCTTTAGTTGCCATTGTTGGTGTATTAAATGCGTTAGTTACGCCGGTATTATATTTTCCTGCCTTGCGCTTATTTGTATCCCGGGGATTGTTGGACACGGCACAGGTCGAAAAGAAGGCATCTGATCATAGTCAATTAGTGTTAAAACCGACACAAGAGGGTCTTATTTCACTAGAACATGTATCGTATATTTATAATCGTCAAAAAACGCCCGTTTTACAAGATGTGCAGTTTACTATTCAGAAAGGTGATTTTTTGGTTCTTACGGGTGCATCGGGAAGTGGTAAAAGTTCTGTATGCAAGGCGTTGACAGGGGCTATTCCCCATTTTTGTGGGGGCGTTATGCATGGGATGGTCTTTGTTGATGGCGTGGCAACAACGCAGACGACAATTTCTAAATTATCAAGTAAAGTTGGCTATATGTTAGATGATTATGATAGTCAGTTGGTGGCAATGACGGTGGAAGAGGAAATTGCATTTTCGTTAGAAAATCATGGTGTTGCTGTCGATAAGATTAATCAGGTTATTGATGATGTGTTAGAAAAGGTACAGTTGTCGGGATATCGTAAACGTACATTGGCTAATCTTTCAGGGGGACAACGGCAACGTTTAGTTATTGCTAGTATTTTGGCATTGAATCCGGAAATTCTCGTGTTAGATGAACCGACATCGGCGTTAGATCCGGAAGGGACGAAGGCTTTTTATGAATTGTTACATACGTTAAATGTGACTTATGGACATACGATTATTGTTGTTGAACAAGATTTAAATAGTGTATTACCTTATGCTAATCGATTGGTTTTATTGGATAAGGGGCGTGTTGTGAGTGATGGCACGGTAGAGCAGACATTACGTTATATGTATAGGCATAAGGTTTATGATATTGCGATTCCACCTATTGTGACGTGCCGTTTTGAATTAGAAAAATTGGGCGTGATTTTTGATAATCCGTTTATTTCTATTGAAGCGGGAGAAGAAGCATTACAACAATTGTATAGGCAAAAAAAGCAAGTATCGTAATAACGGGTATAAAAAAAAGGTTCGTAACTATGTTACGAACCTTTTTTTGGTCGGAACGGCGAGATTTGAACTCGCGACCTCTTCCACCCCAAGGAAGCGCGCTACCAAGCTGCGCCACGTCCCGTTGACTTCATTATATTACCAAATACATGTATATTTGTCAATGAGGGGGACTATAAGGTGAATATGATTTGCAATAAAATGGATGTTCCTGTGGTATAATAAATAATGAATAGGTATATGAAGAAAAGAGGAATGAGAATGAAACCATTTGTCCATTTACATGTGCATACACAATATAGTTTATTGGATGGTTTATGTCGAATTCCCCGTATGGTACAAATGGCAAAGGATATGAATATGCCAGCTATTGCGATTACGGATCATGGGAATTTATATGGGGCAATGCATTTATATAAAGAGGCAAAAGCACAAGGCATTAAACCGATTATTGGGTGTGAAATTTATATGACCCGTGGTAGTCGTTTTGAAAAAAAGACAAGGGAACGGTTATGCCATCTTATTTTATTAGCAAAAACAACGCAGGGATATCATAATTTGGTGAAGATTGTTTCTAAGGGATATACGGAGGGTGTTAATAATTACCACAAGCCACGTGTGGATTATGAGTTGTTGGAACAATATCATGAAGGGGTTATTGCTCTTAGTGCGTGTATCGAAGGACATATTCAACAAGATATTTTAAATCATGATGAGGAAGGTGCTATAAAAGCATTAGAGCGGTTGGTAGGTATTTTTGGTAAGGATGATTTTTATTTAGAAGTGCATAATCACGGGTTACCCGAAGAAAAGATTGTACGAGACACATTTAAACAGTGGGCACCTCGATATGGGCTTAAATTGGTGGCAACAAATGATTACCATTATTTGGAAAAGGAAGATGCAACGGCTCAAGAGGTTAAATTGTGTATTTCTACGGGAGATACGCTGAATAATCCGAATCATTTTCGATTTACCAATGATTCTTTTTATATGAAGTCATATGATGAAATGGCAGAGTTGTTTCCCGATATGCTCGAAGCCTTGGATACGACATTGGAAATTGCTGAGAAGTGTAATGTGGAGATTGATTTTTCTCAACGTCATTTGCCAGCGTTTCCTGTGCCTGAGGGGGAAACAGATGCGTCTTATTTGCAAAAGCTTTGTGAAGAGGCGTTAACGCAAAAATATCATCCCGTTACGGAGAAAGTGCGGCAACGGTTGGCATATGAGTTGGATGTTATTTCTAAAATGGGATTTCCTTCGTATTTTTTGATTGTTTGGGATTATGTGAAATTTGCTCGTGATCATCAGATTGCGGTTGGTCCCGGAAGAGGCTCGGCAGCAGGTTCGGTAGTTGCATATTTGCTTGGGATTACGGGGTTAGATCCGTTGGCATATGATCTCTTGTTTGAACGGTTTTTAAATCCGGAACGAGTTACGATGCCTGATATTGATATGGATTTTTGTTATGAAAATAGAAGCCGTATTATTGATTATGTCACTGAAAAATATGGTAAAGATCATGTTTCTCAGATTATTACGTTTGGTACATTAGCAGCTAAGGCGGTTATGCGTGACGTGGGAAGAGTATTGGATATTTCCCTTAGTGAAGTGAATCGTGTCGTTAAAATGATTCCTAATGAGTTGGGTATTACGTTGCAAAAAGCGTTAGAAACAAGTGCTGATTTTAAAGCTGTTTATACGAGTAATGAACAGGTTCACCGTTGGATTGAGTTAGGTAAATCATTGGAAGGGTTGGTACGGCATCCATCGACACATGCAGCGGGAGTCGTTATTTCAGCGGCCCCTATTGATGATTATGTGCCGTTGCAATATACGAAAGAAGGGTATTTAACGACACAATATGATAAGGATTTAATTGAAGAGCAAGGGCTGCTTAAAATGGACTTTTTAGGTTTGCGTACATTGACGGTTATTAGCGATACGTTGCGGCTTATTAAAGAAAATCATTATGTCGATATTGATATCAATAATATTCCTTTAGATGATCCGGCGACTTGTCAATTATTAACCGTGGGTGATACGGCCGGTGTCTTTCAAATGGAGTCGGATGGTATTACGGCTTTAGTTAAAGAGTTGGCACCGAAGCATTTTGAGGATATGATTCCTTTGGTTGCTTTATATAGACCGGGTCCGTTAGGTAGTGGTATGGTCGAAGATTTTATTAAACGGAGTCACGGAGAAACAGAAGTAACGTATTTACATCCTCTTTTGGAACCAATTTTAAAGGACACGTATGGGGTTATTTTATATCAAGAGCAAGTTATGCAAATTGCCTCATCTATGGGAGGCTTTTCGTTAGGGCAAGCGGATTTATTGCGGCGTGCCATGGGGAAAAAGAAAGAAAGTATTTTAAAAGCACAGCGTGAAAGTTTTTTACAGGGAACGAGGACCAATCATATTGATGATGAAATTGCTAATAAGGTATTTGATTTACTGGTGTATTTTGCGGGATATGGGTTTAATAAATCACATTCGGCAGCATATGCGTATGTAGCTTGGCAAACGGCGTATTTAAAGGCTCATTATCGAGCAGAATTAATGGCGGCGACGATGACGAGTATGATCAATGATGTGTCTAAAATTAGTTATTATATAGGTGAATGTCGTCACCATGGCGTACCTGTTTTATGTCCTGATGTTAATGCGAGTGTTTCTACGTTTTCTGTTGTTGATGGGAGCATTCGTTTTGGTTTATCCGGCGTGAAAAATGTAGGGGAAAATGCTATTGATTTGATTGTGCGTGAGCGAGATAAGGGGGGACCTTTTTTATCGTTAAGTGATTTTTGTAGCCGTGTTGATAATCATGTGGTCAATCGGCGTGCCCTCGAAAGTTTGATTCGTTGTGGCGCGATGGATTCGTTTGGAAAATATCGTTCACAATTATTATATGTATTGGATCAAGCGATGGCGATGGGGGCATCAAAGCAAAAAGATCGCGATTCCGGGCAATTAGACTTATTTGACTTTGGTGAGGAAGACAATGCGGAAGCATCTGTATTGGAACTTACGTATCCAACGATTGATGAGTTTTCCATGGAAGAGATATTGGCGATGGAAAAAGAATACGATGGATTTTATTTTAGTGGACATCCGTTGAATCGGTATGAAAAAATCATGAAAACATTGGTTCCGTTTTCACGATTATATGGAGAAGAGGCGTCTTCGTATGACGGTAAAGAAATTGTTTGTGGTGGATTAATTACGACAAAAAGGCAAGTGATGACGAAACGAAATGAGATGATGGCTATTTTGACGGTTGAAGATTATACACATAGTATGACCGTTGTTGTTTTTCCTAAAGTGTATCGTCAATGTGCAGGTATCTTGGTAGAGGATCAGGCGGTAGCTATTCGTGGGAGTGTCGATGTAGCTGATAATTCGGTGCAAATGTTAGCTAATTCTTTGGTGCCTTTAGCACAACAGGAGCAAGTATATGCAGAGGAACGCAAACAAGCGTCTGGCAAGGTGGAACGGCAGCAAGAAGTGTGGCGTACGGAAACGGGCGAAGCAGGTGAAAAATTATTCCTTAAAATTCCTGCGGAATTAGAACAATCTTCATTAAGTGATAAAATTCTTAGGGTTTTACAGCAACATCCGGGAACGGTAAAAGTGTATTTTTATTTAGTCGGGAGTAAGAAAACGATCATTGCTTCTTCCGTGTATTGGGTTACGCCGACGGTATCTTTACGTCAAGCGTTAGTGGCGTTGTTAGATGAAACATCGGTGGTGTTACAGTAGTTGTTTTATGAAGGGAGAAAGGGACCGGAAAGGACTTTGCTTTTTGGTCCTTTTGGTAACTCATAGACGGTACTGATATATACATGGTAATGGGGGTTTTGCTGTTTAATAGCTTTATTAAGGGTATCCAGAATTGTTGATAAAGGTGTTTTTTCTAGTTCGTGTGGCGGAACATAGAGGTCACAAATGATATTTAATCTTGTCATGCCAGCGGTAATACGAAGGTGATGACTTTCGTAATGAGGAAATTGTGATTGAATAATTTGGTCTAAGGTATGTCGCACGCGAGTGATAATTTTGTCATTTGTACAAAGGGGATCCATATGTATGTTTACTTCCATGTGGTATTGATTGCGTAAATCATCTTCTAAATTATCAAGGGCGGCATGGGCTTCTGACAAATCGGTTGTGTCGGGGATTTCTGCATGAAAGGAAGCAAATATTCGTCCTGGTCCATAATCGTGTACTCGTATGTCATGGATTCCTGTAATATACGGGGAGGATAAGGCACAATCGGTGATTTCTTGAAGTAATTGAGGCGACGCCGCTTTGCCTAAGAGGATGTTTATGATATCTTTGGCCGTGGAAAATCCCGTATACATAATTAATAAGCCCAGTAACATTCCTGTTAAGGCATCTAGGGGGAGTGTTGTATATGGTTGTAGGAACGTGGAGATACATACGACGCCTGTCGCAATAACGTCATTTAGGCTATCCGTGGCAGTTGCTTTGTGAACGGAAGAGTGAATGGTTTTGCTAATATAGAGATTATATTGATACATCCATAATTTTATTCCTATAGAAAATAATAAAATTAGAAAACTGAGGTATGATGTCGTTAAAGTGATAGGAAGAAAAAATTTATGAAAAGATGTTTCGCATAGACTAAAACCAACAATGAGAATAATCGTGGCAACGGTTAAGGAGGCGAGGTATTCAAAACGTCCGTGCCCGAAGGGATGGTTTTTATCAGGAGGCTTGTTACTGAGTTTTGCACTGATAATGGAAATAAAGGATGTAAACATGTCCGAAAGATTGTTAAAGGCATCTGAAACAATTGCCATGCTATGGGTTATCGTACCGATGGTGAGTTTGAGGATGAAAAGGAGGATGTTGCAAATAATACCAAGTAAACCGCCGAGAATGCTATACTGTTCGCGTACCTTGGGATCGTGTGTTTGATGATAGTTTTTTATGGTGTGTTTGATAATTAGTTGAATCATGAAAGCAGCCCTCCCTTAAGGTGTATACATGTTACATTATATTATTATTTTTCAATACCCCAACGAGCAGCAATACCACGATCAAATGGGTGTTTTTGTTTTTTTATTTCTGATATATAATCCGCATAAGGATGAATGTGGGGACAAGGTGTTCGTCCGGTTAGGACGACTTCTGTTTGAGTGGGTTTGTTTTTTAAAAAGGTAATGATGGACGCTTCGTCGATCATTCGTACATGGCAGGCGATGAGAATTTCATCTAAAATAAGTAAATTGGGTTTTAATTGATGACATTTTTCTTGTATGCGTTGCCATAGTGCTTGTTGTTGTAGTTGTTTTTGTTTTCGTTCTTGTGGTGTTAGTTGGGATGTAAATTTAGATGAACCGGTAGAGCGTATGATTGTAATTTTGGGTAGTTGAGATAAAATGGCTAATTCTCCCGTGGGCGTTGTTTTTAAAAATTGCGAAAAGAGAACACTTCCGTCGTGCCCAGCACAACGAATGGCTAAGCCGATGGCAGCAGTTGTTTTTCCCTTGCCGGTACCATAATATATGTGTATTAATCCTGTTTTCATAACGCATGTCCTTATTGATATATTATTTCGTTTGGTTTAGTATAGCACGGGTAGAGGGGATTGAACAGCAAGGCAGTTGTTTTTTTCGTTTGCTACTCAGATGAATATAAACGTGATATAATATTAAATTATTATAATATAGTATAATACGGGAGGCATGATGATGGATTCGCGTGTACGGTGCTGGCTTAGTGCACTTACTGATGCAGGATATGAGGCTTATCTTATCGGCGGTGCTGTACGAGATTTTTTGCTTGCCCGTGTGCCTAGTGATTATGATGTGGTTACGAATGCACGACCAGAGCAGATAAAACAGATTGCCGTTGCTCATGGTTGGATCTGTATGTCGTCACGGGGAGAACGTTTTGGTGTCGTAGTTATCCGCGTTGATACGTTAGAAATAGAGACGACAACGTATCGTAAGGAGGTATATGACCGAGAAGGATATCGACCGACACGTATAACATATGTTTCGTCATTACAAGAAGATGTGCGACGGCGAGATTTTACGGTGAATGCTCTTGCGATGGATGAGTATGGGCATATTATTGATTATGTGCAAGGACAAGATGATCTTATTGCACGACGGTTAGTTACTATTGGTAAGCCCGAACAACGGTTGCGAGAAGATGCGACCCGTATTTTGCGAGCTTGTCGGTTTGTAGGTCAGTTAGATTTTAAAGTCGATGCGGTGTTAGAAGCAGCGATACCAACCGCACTTTCCCAATTTAGGACGATTTCACTTGCTGTAGTGTTACGAGAGTGGGAGCACATAATGAGAACGGAGCATGTAGATAAAGCGTTGGCGTTGGCGTGGCGGACGGGTGTTTTTTCTCTTATGTGCAGGCAGCGTAACAAGGGGATAGATAGGACGGTACCTTTTTTTACAGATGAGATAGGTATGGTGGCTAAGCCTGGCGTATTTGTTGCAGCGGTACCACCGATAGAGCAAGCGGTGTTGTCGTTGGTCGTGTCTGTGCCACCATGTGGGGTTGTACGCTATGCCGCGTTATTTTATGGGTTGTTAAGATGTTATGTATTTCCTTCTGCGGGTGAGAAACTTACACTACCACAGGTTGAACGAGGGGCTGCTTGGGTAGAAAAGCTGTTGATGTACTGGCAGACATCGGTATCATGGAAACGGCGTGTGTGGTGGCTGGTTTTTAATCACTTGCGTTTTAGTTATTTTGGTAAGCATTTAGGGAAAGCATTAGATCCGTGGCTGAGGAGAGAAGCAAGGAGTGCCTTTTTTCGTATACAACAAGATTGGATAGAAGCGGTGCAACAATTGTGCTGGTTAGTTATGGCGGATAGTATTATGAAGGATGCGGTACAGACGGTGCTTGTACCACGGGAGAATGCAGGTACAGGGATGTTGGCTGCCGCAATGAAAATACCTGTGTCTACACGATATTTGTTGTATAGTAAGGAGCTTGTAAGCGTTTGTGGACAGAAAAGCGGTGCCTGTTTACAAGCCGTATTGAAACAGGTACAGAATGGCACATTGGAAAATAGTCGCGAGAGTGTAGATCGGGCTATCGTACAGTGGTTACAGCGACAATAAATGAGGGATAGATAATGGAAAACAAGATGCGAGAAGAACAAGATAAAAGAATTAGGAAGCAAGCAAAATGGGTAATGATGCTCTTAGTATTCGTGTTTTTTATTGTGTTTATTCGTATTTTTGAATTGCAAATTGTCGATAGTGCAGAAATGACGAAATATATTGATCGTCAAGCGGAAACGGATCGCAAGTTACAATCGCCGCGAGGTACTATTTATGATCGCAATGGCAAAGTATTGGCTATTAGCGAAGTGGCACAGTCGTTATATGCAGATCCGAATATGTTGCGACGAGATGCAAAAAATTATAAGGCTAGTGGGCAGGGCGATCTTATTGGTGTTTTGTCTTCTGAGTTAGCACCTTATGTTAAATTGGATGCGGCAGAAGTGCAACATCGTTTACAGCGTAATACGGGGTTTGTTTGGTTGGCACGAACGATGGATAGAAGTTCGTATGAAGCCGTTCGACAGATTATTCGTAAACATAAAGTAACGGCGTTGCGTTTTGTAGATGAAAATAGACGGTATTATCCTAATGGTATGTTGGCAGCCCAATTGATAGGTTTTGTGGGAGAAAATGATAAAGGTTTAGATGGGATTGAAATGGTATTAGATAGTGTTATTCGCGGGAATGTACAATCTATTAAAACGTTGATTGATCCAGCTAAAGTTCCTATTTTGGATTCTGCTTTAACGAATGTCTTGCCAGAAAAAGAACGAACTGTTAAGCTTACTATTGATAGTACTATTCAATTTGTAGCAGAAAAAGCGTTAAATGGTATTATGGAAAAAAATCATCCTGAAGGTGCCGCTATTATTATTATGAATCCGAAAACAGGTGAAATTTTAGCTATGGCAAGCAGACCTAATTTTGATCCCAATGATTTTGGTAAGGGGAATCAAGAGTCCTATAAAAATAGGGCGGTGGTTAATTTATATGAGCCAGGATCTACCTTTAAATCTATTATGGCGGCCGCTGCTGTTGACTCGGGAGCGTGGAGTCTTAATTCCTCGTATGTTGATACAGGGACTATTCGCGTGCAAGACCGAGTTATTCATAATTGGGATAAATCAGGGATGGGTAATGTCACGTTACGAGAAATTTTGAAATTCTCTATTAATACAGGGATGGCTCACATTGCATTGCAAACTGGTGGGGATACGTTGACGTCCTATGCTAAAAAATTTGGTTTTGGTAAGATGACGGGTATTGAATTGCCGGGAGAAGGTACAGGAATTTTGTTTAATGCAAAAAAAATGAGCCAAGTAGATACAGCTATTATGGGGATTGGACAAGGGGTCGCTGTTACGCCGTTGCAAATGGTGCAAGCTTTTGGTGCGATTGCCAATGGCGGGAAAATGATGAAGCCGTTTGTGATACAAGAAATTGATAATCCCGATGGTAGTGTATATAAAAAGACGTTACCGAAACAAGTAGGTCAACCGATCAAGAAAGAAACGGCTGATGCAATTTCTCGCATCTTATCAGAAGAAATTACATCGGGGGGCGGTCAGAATGCTAAAATTGACGGCTATACTTTTTGTGGTAAAACAGGTACAGCCCAACGGCTTAATAAAGAGGGAACCGGGTATGCGATGAATCAGCATATTGGTTCTTTTATTGGGTTTGGTCCTTTTGAAGATCCTCAATATGTTGTGTTAATTGTCGTTGATAATCCGAGCGGTGTATATTACGGTGCACAAGTAGCGGCTCCCGTATTTAAAGAAATGATGACGGAAATTGTTCGCTTTAAAGGAATTAGACCATCCCATCCGACAGATGTGAAGGAAATCGCCTCATCTAGTCAAAATCGTAAACAACGGGATTTTCCTGCTATTACGGAAACAGATAAGGGGATTGTACTGCCTTCCTTTATTGGATGGGATACACGCGAAGTTAATTCTTGGTTACATAAAGCTGGATTAGGCTTCGTTCCTCGCGGTATGGGATATGCCGTATATCAATCTCCACGGGAGGGGAAAACGGTGGCGCATGGAAGTACTGTTACTGTTACATTTTCACGTTAGGAGGGAAGGAGTGTGCAAATTTTAAATGGAAAAGAAGTTGCCGCTTTTCATAGAGAGAAATTACAACAGCAAGTTGCTTTATTGAGGGATAAGAACATTATTCCTGAGTTAGCATTGGTCTTAGTCGGCGAGGATCCTGCAGCAGTGATGTATGCGGCGTCATTACAAAAGGCGGCACAACAAATTGGTATAACAGGACGGCTGTATCAGTTTCCAGATATGGTGACAGAGACGATGTTATGTACGGCTATACAAGGATTAAACAATAATCCTATCGTTTATGGCATTATTGTGTTTATGCCATTACCCGAACATATTTCGGCACATCGTATTACGAATACAATTAAACCGGAAAAAGATGTTGATGGGTTAACGGAAACCAGTATGGCACGATTATTTATGGGCAAACCTCTGTTCGTCCCTTGTACACCGAAAGCTGTTATGGCGATGCTTGCATATTATCAGATTCCGCTTGAAGGAAAAGAGGTTGCTATTATTGGCAGGAGTAATGTTGTCGGAAAACCTTTATCTCAGTTGTGTTTACAAGCACATGCTACGGTCACGATATGTCATTCCCATACACGGAATTTGGAAAAGATTGTTCGTCGGGCAGATGTTGTGATTGCGGCAGTAGGGAAGGCCGAATTTATTACTGCGGATATGATTAAACCAGGCTCAGTAGTACTTGACGTAGGTATTAATCGGAAGCATAATCAGGTTGTAGGCGATGTTGATTTTGCAAGCGTTTCACAAGTGGCAGGGGCGATTACTCCAGTGCCAGGCGGGATTGGTGCGGTGACAACGATTATGATGCTGGAAAATATTTTATTGTTTAAAGGGGATTTAGGTTAAGGGGGGTTTTATATGAGTATTTTAGATTCATTCTTTATTCATTATTTACATCGGTTTGATAAATATTGTTTTACTGTTACCTTACATGGTAAAACCTATACGATTGGTGCTGGGGAACCGGCTTTTCATATTATCGTTCATAAAGATATTCCGAAACGGGAATTATTGGCTTCTACCTCGTTGGCATTAGGAGAAGCATATATGCGGAAAGATTTAGAAATTGAAGGCGATTTATTTACAGCTTTAAAGTGTATGTTAAGTCAACATACGCAGTTTTCTTTAGATAAAAGCGCATTAGGGCGTATTTTATATACCGCGGAATCAAAGTCAAAACAAAAGGAACAAGTATCATCTCATTATGATTTAGGAAATGATTTTTATTCATTGTGGCTTGATCCGTCAATGAGTTATTCATGTGCGTACTTTAAACAAGATACGGATACATTAGAACAGGCACAGAAGCAAAAAGTTCATTATATCCTGGAAAAATTGCATTTGCAGCCGAATATGACGTTATTAGATATTGGTTGTGGTTGGGGGTATTTGTTATTAGAAGCCGCCCAGAAATATGGAATTAAAGGTGTAGGTTGTACTCTCAGTAAAGAACAGTGGAAAAAAGGACAGGAACGGATTAAAGCGATGGGGATGGAAAATCAGGTTGAAATTGAACTGATTGACTATCGTGATTTGGAAAAGGAAGGACGGAAATTTGATCGTATTGTGAGCGTTGGCATGTTAGAACATGTAGGGCGTTCTAACTATCCTTTATATATGGAAACGGCTGATCATTTGTTATCTCCAGGTGGGCTTTTCTTGTTGCATTATATTAGCGGCCATGATGAATCGGTAGGCAATCCATGGATGCGGAAATATATTTTTCCCGGTGGGGCTTTACCGTCTTTGCGAGAAATTATTAGTTTAGCGTATGACAATGATTTTCAGGTTATTGATGTAGAAAGTTTGCGCCGTCATTATTATAAGACCTTGATGTGCTGGTATAATAATTTCCAAGGGGTACGCGATAAAGTCATTGCGGCTAAGGGAGAAAGTTTTGCACGTATGTGGGATTTATATTTATGTGGTTGTGCTGTTTCGTTCTTTATTGGGAATATTGATTTACATCAAATATTAATGACTAAAGGAACGAATAATGAATTACCGATGACGCGGTGGTATTAAATGTAAGAAAAATAGTCACATTGTGAGGCAATGTGACTATTTTTTTCTTTAAGGAGAGGGTATTGACATATAATGGATAATCGTTATAATTAAAATTTAAGTACGATAATAGAAAAATACTTTTATTTTATATATATTACGTGATGTTTTATATAAAGGAGGCGTATTATGGATTTTAAGAAATTATATATTAATGGCAGTTGGGTAGAAGGGGCATCAGGTACTTACATTGGTGTAGAAAATCCTGCAACGGAACAGATTTTTGCCGAAGTTCCAGCGGGTACGGCTACGGATGTTGAGCGTGCTTCAAAAGCGGCACAAGTGGCGTTTGCTTATTGGAAGAATGTCCCTGTATCCGAGCGAATGGCGTATATGCAGCGAATGTTAGATATATTTACAACCATGAAAGCTGATTTGGTACAAGTGACGATACAGGAATTGGGAGCACCTGTACAATTTGCACGTACGGCACAAATTGAATATCAATTTACGCGTATTCAATCGTATATTGATTTAGCTGAAAAAGCACCGTTGGAAGAAAAGTTGCCTCAATCTACGGTATATCGTGAACCTGTTGGCGTAGTAGGGTGTATTACGCCATGGAATTATCCATTAGGTCAGATTGTACAAAAAGTCGTTCCGGCTATTTTAATGGGGAATACGGTAGTATTAAAGCCAAGTCAATATACGCCGTTGACTGCGTTTTATTTAGCGGAGGCGTTTCATCAAGCAGGATTCCCGGCAGGTGTATTTAATTTAGTCACCGGTCGTGGCGGTGATATTGGTGATGTAATAGCTGAACAAGATGAAATTGATATGATTTCGTTTACTGGTTCTACGCCGGCAGGTATTAGTGTAGGGCGTTTGGCCTTACAGCACTTAAAGCGTATTAGTATGGAATTGGGAGGCAAATCGCCGTGTATCATTTTGCAAGGTGCGGATTATGAAAGGGCGATTCGCATGTGTTTTAATTCTATCTTTTTAAATTCAGGGCAGACTTGTACGGCCTTATCTCGTTTGCTTATTCCCTATGCACACAAAGATGAGATTAAACAGTTGTTATGCCGTATTGCTAAGGAGTATGTCGTAGGGGAGCCGACACGGGAAGATGTACAATTAGGAACGGTTGCATCAGCACGACAATTTAAGACGATTCGTGCTTATGTGGAGCAGGGAATTCGTCAAGGGGCGACTTTATTAGTTGGTGAAGTACCTCAAAAAACAGCGGTAGGATACTATGTTAAACCTACTATTTTTACAGATGTGACAAATGATATGACTATTGCGAGAGAAGAAATATTTGGTCCTGTTCTTTGTGTTTTGACTTATCAGACGGAAGATGAAGCCATTCGCATTGCGAATGATACAACTTTTGGTTTAAGTGGTGCCGTTTGGGGACCGACAAAAGCAGAAGCTATTCGTATTGCTCGGAATATTCGGACGGGAAATGTGTATATTAATGATGGACCACGGGATGTAACCGCACCATTTGGGGGGTTCAAAGAAAGTGGGTTAGGTCGCGAAGGAGGTATGGATGGGTTATTAGAGTTTACGGAGCCACAAGCATTGTTTGATGCTGGTGAAATTGGTTAATGGGAAGTAAAAAAGCTACTCGTTTATTTGATGTGTACCCAAAAAACTGGACACATTAATATTTAGTTTACATGGTGGATGCTAACCTATACAAAGTAGGTGGCATCCATTTTGTTTTCTTCTGAATTCTTTCGTTGTTGTAGTAGTATATATATTCGTCAATTGCTTTTGAAAAATCATCAAATGTTTTAAATTCTCTCTCACATCCATAATACATCTTTGTTTTAAGTCTTCCAAAGAATGTTTCCATGATACAGTTATCGTAGCAGTTTCCTTTTCTTGACATTGACTGAGTTATTTGATGCTTTTCTAATTCTTTGATGTAGTAGCTGTTTTGATATTGCCAGCCTTGATCTGAGTGCATGATTAAGCCTTTTACACATGGAAACTTTTCAAATGCTCTATTAAGCATTCTTGATACTTGTTCTAGTGTTGGATGCAATGATAAGTCGTATGAGATGATTTCGTTTGTGTACATATCTAATATTGGTGATAGATAGCATTTGCCCCACGCGAAGTTAAACTGGGATACATCTGTAGTCCACTTAGCAAATGGCTTTGTTGCTGTGAAGTCTCTATTTATGATGTTACTTGCTACTTTACCAACGCTTCCCATATATGAATGATACTTTTCTTTTGGTCTCTTGCCTAGAAGCTGCATATTGTGCATAAGCCTTTGAACTCTTTTATGGTTTACTATATATCCTTTACTTAAAAGTACTTGATGCACTCTTCTTACTCCGTATCTACCTTTGTTTGAAGTAAATATTTCTTTTATTTGTTCTTTGATTTCCTTGTTTCTGAGATCAACTTGGTCAACTTTACTTAACTCAAAGTAGTATGTTGATTTAGGCATGTTCATAGCTTTTAAAAGATATTTTAGTATGTGACCTTCACTTCTTAGTTCTCTGATGACTGCTGCTTTTTCGCCTTGAGATATGCAGCATACTTTTCCCTTCTCAAGGCGTCTAATTTTTTTTCGACTGCTTGAACTGTTCTTAAATATTCATTTTCTTCTCTTAAACGAATAAGTTCTTCTCTTTCTGATTCGTTAAGTGGCTTTGGCTCTATATTAGTGTTTTCATTATTTTCTTTCATTTTAGATGGACGTCCTCTCTTCTTAATTTCAAGAGCATTATACCCCAATCTTTTATATTTATATACCCAATTATGAAGTTGACCGTCTGGAATGCCAGCCTCTATAGCTACAGACTTACATGAATTTCCAGTTAACACTTTTGATACATACTTAAATTTTTCTTCTGCAGTCCACTTTTTATTCTGTTCTTTATGTTTAAGAATTTCTTCACCATGAAAATCTACAAGCTTACTCCAATACCAAATCTTATATCTGAATGTTTCTTGTGTAACGCCTTCTGGTGTTTCCATCCACTTTCCTTGTCTGTATAGTTCTACGCATTCTTTTTTAAATTCATAACTATATCGCATAAAAATACCCTCCTTACTGGTTTGTCCAGTAAAGAGGGTACATATCAATTACGAGTAGCTTTTTTAGTAGGAGCGTTTATAAAGGAATGGCTTAGTACAGTCGATGAGGTATTTTTGTCTAATGTGGGTGGTGTATTGATTGAGATGTGGAAAGGTATAGGTGCCACAGCTGGTAACACCGATGATACCTAAGACGGAATTGGTCATAAAACATTCGTCAAATTGGGTGATATCATTAGGTGATATCAGGCATTCTTGAGCAGAAAAGGTATCTGTTATATAGGCCCGGACGATACCCGGTAAGAGTCCGCAAGATAGGGAAGGAGTATAAAGCGTTTGATTTTTGATGAAAAAAATATTGGTAGTAGCTCCTTCGGCAATATATCCCTTTGTGTTTAGAAATAGGGGTTCATCAAAACCGTTTTGGTGTGCTTTTCGTTTTTCTAAGATGGAATCACCATAATTAGCGGTTTTATGAAAGGTAAAGGGAGATGTTTCGTTACGACAAGTGGAAGCGTATGTTACAGAAAATCCTTTTTTGTATATTTCTTCTGTATACGTATTGGGACGATGGGTAAAACAAATATTGTTGGATGAAATTAATAATTTTACTATTTTATTACCTTGTTGCAGATGACAATAGGCGGTGAGATCCGTTGCGATAGAGGGGGGCAAGGGCAGATTAAAATAGGCGATACTAGCAGATAAGCGTTGGATATGAGCTTCAAGCCAATATGGCTGACCATCTTTTACCGGTAATGTTTCAAATACAGCGAGTCCATATTGACACGCTTCATCATAATTTATTTTCATGATATCCTCCTTGTAAAACCCGTTGAAGGGCAAGGGCTTTTTGCCATGTTTCTTCATATTCCGCAGCAGGATCGGATTCGGCGGTAATGCCACCACCGACACCTATTTGATAGATTCCGTTGTGGTGGACGGCGGTACGAATGACAATATTTAGATCACAATCGCCGTTTAAGGAAATATAACCGATGGAACCGGTGTATATGCCACGTTTGGTTGGTTCTAATTCAGCAATGATTTCCATAGCCCGTTGTTTGGGCGCACCTGTGATGGAGCCGCCGGGAAATAGTACCGGAAGTATATCTATGGCAGTTGTATGGGGCAGGAGTTTACCTTGAATGGTAGCAACTAATTGAAATACCGTTGCATAGGCTTCGATTTGGTAGAGCGAAGGAACGGTTATCGTTCCTGTTTGGCAAATGCGAGATAAATCGTTTCGTTCTAAATCGACAATCATGAGCAGTTCGCTTTTATCTTTTGTCGAATGTTTCAATGCTTGGTAATAGGCTATATCTTTTTGAGGCTGGTTACTTCGTGGACGTGTGCCTTTGATTGGTCGCGTTTCGATTGTTCCGTGTGAAATTTTAATAAACCGTTCCATGGAAGCACTAATTATTTGACAGTGGGGGTAGTTTAGATATGCCCCAAATGGAGCAGGATTAGATTTCCGTAAGGCAGTGAAGAAAGCATAAGGTGATTGATTACTTTGGAAGGTGAGCATTTGCGTAAAATTTATCACATAAATATGACCGTCTAATATATAGGAATTAATTTTTTTTAGGTTCTTTGTGTATTCTTCTTCAGGCATATAGGACAGTAGTTTAGCCGTGGTTGGCGAGGGAGTGACGGAAAGAGGCGAGGCGTGAGCTAATCGTTTTTGTATTTCCGTCATCATGGAATGCATTAATTTCTCGGCTGGTTGGGTATGTCCGCCTGCAATAAAGGTAACCGTATGATCGAGATGATCTTCAATGATAAAAAAATCATAAAATATCCATGTCATTTCGGCACCCGGAAAATTAGTGGGACGGGGATCCTTTAGGTGAAAAATAGATTGACCGTAATCGTAAGAAATATAACCGATAGCACCATTTAGGAGTGGTAATGACGTGTTGTTTTCTTGGTGATGGGTATGGAGGTATTCTTTTAGAAATATTTCGGGCGTGCATGGGTGTAGCGTTCCATTGATTAGGCATCCCTTTGGATGAGATTCTACAATTATATGTGGAACGAGTCCGATAATGGAAAAACGGCCTAACTTATTTTTTAAGGATGAATCAAGAAAGGAAACGTTTTTTTCGTAATGAAAGAGGTGAAATAATTTGGTGGCAGAAGCTGCAAATGGAGATTTTTTTATTATATAATTAGACATAGTAATCACCTTCGTGAGAAGAAGTATAGGCATGGGCTAAAATACAGAAGTGTTGTAATAGTTCGTGTCCATATTCAGTTAATAATGCCTCTGGATGAAATTGAACTCCCCATAGTGGTAATGTTTTATGGCTTAGTCCCATGAGGACACCATCGGTGGAAAAGGCATCGCAACGATAGGTACGGGGCAATGTGTTAGCTTGTACTATCAGCGAGTGATAGCGGGTTACGTGAAAGGTGGGGGGGAGATGCATAAATAATCCTGTGCCATGGTGCGTAATAGGGGTTATTTTTCCGTGCATGGGACGTTTTCCGCGTGTAATGGAAGCACCCGCAGCATAAGCGATTAATTGCATACCTAAACAAATCCCCAGGATAGGAATTTTCCCTTTGTAGGCAGTGAGTATGTGAAATGATTCGATAGCGTCTTTGGGATGTTTGGGACCAGGTGAGATAATGATTCCTTGTGGTTGTAAGGTGTTGATGATAGCATCTGAAAGTTGATCGCAAGGATATACGGATACATTATAATGTAGACTTTTAATGTAGTCGGCAATGGTATATACAAAAGAATCGTGATTATCAATGATAAGAAACATAATATACTCCTAAAAAAGGATAACGACTGTGCTTTGCAGCATATTCAGTCGTTATCCTTGCGGCTCGTAAACTGGATAATAATATCATTATATTTGCATGTATGAATAGTATAGCATATAGTCAAAAAATAGACAATTTATGTTAGTGAGAGAAAGAGAAAATAAAAATGGGGTGAGGTGACGATAGGCGTTATTTTATGGTAAAATAGTATTAGTAAATATAGGAATAATATAGGATTTTTATATATGAATAGGTGTATATATTAGAGCATTTGAAATGGGAAGAAGATGTATACAGCATAGACGGTTATATGTCATAAAATTTGTAAGGGAAATGATTTCTGCAAGAGATATCTTAGGGGATTTAGAAATTTTTCTTTACAAGGGAATTGATTTTTTGTTATAATGAGCAAGTAATATTTAAAATTTATTATATTGTTCATGCGGATGTAATTCAGTGGTAGAATGTGAGCTTCCCAAGCTTAAAACGAGGGTTCGATCCCCTTCATCCGCTCCAGATGCTGAATACCATTTTTCCTAAAGGAAAAATGGTATTTTTTATTTTTTTAGGTGGTATAGTTGTGAAAGGGAGGTATATATGTTAGGAAATTTTACGTATCAAAATCCAACGACCTTATATTTTGGCGAGGATGCATTAACCGATTTAAGAAAAGAATTGGATAAGTATGGTGAAAGGGTACAGCTTATTTATGGTGGGGGTTCAATTAAGCAAAATGGTATTTATGATGCTGTAATTTCACTTTTACAAGAGGCAGGAAAAGTGATTATTGAAGATGCCGGGGTGATGCCTAATCCTACGGTAGAAAAAGTACGAGAAGGGTGCCGCTTAGCAAGGGAAGAGAAGGTAGATTTATTATTAGCTGTTGGTGGCGGCTCTACCTGTGATTATGCTAAGGCTGTTTCGGTAGGAGCCCATAGTGAAACGGATGTTTGGGATACGTATTTTAAGCATATGCGGCGATTAAAACATATGCCTCTTCCAGTAGGATGTGTCTTGACTATGGTGGGAACGGGGTCTGAAATGAATGGAGGTTCTGTCCTTACTAATACCGAAGAAAAACGAAAAATTGCACGTGTATTTGATACACGCGTATTTCCGAAATTTGCTATTTTAAATCCGGCTTTTACATTTTCGGTACCAGTGTATCAAATGGTAGCAGGATGTTATGATATTATGTCACATATTATGGAACAATATTTTTCTGGTACAGATGATAATGTAACGGATTATATTGCTGAAGGGATGATGCGTTCGCTTATTCATAGTTCGCGTATTGCTGTGGCAGATCCCTTAAATTATGAAGCAAGAAGTAATATTATGTGGTTAGCTACATGGGCATTAAATACGTTTTTGGCCAAGGGAAAAAGGCAAGATTGGATGGTGCATATGATGGGACAATCTATTGGTGCGTATACGAATGCTACACATGGTATGACGTTAGCGGTTGTATCCCTACCTTATTATCGGTATATTTTGCAAGCGGGACTACCTAAATTTGAGCGGTTTGCTAAATATGTTTGGCAGGTTCCAGCTGAAGGCAAGACTGCACTAGAAATAGCAAATAAAGGATTAGATTGTTTGCAAGAATGGATGGAAGGGATTGGTCTTGTTTTGCATGCTCGGGAACTGGGTGTGACGGAGGATAGCATTGAAAACATTGCAGAAGGTACGTTTATTATGCAAGGGGGGTACAAAGTATTAACGAAGGAAGATATTATTGCTATTTTAAAAGAAAGTTTATAAATATTGTCGTATATGGTGCTGTTAGGGATGAAAAAGAAGTTAGCGAATGCGACTGGTTGTTAAGGTTACGTCTTTTAGGAGTAAATCGACAAAGGGGGCAGGGATTAGTGTGCTTAAATCTTGTGGAGCAAGGATAATTTGAAGTCCTCGTTGCCCCGCACTGATGCTGATTACGGTTTGCTCTCGGGCAGAAATATCAAGGTAAGTAGGAAATTGCTTTTTCATACCTAAGGGGGAGCAACCACCTCGAATATAGCCAGTTATGTGTAATAAGTCTTTGACGTGTAGTAGTTCTACTGATTTATTACCACTGACGTGGGCGGCTTTTTTTAAATCTAATTCTTTGTGACAGGGAATACAAAAGACGACTGGGCCTGTTGTTTTTCCCTGGGCAACTAAGGTTTTAAATACACAGTCAACGGGGAGTCCAACGGCTTCCGCTGCATGGATGCCCGAAAGATCTTCTTCTGTATAGGTATATGATTTAGTTGTGTAGGAAATTTTTTTTGTATCTAATAAGCGCATGGCATTTGTTTTTTTGTGTTTGCTCATAAGGATCCCTCTTTTTTTATGATGTCTTTGCTACTATAACAAGATTAGGGAGCTTTTTCAAGGGACCATGGTTTTATTTTGCGGAGAACAAAAGGAGAATATTTATGAAAGTTGCAGGTATACAATGGAATGTACGATTAGGGGATTGTGAATATAATTATGCTATGGCTGAAAAATATATTATTAAAGCAGCAAAGCAGGGAAATGAGGTGCTGGTATTACCTGAACTGTGGAATACGGGTTTTTTTCCTAAAAATATTTATGATATAGCCGATGAAAAGGGGAATTATACGCAAGCGTTTTTACAGCGGTTAGCGACGACGTTAGGGGTACATATCATAGGTGGTTCCGTAGCTGTACGCGAGCAAAAGCGATTGTATAATCGATTATATACGGTAACTCGTACGGGTGAAATTGTTTGTACTTATGATAAAGTGCATTTATTTACACGGGGACATGAAGATGAATATTTTTCTGCTGGCTTTAGGTGTGGTAGATGGCAGTTAGATGGAATTTCTATGGGGGCGATTCTTTGCTATGATTTGCGTTTTGGGGGATGGATACAAAAAGTAATGAATGAACCTTGTGATGTTTTATTTGTTTCTGCTGCTTGGCCTACGAAACGAGGGATGCATTGGGATTTATTGAATCGTGCACGGGCGATTGAACATCAATGTTATGTAGTGGCTGTCAATACGTGTGGTTCTATTTTGTATGGACATTCTCAAGTGATAGATCCATGGGGTAATATTTTAGTTCAAGCAGGTATAGAGGACGAGATTATTGAAGGTGAAATAAAACCAGAAACGGTTGTAGAAATACGGAATAAGATTCCTGTACAAGCTGATATACGCAAAGATTTATATTAGGTAAGTAATAAAATATGACGGTGAAGCAATGTGCTTCACCGTCATAGGTGTGTATGAATGGTCATCTTGTATATGGTTGCAAGGGTATTACAATTAGAATACGCCTTGTGCAATCATAGCATCTGCAATGCGTTCAAAACCTGCAATATTAGCTCCAGCTACGAGGTTATATCCTAATCCGTTACGAGCAGCAGCGTCTTTGCTGTTTTTGTAAATTGTATTCATGATGTGTTGTAATTTTTGATCGACTTCTTCTTCTGTCCAAACTAGGCGTTCGCTGTTTTGGCTCATTTCTAAAGCAGATACGGCAACGCCACCAGCATTTACGGCTTTAGCCGGAGCTACGATCATATCTTTTTGTTCTAACAAGTAATTTAAAGCGTCATTAGTAGTTGGCATGTTTGCTACTTCGATATAATAACGAACTTTATTAGCGGCAATTTGTTTTGCTTGTTCCATATGTACATCGTTTTGCATAGCTGAAGGCATTACAATATCAGCTTTGCGTCCCCAAGGTTTTTCGCCAGGGAAGAATTCTACGCCGAATTTATCTGCATAATCTTTTACGCAGTTGCGACCGCTACTACGCATTTCTAATAAGTATTCTACTTTTTCATCGGTACTTACGCCATCGGGATCATAAATATAGCCATCAGGACCAGATAAGGTAATTACTTTAGCACCCAATTCTTTTGCTTTTTTGCAAAGTCCCCAAGTTACATTACCAAAGCCGGAGGCAGCAATAGTTTTACCTTTAATATCTTGACCATCGTCTTTTAATACGTTGAGTAAATAATAAATTGCACCATAACCAGTTGCTTCAGGGCGAATTAATGAACCACCGTAACTAAAGCCTTTACCTGTTAATACGCCGTTTTCAAAAGCACCTTTTAAGCGACGATATTCCCCATACAAGTACCCGATTTCACGACCACCGACGCCCATGTCTCCTGCAGGAACGTCAACATCAGGACCAATATAGCGATATAACGCTTGCATATAGCTTTGGCAGAACCGCATGATTTCTGCATCGGATTTGCCTGTGGGATCAAAGTCAGAACCGCCTTTGCCACCGCCGATAGGCAAGCCCGTTAAAGCGTTTTTAAAAATTTGTTCAAACCCGAGGAATTTTATAATTCCAGAATATACGTTCTTTTGGAAACGCAAGCCACCTTTGTATGGTCCAATTGCACCATTAAATTGGAAACGGTAGCCTGTATTGGTATGATAATTACCTTTATCATCTTCCCAAACAACGCGGAAAATAAATTGCCGTTCTGGTTCTACTAAACGCGATAATAAATCATATTTTTCGTATTCAGGATGATTATCCACAACGGTAGATATCGAAGAGAGAACCTCTTCAACGGTTTGCACAAATTCAGGTTCGTTTTGATGTTTTTGACGAACAGCGTTAATTACTTGTTCTACATAATTATTCATAACAATCACCTCGAAAAAATAATTTAGACAGCTTTTGTAATTACAAGTTCATCATAACACAATTTTTGAATAATGCAACAGGTGCAAATATAAAATAATTAATACGCATAGATAAATTTGTTTTGTTTTATTGTATCTGATTAAAAAAAACAAGAAAAACACAAAATAATTTGTTTTATTATAACGCTATGAGATTATTTTTTAAAAAAATAAACACTTACAATTTTGGTATTCAAGATAGGTACATATGATTATTAGGTATGACACCTTGTACATTAATAGTTGTATTCATTTGCAATAGAAGTTGAATAAAAATGTACAGATAAAAATAGGGATTTATTGATATATGAATGAAGGCATGAAGGTATGTTATATTAATAACTATATACAATTATATATGGGGGTATAGCTCAGCTGGGAGAGTGATTGAATGGCATTCGAGATGTCAGCGGTTTGATCCCGCGTATCTCCACCAAAGAATTTGAAATTGAACTATTTATTTTTACGTAGTAATACAAAAGCTATCTTAGGTAAAAGATAGCTTTTGTAGAGAAGAAACCATAGTATATAAAAAGAGATGATTCCTCATGAATCATCTCTTTTTATATACTATTACACATCACGCTGAACTTTGTCGGAACGAAGGCAACGAGTGCAGACATTAACATGTTTCACTTCACCTTCTACCATAGCGCGTACTTTCTGGATATTCGGTTTCCAGGTTCTTTTGGTTTTTAAATGGGAATGGCTGACATTCATCCCGCTCATTTTACCTTTGCCACAAATTTCGCAATAGTTTGCCACTGGTCACACCTCCCTGCACCACTCACAGTACAACATACAAAGTTTATCATAAATAAAGTTCTAAAGCAAGATTTATTTTTTAACTTGTTTTATGGGAATGTGATACAATGAAAATATATATAGATATGAGAGAGGTTTATTTATGAATGATTCATTGTGCCAATTGAAAGGTATTGGAGCAAAAAAACAGGCACTTTTTGCTCGCTTGGGAATTCATACGATACAAGACTTATTACAATATTTCCCGCGTCAATATGAAGATCGGCAACATATTGTACCGATAAGAAGTATAGGACGATGGGGGGATAAAAAAGTACTGGTTTGTGGAGTTATTCAGCAAATTCAAGAAATTCATCCTCGCAAAGGTTTATCTATACTTAAGGTACGTGTTTCTGATGATACGGGAATGGTAGAATTGATATGGTTTAATCAACCGTATAAAAAGAAAAGTCTTTCTTTATTTTCGCAGGTTACGGTTTTTGGTAATGCCACATTATCATATGGGATATGGCAAATGAATAATCCTGAAATAGAACAAGGGTGTTGTGTTTATGAAGCGTTACTTCCGCTGTATGGTTTGACGGAGGGGTTACGGCAGCAGGATATTCGTAAGGCGGTACAGGCAGCTTTGGCATTAGTAAAACAAAGAAATAGTATAGACTCAGAGCCTCAACAAGGGTTTGTGGTCAATCCTTATCGTTGTATGAGTACTTATGAAGCATATGAAAAAATGCATTTCCCAAAAACGATGGAAGTTCAGCAAAAGGCTCGAAAGCAATTAGCTTTTGAAGAGTTGTTTGATTTACAATTAGGACTATTATTGAGAAGACGACATGAACGTATGGTAAAAGGGGTTAAATGTACGGTTAATGGAGCGTTGTTAAAGCAATTTATTTCCTCTCTTTCTTTTACGCTCACGAAGGGTCAGATAAAGGCATTTTTAGATATCCAAGATGATATGGAAGGGGATGTGCCGATGCAACGTCTTATTCAGGGCGATGTAGGGTCGGGAAAAACGGTGGTTGCTGCTTTGGCGTTATTAAAGGTAGTAGAAAATGGATATCAAGGGGTATTGATGGCACCAACAGAAATATTAGCGACACAACACTTTGAAGAGTTTTCACGCCTTTTCCAATCTTTTCCTGTAAAAATTGCGTTGTTGACGGGTAGAATAAATCGTACTCAACGAAAACAATTAGTAGAAGAATTGCAGCAAGGAACTATTCACATTCTTATCGGTACACATGCGTTATTACAGCCTGATGTTATTTTTTCACAATTAGGCTTAGTGGTAACGGATGAGCAGCATCGATTTGGTGTACGGCAACGTGCTATTTTACAAAATAAAGGGAAAGCACCACATGTTTTATTTATGACAGCAACGCCTATTCCTAGAACGTTAGCACTTTCTGTATATGGTGATTTAGATGTATCTTCGATTCGGGAGATGCCACCAGGCAGGCAAATTGTTAAAACCTATGTTATAGGCGAAGCTATGCGGGCACGGATGTATCAATTCATGAAAAAGATAATGATGCAAGGGCAACAATGTTATGTGGTATGTCCGTTAGTAGAAGAATCGGCTCATTTAGATGTACAGGCCGCAACGGCATTATATGAAAAGTTAAGTACGCAGGTTTTTACTGAATTTCGTTGTGCTTTGGTTCACGGGCAGTTAGGCAGTACAGAAAAAGAAGAAATCATGACAGCTTTTCAGCAAGGGAAGATTGATTTGTTAGTGGCCACAAGTGTTATTGAAGTGGGAGTGAATGTACCGAATGCGACGATTATGGTTATTGAAGATGCAGAACGATTTGGCTTGGCCCAATTGCATCAATTGCGCGGTCGTGTTGGTAGAGGTACAGCACAGTCTTATTGTATTCTTTTGGCTAAAGGAAAGAATAAGGAAACACAGCAACGGTTACATTGGATGGAAACGATTCATGATGGATTTGCGTTATCGGAAAAAGATTTGTTATTGCGTGGTGCAGGACGACTATTTGGTTATGTTCAGCATGGGTTACCTGATTTAAAAGTTGCGAATATTTTAGGGGATATTGATATTTTGATAGCAGCAAGAGAAGCGGCAACCTTATATGTGCAAGGTAATATAGATGAAGTTGCGATTATAGAGAAAATTAGCCGTCGCTTTGGTGGGCATTTTACGAGAATATTGAATCATTAAGTTTTGCTTTGGAAAGGAGCTGATTGGTTTTTGTGTTCATTCGTTGACAGTGGGAAGATAGCATGACATAATGAAAAGAATATATGAGAGCATAGGCGATGTGATGTTTTGATGGGAGGCGTATTGATGAGAGATGAGCGAATTATCGTAGCTTTGGATATGCATACGATGGAGGATATGAAGCAGATGGTTACCCAGTTAGGCGATAGCGTATCGTTTTATAAGGTGGGAATGGAGTTATTTTATAGTGTTGGCATTGACGCAATTACTTATTTGAAACAAGCAAATAAGCAGGTGTTTTTGGATTTAAAGTTACATGATATTCCTCATACGGTAGCACAGAGTGTGCGTGCTTTAACGCGGTTAGGCGTTGATTTAGTCACGGTACATGGATTAGGAGGTAGAACGATGTTATCAGCTGCGGTAGAAGCAGCAAAACAAGAAGCGGAGATAAAGGGGGTTAAACGACCGAAGATTTTAGCAGTGACCATTTTGACTAGTATGGATACGAAAGATTGGCAAGAAATAGGCGGTGCTTTTGATGTATCACAAGAAGTAAGCTGTTTGGCTTCAGTTGCCCGGTTGGCAGGAGTTGATGGAATGATATCTTCTCCGCATGAAGCCAAGGTGGTTCGTCAGCAATATGGTTCAGATTTTCTTATTGTTACTCCAGGGATTCGTCCAGCGTTTTCTATGTCACAAGATCAAAAACGTATTGCTACACCAGCACAAGCGTTGCGTAATGGTGCCTCTTATTTGGTTATAGGAAGACCGATTACGGCTGCGATTAATCCTCAAGAGGCAGCAGAAAAAATAATAGAAGAAATACGGGAGGTATAGATATATATGATGACAGAAGAGAATGTTAAAAAATTATTAATTCAGACAAAGGCTATTTTAGAAGGGCATTTTTTATTGACATCGGGATTACATAGTCCTCTTTATGTAGAAAAATTTAATGTGTTACAACATCCCGAATATACAGAAATGTTGTGTAAAGAATTAGCTCGTCGGTTTGCCGATAAGCACGTACAAGTTGTTATCGGGCCTATGACGGGGGGGATTTTATTAGCACATGAAGTGGGAAAAGCATTAGGAACACGGGCTATTTTTACGGAACGAGAAAATGGGGTTATGACGTTACGTAGAGGTTTTCGCATTGCCCCAGGCGAACGGGTTTTGATTGTGGAAGATATTGTGACTACGGGTGGATCTGTACGAGAGGTTGTAGATGTAGTAAAGCAAGCTGCTGGAGAAATTGTAGGTGTAGGTTTATTAGTAGACCGTAGTGGAAATAAAGCTGAATTTGGGGTGCCCCAACAGCAAGTGGAAGCATTATTGCATTTAACCGTACCTACTTATAAACCTGATATGTGTCCGTTATGTAAGGACGGGGTACCGATTACAGAACGTGGCAGTCATCATTTAAAATAAGGGAGGAAATAAAGCAATGGAAAGTGTTATGATCATTCTTCCTTTTGTAGGAGCAGGTTTATTTAGTGCTGTTTTTTCTCGCCTAACAGGTATGAATTTAAGTATGTGCATGATTTTTATCTTTTTGTATATGGGCGCAATTCCAGAGCAAGCGGTGGCGGCATTATTAATGTTTAATGCGTTTACGTATTTTACGACTTATTCACAAAAATATCCGGTACAATTTCAAACATTTACGTTTTTTAAGGGAGCTAAATTTTTGATTCCTATTGTTATTACCTTTGCTTTGGCGTTGGTAAATCCTTTCTTTGGCATTGTGTTTTTTGTCATTGTTTTTTTAGCGGAAATATTTGCAAAAATGTATCAGGCATTACCTGTAAAGGTGCGACCGTCAAGAAATCAAATTATTCGGATGGCTGTTATTGCTTCAATTTTGGCTGTAGTGGGAGTTAGAGTGGTGCATGTTATTCCTACTCAGTATTATTTTGCCGTAGTAGGGATAGTGGTTGTTGGCATAGTTCTTTTGATGTGGTTTGCTGGCGATAGACGCCGGTTTAGTAAATCGTGGGATGCGATATTATATGGCACGGCGTTTTTGACGGGATTAACGGGAATGGAAATTGCAGATTGGTTACAAGCAATGAAACGGACGGAAATAACTGTCTTATCACGGATGTATTCTATGGTTATTAATATTGCTATTATTGTCGCTTTAGTGGCATCATATGGATTTTATAGCTATTTTTCTTTAGCCGCATTGTTTGCTACAATCGGAGCTTCTTTGGGGATTCGTTTTTTTGGTATGTATACGTATAGTGAAAAAGGAGCCTTTTCTTATATCACCATGGGCATTACCTTTGTAGCGGCCTTGGTGTTTATGATTATACAACCGCAACCTAGTGGCTTTGTTGATTTACCCACGGTGACAACGGCTCATTCGATTTGGTCGATTTTACACTTTTAATGACATATGTCATTAAAATATGAGTATATTCTACTTTTTGTTGACAAATTAGATAAGGATATTTATAATAAGTTTAATTTATTGAATAATTAAAATAGTTATGAAAGAGAATAATTTTATTATTCGCTATAGAGAGCTAACGGTGGTGGAAGTTAGTGCGAAGATAAGAGTGTCCGCTCTGGAGCTGCAAATGATGAATTTGACAGGAATCGCCTGTTATAGCGATATCAAGTAGGCTATTATAGCAAGTTGGGTGGCAACGCGGGAATAGATTCTCGTCCCTTTTAGGGATGGGAATCTTTTTTTTGAGGAGGAATAGGGATGAAACGAGTTCATAATTTTAATGCAGGACCATCGGCTATGCCTTTATCTGTACTACAAGAGGTACAAGCAGAATTTCTTGATTATGCAGGTACGGGTATGAGTGTTATTGAAATGAGTCATCGTAGTGATTCGTATCAAACGTTACAAGCTGAAACAGAGACGTTATTACGGGATTTATTGCATATTCCTAAGGACTATCACATTGTTTTTATGCAAGGTGGGGGAAGTATGCAGTTTGTTATGCATGCACTTAATTTTTTGCATTGTCGTGGTGGGTATATTAATACAGGGGTATGGTCTGATAAGGCGATGAAAGCGGCTGCTGCGTTTGGTGAAGTATATGAAGTGGCTTCTACTAAAGCAGAAGGATTTACGCACATTCCGCGGGTATTGCCACAAGCAATAAAAGCACAAACGGATTATATTTATTTGACGTCAAATAATACGATTCATGGAACACAGTGGCAGACATATCCACAAGTTGATATTCCGTTATTTGGTGATTTATCAAGTGATTTCTTAAGTAGACCTATTCCTATTTCTCAATTTGACTTAATATTTGCGGGGGCACAAAAAAATATTGGACCAGCGGGTGTAGTTGTAGGAATTATAAAAGATACGCTTTTAGACAAAGCTAAAAGGGATATTCCTGATATGTTGCGGTATGATACGTATGTTAAACATCATTCGGTATATAATACGCCGCCCGTTTTTTGCATTTATTTTATTTATAAAGTATTGCAGTGGGTACAACAGCAAGGTGGGGTAGAAAAAATAGCACAACGAAATAAAGAAAAAGCAGATATGATTTATGAGGTAATTGATCAAAGCAATGGCTTTTATCGTGGACATGCAGATATACAGTCGCGAAGTGTTATGAATATTACATTCCATTTAGCAACACCGGAATTAGAAAAAATGTTTTTACAAGCATCTCTTCAAAATAATATGATTGGGCTTAAAGGACATCGGTTGTTAGGGGGGTGTCGAGCTTCTTTATATAATGCAGTAACCGAAGAAAGTTGTGCTTCTTTGGCAACCTTTATGAAATCATTTCAGCAAGCACATTAGTGCACGTATAGGAGGTACGGCAATGAAAATTTTAGTAAGTGATGATGTAGCCCAAGAGGGCATTTATTTATTGCGTCAGCATGGATATGATGTAGATGTAAAAATGAATTTAAAAGAAGCCGATTTAATTCAGTGTATTGGAGAATATGATGGACTTATTACTCGTTCGATGACGCATGTTACAGAAGCGGTTATAAAGGCGGCAACTAAGTTGAAAGTAATTGGACGAGCCGGCGTTGGTGTAGATAGTATTGATATTAAAACAGCTACGCGAAAGGGAATTATTGTAGTTAATGCCCCGACAGCGAATACGATTGCGGCAACGGAACATACTTGTGCTATGATTATGGCTATTACGAGACATATCCCACAGGCACATTATTCATTGATGGCAGGACAGTGGACACGCGAAGCATTTACGGGAATTCAATTAAAAGATAAAACGATTGGAATTATTGGTGTAGGTCGTATTGGTTCGCGGATTGCAAAACGCATGCAGGCGATGGAAATGAGGACGATTGGCTATGATCCGTATATCCCCAGAGAACGGGGTATACAACTTGGTGTGGAATTGATGGATTTGGAGTCACTTTTGGAACAATCTGATTATATTACGTTACATACGCCTTTGACGAAAGAAACACGGAATATGATTGGAGCAGAGCAAATTCGTAAAATGAAAAAGGGGGTCCGTCTTATCAATGTTTCGCGGGGGAAAGTTGTGGATATTAAGGCGTTAGCTGAGGCTCTTTTGCGTGGGCATGTTGCTGGAGCGGCCTTGGATGTATTTCCGGAAGAACCTTTATCGCAAGAGATAAATCCTTTTTTGGGGATGGATAATGTGGTGTTGACGCCTCATTTAGGGGCTTCAACAGTAGAAGCTCAAATTGGCGTTTCGATGGATGTGGCAAAAGGGGTTATAGCAGCATTACAAGGAGAACCTGTACCGACAGCGGTTAATATGGCACCTGTTCCGCCTAATGTATATAATGTAATTCAACCATATTTTAATCTAGTTGAGCGTATGGGAACGATGGGTGCGTACTTGGTATCAGCACCGATGCAAGAGATTCAAGTGGAATATACGGGAGAATTAGCTGAAACAGAAACAAGGTTATTGACTACAGCGGCTATAAAGGGAGCATTGAATCCGATTTTACAAGATTCTGTTAATTTTGTTAATGCGGCCGATGTTGCAAAGAGTAGACATGTGTCGGTTAAAGAAATTAAGTCCCAACAATCAGGTGATTTTACGGATGCTGTAACTGTTAGGATTAAAACAGAAAAGGGAGAACATGCTATTGTAGGAATGTTGTTTAATAAGAAGGAACCGAAAATAGTACAAATTGATAATTGGCGGTTAGATTTTACGCCTGAAGGATATTTGATCTTGGCACCGCATCGCAATCAACCAAATATGATTGGTCAAATTTCTACTATTTTAGGACAGGCTGGAATTAATATTACGGGTATGCAAGTAGGTAAAATGACGGAAGCTGATATTAATATTATGGCAGTGGCTGTGGCAGAAGATATTCCTCACGATATTATGTTAAAATTGCGTGCAATTGAGGGGATTTTAGATATTACATTAATTCATTGTGAAATACATTAAGGAGATAAGATGATACGGATTATATTAATTCGACATGGTGAGACATCATGGAATGTAGCAGGACGATTCCAAGGGCAAGAAGATACATGCTTAAGTGAAGCAGGACAACGGCAGGGGAAGCAAGTTGCTGAAGCGTTACGAGGGACGGCGATTGATGCGGTAGTGGCAAGTCCATTGCATCGTGCAAAAGTAACGGCACAATATTGTGCTCAGTTACATGACTTGCCCGTCCATACAGATGAACGGTTAATCGAAATTAATCATGGTAAATGGGAAGGTATGTTAGTAGATGAAGTACAAGCGACATATCCTGAACTTTATACACAGTGGCATCAACATCCACATTTGGTGACGATGCCGAATGGTGAAAGTTTAGCGGATATGAAACGCCGGATTCAGGACGCATTACATGAATATTGTTATAAATATGAGGGGAAAACGATATTAGTAGCTGCTCATGATGCAGTAAATAAAGTGATGATTTGCTCTATGCTGGGGTTGGATATGAGTCATTTTTGGCAAATAAAACAAGATAATACTTGTATTAATATTCTTGAAGGAACAGAACAGGCATGGCGAATTGTTTTATTGAATTCTGTTTCTCATCGTAATGTATTGTTTTGCGAAATGGAACAAAAGGGATTATAGATGATTATGTGGTGTAAGAAAAAGATACCTTTTGATATAGTGATAATCAATTGCTTTTCTCGTTGTGGGTGGATGCGTTAGAAAAGAATGTTGTAAGAAAGGCTAGTTTTATAGTATAGTAATAGAGGTATATAATTGTTTTGATACGGTTTGATTGATGTATAGAGAATTGTATTGTAGAGAGGTAATAAGGAGGAACGAACACGTATGTTAGATGCAAAATTTGTTCGTGAAAATGTAGAAGCGGTAAAGGAAAACGTAAAAAATAGAAATGCTCATGTCGATATAGACGCATTTGTAACGTTAGATGGACAACGGCGTTCATTGATTCAAGAAGTTGAAGCAATGAAAAACAAACGAAATACGGTAACACAGCAAATTGCTAAATTAAAGCAAAATCATGAAAATGCGGATGCAGAAATTACGGCTATGAAAAAATTAGGTGAGCAAATTGCGGAATTAGATCAAAAGCTGCATGCAACGGAAGAACAATTGCGGCAAGTTCAACTTATGATTCCGAATATGTGCCATTCATCTGTTCCCGTGGGAAAAGATGATCAGGATAATCCGGAAATTCGTAAATGGGGCATTCTTCCATCTTTTGACTTTACGGTGAAAAATCATTGGGAAATTGGTGAACAATTAGGTATTTTGGATGCAGAACGAGCGGCAAAGGTTACGGGAGCCCGGTTTTATTATTATATGGGGATGGGAGCTCGCTTAGAACGTGCTTTGTATAATTTTATGTTAGATCAACACACGGAAAAAGATGGATATACTGAAGTTATACCTCCGTATATTGTGAATAAGGATTCTATGACAGGAACAGGGCAGTTACCCAAATTTGAGGAAGATATGTATGCGCTACAAGTAGAAGGTGCAAATATGTATTTAATTCCGACAGCGGAAGTACCACTTACAAATTATTATCGCGGAGAAATTATTGATGCGGCAAAGTTACCTATATCTTTTACAGCAATGACACCTTGTTTTCGTGCAGAAGCAGGATCAGCGGGTCGTGATACGAGAGGCTTAATTAGACAACATCAATTTCATAAAGTGGAAATGGTTAAGTATACAACGCCTGAAACAAGTTATGATGAATTGGAAAAATTGACAAATCATGCAGAAGGTATTCTTAAAGCATTGCAATTGCCCTATCGGGTGGTTTGCCTTTGTACGGGTGATATTGGTTTTTCTGCAGCGAAAACATTTGATCTTGAAGTGTGGTTTCCCGCACAGGGAAAATATCGTGAAATTTCTTCTTGTTCGAATACGGAAGATTTTCAAGCTCGTCGTGCGAATATACGATTTCGTAGAGAAGCAAAGGGAAAATTAGAATATGTACATACATTAAATGGCTCAGGTGTTGCTGTGGGTCGTGCTGTTGCAGCGATTTTAGAAAATTATCAACAAGCGGATGGCAGTGTAGTTGTACCGGAAGTGTTACGTCCTTATATGCGTTGTGATGTCATTCGTAAATAATTTTATAAAAAAAGAGTCTATGATAAGGAGTGTATTTGTTACATTTATCGTAATTTAGATAGAATGGTAATGAATATGGATAAGATAGGCTCTTTTTATTTGCGGAGAAAATAAGAGGAATACTCAATATTAAAGAGAATTATGTAAAGAGTAGGAAAATATTGATCAAAGGAGGCAGCTATTATGGATAGGTTATTAACATTAGAGTTTGTACGGGTGACGGAAGCCGCAGCAGTACGTGCTGGTCGCTTAATGGGAAAAGGAAATAAAGAAGGCTCGGATCAATTGGCGGTTGATGGTATGCATGCTATTTTAGCAGGGGTACCTATTGATGGAACCGTAGTTATTGGAGAAGGGGAAATGGATGAAGCACCAATGCTTTATATTGGTGAAAAAGTAGGTGCAGGTGGTACGCCAGTAGATATTGCGGTTGATCCTCTAGAGGGGACTAATTTAACGGCTAAAGGGCAAGATGGCTCAATTGCTGTTATAGCTATTGCTGGTAAGGGAAATTTACTTCATGCTCCAGATATGTATATGGAAAAATTATGTGTAGGTCCTCGTGCTAAAGGGCGTATTGATTTAACGCAACCGGTTACAGAAAATTTGCGACGTATTGCCGAAGGGTTAGAACGTAGTATTGATGACATTACGGTAGTAATTTTAGATCGGGAACGTCATCAAGATATGATTAATCAATGCAGAGAAGCTGGAGCTAGAATTAAATTAATCACAGATGGAGATGTATCACCAGCAGTTGATATCGGAATTGAAGGTTCGGGTGTGCATGTGTTGATGGGGATTGGCGGCGCACCGGAAGGGGTATTGGCAGCAGCTGCTTTAAAATGTTTAGGTGGAGATATGCAGGCTCGATTATTGCCAGCAACGGATGAAGAATATAACCGGTGTGTGGCTATGGGGATTACCGATGTTAAGCGTATATTAACCTTAGATGATTTGGTAAAAGGGGATGATTGTATCTTTTCTGCTACAGCAATTACGAATACGCCGTTATTGCGAGGTATTCAGTATTTTGGCGGTGGTGCACGTACGATGTCGGTGGTAATGCGGTATAAGAGCGGTACTATTCGAGTTATTGATACCTTCCATCGGTTTGAACGGGATAGCAAATGGAGTATTCATTTATAAGTAATAGTGAGGATGGTAATAGGGGTGTCAGTCAAGTCGTATTTTCAATATAAACACTTTTAGTTTTGGGGTATTTATGGTACAATGACTTGATAGTAAAAGCGTTATGATGTATAGCATTATACATATAGATATATACTTGACTCATTATTATTAGGAGGCACCGGAATTGGAGAAACTTGTTATTCGGGGTGGAAATCCGTTACATGGAACGGTTCGTATCAGTGGTGCAAAGAATGCTGTGCTGCCCATTATTGTAGCATCTATGCTTGGTACAACCGAAAGTACGTTAACGGAGATTCCAAAGTTAGCAGATGTGTACACGGTTTGTGAGGTAATTCGTTCATTAGGAATTAGCATTGAAATGGTACACTCAGGAGTGTTAAAAATTGATGCATCGTCATTAAATAATACAGAGGCTCCTTATGATTTAGTACGGCGTATGCGTGCATCATTTTTGGTTATGGGACCGTTATTAGCACGAAAAAGAAAAGCTTGTATATCGTTGCCGGGAGGATGTTCTATTGGTGCACGACCTATTGATTTGCATTTAAAGGCATTTGAGGCGATGGGTGCACAAATTACGTTGCAAGATGGTAATATTGAGGCACAAGTCCCGAATGGTTTGCAAGGAGCTCAAATATATTTGGATTTTCCAAGTGTAGGTGCTACGGAAAATGTATTGATGGCAGCATCTATGGCAAAGGGAAAAACGGTATTAGAAAATGCGGCCGAAGAACCAGAAATTGTTGATTTAGCTACGTATTTAAATAGTATGGGAGCCAATATTCGCGGTGCAGGTACGAATGTAATTCGTATTGAAGGGGTGCCGCAGTTACATGGTGCAGTGCATTCGGTTATTCCCGATCGTATTGAAGCTGGTACGTTTATGGTAGGGGCAGCTATGACGGGTGGGAATGTGTTTGTCGAAAATGCACTATCAGAACATTTAAAACCACTTATTGCTAAATTAAAAGAAGTAGGTGCAACCGTAGAAGAAGAAATTGACGGTATTCGTGTTATCGGCAATACGTCGCTTGTTGCAGCGGATATAAAAACGTTACCGTATCCGGGTTTTCCAACGGATTTACAAGCACAGTTTATGGCGTTAACTACTATTTGTAAAGGTACAAGTGTTGTTACGGAAACGGTATTTGAAAATAGATTTATGCATGTAGATGAATTTAAGAGAATGGGAGCTAATATTATCATTGAGGGACGAAGTGCGATTATTAAGGGGGTGGAGCAGTTACGTGGAACTGCCGTTAATGCGACAGATTTGCGTGCAGGTGCGGCTCTCGTTTTAGCGGGATTAGTAGCGGAAGGTAGGACTGAATTGGGCTATTTATATCATATTGATAGAGGCTATGATAATCTTGTAGCGAAATTACAAAGGCTAGGTGCAGACATTGTTAGGGTTGAGATGGAAGAAACATAACAAGGGACAAGCATTGTTAAATATTTCGTTCTGGCATCGTTCGTGGTGGAAACAAGATATTGCGATTGATTTGGGGACGGCAAATATTATGGTGTATGTAAAGCGGCGTGGAATTGTAGTTGAAGAGCCAGCCGTTATTGCTGTAGATACGCTGTTGCATCGTGTTGTTGCTATAGGCAAAGAGGCCTATGATATGTTGGGGCGGACACCACGTAATATTTCTGCGTATTATCCATTACAAAAGGGTGCCATTGTTGATTATGATGCGACAGCGTACATGATTACGTATTTTATACAAAAAGCGATCGGGCGGCCGTGGTTGTTTAAACCTAATGTTATTATTAGTGTTCCTGCTAGTGTTACGAATGTAGAACGTCGTGCGGTAATAGAAGCCTGTATGCAAGCTGGAACAGGTAAAATTGTGGTAATGGAAGAAACCTTGGCAGCGGCTATTGGCGCGGGTCTTGATGGGACAAATTCGAATGGCTTTATGGTGGTTAACATAGGAGGAGGTACTACTAACGTAGCGATTCTTAGTGCGAGCGGTATTGTTTTTAGCGAATCTTTGCGTATGGGCGGACAGGCATTTGATGAAGCTATTTGTCAGTACTTGGAAAAGAAAAAAAATATTATTATAGGACGACAAACGGCGGAATTATTAAAAATTCATATTGGTACTGTGTTAAAAGAGAAGCAACAGGATCATGTTGTTGTACGAGGAAGAAGTGGTGAAACGGGGCTACCTGTACAAGTTGATGTGGATTCGCAGGAGATACGTAGTGCTTTACAAGAACATGTAGAAGCAATTATAAAAATGATTGTAGAAGTATTAGAAAAAGCACCTCCAGAATTAGCTTCGGATATTATGGATCATGGAATTGTTTTGGCTGGGGGAGGTATGCTTTTACATGGCTTAGAACGCCTTATTTCGGATCGTACTGGCATTGCGGCATATTGTTGTGATGATCCGTTGCGCTGTGTGATACAAGGTGCGGGAAAAACATTGTATAAGATGCAACGTTTAAAAGATAGTTTTTCAGAAGGATAGGGTGAAAACAATGAAGTTACTTTATAAAATCATTGCTTTTTTTGGATTAGCTAGTTTTTTTACATTTCCAGTGGCAGCGGCTGAAGTTTCATATACATCCGTATTAGCAGGTACGGTAGCGAGTATTGTTACCGTAGGGAGGCCTGTGAATGAGGGGGATGTATTGGTGACGATTCAATCGTTAGCAGGACCCATGGCAGCCGCAAGGGCTAATGGCAAAGGGGTTGTAAAAGCGGTATATGTCACACCTGGAACAGCAATTCAACAGGGGAGAGTAGTTGTTATAGTAGAGGAAGTATAAAGGTAGTTATTTATGAAAACGATAAAAACGAAGATATGTATATTTATTAGTATCTCTTTGCTTGTTCTTTTAGGGATGGTAGCTACGGTAGTACAAGCACAAGAATTTATGCAGGTGAAAGATGTTCGCGAAGGGATGACGGGGTATGCAAAAACGGTTGTTCATGGACATAAAATTGAAACATTTCCTGTAGAAATTTTAGGTGTAATGAAAAATAGCGGCCCATCGGGGGATTTAATATTAGCTCGTTTTTCTGGACCATTAATAGAGCGTACTGGTGGTATTGCACAAGGTATGAGTGGTAGCCCTGTATATATTCAGGGAAAGTTATTAGGTGCGATAGCTTATGGTTGGGCTTTTTCAAATTCTCGTTTAGGCATGATTACGCCTATAACAGATATGGTAAAGTTATGGGATACGCCTACGAGTGAAGAAATTAGACCATTTAATGCACGGGAAGAATCGTTAGTACCGATTGCTACTCCATTGATGGTATCTGGTTTTGATGCATCTTCTTTGGATTGGATGACCCAAAAATTGCCACAGTATCATTTTTTACCAGTTGATGCACCTACCTCAGAAATCGATGAACGCACTTTTACTTTAGAACCAGGAAGTGCAGTGGCCGCAGCTTTTGTGAATGGTGATATGAAAATGGGTGCTATTGGTACGGTTACTTATGTTGATAAGGATCGTGTCGTAGCGTTTGGGCATCCATTTTTAAAAAAAGGAAGTACGCATTACTTTATGCATAATGCATATATTTTTACTGTTGTAAATAACCTTAATTCGTCTTTTAAATTGGGATCTATTGGTGCTGAAATTGGCAATATTGATCAAGATCGTGGCGCGGGTATTGCGGGAGTGCAGCATTCTCTTGCGACAGGAATTCCGGTTGAAATACGTGTAGATGATGAAGATACAGGTGTATCTTTGGTGAAACGGGTTAAGATTATAGAAGATAATGAATTAACTCCCGTTTTGGCTTCTACGGCAATTTATAATACGGTTAATAAAGCCCTTGATAGAGTAGGGGGCGGTACAGTTACATTACAATATACAATTCGTAGTACAACGGGAGAGACCTATACTGTTTCTCGGCATAATATGTATTATTCATCTGATAATATTAATGAAAAAAGTATTGATGAATTATATAATGTAGTGGATCTGTTAAAGCATAATGAATTTGTAGAATATCCTGTGTTAGATATCAATATGCACATGCGTATTTCACAAGCGAAAAAAATAGCACGTATAGTGGATGCGACAGCTGCTCCAGCAGTAGTTAGTCCAGGAGATGAAGTTTTTTTTAATATTACATTACATCCGTATAGAGGCAAAGATGTACATCAAATCATGAGTTTTACTGTGCCGAAAGATCAACCTTTAGGGGAAATGATTTTGGAAATACGAGGTGGGGGTGTGATGCCTTTACCTTATTTGATAGAACGACAAAAATATAATTTAACGGATGAAATTTTAGCTCGTTTACGCAAGTATAAAAGTTTTGCCGATTTAAAAAAGAAGATTGAAGAAGAAGAGGCTAATAATGATGTAGTGGTAGAAATATTAGAAAAAGATGTTAGCATGGTTCCTGATCACGAAAAAGGTCCTGGCAAGGTGAAAATTAGCGGAAAAGACACTCCTACGAAATCAGAGGATTTGGTGAAACCGAATAAGCATAAATTAAAAGATGATAATAAAAAAGAAGCTAAATCCATGGCCCAAACTCCCTATATTGTTGTGGGAGATGGACAGATATCATTGCAAGTGGTACGTCCAGAAGAACGGAATGCATATTTAGCTAGACATCGTCAGAAAAAGATGGCAAAAGCGGTTATGAAAGAAGAAGTGGAATCGACAACAGAAAAATCTACCACGGAGAAATCGGAAAAAGGTAAAAAAGAAGATACATCGCATCAAGAAAAAGTGATTGATGTATCTAATTATAGGTGACTTATTTTTTGAAATAAAACATTCGATATGTCTTGTTAAAAAGAAATATCGAATGTTTTTTTATTTATAGGTGTATAGATGAAACATTTAGTAAAACAATTGCCGTCTTACTGATATAATGATATTATCATTATATCAGTACATATGAACTATATTTACAATAGTAGTTAGCAGGAACATAGATTGCACTTTATATGAAGGGGGAGTTATGGCTGTATTGGAAAGTATTGGTAAGTTTGTTTTGTCTATATTAGAACAAGTTGGTGTTATCACCATTTTATGGGGACAAACGATAAAACAATTGCCTAAAATACAATGGAAATTAACGATTTATCAAATGGCTCAATTAGGCGTAAATTCATTACCCATTGTTACGCTAACGTTATTGTTCGCGGGTATGGTCATGACATTACAAATTGTTGATATTTTACTTCGGTATGGAGCACAAGCAACCTTAGGAGGGGCTATGTCCGTGTCGATGGGACGAGAATTAGGTCCTATTTTAACTGGTGTAGTCATGGCGGGACGAGTTGGTGCAGCTATGACTGCTGAAATTGGCACAATGAAAGTTACCGAGCAAATTGATGCATTACGATGTATGGCGGTTAATCCTATTGCTTATCTAGTAGTACCTCGCTTTATAGCGTGTACTTGTATGGTGCCTTTACTAGCATTTTATGGATATATTATTGGGACGGCTGGAGGATATGCTGTTGCTGTCTTTGGTGCCGGTCTTGCCCACTTTACTTATGTTAATTCAATTGAAGTATTGACCGCAATTACGGATATTATTTATGGATTGATCAAAGCAATGTTTTTTGGTGGGATTATATCTATTATTGCTTGCTATGAGGGCTTACATGCTAAAAGTGGGGCTGAAGGAGTAGGGAAGGCGACAACAAAATCGGTAGTTACATCCATTATTTTTATTTTTATTTGTAATTATATTTTATCGGTTATTTTATATTAGGGGGCATAGATGATATCATTACGAGATATTACTCTGGCTTATGAGCATCAGATTATTTTAGATCATATTTCTTTGGATATTCATAAAGGGGAAACATTGGCTATTTTAGGAGCTAGTGGTTCAGGTAAAAGTACGATATTACGAATTTTAATAGGCTTGCAAAAACCATCAAGCGGACAGATTTTTTTAGAGGGAAGAGAACTTTCATCGCTTTCTGAACAAGCATGGAATAAAGTTCGTGGACGCATGGGAATGGTATTCCAATATTCGGCGTTATTTGATTCGTTGACAGTAGGAGAGAATGTTGCCTTTGGCTTACGCCAACATACATCATTAAAGGAACCTGATATTCGACGCATTGTAGCAGAAAAATTAGCGTTGGTTGGGTTAGTAGGTATAGAGGATAAAATGCCCAATGAATTATCGGGGGGGATGAAAAAACGAGTGAGTTTGGCTCGTGCTATTGCGTTAAATCCAGAAATTATTTTGTATGATGAACCTACGGCTGGCTTGGATCCGTTACGAAGTGCTTCGATTAATGAATTGATTGTATCGTTACAACAGCAATTAAAAGTTACATCGATACTTGTTACGCATGATATGACATCTGCTTTTTCGGTAGCCGATAGGATGGCTTTTTTAAAACAAGGAAAATTTCAACTCATTGCAGATAAGGAAACATTTAAACAAACGAAAGATAAAGATATTCAAATCTTTATTCATGGTGGAATGCTTCCGAATATGGAGGATTATAAAAATGAAGTGGAGTAGTGAAGCAAAAGTTGGATTGGTTACAGTTGTTGGGGTAATTTTATTTTCTTACACGATTATCGACTTGGCACAAGCAGAAATTTTAGGTAAACCTGGATATGAAGTACATAGTATTTTTTCAGATGCAAAGGGCGTCCAAAAGGGAAATACCGTTCGGTATGCTGGGGTCAATGTGGGTCGAGTGTTACGGGTAGAAACAACAAGTAGTGGAGTAGATGTTGTGTTGAAATTAGATAAACAGGTGATAATTCCTAAAGATTCCCCTATTTCTATTACTACTGATGGGCTGTTAGGTGAAAAAATTATTAATATTACACCTGGGAGCAATAAAGAGCGAGGATTACAAGAGGGTGATTATGTATTAGGCACATCAAGTAAAAGTATGGATGACTTGGTGAATACAGCGAATGATTTAATTCAAAATACGAATCAAATGGTAGTGAATGTAAATCGGATTATTGGGGATTCGCAAACGCAAGCGGCTATACGAGATTCCATGATTCATATTAATAATATTACGGCTCAGACGGATGCGATGTTGCAAGCAAATGCTGGTAATATTAGAGCGATTGCTCAAAATATGGCAGACCTTACAGCACAGATGAATAGTTCTTTGCAACGGATAGATGGTGATGGAGCGACATCGGATAATATTCGTTCTCTTGTAAAAAATATGAATGAATCGAGTAAACAATTAACGATGATTGCTAATTCATTTGCCAAGGTGACAGGAGATCCGCATACACAAGAGAATTTACAAATGACATTACAAAATACTGCCGCCATCTCACAAAAAGTAAATCAATTATTATCGGGAAATCGTGAATTGAACACAACGGGTGAAGCGGGAATATTATATAATAATACATCTAAAGAAAGTTATGGTTATGCTACTTTTAAAGTAGAGAAAAATAATAATTTCTTTCTTTTAGGCGCGGAGGGAATTGGTAATCGAACAAAAATGAATTTGCAATATGGAACACATCGGCCTTTTTTTGATATTCGTTGGGGTTTGGTGAATGGAGAATTAGGTGGAGGCATTGATTTGTTTCCTAAAAAAGTATTTCAATTGTCTCTAGAAGGATATAATCCCAATCAATGGCAATATCGGATGAAGGGAAAATATCGAGTAGCGAAGAATGTATATATTTTAGGTCAAGCGATACGTCCTATGAAAGGAGAGGGCGGTGGAAATTATTTCGGCGTGCATTATGTATTTTAAGATGGAGGTTTTTTATGACAAGGCATATTAAAGAAAAAATGATATGGGGGGTAGTATTTTCCCTTTGTTGTTTACCTGTGGGGGCAGCAAATTCAGTAGCGTTAAATAAGGATGATTATGCGATGGTTCGTCCAGTAGATATGACACCGTTGATACGGCAAGAAGTAGCGGATAAGATAACAAAACAGCATCATTTTATTTCTAATAAAAAAACGATATCGACATTGCGAAAGGAGATAAATAGAAATACGTTATCTTTAACATTACCACAAACGGTACGTCTGGCTTTAGCTAATAATCGTGATGTTAAAGTGGCCTACTATACATTAAAACAATCGGATTATGCGATTGCTGAAGCGAAATCAGGAAAAATGCCTAAAATAGAGTATAATTTTTCCGCTGGGCGTACAGGTGAGCATAATGGCATGAATATGTTTGGTCATACGTTGAGTTTATCGCTTCCTGTGTATACGGGCAATCGTCTGGAAAATGCAGTTACATTAGCAAATATAGAAAAAATGGATGCACAAGAGGGCGTATTAAAAACTGAACAGGAAATTAAATTAAATGCTATTAAGGGATATTTTAAGGTCTTGGCAGCACAAGAAGTACAACAAGTTTATCAAGAAGCGGTAGAAAATTTACAAGCGCATGTAAAAAATGTGAAAGCACAATATACGGCTGGAACAGTAGCCAAATTAGATGTATTGAATACAGAAGTATCTTTGGCGGCGGCTGAAACAAAAAATGTGTCCGCCCTTAACGATGTGGCACTGGCATCGGATCAATTGAGTAATATTGTTGGAGTACCTTTACAGACTGTATTAGTATTACAAGATCATACACTTCCTTTTCCGGCATATTCGCGTTCTCTTGATGAATCGGTGCAATATGCTATGAAATATAGACCAGAAGTATTGCAAGCAGCGTTAGCGGTTCAAAAAGCGAATGTGTATGTTGATTTGATGAAAGGGGATACGCGTCCGCAGGCGGGCATTCGGTTGAGTCAAGAGTGGAAAGATACTTCTTTTCCTGGAACGGCTCATTCATCGTGGCGTGTAGGTGGTGAAATTTCTTATTCGCTATTTGATGGGGGTGTTGCAAGAGCTAAAACGGCTAAGGCTAAGCAAGATTTTTTCAAGGCTAATGAAATGGATCAAAAAGTTCGTGAAAGTGTTACGCTACAAGTAAAACAAGCGTATCTAGCTATTTCTAGTGCAAAAAAAAGGGTAGATGCAGCGAAAGCAGCTATTACACAGGCTAAGGAAGGGTTTAAAATATCGCAGGTGCGCTATCAAGCTGGTGTAGGTATTAATTTAGATGTGTTAGATGCACAATTGGCTTTAAATCAAGCAAAAATTAATTATATTCAAGCATTATATGATTATAATGTAGGCATTGCTATGTTAGAGCAAGCAATGGGTATAGATGCATATTCAGGTGTGGTTCGTCCATAATAAAATCATTAATATAGATATATTTTAGGGATAATAGATAGGCAGTATAGATGGGTGACTAAGGTGAGAAAAAGACAAATTGTCATAGGTGCGGTAGGCGTAAGTGTGGTTTTGGTGCTGGGGATGTTTCAAGTGGCAAAACCGGCTATGATATACAAGGCATCTACGATCATACAGACGACAATAAATAAAAAGCTAAATGGAACATGTGGATTTGCAGCTCTTTCTATGGACTGGAGAGGGAGAATTATATTGCAACATCCATTTGTCAAAGATAATAAAGGTCGCCTCGTACTAACGAGTAATCATCTGTCTATACAAGTTAGTCCTTTTAAGATGATTCGTGTTTTACAAGGGCAAAGCATGGTAGAAGCTATTGATCTGATTGAAATACAAAAACCAGTAGTCCATGTATGGCAAGAGAAGGAAGATCATACATGGAATGTGTTGGCTTTAGTGAAAAAGGACAATCGGCCGGTTGAATCTAGGTTTGGTGGTAATGTAGTTTTTCATGATGGTACTGTACGCTTGAGATTAGCAGATGGACAACTTGTCATGATCGAAACTTGCAGTGGTACTGTGAAAAAAAATAGTAATTCGCAATGGGTTGGTTCTAGTGAAGGGACATTGCAAGGGAAAAAATTTCGTATGTTAGGTCAGTATACGAATCCCAATGTATGGCAAGGTCAGTTTCGTTGCGATGAAATTGATGCTCCGTGGATAAATTATGTGTTTAGTGCTAAGCAGCTGTCAGGCGTTATCGAGCAGGGAAAGTTACAGCAGATACAGTTGGGGATAACAAAGAAAAATGGGCCTATGCAAATTCGAGGAGAAGTAGATTTGCAACATCTTCAAGGCGTTATAAAAAATATACGTTTTGCAAAAAGCCAGGGACACATTGTTTTTAATACGAAGGAAATTAAATTACAACGTATTCAAGGGTTGATAAATGGACAGGATTTTCAAATTGCAGGAAAAATCAATTTTTCAGGGACCTCACCAACGGTACAAATGGCAATAGATCTTAGACATGCCAATATGCAAGCTTTTCATGCGTATATACCTAAGGATATACGGGGAAAGATGGATTTTTCTGGAACCGTGAATGGTTCAATTGATGATTTTCATGTGTTAGGTCGTTTAAAGATAAGGAATGGACAGTATCGACAATTACATGTGCGTCAGATGGGCATGAATATTAAAGCAGATCAGAATTATATTTCTCTTGATAATGTGCAAGCACAGATAGGAAATGGGCAGATAAAAGGTCAATTTTCTTATGCTATACAGCAAAAGAAAATAAGGGGAAAGGCCCACATATCTTCTCTTGACTTACGGCATATTCCAGAGATCCCAGCGTCTATAGAGGGAACGGTTACAGCAGCGGATGTCTTACTAAACGGAAGATTGGATTGGCACAATTTAAATGTGCAAATGGTGGGCGAAGGTACGCGGTTGAATGTTTACGGGGTACATATTCCCACGATGCGTTTTCAAGGACGATATCAGCAAGGAAAAGTTTTCATACATTCTTTACGAGCTTGTTTAGGTGACGGTTATTTGTTAGCCCATGGAGAGGTTGACATTATACATAATACGCCTAATGTATGGGTGCAGGCACAACAAATCGCAGTGCATAAATTAGGCGTTTCATTACCTATATGCATTCATGGTTTGCTTAATGGGTCGGGTCATATAGTAGGTAAATTATGGCAATGGAATGGAAATATACATGCTGAACGCGGAAGTATTGCTTCAATGAAATATGATGAAGTGGACGGCGTATTACAAGGGCAAGGAAAACAAATACACATTCCTCGTTTGGTGTGGAAATATGACGAAGGACGCCATACAATTCAAGGAGATATTAATATTCAGAATAATCGAGTAAATCTTCGTGTTGATACAACGAAAATGCGTGTAGAAGATTTATTAAAAGCTGTGCCTCAATCGTTGCCACGCATTACAGGATGGGTTAATAACCAAATGTGGATTAGGGGTACTTTAATGAATCCTCAAATAGAGGGCAATATATCCTTATGGGATGGCTCTATTAAAGGATATTTGTATCAACAAATTAAAAGTACTTATACGAGAAAAAATTCTATTTGGACACTTAAAGAAGGAAGCGGTACCGCTTATGATGCACATTTCTTATTTAAGGGTAATATAGGAAAGACATGTGATGTATCTCTAAGTGGCACGAATATAGATGTATATCGCTTGCTTAAAAAAAATGACAATATTCCTCGGGGTAAGATGGAATTACAACTTCATTTGAGGGGGGCGGTAACAGATCCGATTTTAGAAGGACGCTTTAGCGGAAAACAATTTGCTATTCGGGATACTCTTTTGACAGATATACAGGGCGATATTTATTATCATCGAAAAAAAATTGCGTTGCAGTCGTTTCAGTTTCGTCAAAAGAAGAGTACGTTTAGTTCGTGGCTCCAGTATGATATTGCAACGCAGCGGATACGCGGAGAAGGGCATGTTGAAAAGGGGAATATACCTAGCTTGATTCAATTTAGTAATGTTCCATTGCAACATATCACTGGGCAGGTAGATGGTGATATATCTCTTGACGGTTATTTGACGCATCCTAAAATTGCCGTGAGGGGTTGGATTTCTGAAGGAAATATTGCAGGATATTCTGTAGAGCCAGCTCCTATTGATATTATGTATGATAATAAAAAGTTAGATATCAATACGTTTACATTTAAGAGTGGTCAAACTATATTTGCTGCGAAAGGGGTATATACGACAAATGGACCTGTTAACATGCAGATTGCGTTGAAAAACGTTTCTTCAAAAGCGTTGTTTTCTGTTTTGGGTAGAGATAATATTCCTCTTGTTGCCCCGATGGATGTCGTGCTAGATGTGCGGCGAAAGAATAAACGAGTGCAGGCAGATGTGTCGTTACAGATAGGTGAGGGAACTTTTAATCATATTCCTTTTAGTAAGGCATATGCCTTGGGAAATATTAAAGAAGGAAAATTAATTCTTAATCAAGTGCATGTTTCTAAGGGTAAATATCGTATTAGTGCTAATGGAATGATTCCGTTGGAAACGTTGCGTAGAACCGATTCTATGGAACCGATGTCTGTTGCGTTGAAATTGGATAATGCGAATTTAGATGCATTAACGTTTATCACTCCTTTGGTAAAATCAGCACAAGGGGATGTAAAGGGAACGCTTAATTTAGGTGGAACTGTGTCCCATCCGTTGCTGCAGGGGAATATTGCTTTTACAGATGGTATGATTCAGTTTAGAGATTTGAAATATCCGTTAACGAAGTTAACGGGAGTGCTTTCATTTAATGGACAAAAGGGAAATATGAATATATCGGGTGATATGGATAAAGAAAGCACGTCTAAGCCAGGACATCTTACGGTTATGGGTAAAGGCGCGTGGAAGGGGTGGCAGTTTACTTCTTATCAGATACAAGTTGATGCAGATCATTTGTATGTAGATAGTAAATACTATAAGGGACCGCTCCAAGGTCATATGCGTCTTGAAAATGGAAAAAATATGCCTAAATTAAGTGGAAATGTTATGTTGGAACATGTCACTATGGGTATTCCTTTAGTGGTTTCGGACAGCACCTTTACTATCCCGCTTGGGTTAGATTTCACTGTAACGGCGGGTAATGCAGTGCGGTTGTATAATTCTGCAATATATGATTTAATGATAAAGGGTACATCTACGTTTAAAGGAACAACTTTACAACCTCATGCGGTTGGAAAATTTGTCGCCCAATCTGGGTCTATTCGGTATTTAGATACCAATTTTAAGATAACGAAGGCTCAAGCTGATTTTTCACAACGTAAGTCATTGTTGCCCGTGATGGACATAGAAGGGTATAGTAAAGTTGGTCAATATGATGTTACATTGATTATGCGAGGCCCGGCAGATCAGATGGATTTGGTATTGCGTTCGAATCCACCGCTTACAAAAACACAAATTGTATCGTTGATCACATTGCGAAACAGTAATGGTAAACAGTTAAGTACTTTGGATGATACAAGTATACATCAATTATTTGATTCAGGTATTCGTATGACACTGAATAGTTTGGGTATTACACAAAAATTAGAACAGGCTTTATCATTGGATCGATTGATTGTCACGAACGGTTCATTAAATTTGAATGATCGTAATACGGATTTAAGTCGTAATTATTATAATATTGAAATGGGTAAATATGTACGGGATAATATCATGTTAACTGCTGCATTTGGCTTAAATCATAAAGATAATCGTTTAGGGGTAGAATATGATTTAATGCGGGGACTTAGTTTGAATGCTTGGAAGTCCCGTAAGTCATTATATTTAGGTGGTACATATCGTTACATGTTTTGATGTGGGAGGGAAGTTGTATGTTAACTTCATATTTAAAAGAACTCAATACGATTTCTCTTTTATCGCGAGAAGAAGAAATGCGACTTTGGAAGGCGTATAAAGAAAAAGGAGATATTGCTGCCCGAGCAAAGTTGATTGAGCAATATCAGCCATTGGTTTTTAAAGAAGTGCTCCATTTATCTATGCCGACTGAATGGCAATTAGATGCTATTCAAGAGGGTACATTGGGACTTATAGATGCGGTGGAGCGTTTTCAAATAGAAAAAGGTATTGCCTTTTCTTTGTATGCAGTGCACCGTATTCGTGGCGAAATTTTACATTATTTGCAACGCGAGGGACGACATATGTATCAATCGTTGAATGAGGAAGACGAATACGGGCATATGATCCAAGATTATATTATAGATAGTGCTAACGATGTTACTACTCAAACGGAAAATAAACTTCTTTTTGAGGATGTTATTAAATTACTTGCACGCTTACCTGAAAAAGAACAAGTCGTATTATCAGGCGTATACTTGCAAGATCGGCAACAAAAAAGTATTGCGGAAGAATTGCAAATTAGCGTGTCCTATGTATATCGTTTGCGTCAGAAAGGCATTCGGCGGATTCGAGGTATGGTGAGTCAATTGATGAGAGAGAAAAAGAAGAGTAAATGAGTATTGTCGTTGAGTAAAAAAGAGCAAATAGAATGAATGTATGGTTAATATATTCATTTTGAAACTTTTTATCTGTTGAAAAAAAGGCTTCTTTATAGGATTTTAATAACATAGTCTAGAAGGGAGCTAACTATGAAGAAGAGGGATAAAAAAATGGCGGTACATGTTCGTTCTGCACGAATTTGGTTAGAAAAAGCAGAGCGTGCTTTTGCGACTGATGCAGGGATTAAAGGGGAATTAAATTTGATGCTTGCTGAAGCGGAAATGAAAAACATGCGCAAACAAAACCAATATTATAGCAGTATAAAACGAGTATTGATAGGTTTTAGCTGTTTGTGTGTAGTAGTAGTTATTATTTATAATGGCATGTTTTTTTTGAATGAAAAAAATAATTTATCGACCTCTTCTGTACAAAAAACAACATCTGTATCTGCTTCGATAACTTCACATGAGTTAAAGGGGGAAACGAAAAAAAAGACGACGCAGACAGAACCAATTGTGTTTTCTGATGTAAAGACACATCGGGAAACAAAACATCAGCCTTCTTCTATACCAATACGGACTGCTGAGGTACAACCAGTAGTAGCATCAAAACAGGATAAAGAAGAAAAGATTTTATCAGAAAGACAAATGCAAGAAACCGTACAAGCGGCAAGAGTCAGTTTGCAACGTGCGGAAATACAAAGTGAATAATGGAGGATTTTATGAAAACATGTACGAAACAACTTTTGACGGTAATGATAACTAGTGCATTGATGGCAGGTCCTGCATGGGCAGCTAATCAAGAAATGTCAACGATGGCTCCTACGATAACACAAGCAGCGACACAGGGAGACCAGGAAAGTAATAACGCGATTATGTCACAAGTAGCAAATCAAGCGTCGGAAGTGTCAGCCCAAACAGGGTTGCGTTCTACATTTAAGGGTAAACCAGTCGGATATTTTACTGGTATTGGAGATGTTATGATTGACCAAAGCGTGCCATCTCAACCATTTGCTGTGTTACAGCCAGGTGCGGAAATGAATTTGCCTTATGGAGATGAAGTGAGTGATGCTGATATTGCTAAATATATTGGGAAAACGATTACTTCTATTCAAGTTGCCAATGTTGAGGATAAGCAATTGGAAGCGGCCTTAAAAAAACGGTTTATCTTGCAAGTAGGGGATGCAGTGCAAGCGAATTATTTACGGCATGATGTTAATATATTGGGTGCATCTGGATTGTTTGCAACGATAAAACCGACTTTTCAAGTAGTGCCAGAAGGCGTGAAGTTAATTTATGTTGTTAAACAAAATCCGAGAATTACTCGTATTTCTATTAGAGGAAATAAATCTATTCCTGCAACGAAATTGCATCAATTATTAAACATTAAACCAGGTATGACGTTAAATACGACTTTCCTCAGTAAGGATGTTGCAAATATTAATTTATTATATAATAATTGGGGATATATGATTAGCCATGTTTCCGAAGTGAAAATGAACGATTCTGGGGTATTATGTATTGGGATTTCGGAGGCCCAAATAGAAGATATTCGTATTCGTGGTAATATAAAGACGAAAGCTCATGTTATTTTACGTGAAATGCGGTTAGGTAAGGGTGATATTTTTAATAAAGAATTAGTGAGCCGTAGTATCCAACGTATTTATAATACGGGATATTTTGAAGATGTTAATGTGCGGTTATTACAAGGACAACAAGACCCACAAAATGTTATTTTGGAAATTGAAGTAGCAGAACAAAAGACAGGCTCTATTACTATCGGTGCAGGATATTCCGATGCGGATGGTTTTGTCGGAGTAATAGGCTTAAGTGAAACGAATTTGCGTGGTACGGGTGATAAAGTAAATATTAATTGGGAATTTGGTGGCAAGTCGCGTTCGAATAAGAACCACAGTTTATCATATACACATCCATGGTTAAATAAATATGGCGATTCATTAGGATTTAGTTTATATGATAGAAAGGGACAACAAACTGATTATGGTAGTGGCGGCAAGGCCATTGCTACGTATGAAAAGAAAACACGAGGATTAGGGATTACGTATGGTCGGTCACGGGGTGAATATTCGGCAGATTACTTTACTTTGGAATTAAAGAAGAGCGAATACTTGCGAGCTATTAGTGGGAAAGACTATCTTGCTGGTGATGTGAAGAGCAAACAGTTTTTAAAAAATAATTTTGGTCGTTCACATAGCTTGACATGGGCACATGTATTTGATAATCGAGATAATGTTTTTGATCCGTCACGAGGAAAACGCATCTCTTTAACATCTATTGTTACTGGATATGGATTAGGCGGTGATTTTAAGTATACAAAATTTATTGCTGAAGCACGGACATATCATAAAGTTAGCAATGGACGTGTGCTTGCCTTTCGTTTAATGGGTGGTATAGGCTTTGGCTCGGTTCCTTATAATGAATTATTTGCTTTAGGTGGAGCGGATACAATTCGTGGTTATGAAGATGATGAGTTTAGAGGCAAGAAAATGTATGCTGCAACATTGGAATACAGATATCCTATTGCAAAAAAAATTCAAGGGGTTGTGTTTGCTGACGTAGGTAATGCATGGGGTGGCACACAAGATATTGAAGGATACCAGGATGGTAATAAATTACATGCAGCAGGTGGATTAGGATTCCGCGTTACTACACCGATTGGTCCCGTTCGATTAGATTATGCATGGGGACAAAATGGAGGTAAATTCCATTTTAGCTTTGGCGGTAAATTCTAATATAATGGGGGGACAGTATGATGAAAAAAAAATGGATACCGTTATGTATGTTGTTAATGGGATTCGTTTTTCCAGTTTCGGCTGCTCCCATTACACATGTTCAGGTTACAGTGAAAACGGCACAATACACGTTGCCGCCTATTGTGCAAGCACGGATTGGGGCCAGTATTCAAACGGTAGGCAATCATGTGTTATTAAATCAAGATAGTCAGACCATTAAGGCTCAACAAGCGGCATATGTCCGTACGTTAAATGATATTGTCAATCGTGTTTTAATTGGTTATACCGTAGATGATATTTCTCTCAAACCAGGAACGGATACGCAATTGATGGTGCGTATCCGTCCTTGGAATGATACGGTTCAAAAGGTAACGCTTTCTATGGATTATGGAGCGGTTACTCCCTTAGGAAAAACTTATATTCAAGAAGATATACAATCTATAGAAGGAGTTGTCGATAATCTTTTATTGGGGCTTCCTATAGAGTCATTAGATTGGGCACAATTTACGGTTAAAGAGGTATTAGAAAAAAAAATAGCCGATATGCTACCTGAGTTTTATGCCCATATTACAATTAAACCAGGGAAAACTAGTGCTGTTACCATTTTCTTTATTCCTAAATTGCCCGTGGTGCGACAGGTTGAGGCGAATGTTGAATCAGAACATGTTCCTCAGCTTCTTTTTTTGCAGGCACAACGAAATGTGGCAAATAAATATGCTGGGTTGGAAGGATTACCTATAGATTTTATTAAACGGCATAGTATGGCGATACAAGAACAAATTTATAAAGACATGTCTGAACAAGGTGTCATTAGAAGATACAAAATTAATGTTACACCTAAGCTGTTTGTGGGGGAAAAAACGCAGATTTATTTGCAGGCTAAAACACGGATATATGATATTCGTGGATTAGTGTATATGGATATTGGTAGAACGCAGAATCAATACATAGGAGAAACAGTGTTACAAGCTCATCTTGGTAGAAAAATAGGGACACAGCATGAAGTTTTTACAGATGTGCAGTTACGCCCAGGTAATTTTACATGGAATATGAGATTAGGATATTTTTGTCAAGCCAAACGGGTGCAGTTAGGTATCCGGTATGAAACGGCAGATGAAACAGTACATGTTTTTGGGAATGTTGATTGGCAAAAACGATGGCAATGGCGCTGGGATCGTAATATGACGATGAAGCGTAATGAATGGGGATTTCGTCATCGGATGCGTAATTATTTAGGGATAGAATATGTGGTGTCATCAACGGATCATTGGATTCGTTTGTTAGGATATATGTAAAATAAAGGAGTAATGTTATTATGATGTCAGAATTAGGTAACAAAAAAAATGTAAAAGTATTTTCAGCAGCGATTGCAGTTATATTTGTTCTAAGTATTGCTGGTTTGGCAGTGATGCAAATGGGAAATCCTGTAGATGCCGCACCATCTAGTAATATAGGGGTTGTAGATATGAGTAAGGCTGTACCGCCTGATAATAAAGACATTCAAGAAGCCCAGCAGAAAATGCAACAAATCAGCTCAGATATGCAAAAACAGTTTGAACAACAATCGGCAAATATGACAGAAGAACAAAAACAAGAATTATTCCAAAAAATGCAGGCTGAATTAGCACAAAAAAATCAAGAATTAATTAAAACAGTACAAGCTAAAGTGGAAACAGCTATCGGTGATGTCGCTAAAACAAAAGGACTGAGCGTCGTTTTAGATAAGCGTGCTGTATTGTATGGAGGGACAGATATTACCGAACAAGTTGCTAAAAAAATGAGTGATACGCCAGCTAAATAAATGATGACTATCGGCAGGAAAGGGCGTGGCATAACATCCCATATAATAAGCTGAGGTTTGTTATATGGTCATTAATGAGAAGGCAATAGACAGAAAGGATAGTCATTTTTTATAAGTTGTTAGGTTGAGAGGGATTTACTTGGCGTTAGAAGAAGGAAGAAAATAATACATCTTATTGTAAAAATGTTTTTTCTCGTATAAAAGTATGGCGAATGGTAGACATTATTGCAAATTTAAGATGACAGGAGGAAGTTGGCATGAATTTGAAAATACGGAAAATCATAACAGGATTTTCGTTGGTTGTAATGGTGGGAATGATTGCTGGGTGTGGAAGTGCTGATCGTGTGGGAACGGTGGACATGAATCAGGTTATGGAAAAAGCCCCAGCAGCACAAAAGATAAAAAAAGATATTGAAAATAAAGAAAATCAGAAGCAGCAAGAGTTGATTGCGGCGAAAAGTCAACTTTCTCCTGCGGAATATCAGAAAAAAGAACAACAAGTACAGCAAGAAATGCAAATCTATGCAACGAGTATGCAACGACAATTTCAAGCACAATTAGAAAGTCAATTAGCAGGGATTGCAAAAGAAAAAAAAGTAGGAATTGTTGTATATAAAGAAGCAGCACCTCAAGGTGGTATTGATGTTACACCTGAAGTCATTGCAAAATTGCAGTAAAGGAGTTTAGAGTGGTGAAAAAAACGGTACAGGAATTGGCAGAATTTGTAGGTGGTACATATGTGGGAATGGGTAGTACTATCATTGATGATGTAAAAGGATTACAAGAGGCAGGTGGTCATGATATTACGTTTGCTGTTGATCCATATACAGAGTATTTACCACAGGTGAAAGCAGGTGCTATTATCGTTGAGCGAGAAGTTCCAGCCGGAGATAACACATTAATTATTGTAGATAATCCTCGGCTTGCTTTTTCTCAACTACTTCTTCTATTTCACCCGCGTCAAGAAATTGTAGCTGAAATTCATCCTACTGCGATTATTGATAAGACAGCTAAAATAGGAAAGAATACAGCTGTTATGCCATATGTAGTCATTGGGAGACAGGTGGAAATAGGGGATAATTGTAGCATTTATCCGTATGTGTTTTTAGGGGACAATGTTAAAATTGGAAAGGGTGCAACTATTTATCCCGGTGCTGTTATCCATGAAAATTGTCGTATTGGAGAAAATGCGGTTATTCGTGCACATGCTGTTATTGGGGGAGAGGGATTTGGATTTGCTACGAAAAATGGTAAACATATTCGTATTCCTCAAATTGGAAATGTGGATATTAGCGATGATGTAGAAATTGGAGCTTGTACTTGCATTGATAATGGGACATTGGGTTCGACATGTATTCAGCGAGGAACGAAAATAGATAATTTAGTTCATTTAGGGCATAATGTGGAAATAGGAGAAGATTGTTTTTTGATTGCTCAAACGGGTATTGCCGGTAGTACAAAAGCGGGAAATCATGTTACGTTTGCTGGGCAAACGGGATGTACTGGGCATGTTACGATTTGCGACAATGCCGTTTTTGCAGGCAAGACTGGAATTACAGGAAATATTGCTAAGGGAGGCGTATATGCGGGATTTCCAGCTCGTCCACATATGGAATGGAGTCGTACACAAGCACATATAAAGCATTTGCCTAGCTTAGTGAAAAAAATAAAGGCATTAGAAAAAAAAATACGTGAATTAGAAACAAAACACGCATAGGTGATCTTATGTATATAGCAATGAAAGTGTTAAGTTTTATTCTTTGTCATCTGTCGTATTCAGGCAGACGGCAAAGCGCACAATGGCTAGGAAGGTTATTTTGGTTATTAGTACCTCAGAAGAGAAAAAAATTGGCTCAACAACAAATTTTGAATTGTAGGTTAACATTAGATCCTATAAAAGCAATGAGGATTGCAAAAGCAAGCACGGTGCGTTTTGGCACGATGATTGTATCGGTGTTGACCTATCCTTTGTACAAGACGAAGGGATTTTCTACAAATATTGTTTGGCATGGAAAAGCGTATTTGGATGAGCAGCTAAAACAAGGAACAGGTGCAATTATTATGGCTTCTCATGCAGGAAATTGGGAAGTATTAGGGGCCGCTCTTGCGATGGAAGGATATCCGTTAATCTCGGTTGCTCAGAGGCAAAATAGTCAAGGTGCTGATAAATTTATTAATGAATATCGCCGATTGATGCGGCAGCATGTAACTTATAAAACAGGCATTCGGGATATGGTACGGTTATTACAAAGCGGGCATTATATTGGTTTGTTGATGGATCAAGATCCGGGGATGACGGGTATTCCTGTTCAGTTTTTTCAGCAAAGAACATTAACCGCAGATGGTCCAGCGAAACTAGCAAGTATAGGAAATTATCCGATTTATCCTATATTTATTACAGAACGAGCATGGAATCAATATGATATTACGATTCATCCACCTATTTTTGTATCAGAAAAATCTACACCTTTGTCGGGCAAAGCAAAAAAAGATGCTGTATATCGGGTTACACAACAATTGAATGATATATTAGAGAACCATATTAAAGCACATCCAGAAGATTGGTTTTGGTTGCATAATCGGTGGAAATGGACACGTCGGTATGATTTAAAACAAAAATATAAAAAGACTGAATGACAATGAAGATCTAAATATCGAGATATATTGGTATGATTGAAGATAAATTGACAGACAGTCTTTTTTTATTGACAGAAGGGTATACTTTTATTCATAATATATGTAGCAAATAAAAGGAGAGAAGTAGTATGAATACCATGGATACAAGCTGTGTAAATGCTATTCGCATTTTATCGGCAGATGCAATTGAAAAAGCTAATTCGGGTCATCCGGGGTTACCCTTAGGGGCGGCACCGATGGCATATGAGTTGTGGGCATATCATATGAAGCATAATCCAAATGATGCCAAGTGGGAAAATAGAGATCGATTTGTTTTGTCGGGTGGACACGGATCAATGTTGTTATATTCGTTACTTCACTTGTTTGGATATGGAGTGAAATTAGATGATATTAAGAATTTTCGTCAATGGGGGTCAATTACACCAGGACATCCTGAATATGGGCAAACGATAGGCGTAGACGCCTCTACAGGTCCTTTAGGTGCTGGCATGGCAATGGCGGTAGGAATGGCTATGGCAGAAGCACATTTAGCGGCATTGTTTAACGAACCGGCATATCCTATTGTCGATCATTATACCTTTGTTTTGGGTGGAGATGGCTGCCTAATGGAAGGGATTTCATCGGAAGCCTTTTCTTTGGCTGGTACTCTGGGGTTACATAAATTAATTGTATTGTATGATAGTAATCATATTTCGATTGAAGGAGATACTAGGTTAGCTTTTACTGAAAATGTGCAAGAACGGATGAAAGCGTTTGGTTTTCAAACGATTACCGTAGAAGATGGGACGGATTTACAGGCAATTGGTGCTGCCATTGAGCAAGCAAAGGCGGATACAGAACATCCCTCTTTCATTACGGTCAAAACGGAGATTGGATATGGATGTCCAGCCAAGCAGGGGAAAGCATCAGCCCATGGTTCCCCATTAGGTGTAGATAATGTGCGGGCTTTGAAAAACAAAGTTGGTTGGCCAGATGTAGACACGCCTTTTTTTGTTCCGGATGAAGTTTATGCGTATTATCAATCATTGGGTGCACGAGGAGAAATGGCACAAGCGGAATGGGAAAGTTTGTTCTCTGCATATAGTGAAGCGTATCCAGAAAAAAGAAAATTATGGAATGCGATGCATCATGGGATAGACAAAGAACAATTATTAAAAGATGACTTGTTCTGGCAATTTGAAGATAAAGCACAAGCAACACGAAGTGTATCAGAAATCATGATTAATCGCTTACAAGAACGGATGCCTCAATTGATGGGTGGTAGTGCCGATCTAGCACCGTCTAATAAAACGTATATGAAAGAGGGGGGCGATTTTAGTCGTACCGATTATCGTGGCAGAAATATACATTTCGGTGTACGTGAATTAGCTATGTCCGGTATTATGAATGGATTAGCTTTACATGGCGGTATTCATCCTTATGGGGGAACGTTTTTTGTTTTCAGCGATTATATGAAACCGATGATTCGGTTAGCGGCATTGATGGAATTGCCTAATACATATGTACTAACTCATGACAGTATTGGCGTAGGTGAAGATGGCCCTACACATGAACCGGTAGAACAATTGGCGATGTATCGTGCTATGCCTAATATGATTGTGTTTAGACCGGCTGATGCAATGGAAACTGCAGCGGCTTGGTATACGGCGGTTACGAGTCAACATACACCAGTAGCACTGATTTTATCACGACAGAATTTGCCTCAGTTGGCAGGAAGCAGCAAAGAAGCATTACGCGGTGGATATATTATTTCTGAAGCGAACAAAACTATTCCTGACGCTATTTTAATTGCAACGGGTTCAGAAGTTGCATTAGCATTACAAGCACAAACGGTATTACAGAAACAGCAGATTGCCGTACGTGTGGTTAGTATGCCTTCGATGGAATTATTTGAACAGCAAGATGAAGCTTATCGAAAAGCTGTTTTGCCAGCTTTTATACGAGCAAGAGTGGCGATTGAAGCAGGAAGCTCTTTTGGTTGGCAACGTTATGTAGGTTTGGATGGAGCTACGGTTACGTTAGACCGATTTGGTGCATCAGCACCAGCAGAGGTATTGTTTAAAGAATTTGGTTTTACGGTAGACCATATTGTTGAAAAAACAAAACAGGTATTAAGAAAATAAGTAAAGAAAGAGAATCTTAATCCGTAATAAATGAGGATAAGACTTGATTTTTTTTGCGTGTTTTATTATACTAATAACATAGAGAAAACCCTACTGTGTACGTAAATGTTCCTCGATGTTTTGAACCAACATATTTTACATTGGGAGTTTGGACTCTATTGAAGTGAGGCAATGCCTAATTTGGACTGCCGGGCCCAATAGGAGAACACCCACCTGCTCAGGCAGGCTCAAAACTCGGTTTGTAACGGCATAGTGGGGCTTCTTTCTTTTATATGATCGTAGATAAGGTAAGGTATAGCCGCCGCTAAGTTAACTTGGCAGCGGTTTATTTCATACTGGGGGATATATATGAATAGTGATAATTTATTCTCTTTAGCTGATGAAGCAGAAAAGAAAACGTTTCAACCTCTTGCTATACGAATGCGCCCTAAACATTTAGATGATATAGTAGGGCAAGAAGAGGTAACTAGTAAGGGGAGTTTTTTGCGTGGTGCAATCGAAAGAGATATGATCCCTTCGTTATTGTTTTATGGTCCTTCGGGTGTCGGAAAAACAACCATTGCTCAGGTTATAGCAATGGAAACAAAAAGTACATTTATTACGTTAAATGCGGTTATGGCAGGTATGGCAGATTTACGTAAAGTAATTCAAACGGCTAAAGATGAATTGCAATTATATCAGAGGAGGACTATTGTTTTTATTGATGAAATTCATCGTTTTAATAAAAGTCAACAAGATATATTATTACCACATGTAGAAAAGGGAACGATTATTTTGATTGGAGCGACTACGGAAAATCCGTATTTTGAAGTGAATCGACCGCTTTTATCTCGCTTGCATGTGGTATCTTTAAAACCACTTTCGGTTAAGGCGATTGGCGAGGTATTAAAGCGAGCACTTAATGATACGGAAAATGGATTAGGACAGTTTGCTATGAAGGTTTCGCCAGAGGTGTTGGAAGTTTTCGCATCTTTAGCGGAAGGTGATGCACGGATAGCACTTAATTTATTAGAACAAGTCGTGGCGGCTGCTCCTTCAGGTGAAGACATTACGATGGAGATGATAGCTAAGGTAGCAGGTCAGCGTACGTATACATATGATAAAAAAGGCGATGGACACTATAATACCATTTCAGCTTTTATTAAAAGTATGCGAGGCTCGGATCCAGATGGGGCGTTGCATTATTTGGCAAGAATGATTGAAGCAGGGGAACAACCTTCTTTTATTGCCCGACGAGTAGTTATTTGTGCCGCGGAAGATGTAGGTTTGGCAGATCCGCAAGCGTTGGTTATTGCTAATGCTGCAGCCCAAGCAATACAATTTGTCGGTTGGCCAGAAGGGCGTATTATTTTGAGTGAAGCGGTTATCTATATTGCTTGTGCACCGAAAAGTAATAGTGCGTATAAAGCCATTGATGCAGCTTTAGCCGTTGTCCGAAAGGGGAATTGTGGCGATATACCAGCATATTTAAAAGATGCTCACTACCAGGGGGCTACATCGTTGGGAATAGGGGTTGGTTATAAATATCCACATGCGTATCCCCGTGGATGGGTTGCACAGCAATATTTACCAGATAATATTAAGAATCACACTTATTATAAAGAAACGGAATATGGGGAAGAAGGCGTAAAAGCAGAACAATGGCGTAAACGACGCCATGAAAAGTAAGGTAGAGGTGAAAGTTGTGAAGGGTGAACCAACAAAGAACATAGTAAAAACCAGAAAAAAAGCCGGTAGCAATCACGTAGTAAAATCTAAAAGTACAGGAAATTCTTTATTGACCTTTGAAGTTATCGGATTATGTTTCATTTTTATAGGTGTTTTTGCAACTGTTGGGATTATGGGGATTGATACGGGAACAATCGGATATGGGGTTGATGAAATATTAGCTTATGGATTTGGCTTTACACGTATTGTTGTTTCCTTATCATTGATTATTATTGGGTTAAAATATATTATAGTACGCCGTAAATTTCCACTTACTAGATCATGGGGTATATGTATGTGGATTTATTTGTTAGTACAAAGTTTAATTCATTTGGTATTTATACCACAAGAGATTACTTTTTTGCCAACGAGTATACGGATAGGGGGCGGTATTTTTGGTGCAGCTGTTGCGGCAGGATTACGTTCTCTATTTGGTGAAATATGTGCAATTATTATGATTGTTATTGTTTTTATTGGCACGTTGGTTTTATGGAAACGTTGGTCTCTTGCACGACCATTGCAAAAGGCATCTCATCAGGCATCAATTAAATTTACGCATATTTCGGATAAGACAACGAATGGGGTCCAGGATGTTGCCCGTTCTTTTCAAGAGTGGCGAGATCGGCGTGAACGTTTTTTAGAAGGACAAAAAGAAATTCAAAAATTGACATCCGCTGCATTGGCTACAAATGAAAAGGACTTACAAGTAGATGAAATACACGATAATGAATTAACTACAAAGGATATGTCTAAGAATATAGTTGATATAAACACGTATCAAGAAAAAATAGACATGGAAGAATCTGCTTTGCAGGAAGAAAAGAAAGTACTGCAGGATGCACCTGTTTCGGAAAAAAAGGAAAAGCCGATTGCATCATCATCAATTTTTACGGAAGAACGATTAGGAGATATATCAGTTGTAAATCAGACCGCTGGTGATGATACAGCAATAGCATTGAATGAGATGGAGGCATTAAAGCCAGTTGAAATAGAACCGATGACAACGTCGGTAGAAATAGGTAATACTGAAACAAGTGCAGTACCTAAAGCAGTGGTGCATGAGCCATATCAATTGCCGTCGATAGAGATATTAAAACCGGGCACAGGTACGATTGGTGGCGTAAGTGCAGAAGTAAAGGAAAATGCAGCTATTTTACAATCTACTTTACAAAGCTTTAATATTGATGCACGGATTTTACATGCAAGCCAAGGTCCAGCGGTAACACGTTTTGAATTAGAACCAGCCGCAGGGGTTAAAGTAAGTAAAATCGTTCATTTAGCAGATGATATCGCATTGAAATTAGCCGCAACAGATATTCGTATAGAAGCCCCTATTCCGGGAAAAGCGGCGGTGGGGATTGAGGTCCCTAATAAAAGCGTTTCATCTGTAACATTACGTGACATTTTAGAAAGCGACTCTTTCCGTTTAGCTAAAGGGGGAGTTCCCGTTAGTCTTGGAAAAGATATTGCTGGTAATCCTATTATTGCCGATTTGACAAAAATGCCTCACTTATTAGTAGCAGGTTCAACGGGCTCAGGAAAAAGTGTTTGTATTAATACCTTTATTGCGAGCATTTTATTTAAACAACGTCCAGAAGATGTAAAATTGGTATTAGTAGATCCGAAGGTAGTAGAATTATCTAATTATAATGGGATACCGCATTTGATGACGCCAGTGGTTACAGATCCGAAAAAAGCAGCTAGTGTATTACGATGGGCAGTACGCGAAATGGATGATCGATATAAACGATTTGCTTATACTAAAACGCGTGATATTTCGAGATTTAATGAATTACATCCGGAAGAAGCGATGCCGTTTATTGTTATTATTATTGATGAATTAGCTGATTTGATGATGGCTGCATCGGGTGATGTAGAAGAATCTATTTGTCGCTTGGCACAAAAAGCTCGTGCTTGTGGGATGCATTTAGTATTAGCAACACAACGTCCCTCGGTAGATGTGTTAACGGGATTGATTAAGGCGAATGTACCGAGTCGTATTGCCTTTGCTGTATCTAGTCAAATTGATTCAAGAACAATTTTAGATATGGCAGGAGCAGAAAAATTAATCGGTAAAGGTGATATGTTGTTTTATCCGATGGGGGCATCAAAGCCCATTCGAGTACAAGGTGCATTCATTTCTGATACGGAAATTGATGAGGTTGTAGAATTTATAAAACAGCAACGGAAACCTCATTATGATGAAGAAGTAGAAGCAGCCCAACAAGAAGATAAAGAAATGGGCGATTTTTTTGAAGATGATCTCATGGAACAAGCTATTAATATGGTTTTAGAAACAGGTCAAGCATCGGCATCTATGTTGCAACGGCGTTTTCGTATTGGGTATACGCGTGCTGCTCGATTAATAGATATGATGGAAGCGATGCACATTGTAGGAGCAAATAATGGTAGTAAGCCACGAGAAATTTTAATGACGGAGGAAGAAATACAAGAAAAGTTTGGGTTTTAACTATATCCGGTATAGTATAGAGTTTTTCGCTAAGCGGATGGGGGAAGGAGAATTGAACGTGGCAACAACTGGCAATCTGTTACGTTCTGAACGTGAACGACAAGGCTGGACATTACAAGAAGTATCAGTAGCGATACATATAAAAATAGAATATTTACAAGCACTTGAAATGGATCAATATGATTGTATCCCTGGAGAGGTGTTTGTAAAAGGGTTTATACGGTGTTATGCTTCTTTTTTAGGGGTTTCAGGAGAACCGTTAGTATCCATATATAAGAAAAAAGGTATTACGATAGATAAGGACAACAAAGGACTGTCTTCGATGACAGATGTAAAAGAAACAAGGATACGCAAACGATACACAAAAAAGAAGGCACGATGGGTAGAAATTAGCCTTGTTTCAGGATTTCTTATTTTTTTAGTACTTATAATATGGATGAGGTAGTTATTTTGTTTATGTGAAAGAGGATTATATGAAACGATATATACCGTTGGGGACTTTAACCGTTTTTATTATAGTGATATTTGCTTGTAGTTATTATGTGTTTAATATACGGGAAAAGGCATATCAGCAAATGCAAACTACGGCAGTACGACATGTTATGGTTTTTTCTGATTTACCATCAGAGATAAATCAGGAAATGGCAACTGTTTTTTATCAACGAACAGGTATGCGGGTACAAATACGTACGGTGAGTGATAGTAATTTAAAATATTTGATGACCAATGTGGAAACAACGGAAAAACCAGATATTATTATTGCGACTGAACCCGTATTACGTATGGCTGGTGCAAACGGTCGTTTGCGTTCTTTTCCGGTAGTACCAAAAGAGCAAGTTTCTTTTCGTTTTCGGGATAAAAATCGGCGGTGGTTAGGGCTTTGGTACAATCCGACTGTATTTGTTGTGCGTTCAGAATATTATCAAAATCATGGTGGGAATATTCAAGGCTGGGAGGATTTAATTGTTGAAAACAAAGTGCGAATAGCGGTTCCCGATTTTGCCGCTACGGATATGGCAGGCGATTTGCTTTGTACGTTGGTAGAAGTAAATGGTATACAGAAGATGAAGACTTATTTACAAGCTATTCAACAAAACAGCGTATCTTATGCTAAAACGTTATCAATTAGTGCTAGACGCGTAGCTAGTGGTGAAGTGGATATTGGTGTTGTCGATGGTTCCCATGCACGGCAGTATCAAAAAGATGGAGCACCCATGGTTATAGTGTATCCAAAGGAAGGTACGGCTTATTGGTTAACGGGTGTAGGTGTTACTATTTGGAATCATGATGATGAATTTTCTAATCGTTTTTTAGAGTGGTTATTCTCTGAGGATATAGTGCAAATTTTGCAAAAAAATAAAATATTTGTAGATTTTACGACACCGATGATTCATCAAGAAGCAGATGTACAAGGAAAATCATTGCGGGTATTTCCTGTACGAAAAGAATATACGGAAGAAGGTAGACTCGCATTGCAAGAATGGTGGGTACGGACGATTCGTTTTGGAAAGGATAATTAGATGGAAAAAATTGGATTTGTTAGTTTAGGGTGTTCTAAAAATTTAGTGGATACTGAGGTGATGTTGGGCATTTTAAAAGAACGCCATATGACGATAACAGACGATTTATCATTAGCGGATATTATCATTATTAATACGTGCACGTTTATTGAAAAGGCAAAGCAAGAATCCATTCAAGCTATTTTAGATGCAGCTCAGTATAAAGAAACGGGTCGATGTCAAATGTTATTAGTGACAGGTTGTCTGAGTCAGCAATATAAAGAAGAATTATTAAAGGAAATGCCAGAAATTGATGTATTGTTAGGAACTGGCTCTTGGGATCGTGTGTGGGAAGCCATTACTACGGTGCGACAGGGAAAAAGAGTATGTTTTATGGATGATGTTAGCCATTTATATGACCAAAAGACAAGTCGTTTACGAACGACTCCTGCATACAGTGCTTATGTCAAAATTGGTGAAGGCTGCAATAACGCTTGTACCTTTTGTATTATTCCTCGTGTGCGAGGAAAGTTATATAGTCGCCCCATTGAATCCATTGTAGCGGAAGTAGAATCATTGGCAAAAGAAGGGGTTAAAGAGATTAATATCATTGCTCAAGATACGACCAGCTATGGCGTAGATTTAGTGGGCTACTCTTTGTTACCTACTTTGTTAAAACAATTGGTTACGATTAAGGGAATTTCATGGATTCGATTATTTTATTTGTATCCTCATTTTTTTACAGAAGAGTTAATGGATTTGATTATTCGAGAAGATAAAATTTGTCCATATGTAGATTTACCACTACAACATATTGCACAAGGTGTATTAGAACGGATGAATCGTAAAGATTCAGAAGAGGATGTCCGAAAATTAGTAAAAAAATTAGCTAAAAAAGATAGAAAATTAACGTTACGTTCGACTTTTATTGTGGGATTTCCAGGAGAAACGGAAGAAGAATTTTTTCAGTTAAAGACATTTTTGCAAGAAACTGAATTTGATGATGTAGGAGTATTTACGTATTCTCAGGAAGAGGGAACACCAGCGGCCAAGATGACGGAACAAATTTCAGAAGAAGTCAAAGAGGAACGGTATCATACATTAATGGCTGTACAAGCACAGGTTTCAGAAAAGCGAAATCGGTTGTTAGAAGGAACGGAACATACGATGTTAATTGAACGGATTGAAAAAGAAGGAGAGGTCTGTCAAGCGGTAGGACGTATTGAAATTCAAGCACCTGAGGTAGATGGATTAACTTATTTGGATAATGCTGAAACGGTTTGTCCAGGTGATATGGTGCGAGTACGAATTGTACAAGGATTTGCCTATGATTTAGTAGCAGAATTAGTATAATTGAGGTGAGTCAGATGCAAGTTGAGATTATTACGGTTGGATCAGAATTGTTGTTAGGGGAAATTCTTAATCGCAATTCTCTCTTTTTATCGGAACAGTTGAATGCATTAGGATATTCTGTGTTATATCATACGACAGTAGGAGATAATATAGAGCGGTTACAGGCGGTATTAAAGCAAGCTCTTTTACGTGCAGATATCGTTATTACGACGGGTGGATTAGGACCGACACAAGGGGATATTACGAAAATAGTAGCGGCCGATGTGATGCAGGCACCTTTAGTCTTTCATGAAGAAGTGTATGATGACATAAAACAATGGTTAACTCGACGATACGCAAAACCAGTTATTACGGAGAATCAGAAACGGCAAGCAATGATTCCAGAGGGAGCTATTATTTTCTCTAATGAAGTAGGAACCGCTCCGGGAATAGCCATTCAACGAGAAAATAAGTGGATTATTCAATTGCCGGGACCACCACGGGAATTGCAATGGATGTTTTTTCAGCGCGTTGTAGCATTTTTACAGGAACAATTTGGTAATCAAGGATATATTGTATCTCGTTATATAAAGATATATGATTTAGGAGAAGCCTTGATAGAGTCCAAATTAATTGATTTAGAAAAGAACCATGCAAATCCTACGGTGGCTATGTATGCCCGCCCCGGATTTGTAGAAGTTCGCTTAACGGCGAAGGGAGGAACGCAAGAAGAAGCAAAAGCATTATTACAGCCATTACAACAGGAGGTGGAGAAAAGGTTAGGTAGGGTTGTTGTTAGTTATGACCAAGAAAATATAGCAGATGCATTGGGACGGATAGTAAAGGAAAAGCAGTTATCTATTAGTGCGGCCGAATCTTGTACGGGTGGTTTAATTGGAGCTTTTATTACAGATGTGCCTGGGTCTTCTGATTATTTTAAAGGAACTGTATGTACTTATACAAATCAGGCAAAAATGAAATTGTTGGGTGTGCGTAAAGAAACGCTAGAGGCATATACGGCGGTTAGTTCTAACGTTGCTAATGAAATGGCAAAAGGGAGCTTACGTATATATGATTCGGATATTGCTATTAGTACGACAGGAATTGCAGGTCCAGGGGGAGCAACAGAAACGCAGCCTGTAGGATTGGTTTATACGGGGGTTACGGGTCCATGGGGAACGTGGATAAAGAAAGATGTGTATATGGGAGATCGATGCGAAATTAAGGTACGTGCCGCAACAAAAGCGATATATTATGCGGTTGCATATATTTTAAAACATACGGTATAGGAGAAAAAAACATGAGCGACAAACAGATAGCATTAGAAAATGCAATGAAAAAAATTGAGAAAGATTTTGGCAAAGGTTCTATTATGAAATTAGGAGATATTGCTGAAAAAATGAATTTAGAAGTTATTTCTACAGGCTCTTTGGCATTGGATTTGGCTGTTGGTATTGGTGGCTATCCACGTGGTCGTGTAATTGAAATTTATGGTCCTGAATCATCAGGGAAAACAACGGTGGCCTTACATGCTATTGCATCTGCTCAAAAAAATGGAGGTATCGCGGCTTTTATTGATGCGGAGCATGCATTAGATCCTGTATATGCAAGAAGATTAGGCGTAGACACAGCAGAATTATTGATTTCCCAGCCCGATAATGGTGAACAAGCATTAGAAATTACGGAAGAATTAGTTAGAAGTGGAGCTGTAGACATTATCGTAGTGGATTCGGTGGCTGCGTTGGTGCCTAAAGCTGAAATTGAAGGTGATATGGGTGACTCGCATGTAGGACTACAAGCTCGATTGATGAGTCAAGCGTTACGGAAATTGACGGGTATTATTTCTAAATCTAAAGCTATCGTTATTTTTATTAATCAATTACGTGAAAAAGTAGGGGTTATGTTTGGAAATCCTGAAACGACAACGGGTGGACGTGCTTTAAAATTCTATTCGTCTATTCGTATTGAAATTCGTAAAGGGGAAGCGATAAAAGTTGGTGGTGAATTTAAAGGAAATCGTGCTAAAGCAAAAGTTGTAAAAAATAAAGTGGCACCTCCGTTTAAAAACTGTGAATTTGATATTATGTATGGGACAGGTATTTCTCGTGAAGGAACGATATTAGATATCGGTTCATCTATGGATATTATTGAAAAAAGTGGGACTTGGTACTCTTATAATGGAGAACGATTAGGCCAAGGAAAAGAAAATGCTAAGACTTTTTTACGAGAACATCGTGAAGTAGCTGATGAAATAGAAAAAATTATTCGCGATACGTTGGCAGCAGAACCAGAGCGATTAGAAGAAGTAATGGAAGATAAACATTATGAAGAGGATGAAAATAATTAAGCATGATAAATAAAGAGGTGTATGGTAAAGCATTACGTTATTTGCAAGTTCGTTTTTTAAGCGAAGGCGAATTAGTGCAAAAATTAAACCGATATGGTGCAGTTGAAGGCGATATTGCGGCAGTTATTAACAAATTGAAGCAAGAACGGTTTATTGACGATCAGCGTTTGGCACTGGCTGTAGCCGAGCAGTATATGAAAAAAAAACAATATGGTCGATTATATATTGTTCATAAATTAAAAAGACGCTATTTGCCTATTCCGAGTATATTATCATCTTTAAATGAAAGAGATATAGCATGTCAATTGGTAAAGAAAAAATTTTTACAGGACGATGTAGACAAAAAAAAAATTGCAAGATATTTAACAAATCGCGGTTTTTCTGTTTCCATAATCAGCGAAATATTGCATGAATACTTATATTAAAAACTATTTTAATTGATAAAAGAAACGCTTATTCCTGTCGTTTTTCTTGACATCAGTATAAAAAAATTTTACAATTAAAGTAGCCAAAATATATTTTGGTTATTGATAAAAAGAAGTTGTAAGGTTTTTTGAAGAAGATGTAATAATACATGTTAAAAAAAGCCGAATTTATATTCGGCTTTTTTTTATGACAAAGGAGGTGAATGATGTAATGATAGCTGTTATTGTAGCAGCGATTGTTTGTGGTGTTATTGGTACAGGAATAGGATATGTGTATCGTCGTAAGATCGCAGAGGGGAAAATAGGTCAGGCCGAAGTAGAAGCTGAGCGAATTTTGACAACTGCAAGACAAAATGGGGAAGCCCGTAAGAAAGAATTAGTCCTAGAAGGTAAAGAGGAAATTCATAAATTACGTAGTGATGCAGAACGAGAAAACAAAGAAAGACGAAATGAATTACAGCGATTAGAGCGTCGGATTTTACAAAAAGAAGAACATTTAGATAAAAAAATGGATTCTTTAGAGAAAAAAGAAGAATCGTTGCTTCATAAAGAAGAAGATATGGATAAAATGCAGTTGCAAATGAATGAACTGCAAGAAAAGAAATTAGCTGAATTAGAACGTATTGCGGGGATGACCTTTGAAGAAGCAAAAGAGGTATTGTTAAATACGGTTGAATCAGAAGTAAAGTATGAAAAAGCACAGTTGATTAAAAACTTAGAAGAAGAAGCAAAGAACGAAGCGGAAATGAAGGCAAAAGAAATTATTTCTTTAGCGATTCAGCATTGTGCGGCAGATCATGTGGCGGAAACAACGGTTTCCGTAGTGAATTTGCCTAATGATGATATGAAAGGTCGTATCATTGGTCGTGAAGGACGTAACATACGTGCTATTGAAACTTTAACAGGGGTTGATTTGATTATTGATGACACGCCGGAAGCAGTTATTTTATCTTGTTTTGATCCCGTGCGTCGAGAAATTGCACGTATTGCACTCGAAAAATTGATAGGTGATGGTCGTATTCATCCCGCTCGTATTGAAGAAATGGTAGAAAAAGCGCGGAAAGAAGTCAATCAAAAAATCCGTGAAGCGGGGGAACAAGCGACATTTGAAACAGGTGTACATGGATTACATCCGGAAATTATTAAGACGTTAGGGCGTCTTCGCTATCGAACAAGTTACGGACAGAACGTACTCCGCCATTCGATTGAAGTATCCATGCTGGCAGGCGTTATGGCCGCAGAATTAGGTGTAGATGTAAAGCTAGCACGACGTGCAGGGTTATTGCATGATATTGGTAAAGCTTTAGACCGTGATATGGAAGGAACCCATGTTACGATTGGCACGGATTTAGCTAAAAAGTATGGAGAATCAAAATTGGTTGTTAATGCGATTGAAGCACATCATGGTGACGTAGAACCATTGAGTGTTGAAGCTGTTTTAGTTGCAGCAGCAGATGCTGTTTCCGCAGCACGTCCAGGTGCAAGAAGAGAAACATTAGAAAATTATTTAAATCGGTTGACGAAACTGGAAGAAATTGCAAAATCCTTTGATGGTGTTGAAAGTTGTTTTGCTATTCAAGCTGGAAGAGAAATTCGAGTTATGGTACAGCCTGAAAAATTAGAAGAAGCCGATTGTATTTTATTAGTGCATGAATTGTCAAAACGAATTGAAGCAGAATTAGAATATCCAGGACAAATAAAAGTAGTTGTTATTCGTGAAACACGAATGATTGATTACGCAAAATAGAAACAGTTAGTGGTAGGTTTTTTGCCGTAGAATTGCAACTGTTTTTTAGTTATCGGTGTAATTAGTGATAATACTGATTACGCCGATTTTGGTTTATAGAGAAAAAGGTATTTGTATTGATGTAGAGCTAATCGTACAGTGAACATTTTTTTATTATATAATTTAGGCACTAGGCTATTTCCTTTTGATGATTTTTTGGGGGGAGATTTTTATAAATTTCTTGACAATATCAGAAGTTATCTGTAAAATAATTAGGTAAGCTTTTTACTTGGACTCCACTAGCCCCGGAGAAAAAGATCAAAGCTTGGGTGACTTATTCGATCAGGGAGGAATTATACAGCATGAAAACTACATTTATGGCCAATAAAGGCAACATCGAACGTAAATGGTTTGTTGTTGACGCTGAAGGTCAAACATTAGGTCGTCTTGCTGCTGAAGTTGCAAAAGTTCTTCGGGGAAAACATAAACCTATATTTACCCCGCATGTAGATACAGGCGATTTCGTTATTGTTATTAATGCAGCAAAAGTTAAATTGACCGGTAAAAAATTAATTCAGAAAACGTATTTCCATCATTCAGGATATCCGGGTGGATCTAAATTTACACAAGCCGGACATTTATTAGAAAAACGTCCGGAACGGGTGGTTGAAATGGCGATTCGTGGTATGTTACCTAAAAATAAATTAGGTGAACAAATGTATCGCAAATTAAATGTATATGCTGGTGCGGAACATCCTCATCAGGCACAGCAACCGACTGAATTAAAATTAAACATTCGTTAATACCAGGAGGAAGATTTCATGGCAGAAAAAACGTATTGCTACGGTACGGGCCGTAGAAAGACCTCCGTTGCTAGAGTTCGTCTGGTTCCGGGGCAAGGAAAAATTATTGTAAATAAAAAAGAATTAAACGACTATTTTGGTCGTAAGACATTAGAATTAATTATTAAGCAACCGTTAGTTTTAACGGGCATTGTTGATCAATATGATGTCATTGCTGATGTTAAAGGTGGTGGACCTTCAGGACAAGCTGGAGCGATTCGTCATGGTATCAGTCGTGCATTGTTAGAAGTTAATAGTGATTATCGCCAAAGCTTGAAAAAGGCTGGATTATTAACACGTGATCCACGTGAAAAAGAACGTCGTAAATACGGTCTTAAAAAAGCTCGTAAAGCATCGCAGTTCTCGAAACGTTAATTTTTCGATATGTCTAAACCCAGTAACTATATTGGTTGCTGGGTTTTTTTGTTTATTTTTCATAAGGCATAGATTTTTGGTTTGATAGGGAATAAAAGGCATGCGTGGTCGATGGGATTTTAATTGCTTTGATAAGGTGGTAGTAGAGCGTAATTCAACTTGATTTTGGGCGACAGCGAGAAAACGATAAATATGATTCTAATTGCTTTTTGTAAGGGGTTTTTATATAATTAAATCATCCTAGATTTTATTTTATATCAGTATATTATTAATAGGAGGATAAGGGTATGTGGCGAAAAAAGGTAACATTAGGAATGACTATATTGGCTGTATGTGGTATGGTTGTAGCACAGGGAGCAGAATATACTATTTTAGAAAAAACAGAACGTATTGAAACTTCGTTGTATGGTACGCCGCAAACCGGAGCACTTCAAGATCGATTACAAGCCTTAGCGAACACGTTAAGGCTTAATCAAGCAAGTACCGATAATTTGCAGGAAATGACAGATGGACTATATAAGGATGTATATGGTAATGATGGCGAAAAGTTATCTGTGTTGACGACACTTAATTTGTTACAAAGTGTGTATGCCCATAAAGTTACAGATGAACCAGTAGTGGTACGGCTAGAAAATATAGAAGAAAGCATTTTTGGTCATACACAAGAAGGATCGATACAAAAGAGATTATCGGTTTTGCGACAGGTTATGTTGGGTAATCATAAGTATACTCCTCAATTGGTGGTAATCCCTGCAGGTATGCTTATTCCGTTGCAAACGTTGGATGCTATTGATTCAGTATCTGCTCAAGAAGGAGATATTATTCGTTTAGCTGCTACGAAGGATATACGTGTAGGCGATGCAATTGTCATTCCAGAAGGCACTACGACAGATGCCATAGTAGGTACGGTGCGCAAGGCACGGCGGTTTGGTATTGACGGAAAGCTTGAGTTGAAATATCAATATATACGAGGTATTGATGGTACGGCTATTGCATTGAAATGTGCCGATGTCAATTCTCAGGAGTATCAGCATATGGCTAATGCAGCAGGTGCTTCTGCAGCTGGGGCATTGATTTTAGGTCCAGTAGGATTGGTGGGAGGTTTATTTGTACATGGACAGGAAGCAGTGTTACCAAAAGGAACAACCGTTTATGTGCAGACTGTCAATACCATTGAAGTAAGTGGAGTAAAACAGCTTTCTACGAATGTTATGCAATTAGCGGATAAAGTGGCTGAAAGTGTTCCTGTGACTAAATTGGTAGGTGCAACAGCACCGCGTGTGCCTGTTCCTGTATCGCTCACGTCTACGGTAGATAGTAAGGAAAACCAGGGAGAAGAAAAAGCAGTATCTGTGGTAGATGTTGAGTCTACAAAATTTTCTGCGATGAATGGGCATGCACAGAAAATGCTTGTAAATAAGAACGATTTAAAAATTATCCCATCAAATCAGGCCGTAGATAATAAGCTAGTTGATGAAAGCCAACGCTCAAAGAAAAAAGTAGAAACAAAAGCAGTAAAGGGGAAGACATCTGAGCTAAAACAGAAGGAGGGGGTACAAAGTGGAAATGATGATGAAATCATCGTTACCATTAAACCTACTCGTAAAGGCGGTAAAAATGAAAAGTAAGCATGTTACTATTATTGGTATAAGTGTTATGTTAGGTAGTATTTCAATTACTTCGCTGGCGGCGGATAGATCTCCAGTTGCATTGCCTAACCAAGAGGCGGTACGGATGGTTGCTGATACAGTGGCTATGCAGCAGCACGATGGATATGTTATGGCTCGGGGAAACGTAGAAATATATTATCATGCGAATTTATTGAAGACGGATTATATTGAGGGAAATACGAACACAAAAGAATATCACATTCCCGATAAAATTAGCGTGCTTTATGGTACGGATCGGCTTATTTTAAATAAGGTTACATATTATCAAAATAACCAGAAGGCAGTGATGGATCAGGCGGAAGGCAATTGGTTGAATGGAGCAATTTATTTTCGCGGCCAACAGGTTTCTTTGCAAGATGGTGTGTTACACATAAAAAAAGGAATGCTTACGACACCGCATGCAGTAGCTAAAGTCCCTGATTATTATGTCACGGGTGAAGATATTATTATTGATAAAAAAAGAAAACTTACGATTAATAATGCCCAATTTTGGTTTAAAAACACTTGTTTATTATCGTATGGAACGTATGAAAAAAATATCGGACACGGGAAAAGTGCGATGCCTTGGTTATTTTCGTTGTTTCCTAAACCCATTTATAAAAGTTATGAAGGATGGAGTGTTACTGGGGCGGTTTCTTTTCCTTTAAATGAATCCGGTGATTTATTTATTGAAGGGGAATATACAGCATCTGCAAGAAATCATATTCGTCCGACGTTACAATTTGCTCGGTATGTACGGAGTGGTATTTTTTCTATTGGTTATAAGGAAGAGCTAAGTACAGATATAGAAGCACCTACTTGGATTACGAAATGGCCTAATGTAGAGTATGTATCATCCCGTTTGTATTTAGGGAAATCGTCCTTTTTTTTGAAATGGAAAATAGATAGAGGTTATTGGCGGGAAAATCATCAGGTTTCTGGTTGGCATTGGGGGATAAAAGGAGAAGTTTCTCATCAGCCTTGGGCTATTTGGCCCAAAGCATATGTTCAAGGATATATTGGATTTCAAAAAGATGGGTATTCCAGACAAAAACAAGCTCGATTTGATCGATATGGTGGAATTTCGTTGACACAGCGATTGACTACCAAAGGATGGGCTACTTTTTGGTATAAATACCATGATATTCAAGGAAAAACACCATATCGGTTTGATGCTATTGAATATCCTCGACAAGAAGGGGTTTCACTAGGATATGCTATTACGGATAAGGATGTATTTTTATATTCGTTGACACGAGATATAGACACTCATCGTTTACAGGAAAGGCAATATACATGGATTCGTGATTTACACTCTGCTACATGGAGAGCGACGTATAAACAAGTGAAAAAGAAATGGGATATTTCTTTTGTTATTAAAGATTTGTAATAAAAAAGATAGACGATTGAATAAATCGCCTATCTTTTTTTCGGTAATTAATATTCAGGTGGACGTGACGTGCGTGTCCGAGGCATGACTAATGAATCGCCTGGATGGGTATGATATTTTGGCGCAGGTATTGTGAACCCCCGTCCAACGACTTCTGAGGCATCGCTGATAATCATAAAAGCTGAGGAATCTAGTTTATTTACAATTTCTTTTATTTTAGATACTTCCGTTAATTTGATAACGGCATAAATAATCCGTTTATCTTGCATAGTATAAGCACCTTGACCGTATAAATAAGTTGCACCATGTCCAATATAGCGCATAAGGACATTCGCTATTTCTTCAGCATGATTAGAAATAATGATAACGGATTTTCGTTGTTTCATGCCGATTACGACTTTATTGGTAACAATAGTAGCGATGGTAATACCGACAAAAGTGAGCACCGCTGGTTCTAAAGAAAACATATAGGCTGAACATAAGAGAACTAAAGTATTCATTCCCATTACAACATTTCCCATTTCTAAGGAGTAGTATTTTTTTACAATAGCGGCTACGACATCCATGCCACCGCTATTGACATTATATTTATAAAGAATACCAAAGCCGAATCCAGTTGTGATGCCTCCAGCTATACAAGATAACATGGGATCTTTGATGATATCCCATTGTGCAGTAAAAGCAGTAAAATCAATTGCCGCGGAAAAGAGAACGGTACCGATTAAACTAATTAAGGTATAGGTTTTTCCCATATATTTGTAACAGGCAATCATAATGGGAATATTTAAAATAAACACGGTTGTTCCCACGGGGAAACCTAAGGCGTAATAAATAATAATCCCAATTCCACTTAAGCCACTGCTCAATAAATGGTGAGGGATAAAAAAGGCGTTGATACCTAAACCGCAAATAATATTACCGACAATAGCAGCAATATATGGTTTTGCTTTGTTTAATATAGAAAAGAAATGGATTAAAGACATAATATATCTACTCCTAATATAGTTAAATGATTGTCATTTGGGATAAAAAAAAGTATAATTGATAAATATGAAGGATATCATCAAGCGAACTTAACTGAAATTATTATAACATAGAGGGATACTGATTTAAAATATGGAATAAGCTTTATTATTGGATTTGATGTGGGAGTAGATATGTGGGAAGAAAAAGGCTGTGGCAAAATTAATTTAGGTTTGGCTATTACGGGACGATGCACGAATGGGTATCACACGATTAATACGGTATTTCAGTCGATTGGATTAGCGGATATTATTCAATTTACAGAAGCTTCTACATTTCGACTTACGTGTACACATCAGGGGCTTCCATGTGATGAAAGTAATTTGGCTTATAAAGCATATCAGTTATTGCGTACATATGCCAAAAATAAAACACCGTTACATATTCATATAAAAAAAAATATACCTATGGCGGCTGGGTTAGCAGGCGGAAGTGCAGATGGAGCTGCTGTTTTACGCGGATTAAATAAAATTTGGGAGTTACATTTGTCGGTAGATGAATTATGTCAATTGGGAGAAACGTTAGGTGCAGATGTTCCATTTTGTATACATGGGGGAACCATGCATGGTATGGGCAAGGGGGAAATCTTGAAAAAGTTACCATCGCTGCCACCTTGGCATGTGGTGTTGCTACATCCTGATGTAGCTGTGCAGACAAAAGAGGCATATGCTTTATTTGATCAACGGCAACAGGTTGAATTGGTTCCGATGCAAGAGATTATACAATGTGTATATGAAAAAAATATGATTCGTTTGGTTTCTATTTGGAAAAATACTTTTGAAGAATTAGTACTTCCGGAAAAGCCGTTAATACAGAAGTGTAAAGTTCTGTTTTCGGCATTTGGCATTCCTTCCTTGATGAGTGGCAGTGGATCGGCTGTATTTGCATTGATATCTTCTGACGTAGATGAAAAACAATTACAAATGTTGGAGAAAGAAGCACACCACCAAGGTATTGCTTATTATAGGACAACGTTAATAGGGTGAGGGTGTATTAAATGGATAAGAAAAAAGAATATACATTAGCGCCGATACAATTAGACACGTATCGTTCACTCCGTGAAGTGGTAAGTGATGCATTGCGACAGGCTATAAAAGATGGGCGATTGTCACCAGGACAGCGATTGCGAGAAATAACGTTAGCCGATACTTTGGGTGTCAGTCGGACCCCAATACGAGAAGCGATACGACAATTAGAGCAAGAAGGGTTTGTCGTGATGGTACCGAGAAGAGGGACTTATGTTGCCGATATATCGCTTAAAGATATTGCACAAGTATTTGAAATTCGAGGAGCCTTAGAAGAATTAGCTGCCGGATTGGCAGCCGAGCGGATTACTACGGAAGAATTGGAATGCTTGGAGCGTATTTTGGTGGAAATTAATGGATATATTGAACGAGATGAATTTGAACGTATTGTGGATGCAGATGTACGGTTTCATGATGTATTATATCATGCGAGTCGAAATCAACGATTAGTAGATATTTTACATAATTTACGTGAGCAGATGTTGCGTTTTCGGTCTATATCTATGCATTATCCGGGTAGACTTACGGCAACGTGGGAAGAACATCGTCAAATGGTGGAAAATATTGCTGCTCATAATAGTTCTATGGCACGAAAAGTGGCTAAGCGGCATATGGAAAATTCAGAAAAAACGCTATTAAAAGGGATTAGAGAGGATAAAAAATCTCTTCAGCAATGGAAAAAATGGTACCATGATGCGATAAAAGAATAAATATATGGAGGACATGAAATCTTAGTAGGGATTTCATGTTTTTAATTTTTATTATAGTAAGGAGAGGTAGTATATGTATCAAAAAGTAACGACAGAAGTTATAGAAAAATTGCAACATATAGTAGGCCCATCTTATGTAAAAATGAATAAAGATGAGCTAATTTCCTATTCATCGGACGAAAGTATGGCACCTGAATTGTGGACAATGCCGGAAGTAGTTGTAGCCCCAGCTAATGCAGAAGAAATTGGGGCTATAATTAAACTTGCTAATGTTTATCATATTCCCGTCACCCCACGCAGTGCAGGTACAAGCGTAAGCGGCGGTGCGATTCCTGTTTGCGGCGGCATTGTGGTATTGTTAGAACGGCTTAATCGTATTCTTGAATTGAATGAAGAAGGGTTATTTATGGTCGTTGAAGCAGGTGTACGTACGGTAGATATACAACAAGCAGCACGAGAAAAGGGGTTGTTATATGCAGGGGATCCGTGTAGTGCCGATAGTTGTTTAATTGGTGGTAATTTAGCTACAAATGCAGGGGGGAATAAAGCGGTGCGGTATGGGACAACACGGCATCAAGTATATGCTATTGAAGTAGTTTTACCAACAGGAGAAATTGTGGAACTCGGTGGCAATTTAAAAAAATGTTCGACTGGTTTTTGTTTAGAGCAATTGATTATTGGTTCGGAAGGAACATTGGGCGTTATTACAAAAGCTACGTTGAAATTAATTCCAACACCTTTGTATCATTTTGATGCATTGGCGGTATTTACTGATTTATCAAAGGCAATTAACTTTGTGCCTAATTTAATAAAAGAAAAATTGAATCCGACTTCTGTTGAGTTTATGGACAATCGCTTTGTTAAACGGGCGAATGAGTATTGTCGATTACAACTGCCGCATTGGCAAGATGGGTATTATGTTATTGTTTCTTTAGATACATATCGGGAAGAAGAATTACAGGATAATATTGAACGCTTATCGAATATATGTGAAGCGGCAGGTGCAACGGATATATTAGAAGCCGATGAACGTATTTGGCGAGTGCGGCGGAGTTGTTTGGAAAGCACGCGTGAATTATCGAAAGAAGCCACCTCGGAAGATTTAGTAGTACCTGTTTTGCGAATTGCTGAGTGTATTGAAACTGTTGTACAGATGGCAGCGGCATATGATTTTCAAGTATTTTGTTTAGCTCATGCGGGAGATGGTAATTTACATTTTCAGATTTTACGAGGCAATTTAGAAAAGACGGAATGGGAAAGACAGCTGGCTGATTTTCGTAAACAGGCATATCCATTTGTATATTCTTTAGGAGGTAAATTGTCAGGCGAACATGGTATCGGCGTAAAACGAGTTGATTATATGGAAACATACACGAATCCGGTAGAGTTGATGATGATGAAGAAAATTAAGCAGGCTTTAGATCCTAATTCTATTTTAAATCCTCGTAAGGTATTGAATGTAGAATAGAATATATAATTGTATTACAGGCAGGGAAAAAGTATTTTCCCTGCCTGTAATACAAATGAAGTGTATATAATAATTAATATCATGTAATATCGATACTAGATTATATAAAAATAATTTTAAAATATTATCTAAATCTTAAAAAAATAACATAATTTTATTCAGTTTCAACGAGATAACTCGACTTATCTTGACATGAATATGGGAAAACAAAGATAATTGTATTATATAAAATCGGAAGAAAATAAATAATATCATTTATAAAGTGACACATAAATTTATATAGTTAGGTAGTAATATAAGTAATAAAATTGTATATAAATATTTAATGAATATAGGGAGAAGATCGTTCGCGGCAACATGAATGTATTAATAGAAAGAAAGGTAGGCTATGAAAAATGACTATTACGCTTTCAAAAGAAACATTAGTGAAACGGACTGTAGAGAATATTTTACATGATTATGCACATGCTACAGGTATTGCATGTGTTTATGTAGATATTCGGGGACATGAACGATCTACGAAATATAAATTTACGAAGTTTTGTCAATTTATGAGAAGCATACCAGCTTTTCGGGATCGGTGCTATCAGTGCGATTTATGTGGCGGTGTAGAGACTTTAAAAAGACAGTATTGTTGTCCCTATCGCTGCCATTCTGGCTTGGTGGATTTTGCTGTGCCTATTATTCAAGAAAATAAATTATATGGATTTATTATTTCGGGACAAGTGGTTTTACAGGATAAGCGGATAGAATATTTACAGCAACCTACGTATTGGCATGATAACGCTAATGCAAAACTTTATTTTGAGTCAGCACCAGCGTATCGGTATGAAGAAATTATGAGTGCATCGAGAGTGTTACAAACATTGGTGGTATCTCAATTTCCTTGTTGTTTGCAAGCTCAGGGATATAATATGAGCGTATTGACAGAAAATGAAAGAGATATGCAGGAACCTGAGGAAATTAATATTAGACCAGAAATAAAAACGGCAATATCTTTTATTAAACGTAATTTGCATAGTAATTTATGTTTAAAAAGAATTGCTGAAGAAATTTTTTTAAGTGAATCTTATTTATCGAAGATATTTAAGCAAGAAATGAATATGAATTTAATGCAATATATTAATCAATGCCGGATTTGTGAAGCAAAAAAGATGTTATGTCAAACAAATGAATCTGTTGATTGCATTGGGAAAAAATTAGGTTATCATAGAACTAGTTATTTTTGCAAAATATTTAAACAATATACAGGAGAAACTCCGCATGTATATCGAAAAAGAAATAGCATAGAAAAATAAGTTGTATTTGTGAAATAATTCATATAAAACAAAAAGCCGCATTCAGAAGATGGAGAATGAATGCGGCTTTTTGTTTTATAAAAAGAACATTTATTTATAGTATACTGCTACTTTTTGGCTATTTAATAGACAAAAAAGTGGTGTTTATAACGATGGATCATAATAAAATTGCATTTTTGTTTGATATACTTTTTGTGAAAGAAAGAACTATATGTGCTTTTAATTAAGTAGATAATAACGATAAGGAGGTTTATGTAATGGATGTATTAGCCAAAGGATTTACCCAACCGACAACTAGGATCCAAGCATTGAAAAATGCTATTTATGATGCGACCCCAACGGTGGAAGCGGATCGAGCTGAATTGATTACGGCATCATATAAAGAAACTGAGGGATATCCTATTATTATTCGTCGGGCAAAGGCTGTTGAAAAAATTTTAACAGAAACGCCGATTACGATTCGCGACCATGAATTAATTGTAGGATCATTAACGGTCAGTGTTCATGGGTGCCAAATTTATCCAGAATATTCATATGAATGGATTGAAAAAGAATTTGATACAATGGCAACTCGTATGGCCGATCCATTTGTCATTCCTAAAGATACGGCAAAACGGTTGCATGATGCGTTTTTGTATTGGCCAGGCAAGACTACGAGTGCATTAGCGTCTAGCTATATGTCTAAAGCATGCCGGGATGCACAGGATAATGGAGTGTTTACAGTAGGCAATTACTATTTTAATGGGGTTGGCCATGTATGCGTTAATTACGATAAAGTGATTCGCCAAGGTGCGGCAGGTATTATTAAAGAAGCGGAAAATGCTAAAAGCAAATTGTCATCAGGTGTGCCTGAAGATATTAAAAAACGAGACTTTTATGATGCGGTCATTATCACGTATCGGGCAGTAATCGCTTATGCTAATCGTTATGCTGATTTGTGTGAAAAATTAGCGGCAACAGAGGCAGATAGTTTGCGTAAAGCCGAATTAACACAAATCGCAGCAAATTGTCGGCGTGTACCTGAATATCCGGCTACGAATTGGTGGGAAGCGTTGCAAACATTTTGGTTTGTACAATTGATTATGCAAATTGAATCGAACGGACATTCGATTTCGCCAGGACGATTTGATCAATATATGTATCCTCATTTGGCGTCAGATACGACGATCAGTAAAGAGTTTGCACAAGAGTTATTGGATAATATTTGGATTAAGTTTAATGACTTAAATAAAACAAGAGATGATGTTTCGGATCAGGCTTTTGCGGGATATGCTTTATTCCAAAATATTCAATGTGGTGGGATAAATGAAGATGGAATGGATGCAACTAATCCTTTGTCATATATGATGATAGAAGCAGCGGCCCATGTTGCTATGGCAGCACCTTCTTTCTCTATTCGCTATTCTAATAAAACGCCAGATGAATTTTTATATCGTGCTTGCGAATTAGTTCGTTTGGGATTGGGATATCCTGCTATGTATAATGATGAAGTTATTATACCAGCCATGATGAATAGAGGAATTCCTTTAAATGATGCACGAAATTATTGCATTATTGGTTGTGTAGAACCACAAGTACCACATAAAACAGAAGGTTGGCATGATGCAGCATTCTTTAATATTGCTAAAGTATTAGATATTACGTTACATAATGGTCGGTGTGGGAAAATTCAATTAGGACCTAAAACGGGAGAATTAAGAGACTTTAAGAGTTTAGAAGAATTAATGGTGGCATATCAGAAACAGATGGAATATTTTGTGAAATTATTGGTAGAAGCGGATAATGCTGTTGATTATGCTCATGCAGAAAGAGCCCCGTTACCATTTGAATCGGCATTGGTAGAAGATTGCTTAGGTAGAGGAAAATCGGTACAAGAAGGGGGGGCCATTTATAACTTTACGGGACCACAGGCGTTTGGTGTTGCCGATAATGGGGATTCTTTTGCGGCTATTCAAAAACATGTATTTGAAAATGGTGAAGTTAGTTTAGCAGAATTGCAAGAAGCGATTGAAAATAATTTTGGCTATCCTGATGAAACAGGCAAGATGGCATCTTGGTTTGATCACTCTGATATGTCCAATACATCTTCGGCTACGTATGAAGTAGATGAAGCCAAAATTTATGAAGCGGTAAAACAAATTCTTTCTCAAAATGGTAATATTGATATTAATGAATTGCAAAAGAATTTAACACAAAAAGGCGTTTTACGCGAATCGACAAGACCTTCTGTAAGTTCAAATGCTGCTCGATATCAACAAATTAAACGGATTATGGAAAATACAACCTGGTTTGGCAATGATGATGATATTGTAGATATGATTACTCGAGAAGCAGGGCAAATTTATGCACGGGAAGTACAAAAGTATAAAAATCCTCGTGGCGGACAATTCCAAGCTGGTTGTTATCCTGTATCGGCCAATGTATTGTTTGGTAAAGATGTAGCACCTCTTCCAGATGGCCGATTAGCATGGACACCTCTTGCTGATGGGGTATCACCTCGAGCTGGTTGTGATACCAATGGACCGACTGCGGCGGTTATGTCTGTTGCTAAATTGGAGCACGAAACATTTTCTAATGGTACGTTATATAATCAAAAATTTAGTCCGATCGCATTATCTGGCGACGAAGGATTAAAACGATTTGCTGCTTTGTGCCGTGCATACTTTGATAATAAAGGAATGCATGTTCAGTTTAATGTTATTGATAAAAAGACGCTGGTAGAAGCACAAAAAGAACCAGAAAAGCATAAAGATTTAGTGGTTCGTGTAGCTGGATATTCCGCTCAATTTATTTCGCTAGCTAAAGAAGTTCAGGATAATATTATTGATCGTACAGAATTTACATTTTAATGAGAGACATTAGTTATGTCAAAGACGAAGAGGGTGTATATATATGTCTACTGTACCAATTGATTACGAGGCTGAAGGAGATATTTTTAATATACAACGCTTTTCGTTAAATGATGGTCCAGGAATTCGTACGATTGTGTTTTTGAAAGGTTGTCCTTTATCTTGTTGGTGGTGCAGCAATCCCGAGTCACAGCGTCGACGTCCAGTTGTGATGTATGATGCATCTAAATGTGTGCAATGTCGACGTTGTGAAGCGGTGTGCGAACAAAAAGCAATTCGATTTTTGGAGGATGGAACACGTACTTTTTCTTATCATAACTGTACAGGTAGTGGTGCTTGTGTAAAGGTATGTGAGTACAGTGCATTAGAGATGAAAGGGGAACGAGTGACAGTTAAAGATTTAGTGGAAGTATTAAAAAAAGATCGGTCTACTTTTCGGCATTCTGGTGGTGGCGTAACTTTATCGGGTGGAGATCCCTTTGGGCAAGCTGAATTTGCATGTGAACTATTTAAAGCTTGTAAAGCACAGGGCTGGAATACGGCGATTGAAACGGAAGGGTGTGCGGCAACAGAACGCATTTTACCAGTATTACCTTATATTGATACCATCTTACTGGATATTAAACATATGGATCCAGAAAAACATAGGCAATATACAGGCGTTTCTAATGAACTTATATTGCAAAATGCTAGAACAATAGCAGATACTTCTAATGTTATTATTCGTGTCCCCGTTATTCCGAAATTTAATCATTCAAAAGAAGAAATTAGAGATATTGCTCGTTTTGCATCTTCCCTACAACATGTTCAATATGTGCATTTATTGCCATATCATGAATTGGGGGTTAATAAATATAAGATGCTAGGAATGGAATATAAAATGCAACGATTGAGTACAGCATCCTTGCGAAATGTAGATTTAGAACAATATCGTGAGGTAGTTGAACAAGAAGGTGTTCGTTGTCGTATTGGAGATGCATCTTAAGGAGGTTAATATGGATCAGCAATTATTAGAAAAAGTAATGAGTCAAGTAAAAGCTGAATTAGAAACCAAGACACCTGTTGATAATCAAACGGTAAATCTCAACAAAACAGAAGGTGTTACGGGTATACATTCAGTCTTAGGAAGAACTGAATTTGTGGGTACATCGACAGGGGATACGATTGGGTTAGTTATTGCGAGTGTCGATCCCATGTTAAAGGATGCGATGAATTTAGGATCTTATCGTTCTATTGGGATTATTGGTGGACGTACTGGTGCAGGTCCGCAAATTATGGCAGTAGATGATGCAGTTAAGGCTACGAATACTGAAGTTATTTCAGTAGAATTGCCACGGGATACCAAAGGTGGAGCAGGACATGGTTCGTTGATTCTTATTGGAGCAGAGGATGTTTCTGATGCACGGCGTGCGGTAGAAACGGCTTTACAAGTATTACCTAAATATTTTGGCGATGTATATGCCAATGATGCAGGCCATTTAGAATTTCAATATTCGGCTAGAGCAAGTTATTGTTTGGAAAAAGCTTTGGGGGCTAAATTTGGTAAAGCATTTGGGATGACTTGTGCAGGGCCTGCGGCTATTGGTGTTGTGTTAGCGGATACTGCGGTAAAAGCTGCCAATGTAGAAATTGTTAATTATGCTTCGCCCGGAAATGGTAAAACAAGTTTTTCTAATGAAACAATTTTGTGCTTTAGTGGCGATTCCGGTGCAGTTCGGCAAGCGGTTAAAGCAGCCATTGAAGTAGGCAAAACGTTATTAGGGGCATTGGGGGATGAACCAAAATCAACTACCACCCCGTATATTTAATATTTTTTTGACATAGGAGGTTTTTCAGATGACAAATGAAGCATTAGGTATGGTTGAAACAAAAGGATTAGTAGGTTCGATAGAAGCAGCAGATGCAATGGTAAAAGCTGCCAATGTAACGTTGATTGGGTATGAAAAAATTGGTTCTGGATTAGTTACTGTAATGGTTCGTGGCGATGTAGGCGCTGTAAAAGCAGCCGTAGATGCAGGTGCAGCATCAGCAAAAGTAGTAGGAGAAGTTGTATCTGTTCATGTTATTCCTCGTCCTCATTCAGATGTGGAAAAAATTTTGCCTCATTTAGATTAATGAGGTAAGGCCATATGGAATGGAATGAAGATCAGTTAAAAAAGTGTATTGCGGCGGTTATACAAATGATGCAGAAAGATCAACCAAGCAAAAAAACACGACCAGTTTATCTGGTGTTTGATCGTCCTTTTCCCGGCCTAGATCTGTTCATTACACAAGCGTTATCTTTTTGGGAAACGGTTACTGCTGTCATTCCAGATGAATGGGGGCAGCAGTATCCTTGTTTTTGGAAGGATAAATCACCATCTTTACGCATTTCTTTGTGGCATGAATCGAATACATTGCCGTTAGAAGATTCGCTTACGATTTATCCTGTTATGACGCATACATGGGCAGCAAAAATGGCTCTGTGCATAGGAGATTCGTTTATTACACAATGGGGAGAGAGATGTATACAGGTAGGTGCAGCAGTACATTTTATTTTAGCAGGATTACAAAAATTTACAGGCCAAGAACCGTGTACATATAAAAAAATGATTTTTTCATATTATCGTCAATTATTATCGTATGGTATATCTATTGGATCATTAGTATCAGCTGTTGAAAAAGAAGCTAATAATATGCTGCCAGAAGGGGATGGAAATAAGGCGGTTATCCCCGATACGATTATTACGGTAAAAGATATTAATCATATTCCTCCAGGTGGGTGCATGTATATTTTGCCTAAAGCAATAGTGACTTCTTTTGCTGCAGAAATGATAGAAAAAAGGGGAATAGTTGTAATTCGTAAGGGATGGTGATGTCAGTGAAACAAGCATTAGGTTTGGTAGAAGTTAAGGGGTTGAGTACGGCTATTGAAGTGGCTGATACCATGGCAAAAGCGGCGAATATTACAATTCATGAATGGGAAAGAGCCAAAGGAAATGGCTTGATGACTGTAAAAGTATTGGGAGATGTTGGTGCTGTACGTGCCGCAGTTGAAGCAGGAAGTGCTCTTGCTAAGAGATATGGCACATTAGTATCTACGGATATTATTGCTAGACCGCATGAAGGAGTAGAAACATTATTTATACGAAAAAAAACGGTGAGTTTAGAAGATAATAGTAGCAATCAAGAAACAGTAGAAGAGAAACAAGCGGTAGAACAACAGTTAGCTAAGGACGTTATATGTCAGGATGAAACGGCTTCTGTGGAGCTGCCGAGTGAACCGCAGGAACAAGAAAAGACAAGTCAGAAAAATATGGTAACAACAAAAAGCAAACCTTCCGTTCGTTCGAAAGGTCATGTAAAAAGAGTAAAAAAATAAGGAATATATAGTAGGATAATGCTATTAGAATAGAAGGTGGTTGATATGCGAATCGGTAAAGTTACAGGTTCTATTGTATCGACAAAAAAAGAAGAAAGTTTGGTTGGTGCTAAATTAATGATTGTGCAATGCGAGAATAAAGATGGTCAGGCGTATGGAATTGAAGAAGTTGCAGTTGATTATGTTGGTGCTGGTATTGGTGAAAAAGTGTTAATTGCCAGTGGATCGGCTGTACGGACATCAGATACCACCAAAACAAAAACAATTGATTTAGCTATTATTGGTATTATTGATTCGATTCAATAGGGATAAGATGTTGATTATGGAAAAACAATAATTTACAGAGAAAATTTTCGGATGAATGAGGTACGATATGATCATTGAACATGAGTTGTTACAACTATTCGCAGAATTAATTAATACAGGTAAGGTTGCACCAGCAGAGCCACCTTTTCATATTGGGGTTGATTTAGGAACTTCTAATATTGTTATGGCTATTGTTGATCAGTATAATCATCCTGTTGCAGGTATGACGATGCCATCAACAGTTGTTAAAGATGGTATTGTTGTAGATTATATGGGTGCTGTAAATATACTTCGTAAGATGAAATGTGCATTAGAGGAAAGGATAGGTGTAGAAATTAATGAAGCTTCTACGGCTATTCCTCCAGGTATATTACCAGGAAATGAACGCTGTATTGTAAATTGTGTAGAAAGTGCGGATATGGAAGTAATACAAGTGGTTGATGAACCTACGGCAGCGGCATCCGTATTAGATATAACAGAAGGAGCTGTGGTTGATATTGGTGGAGGAACTACGGGGATAAGTGTATTAGAAAAGGGGCAGGTTGTGCATACGGCTGATGAAGCAACGGGTGGAACACATATGACCTTAGTGTTAGCTGGCTATCATCATGTTTCTTTTTCTGAAGCAGAACAGTTAAAAAAAGATGAAACCAATAAAGATACCATATTATCATTAATACGTCCCGTTATTGAAAAAATGGCGATGATTACTGCACAAAGCATAGAAGGGTATGTTGTTCAAAAATTATATTTAGTGGGTGGTGCATGTAGTTTTACTGGTTTTGAACATATTTTTGAGCGGATATTACATATTCCTACCTATAAGACAAATCATTCTTTATTTGTTACGCCATTAGGGATTGCTATGCAACAAAAGATAGGAGGATAGATTGTATTATGGACATTGATTCATCAGTATTACAAGCAATGGTAGCAAGGGCAGTACAGCGAGTACAAAAAGAAATGGGCGAAACGGCTTATGAAAGTGCTTTTGATACCAATTATGGTGTATTTTCACAGATGGAAGAAGCGATTGCAGCAGCTGAAAAGGCACAACGGGAAGTGTTGAAGCAAACACCTAATCAACGGCAATGTTGGGTAGATATTATTAGAAAAACTTGTTTACAACAAGAGATAATGGAACGGATGTCGCGGTTAGCTGTATGTGAAACGGGAATAGGCCGATACACGGATAAAGTTATTAAAAATACAGCGGCAGCTAAGTTTACACCAGGTACAGAAGATTTAAGAACGGAAGCCAGCACGGGTGCATATGGGTTAACGTTGTTTGAATATTGCCCTTTTGGTGTTATTGGGGCGATTACGCCTACTACGAATCCAACGGAAACGATTATTAATAATTCAATTTGTATGATCGCAGGAGGAAATACGGTTGTTTTTAGTCCACATCCAAGAGCAAAAAAAACATCTATTTATTTAATTCAGACATTAAATAAAGCTTTAGCTGAAGCAGGAGCACCAAACAATATGATTACGATGGTAGCTAATCCTTCTTTAGAAGCGACTGATATAATGATTCATCATCCGAAAGTTCGGATGTTAGTAGCAACGGGAGGACCTGCTATTGTGCAAAAAGTATTGTCTTCAGGAAAGAAGGCTATTGGAGCAGGACCGGGAAATCCACCAGTTGTTGTAGATGAAACGGCTAATATTGAGCAAGCCGCAAAGGATATTGTAGCGGGAAGTTCATTTGATAATAATGTGCCATGTATTGCAGAAAAAGAAGTATTTGCGGTGGATTCTATTTTTGATTATTTGCTAATTAATATGAAGCGTGCGGGTGCTTATGAAATAAAAAATGATAATTGTATAGAAAAATTATGGCAATTAGTTTCCAAAGAAGATGGTAGTGGACCTAAAGTTGAGTTTGTGGGAAAATCAGCTGCGTATATTTTAAAACAAATTGGGATTGAAGTAGATGATACAACGCGGTTGATTATTATGGAAACGGATAAAGAACATCCTTTTGTACAAGAAGAAATGATGATGCCTATTTTACCGTTAGTTAGATGTGAAAATGTTGATCAAGCGATTGCGTGGGCATATGAAGCAGAACATGGCAATCGGCACAGTGCGATGATGCATTCTACTAATATTGCAAAATTAAGTAAAATGGCTAAATTAATGGAAACTACTATTTTTGTGAAAAATGGTCCTTCTTATGCAGGATTAGGTATTGGTGGACAAGGCTATCCTACTTTTACTATTGCAGGTCCTACGGGAGAAGGATTAACGAGTCCACGTTCATTTTGTAGACGTCGGGAATGCGTATTAAAGGATATGTTTAATATTCGTTAGGCGGAGGGGATGTGTTGTGGTTACGTGCCAAATTTTAACAAAGGTAATTTCGGGAAGCGATTCGTTAATGTCATTGCAAGTATATCGTCAGGAACGAATTTTAATTGTTTGCGATGATTTTCTTAAAAAGAATGGGATGGTTGATTTTGTGCTCCATCAACTTGAACAGTCAAATAAAGTAGTGATTTTTTCTGGAGTGCAACCAGATCCATCCCTGTCTATTGTTGCAAAGGTTTTAGTGGAAATACTTCGATTACAGCCCACGATTATTATTGGCTTTGGCGGTGGTTCATCAATAGATACTGTAAAAGGAGCCATATATTTTGCTTTACATAGTAAGATAATAGGTCAAAAACCTTCGTTTATTGCTATTCCTACGACAAGTGGTACGGGATCTGAAATGACTTCTTTTGCGGTTATTTCTGACTCGGAGGAACAGCGAAAAATTGCTATTATTGAAAATTCGATGTATGCAGATATCGCTATTTTAGATCCACATCTAACGCTTTCAGTACCACCAAGTATTACGGCAAATACGGGTTTTGATGTTTTAACACATGCATTAGAAGCATATGTAGCAAAGGCTAGTACTTCTTTTACAGAAGGACTAGCTTATAAGGTAATTGATTTGGTTATGAAGTATTTTATTACATCTTATCAGGATGGCAATAATATGTTAGCTCGTGAAAAAATGGCAGAAGCGTCTAATATGGCGGGAATTGCATTTAATATGGCGGGATTAGGCGTTGTACATAGTATGGCACATCAATTAGGAAGCGTTTTTCATATTCCTCATGGGATGGCTTGTGCTATCGCCTTGCCCATAGGTATTCAATTTAATAGTAAACATGGTGGTACAGCTGAAAAATATGCTGAGATAGTATATCAACTAGGATTGGCACCGCGTACGATGAAAACGATCGATGCCGTGCAAGTGTTATGTTCTACTATTTGCCAATTAAGAGAAAAAACGGGGGTTGTTCCAGGGATTAGTGCTATATCCAATTGTATTACCTTAGAAGGGTATTTGAAGGAAATACCACAAATGATAGAACATGCATTACAAGATAGTTGTTTGCCTGGAAATCCGATTCCCGTACAAGCTACTGATTTTGCGGATTTATTCCATTGGGCTTATTAATACTTTTTGGATATAAAGCCTTGATACTTGAAATAAAGGGTATCAAGGCTTTATTGTTATTATGTATTTGGGGAAAATTTTTTTCTATAAATAGAATCTAAATTTTTTATTCTTAAAGATATGAATGAAGTATATAGATATTATTCATACATTATAGTATAATAAAAATAGATTTTTCTGCGTTTATTATAAGCGTAAATAGAATATGGAGTGACTAAATGATGGAGCCAAGATGGTACGAATTGAAAGTAGCAGGACTTACACGAAAATTACAGATATTAAACATATCTGATACGATGGCAATTGCTAGTTTTGTTATTTTAGGAGATGTAGAATTAGTTGACAAGACAGCAAACGCATTGGTACAAAAAGTACCTAAAGATATAGATTATATTTTGACTGCGGAAACAAAAGGTATTCCATTAGCGGCAGAAATGGCAAAACAGTTAGGTCATAAACGGTATTTTGTGGCTCGTAAGTCTATTAAGGCGTATATGGATAATCCGATTAGTGTTGAAGACAATTCCATTACTACGAAAGGTAAACAAAAATTATATTTATCGAATAGTGATGTTCAGACGATTAAGGGAAAGCGCATTTTATTAGTCGATGATGTAATTAGTAGTGGAGGTTCGATGAGGGCGTTATGTGAATTAATGAATAAAGCTGGTGCAAAGGTAGTTGGTCAAGCAGCCATTTTAGCAGAAGGGGAAGCTGTGAATCGAGAAGATATTATTTATTTAGAACGGTTACCCTTATTTAATGCGAAATGATTCTTGACAGTTTTTTTTTCGTTGCGTATAATAATTTAGTAATTGAATAGTGGGATTCCAGTGGCGCTGGAAATCCTTGAAAAAGGGAAAGCTGTTGTACGCTGGTAGCGTAGAACGGCTTTGTTTTTTTTAGATGATAGGTCTATAGGAGGCGTTATATGACAAATATTATTACTAAAGCATTTGTACAGGGATTACCTAAAGCGGAATTGCATTTGCACATAGAAGGAACGTTAGAGCCTGAATTGAAATTGCGATTGGCACAGAAAAACGGTGTTGATATAGGGCAAAATACGATTGAAGAAGTTCGTGCTTCTTATCAATATGATGATTTGGCTTCTTTCTTAGCGGTATATTATCCAGCGATGCAAGTATTACGCACAGAAGAGGATTTTTATGAATTAGCGATGGCTTATATTGATAAAGCAGTGGAAAATTCGGTGCGGCATGCGGAAATTTTCTTTGATCCGCAAGCACATATGAGTCGTGGTGTCAGTTTTTCTACAGTTATTAATGGATTATATCAAGCGATCATAGATGGACGAGCAAAACATGTTGATGCACAGTTGATTATGTGTTTTTTACGAGATTGGTCGCGCTTATCAGCGTATGAAACATGGCAGGCATCTTTGCCGTATAGAGATCGAATAATTGGCATTGGCTTGGATTCGGATGAACATAATAATCCGCCTCTTAAATTTTATCCTCAATTTGTTGAGGCAGAGCAGCAAGGGTTATATTTGACGGCTCATGCCGATATTGATCAAAAAGATTCGATATCGCATATTCGTGAATTAATAGAAGTGATTGGGGTATCGCGGATAGATCATGGCACAAATATAGTAGAAGATATGGATTTAGTGGAATATGCAGCGAAACATCATATTGGTTTTACAACTTGTCCGCTGTCAAATACATTTGTCCGCCCCGACATGAAGGGAAAAGAAGTGCTTACCTTATTGGAACACGGCGTCAAGGTTTCTCCACATTCTGATGATCCTGCTTATTTTGGAGGATATATTAGTGATAATTATTATGCTTTAGCGACACAATATAATTTGACACAGGAACAAGTAGTTCAATTAGCTAAAAATTCCTTTGCGGTTGCTTGGATTAGCGAAAAGCAAAAGGCGATTTATATGGAAGAAATTGATGCTTATGTTAAAGCATATAATAAATAATACGAGGTGATAAATATGAATCAACAATCTAATCAAGGTGTGTTAGAACGGTGGTTCCATTTATCGGAGAACCATACTACGGTTAAACGTGAGTGCCTAGCCGGCCTAACTGTTTTTGTCTCAATGGCCTATATTTTATTTGTTAATCCTAGTATTTTAGGCGCAGCGGGGATGGATAAGGGTGCTGTATTTACGGCAACAGCTATATCGGCAATTGCTGGTTGTTTATTGATGGGGATTTTAGCGAATTATCCTATCGGCATTGCTCCTGGTTTAGGTGATAATGCATTTTTTTCGTATTCCGTTGTGTTAGCAATGGGGATTCCTTGGCAAGATGCGATGGCAGGCGTGTTTGTTGCCTCTGTTTTATTTACGTTGGTATCGGTATTTAAATTACGGGAAATTATCATTGATGCGATTCCTCAAGATTTGAAATATGCGATGGCAGCAGGTATTGGTATTTTTATTTCTTTTGTAGGTCTTTCGGGTGGCGGACTAGTTGTATCTGATCCAGATGCATTGGTGGCGATTGGTTCTTTTTCGGTTCCGACTACGTGGTTGACTATTTTTGGGGTATTTGTTACGGCTGTTATGATGGCTAAAAAAATTCCAGGATCATTGTTTTATGGTATTGTTTTAACTGCGGCGGCAGGACTTATCACAGGTATTATTGCACCACCGGATCGTATTATTTCGATGGCCCCCAGTCTAACTCCTACGTTGGGTGTAAGTATTAAATATATTCCTGCCATTTTAGGAGATTTTCGTATGTGGGCGGTTGTAGTTGTATTTTTCTTGGTGGCCTTTTTTGATACGGCGGGTACGTTAATAGGATTAGCACAACAAGCTGGATTTATTCATGAGGGAAAAATGCCTAGAATTGGCAAGGCCTTGATGGCAGATTCCTTTTCTATGTTAGGCGGTGCTATTTTAGGTACGACTCCTACTTCGGCTTATGTGGAATCATCCGCAGGGATTGCTATGGGTGCACGTACGGGTTTGACGGCGGTAGTAGTGGCTATCTTATTTGCTTTTAGCATGGTTTTTTCTCCATTATTAGCGGTGGTTACGGCACAAGTTACGGCACCAGCTTTAATTATTGTTGGCGTATTGATGGCATCTTCTTTACGTGAAATTCATTGGGAACAATTTGAAGTAGCCTTCCCTTGTTTTATGATTATTGTTGGTATGCCGTTGACATTTAATATTTCTTACGGTATTGCTTTTGGCTTTTTGTTTTATCCGCTGTTAATGCTTGCGGTTGGACGAAAGAAAGAGTTAAATTGGTTAGTTTGGCTATTATTCATATTATTTTTATTATTGTTATATACATTGACATTATTGAAGGCATAAGGAGTTACTCATGATAACAACAGAATTGCTAGCTGAGTATATTGCCGCAGGTGCAGCTGAAATAAAAGCAGATGTGGCTCTTCTCGGCGGAACACTCATGAATGTTCATACGGGTGAGTATTATTTAGCAGATATTGCTATATATAAAGAAAAGATTGTTGCCGTTGAACCAGATATAAGCGAGTATATGGGCGAACATACGCGGTGTATTGATTGTAAGGGAAAATATATTGTACCAGGACTTATTGATTGCCATATCCATGTAGAATGCAGTAAAATGAGTATGACTCGTTTTGCACAAGCTGTTTTACCACATGGTACAACGAGTATTGTAAGTGGATTAGATGAATATATATCGGTTTTAGGTTTAGATGGATTGCAAGAAATTTTTCAGGAAATTGATGCATCACCATTAAAAGTGTTTTGGGGTCTTCCTTATAAGACGCCGTATACAATTCCAACTTCGACAGTTGCTTATTCCGTGACGGCAAAGGATCATGAAAAATATCAAAAAGATCCGCGTTGTTTTGGTGTTTGGGAATTAGTGCGTGAAGCAGTGCAAACTAGAGATGAAGATACCCTTGCCGCATTGGTGGCTGCTATGAAACAGCATAAACCTATCTTTGGATGCAGTCCGTTGGCCCGAGGAAAAGATCTTAATCAATATTTGATGAGTGGTGTACGTGTGGATCATGAAAGTTATGATCATGAAGAGTTATTGGAAAAAGCACGTAAAGGCATACACACAATTATTCGAGAATCGGCAGTTACTAAATTTTTAAAAGAAAATATTCGTGCTATTACCGAGGGTGCTGCTGGAGTGGCACGACATACGAGTTTTTGTTCTGATGATGTGCACGCACGAGGAATATTAGAATATGGGCATATGGACCATTTGGTACGGTTGGCTATACAAGCTGGCGTAGCACCAATGACGGCGGTACAAATGGCAACGATTAATGCGGCACAAGCATATCATATTGATGACCGTGTAGGCACGATTGCACCAGGAAAAGAAGCGGATATTATTTTGGTAGATGAGCCAGGAACATTTCATGTAGAAACAGTACTTAGCAAAGGTCGTATTGTTGTTGAAAAAGGAGTTTCGCAGATTGAGTATATACCACCGAAGCGCACTACTACTTTGGTGAATACTGTTTCTCATGCACCTGTACAAGCTGACGACTTTGCTTATCATGTAGATATTGCTAATGGTATAGCTACTATTGAAGCAATACATAGCGTAGGTCCTTTTATGCGGAAACGGCGTGATGTAGAATTGGTGGTTAAGGATGGCGTGATACAGGTAGATGCACAAAAAGATGTAGCGTATGTATCGGTAATGGAACGGTATGGAAAAAATGGTAATATTTCTAAAGGATTTATTTCGGGATGGGAGTTAACTTGTGGTGCTATTGCTACTACGGCTTCACCTGATGATAATAATTTAGTTGTGGCGGGGATGAATCATGAAGACATGGCATTAGCAGCAAACACGCTAATACAAGCAGGCGGTGGTCAAGTGATAGTCGTAGATGGAGAAGTACTTTCTTTCTTGCCATTACCTATAGCTGGCATTGTATCTGATTTGGAACCGGAAGATTTAGCACAAAAAGAACGTGAATTGGATCAGATGACGAAACGTTTGGGTAGTACGTTACCAGATCCAATGTTTTATTTGTCATTTTTACCGATTACGGCAATTCCTGATTTAGCTATTACGGATGGCGGCAATGTGGATTATACGAAACTTTCATATTTTGATCCTGTGTTATCCTTAAAACAAGCTAAATAAAAAAATCTATATAGCCATAAGACAACCCTCACATATGATGTGTGAGGGTTGTCTTATGGGTTATTTTTTTGTTGATGTTTCCATGGACAAAGATATATTTCTAGTTGGTCTAGTGTGATATATAAAGATAAGCCAATGAGCCCTAAGGTAATAATAGCAGCATACATTTCTTCATAATTGTGAATTTCCATGGCATTCATAATAAAATAACCGAGACCTTTATCGGAGGCAAACGTTTCGGTAATGAATAATAAGGCTAATGCAATGCCTAAACCTGTTCGTAATGAAGTTAAAATGGGGGATAGTGAAGCGGGCCATAATAGATGGCGAACGAGTTGCAGTGGAGTAGCACCGAAAGAACGTAAAATATCTATTTGAAAAGGGTCGATAGAACGAACCGCATCACGAATGATAACAGTTAAGTGAAAAAATAAAGTAAAAGAAATCAGAAAAATTTTTGTGGCATTGCCGATACCTAAAGCCAGCATGATTAGAGGTAGAAATATGACTTTGGGTATAGAATAAAAGAGGTATAGAAATGGCGAAAGTAGTTGGTTCCCGCGATGACTGAAACCGCTCCACATGCCAAGGGGAATAGAAAATATAAAAGCGATAGCAATACCTAATAATAAGCGGTACATACTAGCAAAGATATGAGGTTGTAATAAAGGAGAAGACCAAAGCTGTAACACCTGTATACCCACGTTGTAGGGAGTTGGTAAAAGGGGGGTGTTTAAATAAAGGCTACTGATGTGCCATAGGGTGAGTAGTATACATAGAGTTACGATATAGGGGATAAGAGATTTACATCGTTTGTGAAAGGCAGGATGTTGTAAATCTGAATAATAAGGCATTTTAATATGCTCCTTTGGAAGTTAAATCAATTATTTTTTTGCCGAATAAAGTGGCATCGTTATGATCATGTGTAACGAGTATGAGTGTAGCTTGTGTAGTGGATATATAGTGCTTTATTTCTTGCCGACAGATGCAAGCTGTCGTTTCATCTAATGCACTAAAAGGTTCGTCTAGTAATAATAAGGTAGGCGTACTTATTAAACTACGTACGATAGCGACACGCTGTTGTTGGCCACCAGATAATTCATGTGGATAGAATGCACTTAAATCGGCTAGGCCAAGAGCATGGTATAAGGGTATGGAATCTAAAGGGACATTTCCTTGCCCCTTTAATTGGAGGGGAAGTAAAATGTTTTCTCGTACAGTTTTCCATGGTAATAATCCATATTGCTGGAATACGATACTTATATCCGGATGAGGGTGTAGAAGAGGTTTATCTTTAAAATAAATAGTTCCTGTTTGGGGTATATATAATCCACACATTAATCGTAGTAAGGTTGTTTTTCCACAGCCAGACGCACCCATAATACTTAGATGCTCTTGTGGTTGTACCGTCAAATTGAAATGGTTGAAAATAGGCGTAGTACAATTAGGATATTGCCAACGTATATTTTGTAGTGAAAGGAGAGCATTCATATTAGGATACCTTTACCATTTCTTCATATGTATAAGGTGTTGGCAATAATTTCTTTGCTACCATCCAACGCATTACTTGCTGGACCTCCTGTGGAGATGGCAAGGCATGAGGCGTAAAGGAAGGAGGATTATATGTATTGCTTATATCTTTAGGAATCCCCGCTTTTTGTAAGGCTAAGGTGCGATAGGCTGTTGGATTTTCATTGATGTGTGTAATGGCTAGATGATATGCCGAAAGAAAACGGGATATTTCATTGGCATGTTGGGTTAGAATATTTTTTTTCATAATGATAACGGATTGAGAGTAATTTCCCTTTAATTTTGTATCGTCAATGACAATATGAGCCCCTTTTTGAACGGCATATGATGCTAATGGATCTGGTAAAATAGCAGCTTTTACATCTTTTCCTGCAAGTACGGCATCAACACGCAGTGAAAGATTGGGCAATTGAATGGTTTTGATTTTTGTTGAATCAAGATGCAACTCTTCTTCGTATTGATTGAGTAAATATTCCATCATAGTATTATGAGCAATTGCTACATTTCCTTTGTATAGATCAGTCGGTGTTTGTATGGTGCTATTGGGAGAACTTACAATTAGAAAACGGCCTTCTTTAGGGGTTGCACCTAGTGCCGTAGCAATGATACGAACGTCAGTACCACCTTTTTTTAAGAGACTAGTTACAATCATATCGGTCATCATGCCATCAAGGGCACCGGATTCCATAGCTTTACGCTGATCAAGTGCACTGTTAAATTCAACGATTTGAATAGGAACACCCATTTCTTTAAATAGATTTTCGTGTTCAGCCACATATAAGGGAAGACTATCATGTACACGAAGTACACCGATTTTGTATGTGGTTGTAGGTGATGAAGGGGTAGGGCGACAGCCTGTAAGGATGAATAAACAAGAAAAAATGATACAGAATAAGAGGTAGATTAATTTTTTCATATAAAACTCCTTTATGTTTCATTAAAATTAATAGTATATTCTTATTATAATCAACTGCATGATGAATTTGAATTATTATTAATATGAAATATATTTATAAATAGACAAGCAAGAATAAAATTATTTTTGTAGGAAAATTTTTTGACAAGCAAGAAAAATTTTAATAGTATAGTAATAATAAACATATCAGGATATAAATGAAAATAATTTAGACAAAAATAGTATTACTGATAAGGATAAATTGATTATTTATAAATTAAAGGAGTGTGATTGACGTGGTCAAAAGTATAGCGGCAGCACATGCACGGGGAAAATATGCGGAGGATAGGATTTTTGGAGCGAATAACCGTGCTACTGCGTTGGCAGATGAGATTGGGGTAGATCGGGTCATTAATGGTACGGTAGGTGCTATTTTAGATGAGCAGGGGCAATTAGTTATGTTAGATGTAGTGCAACAGGCGTATAAAGCACTTACACCACGCGAGATTGTGGCATATGCACCTATTCAAGGGTATTCTGAATACTTGGAAGATGTTATAACTCAATGCTTTGGTAATGCTAAGCCGGAGGGATATATTCGTGCTTGTGCAACTTCGGGTGGTTCAGGGGCATTACATCACGTTATTCACAATTATTCGCAATGGGGCGATGAAATTATCGCAAGTGATTGGCATTGGGGCGCTTATGATTCTATGTGTCGGGACAATAATCGCTCATTACGTTGTTTTGAGTTGATTGATGAGCAAGGATTATTTTATTTTGAAGACTTTCAAAAGCAGGTACAAGTAGTTAGTGAAAAGCAGGAAAATATTGTTATTATTATGAATTCACCGGCTAATAATCCAACTGGGTTTTCTCTTACCGCTGAAGATTGGGATAAGGTACTGGCCTTTTTAGGTGAGATGACTCGCCCCCCTTATACTAAAAACATTATTTTAGTTCCAGATGTAGCATATTTAGATTATAGCGGTGAGAAAGATGAATGTCGTAAATTTTTTACTAAATTTAGTCGTCTACCCGAACGATTACTCGTAGTTGTTGCGTATACATGTAGTAAAGGTTTTACCCTGTATGGACAACGGATTGGGGCGATGATTTGCGTTACTCCGAATAAAGACATTGCTGATGAATTTGTGGCTATTAATCAATATAGTAGTCGGGCTACTTGGTCTAATTCAAATTCTGCCGCGATGAAGGTAATGAGTGCGATTTGTCGAGATCCTAAAAAATTAAAGGCATTAGAAGCACAACGGCAGGTATATTTAGAATTAATTCGTGAACGGGCACATATATTTATTACGGAAGCGGATGCTTGTGGGCTTTCTTATGTGCCGTATGTTGCAGGATTTTTTATCACCTTACCAATGTCAAATGCACAAGCTGTTTGTGATGTCTTAGAAAAGGAACATATATTTTTGGTACCTCTAAAAAAAGGAATACGTGTTGCTGTCTGTTCTGTGTCGAAGAAAAAATTGATGGGGTTAGCGAGAAAAATAAAAGATGCAGCTATGGCGGTAGGGAACGCATAAGGAGAAGAACCTATCGATATATAATATCGGTAGGTTTTTCTTTAGGTAAAAATATGATAAATTTATATAGACAGAAAGGATGATGTATTATGTTTAAAACAATAGGCATATGTGGTGCGGGTAATATGGGAAAAGCGATTATCAAAGGGTTGGTACAGTCGAAAGCAATAGCTCCAGAAAATATATTTGTATATGATATACATACTGATCATACGCAGTTATTAGCAGACCAATTGGGAATTCAAGCAGTAAATACACCAGCTCAATTAGCCTCGCATGTACAAGCCTTAATTATGGCAGTAAAACCACCGATAATACCGCATGTTATGACAGCGTTACGGAAAGCTGTCTTGGTTGATACGGTTATTATTTCTATTGCTGCAGGGGTTACATTGGCTCAATTAATGAAAGGATTTGAGGAAAAAACAAAGATTATTCGTGTCATGCCTAATACGCCGGCGATGGTAGGTGAAGGGATGGCGGCATTAGCTATTAATCAGTATATTACGGCAGAAGAACAAGACAATGCTTTAGCTATTTTTAGAAGTTTTGGTAAGGCCGAAATTGTAAAAGAAGAATTAATAGATGCTGTATGTGGTGTTAGCGGTAGTGGTCCAGCTTATGTGTATATGTTTATTGAAGCCTTAGCTGATGGGGCTGTGCATGAAGGTATGTCGAGGAATTTAGCATATACTTTTGCCGCACAGACGGTATTTGGTGCGGCTAAAATGGTACTTGAAACAGGAATGCATCCAGGCGTATTAAAAGATCAGGTTTGCTCTCCTGGTGGTACGACAATTGCAGCTGTTAAGTCATTGGAAACAAATGGTTTTCGTTCTGCGGCGATGGAAGCGGTTATTGTGGCGTCAGAAAAGAATAAAACGCTATAGTATACTATAATTGATTGGCCATTTTTAAATTAAAAGGGAAAAAATAAAAAACAGTATATTTTATTTTTTATTGAAAAACGAAATATATTGAAATATTTTATTTAGGGTTACGAATATTTTGTAAAACAATAAAGCGGCATAACTAAATGTCATAGAAGTGAATTTTTTAATACAAATAACATATGAATGAAATGTCATAATGTAATTTACATGTTCTATTTAATAAGGTATAATAAAACGCGAAGGCAAGGGGAAGATGATCCATAATACGTATTATCGTATATAATCATCTCACGCTGTCTGAACTAATATATAGTGTTATGTATCGATATAAGCTAGTCATATGTATCAACAAAATTTATTATTGGAGGGATTCACTATGGCAAAAGGCACAGTATCACCTGAAATTATTGAACAACTTAAACAAATTGTTGGCGAAAAGTATGTATATACGGATAAAGAAAAATTGGAGCCGTATTCTCATGACGAAGTAACAGATCCACATTACATGAAAGAAGCACAAGTAGTAGTTCTTCCTGCTACAACGGAAGAAGTTTCTAAGGTTGTAAAATTATGCTATGACAATGACATTATCATGGTTCCACGTGCTGCTGGTACGGGTTTAGCAGCAGGCGCAGTTGCTATTTATGGCGGTGTTATTATTTCGATTGAACGTATGAATAAAATTTTGGAAATTGACACCCAAAACATGGTATGCGTTTGCGAACCAGGTGTTACAACATCTGTATTACAAGAAGAAGTTAAAAAAATCGGTCTCTTCTACGCAGGCGACCCCTGCAGTGGGGATTCTTGCTTTATCGGCGGTAACGTAGCTACTAATGCTGGCGGTAACCGTGCTGTAAAATATGGTGTAACACGTGAACAGGTTATGGGTCTCGAAGTTGTTACTCCGACTGGTGAAGTTGTTATGTTAGGCGGTAAATTCCGTAAAAATGCAACTGGCTATATGTTGATGCATTTATATATTGGTTCAGAAGGTACGTTAGGTATTGTTACGAAAGTAATCGTTCGCTTAGTAACTTTGCCAAAATATCAAATGGACTTATTAGCTGTATTTGATAACTTAGACGATGCTATTGCATTAACTCCGATTGTTATGAATGCAGGTATTACACCTACTTGTGTAGAATTTATGGATAATGCATCTATTAAACAGGTAGAAATATTCTTGAATGAAAAATTACAACATTCCGACAATGGTAACTATATTATTATTCAGATTTCTGGAGATAGTGAAGATACGTTGGATGAACAATGTGAAATTATTGATGAACTGGCTCGTAAAAATAAGGCATTGGATGTATTGGTGGCAAACCCCGCTATCATTTGGAAATCTCGTAAAGCGTATTTGGAAGCAGACCGTGCTCGTAGCTTAGTATTCTCGATGGAAGATATTGTTGTACCTTTAACAATGATTCCAGAAGCAGTACAACGTATTTCACGGTTGGCTGAAAAATATAACGTAGCAATGCATTGTGCTGGTCACTGCGGCGATGGGAACGTTCATATTGATATCTTGAAAGATGACAAGTCACAAGAAGAATGGAACGAAATGTTGCCTAAGATTCAAGGCGAAATCTATGCAATTGTTGTTGAATACGGTGGACGTCTTTCTGGCGAACACGGGATTGGCTATAAACGTCAAGCTTTGCTTGAAAAATACGGCAATCCTTTGGAATTGCGCTTGATGAAAGCTGTTAAGAAAGCATTGGATCCGAAGAACATTATGAATCCAGGAAAAGTTATTAGCATTAATGACGAAGTTCCAGTAGAATAAGAACTCTTATAAATGTAAAGCGGGCAGGGGATAATTCTTGCTCGCTTTATTTTTATTTGATATAAAATTTATTTTATTAGTTGCCATCTATACTTGACAACAAAATTATATATGTTATACTAAATAAGTCATTAGTCATGGGCCTATAGCTCAGCTGGTTAGAGCGCACGCCTGATAAGCGTGAGGTCGGTGGTTCAAGTCCACCTAGGCCCACCATGAATACCGTCTTTGCATTGCAAAGACGGTATTTTTATGTAATCGTGACTTTTTATCTTCTGTATGATATACTAACAACACTAATGGTTGATTGTCTTGAGGTGATAATATGAATATTATGGCATATATTGAAAGTATGCAGGTTGCAGCAGAAACGATGCCAGGTGATATTAAAAAATTGTGTGAAGAAGCAATTCGCTTTCATTATCGAGGAATTATTGTAAATTCTATGTATACATCTTATGCAAAAAGTTTAATCACATCTCAGCCGATAGAACTTATCGCTACAGTAGGCTATCCGTTAGGTGCAATGGCATTGACGGCTAAAGCAGAAGAATGTGCATATGCTATCTCTCATGGTGCTGATAGCATTGAAATGGTAATTGCAGTTGGTCGTGCGAAGTGTGGCGAATGGGATTATGTTACGGAAGATATGCGGCGGGTGGTAAAAAATGCCGCAGGTCATCCTGTATGTGCTGTTGTAGAAACGGGATTGCTGAATGCATATGAAACTGCACGAGTATGTCGTATGGCTGCTAATGCGGGAATTTCAGCCGTGCGTACGTCTACTCAATTTTCACAGACTGTTCCACAAGTAGATGATGTTTTGTTGTTAAGTAAAGCGAGTGAAGGCAAATTAGCCGTAAAAGTTGGCGGCAAGGTGGATGATTATGAGTTAGCAAAACAACTGATTGATGTTGGGGCAATATGTTTATCTACGATTGAAGGGAAACAGTTAGTTCGGGCTGCGGTGGCTGAGGCAGAAGCTGCAGGATTATATAAAGGATGGGATGAAACGAATCCGTTTGAAAATATGACGGAACAAGAGTTATTTTACTATTTACAGCAGCAACAAGCAGAGGAGAAAAAATCATGACCATAGAAGGTCATGATTTTTTTTTCTTGTATATGATATAATGTAAAAATGTGAGAGCAGACAAAACTAATGTAGGATGATTCAGTAAAATAGAAATATCTATACATTAGTTTTAGTAGGGGACGGAGCAAGGAGGCTTTTATGGAGGATAGTGAATTAGCGTTGCAGCAATTAGCCCAGTGTATACGTGCAAAACGGGAAGAACAAAAAGTACCTGCTATAAAAACGCAGGATACCGGTTTAGAAATATTGGGTGAAGCACAAACAAAGGATTGCTTTGTGGGTATGTTAGCTAGTGGAAGCCAGGGAAATTGTGCGTTTATTCGGTGTGGTAAAACGAAAGTTTTAATTGATGTAGGGATTAGCACACGTAGGATTATTCAGGGGTTGAAACGCTATGGATATACGGTGGATGATATTGATGCAGTATTTTTAACACATGAACACGCTGATCATGTAAAAGGATTAGCCACTTTGCTTAAAAGATCCAAGATGCCCATTTATACTACGGCAGAAACATGGAGTGTATTAGATTCAGCTATTACAACACACCGTAATCGATTTATGCCGCTGATGAAAACAACAGGGGTAAAAGATATTAAGGTAGTTCCTTTTTCTATTTCACATGATGCAATACGACCGGTTGGGTATTCTGTGTATTTTGGCCATACAAAAATTACGTTAGCAACGGATTTAGGCATGTTAACGCCAGTTGTTCAAGACAATGCAGCGTATTCCGATATTTTAATTTTGGAAGCGAATCATGATGAACAAATGGTGAGAAGTGGACCATATCCATATCATTTGCGTCAACGGATATTAGGGCAACAAGGGCATTTATCCAATGGAACAGCTGGACGCTTTTTGAGGGGGATACCGGCACAGGGCTTAATGAAAGTTATTTTAGCACATAGAAGTGAACACAATAATACACCTACATTAGCAATACAAACCATTCGTAAGGTCTTATCACAAGGGGGCAAAGTAATGGGGCAAGATATTGTATTACGATTGGCCAGTCAACATGGTGCTGTTGGTATGAAAGCAGCAGTGGTAAAGAAGGATAGAGGAGATGTATATGATAAAATATAAACGCACTATATTGGCATGTTTAGGTATTCTATTTATTTTCATAGGCAGTATTGGAGGTTTTTATTGGCGTGAGATTTATGATTATAGCACTGCTGGGTCAATAAATAGAAATAGCATCGTAGCGACAGCTGAACAATCTATACAACATAGTAAACAGACGCCTATTGTACAAGCAGTAAAGCAAGTTGAACCGGCTGTTGTAGGGATTACTACTAGAGTATATAATCAAGATCCTTTTGATGGGGCAGTATCGATTCGAGAAGGGGTTGGTTCGGGGATTATTTTTTCTCAAGATGGATATATTGTTACGAATGCACATGTAGTAGGTAGGGCACGTAAAGTAATGGTATCATTGTCTGATGGTAAAACCTATGAGGGGAGAGTTGTGGGGAAAGATACATTGACTGATTTGGCAGTGGTAAAAATTAAGGCGAAACACTTACCCGTGGCTACTTTGGGTGATAGTGATGCTTTGCAGGTTGGAGAAACGGCAATTGCTATTGGTAATCCCTTGGGACTAGAATTTCAAGGAACAGTTACAACGGGGGTGATTAGTTCTGTTCATCGTACAGTTGGCACGTTAGGCGAAACATTTCAATTAATTCAAACTGATGCAGCGATTAATCCGGGTAATTCTGGAGGGGCATTAGTAGATGTAACAGGAAAAGTTATTGGTATTAATAGTGCTAAAATTGCTAAAGAAGGTATTGAAGGACTGGGGTTTGCGATTCCTATAAATGGGGCACGTCCGATTATTCAAGCTTTAATTAAAAATGGTAGAGTACAACGACCTTATTTAGGTTTTATTGGTGTTGATTATGAAATGGCTACGCGTGGTGGGCTACAATTGCCAATAAAAGGGATATTAGTATATCGTACGATCGCACATTCTAGGGATATTCAAGTGGGTGATATTATGACTGCTATAGATGATCAGCGTGTAGACAAGATGAGTCAAGTACAGCGAATTTTACAAAAACATCATATTGGTGAACGTGTTAAAATTACTGTATATCGTGAAGGAACATACTTATCTATGCTAGTTCAATTAGCTGAAATGCCAATACAGGAGTAATTATGAAGTATCATATTATAACGATTGGGAAGATTAAAGAAAAATATATTACGCTAGGTATAGATGAATTTTTAAAGCGCCTAAAACCATATGTTCATGTGACAATGACTTCGTTTTCAGAAGAAAAAATGCCGGATCGCCCTTCTTTGGCTGAACGAGTTAGGATATTAGATAAAGAAGGCGAAAAAATGGTTCGAGCTATTAAAGATAATTCCTATGTGTATGCACTGGATGTACAAGGAGAGCTGATATCTTCTGAACAATTAGCATTGCAATTAGGGGAGCTTACTGTAGGTGGAAATAGTGATTTTACCTTTATTATTGGGGGACCTTTTGGCTTATCTGATAAAGTGAGACAACGTGCAGATAGGTGTATTTCTTTTGGTCGAATAACACTTACCCATCAAATGATTCGACTACTTTTAGTAGAACAATTATATCGAGCTCACAAAATACAGCGGCACGAACCGTATCATTGGTAAAAAATAAAAAGGATTTTTATATAGTTTGGTATAATGTTATTAATAGAGATATATTTTTTAGATAGACAAAGAGGTGGTTATCATGCAAAAACGAACAGCAGCAGACATTATGGAAAAAGTGTTTATTTCGGCTAGTATAGACACAACTGTATTTGATTTAGTTCATTATTTTGTAAAAAGTAAAGTTTCGGCCATTCCTATTGTAGATGAGGACCAAGTGTTGGTAGGTATTGTTACGGATGCAGATTTGTTGTATAAAAAAATAAAGCCTCATGTACCTCATTATGTTAACTTATTAGGTGCTAGCATTTATTATAGCGGAATTAGCAAGTATAATAGAGGATTTAAAAAATTAATGGCTTGTACTGCGGGTGATATGATGACGAAGGATGTTATTATCGCCTCACCTGATGCTGATGTAGAACAATTAGCTGGTGTTATGGTGGCAGAACATTTAAAAGTTATACCTATTGTTAAAGATAAACGCGTCATTGGTATTGTGACACGTTATCATATTTTGGATGAGTTATATAAAGAGTTTGGCGAAGAATAAAAAGATAAAAGAGCACTATAATGTATAAAAGACATTATAGTGCTCTTTTATTACTAAATAAAATAATGAAATGAATAATCATTATTGACAAATAGAAAATACACTGTTATCATAAACGTGTCAGAGATGATATAGTTTTTGACATTTAATATAAAGGAGGTACGTATTATGTCATTAATTAATAAAGAAGTTGCAGATTTTAAAGTACAAGCATATCAAAATGGAGAATTTAAAGAAATTTCTAAAAAAGATATATTAGGAAAATGGTCTGTTTTTGTTTTTTATCCAGCAGATTTTACTTTTGTATGCCCAACTGAATTAGAAGATTTAGCAGGGTTATATAGTAAGTTCCAAGCTATTAATTGTGAAGTATTTAGTGTATCTTGCGATAGCCATTTTGTACATAAAGCATGGCATGAAACATCGACAGCAGTTGGCAAGGTAACGTATCCAATGTTGGGTGATCCTCGTGCAGTATTAGCTAAAGATTTTGAAGTATATATTGAAAGTGAAGGAATGGCAGAACGGGGATCATTTATTGTTAATCCTGAAGGAAAAATTGTTGCTTACGAAGTAAATGCTGGTAGTGTGGGGCGTAACGCAGAAGAATTATTGCGTAAAGTAGAAGCATCTCAATTTGTAGCAGAACACGGCGATCAAGTGTGCCCAGCGAAATGGAAACCAGGTGAAAATACATTGAAACCTAGCTTTGATTTAGTTGGTAAGCTCTAAGAAATGGAGCGATTGTCATGAATACAGATCAAATGTATGACCTCGTTATTATTGGTGGTGGCCCAGCTGGTTTAACTGCTGCTATTTACGCAGCACGTGCACGAGGAAAAGTGTTAGTCATTGAAAAAGGCGAAATCGGCGGACAAATTACGGAAGCTGGTGCTTTGGTCAACTATCCTGGCGTACCGAATACAACGGGTAAAGAAGTAACGGAATTAATGCATGCTCAAGCATTATCATTTGGAGCACAGTGGCTAGAAACAGAAGTTACAGGCTTAGAATTAGAGGGCGATATTAAAGTAGTACATACGAAACAAGGAGACTATCAGTCTTTAGCTGTTATTTTAGCTACAGGTGCCAACCCACAAAGCGTTGGATTTAAAGGTGAAAAAGAATTTCGTGGGCGTGGCGTTGCATATTGTGCTACTTGTGATGGCGAATTTTTTACAGGAAAAGATATTTTTGTTGTCGGCTCAGGTGCAGCAGCAATAGACGAAAGTATCTTTTTGACTAAATATGCTAAGTCTATTACAATTTTGGTAAAAAAACCTAAATTTGATTGTGACCCAGCATTAGTAGAAGAGTTAAAAGAATACCCTATGATTTCTGTACATTACACATCGGAAATAGTACAGGCTGGGGGTGACGATGGCATTTTACGTTATGCTGAGTTTAAAAATAGAAAAGAAGGAACAACATGGCGTTATGATGCACCTCAGGGTGATACGTTTGGCATTTTTGTGTTTGCCGGGCATCAGCCTAATGCTGTTTTATTTGGTGAATCGGTTAAATTAGATCCAAAGGGATATGTTATTACTGATTTAGAACAAAAAACAAGTGTAGATGGTGTGTATGCAGCTGGTGATTTGTGCGTAAAAACATTACGTCAAGTTGTAACTGCAACGGCTGATGGTGCAATTGCAGCAACATCTTCATTGAAATATTGTGGTATCATGCACAAAAAATTAAATTTGCCTAAATTTCCGCAGACGCCTGTACATCCCGTGGCACCAAAGTCAACAGAAGAAACGACAATTCGCAATGAGGCAGCTGGATCCTTCTTAACAGATGAAATTCGTGATCAATTAAAACCTATTTTAGAAAAATTTGACCATACAGTTATACTGAAATTACATGTCAATGATCATCCTTTAACGAAAGAAGTAAAAGAAGCGGTACAGGAATTGGCTGTATTAAGTGCACATATAAAAGTACAAGAAGAAACATTAGCTGCATCGGAAGTACCTTACATTTCGTTAGCAAAAGAGGATGGTACTTTAACTGGTATTGCGTTTCACGGAGTTCCTAGTGGACATGAGTTTAATTCATTCATATTAGCGATGTATAACGTTGCTGGACCAGGTCAAGCATTGGATGAAGAAACCAAGCGGGGGTTAGAAGAATTAAAGAAAACGGATAAACAATTTGATATTAAGATCCTTGTATCCTTATCTTGCACGATGTGCCCAGCAGTAGTACAAGAAACGCAACGATTAGCGGCGGTTGCTGATAATATTAAAGCGGAAATGTTTGACTTACAACATTTTCCTGAATTAAAAGATAAATATCGTATCATGAGTGTACCGTGCATGGTTATTAATGATAACGCAGTTTATTTTGGCAAAAAGACGATGAATGAGATTATTCATATTTTAAAAGAAATATAATATAGAACGCATTAAAAGACAAGAAAGAATGAAGCACAATGCATTTCTTTCTTGTTTTTTTTGTGCACTGCTCATGGTGCTCTTCGTTTTTACTTTATGACTATACAATAAATACATGTATGATATAATAATGGTATTGTTTTGTACTATGCAAAAATAACGGTATGATTAGATATAAAGGAGGAACCATGAATCAAAAAGAGCTTGTTATAGTTGTTGATTTTGGAGGACAATATAATCAATTGATTGCTCGGCGTGTACGAGAAAATCATGTATATTGTGAAGTATTCCCTTATTATAAGGCGTTAGATAAAATTAAAGAAATGAAACCACAGGGAATTATTTTTACGGGTGGACCAGCAAGTGTATATGAAGATAAAGCACCAAAAATAGAAAAAGAAATATTTTCATTAGGAATTCCTATTTTAGGCCTTTGTTATGGCATGCAATTTATGGCCCACACACTAGGTGGAAATGTAAAACAAGCGAATACACGAGAATTTGGTAAAACGGAAATTCATGTTCAAACGACAAGTTCTTTGTTTCATGGTTTAACGGAAACACAAACTGTATGGATGAGTCATCAGGATTATGTAGCTGAACTTCCTGATGGATTTGAAATGGTTGCGTCATCTTTGAATTGTCCTATTGCTGCAATGGAAAATAAGGAAAAACAATTGTATGCGATGCAATACCATCCAGAAGTGTTGCATTCGGAACATGGAAAGGAAATGTTGCATAATTTCTTATTTGAAATATGTCGGTGTAAGGGACAATGGACAATGGCTAATTATGCAAAAACAGCTATTGAAGATATTCGCCGTATTGTTGGGGCAGGAAAAGTAGTCTTGGCCTTATCAGGAGGAGTGGATAGTTCTGTTGCGGCAGCATTGATTTCTCAAGCGGTAGGCAAACAATTAACCTGTATTTTTGTAGATCATGGATTGATGCGCAAAAACGAAGGAGATGAAGTAGAACAGGCTTTTCAACATTCCGGCATGAATTTTATTCGGATTGATGCATCTCAGCGTTTTTTGCAAAAATTGGCACATGTGGTAGAACCAGAAGAAAAACGAAAAATTATTGGAGAAGAATTTATTCGCGTATTTGAAGAAGAAGGACGGAAAATTGGTTCGGTTGATTATTTGGCACAAGGAACAATTTATCCAGACGTAATCGAATCAGGTACAGGCGATGCAGCTGTCATCAAGAGTCATCATAATGTGGGGGGACTACCTGCAGTAATTGACTTTAAAGGCCTTATTGAACCCTTACGAAACCTCTTTAAAGATGAAGTACGAGAATTAGGAAGTGAATTGGGATTACCGGATTATCTTGTTTGGCGACAACCTTTCCCCGGTCCCGGATTGGCTATTCGTGTGATGGGAGAAATAACGGAAGAAAAATTGGCAATTCTTCGTGATGCTGATGCTATTTTTAGAGAAGAAATCCATAAAGCTGGGTTAGAACGAGATATTAATCAATATTTTGCTGTATTGACGGCTAATCGAACCGTTGGTGTTATGGGGGATTTTCGTACTTATGACTATACTTTAGCTTTGCGTGGTGTTACGACTACGGATTTCATGACCGCAGATTGGGCACGTATTCCTTATGATGTATTAGACGCTGTATCTGTAAGAATTGTTAATGAAGTTACTCATATCAATCGTATTGTTTATGATATTACCAGTAAACCACCAGCTACGATCGAGTGGGAATAGTAGCAAAATTTTCTAAAATGCCTTGATTACAAGCTATAAAGGAATCAAAATAGCTACACTGGTACTCAAATGGTACTGGTAGTAAAAAAGAATAATCAAAATAATAGTTCCAAGTGGTTTACATTTGGACAAAAATTTAGACCGTAGTTAAAAGCTGCGGTCTTTTTGCGTAATTAGAATTCATCCGGTTGACTGGGGTTATGTATAGAGTTAGAGATAAAAATATAAATATATTTATGTTAAAATAAATTATAAGAGCTAAAATGGAGAAAAAAGGAATTTGTCACTAGTAATTAAGAAATATAAATTGTAAATATATATAATAATTGAGTCTAGTCATGTTATTAGTAAAAGATAGCGCTATAGCTAATATAGAAGGCAGTATAAATTTGATGGTAGTATTTTTGATGCAATTAGCATCTGATTTTTTGCTAAAAATGTCAAAAAAAATGAGTGAAATATGTTATAATGTCTACTAAATGGATTGAAATGTGGCAAGGAGGAATAATAATGGCAAGTCTTAATGTTACTGATGTAATAAAAGAGTTAGACATTTCTAAGTCTTATTTATATAAATTAATAGATAAAGAAAATATTTTAATTCCGAAAAGTGATACAGGAAGGTATTTTTGGGATGAAAATACAGTTGAAATTATAAAAAGATTTTTGCATATAGATGGTTTACAGGATAAGGATGATACAGATTTTTTAATATCTAAATTAGGATTAAAGCAGTCATTCATAAACAATAGACGATATTTAGGAAATAAATATTCTCTTTCCGATTTTATAAGAAAAACAATTGATGAAAATTGTAAAGGTGTAAATATTGTTATTGACATATTTAGTGGAACCGGTGCAGTTGCAAATACTTTTAAGGATAAAATGCTTATCACAAATGATTTACTGTATAGTAATTATATTTCCAATTATGCATGGTTTGGATATGAAAAATATTCAAGCAAAAAGATCATTGAGCTTATATACGACTATAATCAAGTTAAAACAAAAGAAAATAATTATATGCGAGAAAATTTTGCAGATACATTCTTTTCTGCTGATGATTGTAGCAAGATAGGATATATAAGAGAAGATATAGAAGCAAAGTATAAAAATAAAGAAATAAATTTTAAGGAATATGCAATAATGATTACATCGCTTCTATATGCAATGGATAAGATTGCAAACACAGTTGGACACTACGATGCATATAGAAAAAACGTTGATTTTGAGAAAAAATTAGTATTGAATGTTTTATTACCTGAAGAAACGGTAAATTATAATAATATTTGTTATAACTTAGATGCAAATAAACTTATTAAAAGTATTAAGGGAGATTTGTTGTACTTAGATCCTCCATATAATTCAAGACAATATTGTGATGCATATCATTTACTTGAAAATGTGGCAAGATGGGAAAAGCCTAAAGTTTATGGGGTTGCAAGAAAGATGGATAGGACCTCACTTAAAAGTGATTACTGCATGATTACGGCTACAAAAGCATTTGAAGAACTTATTGAAAGGGCTGATACAAAGTATATCTTACTTTCATATAATAATATGTCTGACAAGGGAAATGATAGGTCGAATGCGAAAATATCAGATGAAGATATTATGAGAATTCTTAGTAAAAAGGGGAAAGTCACTATATTTGAATTAGACTACAAGAGTTTTTCGACTGGGAAATCAGATATAAAAGATAATAAAGAAAGACTATTTTTATGTGAAGTATTTAGCGAAGAAAAAAAGAAAATGAATATACCTTGCCCGTTTAATTATACAGGTGGAAAATTTAAGCTGCTAGCACAGTTGCAACCTTTATTTGATGAAAAGGAAGTATTTTTAGATTTGTTTGCCGGAGGAGGAAATGTTGGAATAAATTCATCTTCTTCAAAAGTCATTTTTAATGATACGAATGAACACTTGATAGATTTAATTAAATTTATAAAAGACACTGATACTGATGCTTTATTAAAACAAATAGACAATATTATTGAGGCGTATAATTTATCCAATACATCATTATATGGATATTCTTATTATGATTGTGATAGTAGTAGAGGCTTAGCTGAATACAATAAAGGAAAATTTCTCAAGTTAAGAGATAATTTTAATGTTAAAGTTCTTGCGGGAGAAACAGATTATCCAATGCTGTATGTACTTATGGTGTTCTCTTTTAATAATCAGATTAGGTTTAATCGAAAGGGATTTTTTAATCTTCCGGTAGGTAAGAGAGATTTTAATTCTAAAATGAGAAGTAAACTTGTGTTATTTTCCGAGGAATTGAAAAGCAAGGATATTCAGTTTTTGAAAAAGGATTTTAGGGATATTTCATTAGATGATTTTTCTCAGGAGACTTTTATTTATTGCGATCCTCCTTATTTGATTACAAATGCAACATATAATGAAAATGGTATGTGGACTGAAATAGAAGAAAAAGCTTTACTTAAATTTTTGGATGAAGCTAATGAAAAAGGTTTTAGTTTTGCTCTATCTAATGTTTTGGAAAGTAAAAATAAAAGAAATGATATTTTATATAATTGGATTGAAAGCAAGGGATATTACTGCAATTATTTGAATAAAAGTTATTCAAATAGCAATTATCACAGAAAAAATAAGAATAGCATATCTGAAGAAGTTTTGATTACTAATTATCCAGTTGATTGGAGGGATGAGTAAATGGTAAATAAAAGTATTCCATATCAAAGTTTTTGTTGGGTTATAGGAACTACAAGTTTTAGAACTGCAAAACTAAATTTAAAAATCGAGTCACAATTGTTGCTTCTTGATGAGTTTTATAATGAGGTCATAAAGGAATCAAGTTGGAACTGGAACAATGAATTGCAAGAAAAATATTATGATTTTATTAAAGATAGAGCCTTCCTAACAGGAGAAGCAAAAAGAAAAGACAAAGATGCCAGAGAAAAAACATCAGGATTGGTTGATATAGGTTTAATTACAGAAGATAGATTGATTACGGATGCAGGAAGCTCACTCCTTAAAATAACAAGTATTGGGGATTTTGAAACCAATAATGTGTTTAATATTAATAGAGATAGCTTTATCTATCTAAAACAGCTTCTTAAAACAAGTATAGATGTAAGTGGTAGTATCGTTAGACCGTTTATTGCGGTTATAAAGTGTCTGACGGAACTTGAGTTTTTGAGTTATGATGAGTTTACTTATTTTGTTCCGCTAATTAGAGATGATGAAAGTGCAAAACAAATCATATCGGATATTAAGTTATATAGAGAAGGTAAAATTTTGCCGGAAGAAATAATTTATAAGAGGTTTATGCAAATGGATAACTATAAACTTGCACAAGAAGAATTTATAGCCTCTGATGTTGATGAAAATTTAATATGTTTAGTCGGGATGAATCGTAAAAGCAGAAGCTATGACAAGCCTTACTATAAATTATATGAGAATTTAAAGAAGGTATTTCTTGATGGGAAAAGCGATTATGAATCACTATTAAATTCTGCAAAGAATATAAATCAAAAACCTGGAACGTTGTGGAGAAGTTTACTATTTAAAACAACCAATATTGGTGTTGTAAGAAAAAATGGGAAGGCTTCAATTCACAAACAATGCCCATTTTTAAACTGTGCAAATGAAAAAGAATTAAAAGAGGTATTTTTCAAATACTTACATGTTTTTAAGGCAATGGCAACCTTGTCTGATTACTTTGATCTAAATAGAAGATATTTCAATGTTACAGATATACTAATCTTTGAAGATCGCATGGTTAAGTTGGACATGATTCCAAAATATTATTTTAAAGAGAGTATTGATATTCTGTATAAAGAAACTTTTAGTAGAGATGATAATCTCAGTGTAGATGTTCCTTTAGAAACTATATCAAGAGCTTTCGAGTTAGACATGAGCAAAGTGTATGCTGCATTAAGTAAAGATTTAGGAATCACCATAAAGAGTCCGGAACAAGCAGCAACTTGTGTAAATGATGAAAGATACAGAAGATTTAATATTTTGATTGATAAGAAATTTAATGATTCTGTGCTTATAGAGTTACTAAATTGTTTTGAAACACGAGATGATAAGCGAATAGAAGAACTTGTTACAGATGAGGCTGCAATACCGACTATTTTTGAATATATTTTAGGAATTATATGGTACAAGGTAAGCGAAAGACAGGGAAATATTTTAGATTTTATGAAATTATCATTAGAAGCAAATTTATTGCCTAAAACACATGCAGCCGGAGGTTATGCAGATATTATATATGAATATGAAGCATGCACTTCTTATCCTAAACATTCGCTATTACTTGAAGCAACTCTTGCAGATGGAAATAATCAAAGAAGAATGGAAATGGAGCCTGTTTCAAGACATTTAGGAGATTATAGGATTAGATTTAATAATCCGTTTGATTACAGCCTATTTGTAAGCACATACTTAGATAAAAATGTGATTTCAGATTTTAGATATAGAAAGATAATTCCATATACCAGAGATGAAGAAACTATTACAGGAATGAAGATTATTTCAATGGATACAGATTCTCTTAAGAAAATTATTGAAAATAAGGTTAAGTACAAGTATCTGTATGAAGTATTTGATAAATACCATGAAATGCCACTAGAAACGGTAAATTGGCATGATGGGATGATAAAAGAGGCTACGGGAGAATATAAGGTATAGCAATTATAAAGGAGACAAGAAGATCGTGATTACAAAGATTGAAAAAATAGAAAATTTAGGAATATATAAAAATTTCAATCATTCTAAAATTAATGAATTTAAACAATATAATCTAATATATGGATGGAATGGTTCAGGTAAAAGCACATTATCGAGATTGTTTAGTTCAGTCAATGGAAAGAATATTGCTGAAATACATAATGGCTTTAAAACTTCGATTTGTATAGATAGGGTAGTATATACAGAAAATCAGTTTCCTATATCAACTGAATCTATTAAAGTATTTAACGAAGACTTTATAAAAGAAAATATTAATTGGAATGGAATTTTAAAAAGTATATTATTGTTAGACGAAAAAAATATTGAAGAAATTAAGTCATATAATTTATTGAAAAATGAATTATATGGGAATGGAAGTGTTGCAGGGATATTAAAGGAAATTGAAAACAAAGAAAAAGAATTACAGGATAAAGAAAAAGAATTGCAGAAAGTCTTAACTAATATTGGGAAAAATGTAAAAAGCAATTTTCAATTATTAGATACGACTGATAGCTATTATATGAATTATGATAAAAGAAAAGTTTCATCACTGATTAAAGATAAAAATAACCCTATATCTAAGAGTGATTTAATTAGAAATGATGAGTTAGATAGTGTAATCAAAAAAGCAAGACCAATAAAAAAAGAGTCTATCACAAAAAAGATAGACATCTTAAGTATAGATAATGTTCAAAAAGAAATTCAAAAAAGTAGTGAATTAATTGATAGAACTGTAACTTCAAGAGTAATAGAAGAATTAAAAAATAATTCTCAATTGTCAGCTTGGGTTGAAAATGGTTTAAATTTACATAAAACCGAACATAGAAAAATATGTGCGTTTTGTGGTTCTAGTATTAGTGATGAAAGAATAGAAAAGCTAGAAGCTCATTTTAGCAATGCGTTAAGTGAGCTAAACTCAGAAATTGTCTTATCAATAGATAGTTGGGAGTCTCTGAAGATTAATGCAGATATAATTTTAATAGACGAAAGTGATTTTTATGATGAACTATTAGAGCAAGTGAAAGAGCAAAATTCTAAATTTAGGGAAATTTCACAATTAATCAACAGAGAAATAGAAGTTTATATTAAAGTTTTAAAAGAAAAACAGAAAAAACCGTTTGAAAAACTTGGAAATACATTTGAAGTAAATAAATTAATTAACCTTTTTAATGAATTGAATTTGGTGATAAATAAAATAAAGGCATATATTAACGGGCATAATGACAAAGTCACTAATTTCGATGTCGTTATAAGAGATGCTAAAAAGCGTATTGAACGACATTATATTCAAGAGCAAATTGAACAGTTGCAATATAATGTTAAAGAAGAGACACTGCAACAATATAAAGATGATTTAAAAAAAATGAAAGAAACATGTGATAAAAAGAAAATGGAATATGTAGCACTAGAAGATAAGTTATCTAATGAAACTTTAGGAGCTGAGGAATTTAATAAAAAGCTTGAAAAATTTTTAGGCTACGGCGAGATAACTATAGAATTTGATAAAGATGAAAAAGGATATAAAATTTATAGAAATGGTAGAGAAGAAGCAAAGAACTTAAGTGAAGGAGAAAAAACTGCGATAGCATTTATCTATTTCATAACAAAAATTAAGGAAAATGGGCAAAAAATAGAAGATACTATTCTTGTAATTGATGATCCAATCTCTAGTTTTGATTCAAATAAACTTTTTTCTGCATATGCTTATATGAAGTCTGAATGCGATAAAGCAAAACAATTATTTGTATTAACACACAATTATAATTTCTTCTCACTAGTATTTGGATGGTTTAATAAAAAACATATTAAAGTTGATGATAAAAAATGTCCTAATTACAGTATATATAGAATTGAAAATAAATTTGAAAATGGAGTGAGATTTGCTTTCTTGAATGATGGTGGTGAAGGTCTAAAACAAGCCACTGAATATGACTATATTTTTAATATGGTATATTCTTTGAAAGATAAAACTTTATCGAAACAAGAAATGATTTTTTGCGGAAATGTTGCAAGAAAACTTGTTGAATCATTTTTGAGTTTTAAATTTCCAAAGCAACGAGCAGATTTAATGGCACTACTGAATGCTGCTTTGCCAGGACAAGATAATGATATAGTTAGAGAAAGAATATATAAATTTATAAACATATATTCTCATGAAAAAAAGATTAATGTTCTTGAGGAATTAGATACTGAAGTTTTAGATGCTAGTAGCCGAACGGTAATAAATGATATTTTAAAAATGATAAAAGAGCTAGATGAAAGACATTATGATGCAATGGTTGAAAAAGTTGGAAAAGAATTAGCGAATTGATTTATTTAGTTTACTATTTCGTGCTTGCAATATGTTTGCAAAAAATTTAATAAACAGAAATAAAATGGATAATAGAGCTAAAACCGATATAAAAACCTTAATTTTATGCCATTTATACAAAACGATATCAATGGACATATCGAGTGGGAATAATCGCAAAATTTTCTAAAATGCCTTGATTACAAGCTATAAAGAGAATAAAAAACGGCTACTGGTACTTAAATGGTACTGGTAGTAAAAAAAATAATCAAAATAATAGTTCCAAGTGGTTTACATTTGGACAAAAAATAAGACCGTAGTTTCAAGCTGCGGTCTTTTTGCGTATATATTATGCGTATATATTACTATTTTAAAAATCTTGTTTTTAGGGTAAGATAACTTCCAATCTTCAAATTCCTCGTCTGTTATTTTATCGTTGTAATGCTTTTTTCTCATTTCATTCTAGCTTTTTAGCACATTATTGAAGTCTACATCATTTGATAATGACTGGGAATTTATCTATCGTTTGCTAATGCCCTAAGCTTTATATCTTTTTCATAATTAAAGACGATATGCATTATTTCAAATATAAAATTGGAGATGTGTGGATCAATAGATGGTTACGACTTCAAACAATATATACTAGGGGTGCTTTTTTATCGCTTCATTTTAGACAATTATGTAATTTTTTCATTCGGCGGTCATGAAGTAGGCTATGAAGTTTTTGATAGGTCAATTTGATCAAGAAGTAGAAGCCGATATTTAAGTCATAGGGGGTTCATTGGTTTGCAGGGTAATTTATGGTATACTGCTATATAGTAAAGCCGTGAGGAGGAAACGTATGAGTTGGTGGCGTGACATTATACGACAAAGTATATTTCTTTGTTTTTTTATTGTTCCAATTCCCATTGGGGCCTATACGATTCATAATGGTTCAAGTGCAACCGTTGCTGTTATTAGCTATGCTCTTTTATCGTTGGGGATTCCCTTTGCGTATTTATCTAGACCGGAAGCCGTATTCGGTAGACAGGAATACACCCTTTCGCGGAATGCTTTTGTGGGTGTGTGGATTATCGTAGTGCTTCTTCTTAGTATCATTGCATGGTCGCAACGAAGTATGTGGCAGACATTGCCCTTTTGGGAATGGTCAACTATCGGACGCGATATTGTGTGGATTGTCGTTATGTATGGTGGTGTCGTTGGCATGCTCATCGTGACCTATTTGTTATCACGGCGAGGAAAAGGATGAATACGCTTGGTATCTCCAAGCAGGGATATAGAGAAATTAAAAATTTAGGCTGGGATGGCTTTCGTTTTAGTGGCAGTATAATATTATTTGGACCTTTCACGTTGGTTTTTAGTACAACTGTGGGAGGTCCGCTTAGTTTATAAGGTTGTATTCAAGAGATTAAGATATTCGCTGTAGGGTGAATGATGGTAAGAAAAGTAGTAAAACGATACTGGTATATGTGTGAATTTTGTATTAAAAATGGTCCTCTTTCCGATGGTGTTAGGGAAGAGGAACATTTTGTTTGTGTTTTTTTTATTTATTTTGTTAAGGGAGTTAGTGTTTCTAAGTGATAAGGTGTTTCTTGATAAACGAGGTTTAGCCAGTTGTGGTAAAAGAGATGGGCATAGCTGCACCAGTTGAAACGAGGGGTTTTGCCGTCATCGTTTTGGGGGTAGTAATGTTTTGGTAAGTCAATGGGAAGTCCCTTTGCCTTATCTCGTTTATATTCTGTTTCTAATGTATAGCGATCGTACTCAAAGTGTCCGAGTACGAAAAAACGGCGGTGATCCCATGTGCCAGTAATATTAATACCGTTTTCATCAGAACGAGATAGTACTTCTAATGCGGGCGTGAAATAAATGCGACTATCATCGATAGATGTATGACGTGATTGGGGAATAAAATAGCGATCATCAAATCCTCGCAGTAGGGGATGATTGCGAACAGTTAGACCGTATTCATAGATGCCGAATAATTTTTGGGGTAAGGTTTTTTTTTCGACCCCGTAGTAATAATATAAGCCTGCTTGGGCACCCCAACAGAAGCAAAGGGTGGAAAACACGTGGCTTTTTGCCCATTCGAAGTATTGCGTTAATTCTGACCAATAGTCAACAGCTGTAAAGTCAATTGTTTCTACAGGTGCACCTGTAATGATAAGACCATCATAGTAGGCATCTTTTATTTCCTCGAATATACGGTAATTTTTTTCTAAATAGGAGTTATCAATGTGCTTGCTTGCATGAGATGTCATATGGCAAAAATCCACGTCAAGTTGTAAGGGTGAATCACCGAGGAGTCGCAAAAATTGCAACTCCGTCTGCTCTTTTAGGGGCATAAGATTCAAAATTAGAATGCGTAAGGGGCGAATGTCTTGCTGTAAGGCAAGGCGGTTGTCAATAGTGGCAATTCCTTCTTCATGTAGTTGTTTTTTTGCTGATAAATTATTAGAAATTTGAATTGGCATGCTGCTGATTCTCCTTGTTTATTATTCGTTTATAATCCAGCAAATGCTGTGTCTAAGGCATGTATTAGGTCGGTTACATTTTCTAAACCAACGGAGATGCGCACGGTTCCTGGGGTAATACCGCAAGCTCGTTGAGCTTCTTCAGATAATTGTTGATGTGTTGTAGATGCGGGGTGAACTAATAAAGATTTAGAATCTCCTACGTTGGCTAGGTTAGAGAATATAGTAGCGTCTGTAATGAATTTGCGAGCCGCCGCATAGCCGTCTTTTAGTTCAAATGAGAAGATGGAACCAGTACCGCGAGGGAAGTATTTTTTTGCTAATGTATAGTACGGTGAAGAGGGCAAGGATGGATAATTTACTTTCGCGACCTTGGGATGCTTAGATAAATAGGTGGCGATTTTTTCAGCGTTGCTTACATGGCGTTCGACACGTAAGGATAGTGTTTCTAATCCTTGTAAGAGAAGCCAAGCGTTAAATGGACTAATGCACGCACCTAAATCGCGGAGGTATTTTGCCCGGATGCGTGTTACAAAGGGGGCATTGGGAATGTCAACGGCAAAGTTTATCCCGTTGTATGAGGCGTCTGGTGAGGTGAATTCAGGAAAACGACCAGATGCACACCAGTCAAAGGACGCATTTTCGATAATAAGTCCGCCGAGGGTGGTGCCGTGACCGCCGATAAATTTTGTAGCTGAATGAACAACGATATCTGCACCGTGTTCTAAGGGGCGGCAGAGATAGGGCGTAGCGAAAGTGCTGTCGACGATTAAAGGGAGACCGTGACGGTGTGCTAAGGCTGAAATGGTTTCAAAGTCGGGAATATTAATGGCTGGATTACCTAAGCTTTCGATATAAACGGCTTTGGTTTTATCGGTAATTGCTTTTTCAATGGATGTCAAATCGTCAATGTCAGCAAAACGAGTAGTAATGCCTAAGTGTTTAAATGTATCGGTAAAGAGTTCTATCGTACCACCGTAGAGGGTAGGCGCGGCTACGATTTCGTCACCGGCACCGGCGAGGTTGATGATGCTGTATGCAATGGCGGATGCACCACTGGCAGTTGCGAGGGCAGCGGTTCCTCCTTCGAGTGCAGCAATGCGTTTTTCCAAGACTTCTTGCGTTGGATTTGCTAAGCGACTATAAATGTATCCAGGCTTGCGTAGAGCAAATTGATCTTCCCCGTCTTGTGCGTCTTTGAACACATAAGATGTCGTTTGGTAAATAGGAACAGCACGAGAACCTGTGGTGGGATCTGCTGTTTGACCTGCATGTTGTTGTAATGTTTCAAATTGATACGTTGTGTTGTTGCTCATATGATTACCTCCTCTTATATACACAGTCGAATAATAAAAAAAAGCCCCATCCCATAAGGGACGGAAGCTCCGTGATACCACCCAATTTTATTCGATTTTTACAAACCGAATCTCTTCAGGTACGCAGACCGTAGTCTTGAATACCATAGCACTGTAACGGGTGCACCCGGATGGTTTAATGATTCGACCAATCGGCTCCGAGGCCATCTTCAACAAAATTTTCTGCTTTCCCTTTCACCATACGGGAACTCTCTGTGCCAGTCCGTTTTGTTTACTCTTCTCTTCATCGCCTTGTTTTGTGATTATGGACGTAAGTTTAGCACGGAAGATTTTCTATGTCAATGAAAAAACAAGAGGTGTGTTCATTCTTTAGCGGTATTGTGATATATGACAAGTTTAATAAAAAATGAATACGTTTTAGGGGTGACGGTCATTTATTAGTTAAATTTATATATTTATTAGAACAGGATAACAAATAGGTATTCCTTGATTGGTTTCTTGCAATGTGATTTTCTGTATGATATAATTACCTAGTATGGATTTTGTATGTCAGAGAAGAAAGAGGTGTGAATTGTGAAAGAAGGAATTCATCCGAAATATGAAACGGTTACAGTTACTTGTGCTTGTGGCAATACGTTTGAAACACGTTCCACTGCCTCGGAAATTCGTGTTGAAATTTGCTCTAAATGCCATCCCTTTTTTACAGGGCAGCAGCGTGCACAGCAAGCTCGTGGTCGTATTGAACAGTTTAATAAACGGTATGGTAAAAAAGCTTAATAATCATATTGCAAGTGGATGGCAGAGCAGAAATGCTCTGCTCTATTTGTATGTCAGTAAATGAGGAGTGGAAATGGAGAAGGAACGGGTATATATTGGTGGACAAGCGGTTATTGAAGGTGTTATGATGCGTGGACCGGAGAAGATTGCAACGGCTGTACGGACCCCGGACGGGAAGATTACTATTCAGTGCGATTCTGTTCATTCGCTTGCACAGCGATTTCCGATACTACAAAAACGATTTTTGCGTGGTTCCATTGCCTTAGGTGAAGCGGTTGTTTATGGTATGAAGAGCTTATCTTTTGCCGCACGAGTTGTTGGGGAAGAGGAAGAAGAGGAGGAGTCTTCTTTAGGGATGATCGGTGTCATCGGGTGTTCGATTATTGCCGCAATTGTATTCTTTTTATTGATTCCTACATATGTAGCCCATCTTCTTTTGGGAAGTGGTACGAGTCCCGTGGCGTTGAATATAGTAGAAGGTTTTTTGCGTTTAGTTGTTTTTTTAATATATATTAGGGGTATTTCATATACGGCTGGCATGCAACGTGTTTTTGAATATCATGGTGCGGAACATAAGACGATTTGGACGTATGAAGCAGGGGAAGCACTGACCGTGGAAAATGTGCAAAAGCATAGTCGGTTGCATCCCCGTTGTGGTACGAGTTTTTTACTTATTGTCATGATTATTTCTATTTTTGTGTTTGCTTTTTTGGGGTGGCCTAATTTGGTTATACGTGTATTGTCTAGGATTTTGTTGATGCCGCTTGTTGCAGGTATTAGTTATGAAATTATTCGGTATGCTATCGATACTTCGCAGGGATGGGTAAAAATACTTACTAAACCGGGATTATGGTTACAACATGAAACGACACGCGAGCCTCACCCTGATCAGATTGAAGTGGCTATTGCGGCGTTGCAAGCTGTAAGACCGTCAGAGTAGGTTGCTATAAATAAAGAGAAAAGGAGAGAACAACGTGTTTTTGGATAAGGTGCAGGCAGTTGAAAATAAATTTATGGATTTGGAACAACGGATTAGTGATCCTGCGGTGATAGCAAATCAAGTGGAATGGCAGAAGTTGACGAAAGAACACGCTTCTTTAGTTGATATTGTCGATACCTTTCGTGCGTATAAAGAAGTAAGGAATGCCGTAAAGGGGGATCAAGAAATTTTGGATGATCCTGATAGTGATGAGGAGCTACTTTGTATTGCAAAAGAAGAAATTAGTACGTTAGAAAAGAAACAAGCGGCTTTGGAGGAAAAACTTCATATTTTAATGTTACCTAAAGATCCGTATGATGATAAAAATGTGATTATGGAAATTCGTGGCGGTGCTGGCGGTGATGAAGCGGCTTTATTTGCGGGCGATTTGTTTCGCATGTATATGAAGTTTATTGAAAAGCAGTCTGGTTGGAAAGCGAGTTTGATTAGTGCGAACGAACCGGAATTAGGTGGTTATAAGGAAGTTATTTTTTCGGTCGAAGGTAGTGGCGTGTATGGTAAGTTAAAGTATGAATCGGGTGTCCATCGGGTTCAACGAGTGCCTGTTACGGAAGCGGGTGGACGTATTCATACGTCAACCGCAACGGTGGCGGTTCTTCCAGAAGCGGATGATGTGGAAATTGATTTGGATATGAAAGATGTTCGGATCGATTATTTTCGAGCCAGCGGTGCGGGTGGACAGCATGTCAATAAGACTAGTTCGGCTGTGCGTATGACCCATATACCAACGGGGATTGTTGTCGAATGCCAAGATGAACGGTCGCAATTGGAAAATCGGGCAAAGGCTTTACGGGTGTTAAAAGCACGGATGTTGGATCAGGCCCAACAAGCAGCGAATAAAGAAGTGACGGAAGCACGGCGTAGTCAGGTTGGTACAGGTGATCGGAGTGAACGTATTCGTACGTATAATTATCCGCAAGGACGGGTTACGGATCATCGGATAAATTTGACTTTATATAAATTGGATAATGTGCTTAATGGTGATATTGATGAATTTATTCAGGCGTTAGCAGAAACCAGACGAGCTGAATTGATGCAGGCGGAAACAAATGAATAAGATTTGGACGATTGGTGCTGTCCTTACGTGGACACAGCAGTTTTTTCAGCAAAAGGGCAAAGAAACGCCTCGATTGGATGCGGAAATATTATTGGCACATGTGCTACATAAAGAAAGAATTTATTTGTATGCACATTATGATGAACCGTTAAATGCCGAGGAATTAGCACAGTATCGGCAGTATATTCAGCAACGTGCAGGGGGGTATTCGGTAGCCCATATTGTGGGGAAAAAGGCGTTTATGGGATTGGATTTTTTCGTATCACAAGATGTCTTAATTCCACGACCTGAAACGGAGTTGTTAGTGGAGTATGTGGTAGCACATATGGGGATGGAAGACTCTTTGCACATATTAGATATCGGAACGGGGAGTGGGGCTATTTTATTGAGCTTGTTGTATTATTTACCCAAGGCAACTGGAGTGGGTGTCGATATATCGTCTGCGGCGTTGGCTGTTGCTAAAAAGAATGCTCTTCAGTTGGGCGTAGACAAACGGGTGACGTGGCAACAGCGTGATTTGTGTACGGCTATGCCAGCACAGATGTTTTCGATTATCGTGTCGAATCCGCCTTATTTGACAGCAGAAGATATGAAACATCTTTCGCCAGAAGTACAGTATGATCCAGCAGGAGCGTTGTTTGGGGGTACGGATGGATTGGATTTTTATCGGCGTTTGGCTATAGAAACGCCAGCTTATTTAAACGCGTCCGGGTTGTGCATAGTCGAAATTGGCAAGGGTCAAGAAAAGGCCGTCCGTCAGTTGTTTGAATGGTCGCAGGAATATGTGTTGATAGAGGTTATTAAAGATTATAGTGATATCTCGCGACATATGGTTTTTAGAAAAGAGTGAAAGTATGAAAACAAGTGTAATTACGATGGCAGATATAGAGCAAGATAGAGGTCTGTTGAAAAAGGCGGGACAGATTATTCGGCAAGGTGGTTTAGTAGCGTTTCCAACGGAAACGGTATATGGATTAGGTGCCAATGGTTTAGATGAGAGGGCCTGTAAACGCATTTACGAAGCGAAAGGTCGTCCCAGTGATAATCCGCTTATTTTGACGGTGCCTGATTTAGCTGGGGCAACAGCTGTTGTAGCACGTTTCTCGCACTTAGAAAAGGCACTAATAGAACGGTTTTGGCCAGGTCCGTTGACGTTGGTTTTACCGCGTAAAGCGTGTGTTCCCGATGCGGCTACGGGTGGTTTGGATACGGTGGCGTTACGTTGCCCTGATCACGCAATTTGTCAGGCTTTTTTACAAGAAGCAGGGGTTCCTGTGGCGGGACCTAGTGCTAATCGTTCTACTCGGCCTAGTCCGACGACGGCAGCAGAAGTGTTACATGATATGGATGGTCGTATTGATATGATTATTGATGGAGGTATGTGCCATATTGGGGTAGAATCAACTATTATTGAATGTACGGGACCGGCGGAAGTAACGATTTTACGTCCCGGTGGCGTCACGCCGACTATGCTTGCGGAAGTGGCCGAATCGGTTGTTTTAGATGCACCGTTGGTACAAGGAATAGGAACGCCTAAAGCACCAGGGATGAAATATAGACATTACGCCCCGAATGCACCGATGGTTGTATTTGTGGGGACAGTGGAAAGGGTAGCCACATCTATCAGGCAGGCGTATCAAGAGGCCTTGGCTAAGGGACAAAATGTAGGTTTACTAGTTAGTCAAGAAGTGGCTGATGCCGTAGCAGCTGAGCATTGCTATGTATGGGGAACGCATGGCGATGTGATAGCTTTAGCGAACCAGTTGTATACAGGGTTGTTATCCTTTGATACGGATCGGGTGGATGTAATTTTGGCAGAAGGGGTTATATCTAAAGGTTTGGGATTGGCTGTAATGAATCGTATGAAAAAAGCAGCCGGTGGTCATGTGATAGAAGTATAAGTAATTGTCTTTGCAGGACAAAGAGAAGGTTTTATAATACAAGAGAGGCGGTGCTTTTTATGAAATTAGTGATTGGTTCAGATCATGGTGGGTTTCATTTAAAAGAAACGATTAAGCAGTATTTGCAGGAGCAAGGGATAGGGGTAGAAGATTATGGTACCCTTACGGGCGAACGGTGTGATTATCCCGATATTGCTGAAAAAGTGGCGATAGCTGTCGCTGAGGGTACGTTTGATCGTGGTATCTTAATTTGTGGTACAGGAATTGGTATTGGCATTGCTGCTAACAAAGTAAAAGGTATTCGTGCAGCCGTATGTAATGACTTGTTTTCCGCTGAATACGGTCGTCGTCATAATGATGCCAATATTGTGACCATGGGTGAACGAATTATTGGTGCAGGTGTCGCAAAAGAAGTAATTCGTATCTTTTTACACACACCCTTTGATGGAGGGCGTCATGTTGAACGTGTAGCAAAAATTGGGAAGTTAGAACAGTAGTATGAAGGGAGAAACGGTAATATGAAAAACGCAGGAGATATGCAAGTGCAGGTCATAGATCATCCGTTAATTCAACATAAGATCACATTGATGCGGAAAAAAGAAACGGGATCGATGGATTTTCGGCAGTTATTAGAAGAAATTACGATGCTTATGGGGTATGAAATTACGCGTGATTTGCCTTTAGAAGAAGTTGATATTGAAACGCCTATTTGTAAGATGAAGGGCAAACAAATTAGCGGTAAAAAATTAGGAATTGTGCCTGTCTTACGTGCTGGGTTAGGTATGGTGCAGGGGATGTTAAATTTAATTCCTTTGGCTAAGGTGGGACATATTGGGTTGTATAGAGATCCGAAAACGTTAAAGCCTGTCGAATATTATTGCAAGTTACCAGATGTAGCGGATCGTGATTTTATTATTGTTGATCCTATGTTAGCAACGGGTGGTAGTGCGTCAGAAGCAATAACGTTATTAAAGGAAAAAGGTATTCAGAGTATTAAATTAATGTGCTTGGTGGCAGCACCAACAGGAGTAAAGAAGGTGAATAAGGATCATCCTGATGTGCGTATTTATGTGGGTGCTTTAGATGATTCGTTAAATGAAGAAGGATATATTGTACCTGGGTTAGGCGATGCAGGGGACCGTATCTTTGGTACTAAATAAGCGGCTTATCGCGTAGGAATCTCATCTGTTATAGAGGAAGGAAGGGAGTGAGTAGGATGATTGAAATAAATGATGTGATACAACAAAAGAAATATGTTCTATCAGAAAAAATGACCTTAGAGGAAGTCGTCCAGACGTATTATAAAGATGTGTCACCCCGTATTGCCGCGGCCTTGTATGATGGGAAATTTGTGGGACTTAATACGATAGTTAAGAAGAGCGGTGATGTGACGTGGTTTTCCTTGGGTACGATTGAGGGAAACAGTTGTTTGCAGCGTACGGCTATTATGTTGTTAGTCAGAAGTGTTGATGATTTATATCCAGGTGGGAAGGTCTTTGTTAAACATGCGTTGGGCAAAGCCTTGTATTGTGAGCTAAGTATCGGTCATACCGTTACGGTTCGGGATGTAGAATTGATTAAAAAGCGGATGGCTGAAATGGTTGCACAGGATGAAAAGATTACACCTGTACAGACACAGATAGAAACGGCGATGGAAATGTGTAGAAATAGGCATATGATACGAGAAGCTGAGCTGCTACAACATTTAGATGTACAGCAAATTATGGCGTATCAATGTGGTCGTATTTTTGATTATTACATGGGCCCGTTGCTACCAAGTATGGGATATGTGAATTGTTTTAATTTACGTTCATATGCACCAGGAATTATTTTGGAAGTACCGACACCACAAGATCCGAATAGCCTACCTCCTTATAAAGAAATTCCTAAAATGGCACGGTTGTTTTTAGATGCGGAAAGTTGGGGACGTATTGTACGCTGTGAATATGTTTCCGATTTAAATCAATATATTGATAATGGTAGCATTCAAGATATTGTCGATATGGCCGAAGCTTTGCAAGAAAAAAAGTTAGCTGAAATTGCTGATTATGTAGTTAATCAACGTCCTAAAATTAAAGTTGTGCTTATTTCAGGACCTTCTTCAGCAGGTAAGACGACTTTTTGTAAACGCTTAACGACACAGTTGCGGGTAGTAGGATTACGCCCCGTGCAGATTTCATTAGATGATTATTTTTATAATCGTGAAGATACACCGAAAAATCCAGATGGATCGTATGACTTTGAATCGGTGCGAGCCATTGATATTCCGTTGTTTAATCAACAAATAGATGAGTTACAACAGGGAAAAGAGGTATATCTTTCGCGGTTTGATTTTGTTACGGGAAAACGGTATTTTGAAAAGACACCCGTTCGGTTGGAAGAAGAACAACCGCTACTCGTAGAAGGGTTACATGCATTGAATGATACGTTGACCTATATGTTGCCTCGGTATGAGAAAGTGAAAATATCATTGGGGGTATTGACGCAAATCCGGATTAATGATCATAATCGTATATCTACGTCGGATACACGGATTATTCGCCGGATGGTACGAGATCAACAGTTTCGTGATCGTGATGCGACAGCCACGATGGATGTATGGGCAGATGTGCGGCGCGGGGAAGAAATGAATATTTATCCTTATCAAGAAGATGCGGATATTATTTTCAATACGGCACTACCATATGAATTATCTGTGCTTAAGACATATGCCATACCGTTATTACAATCGATTGCGAAAGATAGTGTGCATTATGCAGAAGCACAACGTTTGTTGATGTTTTTAAAACCTTTTAAGGCACTTTCGTCAGAAGTGGTTCCGTTTAATTCGTTGTTGCGGGAATTTATTGGTTTTTCGCAGCAACGGGAGTTACCGTAAAGGGGTATGCTTTGGTCGTCGGGGATAGTTGTGTAGAAAAAGATTGACAAAGAATAGGTGGATATATATAATGATATAGTCGAGGTAGAAATATGAAACTACAAGTCGAAGATGTGTATAACGCAAAGGGAGATAAAATTCCTTTTCGGTTTGAACAAAATGCTGCGGATCTGAATGATGTGTCGATCTATCCTTGGGGTCAATCGCTTATTGTGGTGGAAGGCTTATATTGGTTTGATGGCAATCACATTGTGATAAATGGCATTATACATACACAGGGTGTGTATACGTGTAGCCGTTGCTTAACGGATGTCACGGTAGATCGAAATGCAGCACTGTCTGAAGTCTATGGTGCGGAAGTGGAGCTTCCTGAGAACGTATTGCCGTACAATGGGGAATACATTGATTTGACGGAGACGATTAGAGAAATATTGATTTTAAGTGAGCCTATGCGAGTATTATGTCAAGAAACATGTGCAGGACTTTGTCCAACGTGTGGTGCAAACTTGAACGAAGAACACTGTAGTTGTCCTACCGACAGTATCGATCCGAGATTAGCTATCTTGGAAACATTAAAAATATAAAGCAACGTACGTACCAAGATGTAAGGAGGTGCAGAAAATGGCAGTACCAAAAAATCGTTTGTCCCAGACACGGCAAAAAATGCGTCGTGCTAATTGGAAATTAACGGCTCCGGGATATGTAGAATGCCCACAGTGTCATGAACCTGTAATGCCACATCATATTTGCCCAACGTGTGGTTTTTATAAGGGAAAGCAGATTGTAAATAATACAACGGCAGAATAAGACAAAAAGAGTGTGCTATGCATGCTCTTTTTTTATTGCCCAAAATAGAGGAGACTAGCCCCAAAGTAGTTGTTTTATGGTATAATGAACGGTACAGTTATATTTTTAGAGAGAGGATAGGCATATGCGTGCATTAGGAATTGATCCGGGAACGGCTATTTGTGGGTTTGGTGTGGTAGATGCAGAGGGAAGTCGTCTACGGCCAGTAATGTATGGGACGATCCAAACGTCACCGAAATACACGGATTCACAGCGGTTAGTCCAATTATTTGAGGGCTTACAGTCGTTATATACAACGTATAAACCAGATGTTGTTGGGGTAGAACAGTTATTTTTTAATCGTAATGTTACAACCGCTATTACGGTAGGACAGGCAAGGGGTATTATTTTAGTTACAGCAGAACAAGCACATATTCCTATATTGGAATTTACGCCTTTACAAGTTAAACAAGGTGTTACTGGCTATGGAAGAGCAACGAAAGAACAGGTAATTGATATGACAAGGCGGTTATTGGGGATAACGGAAAAAATAAAACCCGATGATGCGGCAGATGCTTTGGCTATGGCTATTTATTCTATTTATTATAGCTATTCTCAGCGCTTGAAAAGGACGGTACAATTATGATTGGGTATGTACGAGGGGTGGTAACACATCTTTTTGAGGATGCTTGTTTTGTTGATGTACAGGGCGTGGGATATCGGGTATATATACCCGCATCGACGATACAAGAAATAACCGTAGGTAAGGAAATACAGTTGTTTACATATATGGCTGTTCGTGAAGATGCGATTCTTTTATATGGATTTGCTACCACCGATGAGTATGAATTGTTCATGTTGTTAATAAGTGTAAATGGAGTGGGACCAAAAGTAGCACTCGGTATTTTAAGTGCCGTTACGCCAGAGGGATTTCGATTAGCTGTACAACAAAAACAGTTGCAAACATTGGTGAAACTTCCAGGGATTGGCAAAAAAACAGGAGAGCGAATTTTATTAGAATTGCAAGATAAGGTAGGTAAGGCAGATGCACATACAACTGATGACGTTGAAGCAATCCGATCTGTACCCAACGACGAAGTGGTTATGGCGTTGGTGAGCCTCGGATATAGTGAGGGCGAAGCACAAAAGGCAGCGGCTCGTGTGACTTCGTTAGACCTATCTTTACCAGAACAGATACGACGAGCATTACAACAGTTAGGTGGAGGTAATACATGATGGAAGAAGCACGTATTGTAGAAACACATAATCTTCCTGGAGATTCTTGGCAATATAGTTTGCGTCCTCATTATCTTAAAGAATATATTGGGCAGATGGCAGCAAAGCAAAATTTATCGGTTTTTATCGAGGCAGCTAAACTACGTAATGAAGCGTTGGATCATGTGTTGTTATATGGACCGCCTGGGTTAGGGAAAACAACTTTGGCAGGTATTATCGCTAATGAATTGAATGTTAGTTTGCGGATTACATCAGGCCCCGCGATTGAAAGACCAGGTGATTTAGCGGCATTATTAACGAACTTACAAGAACGAGATGTTCTTTTTATTGATGAAATACATCGCCTGTCCCATAGCGTGGAAGAAGTGTTGTATGCGGCGATGGAGGACTATGCATTAGATATTGTTATCGGTAAAGGTCCTAGTGCACGATCGGTGCGGATTGATTTACCGCCTTTTACGTTAGTTGGGGCAACAACGCAAGTAGGACGGTTGGCACCGCCATTGCGAGATCGTTTTGGTGTTATTTGTCGGCTTGAGTTTTATCGCCCTGAAGAATTGGTAGTTATTATTCAGCGTACGGCCGACATTTTACATATTGATATTGAAGAGCAAGGCGCCTTTGAAATTGCTTGTCGCTCAAGAGGAACACCGCGTATTGCTAATCGCTTGTTAAAACGCGTACGTGATTTTGCCCAAGTGGACGGGAAGGATTGTATTACTGCCACCTTAGCGGATAAGGCATTGCAACGATTAGATGTGGATAATGAGGGCTTAGATCGTACGGATAGGCGCGTATTAGAAACGATTATAGAAAAATTTTCCGGCGGTCCTGTTGGCTTGGATACGATTGCTGCTGCGATTAGTGAGTCCGTTGATGCGGTTGAAGATGTATACGAACCATTTTTAATGCAAAAAGGATTTTTACAACGTACATCTCGAGGAAGAGTTGTTACGGATGCGGCATATCTTCATTTAGGATTATCGGTACCAATAGAAAGGGAACGTATTTAATATCGTTGCGTAAGCAATGAGAGGAGGCTATATGAAACTCATCGCGATGCTACTTGCATGTTGTTTTTGTCTGGGAAATCTGGGTAGCGATGCTTCGGGACCGGGCGTGTTAATTCGTGTGGGAATTCGAGAAGGCCGACCGTCAGTTGCCATGGTTTCTACGGGCGGTATGAATATATATACAGGAACATCTTTTTTGAAAAGCGTGGATAATAATGTAGTTGTACGTATTTCCAATCGTGGAAAAGATATGTATGTGGATGGGGATAAGGTAATAGCACCAGTTACGTTTCATGCACGTACTTACCAGGGCACTATACGGTTGACTGATGGGTATACCTATCGCGGATCCATGGAGTGTTTAAAAACACCTGGAAGAGATGGATTAACCGTAGTTAATGTGGTACCAGTTGAATATTATTTGTATGGTGTCGTTGGAAAAGAAATGTCTCCGTCATGGAATTTAGAGGCCCTTAAAGCACAGGCTGTGGCGGCTCGTACGTATGCTATTACACATAAAAATTATTATCGTCAGCGCGGTTTTGATGTTACTGATGATACGCGTAGTCAGATGTATGGTGGTATGAATGGCGAAGCACATAGCGTTATTCGTGCAGTCGATGAAACAAATGGTGAAGTGCTTTTTTATAAGGGCAAATTAATTGATGCCATTTTTTGTTCGACCGCTGGCGGATGGACGGAAAATAGTGAAAATGTTTGGGGCAGAGCATATGGTTATTTGCGTGGGGTGCCTGATTTTAGTCGCACGATGCCTGAATATCGATGGCATGTTAAGGTGACACCGGAGCAAATGGCAAATGTCTTGCAAGCGTCAGGACGAACCGTAGGAGAAGTGACGGGGATTTTGCTTTCGCCGTTACAAAAACGACCGATGAGTGTTGGTGATCGCGGCATATCAGGGCGGGTACGTTCGCTTACTATTTATGGAACCGATGGCAAGGTAACCTTATCAGGAAATGTGTTTCAATCGTTATTTTCGTTGAAAAGCGCTGTCTTTGATGTGTATGATGGACAAAGTAGTTTACCCGATCCGGAAACGAATAGTGTACAACGGGAAGCGTTTTTTACGGTCGATAAGGGGATACCTTTTGTGATTTATGGTTTTGGTTGGGGCCATGGCTTAGGGATGAGTCAATATGGGGCATATCATATGGCCTTGTCCCACCGTGGAGTAAAAAATTATTATCGTACTATTTTAGCACATTATTATACAGGAACTAGTCTTGAACAACTGTATTAGAAAGAGGTATTATTTTGAAATTAGTCGACTTTAATTATGAATTACCAGAAGAATTAATTGCACAACATCCAGTGGAACCACGAGATCATGCTCGTTTAATGATATATGATAAAGAAACGGGTGAGGTAGGGCATCGTCATTTTTATGATTTAGTGGATGAATTGAAACAAGGAGATGTGTTAGTATTTAATGATTCACGTGTTATTCCAGCCCGGTTACATGGGAAGAAAAAGGAAACGGGTGGTAAGGTGGAAGTACTTTTGTTAACGCCGCTCGGTGATGATCGCTGGGAAGTGTTGGTAAAACCTGGTAAAAAGGCCTTGCCGGGAACGGAAATTGTATTTTCATCGGCGTTGCGAGGTGTCGTAGAAGCACGAACTGATTTTGGTGGTCGTATTGTGCGTTTTATTTATGATGGGGTATTTGATGAGGTACTAGATGCGGTAGGAGAAATGCCGTTACCTCCTTATATTCATGAAAAACCAGATGATCCAGAGGATTATCAAACCGTATATGCCCGTGAGCGAGGCAGTGCGGCGGCGCCAACGGCAGGTTTGCATTTTACGGAAACGTTATTGCAAAAAATTCGAGATAAAGGCGTTAAAACGGTTTTTGTCACTTTGCATGTAGGGTTAGGGACATTTCGCCCCGTATCAGAAGAAACGATTGAAAATCATCGTATGCATAGTGAATTTTATAGTGTTACGCCAGAGGCAGCCGCTTGTATTAATATGGCTAAAAAAGAGGGGCGGCGAGTTATTGCCGTGGGAACGACTTCGATTAGAACATTAGAAAGTGCGGGAAAAAGTGGCGTAGTTCAAGCGGGTAGTGCATGGACGGATATTTTTATTTATCCTGGTTATACCTATCGAATTGCCGATGCCTTAGTAACGAATTTTCATTTACCTGAATCGACATTATTAATGCTTATTAGTGCACTTTCTACACGTGAAAAAATATTACATGCCTATGCCATTGCTGTGGCAGAACGGTACCGTTTTTTTAGCTTTGGCGATGCCATGTTTATTCGATAAGGAGGGACGACTTTGGTTATTACGTATGAATTACAAGCGGAATGTGATGGGGCCAGAGCCGGATTATTGCATACGACCCATGGTACGTTTAAAACACCGATGTTTATGCCTGTTGGCACACAAGCAACGGTTAAAACATTGACGCCCGAAGAATTATATGACATGGGAGCACAAGTTATTTTAAGTAATACGTATCATCTGTTTTTGCGACCAGGAGCGGATTTAATTAAAAAAGCTGGGGGGTTGCATGCATTTATGCATTGGCGACAACCGATATTGACGGATAGCGGTGGCTTTCAAGTATTTAGCTTAGGACAAATGCGGAAGATCACGGAAGAAGGCGTAACATTTCGTTCCCATTTAGATGGTTCGTCAAAATTTTTATCACCAGAAGTGTCGATGGATATACAGATGGATTTAAATTCTGATATTGCCATGGCTTTCGATGAGTGCATTCCGTATCCTTCGGATTATGAGTATACGAAGCAATCAACGGCGAGAACGACCAGATGGGCAAAACGGTGTGTTGAACATCATCGTAGCGATACGCAAGGATTGTTTGGTATCGTTCAAGGCGGTATGTACAAAGATTTACGCCAGCAGAGTTGTCAAGAATTAGTGGATCTTCCTTTTGATGGGTATGGTATTGGCGGCTTGAGTGTAGGTGAAGAAAAGGCACTCATGTATGAAGTGTTAGATTATACGACACCGTGTTTACCTAGGCATAAAGCTCGTTATTTAATGGGTGTTGGCACAGCTGATTGTTTGCTTGAAGGAGTGGCACGGGGAGTAGATATGTTTGATTGCGTATATCCTACAAGGGTAGCTCGGAATGGGATGGCTATGACGCATCAAGGGCGGTTAACCGTTCGCAATGCCGCGTATGCTGAAGATTTTCGTCCTATTGAAGACGGCTGTTCTTGTTATACTTGTCAACATTATACAAGATCGTATATTCGACATTTATTTAAGGCAGAAGAATTATTAGCCTATCGTTTAGTGAGTATTCATAATTTGCATTTTTTACTGCATTTTATGCAAGATATGCGTCAATCGATTATTAATGGAACTTTTCGTGAGTTTCGTCGCGATTTTTGGAAGCAATATCAAGATGTATGATTCTATTTATTGATTTTAGATAGTAAAACAGTGTATGATAGTAGTGTATAATGGGTAAGATGGTAGCTATTCAAACGTTTCTCCGTATGAGTTGATGCACTGCGGTGAGTATATGTACAGCGTATCTATTCATTATCTAGTATTATTTACGTTCGAATTTTATACGTAGGAGGTGAATCGTATGGAGATGCTTAGTCAGTTACAACAATTTTGGCCAATTATTATTATGATTGTTATTTTTTATTTCTTGTTGTGGCGTCCGCAGAAAAAGCAACAGCGTCGTCGTCAAGAAATGATGAATAGTCTTAAAGTCGGTACCAAGATAATGACAGCTGGAGGTATTTACGGAACGATTACAGGTATTCAAAAAGATGTTTTAGAACTTCGTATTGCCGATCAAGTGGTAATATCCGTTTCTCGTAATGCGATTAGTCAAGTATTTGGTACAGACGATGCAGTACAGTAAAGCACGGTTAAGAACGGATATAAAAGAACAGATAGCCAAGATAGCATGTGAAAAGATGAGCGCCGATAGTCAGCTGATTTGTCGGCGTTTGTGCTGTTTGTCAGCTTATCAAAAGGCACGGCGGATACTGTTCTTTTTGGCAACGAAGCAAGAGGTATGCATAGATACCGTACTTGTACATGCATTAGCAAATCAGAAAGAGGTTTATGTACCGCGTTGTCAAGCGGCAGGTAGTATGGAAGCGGTTCGACTGTATTCGTTAGAGGAAACCCGTATAGGTATGTATGGGATTCGAACGGTGTCAGACAAAAGACCGCCTCTAGCGACCGAAGCGTTAGATCTCATTATGGTACCAGCCTTGGCATTTGATGTAAAAGGGCATCGGTTAGGGCATGGTGGCGGTTATTATGATCGTTTTTTGGCACGGTCAGGACAGGCATTATGTATTGGTGTTGCTTGGGATTGTCAAGTGGTGGCACAGGTACCTATTGAACCATGGGATAGAGGTGTAAGTGCTATACTTACACCTACACGATTTTTAAAGATAACTATATAACCCAGAGGGGGGGACACTATTGCGAATTCGTAATATTATTAAATGCTTAATAGCAGTTGTGATTATATTGTGTGCCTTTTTTACGTTGGTATTTTCACCCATTCCGTCTATGCGACAAGGTTTGGTATTACCATTTGGTGTAGTTAAGCCATTTCCTGATTCTATTAAGCAAGGGCTGGATTTACAAGGTGGTACACATATTGTGTTGGAAGCGGAAGATACACCAGGGGCTCCTGTTACAGATGATTCAGTCAAACGAGCGGTTTCTATTGTTGAACGTCGTATTAATGAAATGGGATTAACCGAGCCATTAGTACAACAAGAAGGGGCAAAGCGTATTATTGTCGAATTGCCGGGTGAAAAGAATCCAGAAAAAGCCATTGAGACGATTGGGAAAACTGCCGTTATGGAATTTAAAGACGAAAGCGGTACAACTCAGCTTACGGGTAAGGATTTAAAAACGGCGAAAGAACAAATTGATAATGGTCATAAAAATGTAGTCGCTATCGAATTTACCGATCAAGGTGCGAAAAAATTTGCCGATTTAACTGCGGCTAATGTAGGACATCGTATTGCGATCTTACTTGATGGTAAAGTGCTTACCAATCCCGTTGTTAATGAAGCAATTACGGGGGGCAAAGCGGTTATTACTGGTAGTAATACGCTGGAAGAAGCAAAACGTTTAGCTATTTTACTTCGTTCGGGTGCCTTGCCAGTAAAATTGAAAGTGATGGAAGTGCGTACGATTGGGCCTAGTCTAGGGCAAGATTCAAAGATAAAGAGTGAACGTGCCTTTGCCATCGGGATTTTATTAATTATGCTTTTCCTGATTATTATTTATCGTATTGCTGGCATTGTTGCTAATTTAGCATTGCTCGTGTACGTGGTAATTTTATTAGGCGTGTTGAAATATTTGGAAGCAACGTTGACCTTGCCAGGCATTGCAGGTATTATCTTGTCGATGGGCTTTGCCGTGGATGCGAATATTTTGATTTTTGAACGGTTTAAGGAAGAAGTATTAGTCGGTAAAAGCTTGCGTTCTTCTATGGAAACGGGCTTTAAGCGTGCTTTTAGTACGATTTTAGATGCTAATGTTTCCGTTATGATTGCTGCTATCGTATTAATGTTAATGGGTTCAGGAACGGTTAAAGGCTTTGCCGTGAACTTAGCACTTGGCTTGATTGTTAGTATGTTTACAGCAATTGTGGTTAGCCGCTCGTTATTAACATGGTTTATTAATACTGGTCTTGTTTTAAATCCACGGTGGTATGGATTAAATAGACCGATACCAGCGCACTTAAAAAAGGGGGAACAAAAATGAGTTTTGAAATAGTCAAACATAGAAAATGGTGGTTCTCCCTATCTGCTATTCTGGTCATTTTAAGTCTTATTTCGATTTTTGTGCATGGTTTTAATTTTGGTATTGATTATACGGGCGGTACCATTTTAGATATGAAATTTAAACAAGCCGTTACGGTAGCGCAAGTACGGGATGTAGTAGATCGGTCTTCCTTGCATTTGGGGAATACAGTTATCCAGTTGTCGGGTGTTACAGATCAAAGTTCATCTAAAGAAGTTATGTTGAGGATGCGTAATTTGACGACTGATGAAAGTAAAGCGGTTGCACAAGAATTAAATGTAAAATTAGGTGGAGCTGAAGTAAAACGAACGGAATCGGTAGGGGCTGTTATTGGTTCAGAGGTTACTAAAAATGCTATCTTAAATTTAGCTGTTGCGTTTATTGCCTTAGCCCTTTATATTTCTTTTCGTTTTGAATATAAAATCGCTATTTCCGCTATTGTGTCAATATTACATGATTTGATTATGGTTTTAGGTGTGTTTTCGTTCTTTCATTTAGAAATAGATGCATCCTTTTTGGCCGCTATTTTAACGGTTATTGGATATTCTATGAACGAAGCGGTTGTTATTTTTGACCGGGTTCGCGAAAATACACGAACGCATCGTCGTACGGATTCATATGAAAAATTAGCACACGATAGCATTGCACAAAGTATTCATCGTAGTTTTTATACGTTGGCAACGGTATTATTTGCGTGTGGAGCCTTACATTTCTTTGGTGGAGAGTCGACAAAGAATTTTTCACTGGTTATGTTAATCGGCTTTATTAGTGGTGCCTATTCGTCTATTTGTGTGGATACATCTTTGTGGGTGGTATGGAAAAATCGTACGAATGGCGTACGTGGATCTCATGTTGCTCATAAAGTAGTAGAAGAAAAAGAAACAGATGAGTGGGAAGAATGGGAAGATATGGATGAATAAAAAAGAGCGAAACCATTTTGGTTTCGCTCTTTCTTGCTATACGTATAGTTTTTGGGTATACTGAAAATAAGGAATGAAAAGAGGTGGATTATGTGATAAAAAAGGTAGGTTTATTATTTTTTTTCCTATTGTGTTGCATTCCCTTTGTAAGTATGGCAAGTATGAATGTTTCGCCTGATGGGTATTGTAAGGGCATTCATTTGGTAGGAAAGGTAAAAGTAGTTCCTTATCATGGAGATTTACGGGTAAAAGTAGTGGGATCTTTTCCAGATTTGCGCGTACAGCGTGTACGGATCTTTCCAGAGGAAATTGGAGAATGGCAGTTTGTTGAGTATGGAGAGGATTTTACGATTCAATATGTAGAAATGTTTCCAGATATACGTATTCAATTTGTACGGAATTTTCCCGGTGTTGTGTAAATAGGGCAAAAAGAGCATTGTCAGTGACAATGCTCTTTTTTTTTGTGTGGTGGGCAGTAATGGATTCGAACCATCGACCCCCTCGATGTCAACGAGATACTCTAACCAACTGAGCTAACTGCCCATAAATAAGATTATTTATTTAGTATATAATACAGTGATTATACTGTCAAATATTTTTAATTTTTTAATAAGAAATAAATATATATATTAATAATGAAAGTTATATAAAGAATGGGGAAAATAGTAGTCTTTATGGTATGCTTTTTTTAGGAGGTGGCTATATGTTTTCGTCATTAGCAGGAATTGGGCAAGCCTCAGCAACACGTATTGTAGAGATGCTTTTACAACAAGCGATAGAAGTACATGCCAGTGATATTCATATTGAGCCGTTAGATGAAGCTGTACGGGTGCGGTTTCGGCGTGATGGCGTTCTGTTGACGGCTGCATCAATTCCGTTAGCGAAAGCGGACATGGTGACGGCACGGATTAAAGTGCTAGCTCGTATGGACATAGCGGATAAACGACGGCCCCAAGATGGACGGATCGTGTGGGATAGTCACGAAAAAACAGTGGATTTGCGTGTTAGTACGATGCCTACAGTGCGAGGTGAAAAGACGGTACTGCGGTTGTTAGATACAACACATGTAGAATTAAAATTGGAAACATTAGGAATAACGCCATCTGTTTGCCAAAGTATTCGTCAGATTGTATCTCAACATCGGGGGTTATTCCTTTTTAGTGGTCCCACGGGAAGTGGAAAAACGTCGACGTTGTATGCGGTATTACGAGAGTTACATAAGACGGAAGTGAGTATTGCTACCTTGGAAGATCCTGTTGAATATAAGGTGAATGGGATTTGTCAAAGTCAAATTCATGAAAAAGGGGGATTGGTATTTCAAAATGGTTTACGGGCGTTACTGCGGCAAGATCCGGATATTTTAGTGATTGGGGAAATTCGAGATGGCGAGACGGCAAATATTGCGGTGCGAGCCGCACTTACGGGGCATTTGGTATTATCTACGGTGCATACGGCATCGGCAGCGGAGGTGCCAGAGCGATTAATTGATATGGGTGTCGAACCTTATTTGGTTGCCGATGCTTTGTCGGGGATAACGTCACAGCGATTAGCAAGACGGATATGCCGACATTGTCGTGGTAAAGAAGAGTTGCGAAAAACGTGCACCGCCTGCTTTTCAACAGGCTATGAGGGTCGAATTTGTTTGTGCGAAATCATGCCAGTAAAGCAACAACTCCGCAAGTGTATTCGTCAAGGTGACGGTATGGATGAGATGGAAGCTGCAGCTATTACCGATGGGGCTGTGTTGATGAAAGAGGTGTTATTATATCATATTCAGAAGGGATATACAGATTGGCAGGAAATTCAACGCGTATATGATAATCGTGAGGTGAGTTATGGATATAGAAGAGTTAATCGCAACCGCCATTGTTGAAGGTGCTTCGGATATACATTTGCAAAGTGGGCAGGTTCCTTATATGCGAGTTCGTTTAAGTTTGCAAAAAATGAATGATACACCGATACAAGAAAAATGGTTACAACAATGGATGGCAAATCATAGGGATGGCTGGTCTTTTTCGTGGCAACAGGTACGCTGTCGGTGTCAAGTTTGTATGACTGAAAACGGGATGTATGGTGTTATTCGCTTGTTGTATCCGCTAGAGACATTGCCTGAGGATGAACAGCCTATAACGCTTGCTCACTTAAGTTGTGTAGGGGCAGGTTTGGTATTGATATGTGGACCTACTAGAAGTGGTAAAACTACTACGGTATGTCGGGTATTACAGGGGATTATGTCAAATAAGCCTTATCATATTATTACGTTGGAAGATCCCATTGAATATATACTTAAGGGAAAGAAAGCACTGATAACACAACGAGAAATAGGTAGGCATGTTAGCGATTTTGATACGGGCATTGTACAGTCGTTGCGGCAAGATCCAGATGTGCTGTTTATTGGTGAAATTCGCAATAGAGAAACGATGCGAGCGGCTATTATGGCCGCTGAAACAGGTATTACCGTATTTGCGACCATGCATTCACCCAGTGTGATGTTAGCGATTAATCGTGCGGTAGGGATGTTTGAAGGTAGTGAACAAGAAGAAATACGGCAACGATTAGCGGTAGTACTGAAAGCAGTGGTAGCACAAAAATTTATGGAAAAGGAGAATAAATTACATCTTCTACGCGAGCAATTATGGACTAATTCAGCGGTGGCCGCAGTTATTCGGAGTGGACAATTTTTCCGTTTGACATCGATCATGCAGACGGGGAGTGCATTTGGGATGGAAACCATGGAACAAGCGTTAAATCGTTATTGGAGAGAGGTATGAAAAAATTTGATGTGTACTTTGTGACTTCTGCAGGGAGAGCATCGGTTTGTCGTGTACAAGCCGTTGATAAAGAGGCTGTATATGAACTGAGTGAGCAATATCATTGGCAGGTGCAGCAAGTACAGGAAGTGATTTCTTTTTCACTGTGGCGTATAGCCATTCTTTCGCCCGGAACTTTACAAATCATGTTTTCGCAGTTGTCAGCATTAATGGACTCGGGCATTTCTGTTGTCCAGGCATGGGAAACGGTAAGCAAGGATATCGGTAACAAGCGGCAAAGACAGCGATTGTATCAAGTAGGTCAGCGGTTGCGGCAAGGCATATCGTTGACTCAGGCGATAAAAGCGTGTACAATTTTTCCCTCGTTGGTAGAGCATATGGTGAAAACCGGTGAAATGACGGGGCAATTGGAAACTATTTTCCGTATGTTAGGCGATCATTATCAAACGATGTTGAAACAACGGCAAGCATTGGTACAAGCCTTATGGTATCCGGGTTTTCTTTGCATTTGTTCTATCGGGGCGATGTTTATCGCTATATTTTTTCTATTGCCAATGGTAGAAGATGTCTGTGTCCAATTGGAAATGCCGTTGCCATTGATGACTCAACGAATACTAGGGATTGCTCATTTCTTGCACGCCTACATTCTATGGATCTTGTTGGGCTTTGTCGGGATTGGCGTGTTCGCTAGCGTGTATTTGCGAGCGGCACATCGACGGCAGCGGTTATTGTTAGCAGTGTGCCGGGTACAATGGATTCGCCACTGGTTGTGGATTTTTTGTTGGCAGCGGTGCAGTCAATTAACATCTTTACAATTGCACAGTGGGATTACGCTAGTAGAGGCATTGCGAGAGGCAGTGGCAGCGGTTCCGATAGGCTATTTCCGTAGCCACATATATTGGTTATGTCATAGATTAGAAAAAGGCGAATCCTTCAGTAAAGCTGTCGAACAAAGTCCCTTAGCCTTAGATTATGTTCGCATGATGTTGCAAATGGGTGAACATACAGGTGAATATGAACAAGCCTTACAAGGGATAGCAACGTATTATCATTGGCAATTACAACTTTTTATCACACGGATTAGACGCTTCTTAGGTCCTGTTGCCTTATTAGGAATGGGTGTGTTTATAGGAGGACTTATTGTCTGTTTTGTGATACCGATTTTAGATATGACGACACATGTAACGATGTAGAAAGGGGTATTAATATGACGTATTTTGGGTTAACAACGAAGCACGAAAACAAACGAGTTAGAAATGGGTTTACCTTATTGGAAATGTTGATTGTAGTGAGTATTATCATGGCTTTGGCTACGATTGCTGTACCGAAGTTTTCATCAGCGGGAAAAACGGCGAAAATAGCAAAAGTGCAAGCCGATATTCATACGATTAGCAATGCCGCCGCGTTGTATGAAATTGAAAATGGCACTTATCCAGCGAATGTAGCCGCATTAGTTAAGCCCGATAAGGGGGGGAAGGTATATTTACAAGGCGAACCGAAATTACCCGATGGCAGTGAATATACGATCGGGAAGGATGGTGTTGTGTCAGGAACTTATGCAAATAAAGTATATTCGACGGGAACGGCAACGCCTAAAAGCATGTAGGATATGATGGAACCGCTTTGGTTTTTAGGTGTAGCAGGCATTACGGCATGGATTTGTTATACCGATCTGAGGTATTATTGGATTCCTGATGGAGCCATTGTCGTACTAGTACTGTTACAGCTTGTGGCGTGGTATGAGCATCTAGCTGTTTATACACCTATAACGGTGCTTTTTATCAGTGTGTTTTTTGGTATGGTTTATTATGCGTATCCGCAAGGTCTGGGAACGGGGGATATTAAACTAGTTATCGTTTTATCCTTGGGCTGCTCCTTTTGGGAAGGGTTTGTTATGGTGTGGGTAGCCTTCTTTTTGGCCTTGCTCGTGTCAGTATGGCTGTGGTGGCGGCAAGGAGTGCGTATGATTCCGTTTGCCCCCTTTTTATGGAGTGGATGGTGGATTGCGAAATGCCTAGGAAATACAATTGGGGGTTGGATCGGTATAGGATAAAAAATGGGTATATTTTACTCATAGAATGCATGTTTGCATTGATTATTTTGCTCATGATTGTTTCGTTGGTTATGCCGTTGTATCATAAACAGCGGGCAGAAAATGATGCATATTTGTATGCACGCGTTTTGGCAATGCATTTTCAAATATCCCGTAATTATAATATGTCGTCACCACCGGGGCAAAAAAGTCGGTTTACCTTTGAGAAGGACGGGTATACGTTGTCAGATTGTTTCCCTACTTATAATGGGTATTATCCGTGTCCGCAAGGAATACATATTTATTGGCGTAATAGTAAAAAAGTGGTTTTTACTATGCGCGGACGCGTGTGGGGAACGGAAACGTTTGAACTTCAAGACGAACAGAATAAAGTACAAAAAAAGGTGGTAATTTCTTCACAGACGGGAAGGATTAGAATTGAGTAAACAAAATGGTTTTTTTTTACCTGATGCGATCATCGCAGCGTTTGTTTTTGTGTGTATGGCTGTTCCTGCCCTTATGGCGACATCTACATCGCTTAAAATTTATCGTGAAACAAGGCGGCAAGTGGAATTATTAGAAATAACAAGAACGATTTTGGAAGAATGGCGTAGTGGACAGCCGTATCAAGACGGGCAACATTTTCAGCGACAACAAGATAATCGCGTCTTTCTTGTGGTGTTACGGGAAAATGGCTGGCTGAATAAGAAAAAAAGGCAGGTTGAGGTGACCGATGAAGAAGGAAAGAAAGCATGTCTATGGTATACAGCGGTGTTGCCGCAAAAAATGTAACGGCTTTGTCTTGATGGAAATGATTGTGTTTTTTGTCATGGCCTTGTTTTTAACGGCAGCTATGCAAGTATGTGCCTTTCATATTCTTAAATCGGTTCAATATGGGGAGATGTTTGAAGAAATGCTACGACAACGCTTTTCGGTAGAAGATACATTGTATTCCGAAGTGCATCATAGTATTAAGCCTACAATCGGGCGAGATATGGTGAATTTGTTTGATGGTAAAAACGCGTGGCGTCTTTATTGTGGTGGCGGTATTATTTATCGGTGGTTACTTAATGATGAGATATTTGCTATGATGTCAGGCAATAAGGGACCCAATAGTTCATCGGCCGTGTATTTAACGTTACAAGAGAAGGAAAGTCGATATTTTTTCCCTTATAATAATGCCATGGAAGGCAAGGTGATTTATAGGGATAAGCGAGCACATATATATTGGCCGTACCGTTGGGTGATTACACCGTGGAGGATGGAATGGAAGGCATTAGAGTAAAGGGCAATGGTTTTTTAACATGGTATGCATTATGGTTAGGTTTTTTATTGGTCTTTTTATCGACTGGGACGACTTATTTGGCGATGCAATATTTAAAGCAAGTACCGTATAGAAAGATTTCCATGCAATTAGAATATGATGTATTTTCGTTGCTTTCTGATTGTATCGCCGAAATACAAGGGAAAGCTATTGGCGAAGATAAAACAGATTTTTTAGCTAGGCCTGTGCAAGAATGGAAAAAAGCACATCCGGAACAATTCATATATCGAGAGCATACATACCAAGATCCCCATTTTAATGGCTATCCTATTAAAGGGGAGATACATATTCGGCTTTATGACACGAAAAATCGTATTGGTAAAGCTGGCACGGTACAGACAGAAACTAGAAAAAATGAAGACGGTACGTTTCACACGGTAATTATATCTGTAGTTCGAAGGTGAGAAGAAAATGAAACGACATAAGATAATTATTTGGATTTCTACGGAAAACGTATATATTGTAGAGGTGCATCGGCGTTTTAATCGTTATCCCTTTGCCTATGAAGGAAGTACATATAAGCGACATTACCAAGAGGATGAATCGGAACAAGGATGGGAACGGTTAATGGCATCACTGGTACAAATATATCAATGGGAACAGTGTGATTTTTCAGTTGTCTTAAGTGGTCCGTCTTTACAGTGGAAAGAATCGTTTTTTCCCGTGTATACGCGTGCACAAGCGTTGGAGTTATGTTTATGTGAAATCGAAGAGGCTTGTGGCAATGTGGAGTTTGCCTATGATGTGACGCGTGTTGGGAAGATGAAAGAAAATGGTATGTATGCTTGGATTTGGAGTGCTTATCCGGAAGCACTTGTACGGATCGTGTATCACATGTTACAACGTGATAAAAATCGTGTACGCTCTATTGAGGCACTTCCTATGTATATTGCTCGTTGGCTTCCCGCAATTAGGGGAAATGCGTATGTAGGGGAAGGTAAGGTCATTCATCGTATCAACGTAAAAGAAGGTATACCCTATGGATATGATGTCATTGATGAGTTGCCCGTAAAGGGAAAAATTTATTTACAGTCGCAGGAAAAATCGTCAGAAGAAGCTTTTCTTCTTTGGCAAGATGAGAAAGAGGATGCATGGGAAATGAGTCCGTTTTTAGAGGTGTATGCACGTGGTTTTCAGTGGCATTTATCGTTGCTAACAGCGATTTTAACGGGGTAAACAGTAATGAAACAGAGAGTACAGCTTAATTTATTGCCTACGGATATCAAGCAACAGCGAAAACGGTTAGCGAGAAAACAATGGTGGTACATAGGGTGTGCATTGTCATTGTTTTGTTGGGGGAGCTGTATGGCTTATATGATGTATGCTACGGTTAGCATACGCACGATACAGCAACAATATAGTCAACAGGGAAAAAAGGTACAGATATCATGGCAAAAAGAAAAAGAGCGGCAAGCACGGTGGCAAGCATTTGTGGATGAACAGGAACAGGATGTGGATCTTGAGACGGATATCTCCCTATTGATTTCATTGGCTATGACGAAACCCAACGACATACGGTTTTTGTCTTGGCAACGGGAAGATAAGCGAATCTTAATTGGTGGTGAAGCGGAACAGCGGGAAGGGGTTTATAGGTGGCAAGAAAAGCTACAAATGGAACCGCGTATAGGTGCAGTATTAGTAAAAAAGGCCGACTCGGCTACCGCTGGGATGCAGCCATTTGAAATGTGGATACAACTAGAGAACAAGGAGGATGCCCATGGAGATGGAAAAGAGCGGTAAATGGTGGCTATATGCATTGCTTGGAGGTATGATAGTAATACACGGAGGATGCATATATTATACCCATCATCTTTATGACCAATTGCAGGCATGGAAGCATGTGCAAGCACAAGTACAAGATCAGACTCCTTTACGCATGGGTGTTTTTCCACCCGCATCACCGCAACATCTGGTTGAAACAGTAGAAGAAATAGCACAATCCCTACATATGAATATATTGCGTACGAATATAACGGATGATGGCACGACTTGTGAAATTGATGTGGAAAGTGATTTTTTTCAACTGTTATTGTATTTGGAAATGTTATCGGAACGATTATATACGACAGAAGTAAAATTATTGCGATTTGAAAGAAACGATATAGGTTCACAAGCAACGGTACAGATTTTAACTGAAAAGTCATAAAAGGAAATTTATGCACCATATGCATGGATTTCCTTTTTTTATAACAAAATGTCGGAATGGAGTATTTTTTGTCGTAATGGAGTAGACAAAAAAAGGATAGATTGATATGATACAAACATGATAATCGCTATCGAAAATGGGAGTAGTGGATATCGACATATATGTTGATTTTTCAGCAGAGTATTTATTTTATAAGGAGTGTGCGGAATGGAAGGATTACAGTATTGTTTGCATTTGTTTAGAAGTGGTGGTATTGTTATGTACCCTATGCTATTGTTATCGATTTTTACAGTAGCAATTGCGATTGAACGTAGTTTTTATTATCGGGCAAATCGGAAAAATTCAAAGCAGTTTTTTGCACAGGTTGAAGAGTTGGTAAAGGCAAAAAAATGGTCGGAAATTGCACAGCTCTGCAGTGAATCTCAAACCGCAATTAGTCGTATTATTCTTGGAGGCTTACAGCACGATGAAAGTGAAACGGCAATGAAAGATGGATTTGCGGAACAAGTAACCGTTGAAGCGGTTGGCTTCCGTAGATATTTAGATTATTTAAGTGCTATTGTAACAATTTCTCCTTTACTCGGATTGTTAGGTACGGTTACAGGGATGATTGGTACGTTTAGTATTTTAGATAATGGTGCTGGTGCAACTGCCATTACAGGTGGGATTGGCGAAGCGTTGATTGCAACTGCATCTGGTTTGTGTGTAGCGATTATATCATTTTGTGTATATACCTATTTTGATCATCAATTAGATACGATTATTACGGATACGGAAAAATTATGTGCGATTGTCTTTAATGCATGGAAAACAAAATAGGAGGTATAGCGAATGTTTACGAACTTGAGAACAAAGAGGAAACCGATATTCATGATCATACCTATGATTGATATCATCTTTTTCCTTTTAGTGTTTTTCATGATGAACAGTTTGCAGACGGTGGCACAAAAAGCGTTGTCTGTGCAATTGCCCCAAGCACAGCATGCTTCAGCACCTGTACAAATGCCCATCATTATTACAGTTGACGCACAAGGGCATATTACATTGGATAATAAACCCGTTAGCATTCAAGAAGCAACGGTAATGATGAAACAGCATATGGCAGAAAATCCGGAAGCAGCGGTCGTGTTACAGGCGGATAAAAACACCATACATGGACAAGTAGTTGCAGTTATGGATATGTTGAAGTCAAGTGGTGTAAAACGATTGGCGATTGCGGCAGAACAGAAGGGATGAGGACATCATGCGGAGATTTAGTTGGAAAAGGGCGTATGCCTGCTCTGCTGCTGTTCATATCTTAGTTCTTGGGATTGCTGCATTCTGCGTAGCGGGACAAGTGCTACATCAAGAAAAACAACAAATGTATGTAGTTGATTTGGATGATGGTGATATGAGTCAAGGGAGTGGTCATGCTGGAGGAGGAGGAGGAAGTGACAGCAATGAGCTATTCCCCGATAAATTATCCGAAAAAGAAGTAGCAGAAAAAGTAACACAAGTAGAAGCAAATCAATCGATACCACAAGAAATACCGAAACAAGCGGTAATGACGAAGGCCGTAGCTAGTTCAGGTAATGTTGGTAAGGCGACTACGTCCGGTCATGGTTCTGGTGGTAGTGGATCTGGAACGGGTGGCGGTATCGGTTCAGGAACAGGTCGTGGAACTGGTTCGGGTGTTGGCGATGGTCATGGCTACGGTAAAGGTAGTGGAGATGGTCAAGGCAGTGGCTATGGTAATGCATCAGGAACAGGTAGTAGTCCTTTTGATAAAGCTGGTTTTAGAGCTAGAATTGATAGTCATAAACAGTATCCGCCGATGGCAGTGAAACGGCATATTCAAGGAAACGTTACAATTCAAACGACACTAGATGGAAATGGGAATTGTCTTGGTGTGGCTGTAGTGGCTTCTTCAGGGCAAGCAATGTTGGATAGTGCCGCCGTGCGTGCGGCTCGTGCAGCATGCCCGTACCCCAATGCAACGAAAAAGAAGATTACGGTTACGACAACAGTGCGATTTGAATTAGAGGACGATGATGAATAGGAATATGATGTTGGTTATGATGTAAGTGGAGTGACGATAATGTAACTTTGTTAGGCATTATCGTCTCTTTACTACATATAACATATATGTGTTTATATTTTTTTATGAGGTGATAGGTATGAAAGCAATTGTATTATATTCTACTCGTACAGGAAATACGAAAAAAGTAGCGGAAGCGGTTACAAAAGGATTACCGGCAGGTACACTCTGTTTGTCTGTAACTGATGTACCAGCTAATATAGATGAATACGACTGTGTATTTGTCGGATATTGGGTAGATCGCGGTTTTCCCGATGCAGCAGCGAAAGAATGTATTAGTAAATTAACGAATGCTCATGTAGCTTTATTTGGTACGTTGGGAGCAGATCCAGATTCAGAACATGGTTCTATGTGCATTAAAAATGCGAATTCCGTAGTACCAGAAGGCTGTACTATTGAAGATTCGTTTATTTGTCAGGGAGCGGTAGATCCTAAAATTATCGCGATGATGTATAAACAATTCCCGCAGGGTCATCCCCATGGTCAGTCGGCAGAACGCGATGCCCTACATGCACGGGCAGCAAAGCATCCGGATGAAACAGATTTGGATCATGCAACGAAATTTGCTACTCGCGTATGGAGTCATGTGCAATAATAAGAGGAGAACATTATGAGTTTACAAACATTATTTGATAGTTTAACAGAAGAACAACAGATTTTTCAATTTGGTGCACCAACGGATAATCCGTTGGCGAACGCATTTCCTCGTAAACGTGTTGTACATGCCGGCTTAAATGGAACTGTGGTAGCTCCGGCTGAGTCACAACAAATTTGGCAGGAGTTAATGTCTAAACCACCGAAGACAAAAGAAACACAAATGGCGTATATTCATATTCCCTTTTGTAAGACGAAGTGCTTATATTGTGGCTTTTTCCAAAATGGCACGAGTCAATCGGTGGAAGATCAGTATATTGATAAGTTAGTTCAAGAAATTGAAATGGAAGCGAAAAATCCACGTTTGCGTGATGGTTTAATTCATGCCTTATTTATTGGTGGCGGTACGCCGACATCTCTTTCTACAAAAAATATGGAACGGTTATTACAAACCATTCAGAAATGTTTGCCCTTGGCTAACGACTATGAATTAACGCTAGAAGGTAGAATTCATGATGTTATTCCAGAAAATATGGATGTATGGTTTGCCAATGGGGTGAATCGTGTATCTTTGGGGGTACAATCATTTCATACGGATATTCGACAAAATGTTGGTCGTTTAGATGACCAAGAAACAGTACTAAAAAGATTAGAGGAATTGCGGTCATATAATCAAGCGTCAATTGTTATTGACTTGATTTATGGATTGCCCGGACAAGATATGGATAAGTGGAAAGAAGATTTAGATCTGCTTATTGCCTCTAAAGTAGATGGCTGTGATTTATATCAATTGAATGTATTTGATGGCAGTGATCTAAATAAAGCGATTGTTTCGGGAAAATTGCCGGCCGCTGCAACGACGGAATACCAGTCGCAGATGTTTTTATTTGGGAAAAATTATTTGGCACAACATGGATATAAACGTTTGAATATTTGTCACTGGAGCTCAACAAACCGAGAACGGAGTTTATATAATACGTTAGCTCGTTCATCTGCACCGATGTTCCCTTTTGGTAGTGGCGCAGGCGGACATATTGATGGCTATTCTACGATGCTTCATCGGATTATTCAGCCGTATGAAGCTTATGTGGCACAAGGGAAAAAACCGTTTATGGCATTAATGAAGCAGTCCCCGTTAGAACCGATTGTCGAAGAAGTGCAATCGCAATTTGAAATGGGTTTTATCCATTTAGAAAAGATTGTTGCTTTTGATGAACGGTTACAAGGGTTAGATTGGTTGTTTTCTTTGTGGGAAAAACGAGGTCTAATTTCATTTAATGGCTTTCGATATGATTTGACTGATGCTGGTCAATTTTGGCAAGTTAATTTAACGCAATCTACGTTAGAATGCATTCAATATCTCATGACAGGAAAAAATGCTATTGCTATGGAAAAAGTGGCAGCCCAAGATTCGGAAAAGGCATCCGCTATGGTGGAAGCGATGAAGAAGATGAAGGAAATGTATACTGGTCATGGTGTAGAAGTGATGAAGAAAATGGCAGAAATGGGGGCAGCACATGGTAAAGAGGGGAAAGCGGCTGCTAGTCCGATGGAACGCATGGCTGAAGCGATGAATAATATGAGTCCTGAAGAGTTACAAGCTGTTATGAAACGCATGATGGGTGGCGAATAAAGAATTTGCTGATTAGGATAAAATAAGTGTATCGTAAAATGGTTGATGACATAAAAAAAGAGTGCTTATAAAGCACTCTTTTTATTTTCTTTGTAGAGCAATTATTTTGCTCTTTTTGACATGAAGTAGATAAAGCAGCCCATGCCAATGTATGTGAGGATACCGAGGTAGGTTGCACCTGGTGTTGTTACCCAGTTTTCCATAAACCAATGAATGCCAGCGATGTGTAACACAGCACTGATCAAGCTACCGATAGCCCCTCCTGCAACGAAACCGGACGCAATGGTATTGCCCTCATGGAGTCTCAATTCATTGATAATATCGCTCTTGCTGCTATGAGAAACGAGGTAGGAAATAATACCGCCGATTAATACGGGCGTGTTGATTTCCATCGGTAAATATGCACCTAAGGCGAAAGCAAGCGGGGGAACTTTAATCATCCACATGAGAAACGCGAGGAACGCACCCGCCATATATAACGGCCAAGGAGCCATACCGCCGTCCATCATAGGTTTAACGATGGCAGCCATCGCATTGGCTTGCGGTGCGGCTAAGGCGTGTTCACCTGTAAAGCCGTATGCATTGTTTAAGAGGAAGATAACGCCAACGGAAACAACACCAGCTAAGATAATGGATACTAGTTGCCATTGTTGCATTTTTTTCGGTGTAGCACCAGTAATATAGGCGACTTTTAATTCAGACATGAAGTTACCTGCAACGGCAAGGGTTGAGCAAAGAAATGCCGCCATCATTAAAATAGCAATGATACCACTTTCACCACGCATGCCAGCAGCACTCATGATTACGGCAGATACGATAATCATAAAGATGGTCATTCCTGATACGGGTTCATTCCCCGTAAAGGCAATCGAGCTGATACCTACTACGGATAGCATAAACGCAAAGATGAGGATGATGATAAATGCCAAAATTGTTTGAACTAAGGTGTCCGCACAAGTAATGTGGAAGAAAATCGCGAATAAGATGGTCATGAGCAAAGTGCCGATAGCGATTTGGCTCATTGGCAAATCCCGTTGTGTCCGCAATAAGCCGGTTGAACCAGTGGCATTGCCGGAAAAGATATCAACGAAAGCTCGTTTTATAACTCGTGCAACGACACCAGACATGGAGATAAGTCCGATAATACCTGCCATGGCAAGCATGCCGATACCGATATGGCGGACATACTGATTGAAGACTTCACGCATCGGCGCTTGTGACAATAACATAGCTTGTCCGTCTACGGTCATGAGGTGGTCGCCGCCTAAGTAATAGATTACTGGTAAGCAGACGAACCAGGAGAAAAATGAACCGGCTGCAATGATTGCGGCATAACGGATACCGGTAAAATAGCCGATCCCGAGTAAAGCCGCATCGCTGTCCAAACTAAGCATGAGTTTATATTTATCCGCAATGGATTGTCCCCACGTAAAGGTTTGTGTAGATAAGACTTCACGCCACCAGCCGAGGGTATTTAAAACAAAGTCATAGCCCATTGCGAGCAGACCGCTACCGATCATGATGCGTGCTTTAGAGCCTTCGTTACATTGTAACACTTCTGCTGCTGCTCGACCGGCCGGGAAAGGATAGGCGGCATCCATTTCTTCACAAAAATAACGGCGGAACGTTGTTGCTAAAAATACCCCTAAAATACCGCCTAAGATGATGGGAATAATCATTTGAACGAAGGAAACACCATGGAGATTAAGAATAAAAAGTGCAGGTAAAATAAACATGGTGCCGCCTAAAATATTTGTTCCTGCACTGGCAATCGCTTGGATATGCACGGTTTCAGGGAAAGCATTTTTTCGTTTAAACATGATAGCCATACCCATTGCTAAGACTGATACGGGTGCAAAGGCATCAACCGTTTGCCCTATTTTCAAGCACAGATAGCCAACGGCAAGTGAAAATAAAGCAGCAAAAAATAGGCCCCAACCAACAACATAGGAATTGATTTCTGCATATGATTGGTGAGGTGACATGGGTGGATCATAGACTGATTTTTCTTTTTTTTCGGATACATCAGACATGATTAAAAACCTCCTTTTTTTTATGTACTATTGTGGTATAAATAGCTACTTTTATTGTATGAAGAATAGGGGGAGAAGTCAACGATGAAGGGAATGCGTAAATAGTATACAAAGAAGGGAAGGATTAATTTTATAGATAACACTTTGGATGTAGGGGGTTGTCAACAAAAATGTCATTATAGATAAAAGAAAAAAAGAAGAAAAGCGTGCTTTTTTTTGGCAAACACTTTCTTCTTTTTAGCGTATGTTATATATTTTTATTTATTTATTTCCATTATTCGTTGTTTAGCAAGTGCAAAACGAATGACATAAATAAGCCAACCCGTGAGGAGGGCGACACCACCACCGATACAAGTCATCAAGGACAAGGTTGTCAAGGCGTAGAGACAGTAGATGATAGAAATGGTCGTTAAGGCATAGGTGGTGCGTGTTGTCCAGACCGTCCGCAAGGGGTGTTCTTTTTTGATGATACTTCGCAACGCAGCAGCACATAATATATAAGGGATGATATTAGTTACAACGGCTAAATTCGCCATCATTTCAAATTGTTTTGTCAAGGACGGGCTAATCGAGGCGATAGAGAGAATACTTTGTATCGCGAGGATAGCTAGTAGTCCTTTTATAGGTACGTCTGCCCGGGTGACTTTGGCGAATATTTTCGGAAATAGTCCACGTTGGGCACTTGTTTTAAAGACTCGTGCCAGCGTAAATTGCCATGAAAGAAGGGAACCGGCACAAGCGATAACCATCATGCCCATGACGAGTTTTCCTGCAAGCGATCCGAACATGTACGTGAAGACTAGTCCGAAAGGAGCGTGAGATGACACAATTTCATGATATGGAATAATGCCGGAAATGATGTTCGTTGACACGATATAGATGATAGCAACGCCGAGGGTACTGAAAAATGTTGCTAACGGCACGGAACGTTGCGGATTTTCTACGGCATCCATATTGACGGCTGCCGATTCAAGACCAAGAAAAGACCATAAGGTGAGGGAAATAGATGTTCCAATTGCCGTGCTATATGGATAATGGTGGGGATTCCAAGCCGCTATCCAGACGGTAGGGGAGAACCACAACCAACCACAGATGGACAAAATAAGAATAGGCAAAATCGAACCCCAAATGGCAATTGAACTAAGTTTTCCTGAGTAGTGGGAGCCATTAAAGTTGAGGACGGCTGTTAGCCAAAGCAAAGCTATCGTATAGACACAGGTTTGGATAGGAGAGAAGACCGTCCCTAAAAAGGCGGCACCATAACCGATTGCCGAAAGGGCGATTGCCACGTTCGCAATAACGATAGAAATAGCATAGGCGTAACTCGCTAAAAAATGTCCGAAACGACCAAACGCATATTCGGAATATCCCCCCATACCACCGTCTTTCGTGGAAAACATGCCACAGCGTGCAAAGGTAATCGATAAAGCAAGCGAACCTAGTGCTGTGACGAGCCAAGAGAGGATGGAAATGGTACCGACTTCAGCTAACTTGGTAGGTAGCATGATGATACCGGCACCCATCATATTGGCAGCGGTAATAAAGGTTAATTGGAGTAATGACATTTTTCGACGAGTTGATTTCATTATCAGTCCTTCTTTCTCTATATCTATGTATCTTGTTACAAGTATATCAATTCTAGCATTTTTAGAAGCAAAATAAAATACTTTTTTATTAAAAAATAACGCTTTTTTTTGCGTTGACTTAGATAGAGGAAAAGCCTACTCGTCATATTGACAAGTAGGCTTTGATGGGTATGATAAATGTTGATTATTTTAAGTTTTCTACAACGCAAGCCGCGCCTTGTCCACCACCGATGCAAAGTGTAGCTAAGCCGTATTTCCCTTTTTCTTGTTGTAATGCATAGAGCAAGGTAACTAAAATACGTGCACCAGATGCACCAATGGGATGTCCTAAAGCGATGGCACCACCGTGAATGTTTACTTTCTTCATATCAAGACCGAGCGTACGGCAACAATGAACAGCTTGTGCAGCAAATGCTTCATTTGCTTCGATAACATCCAAATCAGATGCTTTTAAGCCGGCCTTATCCAACGCTTTCTGCGAAGAAGGAATCGGACCTGCACCCATGATGCTCGGATCGATACCGGCGGAAGCGTAGCTCACAATTTTAGCAAGTGGTTTAATGCCCAATTCTTTTGCTTTATCAGCAGACATGATGACGAAAGCTGCTGCACCATCGTTAATTCCGGATGCATTGCCGGCCGTTACGGTGCCATCTTTTTTGAAAGCAGGTTTTAAGCCAGACAAGCTTTCGACAGTCGTATTATCACGAGGGAATTCGTCCGTATCAAAGATGATATCACCTTTTTTCGATTTCATGACAACGGGTACAATTTCATCTTTAAATAAGCCGCCTTTGATAGCTGCACACGCATGTTGTTGTGATGCTGCTGCGAGAGCATCTTGGTCAGCACGACTTACGTCGTATTGAGCCGCTATATTTTCGGCGGTAATACCCATATGATAATCATTGAAAGCATCCCACAAACCATCTTTAATCATTGTATCAACGAGGGTACCATTGCCCATGCGATAGCCCCAACGTGCTTTTGGCATAGCGTAGGGAGCTTGCGACATATTTTCCATACCACCGGCAATTACGATATCGGCATCACCAGCTTTTATCATTTGTGCTGCTAAGGTAACACAACGTAAACCGGAACCGCATACTTTATTAATCGTCATAGCAGGAATTTCTACGGGCATACCCGCTTTAATCATAGCTTGTCTAGCTGGATTTTGTCCGCTGGCAGCTTGTAATACGTTCCCCATAAGTACTTCATCTACTTGTGCGGCAGAAATACCAGCACGTTTAATAGCTTCGGCAATAACGATACCGCCTAATTCAGCAGCTGGTACGTCTTTTAAACTACCACCGTATTTACCAATAGCCGTACGGCATGCACTTGCAATTACTACTTCTTTCATGATGACCACTCCTTTTAATATTAGCTCTTTGGGGTACAGCATGCGTTTTGCTATACTCAAACACACGATGACCAATTGTTTGTTTTTAGAAAAATAATAGTTCTAAAATTCACAAACTATCTATACTTATAGTAAGAGTTTTTATCTTGAAATGCAAGTATATTTTTACTATTTGTCATGCAAAATGTGCAAACCTGAACGAAGAGAATTAAAAAAAATCATGAAAATAGTATTTTGTCCGCTAATATTCGTCGTTTAATCATAAAAATAGGTTATTCGTTTTATAATAGATGATTTATAAAAAGAGATATATTACATAAAATATGTGTATATAAACGTGAAAACTGGTACAAAAGCAACAAAAAAGCGGAAACCCTAAAGAGTTTCCGCTTTTTTGCTGTGTATGAGTGAATAAGAGAGCTACTACCATTGATTCACGACAAAGGGGTAAGCAAGTAAGAGGATTACCCCAATCATGAATTTAATATAAGGATGAAGTGATACCATATATATTCCCCCCTCGTGGTCTAACTATGTATAGGTCTGTGTACACCGTTAGCATACCGATGTAAGGGAAGAAAAGCAAATATAAAAAAAGGATAGCCCCTGAGGCAAAGATGATATTAAATGATATTGATAATCGAATTATGTTGTTTTTATCGTTTAAGAGAGGAATAACCGTTAAAAATAAGATAAATGGGGAATGGTATTTGTTATTTAATAAAAATGTAGTATAGTAAAAATAAGTGCTGGAGTATGGCGAGAATCCCTTCTCGACAGGGTACTCGGGTATATGGATAATGAAAAAAGTGAGGAGATATGAATGGGTGTATGGGATACGTTACGCAAGAGCGACAGAAATCGCACACGGCTGGAACAAATGTATGAAGACGCTTATGCGTTGTGCAATTCGCCGACACGGCAGAATGAAACATTAGGACCCAAGGAACGGCAACGTGTAGAAATGGGTGTCGCCTGTGAGCAAATAGCTAACGGAACGGGTGAATTTGGTCGCACGGTGACCAATCCTATTCCCGTAAATGGCTTATTTGGTGCATGGACGTATTTATCACGATTGCGTTGGATGCAGACGGGATCTAAGGTGTTTTTTCACCAATTACGACAGGAAGGATCAATCATGGTCTTTGCACTTATTAATCGTAGTGGTACATGGCAGGATACATTGTATGTAGATCCATATCATCCGTATGCGTCGCGTCATCGACCAAAGGGATATATGTTAGAAAAAGAGTTCGTTTTTCCGCGGGGCGTGACAACGCATATAGTCGCATTTCCACAAGGGTTGTATCGGTATATTCAACAAGAAGCAAAACGGCGGTTAGGAATAGCATTAGCCGATGAAGAAGGAAAGTATATCCAAGTAGAGAAGACAACGTATCCTTAAAAGGAATGGACAGGGATAGGAGGCAATAACATGAAATTAGCATTTCAGCAAGTTCGTATGGATGAACAACATCCGCATTGGAAACAAGCGATTTCTCGTATGCAGCCGTTGTATAAACGAAAAAATGACTTTCGTACGGAGTTTGGTCGTGATTATACGCGGATCCTTCACTCGACCGCATATAGCCGGTTGAAATATAAGACACAAGTTTTTTTTACGACTCAAAATGATCATATTTGCACTCGCATCGAACATGTTAATCATGTCGCCTCAGTAAGTAAAACGATTGGCTATTATTTAGGGTTAAATACGGAATTGATAGAAGCGATTGCCACGGGTCATGACTTAGGGCATGCTCCTTTTGGTCATTTGGGTGAACGGATTTTACGGGATATTTGTAAACGAGAAATCGGTGAATCTTTTTGGCATGAACGTCAAGGGTTACGAATTGTCGATGGTATTGAAACCTTGCTTGCTCCTGATGGTTCGATGGTCAATATGTGCTTGACCTATGCTGTACGTGATGGCATTATCAGTCATTGCGGTGAAGTCCGTGATACGATACTGCGACCACGTGAAGAAGCGATTGATTTAAATATTATTTCCCATCCGCATGAATACGAACCGTATACGTGGGAAGGGTGTGTCGTGAAGATTGCCGATAAAATAGCCTATTTAGGGCGTGATATTGAAGATGCATTGCGACTGGACTTAATTACGGAAAAAAGTGATCCCGTACGCATGTTAAAAAAGAAACTGGCAGATCATGCGAATATAAAAAATCCTACGTTGACGAACACTTCTATTATGTATCCTTTGATTACGGATATTTGTGAAGAAAGTACGCCTGAACGAGGCTTAGTGTTATCAGAGGAAAATATTGCCTTAATGAATATTATAATGAATTTCAACTATCGTTATATTTATCGTCATCCTCGGTTAAAAGTCTATCATAATTATGCAGCGCTGATTATTCGTTCCATCTATGAGGCCCTGGCACATTGCTATGATGGGAGAAATACGATAAATCGTATACAAGCGTTACAAGATGATTATCCCATCTTAGGAACGCATTTTTTGGAACGCCTTTATAAATATTCGGATATCGGCCGAAAATGGGTCAACGTTGATGCTTTTGGCAATCCTTATGGGAATCAGATCATCTATGCTATTACAACGGATGAAAAAGCTTATCGCCAAGCTTGTGTTGATTATATTGCCGGTATGACCGATCGCTATGCGGAAAAACTATTCCAAGAAATGACGACTTTATAAGAAAAAAAGCAAAAAAAAGCGTGTCACCCTTGAGGCAGACACGCTTTTATTTATTCTGGATTTGCTATGGCATCATTAATATCGGCGATTAATGCATCGACATCAATACCGTGAGCACCGGCTCCTTGACCGATAGTTTCAAAATGAGCGGCCATACAACCGACACAACCTAAGCCGTAATCTTGAAAAATTTCAACAATTTGTGGGTACTGTTGAACGGCTTCAATGATGCTGGAATCTTTGGTGATAACCATGTTTGTATCCTCCTTATATATCCCTTTCATACGACCCCTTTATAGGGTTACTGATTATATTATACCATATTTTAGTTGGTTGTATACACTTCTTTTCTCCCTACCTGCACAGGAAGGGACGGGAAAATCCCGTTTGATTGCATGGAAAAAATCATGACTTAAAGTAATTCGTATTTAGAATAATACGTAATACCAATCGCGCAAAGATAAAAATGAAAACGAATATCAACTAACCTTTTAAGGAAAAAAAGAAAAAGTAATTATAAAATAAACGATAATGCGAAAAAATATCATATAATATGAAAATATATACCGCAAAAGAATAAAAAAATATAAGCCTTGCAATAATGGTATACTATATTGATTTATTCACTATATGCATTATAATGATAAAAGAAACACAAGGCAACGGCTTAATGCATGACCGCATACAGCGGTAGTAACAGTCTTTTGCACATGGTGTTGAAGAAAGTTGGTATGTCCTCGTGAGAAGGGAGACATGCAAGGCAAGAAATGCAGGAAACACAACGCTCCATGCAGGAGTAGAAAGGGTGAATCGTTATGAGTGCTTTAGATGTATTTTTATCAGTATTGCCGATTTTATGGCTTCTCATTGGCTTGACCGTGTTAAAGATGGCCGCTTGGAAAGCCTGCGGTATTGCAGCAATTATTTCGTTTATTATTTCTGTTGGACCTTTTAGCAAAGCTCCCGTCATTATGCTTTCGGGTGCGTTAGAAGGGGTAGCATTAGCCGTATGGCCAATTTTGTTGGTTATTACAGCTGCTATTTTTACGTACAACTTGGTTGTCCATACTAAAGCGATGGAAACCATTAAGACCATGCTGACGAGTGTGAGTCCGGATAAACGGATTCTTGCCTTGCTCTTAGCTTGGGGCTTTGGTGCTTTTATGGAAGGGATGGCTGGCTTTGGTACAGCCGTTGCTATTCCGGCAGCCATGATGGTGGCGTTAGGCTTTGATCCGCTCAAATCCATTTTAGCATGCCTCGTAGCAAACTCCGTACCGACAACCTTTGGTTCTATCGGTATTCCTACGACGACATTAGCTTCATTGACCGGACTTGATCCAATAGAATTGGGCAGTTTTATTTCGACGCAATTGTTTATCCTCAATGTGCTTAGTCCATTTTTGGTAGTTGCTATCGTATGCGGTGGGGTTAAAGCATTGAAAGGGGTATTCTTGCCGACACTTATTGCAGGCTTAGCTTTGGCAGTACCCGAACTTATTATTACCATGGCGGTAGGTCCGGAACTTGCCGTGATGATTTCGTCGATAATTGTTATGGGTGCAATTATTATTTGTGCTAAAATCTTTAAAACGGACGCACCCGAATATCGTTGCGACGCTGACGTTCGTCCTGTTTCTGGCAGCGAAGGCGTGACGGCAGCAATGCCATTTATCTTGATTTTTATCCTTCTCATATTGACTTCAAAATTAGTACCAGCTATCAATGGACCGTTAAGTGCTATTAAGACGACCGTACCTATCTATTTAGGGGAACATGCAAAACCCTATACGTTTGTATGGATTGTTACACCGGGCATTATGATTTTCATCTCCGCCTTTTTGGGTGGCGCATATCAAAAAGCGAAATTAGGTGAAATGTTAAGTGTTTTAGGTACGACCTTTGCTAATTTGAAATTCACGTATGTTACGATCATCGCTGTTGTTGTAACAGCAAAACTTATGACGTACAGTGGTATGACCGCTACATTAGCAAGTGCCTTAGTAGGTGCTACTGGCACGGCTTATCCTGCTTTTGCTCCCTTTGTGGGTGCTATTGGCGGTTTTATTACGGGTTCCGGTACGAATAGTAACGTTCTCTTTGGACCATTGCAGACAGCTGCAGCAGCACAATTGCATCCGGGAAATGGTGCATTGGCATCGTGGTTGGCTGCGGCTAGCTCTGGTGCGGCTGGTACAGGAAAAATGTTCTCACCCCAAAGTATTGCCATCGGTATTGGTGCAGTTGCACCGGCCTTAGAAATTTTCATTAAAGAAAAGAACTTGGTTGGCGATAAAGCTGAAGCACTACGGAAAAGCATTCAAGCAAATGTTATTATGCAAAGCGTTGCAAAATACTTTATTCTGTATGTTATCATTAGTGGGTTGATTAGTTTCTTTGGTATGACCATTTTCCTTCACTAAGAAAAGAGAAAGTACGTTAGAGATAAACAAATATAAAAAAAGCGTGATAAGTATTACTTATCACGCTTTTTTTATTTACGGTGAACCTTGATGTTACGTATAAATATCAATACATGTAGCAGAGGCAATTAATAATACGTGGTACCAATTCGAATATACTCTTTGTTAATAAATAAAAGCATTTGTGAGAAACTCATCGACAGATGAGTGTGCTCATAATTTTGGTGGAACATAGGAATGGAATTGCATTTTTATTCTCTTTAGAATAGATAATTTTTTTTATAAAAGCATTTAAAATAATACTTATATACTTGAAAAGTATAATTGAAAAGGTTGTATACTATTAAATGCTATTATATAATAGCATTTAATAGTATTTATATGACTTCTTAGTTAATAATGTAATAAAAGTATTGTTTAATAAAAGGGTATTGTTTAATAAAAGGGATTTTGTGGAGGGAAAAATAATGAACAAAATTTACAAAGTTATTTGGAGTAAAGTAAAACATTGCTACGTAGTGGTTTCGGAAATTACCAAGCGAGACGGGAAAAGTGTGTCCCCGACGGGACTCCTTGCCCGCAAAGCGGCCGTCTTGGCGGTCATGGCCTTGTGCGGCGTAAGCACCGTTTTGCCGACAATGCCGGTTCGGGCAGATACCATAGGTACTTATCATGCAGGAGATCTTAAGTGGGATAAAGATAAACATAATAAGGCTGAATGGGATCCAAATCATCCGGTTACAGATGAGGATTACGGTTCTATCGGAGTGAGATCTGGCAAAGCTAGACTTAGTTTTCTGATGGGGCTGATCAGCGGTGAAACAGTTGCGGGCAAGGAAGATGGTTTGCCTGAAGAGTTGAAGCATAGAACAGCCATAGGAAATCGATTTCGTGTATTTGGATTCGGGGCAACGGCATATGGTTATGGTACTAATGCAGTAGGTGAAGGTTCATTGGCAGTCGGACATGCTGCAACGACAAATGGTAATGAAGGTACAGCAATCGGTTCTTATGCGAAAGTTTTGAAAGGACAGGGAACTGTTGTCGGGGCTCATAGTTGGGCAAATGACCAAGCTGTAGCACTTGGTGCGGATGTACGTGCACAGGGCTATGCCTCCATTTCCATCGGTAGTGATGATGCAGATCCGAAAGCTTTCACCGGAAGTAAGTTTTCGGATAAATTACCGGAAGAAACCATAAAAAAAATTTATAAAGACATGATAAACGATAATCCTACTTGGTTTAAAAATAAATATATGATAGATGATGCCGGTAATGATAGACGTGTATGGTCGCCGAATTATGCCGCAGGGGAGGCATCTATCGCTATCGGTTCCAGAACAGTCGCTTTAGGAGACGATTCTACTTCTATCGGCGTGTTGGCTATGGCATTGGCAGACAGATCGACCGCATTAGGCGTTCGTTCTTTGGTTAGTTCCGGCGCTAAAGGCGGTATGGCACTTGGTGAAGAAAGTCGTGTTATGAGTAAAGACGGTTTGGCTGTCGGGAATAAGACTTATTCCAGTGGAGACGGCTCGCTGGCGTATGGATATGATGCGAAAGCTCTCGGTGCCAATTCTATTGCTATCGGTCATAATGTCGGTGCCAATGCGATGTTAAACAGTGAAGCTCAAAATACCATGGCGAATGTTCTTCTATATAACGGAGAAGGGAAAATTAAACCTACTGGTACGAGATTCGATACTACGCAAGATAGAATTACCTATCTGGAAAAAATTATGGCCGGCTATGATAAAAAGAACAAACAATGGGTTGATGATGAAGGTAGCGTGCTACGTCAGTGGAAAGATGGAAACAACGGTCCTTTTAGAACTGAATATAGAAAAAAACAGGCTCAAGTGGGACCTAAACAGTGGAGTGATAATGCGATTGCTATCGGAAGACGTACGTATGCGATCGGCAATAATTCTTTGGTCTTGGGTTCACTTTCACTGGGTGCCGGTAATAACTCATTGAACGTCGGTCATTTTACATATACTAAAGGAGAAAATTCTGCTGCTATCGGTATGGAAGCTGCTGCCATAGCAGACAATTCTATGGCGATAGGTGTGAGATCCTTTGCCAATTTGACGAATTCTGTTGCTATCGGTGTAGGCAGTAAGACGGATTACACGAAAGACGATTTGGAACAGGACGGTTGGGCACCGCGCAATGCTATTACCTTCCCGTCATCCACACAGGTGGGTGTTGTTTCTGTCGGAAAAATCGGTAGTGAACGTCGTATTTCTAATGTAGCCAGCGGGTATCGTGATACGGATGCCGTCAATGTATCGCAGCTTCGCAGTTTGGAAGAACGTTTCTCCAGTAATTTGCCTGAGGACTCAGATCTTAATCCTTTCAGCTACTTGGCGGTGGATAAAAAGAGTGGGGATGTAACCAAAGTTATACCGCTGCAGAAGAAAGAGATGAATTATCGGAAGTATGTCAATTACCGCATTAAACAGATAGAATTACAGGTTAGGGAAAAAAATAAGGAAAAAGTTGATGAAACATTCAAGAATCGGATTCAGAATGTAATAACTAATTTGGAAAAAGGCGATAATAAGACGGGGATTGATGCTTCCGGATTAAAAGGAAAGAATGTCGACACTATTCTCAACGAATTGAAAGCAAAGTATCCGGGGTTGGATACAAGTGATACGAATGATGTTATCAACAAACTTAATGAGTGGAAGAAGGAAAAACTGAAAGACAGCTTAACGAAAGCGTTGACAAATGATGAACAGGGCTTTCTTAAAGGGACCAACTATTTGAATGACGGCGCGAAGGGGAAGGATGCCATTGCTGTCGGTTATAAAGCGCAAAGTTTGGCGGATAATTCCATCGCTATCGGTAAAGACAGTCACGTAGAGAAAGGGGCGCAAGGCGGTATAGCTTTGGGAGCTTTGTCAAGAGGTACAAGAGCCGGCGGACAGCGTGCATATGATTTCGGTAAGAATACTGTATATGCTAATGACGGTGATGCAGGTAAAGGAATCGGCGGACTACGTGCCAATAAATCTACTTCCGGAGCCTTATCAATCGGCAGTGATTCGATTACTCGTCAAATCACGAATGTAGCAGGCGGTAGCGAAGATACGGATGCCGTCAATGTGGCACAGTTGAAGCAAGTTAATAATAAGATAAATGGTGTAGATAATAAGATAAGTGGTGTAGATAACAAGGTAAATGATGTAAACACTAAGGTAGAAGGCAATATCGGTTTTAATATCGAAGGAAATACCGGCGGACAACCGTGGGTGTCGGCAGGAACAAAAGCCAGTCAAAAAGGAAAAATTTCTCTAAAAATACGAGGTGGAGATAACGATAGTAATATTAATGTAGATCTTGGAAGGTCTACGAATGATGGTTTTGATACCATTGAAGCCAAAATTAATTTGAATCATAATTTGAATAAGTTAGAAAGTGCTACGTTTACCAAAGACAAACGGACGAGTACGCTTAATCAGGACGGCTTGACCATCGGTTCGGGTAAAACGGCTGTCGCTTTGACCAAAGACGGACTCAATATGGGCGGTCAGGAAATCACGAATGTCAAAGAAAGTACGACCGTCACCAGTGCCGCCACAGTAGGACAAATAAATACGGCGAAAAACGAACTGAAAACAGAAATCACAACGGCACAAAATACGGCGACTGCGGCAAATTCAACTGCAACTCAAGCAAACTCTACGGCAAATACGGCAAATTCTACTGCAAATACGGCAAAGTTAACGGCAGAACAAGCAAAAGGTGCAGCAGATAAAGTAAATAAAGAGCTTGCTGCGTATAAGACGGAAGTTACGAAAAATTTGAATAATAAAGCCAATACCGATTTAGATAACTTGACACAAAACGGAAAAACGGTTGTTAAAAACTTGGCGAAAGAACAAATTGACAGTACTGTTACAGAAACTTTTGTGACCGGTAAGGTAAAGAAAGGAAGTGTCACATCTAAGACATTAACGGTTACCGGTGATGGTAAGGTTGTTGGTGCTGATTTGACATTGGACATCAAGGACAAGGCAATTTCTAAAGGCAAATTAAGTGATGAATTAGTTACGGAAATTGAAGGGAAAGCAACAAAAGCCGAAGTAGCAAATAAAGCAGAAAAAACATATGTC
>NZ_KQ960954.1 GCF_001553405.1 Megasphaera hutchinsoni | reverse complement strand
CGGCGGAAGGCAGCGTGCATTACTTGTCGGTGAACAGTTCTGAACAAGGAGCCGGATCCAACTATAAAAATGATGGAGCTAAAGGCGTTCATGCGGTAGCTATCGGTGCGTATGCTACGGCGGATAGTGTTGGCGGCGTGTCCTTGGGCAGAGATTCTACAGCAAAACGTGAAGGCGGTTTATTCGGTTATAATCCGAAAAACGGAGCAGCCTTTGTAGACGGTACAGCCGTAGCGGAATATCTCGGTAAGACTACGGAATATGACGCTTTGCAAACGGAAATGACCGCAAAGAAAAAGGCTGTTGAAGAGGCAAAAAAAGCTTTAAAAGAAAACGCTGCAGATATAACTAAGAAAGAAAATTTAAATAAGGCATATCAAGCTTTAGAAGCAGTGCAACAGAAAGAGAATCTTCTTCTCGGGGCGTATCGTTCGGCAAGTGGCTATGGTGCTTTTTCCGTAGGTAATGAAGAAAAAGGTATCACCCGTCAAATCACGGGCGTAGCTGCCGGTACAAAGGACACCGATGCGGTCAACGTGGCACAGCTTAAAGTATTGAATACGAAAGTAGACAAAGTAGCGG
>NZ_KQ960953.1:125516-183618 GCF_001553405.1 Megasphaera hutchinsoni | reverse complement strand
CTTTCCATAATTGGTATGCAGATTTTCCGTCTTTACCTGCTTGTCCGTTTTCTCCTTTATCGCCTTTGAAAGCGGGATCTCCTTTAAGACTTTCTTTGTCAAGGGTGATGAGTGTGTATTTCTTACCGTCTTTTTCTACTTGTGTCGCTTTCAACCCGTCACCGAAATCCATGCGGAATTCGTTAAGCGGCATACTCCAGTTTTCTTTCCCCGGTGTATATGTATTGTTTTCCACTTTTCCGCCGAAGTACATATTCATCGGCAACGTAGCCAACGCTTTCAGTTGCGCCACGTTTACCGCATCCGTATCTTCCGTACCGGCTGCAACTCCCGTAATCTGGCGAGTTATCCCCTTTTCCACATCGCCGACCGATACGGCGGCAGCTGTCGATTTCCAGGTATACAAGCTGTTATTAATAGCGGTTTGTGATTCTTCGTATGCCTTTTGTTTCTCCGTTAAAGTTGTTTTTAATTTATTTAATTCGTGTTTCAACTTACTCTTCTTCTCTGCATTTTCACCGGCAATACACATCTTACCGCATACTTTTTCGATAGTCGTAACCTCTTCCTGTTTGGCGTCAACGGCTTTCTTCGCTTCTTCATAAGCGGCTTTAGCGGCAGTATATTTTTCTGCCAACGGTTTAAGTGCCGCACTGTTGCCAAGGGCTGCCGCTGCGCCCGCTTCGTCAAGGACTTTGCCCGTTGCCACATCGTAACCGAAGGCGCCTTTATCCCGTTTAGCAATAGCACCGCTACCCAAGGCGATACCGCCTTCTTTTTCCACATGCGCATTATGGCCGATAGCGACGACATCGGCTACGGTCGTTTCGGTTTCCTTATCTTGCGAACCGAGTAATACGCCGTGTTTGACCTTGGTCACTTTTTGCTTGTCACCCATGACCACGGTGGATTCGCTGTCGGTGGCCGTATTTTCAGAACCGATCATGGTTACGTGCGTGCCGTTCGTTACTGTATTTTTGTAGCCGTCTATCATATTAAATTCGCTGACTTTATTTTCCGTACCGGTCACGGTATTATTTACGCCGACCAATTGTGAATGACGTACATAATCCGCTACGTTACCGCCGCCGATAGCCAATACGGCACCGCCGGAGTTGGAGTCTTTAATCGACTTTTGTAATGTCGTTACCGTATCTTCCCATGTATTCAATGTCGTAAGGCCACTGGGAGCGCTAATCGAAGTAATAGAATTTGTCACTTTATTTCCGGCACCGTACACCAAAGTACCGTTAGCATTTTCTACTGTATTTGCTACCCCGACAATGCTGTTGGCAATACCGGATGAACCGCTATGTCCTTTGGAACGGATACTGTTCAACGAACCAACCACATTGGCGCCGAAGTTTTGCGGTCCGTATGTCACGCTATTAAATCTGCCCGCACCGGTAAAACCGCCGGTAATCACCGAATAGGCACCGTACATATTGGCAAAGGCGCCCTTGTTGTATGTATTCGTACCGATAGTCGTCATGCCGACAATATTCGACTCACTATCATTCGTGCTTTGCGTGATGTCAACACCGCCCATTTGATAACCTACAAAAGTATGCGAACCGATTTGAATACTTCCCGTACGGGCATAAGAATTTGTACCGATAGCGATACCGCCCGGAACTTTATCCGCATTTTTCGGCAAAGTATTTCCGCTACCCAAAAATCCGGGTTTATCAAAATTATCCGGCGTAAAGCTCAAGCCCCGTTCCTGTTTACCGCTGCCGTTCAAGACCTTCGCATGTTTACCGATAGCGATACTCGCCAAATCCAGCCCGTTCGTCGTAATTAAGGTATTATCACCGATGGCGACACTGCCTTCACCGTCCGCATTACCGCCGTTGCCTAAAATTTGTGCATTTCTGCCGATAGACACGGTACCGCCTTTAGATGCCAGTGCCTTTTCGCCGATGGCTACGGCACCTTTACCCTTTGCACCGTCATTTTTGTAATTGGAATCGTTGTCTTGGCTCTCGCCTTTCACCGAAATATAGTGAACGGCACTGTTCGTTACCATATTTGCAACCGCTTTCAATTGTGCCACGTTCACCGCATCATGATCCATAATACCGCCTGCAACATTGACAATGCGACGATAATTGGCTTTTACCTCCGTCGTATCTCCTACTTTATAGGCCGGATTCCCTACCGATACAATACCGGCCGCCGCTTTTACTTCTTCATTCGTATACAATGCCTTTCCGTCCATTGCTTCTTTCGCAATGGAATTGGCACCGATAGCTACACTGTTTTCATCATAAGCCAGAGCATTACTGCCTAACGCGGTTGATCCCTTTTTAAAGGCAATACTTTTGGCCCCCAATGCCGTAGCAAATTCATCCCGTGTATCCGCCCAATGACCGACAGATGTCGTTTCCTGTCCGTATGTACGGGCTTGTTTCCCTAAAGCAGTACTGTGATGCCCTCTTGCCACCGCCGCTACACCCACTGCGGTACTGTTCGTATCATGCGCTTCCGCCGCCGCCCCGATGGCCACATTTTGATAACCGAATGCACCGGCACGCATACCGATAGCCAACGAATTTTCTTGTGCTGTTTTGTTATGCACCGCCGGATTTGTATCATCATCTGTCGGTTGGAACGGCATAACAGGCTTCCACTCATCTCCGGGTTTCGGCATAGCCGTCCCTTTATGTTCCTCCGTAACAGGCCCTACATACGCCCCGTCACCGATTGCAATGCCCCGTGCAGCCGTATCCACCACACTACTGTTCGTACCGACAGCTATCCCGCGCTTGGCGGAAGAACCGGCATTCGTACCGATACTGAGAGCATATTGTCCCGATGCACTTGCCTGCGACCCGAAAGATATGCCATCCTCACCGGATACATTAGCATTCGTACCGATACCGATTCCTCTAGTATTCGTTACTTTTGCCTGCACACCCAGAGCCAGACCCTGTGCAGCCTCCACCTTTGTAGCATAGCCGATAGCCATACCCAATTGTGCCGTATTTTTAGCATCTACGCCAATTGCCATACCCCAACCGCCGGCAGAATTTGCTCCACTACCGATGGCAATGTCACTCGAATCGGTACTTTTTGCCTTTTCGCCGATGGCAATGCCTCCATTTTGCTTTGCCCCGTCATTTTTATAATTGGAATCATTGTCTTGGCTCGTGCCTTTCACCGAAATATAATGAACACCGTTCTTTGCCAACACCTGCAAAACAGCATTATATACAGCTTGTTGCTCCTCCGTTAATGTCGTTGCCGCCGGCGGTTCGGCCGCATACCCGGTGCTTGATACCATCAATGGTAATGCCATCACCAAGGCAGCCACAAGGCGGACTTTTGTGTTATTAAGTCGCCGTTCTGCTTTATACGTGAGCGTATTCGTTCGATTTGTTACATCATGTTTCATTGCTTTCACTCCTTTATATGTATATTTTTTCTCAGCATGATATAGTATTTTTTCATATTATTTTTCATATTATATATTATCATATTTTTTATTAATAACATAGTCCTTACTTTTTATTTACCTTGTCAGTCTTCTTTTTTCGTGATACAATTCACATAGAGTAGGATGTAGGCTGAATGGTAACATCGGTACGATCATCATCCTATCATACAATTTAGCATCGCTTGGATCTCATGACCGGGACGAATCAAAAACGATATTCTGATAATCTAGTAATTAGGAGTTATTATGCGTTTAGGAATTATAGGCACCGGTAATGTCGGTGCCTCTTTTTTATTGGCGTTGCGGCCCATTCTTTCTTCTATCGGAATTGTCGCTTCGCATGCGAACAAAACTAATTTACAAGCTCGACAATGGCATGTCACGCCCTATACGTTAGAAACGATCGCCGCCGCTTCGGATGTACTATTGCTCACAGTCCGTGATGACGTGCTACCAACGTTAGCAGAACAAATCAGTCATCATCTTGATGGGCATAACCCTATTGTCTTGCATTGTAGTGGTGCCTTGGATACAACCGTGTTGCAGGCAGTCCAACAAAAAGGCTGCCCCATCGGCTCGTTACATCCATTACAAACGGTGTGTCGACCGCAAGCGCAAATTTGGCAAGGTGTATATTTCGCAATTGACGGCATGCCCTTAGCACAACAAGCAGCACGTACCTTAGTCCAATGGCTCGGTGGCCATTCATTCACGCTGACTGCGGCCGCTCGCCCTACTTATCATGCAGCGGCGTGCCTTGCGTCCAACTATATAGTCACCATCTATACGCTGGCACAACAGTTACTCGCACCGTTTTTATCCACGGGCGATGCGGCGACCGCCCTTGCCCCCTTACTCAACGGGACGGTACAACATCTCTGTCAAGCATCAACTAGTCGAACCGCTTTAACGGGACCCATTGCACGTGGTGACATCCATACGCTAACGAAACATCTCCACGCATTACCACCGGAATATATTGATCTGTATATCTCCTTGGGCATACCCACAGCGGCGTTGGCTTTACAAAATAAAACTATTTCAAGCGAACAATATCAGGCGATATTATCCATTTTCCGCAATGTGAAAGGAGCTAATCATGCAAAAAATAACACATCTGACCATTCGTAAACAAAAACAAGAAAAGAAACCCATTACCATGATCACCGCTTATGACGTACTCATGGCAAAAAATGTCGATGAAGCTGGTATTGATATGATTTTAGTCGGCGATTCTTTAGGTAATGTCGTCATGGGTTATGATTCTACTTTGCCCGTTACCTTAGACGACATGATCCATCATACGGCATGTGTCGTCCGTGGTACTAAACACGCCCTTGTTGTCGGCGATCTCCCCTTTATGAGCTATCAAGAAAGCCCTCTCCAGGCCTTACGCAGTGCCGGTCGCATGATGAAAGAAGCACGCTGTGATGCAGTCAAGTTTGAAGGCGGACAACACGTATGCGATGCCGTGTACAAAATCACCCAAAGCGGTATTCCCGTTGTCGGTCACCTTGGCCTAACGCCGCAATCAGTACATCAATTAGGCGGTTTTCGCGTGCAAGGTAAGGACGAAAAAACCGCCCGAACCTTGCTCGATGACGCACTCGCTCTTGAGGCGGCCGGTGCCTTCGCTATCGTCCTCGAATGCGTACCAACAACCGTTGCCACTACTATCACTAATGCACTAACTACGGCTGCTACCATCGGTATCGGTGCCGGTAACGGTTGTGACGGGCAAGTCCTCGTATGCACGGATCTCCTCGGTATGACGACGGGTTTTCGCCCGTCCTTTGTCAAGCCCTATGCGGACTTGCATCACGTCATTACGACAGCCGTACAAGCATACATTCACGATGTTACTGAACGCACCTTCCCTGATGACGAACATAGTTTCACGTAATGCAGCAACAAGAATCAACCGGTTACAGCAACGCAGGTAAAACAAACGCACCTCATCTATGCTAAAAAATTAAACGCTCGAAAAAAGCAACTCGTCCTATGGGCGGGTTGCTTTTTCGTTCTTCACACCTCTCGCTGTCTATGGTTTGTTCGCAGCGAAATAGTGTTGAATATAACAAGTCATCTTATCTATCGTTTGTTGCTCTGTTTTCGTATTACAGATACAAGCATCGCCATATTGGCGATATAACTCATATCGTTCTTTATATAAGGTTCGTAATCTTGTCTTGCTTCCTTGTAATAACGGTCTATTTTCTCCTTGCAACGTCCGCATCAGTTGATATAACGGACGATATAGCCACAGAATATGCCCTGCTCGTTGCAATAAGGTCATATTCTGTGCTCGTAAGACAACGCCACCACCAGTTGCCACAAGGGTGTATTCATAAGTAGATACCTGTTGACACGCCTTGCTTTCCCAATCACGAAAACAGGTTTCTCCCCGGGCAAATAAAGAGGGAATGTCATGGTGGCTATGTTGCTCAATCCATTCATCTAAATCAACAAAGGAAAGTTCCATTTGTTGTGCCACTAAACGGCCCAATGTCGTTTTCCCAACGCCAGGCATGCCAATTAAAATGATATTATGTTTCACCATTAATTTGCTCCATCTGCTTGACAAGGTATTGAATATACGCGGTATGCCACGTTCGTTTTTGCCAGATTTCTTCTGCCCGTAGGGCCTGTGCAACTAACATGTACATACCGTTAATCGTTTGTTTTCCCTGTTGGCGTGCCTGCTGTAAAAGCCGTGTTTCTTGCGGACGATAAATAATATCGATAACGACATCACCCGTTCCTACCGGCAAAGTCATGAGTGGACTTGCCTCTATCTGTGGATACATACCGACCGGCGTGGCGTTGACGAGAATATCGCATGTAGGCCGGGCATATAGTTCCGCATAGGATTCAATATGTCCACCCCATTTTTCTGCATATAGGCAATCTGCTTTTTTTTGCAATGGTTGTCGCGAGATAAGACGGATGTTTTTTGCCCCTTGTGCATGTAACAGGGCAACGATTGCTCGGGATGCACCGCCTGTTCCCAAGACGACACAGGTTTTGCTGGAAATATTCACCCCATGTGCCTGTAATGCCAGGTGAAAGCCGTCATAATCGGTATTATATCCATACCGCTTTCCCGCTGCGAAAACAATGGTATTGACGGCACCAATAGTTTGTGCGGCCGGCGAAAGCTGATCTAAAAAAGGGATGACCTCCGTCTTATAGGGAATAGTCACATTGATACCTGCAAAACCCGCTGCTTCTATCTGCTGTAAAAGCACGTCCATATCGGTTTTGGCATAAGCAAGTAAGGTGTATGTATCATTTGTCCCCAGGTCATCAAATATATGTTGATGAATCTGTGGCGATAGGCTATGGGTATTATTTCCTAATAAGCCGAATTTCATATGTACCCTCCTCTTATCCCCTCACTATCTTCCCATAGGTCTAGTAAACTCCACGCCAAAGCAGCTTCTAAAACAGGAACAACGCGAGGTACTATACACGGATCATGTCGTCCTCGTATCGCCAGGGTAATGTTCTTTTCGGCGTGTACATCAATCGTTTCTTGCACTTTGCCAATAGAAGGAGTTGCTTTGATTGCAACTTGGCAAATAAGAGGCATACCATTGGTAATACCGCCGTTAATGCCTCCATTATGATTGGTCCGCGTATATACAGTGCCGTTTTCATAGTAGAATGAATCGTTGCTTGCAGATCCCTTCATCGTCGCCAAAGCAAATCCACTACCAAAGGAAACCCCCTTCACCGCGGGAATGGAAAAGAAGAAATGACTAAGAACGCTTTCGACACTGTCAAAAAAAGGAGTTCCTAAACCGGCGGGAAGACCGCTTGCCATTAGTTCGACTATCCCTCCTAAGGAATCGCCCTCGGCTTTCACATTACCTATGGCTTCTTCTATGCGTGGTCGTAGTGTACTATCTAGTAAGGGCAATGCTTGCGTTGTCAAGGTACACAAGGTATCTTTGCTTTCACCGAGAGCTGAAAAGGGGCGATCGCCAATGGTCCCCACTTGTAAAATGTGACCGCCCATATATACGCCACGGCGTTGTAAGATTTGCTTGGCGATGGCACCGGCAAAGACGAGCGGTGCCGTTAAACGTCCCGAAAAATGCCCTCCGCCACGATAATCGTGGCAACCGTGATAGCGTATATATGTGGTATAATCAGCGTGACCAGGACGAACTACACCAGCTTGATAGTCCTGTACTTGGCAATCTTCATTGTAAATGCGTATACAAAGAGGTGTGCCTGTCGTCTTGTCTTGAAAATATCCGCTTTCAATCGTATAGGCATCTGTTTCTTGGCGAGAAGTCGTCCATGGACCTTGTCCCGGCCGACGCCGTGCCATTTCACGTTGCACGGCTGCCCAGTCAATCGTTTCGCCTGGTGGCAACCCATCCAATACGGCCCCAATGGAAGGGCCATGTGATTCGCCAAAAAGGGTTAAACGCACACGCGTGCCAATGGTATTCATATGGTTTCCTCCTGTGTTAATATACCTCCTACTTTCTGTATGTCCTGCCAAAAACAGGGATATGATTTAACAACGGCTTGGGCGTCTTCAATTTGTAACGCGTGCTGACAAAAAGGTGCTAATATGGCCAACGCCATGACAATGCGATGGTCACGACTACCCGATACCGTTCCGCCGCGGAGCGGTGTCGGACCGACAATACATAACTGATCGGCTCGTTCCGTCACCGTTGCACCTAATGTTTGCAAGGCCGTTGCCATGGCATGAAGACGATCGCTTTCTTTGTATCGCAATCGTGCCGCATGATAAAGTCGCGTAACGCCTGTCGCTTGTGTGCCTACGGCAGCTAATACGGGAAATAAATCGGGACAACTCGAAACATCTATGTCTATCCCCTGTAAATTCGATTGCCTAGCCGTAAGTTTATCCCCTTCCCAACCTACGTGTCCGCCCATTTGTTGTAAAAGGGCAAGTATCTGTCGATCGCCTTGCAAGGAGTTACGATTTAACCCACTGCAAGTAAGGGTGCCACGCAAAACGCCCGCAGCCAACCAAAAGGCAGCTTGTGAATAATCTCCTTCAACGTGATAGGTACCAGCCCGATAGGTTTGACCGCCGCGAATGAAATAGACAGCATTTTCTTTCGCTTGAATCGCTACGCCGTGTTCTCGCAAGCACGCACATGTCAAATTAACGTAACCAGCCGATTCAAGAGGCGTTGTACTTATAACCGTGGAACTTTCTTTTAGCAGCGGCAAGACGAATAATAAGCCCGAAAAAAATTGAGAACTAATGTCCCCTCGTAAAGCCATAGTTCCTGCCGTCCAATGACCTTGTACCGTAAGAGGGAATGTGTGTTCGCTTTGTTGCCAATATATTCCTTGCTTCATACATAAGGCTTGATAAGGAGCCAATGAGCGTTGTGTCAATCGTCCTCGCCCCGTAAATAAAACTTTATTATCACTATATATAGCTAGAGGTAATAGCAATCGCAACGTTGAGGCCGATTCACGGGCATCACATACTATCGGGTGGGAATAGGACTGCATACCGCCTTGTACCAAATAGGTGTATCTATGAGGACGCACTTCCGCCTGTCGTTGGATGTCTACGCCCAAACTGCGTAAAACTTCAATGGTTGCTTCGATATCATCGGACGGTGTTATTCCCTTAATATAACTAGTATCCCGACTTAACGCAGCAGCAATCAAGTGCCGGTGCCCCATACTTTTCGAGGAAGGCACATCAATTTCACCTTGCCACCGTGCTGCCATAATTTGTAATTTCATATTGCCGTTCCTTTCAAATAAATTCCCACCGCGGAAAATAAAACAGGATATAATACGGCTTGTCCCATACGAGAAAGAACGACCAACGTAATCTTGTCACCTCGTCTTTTTTTATCTTGTTGCAAAAAAGGGGTCATTTTCTCCCACGGAATATCCGTGGTGATGGGCAAATGATATTGTTGTAACAGTTGTCGTAAGCGTTCGGTTACGCCTGCTTCGGTGAGGTGCAAGGTTTCTGTCTGTGCTGTCAAAAGGGACATGCCAATGGCAACGCTTTCGCCATGCGTATAGCTCTGAAATTGACCTGCTCCTTCCACTGCATGACCAAGGGTATGACCAAAATTCAATAGTTGTCGTTCCCCTCGGTCGTAGGCATCATGTTGTACAATTTCCCCTTTTATTCGACAGCAAGTCGCAATAATTTCTTCCCAATGAGAATAAATACGTTGTTCATCTAAGGCCTCAAGCTGTGTAATTAACCGTTCTTCACGAATACAACCGTATTTAATGACTTCCCCCATGCCATCACGAATAAACCGCTTCGGTAAAGTACGTAATAAGTCGGGATCAATCCATACACCATGAGGTTGATAAAAGGAGCCAACTTGATTTTTCCTGCCACATACATTAATCGCAACTTTTCCCCCAATACTGCTGTCAACCTGTGCTATAATCGTCGTTGGTATCTGGATAAAGGGAATTCCCCGTAAATAGGTAGAAGCAACAAAACCGCCTAAATCTCCCGTCACACCACCGCCTAAAGTAAGGATGCAATCTTGCCGTGTAATACCCGCATCCATGCATTGACGATAAATATCCATCGCCATATGCATGGATTTGCTTTGTTCTCCCGCTGGAAAAACAATCGGTTGTACGACTAAGCCCATGTTGTTAATACTACGTTCCAACCGTTTCCCATACCGGGCATACACATTCTGATCACTAATAATAACAACCGTCTTAGGTGCTAAGGACGTAGGAAAATAGTTTTCTACCTTATCGAGGATTCCCCTTTCAATATGAATGGAATATGTACGTTGCTCCGTTTTAATTGGAATCTCTATCATATGTGCCTCCTCTATCATCTATTGGCTATATTTCACGTCCTACTAACGGTGCTAACTGACGTAAATCATCAACTAACTGGCCAAAGGTTTCAGGTGTAATCGATTCTTCACCATCGCACCATGCTTCTTCCGGCCGGGGATGTACTTCTACCATAATGCCATCGGCACCACATGCAATAGCTGCCTTGGCTAAGGCTGGTACCATCCATCTTTTCCCTGAAGCATGGCTAGGATCAACAATAATAGGCAAATGACTTTGCCGTTTTACCGCTAGCACCGCACTGAGGTCTAAGGTATTACGCGTATACGTTTCGTACGTACGAATCCCCCGTTCGCACAATATCACATGCGGATTTCCCGCAGCCATAATATATTCTGCCGCCATAAGCCATTCTTCAATAGTCGCACAAAGTCCTCGTTTTAAAAGTACAGGTACCTGTGTTTTGCCTACGGCCTGCAAGAGGTCAAAATTCTGCATATTTCTCGCACCAATTTGAATTATATCCACTTTTTTTTCCAAAAAGATATCAATCATATGCGGTGCCATGATTTCCGTTACAACGGGTAAATGGGCTGCCCTTGCCGTACGACATAACATATCAAGGCCTTTTTCTTTCAATCCTTGAAAAGAATAGGGCGATGTCCGTGGCTTAAAGGCCCCACCACGCATAACCGTTGCCCCTAACGTTGCCATTTTTGTTGCCAAATACTGCATTTGTTCCATTGTTTCTACGGAACATGGACCAGCCATTATAGCGAGTTTTTTGCCGCCAATGGTACTACCATTTTTCAACGTAATAATCGTATCATCTGCATGAAAAGCACGGGCCGCTTGTGTATAAGGAACTTCTAGTGGAATAACTTGCTCAACGCAAGAAAATTGTTGCCACTGTTCGTAATTTCTTTGTTTTGTATTCCCCATAACGCGAAGCACCATTTTTGTTTTTTCTTCAATGCGTTCTATTTGTAACCCTTGTATTTGCAATGTATCTGTTAATCGTTTTATCTCCAATAAAGAACTACTTGATTTTATGATGATTATCATATTCCCTCCCCCTTATAACAAATGGTAAAGCAGACTCCTATGAGCCTGCTTTACCATTATTATAAGGTTTTTACCATAAACCATACTTGTATATCATCGGCTTAAAATGGATATAGCTATATCTGCTGTAACAACCTTATATTTTCATCCTATCAGTACACTCGAAAATAGAATTATATGCAATACCCTGATATTTCGTTTATCATATGCTGTTTTGAATACATTTGTCAATATTTTTTTACCATGCGGGAGGTATTGCCGGTGTAATCACCCGAAATGTATAGCCTTGCTCTTTAAAATAATGGATAATTCTCGGCAATACGGTCACCGTTTCACCATGCCCAGCGGAATCATGCATTAAAATGACTAAATGGGTATGTAAGTAGGGTTGTTGTTGTATTTGCGATACAATATTTTGATACGCCTTATCTGCCGTTTTACCCGTGCCATCCGCATCCCCCGTCAAGGAATTCCAGCCTACTTCAATATAGCCATAGCGTTTTATCGTATCCCAATAAGCTTTCGTAAAATGTCCAGCCGTACCGCCAGGAGCCCGTGTAATAATCGGTCGTACTTGTAAAATACGATATATGACATCTTCCGTCATCATCATTTCATCCATATAATTCTGCGGTGATGCATATAGTTTCTTATAATTATGCGTATAAGAATGCAAGCCAATGGCATTTCCCGATTCAAAAATAGCACGCACGATACTAGGATGTTTGACAACATTCAAGCCAACTAAAAAAAAGGTTCCCTTAATATTTTCCTGCTTTAAAATACGTAAAATTGCCGGTGTATTTTGTTTATCCGGTCCATCATCAAAGGTTAGATATACAACTTTTTTACCGTAATAATACTCTCGTTTTGCCCCATACGTAAGAGGTAAACCCTTTTCTTGGCGTTGTCGTATGGTATATCTGTCATAAACAGGTCGATTTTCATGTGGATCTGGAAGCGTAAAGGCATCATCAAGATAGGTTACTTGATCATTCTTCGGTGTAACGGGTTGAGCCATTATGGGTTCTTCCGCAGGTTGTTCTTCTTTAGGCATAATGGACGTTTTTTCTTGTGGCGATGTAGCCGGTTGCGTTGAAATAACACGCTGTACTACTGATTCGTCTTTTAACCCCGATGTAGCAGATTCCCGCGTAGCTTTTTCCAAATGGTAAAAAGCTAGACTGCCACTAATTCCCAATAAAATAATGACACACAAACTAATAATAATAATATGTTTATTTTTTCTCATTACTCATTCCTATCTCGACTCACACCATAACATACGTATTGTCGAATTATACATGTATCTCGATAGCCATCAGCAAGTACGCTAGCTTCTAAGTCAAGATCTGTTAAATCGTCTAATAAAGCTGACGTCATGCGATGTTGTACTGCATTATACCCCGTGCAAAAAAGGATTTTCGCACAGGCGGCTCCACGAAATAAGCCACGTGGATGCATAAGCAAGGTTGCCAGCATCGACGGGGTTACGATAGCCCCGTGTGCACGGCCCATGATAGCGGTTGCCGTTTCAATGCCTGCAACTTTATCTGCCGTCAACGCCATACCCAACATTTGCAAATTGACTACGCCAATCACCAAATCGCAATCTACTGGTAAGGGAACATCATTAGGTAGCGGTGCTTTGAGCCATTTATTTTGCGTATAATCCCCTTCAATGAGAATGTACCATGCTGGATGATGGTGTTTTATCTGATCAATAAGAGTAGGACTTAACCCTTCATAACAATCCTCTTCGTTTAACCGACTAAACCAAGCGGGCAAATGTCCCGTAGCAATGCGTTCCTCACAAAAAGCCATCCCTTTTTCTATATCGTCCGTACAAATCACATCAAATGGTTCTACATTATCTACTCTTGCACTGTCTACCGGCACGGTACTACTCACCAACAATGGATATTTATTTGCATGGCCAAACGTTCCCAAGCGTTCTAAAACAGTTGTTTTTCCTCCTGCACCTAAAATCATTGTAATCCCCGGTCTTAACATACGTAGCCACCGATTATCTGCTGTCATAGCTATATCTCCCTTCTATTCTACCACACGACTATATCCGTGCCATGCCTTTTGTACCAATGCTCTTACGATCTGCTTAATATATTCCCGACGTGTTTGCGCGGTGCATAACTCGTCATCGCTAACAGCCATTTCTTCTGCCGCCAAGTGGGCAACGTTTTCACAAACGGTAACCCCTTTTTCCGTCAATTCGATGCTCGCATTATGGGCTACTAATGCACCGCCCGGTCTTGCACCAATAACGACTCGCCAGCCTTCTTCTCGTACGGCCACCGCCGCTGTAATATAAGGTATTTGCGTTTTTTCTTGTCGTATCGCCGCATAAGCAGCATATACTTTTTCTTTAGCAATGCGTATTTCTAAAATATCTTCTCCCAAGGGTGGGCAAGATATATAATCACGTACACACATACGGCCTTTATGCCGTAAAACCACATCTACCTTTAAGGAAATTAAAAAAGGGATGAGCAACGATTGAGGATTTTTAGAGGCAATAACTTCTCCTATGGATAGCGGATCTGTTTCCAGTGTATCTTGTGTATCTTGTAAAAATTGAACAAACGTTCCACCGGCTATATCTTGTAAAAGGGTATTATTTCGCAACACTTGTAATGTTGTATTCGCCCCAATGGCAATTTCTTCCACACAATCAGAAATATATACACCTGCTTCGCATTCGCTTTCACAAGGCGTAAGCACTGCTGCTATTTCCTGTTCTTCGTACATGTACGTATTGTGTCTTTCTTTCATAAGGATCGCTCCTTCCCTACTATATAAGAATAAATTCCATATCCGCTACATTCGGACGTTGCCGTTGTAGCTGAAAGGAATCATTATTACACGCAATGACCGACTCTACCAAGTCATCCGTACTAATATCTGATAATAAAGATAATTCTTCTTGATATACTAAAATAGGCATAAATAACTCTACCTTTCGACCGTCTTGCATAGTATATGCCGCCAGTTCACCAGATAGCTGCGACATGATCACACCGGATAAAGGCATTTGTTTCAAAAAGGGTACCGCCACTTCCCCCTGAGATAACACCCAGCCATTTGTCACCTTTACCTGATAACGATGAAAAAATTCAGCAAGACATAGCAGTAATCGCAACGGCCACGCCGCTGTATCATCTAATTTTATCGGAAACTTTGAAAAAGGCCATGACACCGTAACCATCAACCATAATTCAGCTCCGCCTATATCCTGATGTTGCCCCTTCGTCACCATAGAAGGGTGATTCATCCCAATAGTGTGAATGATATAAAATGGCTCTATGGCACAGGGATACAATACTTGTAAAGAAATTCCCGTATCCTTGCTTTGGTTCTCTATATATGCCGCTTGATGTTGAGGAAAACGAGCACGAAAAAATGCACCGATGTCTGCTTCATATGTACTTTTCTTTATATTTTTGCTGAAAAAAGAACCTTTCTTTTCCCATTTATTCTGCACTCGCATCATGGTTCTCCTCTTTTCTAGTATCTATGATTATTATACCATATACCTTTTACTTAGCCTATAAAAGGTATGTTAATATCCTTTTATCAGCCTCACATGTAAATAATCTTATCTATATTGTAAAGTTGTACATTCTATAGTACACTACTGGTGTAGAGAACAAAATCCTCTCTTTGACACCATAACAAAAAACGAGTCACTTCTATAAGAAGTGACTCGTTTTATCTTTTATTTTCCCCTTATGCATTCATCGCTTTTTCTAAGCGTGCCGCAATAGCTTTTCCCGTTTCCGTTTGTGCTAAGCCACCTTCGGATGTTTCTTTTAACGCGACTGGCATCAATCTACCAATTTCTCCCATCGCTTCAATAACTTCGTCTGGCGGAATAACACTTTCAATTCCAGCAAGTGCCATTTCTGCTGCCGTCAATGCAAGTACGGCATAACAGCCATTTCGTTTGACACAAGGTACTTCTACTAACCCTGCAACAGGATCACAAGCTAAGCCTAAGGTATTTTTCATGCACAAGGCAAATGCATGTAAAATTTGGGTCGTTGTCCCTCCACAGAGATATGCCGCCACCGCAGCTGCCATCGCAGCCGCACTGCCACATTCGGCTTGGCAACCGCCGACAGCACCGGCAACGGTCGCTTTATGTGATACCACCGCACCGACACCAGCAGCAATAAACATAGCTTCGCCTTGTTCTTTCTTGCCAATATGTCGCTCTTCCGCTACGGCTAATAAGACAGCTGGCACAATGCCGCAACTACCCGCCGTAGGACAGGCGACAATTTTAAACATTTTCGCATTGGCTTCGGCTATGGCAACCGCATAACTAAGTGCTTTATTAGCTAAACTTCCCAGGAAAATAGCCGGATGTTGTTGTACCCGTGCCGCATCACCACCAACTAAACCGCTAACAGAACGGTCTGTATCGTTCAGACCGGCTTGCACGGATTCATGAAATACGACAATACGTTCCTCCATTAATTGCCGTATTTCGCCTTCTGATTTTTCCGCTTGTTCCATTTCATGACGAATAATGATATCTGCCAAAGTTGTTTGATATTGCTGTGTTAGTTTTACTAAATCTTGTATTGATTTATATTCGTATTGAAACATGTATCTCCTCCTACAACGGTAATAATGTAACAACGCTGTCAATCGCCTGAATTTCCCCTATCGCCTGTACCATTTCTTCCGGTACAGGACTATCTGTACATACAATCATCACGGCCATGGCATTTTTACCACTACGAAATACACGCATATTCGATACATTGATATTTCCCGTTGCCATAATTGTCGTGGCTTGAGCAATAATGCCGGGCAAATCTTGATGCACCGTAATGAGCGTATGTTCTTCTCCACTCAACGCTACGGCCGATCCATTAATTTCACGGATTTCAATTTTCCCGCCACCTAGCGAAACGCCCATAACTTCCATTTGTTTTCCCGATCGTCCCGTCATGGCAATCCGTACCGTATTAGGATGATTCGGTTCTATATCGCTACGCTGCAAGGTAATATCCACCCCTTGTTGAGCAGCAATTTCAAAGGAATTGCGTAAGCGTACGTCATCTGCCATAAATCCTAATAAACCTGCCACGAGTGCACGGTCCGTGCCATGCCCTTTATACGTTTTCGCAAATGAACCGTATACGGTAATCTCTGCTTTTATTGGTTCTTCTTTTAATATATTTCGTGCCATGAGGCCAATCCTTGCTGCACCAGCCGTATGCGAACTTGATGGTCCAATCATAACGGGACCAACTACATCAAATACACCCATATATCCTCCTTAAGGTACAATAATCGCTTGTTGTAAATAAAAACTAAATAAGTACATTTCTTTTACCCGTTTACCTGTAACTTGTTCAATCGCTTCTTTATAGATATCTAATTGTACGCGATATCGTTTAATAAACGCCTCTTTATCGGGTAGAAAATCATTTTTATAATCTAATAAAATCCATTCATCCTGGTCAAGAAACAAGGCGTCAATAATCCCTTGTACCAAAACAGCTTCGCCTTTTTCTAAAGAAGGCAAGTATGTATTTTGTTTCAATAAAACGCTAAAAGGATATTCTCGATGCACTTCCGGTGACCTTGCCATGCACTTACCTATGTCAGATTGCAAAAAAGCCTGTAAATGTATTATATCCACCATTTCACTTTCTTCACTCGTAAGATGCCCTTTTTGCGTTTGTTCTACAAGATATGCCCGAATATCCGCTAAAGATAAATCAACTTGCAAGGGAATATACTGCATGGCTTTATGCATAGCCGTACCTCGCATAGCCCCACTCACACGGTCTTGTTGTGGACGTTCCCACGCAGGCGGTATCATAAAAGGATTTTCTTCCGTTAATGGCTTAATCAACGGTTCACTTAATTCTTCATTGTCAGCCTGCTGTATTAGCGAATGTTGTCGTTTAATTTCCGATACGGAAATTTTCGCTGACATATGCACAGCTTCAGGAAAGGGGTATTGCCACCGTAAAGCAGAAAGCAACCATCTTGGTGCTGGTGTTTGGGTCAATATACCTTGACGAACCGCTTCTATCCGTGCGTCAGCGGTCTTAGCACGTGCTTCCCCTGTTTCTGGTGAAACGGCACCACGAATTTGCACCTGCCATATATCGTCTTCCCATATTTTACTGTTTTCCAGCGATTCCATCAAGAAATTATCGACTTTATTTAATACGACCGACATCACCCAATCCAAATACGATTTTGCTTGTGCCGGATGTACCCGATGTCGCCAACGTAACAAATCGTGCTTCATCTTATTAGTATGTCCTACAAGGATTAATTTATCTCTTGCTCGTGTCATTGCAACATATAAAATACGTTCTTCTTCAGCTGTACTCTCCCAAGCCAACTGCGTTCGCACACCATTCCATGCCAAGGTAGGATAGAGCATCCGCCAGAGTGAATCGTATTGTTTAATGCCGATGCCCAACGTGTGATGACATAAAATCAATTCATTCGTATCACGACGATTAAAGGTTTTGCCCATATCCGCAACAATAACGACAGGGAATTCTAACCCCTTACTTTTATGAATACTCATAATGCGCACGACATTTTCATGTTCTCCTAACACGTTAGCTGGTGCTAAATCAACGCCATCTTCTTGCATTTTTTCAAGCAACCGAATATAGCGAAATAGACCACGATACCCTACCTTTTCATAAGCTTGAGCCCGATCATACAAGGCCTTCAAGTTACCTTGTCGCACGCTACCACCCGGTAATCCCCCAACATAATCGTAATATGAGGTATCTGTAAAGAGCCGCCAAATTAGCTCTGCAACACCATGTCTACGACCGTACGTACGCCATTCTTCAAATTGTCGTAAAAATTGTTGTACCCGTTTTTGCTCTTCTCCCTGTGCTATCTGACTAGCAAAATACGGCAAATTTTGCCACAAAGAACCAGTTTGGCAAGTCCGTAAATTAGCTAAGGCGATATCGTTTATCCCGACAATTGGCGAACGTAAAACAGCTGTTAAAGGAATATCTTGTTCAGGGTTATCAATACATTGTAGTAAGGATATCATAACCTGTACTTCAATGGCTGCAAAGTATCCACCTCGCTGTTCTGCCACAGAAGGAATACCAGCTTGTTGTAAACATTGGGTTAACGGGGCCGTTTTTCCTGCCAAAGAACGTAATAAGATAACAATGTGCCGATACGTCAATGGCTCTAATGAGCCATCTTTATTAGCAATTTTTTTACCGCTAGCAAGTAGTGCTTGTATACGTTCTGCTATAAGCGTGCACTCTTTTTCAAACGCCGTCTGTTCGGGCAAGAGTTCCTCTTCCGCCGGTTCTGCCAACCGTTTTTCCTCATCAGCATCTGTCACCAAAATATGTATTTCCGTCTTACCACCAACCCACGCTTCGTCATCCAGTTTTTCGCGTCCAGCATAAAGACGTTCTCGCGAACCATATGAAAGACCCGTTGTTTCTTCGGTCATTACCTGTTCAAATATTTCGTTTACCGCTGCTAATACACTCGGAGCACTACGAAAATTACGACACAAGTCGATACACCGTTCCGTTGCTGCTTCTTCTCGACTAAATTGGGTGTATTTCTGCAAAAAAAGCGTTGGATCGGCTAAACGAAAGCGATATATACTTTGCTTAATATCCCCGACCATAAAGCGATTATCTTTTCGCGATACTAATTGTATGATCGTTTCTTGTACGCCATTCGTGTCTTGATATTCATCCATTAAAACTTCACTATATTTTTGTTGCAGCTCTAACGCCACAGAAGAGGGAATAATCTGTTCGGGTGTAGATGCCGGATCCAATAAAATCTTCAGACACAAGTGTTCTAAATCGCTGAAATCAATCCATTGCTTTGCTTTTTTCGCCTCTCTATACGCATTAAAAAAATCAGTAGTGATGTCAACTAACCCCGATATAATGGGATACATCGTTTGCATACCCGCAAGCCACGAGTCTTCTGATACAGAAAAATAAGTAGGCACGGCCTGATCTTGAATATATTTCTTTATATCCGTACGAATTTTTTTACACTGTTCCCACACGGCTTTATCCACTTCATCCAGTTTACGAAATGAAGGCAAGCGTGAAAATTCTATGGCAACAAGGGCTTTTTGTAACCCTTGCCATGTCGTTTTAGATGCAGCCGTAATAAAGACTTGTTGTTCTTGCTGAAACAGCAATAATCCTTTTTCTAACGCCGGATATTCACTAAGTTTTTCAATAAGTTGTCCATATAACCGGATGTTTTCGCGTAGCATCCGTTGTATTTCCATGATAATAGGTTTGCTCCAAGCTAACTTATCTATACCTGTACCGTTCGGAATATCATAGGCTTTTGCCGCCTCTTGCAACCAATGCAAAGGCCAAGGCATGCTGATAGCATATTGATACAAGCGTTCAATCGTTTGCATACAAACATCATCACCACGAGCAGTGCCAAACATATCGACAATCGGATAGAGTATATTCGCCTTCGTTTCCGATTCATAATAGGATAACAAAACCTCTTCCATTACTTGTTTTCTAAGTAGACTGAGTTCTTCTTCGCCCGCTATTATAAAAGACGGATCTAAATCAATTGTATAAAAATAATTACGAATAACATCCTGACAAAAGGAATGTAATGTCGATATCGAAGCAGCCGGCAACAACGCCAATTGTCGTTCAATATCTGTTCTACCTGTCTTTTCTGCAACATCCGCCAAGGCAACGGCAATACGATCTCTCATTTCTGTTGCTGCAGCTTTCGTAAACGTAACGACCAAAACATCAGTAATATCCGGCGAAGACGGCGAGTCGATAATACGTTGTACAATCCGTTCAACCAATACAGCCGTTTTGCCTGAACCCGCTGCAGCAGATAATAACAACGTTTGACCACGGCTCATAATCGCTGCTTGTTGTTCGTTAGTCCATGCCATCTTCTTTTTCACCCTCTTGGCGAATTTTATCTCGCACGACATCATTGCTTTCTTGCTGCCACACATGATAGGCATTGCCACATTGCGTGTCAAAACGGCAAACCGCTTGATATGGGCAATATACACAAGGCGATGAGATTCCTTGCCGTAACGGAGCAATATCTATATATCCATCCGTAATGCGTAATGCCGTTTCATATAAACGTCTGCGTACCATAGAAAGCATATACGCCCACCCTTGTTCTGTATACATTTGATTGCCTGCATTACTAAGCGTACCATCTTTTTTAAGCCGTAAATTAAGAAATGCCGAATAATCATGCATCGAAATATCTAAGGATTTCATAATTTCACCATCATCTAAAAAGAAACCATTCATTTTATTACTTTTATAAAATAAATCAGCCTTCTCCTCTTCCGATAGACAATGTTTCAACGATTGTTTATCATCTCGCACATAACAATACAATACGGCCGCTGGTAATGCATCCCCCTCCATTTGTAATAGCGCTACATACATATATGTCAGTAATTGTAACTCTATGCCCATAAAAACGGACTGCAATGCCAACTCTTTACGCCCTGATTTATAATCCATAACAACAAGATAGAATTTATCATTTCGTTTCATGACATCCACTCGATCAATTTGTCCTGTTATAGCCGCTTGAAAGCCGTTCGACAAAGAAAGATCCAACGATGGCCATGAATTAGGCATGCGCCCAAAAGATTGTTCTAAGGCATACATGTTAAAATCGGAGGTGCTACTAAATGCCTTCAATTGCTCTACCGTACGAATCAACGTACGAATAAGCCGTTCTTTAATATGCAAAAAATAAGCATTAGACATCAAAATATCTTGACGTACCAACGGAGCGACAACTTCTGTTGCTTGTCTACATATATCAGGAATCGCCGTTCGGTCTAAATCCCGCCATTGTTTCCCCTGCGTTAATAAATCATCACCGATATATTTCAATGCTCCGTGAACTAACATACCTAAATCGGGTGCGGCAAATTGATATTTTTGTCTTTCTTGCAGTTGTAACCCATAACGCGAAAAATAGGCAAAAGGACAAGCTCGATATTGTTCAAACTTAGTCACGGAACCACGCAACACGCCATCCGGTGCAAATACCTTGCGGACCATTTCCGGTGACAACGTGACAGGGGTATTCTGATGAAATAGTCCCCGTACGATACGGCATACATCGTCATGATAACCGAGCAATATCGCTTGATCATATACGGCCCACCAAATAGGTGAAACGGCTTCCCCCTGGGTCGCCGGTTGCAATTGAGATGGCAATAACTGTAACGCCGCCGGAAAACCCGTAATGAGACGTTCTTCTTCCCCTTCTTGCAAAGTTCCATCCATATAGCGATATGTTTCTACATATCCCCGTTCTTTTAATTGCTTGATCCAAAGAGATGGTTCTAACGCACTGTTATCCGTATCAGTCAAAGCATACGTAAGATATATTTTTTCTTCTGCCCGCGTCAATCCCAAATAAAACAGAAATTTTTCTTGTAAGGAGCGAATTCTTTTTCCTGGTGCTAGTAAAAGCCCAGCATCTTCTAGTTGCTGGCGATCCCGTTCGTGAAATACACCTTCTTCACCATTACGTTTAGGAAATTCACCATCATTCATGCCACATAGGAAAACTACACGCCCTTGCATAGTATATCCTCGTTCTATAGAGGTTAAGGTGACGTGATCTAAGGTCGGCGGAATTAAACTAAATTGTAAAGTTTCAATTCCGTCTTTGATAAAAGTCAAAAATTCTTCTAACGATACGATATCATCTCCACAGAGAGTAACTAATTCATGCAAAAAGGACATCCACTTTTTCCATACTTGTTCATGCTCTTTGGCTTCCATTGCATGCCCACACGTTTGTTCTTCTTCTTGCCACTTCTGCAAAGTCTGAGGTACTTCAAGCTGCTGCAACCACTGATACAATAACGTACACCACTCTTGTAAGGTATGCGATGTCCGCGAAGCTTGCCAACAAGGCCATAAGCGTTGACGAATATCCTGACGAATAAGATTAATCTCTTGTAAAGTTTCGTCAGCAATCCCTTTCGTTTTCATCCCATCTATACCCACGATGGCTCTACCATACGACCAATCTTTTTCTTCTAACCAATGATACCCTTGAATACCATAGGCCAAGCAATAATTTTCTAACTGATCAACTTGCTCACGAGCAATGGGAAATAAATCGCTTTTTAGCAATTGGAACAACGGTTCATACGCCCAAGCACTCTGTAATACAGACAATAGAGAAAGTACCGTTTCGACAATGGGATGCGACGTCATCGGCCTTTGATAATCACTAAATACAGGCACACCATAGGTAGCAAAAATACGCTCTACCATTTCATTATACATTTCACTAGAGCGAACAACGATTAAAAAATCTTTATACCGATATCCTTTTCGACATAAAGATTGAATTTCTCCAGCAATACTAGCAATTTCAGTTTCTTTTGACGTACATTCCCATACAGATAACCCTGGAATTGTTTTGATTTGATTGCGTGGTTTCGCCTGAAAAAACGAATACACTAATTCTGATAATGCTTTTTTATTTATCGGAGATAAAACGACTGTTTCCGCATGAGGAAATTTCTTTTGCATATTTCTGTAATCGACATAAGAGCGATGAAATAAGGCTGTTTCTCGATGTTGCCATGCCATTTGCTCCGGTTCCATCGGTAACGTAATCCATATATCAGATGCTACTGCTTCTAACGCCATTAATACTTCTATTTGTTTAGGTGTAAACCATTGAAACCCATCTACACCTACCCAAATATCTCGCAAAAAAGGGATCCCTTTTATTTCTCTAATGGCAGCGGATAATAAATCATCCGTACTTCCTAGATGTGCTTGTAAGAATTGTAAATAACATTCATAGATGAGAGCCATATCTTGTAATTTATGTTGTAGTAATGGCTCCGCAACATGGTTTGCCGCTTGTTGCAAATGGGTTGGCTCGATACAGAAAGAGCGGCATTCTTCAATAAACTGGCGTGCCGTATCCGCAAAATTAGGTTGTAACGCCGCTTTACGCAAAACAGAAAAAGACGCTTTCTTTTCACGCAAAATCCGTTGCAATGCAATTTTTTTTCCTAAATCAGATATGGATACTTGTGTTTTTCCTCGTTCTTGTAATATCCAATAAGCTAGCCGTGAAAAGCCTAGTACTTGAACTCCCATGTACCCCTGCTTGGGCATATATTCAGCAAAACGGCGTTCCATAGTATACGTAGCCTGATCGGGAACAATAAAAAGTGCTTTTTTACCTTGCTCAATATGCTTATGTAAGGCGTCAAAACAATATTGTGTTTTCCCACTGCCACTCCTTCCTATGATAATCTGAACTGCCATTTTTTACCTCCTATTAGTGCTTATTCTACACCATTCCTTATGCTACTGTAATGCCATCGTAATTTCTTTTGCCGTTTGCACAATAGCCTGTATATATCTCTTTTCGCCATCATCGGAAAAGCGTGCAATCGGGGCAGAAATACTAATGGCAGCTTGAATTTTTCCTTGTTGAAAAATAGGGGCCGCAACACAGGCCATACCCAATTTTACTTCTTCTTTTTCTACGGCATATCCTTGTTTTTCTATTTGTGCTAACTCGCGCTCCAATACATCCCAATCCGTACAGGTATAGGCCGTAAATTTTTGTAATCGACACCCCCGATAAGTATTTCGATAGGTCGGGGAATATGCGAGCAAGCATTTACCAGAAGCAGAACAGTAACTGGCTCGTATCGCACCGACAGGTGGTGCTAAATCAATCGTTTGTGGTGCTTTAATCTTTTCTAAAATTACATGTTGAGGATATTTCATGGAAATATGGGAAAAGGTGGTTAAATGCACGCTTTCTCGACACGTTTCTACCAACGCTTGTGCATAGGGATATACAATATTCTGTAAGGTTGCTTTTTCTTTATACAACATCCCTAAAGAATACAACGGTAACCCTAGCCAATATTTTCCCGTAGCTTGTTTATAAACAAAACCACGTGCTTCCAGTGTTTCAATCGTCCGACTAACCGTGCTTTTTTGTAAGTCTAATTGACTACTGATGTCCGTAATACCCAATGGTCGTTCTTCTTGCAAAAATAATTGTAATATAGCTAATGCCCGATCTATTGATTCAATCATATGTGCCCCCCACTATAATTCCGTTATCATCTGCCATATCTTTTTTCATTATACGTATAATCAATATTCTGTCAATCTATCTTGAGATAAGAAAAAACGGCATGTTTCATGCCGTTTTTTCTTGCTGTGCCTCACATAGAGCCTGTGCCAATGTATCTAATATATCATGGCACTCTAAATTCTTCTTCCAATGTGCTGGCACTGCTTTTTCTCCATACAACGTACCGGCAATGCTACCACATACGGCACCACACGTATCACTATCACCGTCTTGATTGCATGCCATAATGACCGCTTCTCGCAAGGAATTATTTTTTAAAAGGCAATACAATGCAATAGATAGGGCTTCATCAGCAGACCATCCTAAGCCCAACGTTTGTATCGAATGGATCGGATTGTGATCCGATACGGCCTCATCCACAGCATGCAACAATTGCTTTAATAAGGAAACCCCTTCGGGTTTTTGTTGTAACAGTCTAAATCCCTCTGCTAAGGCGATACGCAATTCGCCTCCTTGTGCCAAAGAAGCGATCAAAGCACTCAAAAAACCAGCCGCTAAATATGCAGTCGGACTGCCATGGGTAATCCAACCAGAGCAACAACCCACAGCAAATGCTTTTTCTATATCATCAGAAAAATACAAGCCAATAGGAGCTGAGCGTAATACGCTGCTACCTTTGCACGTATTCTTGGCCGCTTTTCCTGGGGTAAAGGCACCTGCCGCTAACGTAACCAAACAATTTTTTCGCGGATAGCGGCGAGCAAATACTTTTTCTTCGCCCATAATATCATAATTCCACCGATTTTCATGCTGTTGCCGTTTCATCCAGTCAGCTTGTTCTGGCGAAATGATTCTTTCAGTCTGTGTATAATACCAACGCATGTAGGACTGATACAATCCTTGTTCAAAAGAAATATCTTCATGGGCGGCCCATAAAATACCATCCGCCGTAAAAAGAGATAAATGTGTATCATCAGAAATAATGCTCTTGTTGCCATGCTCAGGTAAGGCTAATACCGTTCTTAGTCCATGTGTCCCATAGCGTTGATGAATCGTGTTGAGATCTAATTTTTCCAATAAATACCCCAACGCATCCCCCACAGCACCGCCAAAAAAACAACCTCTAAACCGCTCTGCTTTTTCCATGATACACGCCACCTCCTAAGAATAATTATACTACTCCGTCATTATCATAATCCCGTGCCATCCATTTAGTAGTCGTCGTAAATGTAATGGTTACCCATTTTTCATAAGAACGATACCCTAAGGCGGCATCAATTTCTCCTCTTATTTCATCAAAATCAGACACGCGCTGAATCGGATAATCCAACGGTAACAATACATCTATTTCAATGATTTTCGCTCGTCCAAACACTTGCACGCTCGATACATAATCTTGAAAACCGTACTTTTTCAAAAAACCATCCATAACCTGTTGGACATGTTGATGGAGCTCCAATGGTGCAATCCCTAATAATTGTTTAACCGATGGAATTAAAATTTTCAATGACGGTGATACCATTTGTATGCCTAACACAATCATAATAAGTGGATCTACATAAATCTGCCAATACACATATGGGGTAAATTGTAACATCCATGCTGTGCTGAAACTAATCAATAACCCCGTAGCCAATACAGCATCAATTAACCAACTCAGATTGTCATAATGGACAAGATAAGATTTTACTTTTTTATTCGCCTGATGAACATACGCATAAAAGCTCCAATCACCAATCGTAAAAAAGATTGCATAATATACGGCTAATCCAAATTCAACTTCTCGACCACCGTGCAATAATCCCCATATACCGACGCTCAAAGCATAAGCTACGATGAAAAGGGTAAAAACACCTTCCATCAACATCACAAAAGACTCACATTGCCAATACCCAAATTGAAATCGTCGACTCGATTCTTGTTTTGTCAACATGGCCGTAAACATCATCAATAATTTAATAACAATGGCCACTAAAGAAAAAATACCGTCTAATAAAATCGCTTGTGAATGGCTCCATATGCCCATTACCAAACCGCCAACAGCGACTACACCCATCATTAATGCGGATAATAATAATAATCGCGTTTCTCTATTTACTAATATACTGCTATTCATGTTATATCCTCCTGATAGTTTTTTTATCTATCAGGAACAGCTCAAATACGCACTATAATACCGTACTTCCGCTAAAAAAAGGATTCTACAAAAACATCGCTCGTCTACATCACTTTCTTCACGGGAAGGTAACAGCTCAGAACCAGTGTTATTCAAAATATGCATTATATACCCTCCTTTTAAATTAAGTGTTTACAAAATATAATTATTGGTATATTATATATATTTTAGCTTTATTTATAGTATATCAAAAACTAGTATGCTAGTCTACTATGTATATGTAAAGCTTATTAAATGGCTATAAATAAGCACTATTTAAAAATTTACTGTAACCGCACATATTCCATTCTATCCATATATTTATTTTGACAAGCGGTTAATCCGCTACTATTCAATTCACTATGTTACACATGAAAAGAAAGTTATTTTTAATAAAAATAGATCGCTCGCAAAACAACTTAATGATATGATTATAAAAAACAATATAATATCATAACGTTATGCAGGTAATTATGATAAAAACATCAGATGTTATGAATAGTTTACAAATAGCTTCCTTTTCTTTCCGTTTTTGCTCTATACACTACCGCTGTTACAAGATACAATAAAAAAAACAAGAGAAAGGATTTTGCTTATGAATTCAACCACAACTGCTTTATCGACGGAATTCACAAAAACACTATTTTCCCTCGATACGATTTCCCATTTTGTATTACTGCACGGACCTAACCTAATATATGCATTATTCATCTTAATCCTCGGTCGTTATGTTGCTAAATTTTTCAAAAAAATAGTCAGTCAAATGATGCAACATGCCCATTATGACCATACAGTCAACACCTTTATCAGTCAAATTATTTATTATGGCCTAATGGCTTTAGTCCTGTTATCAGCAATCAATAAAATCGGAATTCCCACTAGTTCCTTTATTGCTGTATTCGGGGCCTTCGGTTTAGCCGTGGGTCTATCCATGCAAAGCAATTTAGCGAATTTTGCTTCGGGTATTTTAATCTTAATTTTTAAACCTTTCAAAGCGGGCGATTGGGTGACCATTGATACAATAGAAGGAAAAATTAAGGGCATACAATTGATGAATACGTCCATCATAACCAAAGATAATAAAATGATCTTTATCCCCAATTCCCATATTACATCCAGTCCTGTGACAAATAGCACCTATCTTGATGAACGGTACATTCCTTTATGCTTAGACATTAGCTATGATAATGACCATCATCAAGCAATTCAAGTCATCAAAGATGTGTTACACCAAAATAAGACTGTATTAAATGCAAATACTGTCGAGATTGGCATTCGTGAATTTGGCGATAACGCTGTCCGTATTGTGGCCTATCCACGTGTAAAGGGCTGTGATTTTCTATCGACTAAATATGCTTTATTGTCAGCTATAAAAGACGCTTTTGATACCCATGGAATTGATATTCCCTATCCACAACGAGTAGTTCATCTCCAACGTGATGAAAAAAGTTCTTCATAAATACAAAAACAGCAGGAAAACAAGGTTTCTTGTTTTTCCTGCTGTTTGTGTATTGTCTTACAACCATGCCAACAAAGGAGAAATCATCAAAAGAATCCCCATACCCACAATAGGATATAAGACCTTCCCTTTATATTTTTTAAAATCAGGCAACATCATCACGACATAAACGGGCAAAAAGCAAGCAATAATCCCAATCAAAGCGCCCAAGAACGGGGTTACTCTTAAAATAGGAATATTTAAGACACTAATGCCCCAACAAAGAAGTACACAAAATACACTACTACCATACAACAGTAGCTGCTGATTAATGTGCTGTTCTGACATATATCGTTTTAAAACATTCCTAAAAATACCCATACAAGCATCACGAAAGCCTAAAAACATGGCAAAATAAGCCGTAACCACGGCAAATATATTTAATAATAAATTCAGTAGTTTAAACCATGTATCATCTAAGTCTTTTGCCGCTAACGCCAATGCGGATATATTCTCCGCATAAGCTTGTAAAATTTGATCATGTTGCATTGCTAAATTAAAGGAAATCGTATAGAACAATACTAGCACTACCAAAAAAATATATGACAAATGATATATTCGTAAAGAGCGATAATGGGCAACAACTTTATTTTCATGGCGTGAGCGATAATAGATAGCAATAGGCCCTAAAGCGACAAAAAATTCAATCGACATAGCAATAAAAGGCAATAAGATAATAACGTGTTTAATCATATATGCCGCTTCCGAAGGGATAAACATATGTGTTACCTGCCATAATGGGATCATAACCAATCCTAACAAGGCGATCACTATCACTTTAGCGAAAACCATGCCTGACGATACTTTCATTAAGACCTTCTCGCCTTGTGAGGCAATGAGAACGATAGCTGTAATTAATCCTAATCCATACCATATGTTTTCTGACATATTAGATGTTGTAACGCCAAAAGTCATTAAAAAGGAGGCACTATCATTCGTTAAGGCTGTAGAATATAAGAAAATTAAAATAGTCGTAAAAATAAAATATAAGATACCTAAAAAAAAGCCCCAATTCTTTCCTAAATATCCTGAAATAATTCCAGCAAAATCTTCACATATTGGGGCCTCAATCAATACATTTAAGTATAACTTTTGATGTGCATAAGCAATAGGATAGCCAATTAAAGCCGCTATTAAAAAGACAAGCAAGCCTGATAGCCCTACTTGAATGGGTAAAAAAATAATTCCAGCCCCTAGGGACATACCAACACATAAGATGATCCAACCAAAATCCATTGACGTAAATGCCGTAGCTTGTTGCCAGGTCTGCTGATTCATCCCTGATTTTTTTTGATAGTTCCCTGCACCGCAGAACCAATCCATACAACGTTGTAATTTTTTCATAAGTCTTCCCCTTAATAAGATAATAAAAGTAATAATTTTATTCTATCGAAAAAAACAAATTTTGAAAAGAAAAAAGCACAACGAAATATACTTTTCGTTGTGCTTTTTACCAAACTATCTCATACAGACCAATTATAAGGTAGCTGCAATGATTTCATCTAATTCTTCGGGTGTTGTCGTCGGTTCAAAACGACTTATTTTTTTACCATCACGACTAATTAAAAATTTAGTGAAATTCCATTTTACTCCATTGCCTTCTACATTATCGGGATAATGTTCGGTTACCACATCTTTAATGATTTGGCCGCCTTGCTTATTTAATTCATACCCTTTAAAAGGTGCCGCTTCTGTTAAATATTTATATAAAGGAATAGCATTTTCTCCCCGTACATCTACTTTTGCAAATAAGGGAAACGTTACGCCATGATTTAATTTACAGAAACTTTGAATTTCCGTTGCATCTCCCGGTTCTTGTTCCAAAAACTGATTGCAAGGGAAACCCAATACAACCAATCCTTTATCTTGATACTTTTTATATAATGCTTCCAACCCATCGTATTGTGGCGTAAATCCGCACTTACTTGCCGTATTAACAATTAATAATACCTTTCCTTTGTACGCATCTAACGTTACTTCTTTTCCTAAAATATCTTTTACTGAATAATCATATACACTCATCGTGCATCCTCCTTTTACCTCTCTTAGTAGTATATATAACGCATAAAATCTGCGTTTTTAATAAAATTATCGTTTTTCATTATTAATTAGTAATCATTTTTTATTATAGATAAATAATACCATATTTCTAAGATAAAATCAATAGATTATCCTATAAGGAATGCAAAAAAAACGGATGTTTTTAACATCCGTTTTTTTCTTATAAAAATAGTTGTTGAATAAAAGGCGATATCCATGGATCATAGCAAAATTGAAGAAATAAAAATACTAAAAACCCAATCGTTCCCCCAACAATAGCACCATTAATACGTATCCACGCCAAATCCTCGCCTACTTTTGTTTCTAAAAAAGCATTAAAGCGTTTTTTATCAAAACCATACAATACATCTTTTACAGCTGTCGCAATCAAAGATTTTTCATTATCTAAAACAACTAAACAAGCCCGCCGAATTTGTTCGTTTAACCAGTCTTTTATTTCTGGATGTTCTTGGCAATAGGCAAGATACCGTAATACTTGCTCTTCTAGCATATCTTTCAATTCTTCTTTGCCTACTTCTCCCGTTGTGAAATGTTTCTGACTAGCTCGTTGCGTTGCCTGCAACCACTGTTCTAAAGGCAGTGAATCGACAAATTGATCTTGCCAATTTTGCACGGCATAGGCTAGTTGTCCATTCATCGAATATAAAAACAATTCAAATTTACGACAAAGCCATTCGCGTTCTTCGCCTTCCGCCGTTTCCCATTTTTCTAACCACGTTAAAATTCCCCCTCTAATATCTTGGGCAATTTTTTTGGTGTCAACAATACCCCAAAATTTATTAATTGTAATAATTGCATTCGGTGCATTTTTCGATTCTTCCATCCATTGTTGAAATAATCGTACCAACATATTATCAAATTCATCGCTATCGACAATACGCCGCCCCAAATGAATGGCATCATGAAACATGCTGCTATGAGGGTCTTCTAATAACGAAATCAGTCTGTTTTGAAAAAAACTAACCAACGGCTGTCTTTTTAAATAGATACGAATTTGATGAACCATATTTTCTTGGGTTTTATTTTGTGCGACAAAACGATATGCCCGTAAAGATACTTCAAAGAGAATCGCCCGAAATTTTTCTCGTCCTGTCGGACTCTGAATCCATCGAATGAACATATCCATAAAAGATAGGGTATACAGCTTTTCCTTCCATTTATCTGGTTGCAATAATTTTTCCGATATCATTCGTGTGATACTTTCGATAATTTGCGTTCGATTGCGATACAATAATTCCGTATGATAAGGAAATCCTAACGGTTTTTCAAACAACGCTGTCACGGCAAACCAATCGGCAATACTGCCAATTAAAGCCGATTGAATAACGAAGAACAACAATTCTTCTGCCACACTCAACGTGTGCGTGTACCACCACCACAAAATAGCCATAAAACATATGGCTGATAAGCCTAAAATCGCATTTGCACGCTGTCGATAGGTCATCCTATGCCCCTCCTTTCATGGCATACATTACCAGATAGATAACCGCACCTAAAACAGCTCCCACTAAAGAACCATTAATCCGAATCATCTGTAAATCATACCATATGCGACTTTCTAATTGTTCTGCTAAATAGTGGCTATCATATTTTAAAATTTCTTGTTCCGCCGTTGCCCCAAACCACAATTGCAAACGTTTTAATTCTTTTGCCACTAAAGCTAAGGCCGTACGATTTACCTGTTCAATGCGATCAGGGCTTTCACGCCAAGATTCTAATTTCTGTATGACATATGTCGCTGCTGATGTACATACACGTTTTTGCCTATCCGGATCCTGAATGTATCGCTGCCAGGCTTCTTTCGTATCTGGACGTATAACTACATTTTTATACATCCGATTTTTATATTCGTCCAAACTATTTTTCCAGTCTTCATTAAATTCAAAGCGATCTACTTGCTTCCATAAATACCGCAATGCCGCATCTCGTTTTGTTGATTCCGGCTTTTGTGCCTCCCTCAATACGTCTAAAACTTTTTGTGATATTTTTTCTGATACTGTGCGAGGGCTAAAGATTTCACTTTTCAATAGCGGTTTAATAAACAGCTTGACAAATGGATGACGATTCGCATATTGGTGAATCGAGGCTTCATAAATTTCGCCCATATATTTTTTCATCGTATCACTTTGTACCAATGTCATAAGATGAAGGATCATAAAATCCAAAAAATCTTTGCCTGATTCGCCCCGTAAGCCAATACGAATCGCTTTACTCATAATCGGTGCTAAATCAATATTTTCCACAGCTTTACCGCCGACATCTGCAAAGATACGCACAATCGTCCGCATATCTACCGTATATAAAAAAGTATTCAGTACTTGCCCGGAAATTCGTTCTGCTGCCCGAAAGCCATTTTCCGTATGCAAATAATTCAAGGTAGTTGCTAAAATGGGATGATGCTTTAATACATTGTACATATTCGGAACCGTTAAAATTTCTTTTTCAACCATATGTCTCGCCATTTCAGCAATGCGTTCTTTGCTATTAGGAATAAGCGCTGTTTTAAAAGAAATACCTAAGGGTTTTCTAAATAACGCCGTAACCGCATACCAATCGGCTAACCCACCTATAAGAGCAGCACCCGCTACATGCGTAATCATGCCTCCCCAAAACAATGTGCGTACAGGATACGCCAATAGTAACGCTACCACAGCAATACCGAGTATATAATTCGCTATCTGGGTATGCGGTCGCGTTGTCTTTACTTCTTCCATCATGTTCCTCCTCAACCATTTAACTCCCTATCTTTTTACTAACACCATACCCGTTCTTCGCCCTCTTTTTGAGGAATCCAGAGCGGCACACGTTGATATTGTGCAAGAAAAGATTGGGAAGGACTCCACGAAGAACCAAAATAATGCATCGGAATCATTCCCTTAGTTATCGTTACTCGCTGTAAAAACCCTTTAATGCCCCATTCTCTTGCCGCTCCTAAACGAGCATCAACAGGGAAAAAGGCAATGTCTGCTTGCATTCCTTGCAAATGTTCCATTTCGCGCTGAAAATTCATCTTTGCAATCTTATTGTTTTCATCTGTATCTTCCATCCAATGCCACCAATTTAAATCGCCTGCATGAAAAAAGGTATATCCATTGGTACGCACAAAAAAAGAACCGCCTTCATCCGTCGAGCCATATTGCGTAATTGATACATCGTCCACAGTTATTGTATCATATACCTTCATAGAACGCATTTTTTCACTATCAGATAATACCAAGGGGACTTCATCATTAACAATATAATATGCAGCATGCTTTACAAACTTACCTATGGCAGGATTAAAATGATCGCCGTGCCGATGACTCACAAAAAACCATAATGGCTTGTCTTGTGAATAATACGCCGACACGATCCCTTTCGGATCTTGATAATAATCAAAAATCAATACTTTATTTTCGGTTTCTACGGAAAAACCGCTATGTGCCAAAAATGTAATCTTTACTTCTGACATATATCCTCCTTGCCTATAATACTAGACTTTATATTTTGTATTTTTTTATTATATCATTAATTTCCCCAATGTATAAAGAAAATATCTTTTCTTTTATCAAAAAAGCTGCGATCCCCGTAGGTATCGCAGCTTTTTCTTAACCGTGATGAAACTCTACTCCCATAGCACCTTTAGGATGAGTCCAACTCTTCACACCTTTACCAATAGCAATGACCCGGCATGTGCCGCATTCTAAACATCCTTCATGCGAAAATGTCAATTTTCCATCTATATATTTATATAGTTCTGCAGGACAGGCCATAACTAACCGTTTGATTTCTGTTTCATCTGCAAATGTTTCGTCAATTTTAATATGTGATTCATGTTCATCTGTAACGAATTTTACAAAACCCAATTTATCATCAATACTCATCTTTGCCATGTTACATCGCCTCCCATGCTTTCTTCCCTAAGCCAAATAAGCCATTTAGTCCACCATTATTAGCCAAAACAGATAATCCTATCATTGGTAATGCTACTGGTGCACCGCCATCTACCTTATATACCATATCAGCAAATTCATCAGCCATCTTCGGAATATCATTGAAGATAATATGATCTTCTAATAACCCTGGTAAATTCTGATATTGCTTCATTAATTTCATAACAAAGCTTCCCTCTAACATTTTTTCATATACACTCAAGCTTTCTTTCGAGAAGTCTTGTTTTTTATGTGCTAATACGGCAGCTTCTCCAGCTAAGCGCCCTGCTTCAATAGCCAAATCCATCCCCCGTACAGTGTATCCCAGATTAACGACCATCGCCGCTGCATCACCAGCTACAATCACGCCATCACGTACGAGTTCAGGCATCATTTTTAAACCACCTTCAGTAACCAAATGGGCCGAATATTCCGTTAATTTACCTCCTTTAACAAAAGGTGCAATAGAGGGGTGATTTTTCATGCGTTCTACCATTTCCGGTACACTGATATCTACCCGACCAATATCAGCAATAGTTGTAACAATACCTAAAGACAAACTGGTCTTATTCGTATAAATGAAACCACCGCCTAAGTTACCGCCCGTAGGATCACCAGCAATCATCCATGCTGCACCTTCGCCGTTTTGTAAGCCAAAGCGTTCATTAATAACGTCTTCGCCTAATTCAATAACCTCTTTTACACCTACCGCAACGTCACGTGGTGCAAGTTCTTGTTTCATGCCCAATTTTTGTGCTAGCAAAGAATTTACGCCGTCAGCTAAAATAACAACATCTGCATCTACTTCTTCACCACCGCAATTAATCCCAATTACTTTGCCATCCTCTAGAACTAATTCATCAACAAGTAACCCCGTTGCGACCATAACGCCTTCTTCTTCCGCTTTATCGGCTAACCATTTATCAAATTTAGAACGTAATACCGAATAAGATGGATATTTTAATTGCTTTAATTTTTCCGATTCATATTGAAAACTCAACGCACCACCAGCGGTCATTAAAGATAGTCTTTCTTGCGTAATTTTACGTTCAATAGGAGCTTCTTCAGCAAAGTTTGGAACTAATTTTTCTAAACTATGACCATATAATCTGCCTCCACTTGAATTTTTTGCACCGCAAAATTTACCGCGTTCCACTAGCATAACATCTAATCCACCACGTGCCATAGCCAGTGCCGCTGCCGTACCGGCTAATCCGCCTCCGACAACAATGGCATCAAATTTTTCTTCACTACTCATAATCTTGCCCTCCTTAACTATATACTATTGAAAATTTCATGTATCTTATATCTTCCTAATATACACTTATATTTTTTTACCACCTTGTAATATACAGGCTCCAAACATATACGATCGCTGTTCCAAACGTTCTAACCCCACGTGGCTAAAAAGTGTTTGCAAAGCATCAGCGCTTAAAAAAGCCTGTGTAGACTCCCATAACCACTGATATTCCTTTCTATAATGAATCCCACCGCCTAAAATTGGCATAATATAGCGAAAATAAAATTCATAAAAGGGACATACCCATGCACTTTTCGGTCGCAACGAATCTAAACACCATACCATTCCCTGCGGTCTTATAACCCGAGACATTTCTTCTAATACACATTGGTAATTAGTCGTATTTCTCAGTCCAAAGGAAATAACCGCACTATCAAAATATTCATTGTCATAAGGTAACTTCGTTGCATCTCCTTGTTGCCACGTAACGATTTTCTTCTTATCTTTTGTACGAGCTATATGTAACATGGATGGCGAAAAATCCAGTCCCCATACATAACAATCACTTCTTTTTTCAGCTATGCCTAAGGCGATATCTCCCGTACCACAACATACATCCAATACGCGTCCCTGTGTTGGCAAATGCTGACAAACTTGTTGAATACATGCTTTTTTCCAACTTACTTCTTGTCCTAAACTAATCCTTTTGTTGGCTCGATCATACCGAACAGCTACTTGTTCAAAGACATGATAAACTTTCTGTTTTTTGCCTGTTTCTTGCATGTATCCTCACCTACAAATCATTAATGCTAATAATGCCACATACGTACCGCCATAAATGAAGTTTGCTTGTACGATATCTTTCATGAGCTTAATGCGATGCAACGGTGTTAGAGGAGTACAAAATAATGGTACAAGGATCGGTTTTCCCAATACTATATAAAGTAATAATAAGAAACCACTTCTCATTCCTACATATGACCAACTCCAGACAACCATCAGCACTAGCCAAATTACTACCCCGCACCGATAGCCCCAATAAGCCCATTTTCTTCCTAAAACCAAAGGAAGTGTATGTCGGTTTACTTGTCTATCTCGCTCCATATCACACGTGTTATTAGTCATCATAATTAACGCAATTCCTAACACAATCGGTATGCTCCATAAAGCAACGGGCCATTCTAACCGTCCCGTAACAACGGCAACAATACCTAAGGAGATGCCACACCCCATAACCATTCCGGAAATAACCTCACCAAGAGGTGTATACGAAATGGGATAAGGTCCGCCCGAATACAGCCATACCACCAAGGCGCCGCTTAGACCAATTACCCATGGTATGATACCAGCCTTATATAAATAGGGAAATGCTAACACCATCGCCCCAACAAGAAAGCTTATTCCCAACAAGAGTGCTTGCTTCGGCGGTACATTTTCATATACCAATACCGCATCATTTTGCACAAGATAATCTGCTTTTTGGTCATTTCCTTTTTGAAAATCAAAGTAATCATTAAAGGTATTTACCGCCGCTTGCATACAAACACACGCCACTCCTAAAAGAACCGCCATTATGAAAGTAATGTGATATCCCTGGACGACACAATAGACCTCCCCTAAAGCTACGGGAATCAACGTTGCTACCCAAGAAGGTGGCCCCGCCAAGTGCCAAGCTTGAGCTACAGTCAAACGTCCTTGCGTGCTCATAAGCTCCCCAGCTTTCGTACTAACTGCATTAATGGAGCAATCGCATTACGATCAGGTAATGTCGTTAAAATATATTCCGCCTGTTCTTGATAAGCATGAATGGTTTGCCATGTTTTTTCCATGCCACCAAAAGTCATAACATGTTGTTCCATCTCTTGTAACTCTTTTTCCGTCAAGCCACTCGTAGCATTCCGTTCCATGTAAGGATGCAAGCACTTCTTTCCTTCATTCGTTTCACAGGCGTATAAGACGGGTAACGTATAGATTCCTTCTCGAAAATCTTGATGCGATGATTTGCCAATAATCCTATTATCGGGTGAAAAATCCAACAAGTCATCCCGCATTTGAAACATATATCCCAATGTTTCGCCTAATTTCTCTAAGTTCATCCGAACTTCTGGCGTACACCCACTTTCAATAGCTCCTATATGACAAGCTGCCCGAAACAAAGCTGCCGTTTTACCATAAATGTTTTGCAAATACGCTTCTATGGTAAGATCCATTTTATACTTACATAGAGCTTGTGTTATTTCTCCAGTACACATCGCTTCTACCGCTTTAGCAAGTACCATACCTGATTTATTGAAGCCTTCTCTCATCAAATAATATGTAATCCGACTCATCAAGAAGTCTCCTGCAAATACAGCTGCACTTTTTCCATACTGATGCTGTATAGAGCTACGCCCTCGACGCAATGTTCCATCATCGACAATATCATCATGAATAAGTGATGCTAAATGAGTCATTTCCACTAAAGCGGCTACTTTATATAACCTTTCCATAATGATGTCAGAACTCGTACCAAAGCGACCAGCCATGAGTACTAACTGTGGGCGAACCATCTTTCCGCGAGAAGAAACAGCTTCCTGCAACACATCTCCAGTTTGCGTTCCAGCAAAGGAGTATTCCGTAAACTGTACGATGTACGATTGAACTCGATTCAAATCTTTTTTTTGTCTCTCTTCTAATACAGGTGGCAAAAACCGCCGTAAACGTGCTTCTATCGCACTAAAGTCTACTCTCATACTCCCCCTCCTTTACCAGCATCTTCCATTATGCTTCTGGGCGTTTTTCTACAACAATTTCAGCGGTATGTTTAACTTTAATATTATCTAATCCTCGTGCATCTAAACCACCGCGAATTTGCATCATACAACCGGGGCAGTCAACAGCGACCACATCAGCACCTGAATTTACAATATTATTAATTTTTTCAGCTAAAATTGGTGCTGACATTTCTGGATATTTAATAGAATAAGAGCCGCTGAAACCACAACATTTATCGCAGCCTTCCATTTCAATCAATTCAACGCCCTTCGTATTTCTCAACAATTCACGTTGTTCTTCCGTAACACCTAAAGAACGTTTCATGTGACAAGAATCATGATAGGTAACTTTAACCGGTTTTCCATCGCCTTCGGTTTCAAAGCCGCCGAGCATAGACATTAATTTAGAGAAGTCAAAGGTCTTTTTACTTAATTCTTCGGCTTTTTTAAACATTTCCGGATCGTCTTTAAACATTTCCTTGTATTCTCTCAACGCATGTGTACATGTTGGGCAAGCGGAAACGATGTAATCGTAATTTTCTGACATCATTGCTTCAACATTCATGATCGCTGCTTTTTTCGTATTTTCAACGTCCCCCATATATGTTGCTGGTGCACCACAGCAAGATTGTTCTAACGGCATTTCAACTATATATCCCGCCATATTCAATCCTTTAACAACAGACTTAGCAATATCAACATATACAAAATCTAATACGCATCCCGTGAAAATACCCACTTTGCCTTTCGGATTAGGCACATTCTGTTGAATCGTCGGTAAAATATCGCGGAAAGGTTGAGGTGCTACACTAGGCAAACTCCGGCCTTCTGTCAAGCCCGATAAAAACATCGGTAAATGACGAATCATCGGTTGTCCATCTGTAACCATTCCTTGTGCTACAGACGCAATACGCAACATCGAATGGAACAACTTTCTGTCAGCTACGGTATCTAAGCAGAATTTATGCACAGGATTTAACCCATCTTCTTGTGCAAATTTAGTCCGTAATTTTAAAATCATGCCAGCAACATCTAATTTACCACCGCATACAGTATTACAAGAACCACATTGTAAACAGATATTTTGAATGTCTTTCCCTCTTTCACGATTATTTAAAAAGCTTGTTAGCAAGGTACCGATGCCACCCGTATAAATACTACCACCATACACATGGCCGCCAACTAGACGAAAAGCAGGACAGACATTAAGACAAGCGGCACACCGTACGCAACATGCAATATCTTTGTACTCGTCACTAGCCATAATTTCACGACGTTCCGGCGTATCTAAAATAATGACATGGAAATTTTTCTGCCCTCTTTCATCGCTTTCCGGATCCAATATAACATCTGATGCCCCCGTATATGCCGACAAATACGCAGTTATATTTTGTGCTGTACCATTACGAGGCAATACTTTAAAAATGTAACGAACATCGCTCATTTTAGCAACAAATTTTTCAATACCAAAAATAAATAAATGCATCTTTGGCAATGTTCCTACCATACGAGCATTACCTTCATTGGTCATCGTAAATAACGAACCCGTTTCCGCAACGGCTACATTTGCACCAGAGACACCCATTTCTGCTGCTAAGAACTTCGGCCGCATTAAACGCCGCGATGTTTTAACCTCTTTAGCAATAACTGGTTCTTCCGGTTGCTTCGTATAAGAAGAAAATAAATCAGCTACATCCTCTTTTGAATAATGAATAGCTGGCATAACCATATGTGAAGGGCTATCACCGGCAATCGAATTAATAAATTCCCCTAAGTCAGTTTCTTGTGCATGAATACCTTCTTTTTCAAACCCTTGATTTAAATGAATTTCTTCTGAAGCCATAGATTTCGATTTAACAGCCAATTTTACATTATTGTCTTTCGCTAATTTGAGTGCATAATCAAAGGCTTCTTGTGGTGAGTGTGCTACAAATACATTTGCTCCATTAGCCGTTGCATTTTTAGTAAATTCTGCAATCATTTCATCAATATGATCACGCGCATAGGATTTTACTTCATGTACCCGTTCTCTTAATTCTTCAAAATCGTATCCTTTATACACGCGTTCACGATTTTTAGGATAGGCACCCGTAAAGTTTTTTAATGCTTTTTGCAATGGTGCGTTATCCATTGCCCGTTCAATTTCTTGTTTTAACAATTCATTTGACATGTCCTATTCCCTCCTTTACTTATCTTCAATAACAACCACCGAATACTGTCTCGGTCCATGCACGCCTACAGTTCCTACACATTCAATATCTGCGGTTCTACTTGGTCCAGTAATGACGCCCGCAAAACGAGGAAACGGCTTTAACTCTGACATGATATCAATCATCGCATCAAAATCATCCACAATACGTGACAGTTTGATAACCCCCACATATACATCCGAGACAATTTCAACAATACGACAGTCGATATCATCTTTTAATTGCACAATGGAGCCTAAATTAGCAATTCCATATTCCGCTTCTGTAACGCCGCCTTTGTCATCGGGCGCAAACTTTCTAAAATGATCCGTATGAACCGTAATTCCTGCCGTCTTTAATGCGTCTACGACACCAGCTTCCTTAAATAATTCCGATTCAACTACGGAAACAGAAGAAGTTTCTTTTTCTTGGAAAATACGGGCTAATACACTACCTAAATCTGCCGTTTTCGCCAAATGACATTCTCCATTCACATTAGTTAATCCTTGCTTAAATACGTCATACACAACATCCTTTTCCATATGCACACCTCTTTTTTATAAAATAAAAAGACACTTGTTACTTTACAGTAAAGTATTCGCTTTTATTGTATATCAATTTATATATATACTACAAGAATAAAATTCTTTTAGGTTATACATTTTATGACTATCTATTCTTCTTACTATATCTTTTAGGAATTTTGCCGCAATTTTCGCAAAACATATATTTTATTCTTTTCTATTACTTTTAGTTATATATTTTTTATATATATAGTATATATTCATATATTTTTCACAAAATACATTCTATTTTTTTTATGAAAACAGCCTTTTTTGATACCGTTTATTACTATCTTATTTATGACATTTGTCAATAAACACTCCTGATTGAGTATACTTTTTATGCACAAATGTTGACTTTTTTCTCCTTTATCGGTTTATTTATAATATTTGTATGTATATAAATTTATTTCTTGTTTTTTTATATCTATTATCATTTTTATATCATACTTGACAAAAGGGTATAATTATTTTATGATGATAAAAATGTAATGACCAAAAGAAGTACATCTATTTTTAACCGTATAGAGAATAAGAGCCACTGACTGAAAGCTCTTATCATTACTTTTAGCAGCACAGAGAGTAAGAGCCACCGGCTGAAAGCTCTTACCATCGCTAAATAGATGGAATGCATTTGCGAGCAGGATTGCAGAATAAGAGTATGCAATTTCGGATCCTTTCCGTTATCAGGTTTAAGTGGCAAATATATGTTTGCAATCAGAGTGGAACCACGGACCACCGTCTCTGTATGACGGTGGTTTTTTGTTGTCAAATTTCAAAATGAGGTATTATTATGTTTACTACGCTAAAAAAAGACATCCGTGTTATTCAAGATCGCGATCCCGCAGCCAAAAGCAAGGTCGAAATTGTTCTTTGCTACTCTGGCTTACATGCCATTTGGCTACACCGAGTAAGTCACTTTTTATACATCCACAATCATCCCGTTGTCGCTCGTTGTATCGCTACATTCTCCCGTTTTTTTACAGGTATTGAAATTCATCCTGGTGCCATCTTAGGTGAAGGACTTTTCATTGACCATGGAATGGGAACGGTAATCGGTGAAACAACCATTATAGGAAAAAATGTTACCTTATATCAAGGCGTTACCCTGGGTGGTACGGGCAAAGAAAAAGGAAAACGCCATCCCACGATCGGTGATTACGCAGTTATCGCCTGTGGGGCTAAAGTACTCGGATCCTTTACCGTTGGTGAAGGTGCAAAAATCGGGGCAGGTTCCGTTGTCTTACGGGAAGTTCCTCCTCATGCAACCGTTGTAGGCATCCCTGGGCATATCGTCTTACGAAATCCTAATGCCATCGTTCCGCATTCAGGCGAAGCAGCTGTTGACTTACAACATGATCACCTTCCCGATCCTTTAGAAGATGAATTGCAAGCATTAACGCAACAGCTCCAACAGTTGCGTCAAAAAATGCTACAACAGCATGAAAAACCTAATCCTATATCCTATACACACAATGCAAAAAATGTATAAGTCTCTACTAAAAAGGAATTTCTTATGATATATTACATTGCTCGCTCCTCGTATTTTCGATGTTATTAATATCTTCTTCATATATTACTAGTCATTCGCAAAGGAGAGATATTCATGTCAACATATTATACATCTATGTTAGAATTTATTGGTCATACACCTTTATTCCAGCCTCAACGATGGAATAAAAAACAAGGAGTATGTGCAAATTTACTGGTAAAAATAGAGTCCTTTAATCCCACTGGTTCAGCCAAAGATCGCATTGCTCTTGCCATGATCCAAACAGCGGAACAAGAAGGAAAATTAACACCTGACTCTGTGATTATTGAACCTACCAGTGGCAATACGGGCATTGCCCTTGCCGCAGTTGCTGCCGCCAAAGGCTATCGAGCAATTTTAGTCATGCCCGAAACCATGTCCATCGAACGGCGTAATTTAATTGCCGCCTATGGTGCTGAAATTGTCTTAACCAATGGTACAAAAGGCATGCAAGGTGCTGTAGATAAAGCCACTGAATTAGCACAAACTATCCCCCATGCATTTATTCCTGGTCAGTTTATAAATCCCGCCAATCCCGCAATTCATTATCGAACAACGGGCCCTGAAATTTATCAAGATACGGAAGGAAAAATCCATTATTTTATTGCCGGTATCGGTACAGGTGGCACCATTTCTGGTATAAGTCGTTATCTAAAAGAACAAAATCCAGCGATTCAAATTATTGCCGTCGAACCTGAAAGTTCTCCTCTCTTGTCAGAAGGGCATGCCGGGCCACACAAAATACAAGGTCTGGGTGCGAATTTCATTCCCAAAACACTATGCCGCACTAGCTATGATGCTATCACTACCGTATCCAATGAAGATGCCTTTCATATCGCTCGCAACTTCACTAAAACGGAAGGTATTTTTGTCGGCATTTCTAGTGGTGCTGCTTTATATGCGGCCTTAAAAATAGGAAAATTGCCCCAAAACAGCGATAAAACAATCATTGTATTTTTACCCGATAACGGGGATCGCTATTTGACTACAGAAAACTTCATATAAAAAAAGACTTGTGAAGCCTTAGTGATGTAATGTGCTTATGGACGTTGTCCAAAAAGTACTTACATCATAGACCTACACAAGTCTTTTTTATTTGTAATTAACCAATTTTTTCCATATCGCGACTAGCAATAATGTCAACACCAAGTCCTAAAATATTAGAAACAATGACATCTCCCGTCTTTATAGGTGCTTCCACAGATATATTTCGTAATTCATTCGCACATTCTAATATTTTTCCCTTAGGCAAAGTCGTTTTTGATACGACTGGTAGTAAGGCCAATACTCCACCTTGCACACTAACCGTAGATGTCAACATCCGCTGAGGATTCGTTAATTCTTGATGGGCATATATCTCTCCCCGAGGACATGTATTTCCCTTGACATCAGTTACAGCACCATCTGTTAGTGTAACCGTAAGCAAACATCCCATCGGACACATAATACAATTCATTTGTTTTGTTTCTACACTCATTTCAGCACTCCTCCCTTACGGAAACCGTCCAGTTTTCATGCTGTCCCCTTGCTTTTGCAGCGGGAATATTAACGGCAATCATTTCGCTAGGTTTAGCAACTTGCAAACGTTTTGTTAACAAAGTTGTGTCCCCACTTTTAACGGTCAATCGGACTTGTTTCATTGGTTTACGTACACGCATAAATAGCCGTATCATTTCTCCTTCCGCTGTTACCCTCATATGTTGTGGCACACATGTACGAACCTCATCAATGGCTTCAATCGCTACATCTGCTACAGCCGACTGCATTTGTTCCGCCGCCTTTAAAGCTGCATACTTTCCTGCAATCTCTGCTTCTTCAGAAACAAAGTCCACTAAATCATGTACATGAACGACATTACCGGCTGCAAAAATACCCGGAATGCTCGTTTCTCTATGTTGATCCACTAATGGGCCATTCGTCAATGGATGCATTTGTAATCCTAACCCACGTGATAATTCATTTTCAGGAATTAAACCAACTGATAATAATAACGTATCACAATCAATATCAAACGCTGTGCCTGCAATAGGCTTCATATTATCGTCCACTTTTGCAGCCGTAATCCCCTGCACCCGATCTTTTCCATGCACAGCCGTAATAGTATGCGATAAATACAAAGGAATGTCATAATCGTACAAGCATTGTACCATATTTCTCGTAAGGCCATTAGAAAATGGACATATTTCCAAAACAGCTTGAACTTTACAACCTTCTAACGTCATGCGACGTGCCATAATTAAACCGATATCGCCACTACCTAAAATAACGATTTTTTTTCCAGGTAAATACCCTTCCATATTTACCATACGTTGGGCCGCGCCAGCAGTAAATACGCCGGCTGGACGATAACCAGGAATACGAATAGCACCTCGCGTCCGTTCACGACACCCCATCGTCAATATAACGGTCTTTCCTTGTACGTGAATAACACCCTCCGTAGGATTAACGGCAGTGACCACTTTTTCAGTCGTCACATTCAACACCATCGTATCTACCATGATGGTAACTTCTGGACGATCTTTGACCAAATCATAACATCGTTGTGCATACCCTGGTCCAGTAAGCTCTTCTTTAAAATGGTGCAGTCCAAAACCATTATGAATGCATTGTTGTAAAATACCGCCCACTTCGCGATCTCGTTCTAACACCAAAATTTTCTTAGCCCCATTCATGCAAGCACTATATGCAGCCGATAACCCAGCCGGACCGCCACCAACAATAATAATATCATATAATTCCGTGCCCATTATGCTTTCCCTCCGCTCTGCGTGTGTTTATCATAAAACATATAGGATTCACGCATTTCTTTTCGTACTTGCGTAATAGGAATTTGCAATTCCCGTGCCAAAATTTGAGTTACCCGAGGGCCACAAAATCCACCTTGGCAACGGCCCATACCTGCACGAGTTCTCCGTTTCACCCCATCTACGGTGCGTGCTCCTACAGGACGAGAAATGGCATCGACAATTTCCCCTTCCGTGATCGTTTCACATCTGCAAATAACTCGTCCATAGCGTGGATCTTGCTTAATTAGTGCTTGTTGTTCTACATCAGTGAGCATGCGGAAACACGGTTGCTTGGGCCTGCTAGTTTGATAATGTGCTTTTGCCTGTGCACCAACCTCCATAACAAGCGGCTGAACAATATATTTTGCAATCGCTGGTGCCGATGTTAATCCTGGAGATTGTATGCCCGCAGCTTGAATAAGTCCTTTTATCTGCACTGATGGGCCTAACACAAAATCTCCCGTACTAGATACAGCCCGAACACCAGCAAACTCGGTAATCACCGCACCTAACGGTAATTGTGGTACTAATCGCCGTGCTTTATTTAAAATATCATCCATCCCAGGTATTGTTACCGACGTATCCTCTTTATCCGCTTCTTCTAAATCTTGTGCATTCGGTCCAACAAAAACATTTCCATGGGTCGTTGCACATACCAATATGCCCTTCCCCATTTTAGTGGGTGTAGGGAATATAGGCGAATATACTAAATCTTTTTGTGCGGTCTTATCAAAAAGAATATATTCCCCTTTACGAGGACAGATAGCAAAAGAATTGTCACCCGCCATCTGACTAATATCTGCAGCATGTACGCCTGCTGCATTAATAACATAAGCCGTTTCTATTATTCCCTGTTCCGTTTGGACGCCCACAACTTTTCCGTTATCTACTAAAATATCCGTTACGGCACAATCGCGAATAACCGTAGCACCATTACATACGGCATTTTCAGCAAAAGCCATAGCCAATCCAAAGGGCCAACAAATGCCTGCCGTTGGTGCCCATAAGGCCGAACGAATATCTTTACTAACATTAGGTTCCGCTTTTCTCATCGTATCCCCATCGATAATCTCAAGCCCTGGCACACCATTTTGTTGTCCACGCACCAACAACTCCTGTATAACGGCTTCTTGTTCATCATCTAATGCCGCTACATATGATCCAGTCCAACGAATTTCTAAGTCTAATACATCTTGCAATTCATGGTATAATGCATTGCCTTGTACATTCATCTGCGCCTTTAAACTGCCCGTAGGTGCGTCAAATCCCGCATGTAAAATAGCACTATTCGCCTTAGTTGTACCCGCGGCTAATTCGGGCTCCGCTTCTACTAAAACTGCTTGTATATCATATTTTGCCAATTCATACAATATCGCCGTTCCGGTGATTCCTCCGCCAATAACCACCACATCAGCTTGTTTTATCATAATCCCCTACCTCTTTCTTTATCTAATACAGGCATATAATTTCAGTTTCATTATAACCGTCTATGAACCTATTTGCAACTAAGGTTTTACAAAATTTCCCAAATGATATAAATAAATCATATATAAAAAAGCGATCTTCAAAGACCGCTTTTTATATATGATTCATAATTACTTACTATAAGAATACGCCTAATGCTGCTACAACGATATAAGCAATTCCTACACCGACAAGCGGAGCAAAAACAGGCACCCATGCATAGGCCCAATCAGATTTTCCTTTCCCCGCAATCGGTAAAATAAAATGTGCCAACCGTGGGCCTAAATCTCGAGCAGGATTTATGGCATAACCAGTCGGTCCGCCTAGACTCATTCCTATCGCCCAAATTAAAATTCCTACAATATATGGTCCCATCCCAGCAGGAATAGATCCTACTTTTGCTGAAAAGATCATCCAAATCACAAACATAAGGAAAAATGAGGCAATTACTTCGCATAAAAAATTTAAAGAATAATGACGAATAGCTGGTGCTGTGCAAAAGATTCCCAATTTTGCACCTTGATCTTCCGTTTCACGCCAGTGCGGTAAATACGCTAACCATACAATTGCAGCCCCACATATGCCACCTAAAATTTGCACTACTGATGTAGCTAAAAATTGTGGTACCGTATAAATACCTAATAAGCATTTACCCAATGTAACAGCTGGATTTAAATCTCCCTGCGGTGCTCCCAAGGTAGTGGCAGTAAAAACCCCCAACGTAACAGCAAATCCCCATCCTGCGGTGATGCAAATCCACCCACCGCCTTGTCCTTTTGACTTGGCCAACGTATTGCATGCACACACGCCACATCCAAATACGAGTAAGACCATTGTACCAAAAAACTCTCCAATTAAGTTGTCCATGTGCAATCCTCCTTTTTTTTAATGGTTTTATATTTCTCCTCGAAAATAGTTGTTCACTATTATTCTTCTTCTCCCAACCAATTTTGTGCATGCCGTACAGCTTTTCGCCATCCCTTATAATACGAAGCCGCTTTAACTGGTTGCATCGTTGGTTCAAAACGATTTTGTAATTTCCACCGCTGTTTCAATTCTTCTTTAGAGTCCCATACACCAACAGCCAAGCCTGCTAGATAAGCCGCACCCAACGCCGTTGTTTCTATAACTTGTGGCCGTTCTACGGGTACACCTAAAATATCTGCTTGGAACTGCATAAGCATATTATTAGCTACGGCACCTCCGTCTACTCTTAATTCGGCTAATTTGATACCTGAATCCGCTTCCATCGCACCTAATACATCTTTCGTTTGATATGCCATAGAATCCAACGTAGCACGGACAATATGTGCTTTTGTCGTTCCCCGCGTTAATCCAATAATCATGCCACGAGCATTCATATCCCAATAAGGAGCGCCTAATCCAACAAAAGCGGGAACCACATATACGCCATCAGAATCAGGAACACGCTTAGCCACCCATTCAGAGTCAGGAGCCGTATCAATCAATCGCAAACCATCACGCAGCCACTGAATAGCCGAACCTGCCACAAAGATAGAGCCTTCTAATGCATATTCTACTTTACCTTCTAAACCCCAAGCAATGGTTGTAACCAATCCATTTTTAGATGAAATAGGTTTGTCACCCGTATGCATTAACATAAAGCAACCCGTGCCATAGGTGTTTTTTGCCATGCCTGGTGAAAAACAATTCTGTCCGAACAAAGCAGCTTGCTGATCCCCTGCTGCACCGGAAATCGTAACGGGAACCCCTAAAATAGAGGATACCGTTTCCCCATACACCGCACTTGACGGACGTACTTCTGGTAACATCGTTTTAGGTACAGTCAAATACCGCAATAAATCTTCATCCCATTGAAGCGTGTTAATATTAAACATCAATGTTCTGGAAGCATTTGAATAATCCGTTACATGCACCTTATTACCTGTTAATTTCCAGATGAGCCAAGAATCAATTGTTCCAAACAGCAACTCGTCTTTCGAAGCCTTTTCTCTTGCACCTTCTACTTGGTCTAAAATCCATTTTACCTTGGTCCCTGAAAAATACGCATCAATAAGTAATCCTGTTTTATTCTTAAATTCTTCTACCAATCCTTGTCTTTTTAATTCTTCGCAAATTCCAGCGGTCTGTCTTGATTGCCACACAATCGCATTATATATGGGGCAACCCGTATTTTTATCCCAAACTACGGTTGTTTCACGCTGGTTGGTTATCCCTATCGCCGCAATATCCGACGCCGTTAATCCCGATTGTTCTAGAGCACCTTTCATAACCTCTACCATGGTATGGTAAATTTCATTTGCATCATGTTCTACCCATCCTGCTTGGGGAAAATATTGCGTAAACTCTTTTTGACACACGCTCACAATATGCGAATCCTTATCAAAAATAATCGCGCGATTACTAGTCGTTCCTGCATCTAATGCCATAACATAGTTTTTAGCCATAAAAATGCCTCCTTATCTTGTATATAAACAACGTTTTGCTTATATCCGCAACTTTTTTATAGTATAATTATAAAATAGTAAATACGTTTTTGGCAACCTATATTTTACAAAATTGCATTTACTGTATAATTTAAAAAAAACAATTCTTTTAACGCATTCTAGATTATTTTCATCATATCTACATCTTATTTATCATAATTAATGAATATTTTTTGAACATTTTTTCAATATATACTTGCAAAAATCTATATTTACATAGATAATAAAGATAATAGTCAATAATTTATTTATAGATAGGAACTACATTATGACAAAAGACAAAAATAAATTAGCAATCAGTGCCGCAAAACTATATTACCAATCCGATTTCAGTCAAGCTGATATAGCACAAGAATTACAGATTTCTCGTCCCTCTGTTTCACGCTTATTACAATATGCCAAGGACCAGGGATTCGTTCGCATTGAAATCTTTGATCCCATCGAAGATCAAAGCCATTTATCACGCAAATTAGCACACGCTTACGAATTAAAACGAGTCATCATTGCCAATGCTCCGATTGAAAATGAAGAAGATATTAAACGCTATATCGGCAGAAAAGGGGCTGAGTATTTAAGTTCGATTGTAAAAGATGGCGATATTATCGGCGTTGGTTGGGGTACAACCATGCATTATTTATCACATTCATTAACCCCTCATGAATTAAAAGGTGCTCAAATTGTCCAATTAGAAGGGGGTATTACTCTATCTGCTAGTGAAACATATGCTACAGAGGTATTAGAACGCTTTGCTTCCAATTACAAAACCGTTGCTCAATCACTACCTTTGCCCGTCCTTTTCGATTCTAAAGAAGTACGCAACATGGTATATCAAGATAGACATATCCATCGCGTGCTAGAATTAGGAAAAAATGCCAATATTGCTTTATTTAGTGTTGGCACTGTACGCGATACAGCCTTATTTTTCCGTTTAGGCTATGCTGATGAAGAAGAAAAATCTTTTTTAAAAAAACATGCTGTCGGTGATATTTGTTCGCATTTTTTTACCATGGAAGGCAATATTGCTGATCTAGAGTTAGATGCACGAACGGTAGGTATTGATTTAAATTGTTTGCGCCATAAAGAATATAGCATTCTTCTCGCAGGAGGGAAAGCCAAACTAGACGGCATCTTAGCGGCTTTGCGAGGACATTATGCCAATGTCCTCATTACAGATCGCTTTACAGCCCAACGTTTATTAGAAAGAACGACAAAATAACCCCATCTAAAAAAAGGAAGTTATCCTCATGTGAAACATGATAATAACTTCCTTTTTTTTATTTCTTCATAGTACAAAGTCTTTCTTTTTCTTCTTTTGTAAAATGCTTGATTTTCCATTCCCACTGCATCGCTAACTGTTTTGTCGGAAAAGACTGCACCCAAGCAATGACAACAGGTCTACGTGCACGGGTATATTTAGCACCGCGACCTTCATTATGTGCCTTTAATCGCTTTTCTATATCCACCGTCCACCCCGTATATAACGAATCATCGGCACAACGCACCATATATGTATAGTACATTATTTATTTATGATTTCTACTTGTTCCAGAACAACCGTTTCTATCGGTTTATCTAAACCATCCGTTGGCGTTTTACTAATTAATTCGACAATATCATAATTTTCTACGACTTTACCAAAAATAGAATGATGCCGTAAAAGCCATGGTGTCGGTGCTACCGTAACAAAAAATTGAGAACTTCCTGTATTCGGGCCTGCATTGGCCATTGCCAATACACCCGGTTCATTAAAATCTAATCCCGGTGCGAACTCATCGGGAATCGTTTCTTTTGATCCACCAAAACCAGTTCCTTCTGGATCGCCACCCTGGATCATAAAATCCGCGATAACACGATGAAAAATAGTATTATTATAAAAACCTGCCGTAGCTAATGAAATAAAATTTTTTACCGTAATCGGAGCTTGCTTAGAATATAATTCTACCGTAAATTCACCACAATTCGTTTTAAAAACAGCCAACACTTTACTTTCCATAACTCACACTCTCCTTAAATTTCTATATATTATTCTCTATCATACAGGAGAACCCCCACAATAGCAAGATTGCACTATACATCCAATCCATAAAAACGTATATCATAACTCCATATCCACTTTATCTCTCCGATCACCTCAAACTAAAGGGTGATTTTTTTTATTTCGTTGTAATTCCAACAGCTAAAAAAAATATGTTCTCCTATACTATACGCATACACCAAAAAATTACTATATTTCACAACCATTAGGAGGTTTATAATGACACAACAAATGTTTTGCTTTCAATGTGAACAAACCAATAAAGGATTATATTGCTCGCAAGCTAAGGGAAATTGTGGAAAAAATGATGCAGTTGCACACTTACAAGACGAACTCACAGGAGCACTTATCAATTTGGCCACTATTTACTTAGAAAAATCTACCTTCTCTGAAGTCTGTCCGCTCTTTATTGATGGCTTATTTGCAACCATGACCAATGTCAATTTTGAAGCCGCGTCCTTTCATGAACTAATTCAACTAGTTCATGACCGTATCCAACACGAAGGCGGTTCTCCCTCACACGATTATGATCTGCAATTACTTTGGGCCGATCAAGAAGATATTCGTTCCTTAAAATCATTGCTACTTTTTGGTTTAAGAGGTATGGCTGCTTATGCCCACCATGCCTATGCATTGGGCTATAAAAATGACGACGTAAACACGTGTATTATAGAAGGTCTGTCCGCATTAAAAGACAATCATACCATAGATGAATGGCTTTCCCTAATCATGAATGTTGGCAAAGCAAACTTAACGTGTATGGAGATGCTCGATACCGCTAACACTAGTACCTATGGAACGCCTTCTCCAGTTTCCGTACCATTAACGGTTGATCCCGGACCATTTATTGTGGTAACGGGTCATGACTTAAAAACATTAGAATGCTTACTAAAACAAACAGAAGGTACGGGGGTTTCTGTATATACGCACGGCGAAATGTTACCCGCCCATGCTTATCCTCAATTAAAAAAATACACCCACTTAAAAGGGAATTTCGGCACAGCTTGGCAAAACCAACAACAAGAATTTGCCAATCTCCCTGGGGCTATATTATTCACAACAAACTGCTTAATGCCCCCTCGTCCATCTTATGCCGATCGTGTTTTTACAACAGCTGTAGTTGGCTATGCGGATATTACTCATATCGATGCATCAAACGACTTTTCTCCCGTAATAAAAAAAGCCATCACTCTAGGTGGCTATACAGAATCTCAACATTTTACAGGTATCAATGGTGGCACGTCTGTCCAAACAGGGTTCGGTCACCAAACCGTACTTTCTGTTGCGGACACATGTATTCAAGCAATTCAAGATAATGTAATACGCCATATTTTCCTTGTAGGTGGATGTGATGGTGCCAAACCAGGCCGTAATTATTATACCGAATTTGTAAAAAAAGCTCCCTCAGATACACTTATCCTGACCTTAGCTTGTGGCAAATATCGCTTTAACGATCTAAATCTGGGTACGATTGGCGGCCTTCCTCGTTTAATGGATATGGGGCAATGTAACGATGCATATAGTGCTATTAAGGTAGCCCTTGCCTTAAGTGACGCATTCCATTGCTCTGTAAATGACTTACCTCTCACCCTCATACTATCTTGGTATGAACAAAAGGCAGTATGCATTCTACTTACATTACTATATCTAGGTGTAAAAAATATCTATTTAGGACCTTCATTACCCGCTTTTATTTCCCCTAATATTTTACAATATTTAGTAAAACATTATCATATATCTCCCATCAGTACTCCCGAAAAAGATTTAGCTACTATTTTACCTCAATAAGATACCTGATGACAAAAAAAGCTGTATCCATAGATACAGCTTTTTTCTTTATACGTTATTTTGCCATCAATGCATTTACTTGTTGACGCAATTGTTGATTTTCTCTTGCTAATTCATTAACCTTTTGAGATAACATAGCCACTTGTTCTTCTATGGATGACATCGTTCCTACCTTGGCTGTAGAAGTACCTACATGATAGGTAACGCCTACATTAGCTGCAAGATGTCCCGAAAAAACAGTAGATGCCCCCCAAGAAATTTGCATATTAGACTTTTTATGATAAAAACCACCTAAAGCCACCGCTGTTTTTCCATTATAAGTACCTAAGGCTGCCGCAATTTCCATTCCTTGCGTCATATTAGCCATAGGATGTAACCCTGCTAAAGCGGCTGATAAAGCACCCGTTTTTCCCATTTCCTTATATACTTGTCCTGTCGTTGCACCATCATGAGAATCGGCTTCCCATCTACCGTCTTTAACATTAACCAAACGACGATTTAACGTATTATTACCAACCGATACAGTATTTTCTTCAACAGCAACACTATTTACACCTAAAGCAACACTGTTATTTGCACGAACTTTTGCGTTAGTCCCTACCGCTGTCGCATTGTCATAAGCATGCATTTTTACCGTAGTATCTTTCGTCACTAATTCTTTAAGTTTATCACCTGTAATTACTCCTCGATATTTACTCTTAGGATCGGTTAATAGCAAATCTTCGTCTTTATTTTTATACGGATCTACAGACATATCACTATAGCCCTTCCCCCTTGGGGCCACTTCAATCCAACCCGTACTTGCATCTGCACCAATAGCCGTAGAATTTGTACCAAATCCAGTGGAATTTGTACCTACTGCCGTTGCATGATCACTTTTCTCAAAATGCAAACCATGTTTTAACTCCTTTTCATTCGCATACGAATCGGGTAACATATATCCTGTACGAGCATTCATCCCTAATGTAGTTGCACCCTTACCAAAAGCAATCGTATTCGCCCCTATAGCCGTACCATCACCTGCAGCAATAGCATTCGTCCCAAACCCAGTACGGGTATAATGAATCGTAACGCGTGCTACATCATATGCCTCGTCTTTAGGTAATAGCGCAGAAGATAAATTTCCAGGTCCCTGCCATCCTACTACTTCTCCCTTTTGATTCAATTTAGGTCCATATGGATAATCTGGCGTTTTTCCTTCTTCGTCTTTTACGGGATGTGCATCAAGAAGGACACTTGCTCCTGCTACTACATCAACAGACGTTGTCGTTTTTGTCGCAAATTGTGTGTGATGTTCCTTCGTTTTACTTGCTGGATATCCCATAACAACGGTTGCATTGGGTGAAATATCAACCGCATTAGCTGCAAATGCTACACTTCCTAATACCATAGTTGCAGCCATAACTGCTGCAATAGATGTTCTTCCTTTCATGACCCCCATCATCTCCTATTATTTTTTTGTTAAGACAAATGAAATATACAATACTAGATAATGATTGTCAATAATAAATTCATTTTTTTTAATCTTTTTTATTATACCGTTTATTTATTTTTTTAATTAGTTATATATATATATGATAGTATGCATTAATTAAACGCATCAGCGAAATATTTTACTGATAATCTTCAAGCAAACCATTCTTTATTAATAAAAAATGGTTATTATTAGTATTCCCTTTTACTTACTTATGCTATAATAACTCTATACGATTAATAAGTACGTACGCATAAATAAAGGATGCTATCATGTATACAGAAAAAGAAATAAAAAAATATATAAAAATGCTTCATTTAAATCCCTATGCTATAAAAAATATTGTTGAGCCGACGGAAGAAATGAAACGTATTGCAGTGCAAGAAAACGGACAGCTTTTACAATATATCGAATCTCCTTCGTTAGAAATCCAGACGTTAGCTATAGAAAATGCACCAAAGGCGATTCAATATATTACCGATCCATCACCCGAATTATTAATTAAAGCCATTAAACGTGGTTGGAATAATTTGGAATATATTCAAAATCCTTCACCCCAACTAATTCGGCTTGCCTTACAAGAATCAGGCTGGGCAATTCAATATATCAAAAATCCTTCGTTAGAATTACAATTATTAGCTGTAAAGAAAAATTATGATGCCATCAAGTTTATCGCCAATCCTGCACCAGAAGTGCAGCAAATAGCTATTGAAAAAAACTACGAAGCATTGCGATATGTAGAGCATCCCACCCATGAAGCATGTTGCTTAGCCGTAAAAAAAAGCGAGCGTGCACTTCCTCTATTGCGAAAAATCACCAAAGCAGATGCTCGTGAATATTTACAATTAAATATCTTAAGTGTAAAATATCTACCCCCACATATCGTATTTAGCGAAAAAGAATGGGGTGATTTATTACGCGAAGTCATCAGCCAGGAAACTGTCGATGAAACGTATATCCGAAATTTTATAAATTGTCATGCTTTCGATAAGAATGGCGATGTCTGCCCTATGAATAAATTGCAATTTATTTATGATTATGGAAGTAAAAAAGCCAAACAAATTACCGTAGATGAAAAATTATCCATTAAATAGAGGTACATTATGAACTTTAAGGAAACCTTACAAAGTGTAGAACTTATCTTAGCTGCCCGTGACGTGCCCCTGCTTGTAGGCGATACGGGAATCGGCAAAACCGCCCTGGCTTCTGATGTAGCCAAAAAAAATGACTGGTCTTTGCTTGTTATTGATGGCAATTTATTAAAAGAAGGTGAAATAGGCGGCTTACCTACCATTACAACATATACGCGACTAAATGCGGCCGGGAAATCTGTCAAGGAAACAACAACAACCTATGCAATTCACCACACCTTACGAGCGATTGATGAAGAAATTGCTAACCAACGTACGGTATTACTTTTTATTGATGAAATTAATCGCTGTGAACATGCAGTCCAACAAGAATTGATGAACTTGATTTTAAATAAAGAAATCAATGGATATCATTTACATCCAGACGTCCGCATTATTGCCGCAATGAATCCTAGTGACTCCTATGATTACGAAACGGTCAATATGGATTTAGCACAGCAAAATAGATTTGTCTGGTTATACATGGAGCCCGATTACGCCCAGTGGTTAGATTGGGCAGAAACAGCCGGTATCGAACCAGAAGTGCGCGAATTTATCGCCACCTTTCCCGATTATCTCAATCAGCATCATGAAGATGATATCCATGCTACGCCCCGTAGTTATGAACGAATTTCCAAAGCATATAAAATATACAAAGAAAAAAAACAAACCATTTCCAAATCCGTATTTTTTAATGTCATCCGCGGTAATGTAGGAAAAGTTATCGCCGAAGAATTTACCCATTTCATCGAATCTGATCACCTTCCATTATTAACGTATAATGATATTTTTGAAGGCTCTCCTGATGATACGCAATTACAACTTCGCATTCAAAAAGAAAGCCACACGCGACTTTATTTAACTGCCAAAAATATCTTTATGCGTTTAGAAAAAGATACCACTACGGACACTCCTCTAACAGCTTATCAAATAAAGCGAATCATCTCACTACTTGCTATGTATCCCGTTGATCTAATGATTGGTATGATGAAAGATATGCGTTTCAATACGCCTCATATATATCAACAAGTATTAAATGAAGAATCTTTTGTAAACTTATATTTTAAAGCATATTGTCAGGTATAAAACCATGCAGCATACAACAATCGAGAAAACAGCATTTCTCTTATACGAAGAACTAAAAGAAAATTATGAAGAGTATATCGCTTCACCTAACCATCAAACCACGCCATTTCACATGCCCAATTCTTTCACGCTAGATTTTTTCAAGTTAATCGATCATGTGATTTTAGGTTTAATGGAAAATGATGATAACTTTTTTGGCTTCTTTTCTTTTCAAATGAAAAAATCTCTTCGTTTTGACATTGCATCACCTACAGCGGTAAATTTTAAAAGTGCTGCCTATGTATTATATTTTAATCCATTTTTATATCTCCCTTTAACCGAAGATCAGATGAAAGATGCAATTAAACATGATATTTTCCATATTGTTTCCCTCCATTTGATTCGTGCCAAAGATGTAAAAAATATGTATAGCAAATTAGCTATCAATATGGCTATGGATGTTATTGCCAATATGTATATAAAGCATGTTCCCCCTAATGCCATTACCTTACAATGGTTGAATACGCAGTTAGGACTTTTTTTGCCACCTTTTGAAACCTTTGAATATTATGTAGAAAAAATTCAATCCGCCTTAGATAATCAAACGGAAATGCCTTCATATGAGGGAGATATCGAAAACGCCCCCCTCCAATTGCAATTTAATCCAGAAAAAACACATGATATCTGGGAAGAATCCGATACCTTAGATAGTTCAACGTTACAAAAATTTACCGAAAAATATATCAAAGCCGCATTAAAAGGAAATCCACCCACGTATCTAACGAATATATTAAATAAATTAGAACAGGAAGCCTCTTCTCTTCCTTGGAGTTTTTATGTAAAAAAATTTGTCGGTTCTATCGCTGCCGAACGAAAAAAAACCACGACACGCTTAGATCGTAGACAACCACATCGCTTAGATCTGCGTGGAAAATTACGTCATCACACTGCTCGCTTATTAATTGCATTAGATATTAGCGGTAGCATTAGTGATGAAGAATTTAAACAGGCACTAGTAGAAATAATTGAAATATTAAAAAATTTCAAACATAAAATCACTATCATTGAATGTGATGATAACATTCGCTGTGTCTATCCTTTACAGACCATAAAAGATGTCCAAGAACGACCAGAAGCTCGTGGAGGTACATTATTTTCTCCCGTTTTTTCGTATGCCAATCAACATAATATAGATGTTTTAATTTATTTTACAGACGGCAAAGGCGAAAAAACACTGTCCGTCACCCCCCAAAGATATAAAGTGCTTTGGGTATTGACGGGAGCTTCTTTATCCGTGACACCTACGCACGGCATAGTAAAACATCTTGCACCACAAAAAAAACAAGATCCCGATCTGATGTTTTATAACGTAGAAAGAGGCGGCTATTCCATGAATAATCAAGAAAAAATGTTATTATAAACTAGACTAATCTGCTTTCTTGTTCTAATGAAACCGAACTAAACAGATATAAAAAAGAACTTCTCTTATATTATACAAAGAGAAGTTCTTTTTTTTGGTGGGCGATGACAGGATCGAACTGCCGACATC
>NZ_KQ960953.1:125182-125416 GCF_001553405.1 Megasphaera hutchinsoni | reverse complement strand
GGGCGGTGTCTTAGACCACTTGACCAAGGGGCCAAAATAATGGTGATCCACCCGAGATTCGAACTCGGGACACCCTGATTAAAAGTCAGGTGCTCTGCCAACTGAGCTAGTGGATCAAATAATATGGCAGGGGTAGCTGGATTCGAACCAACGATGACGGAGTCAGAGTCCGTTGCCTTACCGCTTGGCGATACCCCTGTATGGCTCCTCAAGTAGGACTCGAACCTACGACAA
>NZ_KQ960953.1:0-125082 GCF_001553405.1 Megasphaera hutchinsoni | reverse complement strand
CAAGGTGGTGCTCTACCACTGAGCTACTTCCGCACGACGATATTCATATTACTATATAAATCCAATCATGTCAACCATTTGCCTCATCATAACAACAGTTAAAATTGCTATTAGAATGCTTGTTTATGATAACAACTTTATGCTTCCCTGTCAAGTCAAGTTATACTTATTCATCCTTGAGTTGTTCTTTCCGTTCTATTTCAGCCATCGAAATTCCTTTTAGTGCAAGTAATTTAGTAATAATTTCATTTTCTTTAATAAATCCATGACAAGAAATAAAAAGAACAAGTTCAGAGATGGGGGCTTCTTCTTCTGAAATGGAGCGGAAAAATTCCACTTGCATATTTTCAGATGATAAAAACGAAGATAAGCGACGAGATTGCCCTACGGTATTTTTCATTTTTATATGAAGTTTATAATATTTACGATAACGTTTACTCAAAATAGTATCTAACCGCACAAAAGCCGTAAGCACTAAAAAAATTAATATCGTTGCCGTAATAGCCGTAATCAAATAACCCGCACCAACGACCAGCCCAATCGCAGCAACTACCCAAACCGTAGCCGCAGTCGTTAATCCCTGGACATTCCCAGCTTTTTGATTCGCCACAATCGTACCAGCTCCCAAAAAGCCGACGCCCGATATAACCTGTGCGGCAATTCGTCCTGGATCTGAATTGTGATAACCATAACCAAAATAATAGCCCATGGCAACATTAATCGATACAATCATGCACAAACAAGCACCTACACAAACAAGCGTATGCGTACGTAACCCAGCCGACTTATTCTGTGCCTGGCGTTCGTATCCAATAAATGCACCTAATACCAAGGCAACAATTAAACGAATAATACTTTCTTCTGTGGTAACCATTTAATTACCCCCTATCTTCTCCACATAATGTATATGTTATTATACCATATGTGTTATGCTTGTATAGTAAATCAGAAATAGGAAATGCTGTACCTTTCTATTTCCACCAAAAGTATCTCCCCTTATATACCGTATATCCGTTTTCTTTTTGTCATTTCTTTTGTACACTATAAGTAGTTTTTCCTACTTACTTGAACCCCATGATTCAGAAAAATACACATTTTATACAACCACCATCCAACCGTATCTTTATATCATATTAACTATTGTTTCAATAGTAAAAAAAGATATATCAAATGCAACAAATTTATTTTCCCTCTGTGCATGAACTATGGTATTATAATCATGCATTAACAGCTTTTATATCAAGAGATAGGAGTGCTTATTTTGAATACCTTATTACACCTTATGGAGTTATATGGATATATTGCTTTATTTTGGGCAATGGCAGCAGAAAATGCCAATATCCCTATTCCTAGTGAAGTTATTTTAGGATTTTCGGGCTTTTTGATTTCCCAACAAGTCTTTTCCTTTTGGCCTGCATTTTTTATTGCTTGCTGCGGCGGCATTTTTGGCTCAATTATCAGTTACTGGTTAGGTGCCTATGGCGGACGTCCGCTTTTACGCAAATATGGAAAATATATTTTATTCAATGAAAAAAAATTTAATTATGCCGAACAATTGTTCACTAAATATGGTGGAATCGCAATTATTATTGGACGATGTCTCCCTGGTATACGTACATTTATTTCTTTCCCTGCGGGTGTAGCACGTTATCCCTTTGTAAAATTTATTCTCTATTCAATCATCGGTACCATTCCTTGGACGCTATTACTCGTTTGGGCAGGATGTATCCTCGGTTCTCACTGGCAAGATTTAATTAAATATAATCATATATTAATTATCGGCATCGGTATTATCGCCTTATGCCTTATCTTATTTTTTATATGCAAACACATTGGCAAAAAAAACATTCAAGCATTTTTATATGCCCATCGTTATGAACTATCCCTACTTATCTTCAGTTGTTTATTATTACTTCCTTTCCTAGGTGCTTTTCCCTTAACCGATCCGGACGAACCGGTCTATGGCGAAACAGCAAGAGAAATGTTGGTTGCTCATGACTGGCTATCACCTCGCATCTTTGGACATGTCTGGTATGATAAACCGCCCTTATTTTACTGGTTGGAAATGATTTCCTATCAACTTTTTGGGATTTCCGATTATTCATCACGCCTTCCTTCTGCGATTCTTGCTATCATAACCATACAAGCGGTTTATCACTATGGAAAATCAATGTTTAATTCTTCTATTGCCTATATTAGTGCCCTTATCTTGACTAGTTCATTCGGCTTTTGGTACATAGGCAAAGCCGCCATTACCGATATGACGCTTATTTTTACCTTAACAATAGCTCTGCTTTCCTTTTATACCAAAAAATATTATCGTGGCTATATTTTTTGTGGTTTAGCCTTACTCGCAAAAGGACCCGTTGGCTATGCCTTTCCTGCGCTTATTATGCTATGTTATATCATGATTCGTCGCAAATGGAATTTATTATCTACCTTAAAAATTCCTCAAGGAATTCTATGTGCTTTCATTGTCGGTTTACCTTGGTATATTCTCATGTATCAAGTGCATGGTACGGAATTTATTCAAACCTTTATTGGGTATCACAATATCATTCGTTTTACCGCACCTGAACATCCAGGCCGAAATAGTATTTTTTTCTTCATTCCCGTGCTAATACTATCCTTAATTCCATGGATAACCGCATATGTTCCCGCACTTATTCGTTTCTTTCGTAAAAAAGATACCTATACCGATGCGTTATGGTTTTGTTTCATTTGGAGTACCTTTATCTTTGTCTTTTTCTCCTTATCCAAGACCCAATTAATTTCTTATATCGCCCCCATGTTTCCACCCACAGCATTTCTTATAGGCTGGTTTTTATATCGCTGTTATGAAGAGAAAAAAAGATCGTTAATTACTATCTTTTCTTCCTATGTGCTAGGACTCCTTTGTCTGGGCTTATATGCAATCCCCCTACATGGAAGTGATGTCATATATAGACCTTTCGTCTATACCCTTTCCATTTCATTATGTATGCTTTGTATAATCCCAGCTTCCTTATGGTGGCACACCAAAAAAATACAAGCAGCCTATGCAATCATTCCCTTAGGTATGCTTGTTATATCGCTCCTTTCTTCCGCTGTATTTTTACCACAAATTTCACCGACCTTAACGTCTACAAAAATGGCAACTAGCATAAAACAACGTCTATCGCCAACGGATACACTCTACATTGAAAAATTTCTACGCCCAGGCATAGCTTTTTATAGTGGCTATTATGGAAAAAGTTGGGTATCACCACAAGAGTTAGACCTTGCAAAAATCAAAACAACAACCAACTCCATCTATGTGATTATGCGAAAAACCACCTATACTCATAACAAAAAACTTTTTGCACCACTCTCTGTCGTAATGGAAACAGAAACACAAATTTTATTAACTAATCACTAAGGAGATTATAATGAATATTCGCTATCGATTTATTTTATTAGCCCTTTTTTGCCTATGCTTTTTTAGCATAGGCAACTGGGTATTACCTATTACCGATCCAGTAGAATCTAATTATGCATTAACAGCAAAAGAAATGTTATCACATCATAATTTTATTTCGCCTCAAATTTATGGAATTTATTGGTATGATAAACCCATTTTTATCTATTGGCTACTGTATATCTCTTATGCTCTTTTCGGCATAACCGATTTTGCCGCACGCTTTCCGAGTGCCCTCTTCAGTACCGCCACCATTATCTTGGTAACATGGTATATACTATATCGTTCCCAGCATTGGCTACATGCATTAATAATGGCGGCGATGTTAGCGACATCCTTAGAATTTTGGGCTATCGGACACTCCGTCGTAACAGACCAACCTTTATTTTTCTTTACTACCGCCACGTTGCTCTTTGCCTATATAGGCCTTACAGAAAATAAAAAGAAATATATAATCGTAGCATACATTATGTCGGCTGGTGCTGTCTTAACCAAAGGACCTGTCGGTTTTCTATTACCTGGTTTATTTTTATTTTTATTTTGCCTAATGCGGAAAAATATAACTTATTTTAAACGTTTATTTCCATGGCAAGGAATCGCCCTATTTTTAGTTTGCGTTTTATCTTGGTATGCACCGATGTATGTATTACACCGTCATAACTTCATCGAGGGCTTTTTTTTATTAAATAATATTACACGTGCTACCGTATCAGAGCATCCCGAAAGCAATGTATGGTACTATTATCTACTATTATTACCCTTAACACTTCTTCCTTGGACGGGTATATCCTTATATGGTTGGTTTAAGCAACGAAAAAAAGACGATGAGTTTATCTTCATGTCTATTTGGTGGATCGGAACTATCCTATTTTATTCTTGTATGGCCACCAAATATCCAACCTATTCCTATATTGCCATAATGCCTTTATTATATTACGGTGCCTCTACAATATACTCATGGCTGTCAACCGGTGGAAAAAAAATAAGCTATCTCCTCATCCTTCCACCTATCATATATTGGCTGATATTAGCTATCGTGAGTGTTATCTATACACCAAAGGATTTCACCCTACCATCCTTACTCCCATTCGCACTTTTTTTATTAGCAGCTATATTTATCCTCTGCATAGCTCATTATAAAAAAGCGTATCCTGCTATTCCTACATTAATCACACTCTTGATGCTATGTACCTATATCACCCTGACCTTTCAAGTATTAGCTCCCTACTACACATATCGCTCCACCAATACCCTCCAATCCATATCTGATTTAATACCACGCCATCGTGTCTATTTTTACCATAACTATCAGACTTCCTTTGTGTATTATACTGACGAAATAAGTACCTTAATCACGACGGACAACCCTCCCACTTCCTCGGTCCATGCGGTTTGGAATAAAAAATATCTCTATCCTAAAGAAAAAGAATTACATGTGCTATCTCGCATCCAACAAGGTGAAAAAATAGTATGTATTGTCCATAAAAAAAACCTAAAAGATTTTCAACAATCAACACTTTATCCGCATGTTTACCTAAAAAAAACGATACATAATTATTCTATATATGTAACAAATTAGGAGAATATCATGAATATTACATCCTTCATACAAGACTTATCTCTCTATCATCAAGTAGGCACCTTTAACCCTTGGCGAGATTATGATCCCATCTCGGATATTAACTGCACTGCCGTTAAAATAAGACAACGACAATTACAAAACTATTTAGAGCTACGCTTGCCTCATGCATCCTATCTTCTCATTGCAGAAGCCGCTGGGTACCAAGGATGTCATTTTTCAGGCATCCCCCTTACTTGTGAACGCATGCTTTTACACTATCATCCACAAATTAAACCTGTTCACATTTTATCAATCTCACCTCAACGAACTAGCCGCATAGATTGCCCTTATATCACTAACCAAATGCAACGAGATAAAGGTATGAATGAACCCACAGACACATATGTGTGGAACGCCCTCCTCACACATAAGCTATCGCCCTTTAACGTTGTGCTTTGGAATATCTTCCCCTTTCATCCTCATAAAAAAAATCTTTTTTCCAATCGCACTCCTACAGACAAAGAGTTACAACAAGGCCTTATATTTACTCAAAAATTGCTTACTTTATTTCAACGTCCCCCGCATATTGGTGCAATTGGAAAAAAAGCAGCGATGACCTTAGCTAACGCCAAAATTAATTGCGTTACCATGCGCCATCCTGCCAATGGTGGTGCAACTTTATTTCGCCAACAATTTGCTTCCTGGATAACCGCACCCCCTCATTGTACAGACACTTATTCCCTAACCAAAACTTGCTGAATTTCTATCTTCGAGCGTATATAGACCTGTAATAATACATTGCTTTCCCTTCTAGTGTGCGGTATACTAAAAAAATACCCTATCCATATAAAAATACGGGGTGTTCTAACAGTCTTATATCCTTATGTCGTTGCCAAGGGAGGTTTACTATGACACAAAATCATTTTAAGCGAGGAATTATCTGTTGTGTCATCGGTGCTGTTACATGGGGAATGAACGGTGCGATGAGCCAATTTCTTTTCATGCATTATACGGTAGATCCGGCTTGGCTTTCTGCCATTCGTATGCTTTGCACTGGCTTTTTATTACTCTTTTTAAACTTGCCCAAAAAACATACTCAAATAAATATGATGCTTCACGACATCATCAGTATTCGTAAAATTATCATCATGACAATCTTCGGGTTAATTCTGTGTCAGTACGCCTATCTTTCCTGTATAAAATTTTCCAATGCTGGCACGGCAACAATCCTACAAACGCTTTGTGTAGTACTCCTTTCGATTTATCTGGCTATTCGCTTTCGCAAACGTCCCCCCAATCGAGAATTATTAGCCATATTTTTAGCTGTCGTTGGTGTTTATCTCGCCTCTACCAATGGTACGCCCCATGCTATGATCATCTCTCCTAAAGGTCTTTTTTGGGGCATTGCAGCGGCTGTCGGAGCAGTTATTTACCCAACCCTATCACAAGGCTTATCTGCCCAGTGGGGTGCTATGTCCGTAAATGCCCTTGCGATGATTTTTGGTGGCTCTTTGCTTACCTTTAGTCTCAAATTATGGAACACCTTTCCCTTATTAGACATAACAGGTTGGCTAGCCGTAGCTTTCATTATCTTTGTCGGAACGGTCATTTCTTTTTCCTTTTTTATCCAAGGCGTCTGTGATATCGGTCCATTAAAAGGCACCTTAATTGGTACACTCGAACCACTAGTAGCCTCTATCATTTCTGCTTTTTGGCTTCAAACCACCTTTGGTTATATCGAATTATTAGGTTATCTATTCATTATTTCTACTGTCTTCATCGTCATGTTAAAATCAGAATAATGACGAGATACCACCATAATAAAACCACCACTTTATTTCACTATAATAAAGAGGTGGTTTTATTGTTATTGATTATCGTAATCAGGAATATTAGCTATGCATATTTTAGCATAGTACGTATAACAAAAAGTTAGTAACACAAATTATAAAAACCGTGTATAATAGCATATATACTTTAAAGTTACTAGTATAAAGGAGGTCTTTTTATGATCATTGATGATGCAGGTGGCCTTGTCTTTAGGCCCCCCAGTGAAGCCCGTAGTTTCATTTTACGTGTAACTATCGGCTGTTCGCATAATCAGTGTACCTTTTGTTCTATGTATAAAGAATCTACGTATCGCATTCGTTCTTTAGAAGAAATAGATGGTATTATAGAACGCGGTGCACTTGCCATGCCTTTTATCCGCCGCATCTTTTTGGCAGATGGCGATGCCTTAGTACTACCTACAGAAAATTTACTCCATATTTTAAAAAAATGCCATGATTCTTTTCCCAATGTAACTCGCATAGGTGCTTATGCTACACCAAATGACCTAAATAGAAAATCCCTTGAAGAATTGCGTGCTTTAAAAGAAGCTGGATTGGATATTCTATATATGGGCATAGAAAGTGGTGATGATACAGTGTTACGCCATGTCCATAAAGGAACTACAGCAGAACGCACTATCTCAGCTGGACAAAAAGCATTACAAGCAGGAATGAAACTATCCACCATGATTTTATTAGGCTTAGGAGGACAAGAACGCAGTCGCGAACATGCCCTACATACAGCTGCTGTCATTTCAGCCATTCAACCCACCATGTTAAGTGCTTTATCCCTTATCATTCCCTACGGTTCTCCCCTGTATAAAGAAACTATGGCTGGAACCTTTACTCCTCTAACAGCGCGTGGCTTTTTAGAGGAATTAGAGCTTATTATCCATAATATCGATGTGCAAAATGTCTGTATTTTCCGCAGTAACCATGTGTCTAACTTATTTCCCGTCAAGGGGACATTACCCAAAGATAAAGAAAATATGCTTCTTGACTTAGAATCCTTTATTCCACAAGCCGATGATGTTCATCCCCTGTTGAATGATAATGGTAATTTTTAATAAAAAAACGCGTTATATATATAACGCGTTTTTTTATTAAATTTCTTCTATTGTTTCTTGCATGATTTTTGCTAACCCTTTCATTTTGCGTTCTGGAATAGAACAAACACCTAATCGTATTCCGCCTGTTACGGGTAAAGTAAAAATACATTTCTGTTGCAACCGTTGACAAATCACATCTGCCTGTGTCGTTGGTACAGAAATAAAAAAGCCTGCTTGATAAGGAATAATCGCCAACCGACATTGCTCTGCTTCTTGCGTAAAAATAGCTGCCCGCTTCATAATTTGTTGAAAAATTTGCATCCGTTCTACTTCTATTTGCCGACAAAGTACTTTATCTTGCCGAACGGTAGTCAATAAAGTCATTGCTGCCCGATTGACATTAGACCAAGCCGTACGGGCAGAATATTTTCCCAATTCAATAAATTCATCTATTACCGCACGAGATGACGATATCCCCACTAATGCGCCTGTCCGCTGTCCATATAAGGTATACCCCTTCGACATACTAAAAGCAACCATTATAAAAAGATGTTCTGGAAGATGACTAAATAACTCCATGAAATGACGAACTTCATTTTTTTCTCCTGCATAAGCAATATACGCAATATCTACAACGATACTAATCTTTTTCCCCTTTTTCTCCGCCTGCTGGCAAACCTCCAATACTTGTTGCCATTCTTCATAAGAAAGAGAATATCCCGTCGGATTGTGTGCTGGCGTATTTAAAATAATAAGGAGCGAATCTTGCTTTTCTAATAACGAATCAACCCCTGCAGTAAAAGCGACAATATTAAACGCCCCTTTTGCATCAAATAACGAAAACGTTTGCAATTTTCGCTCTACTTCTTGGCACAAACTACCATATACACCCCAATGCCAGTCTGTAACCAACACAGCATCCCCTATTTCCGAATAATTCATAATCGCAATATGAATGGCACCCGTTCCACCAGCCGTAGCAATAGCGTCACAATAGGCATCTGGTCGATGTGCCTCAAATACTTCTTCAATAACCATCTGTCTATATGCATCTAACCCTAGCGGTGGTGCATACGCAATAAAATCATGTATTGGTAATTGACGATATATTTTTTCAACAAGGGGTAAACACCCCAATGTTCCTGATTCATCACCATAACACCCAACGGTCGCATTTACCACTTGTTCCTCGCCATATAAATCTATCGCCTCTTGTGCTGCTCGACCAACGCTAAATACTTTATCCTGCAGTTTTTTTCCCTTTCTACTTTCCACCGCCATAACCATTGCCATTATTCCAGCTCCCATCATGTAGTATCTGTTTACTTTGTCTTATCTTTCTTATGTTAATACCAATTTTTGTGCCGCATCTAATACAGACAATCCCAAAACAGATCCCATGCCCATACCGTCATAAAAATCAGTTTTTAAAAAAGGCGAATACCCCAATACGTTCATCTGCATCTGATGGACGGGTTCATCATATTGTACTACTGTAAACAAATATTCTTTACAAGCAGAGCAAATACACTGTGCCATCAGTACAGCAGCACCTGTGACCGCATTATCAAATGTCACGCACATTCGATTATAGGCTGCCCCTAAAATTACACCTATCATAGCCGCTATATCTGGTGCACCTACCTTTTGTAATGTTAATAAGGGATCCCTTATAGAAATATTTTTCTCTTCCAGATGCTGCAGTAAAGACGTTACTTGTGCTCCCTGCTTAGAAAAATTATGTTGTCTAAAACGAGACTTACAATATGCCGTAGTTAAAACCAAAGCCGTTATCATCGCCCGTTCTCCTAAATTTCCTAACCCAATTGCATGATATCCTTCTTGATACAAAGCAAAGGCAAGCTGTATCCCACTATAAAGTGCATCCATCATTTCTTGCTGCGACATCGCATCTCGACATTCCCAAAAATGACTCCCCTTCATAACTTGTAAATCTTGCACACCCGTATATTCAACAATCGGCTGTTCCATCCCCAGTTCCAATAAAAGTACACCCGCTCCTATACGGTGTGCCGCCGAATTAATCGCACTTTTACCTTTAGCGATTTCTTCCGCCATATTCCGGCTCCATTTTCCGTGTGTTTTATTTTCCAAGCCATCTACTGCATGATCCGCTGCAAAAATAAGTATTGCTTTTTTTAACGGCTGTAATACCTCCTCTTTACTTAGGGATAATAATTTCGCTGCACCCATAAGTATTGCGGGTTCAGTATTTCCATATCGTGCATATAGTTTCTGAAAATACTGTTCCTGTTGTTGCTGATCTATAGGTTCTATCCCTTGTACCAATTGAATTAATTCTGAGTCCATATTAAGCCCCCTCAAGTAATTCCTAATCAATGCTTTTATTATAACACAAAGGAAATTCCTGAATTATATTTTTTTACTCGTATATTGTATACATTTTTAACATGTACATAAATACTATGACAGTTCTAAGAAAAAGTATATATATACTTTTATTTATATCGTTTTTTATATTTCCTAAACGTATTTTATTTTTTCAAATTAAGTGCAAAATGGTAATAAGTCATAATATATCCGTCGGTTATGCAAAATCCGTCATATCATATGTTTATTTTAAATTATTATTTCATTGATACAAGTATGTTTTTACCCTATAATATGTATGATAAGAAAGTATATTTTGATATTTATTATTAATATGCATGCAAAATATATTTTCATTTATTATAAAAGGAGGTCTTTTTTATGAACGGGTTATATCTTGTTATTATTTCAGCCTTAGTACTCGTATTGGGATACCGTTTTTATGGTGCTTTTATCGCCGCTAAAGTTCTAACGGTCAATCAATACAAAGTCACGCCCGCCTTTCGTTTTGAGGATGGTCACGACTATGTTCCCACTAACAAATACGTCGTATTCGGGCATCATTTTGCGGCAATTGCTGGTGCTGGTCCTCTCGTCGGTCCAGTTATCGCGGCCCAATTCGGTTATCTACCAGGTGCTTTATGGATCCTTATTGGCGGTGTATTAGCTGGTGCCGTACATGACATGGTTATTTTATTCTGTTCCATGCGGTATGATGGAAAATCTATTGCCGAAATAGCAAAAGCACAACTAGGCAATCAAGTGGGTCTTGCTACTTCATTTGCTGTGCTATTTCTAAATGTCTTAGCTATGGCCGGAATGGCTGTAGTTATCGTCAATGCATTGCATGATAGTCCTTGGGGAACCTTTACTATCGGAATGACCATTCCAATTGCTATTTTTATCGGTATATATTTACAATTTCTTCGCCCCGGAAAAATTCAAGAAGCGACTATCATTGGCGTTGCCTTAACATTATTAGCTGTTGTGACTGGTCCCTATGTTGCTGCTTCACCTGTATTGGCTCCTATTTTCACAATTAGTGCTCACGGAATCGGCGTTGCATTGATCATTTATGGATTTATTGCTGCCGCTTTACCCGTATGGTTATTATTAGCTCCTCGCGACTATTTATCAACTTATATGAAAATCGGTACTATCGGTGCATTAGCTCTTGGCATCATCGTTGTTGGCCCTGCCATTCAAATGCCCGCAATCACACAATTTATTGCAGGTGGTGGTCCCGTTATTACAGGTCCCGTATTACCATATATTTTTATCACCATTGCATGTGGGGCCGTATCTGGATTCCATTGCATGATTTCAACGGGAACTACCCCTAAAATGTTGATGAATGAACGTTCTATTTTACCCGTAGGCTATGGTGCCATGTTAACGGAATCCTTTGTTGGTATGATGGCATTAATTGCAGCCTGTTCGTTAGTTCCTAATGACTATTTTGCAATTAACTCTACCGCAGCTAATTTCTCAGTCTTAGGATTAAATGTCGTTGACTTACCTCAATTATCCGCTATGGTTGGAGAAAATGTCGCCCATCGTCCTGGTGGTGCCGTATCCTTAGCAGTAGGAATGGCACATATTTTCTCGCGGATTCCTGGTCTTGAACACTTAATGAATTATTGGTATCACTTCTGTATCATGTTTGAAGCACTCTTCATCATGACAATTATTGATGCGGGTACACGTGTAGGCAGATATATGGTACAAGAATTAATCGGTCGTGTTTGGCCAAAATTTGGCGATACAAATTGGACTACCGGAAGCGTCATCGCATCGGCTCTCATCTCTGGTGCATGGGGATATATTGTTTTACAAGGAAACCTCTCAACCATTTGGCCTATTTTTGGTGTTTCCAATCAATTATTAGCTATTATTACCCTATCTATTTCTTCTGTTGTCATTTGCAGTTTAGGAAAAGCCCGCTACGTTTGGGTAACTGCACTTCCTTGGGCATTCTTAACAGTCGTTATCTTCTGGGCAGATTGCTTAAATATGTTTAACATCTATCTTCCAAAAGGAGAATATCTCCTCTTTGCCGTATCTGCTATTATGGCAATATTAGTTATTATCGTAAGCATTGCTTCTATCAAAAAATGTTTCTATTTAAGCAAAACAGTTCCTGCAAGTTACGCTACCACTAAAACGGAAGAAGAAAGCGAATTAAAACTCTTAAAAGAATTACTAGCTCAAGATACAGAAGAAGCGAAAAAAGCAAGACGTTTCAAAGAACTAACCTTAAATATAGACTAATCACAAGTATAACCGAGTCTAGCTAAACAAAAAACAAGGGCTGTATGTATACAGCCCTTGTTTTTTTATATTACAGCCGCTTTGTCACGTTTTCCAGTCATTTTGTCACGGAATCGGCCTATTTTATCATGGAATCGCGTTATGTTATCCCGTGGTTTCCCCTATTTATCCTACGCTTTCCTAAAATATCTCACGCGGATCCGTCTGTACACAAAATTTAGAAAGTCTCCACCAAGACTTCAACAAGTGTCCACCAAAGACCAAACTCATACTACTCCAAAATGATACGCTTCGCCATCTCCGCTCCACTAAAAAACCACTACTCTATTTTCGTAGTGGTTTTATTTCATTTCTGCTATACGCTTCATTGCTTCTTCTTCAGTTATTTCTTCATACATTTCATATAAGGGACTCTCAAACCATGTATAAGCCAGCATACATCCTGTAAGTTCCCATTCTCCATCGTTATAAATATAATCATCTGTATATTCCTGCCCGTCTTTTATTATTCGCTTTATTACCTTTCCATAATCTTGTTTATTTGTTAAGATTACATAACTAACTCTCATAAAGTCACTCCTCTATATTTTCGATATTTTTAGGGGGCTCTAAATCTTTTGCAATATCAAACATTTATACTTTAATTCAATATATTCTATTGAAAACGGGCTTAATTCTCTTTGTGCTTCGTATATTTTATGTTGCTGTTCTTTTGTTTCTAGGCTTTCAGGCGTATGATACTGTATTTCTATTTCTTCACCTGTAGGTATTCTTACTATCGTATTTATACCGTTATAAGGATTTATTTTATCTAACCCACTTTTAATATACCCTCATGATATGTATGTAACTCTCTCTATGTCACTTTCTTTTATTGTATACGAAAAGGTTCCAACTTCTTCCACATTGCTATCTTCTACCAAATAATACCCTGGAATTGAACTTTCAAGAATAACAACTTCTTTTCCATTTTTTAGTTTTACACAATCTAATTCTTTAATCTTCATTTTTCCCCCTTTTTTCAGGCTTTACATAAGCCGATGTCAATCGTGGAAATTTATCATCTGCACCCAGTTTCCATCCTGTAACCATAAAGATTTTATTTTTCTCTAAAAACGATACATAAAATTCAGCACTAAATGTTCTTCCATATTTATCCGCTGGGCGTTCTTTAATTTTAGCTTTCAAAATATTTTCTCTAATTAAATTATCGAGTTCTTTTTGATTTTCTCTAGTATATCCCAAATATTTTTCAAATGCAATCGCTTTAGCTTTACCTATTTTATCCTCTTTATTAAGGCAATAATTCAACAATTTCACTTCAGGTATAATCAATTTTTTAGGCTCTTGAAATTCTTTTATCACAATCCTGCTCTTCATCACAGTAGGACTGTAATTCCACAAAACATCTTGCCACGGTCGTCCCGCTTCCCATGCTTTCGCGCCCTGCACGCCTACGTCCTTGCTTTGCTTATCTAAAAAACCGCCTACTTTTGTAAGCGGTTTATTTGACTCTCCACGAAAAAAAATTCACCCAATATGGTTCTTCCTTTTTGAGTATCTCAATTTCTTCTTTGGTCATGTTATACGGATAATCTTTAAACAAGTTATATATCTTTTTTTTATCGAAACTAATGTTAACTTCTCCAATTGCATCTATCTTTGAAGTGTGCCAAATCGTAGAATTTTTCTTTCTATAAAAATCTTCATATTGAGGATTTTTACAAACTGCATATATATATTCTTCGTCTTCATAAAACTCTTCATTTGACATCGCCTTTATCCCCTTTCATTTGTGCATCCTTATCTGTATTAATATATCCCATCAGTTTTTTAAACTCTTTGGTTTTCGATAAGCTTTCACCATCTATAAGAATATTAAGAGGTTCAATCTTCTGTCCACAAAAAGTATGTGATTTTTGACAACCAAACCTATCCTTTAATGTTGCTTTCCGAAAAGGTGTAAACCCGTTCATTGGATATCCTTGCGTCTCCGGTGATTGTAATTCCAGATACTCCAACCCTTTATCTATTTCTTTTATAATTGCAGCATGTCCACCTGTAGCTAAATAATATTCTTTACCTTTTTTTACGTTTTTTATCAAATTTTTTAAAGCACTAAAATCGTTTGTGTTTCTTTCTTCAAAACTTATAACATCTTTTAGTTTATCTAATCTTGCAATATTCAATTTTGAAGCAAAAACTTTTCTGCTGTTACCGCCTCTAAAATCCAATACGTCAAATCCGCCACGATTTCCTATATAAGCCAAAGCAAGCGAAGAACAAGAACCTGCTGTATTATCTCCCCCACCTAATCTTTTGACAATTTCTTCAGTACTTAAAGATTTTTTTAATTCTTTTACTTGTTTATACTTAACATTATTTAATTTGCATGTTTCTTCTAAATATTTATAATTAATGCTTTTTTCTTTCTTCTCTTCCATCCTATCATTTTTAGCCGCTTTTGTCTGCTCTTTAAATACCTACCTTGTATGCAAGATAGCCAATAACACCTATGCCGGTTATAATAGTCAAGGTATTTATATGCCCATTAGCAGCTAAACTTGTTATCCATAATACAACAATACTTAAAAAATCTTTCCCGATACGCTTGATTATTTTCTTCATATCAATTATAATAAATATAGTTCGAAAATAAGGCCTATAAGCCTTACCCATTTTCAAAACTACCTGAAAGAACGTTTTCTTGCTTTGTACTTACTCCCACTTAGCTTGAAAACGTTCTTTCTTTTTGTGTTCTTTCTTTTCATGGTACCGCTTCCACGAATCTCCCCAACCCCACTATATTTCTAAAGCTATATCAAAGGAGCTACTACACTATCATTATACCCATATAAAGGTGGAATTTAGTAAAATAAAAAAATTTTATCCGTGTCATATTCCTCACGATTTTAGACATACCTATGTGACTAACTTATTAACTCGTGAGGTTGATTTAAAAACGATCGCAAGCTTACTCGAAGATACAATTGCTACGGTAGAAAAGATGTATATTCATTATAGTGAGGAAATACGTAAAAATGCCGTTATCAAACTGAATGAAATTTTGGGATAAAAAAGACGCCGTTACATTCGGCGTTATTTTTTTAGATTGTATTTTTGACAAATTTTTATAGAATGGCGTAACTACTTGGGAAAATAGCAATATTCTTATAAATGATAATAGTAAATTCCCTTATCTTCTTCGCGCTTGATAATCCCTCGGTAACATAAATATTCTATGTGTGCCAATGCTTCTCCCATAGCAAACCATTTCTGCGTAGGGGGAAATACATCCCACGTCATACCCCGCATCGACCAGTGCATACTTCCTGCAATATCAAAAGCCGTTATCTCCCCTTGCATCTTAATAATCTGATAAACTTCTTCCAAGCGCTTGTCATGATGCAACTGTAATGCCGTGACACGTTCTTTAATCGACCTTCGCCATTGACGATGTCCTGGTAATGCCAACGATACAGGTAAATCCTTAATCAAATCCAAACTCTGCCGATATTTTCCTAACGCATCTTTCATATTTGCCCATTGTTGTATATTAGGAGTAATGTCAAACAAGATATGATCACTCGTAAACAAAATTTCCTGCTTCGGTAAATACAAACAACATTGTCCTTTCGTATGTCCAGGTGTGTGAATTACTTGAAACCATTCATCTGCTAATAATAGCATCTGGCCATTCCCTACACAATGTGCTAAAAAATCGACCTTAGGTGAATAGGCTCTGGCGTAATTAGAGAATTGAACTTTTATATCTTCTTCAGGCATACCTTCTTCCATAAAGTGATTTTCTGCTTTTTTCCACATCGTACCAATTTGAGCCTGCACTAAAAAGTCAAAGTCATCACCATGCATATAAATAGGGCATTTCGCTTGCGAAAAAAGATGCACCAGCCCCGTGTGATCCGCATGTAAATGTGTCAAAAAAAGATCGGTCCGCTCTAATTCAATCCCTACCTCGTGCATACCTTGACACAAATCCCGTTGGCATTCAGGCAAATTAAATCCCGTATCAATCACTAAATGCCGCTGTTTGCCCTTAATCATATAGGAATTTAAATATTTTAATGGATTATTAGGCAATGTAACCTCTACGCGATAAATTTCAGGAAAATCACACATTTTTTCTATCATATAGCATCCCCCCTATGCCATATTTACCATCAGCAAAGACAACAAAATAGTCCGCAATACTATTACGGACTATTTGCCCTGCATTACACTAATACGGTCATACCGATTTTATTTCTACTACCGCATCCTTGGCTTTCTTTTTTATATTAAATCGATTCATACCCTTGTCAATTCCTAATTCCAAACAACCTAACACAGCATCTGCCGCATAGGAAACCCCATCTTTAAACACCGTATATGTTGCTGATGGAAAAGGAGATAAGACATGATTTACTACTGTCCAATGGGGCAACGGTCTCCCTATACCTAAACGAAAGCGAATAAAGTCATGACAACCTTGTTCTAATATGCTTTTAATGCCGTTATGTCCCCCAGCACTACCATTTTTACGAATACGCAAGCGTCCAATTGGTAAATCCATATCATCATATACTACATAAATATGATCAGCCTCAATTTTATACCAGTGCAGCAACGCCCGCACAGCCCGTCCACTATCATTCATATAAGTCTGCGGTTTAACCAGTAATACTTTTTCACCACCATAGGTGGTCGTTGCCACTAATGCTTCCATTTCACATTTCCAACGCGTATTATCCATCCGAGCTGCCAATGCATCAATAACCATAAATCCTGCATTATGTTTAGTTTGTTCATATTCTTTGCCTGGATTGCCCAGACCAACTATCATATACACAATTCACAATCCCTATACATCAAATAATTCACTAACCGAAACTTCCTTATAAATGCGAGTAATAGCCTCCCCTAATAAAGGTGCTACCGATAATACTTTTATCTTATCAATTTTCTTTTCTTCCGGCAATGGAATCGTATTGGTAATAATTAATTCAGAAATAACCGACTGTTTAATCCGATCTACTGCAGGATCCGTTAATACAGCATGTGCACAAGCTGCAATAACACGCTCTGCCCCCATATCTTTCAATGCTTTCGCACCACCACACAAAGAACCTGCCGTATCTACAATATCATCAATAATAATACACGTTTTTCCCTTGATTTCACCAATAACATTCATTACTTCAGAAACACCAGGACGAGGACGCCGTTTCTCAATAATAGCAATAGGTGCATTTAAACGATCAGCCAAATCTCTCGCTCTCGTAACACCACCTAAATCTGGAGAAACAACCACTATATTTTCTAATTCATGTGCCACTACCTTTTTATTCAAATAGTTCGCCATAATAGATGCCGAACCTAAATGATCTACAGGTATATCAAAAAATCCTTGTATTTGCCCTGCATGTAAATCCATTGTTACAACACGGGTAATCCCAGCCGTAATCATCAAATCCGCTACTAATTTCGATGTAATCGGTTCTCTACCACGTGTTTTACGGTCCTGACGTGCATAACCATAATAAGGAACCACGGCCGTAATATGTTTTGCCGAAGCCCGTTTTAAAGCATCCGTTATAATAAGCAATTCCATCAATGTATCATTGGCAGGTTGACAGGTTGGTTGAATCACGAAGACATCCTTACCTCGAACACTTTCATCAATCATAACCTGGATTTCTCCATTATTAAATTTACCTACAAAGGCCTTTCCTAATTCTAAATGTAAACATGCTGCAATTTCTTTTGCCAATTGTGGATTGGCATTGCCTGTAAAAATTTTTAAATTTTTTTCGTCTTCGTTACCCATAATGAGCCTCCCTGAATGAAAATATAGTTTTTCTAAAACAAACACATGCAATTATTTTTTATATGTTTGTTCAGTAACCCACTTATCAATATTTCGTTGTGGCGTACGACTAACACTTAAGGAATCTGCTGGTACATTTTTAGTCACAGTCGTACCTGCCGCCACAAATGCTCTTTCACCAACTTGAACAGGTGCAACTAAATTACTATTACAACCAATAAAGGCATGATCTTTAATGACCGTTCGATGTTTTTCTCGACCATTAAAATTAACCGTAATCGTACCACAACCAATATTAACACCTTGTCCCACATCACTATCGCCAATATAACTTAAATGCGGTAATTTACTATTATCTCCAATAAAAGAGTTTTTAACTTCCATATAATTCCCCACTTTTACGTGATTGCCGATCACTGTTTGTGGTCTAAAATGGACAAATGGGCCTACCTCACAATGATTTTTAATTTCGCAATCATGGGCATACGTAAATTGTATATGATTGCCATTTCCCATCCGGACATTTTCTAACCGTGTATAAGGGCCAATAACACAATCATCACCAATAGTAGTGTCTCCCTGTAATATCGTACCTGGATATAAAATCGTATCTTTCCCTACTTGTACATCCATATCTACATATGTATGATGAGGATCTATAATTGTAACGCCCATTTCCATTAACGAGTGTAATTTCCGCATACGTAATATTTGTTCCGCTTCAGCTAATTGTACCCGGGAATTAACCCCGAGCGTTTCGCTATAATTAGAAACAGCATACGCAGCAACACATTGATCTGCTTGTACCAATAAAGAAATAACATCTGTTAAATAATATTCACCTTGAGCATTCGTATTCGTAAGATTATGTAATAAGCCCCATAGTTTTTCTAAATCAAAACAATAAATACCTGTATTTACTTCCTGGACCTTCTTTTCCGCATCAGTACAGTCTTTTTGTTCTACGATTTTTACTACTTTTTCTTCCTGATTACGAATAATTCTTCCATAGCCAGTTGCATCAGGCATAATAGTCGTCAATACGGTAGCACTAGCTTTCATGCTTTGATGATACGCTATCAATTCCTTAAATGTTTCAGGGCGTACTAATGGGGTATCTCCACAAGTAACCAATAAAATTCCCCGTTCATTTTTTAATAATGATTCCGCTTGCAATACAGCATGACCTGTACCTAACTGCTGTGCTTGTATAACCGTTTCAGCTTTTCCTTGTAAATATGACGCAACCTCATCGCCACCAAAACCAATAACAACAATTTTTCTAGTAATTCCTGCTCGTGTAACAGTCCGTAATACTTGTCCGACCATAGGAATTCCACCTACTGCATGTAACACCTTCGGTAGTTTTGACTGCATACGCGTTCCTTTACCGGCAGCTAAAATTAATGCTACTATATTCTCCATTCAGTATTGCCTCCCTGAATTTATCAACTATTCTTTTTTAGGATAACACAAAAGGAATATAAAATATATACTTTTTCTAAAAACACAAAGATAAATATAAAGAAGGAGAGTAATGTACTCCCCTTCTTTATATTTATCTTACTCCATAGCGACCTACAACACATGTACCACTACATTGCGCCGACCAAATCGCAATGCTTCACGATTGGAATCCATCGCTAAATCAATTCGTTTCCCCACAATTGCACCGCCCGTATCATCTGCCACGGCATACCCATATCCTTCAATATATAATTTCGTGCCCAATGGAATAACCGTTGGATCTACCGATACAACTCCCCGCTTTAACCGGTGTCCTCTTGCAGTAATCCCCGTATTACCAGGATCTTCTGCGGAATATGCGGTTGCATGCATGTTTAATATACGCTTACCCACTATTTTTTGCATTAATTGCTTCCCTTGTTTTTCACTATTCTTTTGTAATGCTTCTAACGTTTGTTCTCCTACAATACCATCAATATCCAATCCATTTTCCGCTTGAAAACGTTCTACCGCTTCACGTGTAAATTGACCAAAAACGCCATCAGCTCTATCAGATAAATATCCTTTATTAATCAACATATTCTGTATGTTTTGTACTGCCACACCTTGCATCCCCATCCCTATATTTGCTTCCGCAAACGATGAACAGGCAAATATACATACAATAGTAAATAACAACATGATTCGGTTCTTCAAAAAACCACCTCGCTATATCTGATTTAATACTTATTTATGTATCAAAAATTATGAATACATTATAGCAAAAAATAGATAGCAAGTCAAAATTTAGCATATTTACACCATTTTTTGTGATTTTTTATACCTTTATATTTGTCATCTCAATATAATAAATCCGCCATTTATATAATCATTATTGCATTATTTTATGACCAGGTACTATTTATTATAATTATTATACATTTTTTGCTTCCGATAACTCTACCATATCACGAATGCGTTGTGCTCCTTCAATAGAATCAGTTAATACATAAATATAATCCCCAGCATACAATCGCGTATCAAAATCAGGCAACACTTCTCCCGTGCTTCTTTTAATATCAATTAATACCACATGATTCGGCCATGTAATACGACGTATATATTTTCCATCGACTACGCTTCCACTTGCCACCGTCAACTCCATCAGATGTCTTTGGTCCGTAGCGGAAATTTGAGGCTTATTTTTAGCCAACGAACGTTGTAATAGCGTATCGTAAATCGGTTCACCTTTCATTATTTGTGCTACCACTAAAGCTACCATCGAGGCCGTACATAATACCAATAAATGTTCATATGAACCAGTCATTTCCATAATTAATATCGTACCTGTAATCGGTGACTGCACCGAAGCAGCAAAAAAAGCAGCCATAGAAATAACAATAATATTAGAAAAATACTGGACGGGAATAATTCCTCCATGAATAAGCAGTATACCAATTACACCTCCCAATAACGCTCCTAATACCAACATAGGTAAGAAAAAGCCTCCTGGTACACCACAGCCATAACTAATCAGCGTAAAAAGAAATTTAGCCACTAACAATAATAAAAAAAATTGCAGTGATAACGGCAGCATATACAATTGATTAATAAGATCATTACCGCCCCCCAATACATAAGGAAAAACAAATCCTAATATACCTGCCGTAAGAAGAGCAAAACCAATTCTCATATAGTCATTACGAAAGAAAGGAAGCTCATAAAAAAGATGTGTTCGCAACAAACATGCATTAAAAATCCAACCACCAATAGCAACGAAAATGCTCACCCCTACCACTAGCCAAATATAAGAAAGGGGAAGTACCGACAATGTACCAAAATGAAAAATCGTTTCTCTGCCAAAAACCATTCTACATACAGTTGTCGATAATAATGCTGCTGCCATAGCAGAGGCCAATACAGCCCCCGAAAAATTACGATGCAGCTCTTCTAACGCAAAGATAACCCCTGCTAAAGGGGCATTAAATGCGGCCGCAAGTCCTGCACTTGCACCAGCCGTAATTAAATATCGTTCTTCCATACGCGTTCGTTTTAGCCCTCTACTCATGCCTTGACCCACAACAGCACCAATTTGAATAGACGGGCCTTCTCTCCCAAGTGATAATCCCAAGCCAATGCCTATAATACCACTAATGAGTTTAACCCAAAGAATACGAAACCATCTCATCCGCACAGAACCTAAGATAACGCCTTTAACCTGAGGAATTCCACTACCGCCCGCACCAGGTTCATACATGCCTAATTTCCATAATAGCCATGCTGCTATGAGTAACAAACAAAACCACACCAAGGTAAATCCTATATTTCCCATGCACAATACATGTTGATATATATATTCTCTATATATCGTTCCCTTCTCCAATAAAGAACGAAATAAACTAATCACACTACCCGATATAATACCAACAAACAAGCCTTCTAGAAACAATCTCAAGCGAAATCTTGGCCAATGACTTAACATTTCAATTGTAGAAATTAACTGTTTTTGTAATGGCATATTTTTTCACTCCTCTTAACATACTGAAGTCATTATAGCATAAGTTATGCATACCAGTATATTTTTTACTTTTTAAAAGGAAATATATCATTTATAATAGAAAATATAGATATAAGATATTATAAAAATCATACTTTATATTATGAAAAGGAGGTTCGCTGTATGAACACCTCTCGTTCTTTACCATTTTCTGTCTCGGAAGCAGTACGCCAAACATTACCTTATATGATGGAAATACGCGAATATTTTCACGCCCACCCTGAAAGTGGTCATCATGAATTTGATACTTGCAAAACCTTATTTCAAGAACTGACATTAATGGGCGTATCAGATGTAAAAATAATTGCAGGCACTGGTGTTACCGGTATTATTCATGGTTCCCATCCAGGCTCGGTTTTATTATTGCGTGCCGCTATTGATGCCCTTCCCCTACATGAATCTCCCAATAGTGCGTATGCATCTCTCACCTCTGGTCTTATGCATGCCTCTGGACACGATGGGGAAATGGCAATGTTATTAGGTATCGCTAAAATATTTTGTAAATATAAAAAACAACTCCATGGTTCTATTCGCTTTGTCTTTGAACCTGCGGTTTCTACTACGGGAAGTGCCTTAAAAATGATCGATGCGGGTATATTATATGGTCCTAAACCAGATATATCCTTATCTTGTCGCTTTACAGGAGCCGTACCATTAGGGACCGTGGCCTTTCAAGATGGAAAGGTTTCTCCCTATGCCGATCTCATTACACTCACCATAAGCCAACCAGAAAATCAATTGGATCCCACAATCAATCCTTTAAATATTGGCAATAAATTGCTCTATACCATTCATGAAACATTATTAGGGCATATTAATGTAGCCCCTGACACATTGATTTTTAATCATGTATATGGTGGCACAACAGCTACTATCATTCCTGAGAAAACAACCTTTGAAGGGGTATTACGTACCTCATCACCTAATACTAGTCATCATATTATCGCTGCCATTAACGATATGATTCAAGAAATAATGAAAACGACGCCAATCAATATTCAGCTACATTCTCATCCCATCGCCTCGGCGTTATCCAATGATAAAGCATTATGTGCCGCCGCAAAAAAAACATGGCAAGAACATCTACCCACATTACAATTTTCGACACTGATCGATAAACGACGAATTGATGATTTTTCATATATTGCCGAACAAATTCCCTCCTTCACCTACGATATAGGCGTACGTACTGATCATGATCTTCCCATCAATACATCTTCTTTTATCTGGGAAAGTAGTGGATTAAAATTAATCTGCACATCCTTACTTACGTTAGTACAATACCTGCCAGAATATTTATCTGCAGAAACATAATGATTGCGAGCTAAACAAAAGCACGGATTTCTAAGTAGTCTTAGAAATCCGTGTTTTATTGTTTCCTTACATAACTACATGCTTATTCATTTATCGGCTGTATACTTCCCTTGTTAATTTCAAAAATATGTATGCCTGAATCTATCAGTCCTTCTTCTTGTTGAACTTCTATAGCAATATTGCGAGTCATGCGTGAGCAAGTAAACAAGAATACCTGTTCTTTTTTACCCACATTTGCCAAAAAACGTAACGCCGCTTTTTGACGTTCTTCATCAAATCGAACCAAAATGTCATCTAAAACAATCGGCATCGGTTCTAACTGTTGAGAAAAAACAACGGCTAAACTAATGCGAACAGCTAAATAAATTTGATCTCCCAAACCACTACTCCATTGTTTTTCGGGAATCCGCCGTTGTGTATTATCTACAGCATACAACTGTTTACCATCAAAACTAGCTTGCAACGTATATTTCCTTGCGGTCATTTCTTGCAAATATTCACCCGCTTTACGGATAACAATTGGCTGTCGTACTCGTTCATAATACGCTTGTGCTTCACCCATCATATGTTCCGCAAACATATACATAAGCCAATTATCTACTTGATTATCCAACAACGCCTTACGATGTTGCTGTTCCTGCAAAAGCCTATTATATTCTTCGTTTTTAGCCATTTGACTCAATCGTTCTACAATACTCCCTCTGTGCTCAACAATATCTGCAATTTTCTGTTCTAATTCTTTAATTTTTTGTTCATACTGTATCCGCTTATCTTGCCAATCCTTCACCGTATAATGTTGTAAGTCATATTTCAATTGCTTTAGCACTTGCGACGTTTTCGCTAATAACCGAAGATGGTCTTCCGATTGTCTATAAATTTCTTTATACTGACAAAACTGTTGGTATTGCAAGGCTTTATCTCTAAATTCACCACTGGTTTTGACCCTAACAGCCTGAAATAACTGCCGTTGTTTTTCTTCCCACCGTGCTTTTTCTCGTTGCAATTGTTCTTCTTGTTGTTTTTGTATTACCCGTTGATGGTCTTGCTCACGAGCTACTTCCGCTTGCACGCGAATCGTTTGCCATTTTTTATATAATAAAATAACATTGTCAGGTGTTACATTTTCTGCAAATGAAAGTTCTTTAAACAGCTGTTTCACTTGAACCGTTAAATCCTCCACTTGCCGTTGAATCTGCACTTTTTCATCTTTCCATGCACACAATTGTTGCTGATAACTATACCAACGCTTCCAAGCCTGTTGAATAAGCATAAAGTCAGTATGTGGCAAGTGCCGTATCCCCTGTACTTCATACCATTTTTTCCATTCATCCATAACATCCCGAACAGAAGCTTTCAGCTGCTTCCCTTCGTTTTTCCATTGACCATAAACCGATTGATATAATTCTTTCTGCTCTTTTTTCCATACATACTTGGAATAGTCAGCTTGCCAATGAGCATATTGTCTTTTCATATCTTCTATTTTTTGTTGCCATAGAGCACATTTAAAATCCCCGTCTAATCCCAAATTACCTTGCTTCGATAAAAGGCATATTTTATTTTCTACTTCTTGTAACTGCTCATGGACAACCTCTTTTTTCGGTGTATAAGTCCCCATTAGGAGCATATATCCCAATATGACCAAAACAATAAGGAAAAAAACCGCCACCATATAACCCCAAAATAGAGGAACTACTTGCCAAAACGCTAAGCCCGCACTAATAATACTTATACTCAAGCTACCCCCAATGCCCCACATTAAACCTCGTTTAGGTGTTTGCTTATCTTGTTCTATCATCTCCCATACGGCTTGTATTTTTTGCCATGTATGGATCAATTGTTGTAACTCTTCTATTCGTGGCCCTTGCTGTTGCCAATAGGCTTCTGTTTTCTCTGCTTGATCATATTCTGGCGTAGATGATATCCACCCAGATTTGGGTTTTCTCGCTTTCCAAGCTAATAATTGCTGCCAAACCTGAGCATATTTTTGTGCTACCAAAAATCCATCTTGCCAGTCTACCTGTCTTGCAATAGACGTACCAAAATAAGGTCTTAACTTTCTTTCTTCTTGCTCTAGTGCTTGTTTCCACTGCACTGCTTGTTGTTCTTTCTCTTGCAAGATTTGTTCATATTGTTTCCACTCATGAACCTTGTCATACACCTTTTCTATCGTTTTTCCGCAAATCTCCCAGTGTTTCCACTCGTCATGATACGTGTTTTTTTCTTGATATAATCTCTGCTGTTTTTGAATTTGTGTGGTGAGTCTACTTATATTGCTTTCAATTTCACTTTCTTGTTGTAAACCTTCCTGCGGAAATTGGGATATCGATGCCAATTCTTGCATTTTTTTTTGTGCGGCTTGACCTCGTTGATATATATTCCACGCCGACATCGTTAACAAGACTTGTTCCATTTGCATTTTTAGCTCTTCCTGTTGTAAACGCAATTGATTTACTTCTTCATACGATCTTTTTTCCTGAGCTTGTAATTGTGCAAATTCATCTTCATCATACACTAATTTATCAATCCGATAAGCATACTCTTTTTGTTCTTGCAATAATACATTAATCACTTTCTTCCCTTGTGAGGACGGCACTAATAATTCACCCATGCGTCTTATAAATTCACGCCTAGTCGTCCCCATGCGTACGCCACCTTCTATGCTAAAAAAATGACTACGCACTTCTTCATTAGAAAGAATTTTAAATCCTTGCAAATCTTCCAGCCCAATAGCAAAAATTTTATCATAAGTTTGTCTGTCTAACCCGTGCCACCACATAGTAGATGGTTCTTCATAGAGAATGGTATCCCCATCCGCGATATAAAACTCTTTTTCATTACGATAAATACGATAGGCTTTTCCCGTATGTCTACGAATATCAATATGTCCAAAAAATCCTTTCCACTCCCCCCGGGGATACCCAAAAAACATAGAACGAACATATTTCATCAAGGTCGTTTTTCCGCTTTCATTAGGACCATGGATAATCATAAGACCCTGTTCTGGTGGCGTCCATTCGACATGATGATAAATTCCAAAATCATCCAAATGCATTTGTGTTATTTTCATCTGTATTTATCCTTTCCTATCTTCCATCAATTGTTGTATACCTACCCATTTTGCTTTCTCAAAAGCTTCTACCAATCGTTCATCTGAAATCAAATGGCTATATCTACCTAAACGCTCTATTTCTGGGCGTTTTGTAAGGATATCTCGCAACACCTGCGTTTTCTTTTCTAAGGATAAATTTTCTATCGCTTCTATAACATTTAAGTAATCCCCTACTGTATCTGGCAACTTTCCTCTTTCACTAATATCCATCTTCGGTCTCGCTAAATTTCGTAATCGTTCAACCATAACAAAGGCGTATTTCCCTTTCTCTTCTTCATGCCAACTATCCAACCAATATTGCGTTGCTTCTTGATTATTAAGAACAGGATATAAGCTACCTTGTCCCACGCAATCAATCGTCAAAAATGTGGGTTTACCAATAGTCCGACGAATTTTTTCTTTAACCAAACGAACAGCATCCCTCATTTCAGAAACCGATTCTATCGAATCAATCGAGAGCTCAACCGTTTCCCAACATACAACACTAGTATCAAAAAAAGTTAATTCGGTCGTTCCATATGGACCTACCTCTACATAATAACATCCTCGTTCACCGATTTCCGTACAATCTAATCCTTGCGGATTACCAGCATACACAATATACGGTTTTTCATGTAAAATCTGTTTTTTATGTACATGCCCTAACGCCCAATAATCCATACCACTATCACACAAATCTTGTATTGTACATGGAGCATAAGTAGACTGCAAATTACCAACTTGCGTATGCAATAAACCAATGGCATACGTATCTGAAGCAGAGCGATGAAATTGTTTTGCTATATTTTCACGTTGCTCCATTTTGGCATAGCTTTGACCATAAATAGCGGCCACTTCCTCCCCTTCTACTACCAACGGAACTCGTTCTACTTGCGTTGTAGAAAAAACATGTACATTAGCAGGAAGCGGTATATTCGCCTTCCACGCTTCTAAGGGATCATGATTTCCTAATACAGTAAAAACTTCAATATGATGTTGGGCTAACTGATGCAAGAGACGAACATAATCAAGTTGTGCTGTCAAATTATGTTCTCGGCTAGTATATACATCACCAGTAATAAAAACGGCATGTACTTTTTTTTCAATCGCTAATTGGACAATTTTTTGAAAAGCCCGTACGGGTGCTTTACTGATACTCTGTTTCCAACGTTCATCCACCAATACTAAATCACGAAATGGACTTCCTAAATGAAGATCTCCACATTGTATAAATCGAAATCCCTTTGACATATTGCTACCCTTCTTTCCATGCCCGATATAAAGCTTGTACCGCTTCTGGCATTTCTTCACTACTAATTTTCGTAAATGACAATAAAAACTCTCGCTCATCCCACAATTGAGGTTGTTCATAAAAAGATTGTACAGAAAGTACCCTACAACCTTGTGCCGCTGCCGCATTCACCAATTCCTGTGTAGTCTTCTTAGAATAAATTCGCACTAAACAATATACCCCCGAAAGAACATGCTGAACTTCCAGTTGCGAACCAAAGGTGCGCCGCAATAATCCTTCTAAACGCATCGCCTTTTCTTGATACATACGCCGCAATCGTTTGACATGCCGATACATTTCGCCACTTGTAATATATGCCGCTAAAACGCATTGTTCAGCAACGGAAGCAGTCTGCCTAAAAAGACTAATTTGTTTATGGTATTGAGCCACTATTGCTGAAGGTAATATCATATAACTTAGTCGTACAAAAAAAGGCAAAATTTTGGATAAAGCACCCATATAAATAACATGTTCCCCATCATCTAATCCCTGCAATGCTGGTATCGGTCTACCATAATACCGCAATTCACTGTCATAATCATCTTCTATAATTAAACCATCGTTAGTCTTTGCCCAAGTAATCAAACGATATCGTAAATCTGCTCTCATTACCGTCCCTGTCGGAAATTGATGTGATGGACTCACATAAATAAGCTGCCCCGCTTTTTTTTCTAAGGAGGATAAATCAAGTGCCCCTTCTTTTACGGGTATCATTTCAAGTTGATACCCAGCACTGCGAAATAGTTCTCGCCCTAACCGAAACCCAGGATTTTCAACAGCAATATGAGAATAAGAAGAACGCAATAATGTGGTTAAAATATGTAACAAAGTAGACGTTCCCGCACCAATAACAATACAATCAGGATTTGCTTTTACCCCACGCGTTTCATAAACATAATTACTTAAAGCAATCCGCAAGGCCGATACGCCCTGTTCATCATCACAAGCCGACAAATATACGGGATCAGATAAAACACGATTCATATACTTGCGCCACAATGTAAGCGGAAAACCTTCCATATCCATATCGCCACTGCCAAAATCGTATAAATACGTCCGTTTTTGACCTGTCGATATACCTGGAGTAATAGAAACAATTTTCTTACTAATCGCCCTATCTAAGTAAGTCGCCTCATATCGTGATTTACAATGCTGTAATATATAGCCTTCCTCTGCCAATTGTTTATACGCTTTTTCTACCGTCATTTTACTAACATGGATTTGTTTTGCTAATTCTCGAATCGCGGGTAAACGCACTCCTGCCGTAATGCGGCCTTGTTCTATTTCTTGTCTAAAATACGCATAGATCTGCACATAATAAGGACTTTTTTTTAATGGGTCAATTTGTAACATCCTATTTTCCCCTTCACCTTTTACACTATATACCTATTGTAACGAAAAACATTATATCTGAAAAGAGGCGGTCTTCGCTTATTTTTCCTTTTGTTTGTAAACCTTTATTTTTTATATAGGTTGTCTTTTTTGTCATTTTACCTTATAATGACAAAGAATTCATTTTATGTTATTTAAAGGAGTTTATCCATGGATTTACAAACATTATTAGCCTATACACAAAAAGTAATAGCCGGAAACGATATTTCTAAAACAGAAGCATATGAACTAATCTCACTCCCCGCTGCCGATACACCTTTATTGCTCGCCTTAGCCGATAAAATACGTCAGCACTTTCATAGCGATAAAGTAGATTGTTGTGCCATTATTAATGGGCGTTCTGGTAAATGTCCTGAAAATTGTCGTTTCTGTGCTCAATCAGCCCATTATAAAACAGGCATCTCCGAATATCCTCTTTTAGATACACCGTCTATCATCAAGGCTGCAAAAAAAGCCAAAAATGCTGGTGCTGCTCGCTTTGCTATTGTTACTAGCGGTCGCTCCGTTGTTGAAGGGCCCGAATTTACAGCAATACTCCATGCCTTAGACTGCATCAAAAACGAAGTTCATCTAGAAACATGCTGTTCGCTCGGTCTGATTACATTAGACCAAGCAAAAGCGTTAAAAAAAATAGGTATTTCTCGCTATCACGCTAATATAGAAACCGCACCTTCATACTTTCCTTCTATTTGTTCAACCCATACCTTTGCCGATAAATCGAAAATGATACATACCGCTCAACAAGCAGGTTTACGCGTATGTTCAGGCGGAATATTTGGTTTGGGCGAATCACCTAAACAACGAATTGAAATGGCCTTTGCTCTAAAAAATTTTGGGATTGATTCTGTTCCCCTCAACATTTTAAATCCCGTAAAAGGCACTCCCTTTGCCAATAATCCTCTTGTACCACCGTTAGAAATTCTCCGCACATTCGCTGTCTTTCGCTTTATCTTACCTCATGCATTAATACGTACAGCTGGTGGTAGAGAAGTAAATTTACGCACTCTCCAACCTTATGCATTAACGGGTGGTCTAAATGGTATTATGATTGGCGGTTATTTAACCACCCGTGGCAACGAAACATCATTAGATCAACAAATGCTTCGTGATTTAGAGCGTCCTTGTACACAACCTAATGCCTAAATGCTCATCTTATCTGCTCCACGATAATTAAATATTCCCTTATACCCTCTATATCTGCCATAAAAAGAACCCCATCTGTTTATTCTTTTTATGGCTTTTATTTAATTACCACCCATGAAGCCATTGCTTAAGCAAGATTTCTCCACGTGCACATCTACGCACAATATAGTGACTAAAACGACTCATCCTATCACTTTTATAAATCAATAAACTAATGCTTCCCCCTAAAAACATGCCCCCAATAATATCTGACCAATAGTGAAGCCGACAAAAAAAACGTGAACACGCTAAAATAACGGACCACAATAATAGCCCCCATCCTGCTTTATGTCCTCGCATAACTAATAACAGCGAAACAGCTATACTATTCATCGCATGATTACTCGGAAAAGAGGGCGTAGCTCGATGTATATGCCAAGGGGTAATATGTTGTTGCACAAAAGGACGTGGACGATACCATAGCTTTCCTATCAGCCACGATACAATTGAACCACTAAAAACAGCCCCTAAACAATAGATCAAAGATTGCCGCTGATATACCTTTTGCTTATTCTTACGAGGATACAACCACGCATATATCCCATAAATGATATATATTAAATATCCAAATCTAGTAATAATAGACCAAATCATTTTTATTTTATCATCTCGCATATTTACTCCATTTCTATTCTATTCATAAGTTCATATATCGTTTTATTTCTCTGTCTTTTTATTCTTATTTCATTATTTTGAATTTTTATTCCATTTTACTGTAGACATCGTGTATTTTTTATTGTATAATTTATCTAGTTTAATAATTATTGATTCATTTGGAGGTATGTATATGAAACATATAAAACTATTTTCTTTACTATGCACGATAACTACCATCGTCTTTTGTTTAAGTGGCTGCAGTAATCAAACAACTACTAAAAACACCGCAAACGAACCCTTGCAAGTGTGTACTAATGCTACATTTGTTCCTTTTGAATTTAAAGATGACGCATCATCCTCTGACTATAAGGGATTTGAAATTGACTTATTAAATGAAATTTCCCACGAAATCGGACGTCCAGTAGTCATGAATAATATTCCATTTGCAGGAATTATTCCCGCCTTACAACAGCATACCATGGATTTAGGTGCTTCTGGTATCACTTTATCGGCGGAAAGAGCAAAAAAAGTTGCTTTTTCTGCACCGTTTTATGAATCAAAATTGGTCTTATTAGTACCTATAAATAGTGAAATTACTTCTCTATCCGCACTTCACAATAAAACAGTTGCCGTACAAATGGGAACAACTGCCGCTGATTATTGTACTAAAAATAATATACAAACCAAACAATTTGATCACAATGCTGACGTCATTATGGAATTACAAGTAGGCGGCTCCCCAGCTGGCATTTTAGATAAACCCGTAGCTGATTATTATCTCCAGAATCAAGGAAAAGGAAAATTCAAAGTAATTAATTTACCGAATACCCATAGCGAATATTTAGCCTTTGCCATGAATAAAGATAATTCACAATTACAACAAGAAATCAATACAGCCTTAGCTACTTTAAAAGCTAATGGCAAATTCCAAAAAATTTATCAAAAATGGTTTGGCGAAAATCCCCCCATGTTACCTAATTCAGCGGAAAAAGCATTGCTCACTACCTCAGGGCAATAAACTATATAAAAATGCAAATTTCACTTGCTTTTTTCCTTTTCCTTGATAAAATAAAACAAGAATATGTTGCAAAGGGGAAAATCCTATGAAATGTTTAGTATTACTTAGTGGTGGTATTGATTCAACCACTTGTTTAGCCCTCGCCATCCAAACATATGGTGTAAAAGAAGTACTCGCTGTAACGGCTTATTATGGGCAAAAACATGCAAAAGAACTCACTGCTGCCAGAGATATTGCGAGCTACTATCAAGTATTACATAGGGAAATCGATGTTTCTCAAGCATTTTCACTTAGTAACTGTGTACTATTAGCAGGTCGCCAAGGAAAAATTGCCCACACCTCTTATGCAACACAACTCGCTGAAAAAGGAGGTACGGGAACGCTAGATACTTATGTACCTTTCCGCAACGGTCTTTTTCTATCCTTCGCCGCCGCACTTGCTGTAAGCACACAAGCAAATTATATTTACTATGGAGCACATGCCGATGATGCAGCCGGTCGTGCTTATCCCGATTGCACTCCTGAATTTGAAACAGCTATGGCCAATGCTATTTATGAAGGATCTGGTCGTACCTGTCAATTAAAAGCACCATTATTACATTGGAATAAGGCACGTGTCGTGCAAGAAGGCTTATCTTTACATGCCCCCTATCATTTAACGTGGAGCTGCTATGAAGGAAAAGAGCATCCTTGCGGAGTGTGCGGAACATGCCGCGATCGAGCTGCGGCTTTTGCTGCTAACAATAAAAAAGATCCTGCTTTATAAAAATAACCGCTCTCATAAACAGATGGCGGCTATTTTTATATTTCACTTGCCACACTCCTATTTATAAGATACACTAAACACAATTAAAATCCTATATATTAATTTAATTATATGTATTTTTTAGAAAAAGGGAGGGGTATATATGCCCAAAAAGACAAAAATTGTTTGCACCTTAGGTCCTAGTTCACAAACACCAGAAATAATTGAAAATTTAATTAATTCGGGCATGAATATTGCTCGTTTTAACTTTTCCCACGGTACCCATGAAGAACATAAAAAACGAATTGACCTCGTCCGAAATATTTCAAAAAAATCACAAATTCCCATAGCTCTAATGTTAGATACCAAAGGTCCAGAAATTCGTTTAGGTTCCTTCGAAAATGGTTCCATTATAATGAAAGCAGGACAGCCTTTCACCTTAACTACACGTTCATTGATAGGAAATGAAACCATTGCCTCTGTAAATTATAAAGATTTACCTAAAGATATTTCCATAGGCAGTCACATTCTTTTATCAGATGGACTCGTAACCTTAAGCGTAGAACGCATAACAGACACAGAAATTCACACGCAAATTTTAAATACAGGAAAAATGAGCGATCGAAAACGTGTTGCCATCCCAGGTACAATACTTAATTTACCAGCAATATCTCAATCCGATATAGAAGATATTCTTTTTGGCATAGACATGCACATGGATTTTATTGCTGCATCCTTTATTCAAAAAGGAGAAGATATTATTGCTATTCGAAAATTATTAGAGGATAATCATTCAACCATAAAAATCATTGCAAAAATAGAATGTCAAACAGCCGTACAAAACATTGACGAAATCATTCAGCTAAGCGATGGTATTATGGTCGCACGTGGTGATTTAGGCGTAGAAATTCCTGCCGAAAAAGTCCCTACCCTCCAAAAAATGCTTATTCAAAAATGCAATATCGCTGGTAAACCCGTCATTACGGCCACCCAAATGTTAGAATCTATGTGTGCCAATCCACGCCCCACACGTGCGGAAACAAGTGACGTAGCTAATGCAATTTTAGATGGAACCGATGCGATTATGCTCAGTGGAGAAACCGCCAATGGACTATATCCCATTGAAGCAGTAACCACTATGAACAAAGTTGCCACCTATACAGAAGGGCATTATCCCTTCCATCATCAAACACAACATTATGCCGCTCCCACAACCACAGAATCCATTGGTAAAGGAGTCGTAAAAATTGCAGAAGATTTGCATGCCGCAGCAATTATTGCTTCCACCGAAAAGGGAAGCACCGCTCAAATGATTTCAAAGTTTAGACCCTCATGCCCAATCATTGCTGTATCCCCTCATAAAGACATTATACGTACCCTTCAATTAAATTGGGGTGTACAAGCAATCCTCGGTGAACCTGCCAAAAATTCCGATGAAGTAGTCCATACCGCTATCCAATCAGCCTTAACCCATCACTTAATTAACGTGGGAGATTTAGTCGTCTTAACCGCAGGTGTACCCGTTGGGCAATCGGGTTCTACCAACATGATCCGCGTGCAAGTGGTAGGCGATATTTTATTATCAGGTACGGGAATAGGAAAAGGATCGGCCATCGGTACCGTCTGCATCGCCGATACATTAACTAACTTAAAGCAACGCTTCACTGATGATTGTATCCTTGTTTTAAAATCAGCAGAGCCAGAGTTTATCTCCTACATGAAACGAGCCAAAGCTATCGTTGCAGAAGAAAGTGGTCTTACCAGTGAGGCTGCAATTATCGCCTTAACTTTAGGCCTACCTGCTGTAATCGGTGCTAAAAATGCGACAAAAATTTTAAAAAACAATGATACAGTAACCGTTGATAGTAATCGTGATACCATATTCCGTGGTATCACCAATGCTCGATAAAAAAATACCTCGACAATATTGTCGAGGTATTTTTTTTATTCTTTTGCCTGTGCTCGTGCTGCAATAATCTCTTCGGTAATTTTTTTAGGAACTTCTTCATATGCATAAAAAGCTAAATTAAATGTTCCTTTTCCCTGTGTCATAGAACGTAATACCGTTACATATCCAATCATTTCCGCCAAAGGTACCTGAGCCTTTACAACAATAATCCCCTTTCTATTGCGATGTGGTTCCATCCCTAAAATACGTCCACGCCGACCACTAAAATCTCCCATAATATCGCCCATAAATTCTTCTGGTATAACTACTTCCACCGTATAAATAGGTTCTAATAACACAGGATCTGCTTCAGGAATGCCCTTTTTCAAAGCCACAGCAGCCGCCATTTTAAAGGCCATTTCCGAAGAATCAACCGTATGATAAGAACCATCTTTTAACGTCACTTTAATATGAATGAGAGGGAACCCTGCTAACATACCTTTTTGCAAGGTTTCTTGTACACCCTTTTCAACTGCTGGAATATATTGTTTTGGTACAGCACCACCAAAAATAGCATCTACAAACTCGAACTCACCGTCCCCTTGTATCGGCTCCATTTCTAGTACAACATGTCCATATTGCCCATGTCCACCACTTTGTTTTTTATGCTTTCCTTCAGCCGTTGCTTTTCCCTTAATCGTCTCCCTATACGGAATATACATCTCTTCTACTACAGCCTTAAGGCCATATTTACGCTCTATTTTAGTCATAATATGATCGAAATGAACGTCCCCCATGCACCGCAATAAAATTTGTTTTCCTTCAATACTTTTTTCAACTTGACACGTCGGATCTTCTTCACTAATTCGCACTAAAGCATTAACCAATTTTTCTTCTTCCCCTTTTTTCTCAACCCCCAAAGCAACCTGATGCAATGGTTTGGGAAAACGAATCGGATCATACCGAACAATAAAATCTGTCGTCGCTAATGTATCGCCCGTACGAGTATCAGCCAGCTTAGGTAATACGATAATATCCCCCGCTACAGCTTGTGTTACAGACTGCGTTTCTTTACCCGTTAAAAGCAATATTTTATTTAACTTTTCCTCTTTGCCTTGTGTTACATTATAAATTTTATCTCCTTCTTTTAACGTTCCCGAAAAAACTCGCACATAACTTAATTTACCGGCAAAGGGATCAATAGTTGTCTTAAACACAAACCCTGAAAAAGGTTTATTCGCATATACTAATACAACATCCTTTTGTTGTTCATCTTGTCCTGATATAACTTTTTGTGATCCCGCTGGCATATAGGTAATAATTCGCCGCAATAATTCTTGTGTCCCAATATGATATCTAGCACTGCCACACATGACGGGGCATACACGACCAGTTAGCATCCCTTGCCGTAACCCTAACCGAAGTTCTTCTAATGTTAATTCTTCTCCTTCTAAATATTTTTCTAATAATGCATCATCACCTTCTGCCGCGGCTTCCATGCACATTTCCCTTACTTGTCTTGCCTTCGCCATATATTCAGGCGGTACTTTAATTTCTTTACATTCTCCATTTGTCCATTCCCATGCAATCAACTTGCATACATCAATAATCCCACGAAAATCTTTTCCTTCACCTAACGGAATTTGTAACGGCATAATCGATTTCCCAAAAACAGACCGCATCTTTTCTAAGCAACCAAAAAAATCGGCTTGTTCTCCGTCCATTTTATTTACATAAACCATCCGCGGCAATTGTAACGCCACACCATAATCCCATGCTCGTTCGGTATCTATTTCAATTCCCGTTTCCGCTGATACAACTAACAAGATACTGTCTGCCGCCCGTAATGCCGAACGCACTTCGCCGCAAAATTCCGAATATCCCGGAGTGTCCAAGAAATTGATTTTATGGTCCTCCCACTGGCAAGGAGCTATACCTAATTGAATCGTTACATTACGTTTAATTTCTTCTGGTTCATAATCCATGACATGCTTATTATCTTTCCCGACACCAACTGCATCAATCGCCCCGCACGTAAATAGAACCGATTCAACCACCGCCGTTTTACCCGCTCCATCATGAGAAAGCACAGCTACATTGCGAATCTGCTCACTGGTATATTCCTTCATTCAAATCGCCTCCTAGAACATATAATTTTATTTACTATATTCTGTATCTTTTTATTAATTTCCTTTTTCCTTGACCTTCTTTTATGTAATTCATTTAGCTAAATAAGCAATATAACAATTGAAATAAAACTAAAACGCATACATAAATCATCTCCTCGACCGCCCTTCCTCACTCCTCTCTTTCTTTTTTATAAAAAGACGATTATAATAAAAGTGTTATAAATTAAAATAGCAATAGGAGGTTTTTATGAAAACGTTTGACAAAGAACACAGTGCTTGGCAACGCTTTTCAACCGAGCAAAGACAAGAAGTAGAAAACTATGCTACTAATTATCGAGCTTTTTTGGATACAGCTCGAACTGAACGATTAGCGAATAAAGAAATTTTACGCCAAGCTACAAAAGCGGGGTTTCGCTCCATCCAAGAATATACATCACTTCAACCAGGCGACAAAGTATTCTGGGATCAAAAAGGAAAAGCCGTTGTCTTGGCGATTATAGGGAAACAACCGCTTGAAGCTGGTCTTAAAATCGTTGGCTCTCACATTGATTGCCCCCGGTTAGATTTAAAAGGCATGCCTCTCGTAGAAAAAGATAATATTGCTTATTTTAAAACACACTATTACGGCGGCATTTTAAAATATCAATGGGTCTGTATGCCCTTGGCTTTATTAGGTGTCGTATATACAGCAAGTGGTAAAAGAATTGATGTTTCAATTGGCGATGAGCCGCAAGATCCAGTTCTTTATATTACCGATTTACTTCCTCATTTGGGTAAAGATCAAATCACCAAACCTTTAGGCGAAGCTATTACCGGGGAAATGCTTATGCCTATAATCGGCATTCACAGTGACGAAGACACAGTAAAACCAGCTATTTTACAATTATTAAAAGAAAAATATAATATCGAAGAAGAAGACTTTACCACGGCCGAACTAGAAATCGTTCCTGCTCAAAAGAGCCGTGATGTAGGACTAGATCGTTCTATGATCATGTCTCACGGACAAGATGATCGGGTTTGCTCATATGCTAATTTAGCAGCAATTTTACATGCACACAGTACAGAAAAAACACAAGTTGCTTTATTCGCAGATAAAGAAGAAATCGGTTCTATGGGCAATACAGGGGTACAAGCTTCTTATTTTCTTGATTTCATTAGTGAATTATTAGCCTTACAAGGTCATAAAGAGGAATTATACTTACGTCGTTTATTAAGACAAAGCGAAGTATTATCTGCCGATGTTTGTGCTGCCTTAGACCCTAATTTTGAAAGTGCCTTTGAAAAGAACAATGCCGGTCGCTTTGGATACGGTATCGCACTCTGCAAATACACCGGTTCACGTGGCAAAGCAGGGAGCAGTGATGCAAACGCTGAATTTTTAATAAAAATCAGAAATATTTTTAATGAAAATAATGTGCCTTGGCAAATTAGTGAATTAGGAAAAGTAGACCAAGGCGGCGGTGGTACAATTGCCTATATCATGGCTAATTGGGGTTGCGATGTCGTCGATTGTGGGGTCGCTATGTTAAGCATGCATGCTCCATTAGAATTAGTCGCTAAAGTAGATGCTTACTGTGCTTATTTAGCTTACAAAGCTTTCTTTGAAAGTCTCTAATATGTTACCATATATCCATTATCATTAATAAGGAGCATATAGCAGTGAAACGGTGTCTTGTAATTATTAATCCTTCTTCTGGAAAGGAACGTGCAAAATATCATAAAGATGATTTAAAATACCAATTAGACAGCATGTTCGATTATGTTGAACTGCGGGAAACACGTCAACGCGGTGATGCTACATACTGGGCAAAAGAAGCATCCTTATGTGGTTTTGATTCTATTTTTTGTATGGGGGGCGATGGTACATTAAACGAAACGATTAACGGTCTTGCTTTAGCCAATAAACCCATCCATTTTGGCTTTATTCCTTTAGGTACCATTAATGATTTAGCACGAGCTTTACAAATTCCTCTCCATCCAGAAGCAGCTATTTCCATGCTCTCGCATTGCAAAACCATCCAGGTAGATATCGGCAAAGTAAATGATAAATATTTTGTAAACACAGTTGCCGCAGGAATCTTACCTGATGCAGTTGGTCATGTATCAGTAGAACAAAAAACGCGACTCGGTCCATTAGCATATTTTTTAACTGGTATAAAAACACTACAAAATCATACCACGTCCTTATTTAAAATCGAAACAGAGCAAGAAGAACTCATATATCGCAGTCCACTCATCATTGCTATGTTAACAAATTCAATTGGGGGTTTTCGCAATGTTGCACCGCAAGCACGTGTCAATGATGGAAAAATTTGGTTAGCGATTTTTAAAGATTTCTCTTATTTGGATCTTTTAAAAATGATTCCCGACTTTCTTTCTAGTACACCTTTAAGCGGTGAATATATGACATTGCTGACATTAACAAAAGCTCGTATTACCCTATTAGAAGATCCTCTACTCCATACCAATATGGACGGAGATGAAGGACCTAATTTTCCCTTAAATTTAGAAATATTACCTTCTTTCTTATCCATTTATGTCCCAAAATAAAAAAAGACCATCTCTTAAAAATAAAAGAGATGGTCTTTTTCAAATACGCATTACGCAACAAATATCGATAAAATCAAAACTCCAATTAAACCAATAATGGAAATAAGTGTTTCTAATACGCACCATGTACGAACGGTATTTTTAACTGTTAAACCAAAAAATTCTTTAAATAACCAAAATCCTGGATCATTTGGTGGACTAAAAATTAAACTGCCCGCACCTGTCGCAAGCACCATCAATTCAGGGCTTACCCCCGTAACCGCAACAATAGGTGCCGCAATTCCGCCAGCCGTTAATGCCGCAACAGTAGCAGAGCCGCAAGCAATACGAATAACCGCAGCCACTACCCAAGCCAGCAATAATGGTGATAATCCAGAATGAGCAGCTATATTACCAATATACGTACCTACGCCACTATCAATTAAAATTTGTTTTAAGGCACCTCCACCGCCAACAATGAGCAAAATCATAGCAATAGCTAAGATCGCATCTTGAGCAATAGTCATTACTTCTTTCATTGTCTTTCCCCGTTGTAAGCCAAACGTGTAAATGGCCACAGCAATGGAAATCGTCAAGGCAATATCAGGCGTCCCTAAAAAGGTAAGAATAGGATACAACGTAGCTGCCGGAGACAAAGTCATCTTCGTTATAGCCGAAATAGCCATTAAGACTACAGGAATCAATGCCGTAATAATACTAACAGTAAAACTTGGCATTTCCTCATCTTGAAAAACTTTAGATTGAAATAAATGTTCTGGCATTTCTGCTTTAATATGATGTATCGTTTTATAAAATAACGGCCCTGCTATAATAGCAGCTGGAACAGCTATAATAAAACCATAAACTAACGTTTTACCAATATCTGCATTATAAATAACGGATATCGCCGTAGGACCCGGATGTGGTGGTAAAAAACCATGCGTAACCGATAACGCTGCCGCCATAGGAATGCCCGCTTCTAAAAGAGGTACTCCTGCTGCTGCCGCAATCGTAAACACAATCGGAATCAACAATACAAAACCAATTTCATAAAATAAAGCAATCCCCACAATGAACCCAGTCAAGCACACAGCCCATTTTACATTCTTCGCGCCAAAAACACGAATTAAAGTCATCGCAATCCGCTGCGCTCCACCACTTTCAGCCATTAATTTACCTAAAATAGCCCCAAAAGAAATGACAATAGCAAGTCCGCCTAGTGTACCACCTAACCCCTTTTCAATCGTCGGAATAATTTTCACAAGTGGTAAACCTTCAGCTAAGCCAACAAAGCCCGCCACTAGTAATAATGCTAAAAAACTATTTAGCTTCATTTTTACGATAAGAAAAAATAAAATAATAATACCAATAGCTAAGATAATTAAAGGCATATTTCATCAACCTCCTTTTTAATAAATAATTACTTTATACAATAATAAAAACCGCATCATATAAAGATATAAAAAAATCATTTTTTAATTATTATAATGATACGTTTCATTCATTCTCTTGTATTATACAAGGTCATAGGAAAAGTGTAAACCGTTTTATGCATAACTAACCATACTTATCCCACCATCCCCCGCTCGCTATTATCCTAATCTGCCTATAATAAAAAAAAGACAGTTTCCTAAGAAACTGTCTTTTTTTATTATTCTGCCGTATAAGGCAATAATGCAATCGCTCTTGCACGCTTGATAGCAAGTGTTAATTTACGCTGATGTTTAGCACAAACACCAGAAATTCTCCGTGGCAAAATTTTACCACGTTCTGTCGTAAAACGCCGAAGTTTTGCAATATCTTTATAATCAATTTGTTCTGCATGATCTACACAAAAATTACAAACTTTTCTTCTTGGTTTTCTTGAACGATCTCTTTTCATCTATACTTCCTCCTTTTTTAATAAGAAGGGTACTGTTTGACATTAAAAAGGTACTTCTTCTGTGCTAGGACTACCAGCATCTCCAAAGGATTGATTTTCCGTATGCACGGTTTCCTGTGCACCCGATCTACCCATGCCGGTTTCATTCATACCTTTCCCCAAAGGCTGTCCTATAAACTCGCAAACAACTTCCGTCACATAACGTTTTTGCCCATCTTGAGTTTCATAAGAACGTCTAGAAAAACGTCCCTGTACAAAAACGCGTTTTCCCTTTGCTAAATTTTCCTGACAGCTTTCCGCCAAATTTCCCCACGCAACACAAGGAACAAAATCAGTCATTTCTCGCTTTTCACCAGTTGCAGATACATATGAACTAGAGCAAGCAACCGTAAACCTTGCTACTGTTTTACCAGTAGTAGTGCTTCTAATCTCTGGATCTCTGGCCAGATTCCCTAATAATTGTACTGAATTCATACCTTACGCCTCCGATTATTCGTCAATCTTAACAATTAAGTGTTTTAAGATTTCATCACGAATTTTCATTACGCGGTCAATTTCTTTAATAATGTCAGGTTCAGCATCGAAATTAACCAAGACATAATAGCCATCATTCTGTTTTTTTACAGGATATGCTAAATGACGTTTACCCCATGGTTCAATCTTTTTTACCTGTGCACCGTTTTTCTTTAACAATGCATCGACAAACTCAATAATGGGTTTTACCGCTTCGTCTTCTAACGGCTTCGCAATAAACATGACTTCGTACTTATTCACGAAATCACCTCCTCTTTTGGACTTATGACCCTTCCCAAAGAAGGGTTAGGAGCCTGATACATTCAAGCCTATTTATTATATCATTCACGATAAAAAATTTCAACTAAAAAATCCCTATTCATACATAGCATAATATAGGTATATCTACCTTTACCTAAAGTACTCTACCCCGCCCGCAAACAATGGCTGTATCATATTACCATGTATATTTTTTAGAACATTTCCCGCTACAGAACGTTCACTATGTGCCATTTTACCTAATACACGCCCATCAGGACTCGTAATGCCTTCTATAGCAAAGACAGACTGATTTGGGTTATATTCACTATTATAAGTAGCATTTCCCTCCATATCAACATACTGCGTAGCTATCTGTCCTTGTTTACATAAAGACTTAATCATTTCCGCCGATGCAACAAACCTTCCCTCTCCATGAGAGATCGGCAATGAATGTATATCGCCTACATTGATTTTATTAAACCAAGGACTTAGTACGGAAACTACCTTTGTCTGCACCACTCGAGAAATATGCCTACCAATCGTATTATACGTCAATGTTGGACTATTTTCGGCAAGAGGCTGAACGTGACCATACGGTAATAACCCCAATTTAATCAACGCTTGGAAACCATTACAAATCCCCAATGCCAATCCATCTCGTTCATATAATAGTCGCTCTAATGCATCTGACAAGACTGGATTCCTAAAGACCGTAGCAATAAATTTACCCGAACCATCTGGTTCATCACCTGCACTAAAACCGCCAGGGAAAAATATGATTTGTGCCTGATTAAGACGCTTAACCATTTCGGTCATAGACGCTTGTAATGCTTGCGCCGTATTATTTTTTAATACCATCATATCTACATTGGCGCCTACGCGTTCAAACGCCGCAGCCGAATCGTATTCACAGTTAGTTCCTGGAAAAACGGGTATAAATACAGTTGGCTTCCCCCATACTTCACTTCGCCGACTAGCACGAGTGGTATATTTAGGCAGCGAGCTATTATCCGTTTTACTTTCACATTGCAATGGAAAAATAGAAGACAACGTATCTTCCCATGCTCCTTGCAATTCCATCAAGGAAATAAATCCATCTTTCCAACTCATGATAGCCTTTTCTTGCGTCATACCAATTCGCATAACATGTGATAATGCCTCCCACCGTTGTGCCGATGCTTCATCCATTTCCACTATGAAATCGCCATACGAGGCTTGGAATAAAGTAGCATCATCAACTATATCGGACAACTGCACGCCCAAACGATTACCTACCGCCATTTCCACTAATGCTGCCGCTACGCCACCTTGATCTACCGCACGCAAAGCAAATATAGTGCCTGCTTGTTGTTCTTTTCTCAGTGCATCACAATGTTGTTTAAAGATTTCGAAATTGGGCATTCCCACTTCATCTCGTGGTGTTTGTACCAATAAAACAATATGATTCGCCCCTTTAAATTCTGGCGATATAATATCCGAACGTTTTGCCGTTACCACTGCAAAGGATACTAATGTCGGTGGAACAGTTAATTGTTCAAACGTACCACTCATACTATCTTTACCGCCAATAGCAGCAATACCTAATTCCTTTTGTGCTTTATACGCACCTAATAAAGCACTAACTGGCAAACCCCAATAAGTATCGTTTGTACCTAACGAAGGGAAAAATTCTTGTAACGTCAAATACGCATCTTGTCGCTTTCCCCCTAAAGCCACAAGCTTAGCAAGCGATAATAAAACTGCATAGAGGCCACCGTGAAAAGGACTCCACGAAGCTAAATTCGGATCATACCCATGCGTCATAATAGATACGGTTTCCGTTTGTCCCCCTCGTACGGGCAAAGCTGCAACCATGCCCGCCACCGGTGTCTTTTGCCAAATACCGCCAAAAGGCATTAACATCGTAGCCGCACCAATAGAACTATCAAATTGCTCTGCTAACCCTTGTTCTGATGCAACATTTAACGTTCCCATGACCTTTTTCCAATACTGTTTTCTATCCGTAATTGGTGACACGGCAAAAAAACTCTTCTCGCTAGGAGCGGCTACATAGGCGGTTTGTTCCTGCATAACGCCATTTGTATCTAAAAATGACCTCGCTAAATTAACCACCTGCTGATCACGCCAACGCATCACTAACCGTTTATCCGCCGTTACTTCTGCAATAACCGTAGCTTCTAAGTTCTCTTCTGCCGCATACCTCATAAACTGCTCTTTATCTGCTGCATCAACTACTACCGCCATGCGTTCTTGTGATTCCGAAATCGCAAGTTCCGTCCCATCTAGCCCTTCATATTTTTTAGGAATAACATCTAACTGTATATGTAACCCTTCGGTCAATTCTCCTACCGCAACAGATACACCACCCGCACCGAAATCATTACACCGCTTAATTAATCTTGTTACTTCACCACGGCGAAACAGACGTTGTATTTTACGTTCCGTTAAGGCGTTTCCCTTTTGAACTTCTGCACCACAATCACTTAAAGAATGAACCGTATGTTTTTTTGATGACCCCGTAGCGCCACCACAACCATCTCTCCCCGTTTTACCGCCAAGTAAAATCACGATATCTCCAGGCAATGGCGTTTTTCGTACTACATTCTCCCGTGGAGCTGCTCCTATTACCGCACCAATTTCCATCCGTTTGGCAATAAATCCAGGATGATAATATTCTTTTACCTCTCCTGTTGCTAACCCAATTTGATTTCCATAAGAACTATACCCCTTCGCCGCTCCAGTTGTAATCGTACGCTGGGGTAATTTACCCGTTAAGGTTTCTCTCACAGGTTGCCGTGGATCTCCCGAACCAGTAATCCGCATTGCTTGATATACATACGCCCGTCCGCTTAAAGGATCGCGAATACAACCGCCTAAGCAAGTAGCCGCACCACCAAAAGGTTCGATTTCTGTCGGATGATTATGTGTTTCATTTTTGAAAAGAAGTAACCATTCTTCCTCTTTTCCTTGCACATCAACGGGTACAATAATAGTACAAGCATTAATTTCATCAGATATATCTAAATTTTGTAGCTTTCCCGCTTGTCGCAATTCTTTAACAGCTATGGTTGCCATATCCATCAGTGAAATAGGCTTTTTACGCTGTAACATATTTCGTGCTTGTTGATATTCTTGATATGCTTCTCGTACAGGTTTAATCAACGGACTTTCAGCAAACGTAATGTCTGTTAATGCTGTATTAAATGTTGTATGTCTACAATGATCCGACCAATACGTATCAATTACTTTTATTTCAGTAATCGTTGGATCCCGTTGTTCTTCCTCTCTAAAATAAGACTGACAAAATTGTAAATCGGCAAAACTCATAGCCAATCCCAACGATTCTAATAAATCTCGTAGTTGTTCTTCCGTATACACTATAAATCCCGTAATAGTCGAAACGGGTGCTGGTTCTTCCAAAGCTAATGTAAGCGATTGGCACGCATCTAATGAGGCCTTCCTCGCTTCCACAGGATTAATGCAATATCCTTGTATACGTTCCATATCTTGAATAGAAAGATTGCCTGAAAAAACAATCACCTTTGCCGTCCGAACTATACCATCATTTTTCATGGTAAGCATTTGTAAACATTGCATCGCTGAATCTGCACGCTGATCATATTGTCCTGGTTGATATTCAATAGCAATCAGTTGCTCCCCGTCATTCAGCGTCAATGAATCGTATACTTCATCCACTGGAGGTTCTGAGAATATCATTTTTTTTGCTGCCAAAAATGCGTCCTCATCTAATCCACCGATATCATATCGATGGAAAATACGTAATGACTCTAACTCATGAATAAGTAAATTGTTACGTAAATCAGACAACATTCGTTTTTCTTCATCCGCAAAACATTTTTTTTTAGCTACATATAACCGTCGAATAGGCTGCATAAAACGACCTCCTCAAAAAATCAAAACCTAATATACTATCTTAGTATACTCGTTTTGCACTGTATCTGTAAACCAACTTATGATAAATACGTATAAATATTATATGCGGGCAAAAATAGAAAATATTTGCTTTTTCTTATCCTATACTAATTTCCCAATATGCCTATATCCTCTTGATATTGACTTTGTAAATAAACCATATTAGACTATATATATTCTTTAAATTATAAGGGAGATATCATATGCAAGAATTAATAGATCGAATTTTAAAAGATGGTTGTGTTATTGACAATAAAATTTTAAAAATAGATAATTTTTTAAATCAACAGCTGGATATCCCCCTGTTAAATAAAATGGGTCAAGAAATAGCTTATCTTTTCGCACAATACCCTATTGATCGCATTATAACGATTGAAACATCTGGAATTGCTGTCGCCTATGCAACAGCCCTTGCCCTCCATAATGTACCTGTTGTATTTGCCCGAAAACACACGACATTACTCACCATAGATGATCAATATACCACCTCAATTTATTCCTATACCAAAGGAAAAAACTATACCGTTACCATTAGCAAGCAATATCTTCCACCGAATGAAAACATACTAATCGTTGATGATTTTTTAGCTAGTGGGGCCGCTGCTTTAGGGCTAACCCACTTAGTACAAGAAGCGGGAAGTCAAGTAATCGGTCTCGGTGTAATTATAGAAAAAGCCTTTCAAGGTGGACGGGTCTGTCTAGAAAAAGAAAATATTTGTGTAAAAGCCCTCGCCTCTATACAAAAATTTGAAAATAATCGTCCCATCTTTATCCATTTTCCTACTGAATAGGAGTCGAATTATGCGTGCTCAATTTTTTGATGGTTTTAACTTTTCCACCTTTAAATACAGTATTGTAGCAATAGAATATCCCGAAGCATTTTTTAAAATAGAGCACTTCTCCCTTTGTCCCGCTATTTATAATGAAGCTTGCCTTCGAGGATACACCGGTATTTTTACAATAAATAAACAAAAACGACTCACCTTAAAAACATTATTAACCAACCATAGCGACATGACCCCTCCCGTCATTGATACTATCGAACCTACCATTTTTCATTCCCCTGCGGGGAACTTGCGGTACGACCTAAATCACGAATTAACATATAGTGGCTCTATATTAATTGGCAATCATTTCATAGAAAGTTATTTTATTCCTTTCGGCTTTCAATTACCTCATGCCTTTAAAAACGTTTTTGAACTAACCTTTAAAAACGGTCTATTTGTGCAAGTGGAAGATAAATCAAAAGATGCTGCTAGATTACGTCTTGAGTATCAAAAACCATTACCTTCAACTCAACGACTAAAACTGCGCGTAGGCGAATTTATTGGAAAATCAGAAGAATATGGTTTTAGCGACGATCTCTTAGCCCAATATATGGACTTGAGCTATGAAACCAAATATTTATTTTAAAAAATAAACCAAAAAACTATCTCAACACATATTGAGATAGTTTTTTTCTTCGTCCACCTATATTCAGAGTAAATATTGCCGTCGTCTCATACTACTATTAGGAATATTTAATTTTAATCGTAATTTAGTCACGGTTCTACGAGATATAGAAATTTTATATTTTTCCAATACAGAACAAATTTCCTGATCTGATAAAGGTCTCAATTTATCTTCACCTTGAATTAAATTTTTAAGCTGCTGCATAACAAATTTATCTGATACAGGCTCTTTCTTTTTCGCCCCACATACATAAGCTCGACCTAAAAAATCTTGAACCGCATAAATTTTTCCTTTAAATAACACATATCTCTCATGGCAAACACGACTAACCGTAGACGCACTTAACCCCGTAGCTAAAGAAATATCTTTCTGTAATAATGGCTTAATATCCCCATATTGTAAAAAAAAATGTTTTTGTACTTGCAAAATGTATTGTATTACTTTCATAATCGACATGCGTCTATATACTAAAGCCTCTTGTAAAATCAAATAATTTTTCTTATGCTTTAATAAAAAACTTCGTATTTCCTTATCTTCTGTATTGTTATACAACTCGTATAAATCACTACGATATATCAAAGAAGGCAATTCTTCTAAAAATCGGATTCCTAGCTTTCCCTTTTCTAAAGAAATAATTTCTACTTCAGGATGTATATATTGTACATTATCCATAAATTGATGTGCTGGATAAGGTGACATTTTTTTTATAAAATCTCGCACTGCCTTTACCGCTTTGAATGACAACCCCGATTTTCGTTCAATAACATCCCATTTACTATGTAAAAATTCAGAAAAATATTTTTTTATAATCATTTCTGTTCCCTCAGGAACATTCGTCTGATGCGGAAGTTGAATAAGAAGCGATTCTTGTACCGATGATGCCCCAACACCAAATGGTTCACACGCACGAACAGCCGCTAAAGCACGTTTCATTTCATCCGGCGAAAAACCACCAATTTCCCCTAATTTCGCTAAATCACCCAAAAAAAATCCTCTTGTATCTAATGAACAGACAATTAATTTTGCTGCTTCATATAATCTCGTTGAAGAAATATGCATCCGTAATTCTTGTAACAATACAGACTCAAAAGAACGCGACCGATCAGGTATTTGCTCCCAAAAACGTTCGTCTGAATAAGAATTCTTCTCTTTTGAAAAAGAATCATCTAATTCTAACAAAGGATTTTCAACAATTTTTTCCTGTATAAATTCATGTAAATTTTGCATAGGAAGTGCTAATAATTTCATCGACAATAATTGTCTTTGATTTAATTTAATCTGTTGTTCTAAAATTAATTCAGGGCCAATCATCATAAACACCTCCCTAGACAGAATTTATATATATTCAGTCTAGCATAAAGCCCTTTTTATCGTAAAGATGTTTAATTCATACATATACAATCGATATATATCACGTCTCTCTTATTCGTTATCAATATATTGTCCCCTAATAATTCGTTATCCTTCTATATACCCCATGCAAGTATTTTGAAAATAATTAAGGGTATATTTCATATAACCATACTAAAAACGACCTCTTTGGTGCAAAAGAGGTCGTTTTCATATTAGTCTTCATATTATAAAATAATATTTAGTTGCTTCCCTGCTAAAAAGTTATCTATGTTCTCAAACACAATAACTGCACGTTTCTTCATCGATTCATGTGTAGCAAAAGCAACATGTGGCGTAACGATAGTATTCTTACTATGTAGTAAAGGATGCTTCGTATCAATAGGCGGTTCTACTTCAAAAACATCAATTCCCGCACCTGCAATTTTACCCGTATTCAACGCATCAGCTAAAGCTTGTGAATCAACAACAGGGCCACGAGCTTCATTAATCAAAATCGCACTAGGCTTCATATAAGACAACGTCTTCGCATTAATTAATCCTCTAGATTGCTCCGTAACTGGACAATGTAAAGAGATAATATCCGCCATCGACATAACTTCTTCCAGTGATACATACGTAATTAATGCAGTGCTTTCCTTATGGGAAAAACCATTGTACGCAATAACCTTTGCACCAAAAGCATGTACTAATTCGGCTACCCTATGTCCTATTGCCCCTGTGCCGAATAAGCCAACCGTTTTACCTTCCAATTCATAACCAATAAATCCAGCTTTCGTACCTCCCGCACGACAAGCCGCATCAACTTGTGCTACATATCGTAACAAATGAAGCATCATCGCAATAGTCAATTCCGCTACCGCTACGGTAGAATATCCCGATGCATTACTAACGCGAACGCCCCTTTCTCTCGCTGCTGCCAAATCAACATGATCCACTCCTGTAAAAGCAACATCAATATACTTTAAGTGAGGACAAGCTCGAATAACCTCACCTTTTAACGGCATATTGGCAATAATTAAAATATCTGCATCGTTTGCCTCTTCAATCTGTACCGATACATCATCCGTTCGCTCATAAGCAGCAAATGAATGTCCCTGTGCTTTTAATTTATCAGCATAAGTTGCTAATAAATCCGAAGAAATACCTAATGACTCTAATAATACTACTTTCATAAAATCACTTCCTTTACAAAAAATATATATATTATTATATAACTTGTTTTTAATTATGTAAGGATATTTTTAAAAATCGTATTATTAATAAAATCATATGCCCTTTACACATATACCTTTATAATTTTTTTAGCGATATTCCTGTATGATATACCAATTCTTCGATACTTTGTGCCCCTACTTTTTCTATAGCAGCACATAAAATTTTTGCACACGTCCTAGCGTCATCTAACGCTTGATGATGTTGAAATGAAATTCCCAACATATCTGCAAGCGTATCCAATTTATGATTTTTAAGATGTGGCCATACTCGCCGTGAAAGCTCTACGGTACACATATAGCGTAACGTTGGTTTTGGTAGTTGGTATGTTTTCAACAAACTGCGTAATACCCGCATATCAAATGCCGCATAATGTGCTACCACAATATATTTATCTAATTGCGGTGCTAATGTTGGCCATAAGGTATCAAATTTGTTTTCATGCATCACTTGTTGTGGTGTAATACCATGAATTTGTACATTCGGCGTCTCAAAAACCATAAAAGGCGGCTTAATTAACGTATATGTTTCTTGTACGCATATTGTTCCTTGCATTTGTACAATCGCAACGGAACAAGCACTATTAGCATACTTATTTGCAGTTTCAAAATCAATAGCTGTAAATTCTATCATTATATTTATTTTCTCCCACTATGTTATACTTTACATTATAGCATAAATGTTCTATAAGAAAGGTGTTATCATGACAAACTATATCTCTGAAACAAAATATATTCCCTTCTTAAATCAAACAATTATCTTAGAAAGAAAACCCGTCAAAAATATCAATCTTCGCTTATATCGTGATGGGCATATCCATATATCAGCTTCACCGCACGTTCCATGGGAACAAATTTACGCATTCTTAAAAAAGCACGAAGATACTATAAAGAAAAACCTAATCCGTTTAAAAAATAATAATACTATTTCTATTGCCTTACAAGAGGGCTGCATTTTACTACTAAACGGAAAGCCTCATATATTACATATTAAAGAAGGGAAACGAAGAAGCACCATTTATAAATGCCAAACAACGATCCACATGGAACTTGTGAACAATACACTACAACAACGGCTTGCCCTTTATCACTTATTATTACGTCAAGAAGGTAAAACATTGTTTACGCAAAGTGCTAACCGTATGTTTCCTTTATTTTACGACTATTCCCTTCCCTTTCCTAAATTAAAACAACGAATAATGCATGCACGTTGGGGATCTTGTATGCCCACCAAAGGCCTCATCACGCTAAGCACCTATTTAGCCATTATGCCTTCCCCTTTATTAGATCAGGTCATGGTTCATGAACTATGCCATCTTATCCATCCTAATCATTCAAAACATTTTTATAATATCATGACAACAATCATGCCCGATTGGAAAGAAAGAAAAAAACAGTTAAACAATTATCTACCTTGGTGTATATAAAAAGCATCCCTTCTTATATAAGAAAGGATGCTTTTTCCTTACCTTATGGTAAAAAAAGAATTGGATTCAATGCTTTTCCTTGTAATCGAACTTCATAATGTACATGTGGTCCCGTACTTTTTCCCGTACTTCCAGAAAGAGCAATAATATCTCCTGTAGATACATGTTGCCCTGCCACAACCAATAATAAAGAATTATGTGCATACCGTGTAGTATATCCTTCACTATGGGTAATTTCCACTAAATTCCCATATCCTCCTACCCATGTAGCTAACGCCACTATCCCGGTAGCAGTTGCATGTACCGGGGTCCCGATAGGGACACCAATATCCACACCTTCATGAAAAGACGATGCCCCAGCCATAGGCCTAATTCGTGGACCGAAAAAAGACGTAATTCTTCCTCGCACTGGCCAAATAGAAGGGATCTTTACTTTCGCATCAACAACATTATTCGCACTACCTGCACCTTGATTCTGATTTATCCCCTCTTTTATAAGGATAAATTTAATAATTTGGGCATTTACATACATATCTAACTTACCGGCAGCCAATGCCAGATCATCATAAGAAGAATGCCCAATATTTACTTCTTCCGTATGACTGCCGTTATTTTTTGGGAAGCTATCCTTTCCTTGTCTATCCATTTGTAATTCTTGTGCTATCTTCCCCATAATATTTACTTTTTGTTGTAAAATTTCTATTTTTTGAGTGACTAATTCCCGCTGTCGCTGTAATAAATCAACTTCATCTTGAGCCTGCTGTAAGGCCATAAATTGATATATAATCATTCCAATAGCTACTATAATGATGACTATTATAGCGGCACCTATACGCACCCATCGACGAATTTGCACTGGTGTAAAGACAACATCTTGTTTACTATCATATAACCACAAACAAGTGAATGCACGAATTGATTCTCGCCATGGGATCTTTTTTATTTTCCCATCTTGCATGCTTAACCAATCCTTTCTTACTAATATAGAATTTTTTCTACTCTTCATGCTGTAATGCCTGTGACAAACTGTCCTTTTCTTCATCACTCATACTATATGTACAAGTGCCATTAATAATAGGTTTAGCAAACACTCTTGATTCATTTCGGCCATATATACTAGATAAACAAAAACCATCATTTTTTTTATTTAAAAGTGTAATGGCAAAACTTAACTGATTTTCCATATTGTCAAAAGCATCATATTTTTTCAAGCCGATTTTACAAAAACAATAATTTTGTATCGATAATATGGCTTGTTGTTCATCCTGAATCTTTTGTACTATATCTTTTAATCCATATAAGTGACGTACTTCTTCCTGTAATTTATATTCTATACTCTGACCAGACGCGCCTTGCATAAAAAAATCATATTTTTTATGCAAGCGATTTAACCGTATATTCAATCTAATGATATATCCTAATAAAAACAACAAAATGATTCCTATAAATATAACAATAATCCCATATATAGGAAACCACATGCCTCCCAAAATCATTTTCTTCACCTGCTCTAGTAACTCTTTTATTCATACATTATTTACACATGAAAAGATATTGTTTCTTTTCTATCATCCCGGTTGTCAAGATCTGTCAATAGGGCTAACAATCTTTCAAATTCCGCTTCTGATGCAAAAGATATTTCAATTTTTCCCTTTTGCTTATGTTGATCTAAACGAATAGCTACAGACGTTCCTAAATGAACTTTTAGCTGATCTTGTACCTCTTTTAAAAACGTGTCTTGTGGCATTTTTTTCCGTTTATCTTTGCCTAAATTAGCATCTTTTACCAACCGCTCTGCCTGTCGAGCAGAAAGTTCCTGTGCCACAATAAGTGCTGCCAGCTTTTCTTGCTGAGCCCGCTCTGATAAAGATAGCAATGGCCGTGCTTGCCCCATCGATAACTGACCTTGATCAATCATCGCTTGAATAGACTCAGGCAATTGCAATAACCGTATCATATTCGCTATATGCGAACGACTCTTACCCACTTTAGCAGCAACTTGTTCCTGCGTCAAGGAAAATTCTTCAATAAAACGCTGATATGCCATCCCCTCTTCAACCGCCGTTAAATCTTCACGCTGTATATTTTCTATCAAGGTTACTTCCGCGGCCAATTGCTCCTCATATGTCCGTACACAGGCAGGAATCCACTCCCAACCACATAACTTAGCGGCACGCAATCTTCTTTCTCCAGCCACCAAAACAAATCCTCCGTCTGGCTGTTTTTGTACAATAATAGGTTGTACAAGTCCATACGCTTTAAGCGATTCCGACAATTTTTGTAATCCTTCTAGCGGAAACGTACGTCTAGGTTGATGCGAGCTCACCTGAATATTCGCTATTTTGATTTGTTGAATAGTATCACCTTCACGGCTATCCTCTCGTTGAGGTAAAAACACACTTAGGCCTCGCCCCAATCCATGTTTTCCACTACCTGCTGTTTTTTTAGACGACACGGTGCATCACCTCTTTGGTCAATTTTTTATACACCTCCGCGCCTTTTGAATGCCCATCATATACAGTAATTGGTACGCCATGACTAGGTGCTTCTCCCAATCTAACATTACGTGGAATAATCGTTTTAAAAACGGTTCCCTTAAAATATTTTTTAACTTCTTCTGCCACTTGAATGGATAAATTTGTCCGACCATCATACATAGTCAATATCAAACCCAATTCCTTTAACGAATGATTAAATGTCGTACGCACCATATCGATCGTTTTCATAAGTTGAGCTAATCCTTCCAAAGCATAAAATTCACACTGCACTGGTATCAACACATAATCAGCTGCCGTTAGTGCATTAATCGTCAATAAGCCTAACGACGGTGGACAATCAATAATAATATATTCAAACGCTTTTTTCATGTCTTGTAAAAGTGGTTTAATTCGTTCTCTCAACACATATTCTCGTTGTTCTACATTAACTAATTCCACCGATGCCCCAGCAACATCCAACGTAGATGGTGCCACCTGTAATTTTTTTACCACTGATGGTTGTAAAATATCCTGTAAAGGTGTACTATCAATTAAACAGTCATATATGCTGGTATTTAATATTTCTTTATCAATTCCTAAACCACTTGTAGCATTTCCCTGTGGATCCAGATCTATTAATAGGGTTCTTTTTCCATTCTCTGCTAAACACGCACTAACATTAACAGCAGTTGTTGTTTTTCCTACGCCACCTTTTTGATTGGTCACGGCAATGACATATGCCACCCTATTCACCCCATTCCTAAAATCAAATCTATAGTATAGTATAGCATAGTATAGATGTAGTAACTAGAGGAATTCCATCCTTTATCAGGCAATATTCCCCTGCCTTTATACAATAGAAAATATATTAAATATATCGAAAGGTTGTGTCTATATGACGTTATATAATGATCCATTACCAACAATACCCATGCATAAATTAAAAGAATTTCTCGCTTCACGTGGTCAAAATCAATTTCACGAAAACCAACTTCAAGAAGCTTGTGACTCAATAAAAACGGTCGCAACTCCCCAAGGAACATTTAAACAAGTTTTTTACGATGCTGATTCTCATCATTTACTCGGTGACCATTCATTTGAAATGCAAAGCAAAAAACTACTATCGTTATTAGCTCATACAACGATGTTACTAGCTGGTGTAATCACCCTCGGAAATGCCCTACAAAATATGATTGATGAACGTTTTTTAGCCAAAGATTTTCAGCAAGGAATTGCTTTAGATGCGACAGCAACCTTCGCTTTACAATTATATCTAGAACAATTTGCCAAAACCATAGACGAAATGGTACACGATAAACATTTATCCATAGCTTGGTGTTTTATCCCGGGAAATGGCGATTGGCCCATGCGCCAACAATTAGACCTAGCATTAGCAGCCGGAGGTAAAGAACTCGGTATTTCTACCACCCCTGGTGGTTTATTACTTCCTCGCAAATCACTCGCCGTTCTCTTCTGTTTACGCTCTACCGAAAATTGTTCGACTAGCAGCTGTTCTCACTGTGCCTTATCAAATACTTGTAATAACTAAAAAAGGCTATCTTATTACGATAGCCTTTTTATTTTTTTATTTTTACTTATTATTAAAAAATAGATTGTAAAATAATGGTTTGATCTCGATTGGGGCCAACAGAAACAATGCCTAAAGGTACCCCTACTAATTCGCTAATACGTTCTACATATGCACGTGCTTCTTTAGGCAATTCTTCGTAATTTCGACAATGAGAAATTGGCGTTTTCCAACCCGGTAATGTTTCATAAATAGGTTGTACTTTTTCCATAACAGCCAAACTTGCTGGATACTCTTCTATTTTTTCCCCTTCATAAGTATAACCAGTGCAAATTTTAATCGTATCCAACCCATCTAAAATATCTAACCGCGTAATCGCTAAATAATCTAAGCTATTTAACATCGCCGCATACTTTACAACAGCCGTATCCAACCAACCACACCGTCGCGGGCGACCTGTAACCGTACCAAATTCATGCCCCGTATTTCGTAAATATTCACCTGCTTCATTAATCTGTTCTGCTGGAAATGGTCCTGCGCCAACACGAGTAGTATACGCTTTTACTACCCCCACAATATTCTCCATCTTCCGCGGCCCTACACCTGCACCAACACAAGCACCACCCGAAGTGGGATTAGAACTCGTAACAAAAGGATACGTACCATGATCTAAATCCAACATCGTCGCTTGGGCACCTTCAAACAAAGCTTTTTTCCCTTGCGAAATATAATAATTTACAGAATAATCCGTATCTCTTACATATGGACGAATTTTTTCTGCATATTCTAAATATTCCTGTAGCATTTCTTCATATGAAAAGCCATCGCATTCATAATACATTTTAAATAAGCGATTTTTTAATGTTACATTATATTTTAATTTTTCTCGGAACACCGCTTCATCAAGCATATCGCCAACACGAATACCTATCCGATTAACTTTGTCAGCATAGCATGGTCCAATCCCATTTTTAGTCGTACCAATTTTAGCCTCGCCTTTTAATTTTTCATCTTCCTCATCAATACGAATATGATATGGGAAAATAACATGTGCACGAGTAGAAATTTCTAATGAACTAATATGCACACCTCGTGCTTTTATACTATCAATTTCTGCTAATAGTACACTTGGATTTACGACAACACCACTACCAATAATACACGTTTTATCCGAAAATAGTATTCCCGAAGGTAAGAGTCGCAATGCAAATGATTGATCGTTTACAACGACCGTATGCCCTGCATTATTTCCACCTTGCGAACGAATAACCACATCCGCTTTTTGTGCTAAATAATCAACAATTTTGCCTTTTCCTTCGTCACCCCATTGGGTGCCAATTACCATTGCTGTAGCCATAGCTTTTACATCCCTTCATACATGCCAAATTAACAAGCACTTATATTATACACGAAAACCGTCAAAATGCCTAATCTCAAGCACAAAACTTTTCCTTTATATCAAAAATCGGTTTATTTTACTTATATAGAAATAGATTTTTTCCGTGCATTAGTCTATAATAATATGATAAAATTTTATTTTTACCCTATGCAAGGAGAGATTGTTCATGTTATTTGAGAATTGTCGTATTGGCGGTATTTCAGCTTCTTCCCATTTGGTACGTTCCGCAACATTTGAAGGACTTGCCGACGCTGAGGGGCATCCAACAGAAGAAATGTTTCACACCTATCAGCGCTTAGCTAATGGTGGGGTAGGCATCATCATTACGGGAATGATTGCAGCAAGCCCGCTAGAACCCCATCAACACTGTCAAATTTGTATCCATGATGATGAATGTATTTCCCCTTTATCCAAACTCGTAGCACGTGTTCATATGTATCACAGCAAAATAATTGCTCAACTCGTAGAAATTGGCGGAGCTATCATGTTACCCGAAGGAAAGGGAACCATTATTAGTCCGAGTGGAATATCCGAAAAAGTAGGAAAAACAATACAAGAATCCCACGCCCTCACCCAAGCGGAAATATATCAGTTAATCAAAGATATGGGCAAAGCAGCTCTACGTGCAAAAAAAGCTGGCTTTGATGGAATTCAAATTCATGCTGCTCACGGCTACTTAATTAGTAAATTTTTAACCCCTTTCTTTAATCGTCGTCAAGATGAATACGGCGGCTCCTTAGAAAACCGTTCGCGCTTTCTATTTGAAACAATACAAACGATCCGCAACGTAGTAGGAAAAGAATTTCCCCTTTGGGTAAAAATAAATTGTGCTGATTTTATGGAAGAAGGAGGACTTACCGAAGAAGAAGGATACGAAATTATGCTTCGCTTAGCCGATGTTGGGGTAAACGCCATTGAAGTGAGTGGCGGCAATATGTCTTCCCTCCCACGCAAAGGTCCCATCCGGGCTATCCGCCGCACAAAAGAACCTATGTACTTTAAACAATACGCACAAGCAATTGCCTCCGCTTTAAAAGATAAACCCATCGATATAGGTGTTGTCGGTGGCTATCGCAATATAGAGCAAATTCAAACCACTTTGCAACAAACTGATATTACCTTTATTTCTATGTCACGCCCCTTTTTAAGGCAGCCTGACTTACCCAATCTTTGGCGTAATGGTAACACAGAACCAGCGACTTGTATCTCTTGTTCTCGTTGTTACGGCACCAATGCCATTGCTTGCGTATTTAATAACTCCGACAAGAAATAATGTTAATTATCATTTTTCTTTTTATTCTTATCCTATAATAAAGGAGTACCTAACATGAGTATCCTGAGTTTTATTTTAATCATTAGTTTATGCCTGCTTATACTCTTGTTATATATCCCTTGTTCTTATTCATTATCTATTCATCTAGGCACGCCTTACTCATTTACGGTAAACATTACCTGGGGCGTTTCTCCGCTGATATATCACCGTACCTTACACTATACAATGATGTACGACAACACAAAAAAGGATTCCTCTCCACCACCATCTACCGCAACAATCAATGAAGATACTTTAGCGGATATATCCATTTCTGATACCTCCCAAAAAGCAACTATGCCCTCTTCATCAGACGACTATTTTCTACCTATTATGATACATTTAATGAATCTAGATATATTAGATAAATGTATCAGCTATATATTTACATTACTATATATTTCTCGTATTAGACAGTGTATCATAACAGGTATAATAGGACTAGGTGATCCTTATAAAACAGGAATATTAGCGGGAATTATTTATACTTACGGTAAAGAACATGTAAAAAAACTTGCCTTTGATTTTTTATCCCCCTGCTGTGATTGTACAATTACCGCACAAGGATATATATACCCGGCTCATTTTATTTGGCACACAAGCCAATTATTACTATATACCCCTATTCGCAAACAGCTATATAAACTTATACAGAATAAGAAAGGATGAACCTCATGGAAAAAACTGAATTAACACTAGATACGCTTTTTGAAAAATTTCAAGAAATGATTCGTGTAGAAACGGTGGTAGGAGAAGCTGTACATATTGGAGACGCTATTTTAGTTCCTTTTGTAGACATATCTTTTGGTTTCGGAGCGAATAATTTGACTGGAAAAAAAGAAACAGGACGCTCCAATTCTGGTGGTGGCGGTGGTGCAAAAATGGAACCTGCCGCAATATTAGTAATAAAGGGTGACCGCGTAGAAATGTTTTCTATCAAAAAAGACGGTCATCAAACCTCCGCTTTTGAGAAATTAATCGCCATGGCTCCTGAAATTATTGAGAAATTAAAAAAAGATAAATACATATACATTAATGACGATGATATCGATCAAGAAGGAAAAGATGACTCCAAATAACCTATTTTGTAAATAATTACCACTATGGTTGTTTTTTTATAAATCATTTGCTATAATACATACAAGTATGTTAATACTCGCAAATATGCGATTAGGAGGATGTATCATGAATGTAAAAAAACAATTGGTTTCATTAGCTGTATTAGGTACTATTACAGTAAGTGCAGCAACTTCTGCATTTGCTGCTGGAATTGGTAGTGTAGATTTTGATACCTTAGTAACTTCCCATAAAAATTACCAAAAAGCAGTAGTACAAATGCAAAGTGCTGTAAAACAAGCCAATACAGAATTCACTAATCAATCAGCTACATTAAAAACAGATGATCAACGTCGTGCATTAGCACAACAATTAAATCAACGTTTAAATGCTTTACAAAATCAAATTTTTGGACCAATTCAACAAGATATTGCTAATAAAGTAAACATAGTTCGCAAAGAAAAAGGCTTAGATGCTATTGTCTTCAAAGGTTCTGTTATTGCTGCAGATGCAGCACCTGTAGATGAAACACAAGCCGTATTAGAAAAATTAAAATAAAAAAAAAACGATAACAACAAGTGTTATCGTTTTTTTTGCCCATTGACGCATACATTATAGGGGTATATCATACAATATATACCCCTACAATGTATGCGTCATAAATATAACAAGGAGAACTATAATGACAAATTCAAATCTACTACTAACAGAAAAAGAACAAAAGATAATTTCACGTTTAAATAGAATTGAAGGACAAGTAAGAGGTGTAAAAAACATGATAGAAAACAAACGCTCTTGTCATGATACACTTACACAAATAAAAGCTATCCAAGCGGCCTTACATTCATGTACCACCGAATTATTATTCTATCATACGTCAACACTACTACCAGATATACAAACAGGTTCTATCGAAGCCTTAGAACGACTACTTACATTAATACAGAAAAATATAAAATAAGAGAAGGAGAACGTCCTTATGAAAAACGAAAAATATAACATTACCGGCATGAGTTGTTCTGCCTGTTCTGCCCGTATTGAAAAAACACTACAAAAACTTCCGGGCATAAGCACCATTACCGTCAATTTACTTACCAATTCCATGCAAGTAAGTTATGATGAAACCATCTTATCGTCCGCTGAGATTATCCAAGCAGTAATAAAAGCTGGTTATGGTGCCTCCCTACCTAATGCTACAAAAACGGAAAAGAACACATTAGATACATCCGCTGAAACAACTACAATGAAACACAATCTTATAGGCTCCGTCCTCTTTTTACTCCCTTTGATGTATATTGCCATGCATACTATGTGGTATCATCTCTTTGGTATACCTGTACCATCTATCATAGAACAACTTTTTGATGGCTCCCAAAATGCCTTAACCTATGCTTATACCCAATTTTTATTGCTAATTCCAATTATGTTATATAATAAAAATTATTATCGAAACGGTTTAAGAAACTTATGGCACGCCTCCCCCAATATGGATAGTCTCGTTGCCCTCGGTTCATTAGCATCAACCATATTTGGTATATTCGCTATTTATCGTATTGGTATAGGCTTAGGAACAGGCAATCTACCATTAGTGCAAACATACAGTACAAATTTATACTTTGAATCGGCCGGGATGATTGTTACCTTAGTATCTATCGGAAAATATTTAGAAACGTTAGCAAAAAATAAAACTGGCACAGCTATAAAAAGATTAATGGATTTATCGCCACAACAAGCTACTATATTACGGCAAAACAAAGCAATAACTATCGCAATCGACAAATTGCAGGTAGGCGATCTCTTGCAAATAAAACCAGGTGAACGAATTCCCGCAGATGGAATTATTCAACAAGGAATCACAACAATAGACGAATCAGCACTAACAGGAGAAAGTATGCCTGTCGAAAAGCAAGTAGGAGATACGGTCACATCAGCTACGTTAAACAAAACCGGCACTATCCATGTAACAGCTCAACGAGTCGGTACTGATACCACATTACAACAAATTATTCAATTAATGGATGCAGCAACTACCAGTAAAGCGCCTATTGCCAAAATAGCCGATACCATCGCCTTTTATTTTGTTCCTATCGTCATCGGTATCGCCCTTATAGCTACCGCTGCTTGGTATTTTATAATGGATGCGACCATAGAATTTTCTTTTTCAATAGGCATTTCCATTCTTGTCATTTCTTGCCCTTGTGCCTTAGGCTTAGCCACACCTGTTGCGATTATGGTAGGTATGGGCAAAGGAGCAGAGTCGGGAATACTAATAAAATCAGGCGAAGCTTTAGAAATTGCCCATCACGTTGATACTATCGTCTTAGATAAAACAGGAACTATCACAACCGGTACTCCAACTATAACAGATATTCTCCCTTACTCACTAGACCAAAACCGACTATTATCCTTGGCCGTAGGAATGGAAATAGGCAGTGAACATCCTTTAGGCGAAGCCATCAGATCTTATGGCAAACACCATAAGATCACACCTACAACTGTAGATACGATGAAAGCGATTTTTGGTAAGGGAATAGAAGCCACCATTCAAGACAGAATATATTACGCTGGCAATACAACATTACTACAAGAAAAACACCTTGATTTAACATCTATATTACCAAAAATACATCAATTATCGGACGAAGGAAAAACGCCTTTGATCTTTGCCTCCGCCACACAAATACTCGGTATCATTGCAGTTGCCGATCCCCCTAAACAAACTAGTGAATCAGCTATCAATGCATTAAAAAAGCTTGGATTATCAATAATTATGCTTACAGGTGATAATCAACGAACAGCAAATGCCCTAAAAAAACAATTAAAAATCCCCCGTGTCATAGCCGAAGTACTCCCGCAAGATAAAGAAACACACATTGCTAAATTACAATCGGAAGGACATGTAGTAGCAATGATAGGAGATGGAATTAATGACGCCCCAGCACTAGCTAGAGCCGATCTCGGAATAGCCCTTAGTGCCGGCACAGATATTGCCATGGACAGTGCCGATGCCATCTTGATAAAAAATGACTTAAATGATGCCGTCAACGTTATTCGTTTAAGCAAATGCGTTTTACGCAATATAAAGGAAAATTTATTTTGGGCATTTATTTATAACATCATTGGGATTCCTTTAGCTGCTGGCCTATTATATCCATTATGTGGAATAAAATTAAATCCAATGATTGCCGCTGCTGCTATGAGTTGCAGTAGTATTTGTGTCGTATTGAATGCCTTGCGCCTTCGCCATTTTAATACAGAGCATAAATTATAAACTCCTTATCTAGTGCCATCTTCTTGATTCATCTATCACAATGCCACCTTGTTTCACGTGAAACAAGGTGGCATTTTATATAGCCTTCCTCAAAAAAAGAAGACTAATGTTTCACGTGAAACATTAGTCTTCTTAACATATATTCTTTAATTATTCTATATGCCCATGGGACTCTACATAACTATCCTCCCGAATAGTATTATCCTTATTTAATAACAACACTGTTGGTTTATGCTGTTTCGCTTCGGTTTCATCCATCCATGCATACCCCATAATGATAACAACATCATTTACTTGAACACAACGTGCCGCCGCACCATTTAAACAAATAACTCCAGAATTTCGTTTTCCTGGAATAACATACGTTTCTAACCGAGCACCATTATTATTATTAGTAATCTGTACCCGTTCATTAGGCAAAATATGTGCTGCTTCCATTAAGGCTTCATCGATAGTAATACTTCCCACATATTGTAAATTAGCTTCTGTAACCGTAGCACAATGAATTTTCGACTTTAACATATGCAAATACATCTTTTATTCCCCCAATATAATATTATCGATCAATCTAGTTTTACCAATATACACAGCAATAGCAATAATAATTTTTCCCGTATAAGAAGAAAATTCTTCCAACTCAGGAAACGTATATACTTGAACATAATCAACAACAGCCATTTTTTCTTGTGCCAATGTTTCTGTTACTACTTTTATCAAACATCCTCTATTCCGTTCCCCAGCTAAATATGCTGTTTTAGCTTTTTGTAAACTTTGAGAAAGAATCAGTGCTTGCTTTTTTTCTATACTCGATAAATAGGTATTGCGAGAACTATAAGCTAAACCACTAGGTTCACGTACAATAGGTACCATATGAATCTGAATTGGCAAATTTAAATCAGCCACAACACGCGATAATACAACCACTTGTTGTGCATCTTTTTGTCCAAAAAAAGCATGTTCAGCTGCGGTAATATTCATCAGCTTTGTCACCACAGTTGCAACCCCACGAAAATGGCCGGGTCTCTTTGCACCGCACAATTTATTTGTGAACTCGTTTTCTACTTCAATATATGTATGGTATCCTTTAGGATACATTTCCTTGACCGATGGACAAAACAAAGCGTCCACTCCAACTTGTTCCAAGGCTGATGCGTCACGCTCAATTTGACGCGGATAAGCATCATAATCTTCATTAGGCCCAAATTGTATAGGATTAACAAATACTGATGCAATAACCACATCACAATTTTTTTTCGCTTCTTTCATTAAAGTCAAATGTCCCTCATGTAAACATCCCATCGTTGGAACTAAGCCAATCGACTTTCCTAATGCCCGTTGTTTTCTACTATATTCGTGCATCTCTTGAACCGTACTAAATAATTGCATAATACACCCCTTTATGATATTTTGGCAAAAGAAAAACCTTTTTAGCCCAAGCCAAAAAGGTCAACGACACCAGGTTCCTCAAATAAGACTCCCCTACCGTGGATAACTTCCTGTCTCAGTCCTTATGATCCAAGCAGTAAAACATATCTATATAAAATTCATTGCCGTATCATAGCATATCTTTTTTAAAGTATAACTCACTTATGTGATGCTATCTTTTGCCTTATTTGTATAATAGCATATTTACTACCACCATATCAATAGTGATTTACTTCACGTAGCATCTCTTTTGCTCTCATCGCTAATACTAAAAATATACTATCACTATCTAAGTACTGCGGTCATAAGATTACTTGCCGTCAAAAAAAGAGGTCATCCCCATTTTCTTGATGACCTCTTTGGGTTCTATGCCTCCCTGTTATGTTTCCCTATTATTGGTGCAATTGACGTAATTCTTTTAACTTATTCTGAACCTGACTAGCTGCCTCATTAATAGGTACAACATATTTTTCACCAGTTCGCCGAATTTTAATTTCTATATTTCCCTGTTGTACCGCATCTTTACCTACTATTACTTGTATAGGATAACCTATAAGATCGGCATCCTTAAACTTAACACCAGCTCTTTCATTGCGATCATCTAACACAAATTCATCGTTATCTACCATTAATTGTGCATAAAGATTTTGAGCAATCGTTACCATCGATTCATCTTTCATATTTAAAGGTAATATTACACCTTCATAAGGTGCAATAGCAACTGGCCAAATAATTCCATTTTCATCATGATACTGTTCAATAGATGCTGCCAATGTACGCGTTACCCCAATGCCATAACACCCCATCACAAATGGTTTGGCCTTGCCGGTTTTATCTAAAAAAGTAGCTTGTAACGCTTCGGAATATTTTGTTCCTAACTGAAATACTTGTCCTACTTCAATACCATGAGCCCGTTGAATGGGTGCATTACAAAGCGGACATTGATCCTGTTCCGTCATAAAACGAATCGTTTCAACGCGAACGTCCGTAAAATCTCGTTGCGGAGTGACATAACGATAGTGATAGCCTTCTTCATTCGCTCCAGCCACCCCATTATATATTTGCATTACGGTAGGATCTACCAATATGACAAAAGACTCATCTGTTTTATTAGCTCCAATAGGACTCATATATCCTGGCACTAATCCATGTTGCTTAAGTAATTCGGCACTTGCTGTCGTAACATCATTGCCCCCCACAATACGCTGTACCGCCACATCATTTACATCATGATCGCCCCGGACCATACACAAAGCCAATACTCCGTCTATATCAAAGGCGACAGCTTTAATTGTTTTTTCAATAGGAACAGCTGCAACCTTAACTAACTCTTCAATCGTTGAGCAATGCGGCGTCGCAAATTTACTAAGTTCTACCATTGGTTCTACGTCCATAGTTAAAGTCTTTGGTTCTGCCTGTTCAATATCGGCAGCATACTCACAGTGCGTACAAGACACCACTTCTGCTTCCCCTGATTGAGCTAATGCCATAAATTCATGGCTATATTTTCCGCCGATTTGTCCAGAATCAGCCAAAACAATACTATATTGCAATCCGCAACGAGTAAAAATACGGCTATACGCATTATACATATCTTGATAAGTAAGTGCTAATCCTTCTTCATCCATATCAAAAGAATAAGCATCCTTCATCACAAATTCACGACTTCTCATCAAGCCAAACCGCGGCCGAATTTCATCCCGATATTTATTTTGAATTTGATATAAGTTAATAGGCAATTGTTTATATGACCGTAATTCATTACGTACCAATGTCGTAATCAATTCTTCATGTGTCGGTGCTAAACAATGTTCTTTTCCGTGGCGATCCACTAATTTAAACATTTCTTTACCATATACATCCCAGCGACCAGATTCTTGCCAAATTTCTGCGGGTTGGACAATCGGCATCATAATTTCCTGCGCTCCCGTTTTATTCATTTCCTCACGTATAATTTGTTCTATTTTTAAAATAGAACGCCGTGCAAGAGGTAAAAAAGAATAAAAACCCGATGCATTTTTACGAATCATGCCAGCCTTTAACATATATTTATGACTAACTATATCCGCTTCTACCGGATCATTTCGTAATGTAGGACAATATAATTTTGATGCTAACATACAAAAACCTCCTTGAATATCGGGATTACCAATAATAAACACATAGAAAACTGCGGTCTTGTCCACCAACACCGCAGTTAATATAATCTCTTGTCATTTTATAACGACAACCTATAATACGTCAATTACTACCCAAGAAAATATTTTAACTATGGTTTTATATCTCTCCCCCATCTTTTACCGCTTCTACCGTATGCTCTACAAACAATTTACGAATCGCTGCATTTTCTCCTAAGCCATGCATATATGTATGAACCGTAAATCCTGCTGCTTTTAATAAGTGTAAATGCGACCCTTCATTCTCACCAGCCATATCATTATGTGCATGATCGCCCGCAACCAACATCATCGGCATTAAAGCTATATCGGTAATTTTCAGTTTTACTAATTTCGGGATAATATCTTGCAACTCCGGCCATCCTTCTATGGAATAAATAAATACAGGTCGATTTGTTAATTCATCTAATTTCGCCTGTATCACCGCATAATAGGCATTAGCAGGGTGATTCGTACCATGTGCCATAAGTAAAATGGCTGTTTTATCCGAATACGATAAAAATTGACTTCCCAATGCTTCAATAAATAATTTTACGTCATCACGACATGCTGACTGTCCCATCCAATATAACAACGGAGTACTTAAAGTAATCTGTGTAAACGCCTGCTTATATGCTTCTAATAAAGCCATTTTATAAGTATATTCAATACCGGGAATAATATCTAACGACACCATCACCACTCGCGTATAACCTTCCGCTTGTAATTGGTCTAACGCTTCTTCAGGAGAAAGAATATCAATTCCTTTTTGTCTTAACCGCTTAACAATAATTCGTGAAGAAAACGCAAGTACCACTTTTGTATCAGCATATCGATGCTGAATATCTTGCACAATAGAATCAATCGTTACTTTTTTAGTATGTTCATAGGTCGTTCCAAAACTTAACACCAATATAGCATCCTTAGTTGGGTAAATTGCTTTGCCATATGTTTTTACTCCTAATCGAGTTTCTTTTATGATATTCATACTACTCCTTCTGCGAAAATAAATCGTATATAACTATACATGTATCCCTACCTTACAATGGATTCTTTGCTGCTACCTTAGGCTTACGAGGATATTTTTTTGGTGCTGATGCTATTTTGCGAATATAAATAATAGCACGCTTATCAGCAAACTGGCCCAATTGCACAGGGCGTACCTCCTCAATCATTCCACCTAAAATCTCAATCGCCTTTTGTGCTTCTTTGATTTCTGCTTCATATTGAGCACCTTTAAGTGCTATCATATAGCCACCCTTTTTTACATAAGGTAAACACCATTCTGCCAATATAGGCAACCGTGCCACAGCCCGACTAGTAACTATATCAAACGCTTCACGATACCCTTCCTGATGGGCCATATCTTCTGCTCGTCCATGCAAATACGTTAATTGCTGTTCACTCAACCGCTGAATGACCGATTCGATAAAATACAGCCTTTTTTGCAAAGAATCAAAAAAAGTAATCTCCAAATCAGGATTATATATAAACAAAGGCACTCCAGGAAACCCCGCGCCACTACCAAGATCTAACACTTTTTTGTGACCTAAAAAATACCGTTCATCATAACAAGATAAACTATCTGCAATATGCTTCCATGCCACATCCATAGACGATGTCAAAGCAGTTAAATTCATCACTTTATTCGTTTCTACCAACGCCTCAAAAAACAATGTATATTGTGTGATTTGTTTCTCCGTAAGTGAAATGCCTATAGCTTGCATCGCTTTCTTAAGCTCATTTTGAAACATATTCTTTTCTCTCCCGTTGATGTTGTTCCAAATAAATTAATAAAGCCGTAATATCTGCCGGCGATACTCCAGAAATTCGTGCAGCCTGTCCTAATGAACGAGGACGAATTTGAGCTAACTTTTGTCTACCTTCAACCGATACCGTATCAATGCTTTCATACTTTACATCCGTTGGCATTAATTTTTGTTCTAATTTATTTAATTTTTTAACCAGTTCTTGCTGTCGTTCTATATATCCCTCATACTTCACCATGATTTCAATTTCTTCCATTACTTCTACAGATACAGTAGGTAAAGAAAAAATAGATTGCAACGACGCATACGTAACATCTGTGCGGCGCAATAAATCATAAGCCGTTGTTCCCGTTTTAATCGGAGCGGTACCTATTTGAACTAATTTAGATTGACTATCTGCAGTCGGCGTAATGACCGTTTCTTTTAACACGTTAATCCCCATTTCTAAAGCCTGCTTTTTCTGTTTAAATAAGGTATAACGTTCTTCCGTAACTAATCCTAAATCATATCCTTTTTGCGTTAACCGTAAATCCGCATTATCTTGTCGTAATAACAGACGATATTCTGCCCGACTCGTCATCATTCGATAGGGTTCTTGCGTCCCCTTAGTAACCAAATCATCAATTAAAACCCCAATATACGCTTCTGCACGTGTTAAAACAAATGGTTCCCTTCCTTGTACATATAAAGCCGCATTAATTCCTGCCATCAATCCCTGTGCCGCCGCTTCTTCATATCCACTCGTACCATTTGCTTGCCCCGCTGAATACAATCCTTTTTTTCCTAAAACGGCTAACGTTGAATCTAATTGCAACGGATCCAAACAATCATATTCAATTGCATAAGCAGGCCGCATGATTTTAACGTCTTCTAATCCTGGAATAGTCTTTAAAAAAGCATATTGTACATCTACAGGCAAACTAGTACTCATGCCTTGAATATACATTTCGTTTGTTAAAGCTCCTTCAGGCTCAATAAACAATTGATGCCTTTTTTTATCAGCAAATCGCTGTATTTTAGATTCAATCGACGGACAATATCTCGGTCCAATCCCCGTTACAGCACCATTGCAAGTCGGTGCCCGATGCAAATTTTCACGTATAATCCGATGTGTTTCTTCATTTGTAAAAGTAAGCCAACAGTGATCCGAATTTCGATTTTTCCGCATAGATAAAAACGAAAAAGCATGTCCATCGAGATCCCCTTCTTGTATATCCATTTCTTTCGTCCGCAATGTTCTTCTATCTACACGTGCAGGAGTTCCCGTTTTAAATCGCATTAATCGAATCCCCATTTTACGTAAAGAAGTAGACAATTGGTCGGCCGATCGTTGCCCCATAGGACCACTAGCATATGAACAATCCCCAATTAAAATTTTTCCTTTTAAATAGGTCCCCGTTGCTAAAATAACACAACAAGCTTTATATATTTCCCCTAATTCGGTAACCACGCCAGTAATACGATTATTTTCATATAATAGCTCCGTTATCATAAGCTGTTTTACATCTAAATGATCTTGATCTTCTAATCTTTTGGTCATCATCATTTGATATAACTTTTTATCTGATTGTGCACGTAACGAATATACAGCTGGTCCTTTACCTGTATTCAACATACGCATTTGTATACAAGTTTTATCCGTATTAATTGCCATTTCTCCACCAAGTGCATCAATTTCACGCACTAAATGACTTTTTCCTGGCCCCCCAACAGCAGGATTACAAGGCATTAACGCAATATTATCCAAATTTAACGTGGCAATTAATGTTCGTGCTCCTAACCGAGCAGACGCTAATGCCGCTTCACACCCCGCATGCCCAGCACCTATAACAATTACATCATATGAATCGACTACAAACATAGTTTGTAAGCCTCCTTTATTTTCCTAAACAAAATCTACTAAATATTTCAGTTATAATATCTTCTCCTACAGTTTGACCTGTAATAGCTCCTAGGGCCTCCCAAGCAGCTCGAATATCAATAATAGCTAGATCAAGCGGTAAGCCTGCATGAACCGTTTCTAACGCTCTGTCTATAGATAATTTGGCTTGCCTTGTTAAATCAATATGACGTGTATTCGCCAATAAAACACTACGCTCTCCTTGTAACCCCGCATCCATAATCATGTCAAGAATTGCCTGTTTTAATTCGCTTATACCTGTTCCCTGACCAGCAGAAATAGAAATAATAGGTAATCCATATACAGCTATATCATCTGCTTCAATCACGGGCGCTAAATCAGTTTTATTTAGTATAACAACGCAAGGCTTTTGTTGTTGCTGCATTAATAAATCTCTTTCCTCATGACTCAAAGAACGCGAACTATCTAGCACAATTAAAATAATATCCGCTTTATCCATATAAGCTTGTGCTTTTAAAACACCGATTTGTTCTACTTTATCCTCCGTTTGTCTAATACCCGCTGTATCTACCAAACAAACAGGAATCCCTTGAATAGTAATCCATTCTTCAATAACATCTCGTGTCGTGCCTGGTACATCCGTAACAATAGCTCGCTCTTCCTCTAATAAACAGTTAAGCAAACTTGATTTTCCTACATTCGGAACACCATTAATAGCTACTAAAATACCATCACGAATACATTTCCCCGTTTGCGATTTTTTCAACATTTCCGCTAATAGTACTTGTATATTCTGCAATGCAGCAGAAATATCTTTTACTTCTATCTCTTCTAAATCTTCTTCAGGATAATCTACCATGACTTCAAGCCGTGTAATAAAATCCGTTAATGCTACTCTTACCTCTTGGATAGTTTTTGATAATCGCCCTTCTAATTGTTCTTCTGCACACGTTAAGCCACGTGAACTTTTAGCTTGAATAATATCCATAACCGCTTCTGCTTGGACTAAATCTATACGTCCATGCAAAAATGCCCGTTGCGTAAATTCACCCGGCCGTGCTAACCGAGCCCCATTTGCTAAAACAAGATTTAGTATATGTTGTAACACATAACGATTTCCATGGCATTGTATTTCCACCACATCTTCTGCCGTATACGAATGAGGCCCTTGCATTAGTAATAATAACACTTCATCGATTATCGTACCATCTGTATGTACAATATGTCCGTATTGAATACTACGATCTTGCCGCATTTTTAATGGGGTGGCTACATTACTTTGAAAAATAGCATCCCCAACAGAAAAAGCCTCAGGACCACTAATCCGAATAACCCCCACGCCGCTTTCTCCTAAAGGTGTAACAATGGCCGCTATTGTTTCATTAATTTCTATCATGCATGAACTCCTTTCAAAAAAACCGGTGCATAGCACCGGTTTTTTTTATAACTCATAATGAATGACCACATGACGATACGGCTCTTGTCCTTCACTATCCGTACGTACATTCATTTCATGTTGTAATGCTAAATGAATAATTTTTCGTTCATACCCGTTCATTGGCTCTAAAACAATTTTTTCTTTTTCTAAGCGCACTTTTTTGGCTAATCGAAATGCCAATTTTCGCAATGTATCTTCTCTTTTGCTACGATAATTTTCTATATCTAACATAATAAAATGACGTTCCGTTTGTCCCTGATTCGTCGTCAAATTAGTTAAATACTGCAATGCATCTAACGTTTGTCCGTGTTTTCCTATTAAAAATCCTAAATTTTGACCATGCAAAGATAAAATAATTTTATCCGATTTAATCATTTTTTCTATCATGACCGATACCCCCATATTTTTTAAAATGGAGTATACAAATTGTTTCGCTTTAGTTGCTGCTTCTTCTTGTGTAAAAAGATGTTCCTTAACAGATTTTTCCTCTAATGGTTCCTCTGCTATCGTAGAAACGTCTTCCATTTCATCACAAACAGTTGTTTGTACGTTAACACTCGCTTTTTCCGTTAATCGTACCCGTGCTAATTTACTACCAAAACCTAAAAAACCGCTTTTAGGCTCTTCTAAAATTTCTATATCAACTTCATCTTGAATTAATCCCAAATGAACTAACCCTGAACGAATTGCATCGTCAATCGTTTTTCCCGTTCCTTCCACGCTTCTCATGTTTATTCTCCTTTACTCGTATTGCGAAACATGATCATTTGTTGAGCCCACTGAAAAACATTCGATAATACCCAATAAATAACTAAGCCACTAGGAAAACGCCAACTAATCCAACCAATAAATAAAGGCATCACAATTTGCATAATCTTTTGCTGTGATCCTTGTCCTTCACCTTCATTAGCCTGTACCCCAGTCATTTGTTTTTGAATTAAAAACGTAGATACTGCTGATAATACAGGTAATACATGGGTCGGATCTGGTGCACCTAAGCTAGATAACCACAAAAAGCTTTCAAAAGCTGGGTCATACGGATATGTACGCAATGCATAAAAAATAGAAATTAAAAAAGGCATTTGAATAATAATAGGTAAACAGCCTGAAAGAGGATTAACACCCGTTTCTTTATATAACTTTCTCATTTCTTCTTGTAATTTTTTCTGATTACCCTTATATTTCTTTTGTAACTCCTTAATTTTAGGTTGAATAACTTGCATTCCTTGCATAGATTTTATTTGCTTAGCCGTTAACGGAGATAAAATTAACTTAATAATTACCGTTAACATAATAATAGCAATACCGTAACTTGGATAACCTGCATGTTGTGTTACCGTATAACAGTAGGTTAAAAACGTTGTCATAATATATGTCAATGGGCTTATAAGATGTTCAAACAATTCTGTCAACTCCTGTCAGTTATAATCGTCCTATCAATGTATGACAATATGTTATGGTACTGGATCATACCCTCCTTTATGAAAGGGATGACACTTCAAAATTCGACGAATGGATAAATACAACCCTTTTCCCAAACCATATTTTTGTATTGCTTCTATCGCATATGCTGAACAAGTGGGCATGAATCGACAACACGGTCTATGTAAAGGAGATATCCATTGTTGATAAAAACGAATTAAAAAAATTGCTGTTTTTTTCATAATTTTTTATTATCTATCACGTTAGCTATATATAATAATTTTATAATATATTGTTCTGCTTGTATATAATTAGCATGTTTCAAGGCACTGCGACCTATTAATATGAGATCAAATCCAGAAGGCAATTCATACTGATGTAAGCGATATACTTCTTTCATTAATCGGCGGCAACGATTTCTTTCTACAGCACACCCGATTTTTTTTCCTGTTACAAAGCCTATTCGTGTCGGTTGTTTAGAAGAACGTCGTAAAACATATAACACCACCAACCGACTTACATATGATTTCCCTCGACGATATACGAATTGATACTCTTTATTTTTACGTAACCTTTTTGCTTTTATTAATTCATACATATATCAAATCCCAAAAATATCAGAAGAACAGAAAAATCCACACTGGACCTTTCTGTTCCTTCCTAAAAATAATTAAGCAGAGAGTTTTTTACGTCCTTTTAAACGGCGTCTTTTTAATACCATGCGTCCGCCTTTCGTTTTCATACGTTCACGAAAACCATGCGTTTTCTTTCTCCACAATGTATTTGGCTGATATGTTTGTTTCACAAGAGACACCTCCTTTATTACATATATAGGCAATATGAATTTACACCATAACAGCATAATTATATTGAAAAAATATACTACTGTCAATTATTTTATATTCTCTTATAAAAAAAAGAACAATTTATTTTTAAATGTAGTTGCTTAAAATAATAATTTTATTGTAAAATGTGGATAGATGAACAACTTATCAACAACTTATTCACATTTTGTGGATAAGTTGTTTTATCGAAACGCTATGTATATAACCGGACTTATTACTTTTTTTCTCATCTATGCACAATACTTATAAATAATTTATCCACTTAACGATTTTTTTATCTTTAACCACGCACATTTTATCCACACGTTATCCGCTTTTATTATTTACCCTCAAAATAGTAACTATAGCGTATAATATTAAGACGCTGACTTTTTTATATATTAAATTATGCACAATATATCCACTTTTTTTTTATTACACATAGATAGGATGAATAGACATGACTGAATTAGATGTAACGACTTTATGGATTGGAATGTTAAATAAATTAAAAGAAACAATTCCACCTAATTTATACACAATATGGATTGAATCTTCTATTATTCCTTATTCATATGAAAACAATATACTTATCTTAGATACTTCACAAAAATTTTTGTGTTCCTATCTTTCTAATAATTATTTAGACGACTTAAAAAAAGCAGCATTTTCCGTCACAGGTGTACCTACAACGGTAAAATTAATTTGTAGTGCAAAAGAATCTATAGATACAACTACTCCTTCTAAAACAATAGACAAATCTGACCTTCAACCTATACCAAAACAGGTAAAAGAAACCCATACTGATTTTGAATTAGTACCTGTAAATATGACCCTCTCGACATCGGAGAAAAAAAAGGAAACGCCATCATTATCAATAAAAGAAGCAAAAAATATATCGATTCCATCAACAGAAAATCAATTAGATACAACCTATACCTTTGATTCTTTCATTGTCGGTAATAGTAATCGTATTGCTTTTGCCAAAGCATTAGCAGTTGCTGAAGCACCTGGACGAAAAGAATTTAATCCTTTATATATTTACGGTGCTAGCGGTTTAGGCAAAACCCATTTAATGCATGCCATTGGTCATAGTATTTTAAAAAAATTTCCACATATGCGTTTACGTAGCATTACTAGTGAAGACTTTGTAAACGAATTTATTAAATGTATTCAAGATAAAAATACAGAAAGCTTTCGACAACAATATAGAAATATTGATGTCTTATTAGTAGATGATATTCAGTTTTTAGGTCGAGGTGATAAAGATAGCTCAAAAGAAGAATTTTTTCATACCTTTAATAAATTACAGCAAGATAAAAAACAAATTGTCTTAACCAGTGATCGGCCTCCTTTAGATATAGAACGAATGGAAGAACGATTAAGAAGTCGTTTCCAAAGCGGATCCGTCGCATGGATTGATCCCCCTGATTTAGAAACACGTACAGCTATTTTAAAAACATGGGCAGATAAATATAATCTTTCCATTGATAATGACGCAATCAATTATATTGCTTCTAATGTAAGTGAAAATATTCGTGAATTAAGTGGTGCTTTTAATAATATTCGTGATTTAGCATCTACTGAACATACATCAATTACCTTATCGTTAACGCAACGAGCATTACGATATTTGATTCAAAATAAAACAACTAAAAAATATATTTCCATAGAAGAAATCATTAATGTAGTATGTAAATTTTATAATATTAATTATAAAGATATTATGGGCAAAAAAAAGACGAAAGATATTGCTTTACCACGACAAATAGCAATGTATTTATGCCGCGAATTAACAGAAAATACATATCCATATATCGGTACATGTTTTGGTGGGCGCGATCATACAACCGTTATGCATGCATGTACAAAAATTAATACTAAATATATAGCAGACGAACGATTTAAAAATAGCATTGATAAATTAATTAATACAATCAAACAAGTGGATAACTAGGTATATATTTTTGTGGATGGTTTGTGATATTTTAATATATTCCGAAAAACAGTGGAAATGTGGATAATTTAAATTTAATTATCCACTGATTATACACATATGTGGATAGTGTAAAATAGCTTTATCTATACACATATCCACAATTTCACAATATCTATTATTAAGAATACGATCTTATAATAAATTAATTAAAAAAATATTCATCATAAAAAAGGGGATAATCTTATGAAATTACATTTAAAAAAAAATGATCTAAACAAAGGATTGCAAGTTGTATCCAAAATTGCTCAAAATAAAAATAATAATATGAACACAGAATATGGTATCTTCATTAAAGCTGTTAATAATCAAATTGAAATACAAGCAAATGATTATGCTATGGGTATAAAAACAATTATTCCTGGTATTATCGAAGAAGAAGGAGAAACATTTGTTGCTAATCCATATTTAATTGAATTAATTCGTAAAATATCAAATGATGATATTACTTTTATAAAAAAAGATACCGATTCAAAATTAATAATTACTGGTGGTAATTTAAAATTTGAATGTGCCACTATGAATGCAAGTGATTTTAATGCTGTTGAAATCGTAGATTTAGGCTATACTCAATTGGAAACAAATAGTTTAATTTTAAAAGATTTGATTGATAGTACTACTTTTTCTTGTGCTACTGATATGTCTAAAGCTATTTTTATGGGAGCTTATTTAGATATACATGATACGAATATTTCTATGGTAGCAACAGATACACACCGATTAGCCATAAAAAAAGCATTACTTGAAACACCAATTGAAACACCATTACAAGTAGTTATTCCGAGTAAATTATTAGCAGAAATTTCAAGACAATTACCCGTTGATATACCTGAAATTGTAACTATTACAGCTATTCGTAATTATGTAGCTGTTCGTTTTGGTAATGTATATATTAAAACACAGTTAATTGAAGGAAATTTTCCTAATTATGAACGCGTTATTCCTACAGATTTTCAAAGTGAAATTATCGTAGATAGAGATATCTTTACAGGTGCTGTCGAACGTACTTCAGTTGTAGCTAAAGATGCACAATATAATGTAATTAATTTTACTTTTTCTAATCAAAAAATTAAATTAATGAGTCAACATCCTGAATATGGTATTGTTGAAGACGTGGTTCCATGTACAATGACAGGCGAAGATTTAACCATCTCTTTTAATGGTAAATATATAATTGATATTTTAAAACATTGTCGCCAAGATAAAATTTCTTTAAAAGTAAAAAATAATAGCCCCATGTTAGTAACGGATCAAGATAAAACAGATTGTTTATTTGTTGTAACACCAATGAGGAATAAATAAATGAAAACAATTACTATACATACAGCGTATATACAATTAGATCAATTTTTAAAATGGGCTAATATTACTGCTAATGGTGGAGATATACGTTTTTTTATAGAAGAAAAACGTATTTTAGTGAATAATGAAATTTGCTTAGTAAAAAGAAAAAAATTGTATCATGGTGATATTGTTACTATAAAAAATATAGGTACATGGAAAGTATTAAGGTCTGAAATATGATTATAAAATCTATACGTTTGCTTAATTTCCGTAATTACGAACAAGTAAATATAGAATTTCCTAAAATGATTCATGTATTGTATGGAAAAAATGGACAAGGAAAAACGAATTTATTAGAAGCTCTATATATGATCGGAACGAGTAAGTCATATAAAGGGATACATGATCAAGATTTAATTAATTGGCATCAAATAAGTGGATCTATTATTGTACATTGTATTCGTAATGATGTAGAACAAGAAGTAAAAATTATTCTTTCACGAGTACAAAAAAAAGAATTATGGATTAATAATACAAAATATTCATCAAAAGATTTTTTTGGCTTTGTCAATGAAGTATTATTTTCACCTGATGATTTGCAATTAATCAAAGGAACTCCTTCGTTAAGAAGACATTTTATTGATATGGAAATATCGCAAGCAAATGCTGTTTATTACAAGGATTTATTACAATATAATAGGGTACTAAGTCAACGAAATTTTATTTTAAAAGAATTAAAAAGTGGCAAACATATATCTTTAGAGGAATGGGATAAACAATTAGCGATATTAGCAGCAAAGCTTGTTAGAAAAAGAAAAGAAGTAATTTATAAAATTAATGTATTAGCTGGAATGATTCAACATCGGTTGACGAAAAAAGAAAGTATTCATTTAGTATATTATCAACCTTATGTATTAACAAAAGAAGCTCAAGAAGCAGATATATTATATGCTAAATGGTATTATGAGGCATTAAAGGCGAATGTAAAAGAGGATATATATAAAACGTATACATCTATAGGTCCGCATAGAGATGATTTTATCGTTCATATTAATGGACAGGAAGCTAAAAAATATGCTTCTCAAGGACAACAAAGAACTGCTATATTATCATTAAAGTTATCTGAATTAGAATTTATAAAATCAGAAACAGGAGAATATCCTATTTTATTATTAGATGATGTAATGAGCGAATTAGATGAACAACGTAGACTAGCTTTAATTAAATTTGTGCGAAATCGCATCCAAACATTTATTACAACTACGGATCCCTTTTTATTTTCATCTATGTCTGATTGTTATTATTTAGGTATACACCAAGGAAGGGTTTTGCATTATGGAGAAAAAGCAGAATGAGTTAAAACCAATTGGTGACTTATTACCAAAACTGTTAAAAGAGTATAAATTAGATATTCCATTAAAAATAATGAAGTTAAAAACAGAATGGGCACAAGTTGTAGGGGAGAAAATAGCATCTTTTTCATATGTCCAACATTATAATAAATCGATTTTGTATATCGGGGTTTTAAATTCAGTATGGATGCAACATTTATTTATTCAAAAAAAATCATTAATTTTTAAAATTAATGATTTTTTAGGCGGTACATTTGTTTATGATCTATGTTTTAAAAGAAGTGGGATAAAAAAAAATATATCTTCTTCAACAATACAACCAGTAGAAGAAGATAAAAAAATGGAATATGATTCATCTATCAAAGATTATGTTTTATCTTCACAAACCATAGCTAAAATAAAAAAAGATACAGAAACTATTATATCTCCCTTACGAAGACAATGGCGTAATATTCTTGTTTTACAAGAAAAAAAGAAACAGGTATTATTACAAGAAGGAAAAAAAACATGTCCTATTTGTGGTAATTGGTTAGAAAATAAAGAAAAAATATGTTTACTTTGTCAATTAAAAAAAAGAAGTGAATATAAACGCGAAATACGACAATGTTTACAACTTATGCCTTGGTTATCATTAGAAGAATTTGTTGAGCAAGGACATATTCCTAAAGGTTGTGAAAATTATATTGAATTATATAGGGAAGTTAGACGAGATTGTATTTATCATTATATGGAGAAAATTTATTTAAATGTGGATACACTTGAAGATAATATGATGCTTGCTTTATTTATTACTCAATCAAAGCCTTATGAAATAACGGATGAATTTATTGAAAGACTTACTAAAAAATATCATATGAGAAATAATAAAAATAAAAAAAAGAGGTAAGATATGTATTTACATATTGGTGGTAATTATATGGTTGATATCCATAATATTGTTGCTTTTTTTAAAACAAATCCGAAACGCATAGAAAAAACAAATTCATTACAAAAATATTATAGACCTTTTATTTTTGTAGAAGATGGTACAGATACAAAAATACGTTCTTATATATTAACTGATAATTATATTTATGGATCACCTTTAACCTTAAAAACAATTATTCATAGATATAATCAGTTATTTAAACTTTTAAAGCGTCCTATTTGACTAGCTAAGATAAGAATATGTATAATTAAGTGTTAATAGTGTAGAGGAGGAACTTATTCATGTCGGAAGACCAACAGAAAAATTATGGTGCTGAACAAATTCAAGTATTAGAAGGGCTAGAAGCTGTTAGAAAACGTCCGGGTATGTATATTGGTAGTACATCGCTGCGTGGATTGCATCATCTTGTATATGAAGTAGTAGATAATAGTGTTGATGAAGCATTAGCTGGATATTGCACTCACATAGAAGTAAATATAGAAGCTGATAATAGTATTATAGTTAAAGATAATGGTCGTGGTATTCCTGTTGCTATGCATAAAATAGGAAAGCCAGCTGTTGAAGTTGTTTTAACGGTTTTACATGCGGGTGGAAAATTTGGCGGCGACGGATATCCTATTTCTGGTGGTTTACATGGTGTTGGTATTTCTGTTGTGAATGCATTAAGTGAGTGGACTAAAATAAAAGTAAAACGAGATGGTTATTTATGGGGTATTTCTTTTGCAAGAGGTATAACGAATACCTCTTTGGTTCAAGAAAGACCGTTATTAGATAATGAAGAAACGGGTACAGAAGTTCATTTTAAACCAGACATAGAAATTTTTCCTGATATAGTTTATGATTTTGATACATTAAAAACGAGATTAAGAGAATTAGCTTTTTTAAATAAAGGTTTACATATTACCTTAGAAGATAAACGAATCAAAGATAAAAAAGAAGAATATTGTTATAAAGGAGGTCTGGTTTCTTTTGTTGAATTTTTAAATACGAATAAAGAAAACGTTCATCCGACAGTAGTTCATTTTGAAGGACAAAAAAATCAAGTCATAGTTGACATTGCCATGCAATATAATACAGGGTATAGTGAAAATATTTTAACGTTTGTTAATGATATTTTTACAGAAGAAGGGGGAACACATTTAAGTGGATTTCGTACAGCTTTAACGCGTTTAATTAATGATTATGCTCGAAATATGGGAATTTTAAAAGAAAATGAAGAAAATTTATCTGGTGAAGATGTGCGGGAAGGTTTAACAGCCATTGTTAGTGTAAAAGTAAGAGAACCACAATTTGAAGGACAAACAAAGACTAAATTAGGAAATAGTGAAGTAAAAGGCGTTGTTGATACTATTTTTTCTGATGGATTACGTGAATTTTTTGAAGAACATCCGGTAGAAGCAAAAAATATTATTAATAAAACAATTTCTGCTTCTAGAGCTAGACAAGCTGCTCGTCGTGCAAGAGAATTAACACGTCGTAAAAATGCTTTAGAAATTAGTAGTTTACCAGGAAAATTAGCAGATTGTTCTGAAAAAAATTCAGCTTATACGGAAATTTACTTAGTAGAAGGAGATTCAGCAGGTGGTTCTGCAAAACAAGGAAGAGATAGAAAGTTTCAGGCTATTTTACCTTTGCGAGGAAAGATTATTAATGTAGAAAAAGCTCGGTTAGATAAAATTTTGGCAAATGAAGAAATTCGTTCGATGATTACTGCTTTTGGAACAGGAATTGGAGAAGAATTTGATATTTCTAAGCGACGTTATGATAAGATTATTATCATGACAGATGCTGATGTAGATGGATCTCATATTAGAACCTTATTGTTGACCTTTTTCTATCGGTTTATGAAACCGTTGATAACAGAAGGACATGTGTATATTGCACAACCTCCTTTATATCAAGTTCGCAAGGGAAAGCAAGTATGGTATTTTTATACGGATGAAGAAATGAACGAGAAATTAGATGAATTAGGTCGCGATACTAATAATATTGTTGTACAACGATATAAAGGGTTAGGTGAAATGAATCCAGAACAATTGTGGGAAACGACAATGGATCCTCAATATAGGACTATGTTAAAAGTAGAATTAGAAGATGCGATTAAAGCAGATCGTATTTTTTCGGTGCTTATGGGAGATAAAGTTGAACCACGTCGTCAATTTATCCAAGAAAATGCTAAAAATGTTCGTAACCTTGATTTATAAATGTATGATTGTATAGAAAATCCCCCTATACCGTAATTACGGCTGGGGGTTTTTTATAAGAAAGGATCGATAATGGAAGTTTCATTAGGAAAACAAATTTTAGTTATTTTAATTTTAATTATAGCCAATGGTATATTTTCCTTGTTAGAAATGGCTATTGTTAGTTGTCGAAAGACAAAATTAGAAACGATGGCGGAGAATGGCAATTCAGCTGCAGCAATTGTTTTAAAATTACAAGAAAATCCGAATAAAATGTTTTCAATGGTACAATTCGGTATTACTGTTATTGCGTTATTGACAGGTGTATATGGTGGAACAGAATTAGTTAAACCGTTATCTATGTATGTAGCACAAATTCCTTTCATTAATATGTATGCCCATATTATTTCGTTAGTGGCTATTATTGGAAGTATTACTTATTTATCTATTATTTTGGGAGAAATCGTACCTAAACGCATAGCCATTGATAAACCGGAGAAAATCGCTTGTATATTAGCTCGTCCTATGTTGTATTTTTCTTTACTCTGTACGCCTATTATTTGGTTTTTAGCTATATCTACTCAGTTTTTTACAAAACTATTTGGGATATCAACGACAACTGCTAGACCCGTAACAGAAGAAGAAATTAAAATTTTATTAGAACAAGGGGCTAAATTAGGTTCATTTGCTAAAGAAGAATCAGTCTTGATCGATCGTGTTTTTCGTTTATCTGATATGGATGCTAGTGATATTATGACGAATAAAATGCAAATAGAATGGTTAGATTTGGATGATGATGATAATACTATTATGAAAGAAATGATGTCTTTTACACACAGTAATTTACCCGTTGGTAAGGGTTCGTTAGATGAATTTTACGGTATGATTTCAATTAAACAAGTATTTAAAACGTATTATGAATTAATCCAAAATAAGCATAGTATATCTATTCAGCATTTATTACAACAATGTTTATATAAGCCTATTTATATACCCGAATCAATGAATATCATAAATGTCTTAAGTTCCTTTAGAGAGCATAGTGTGCATGCTGGTATAGTATTAGATGAATATGGTAATTTTACTGGTATTATCACGTTACATGACATTTTAGAAGAATTGGTAGGTATTATGCCAGCAGGGGAAGAAGAAAAGAAAGAAGAGGCAAATAAAATTATACAAAGAAATGATAATGAATGGCTTATTGATGGCATGGTAACGATTGAAGAGTTTAAAGATTATTTTCATATCATGGATTTATTGCCAGAAGAAGATGATGATTTATATAAAACGATAGCAGGTTTTATTATTTATGGATTAGGAAGAATTCCTATTGAAACAGATTGTTATAGTTGGCGTGGATTTACTTTTGAAGTTATAGATATGGATCATTTGCGAGTAGATAAGGTATTAGTTACAAAAAAATCATAGTGAATTATAAATATGTTTACAAATAAAGAAGAATATGGTAAACTATTAATAGTAAAAATCATTTTCGATTTAAATGTGAGATAGTTTTTTTGAGGAGGTAATAGTAATGGAAAAATTGATTGAAAAATTAAACATGTATATGTCTAATTTGGCTGTATTACATCGTAAGTTACAAAATTATCATTGGAATGTAAAAGGACCTGAATTTTTTGTTTTACATGCTAAATTAGAAGAATATTATGATCATATTAATGATAGTATTGATGTTATAGCTGAAGAAATTTTAAAATTACAAGGTCAACCATTAGGAACGATGGCAGATTATTTAAAAGTAGCTACTTTAAAAGAAGCTGAAAATAAAAAAGTATCAGGTGCTGTTATTATTAAATCTTTAATTGAAGATTTTACGTTTATGAAAAAAGAAATTAGCGATATTAAAGCACTTGCTGATGAAAATAATGTTTATGAAGTTTCTGCTATGGCAGATAATTATATTGGTGAATATAGTAAATCTATTTGGATGTTACATCAGTCACAAGAATAATACAGTACAAGATAAATTATAATATAAAATAGAGAATAATGTATTTACATTATTCTCTATTTTTGTGATTAGCCGGAGGAGAAGATATATGGATACATTAGCAGGTGTTAGTTCTACATTATTGATTCCTTTATATGTTCGTGCACAAGATGCTATGCAAGATAATCCTATTTTGGGTGACATGAAGGCGATAGATATTTATTATTCTTTACGAGAAAAATATGATTTTAGTATTTTTAAGGGAAAGAAAAAATCTTATTATGGTATTTTAGCAAGAGCCACTGTGATGGATAGGGAAGCTAAAAAATTTTTAATGAAATATCCTAATAGTATTGTTATCTCTTTAGGAGCAGGATTAGATAGTCGATTTTATCGTATCGATCAAGGGAAGATAGAATGGTACAATGTTGATTTTCCAGAAGTAATACAATTAAGAGAGAGGTATTTTTCTCCTCATGAACGAATTCATAATATTGGGAGGTCTTTATTAGATTCTGATTGGGTATATGAAGTAAAAAATAAGAATAAACCTATTTTGTGCATGAGTGAAGGTGTTTTTATGTATTTTCATATTGATGAAATACTAGCATTATTTCGTATTTTACAAAGTGCTTTTTCATCATATACAATTCATATTGATTTACTTTCAAAATATTTAGTGCATAAAGAAAATATTCACGATATGTGTAAAAATATGGATATCCCTTTTACTTGGGGATCACAAACGGGAAAAGAATTAGTTGAATTAGTTCCACACTTAAAACAAGTAGATCTTATTTCTTTTACACCGAAATTATTAGCAATAGGGCCATGGTATTGGAAGTTATTCGCACCTATTATGTATATGATGAATAATCGATTAGGCATTTATGAATATTCTACTAAAAACTAGGTTGTTCTCTTAGAGAACAACCTAGTTTTTAGTTATGAGCCAATGCCCTTATAATGGCTTGTGTATATTCTTCTGTTGTTGCTGTGCCACCGATATCAGGTGTACGAATAGTCGTATTTTTTAGTACATGTTGAATCGCTGTACGAATTTGTTCTGCTATGTCATTATGGTTTGTATGGTCTAATAATAAACAAGCTGATAATAAAAGAGCAGTTGGATTAGCAATATGTTTTCCTGCAATATCCGGAGCACTACCATGTACAGCTTCAAATAAAGCATAATCATCACCAATATTCATTGAAGGAAGTAACCCTAGACCACCGATTAAACCACTAGTGAGGTCAGATACAATATCACCATATAAATTAGGCATGACTAATATATCGAATTCGTCTGGTTTCATTACTAATTGCATACAGAGATTATCTATAATTTTGGTATCACTTTGGATATGGGGATATTCTTTAGCTATTGTATTAAAACATTCTAAAAATAAACCGTCACTCTTTTTTAAAATATTTGCTTTATGAACACAGGTTATTTTTTTTCTTTGATGCTTTTGTGCATATTGATAGGCCGCGTTTATAATTCGCAAACAAGCTTTTTTTGTTATTTTTTTTATTGCATGAATTGTATCGGCATCCATATTATATTCTACGCCAATATATAAATCTTCTGTATTTTCTCTAAATGTAATGATATCAACATGAGAAAAAGGTGTTTTGATAGCTGGGGTACTTTTAGCGGGACGAATATTAGCAAACAGATTGTATTTTTCACGTAATAGTACATTTAAGGAGCGAAATCCACAGCCAATAGGAGTAGTAATAGGTGCTTTTAATAATAGTTTTGTTTTTTCAAAGGATGCAAAAGCTTGTGGTGGAATTAGAGCACCATGGGAATGATATTCCTTTTCACCCACTTCAAATATTTCATAAGTAAAAGGAGCTTTTACTTCGTTTAAAATAGTTAGTACGGCATCGGTAATTTCAGGACCAATGCCATCTCCTCTAAATACGGTAATTGGTTTCATTATCTTTCCTCCCAAGGTATATATGATTCTGTATTGCCTACATATTTTGTAGCGGGTCGGACAATACGGTTATCGTATAATTTATGTTCTATATTATGGGCTAACCAGCCTACAAAACGGCTAATAACAAATAATGGTGTATATAAATCACGTGGTATACCTAGTAATTGATAAGCAAACCCACTGTAAAAATCAACATTTGTGCAGACCGCGGTTTGATTTCTTTCGGATAAAAATGATTTAGCTAATTTTTCAAATCGTACATAAAAATCAAATAATTCTTTTACTTCTGTACGTTCTTTTGATAATTGTTGGCAATACATTTTAATGAGTTCTGCTCGTGGATCAGTTAAGGTATATACAGCATGACCAAAGCCGTATATCAATCCTTGGTTATCAAAAAATTCATGATTTATTATTTTCTCAATTATTTTTTTTATTTCTTTTTCTGAAGCATGTAAGCCAAGCGTTTTTATAATTTCTTCCATCATAAGGGATACTTTTATATTAGCACCACCATGACGAGAGCCCTTTAAGGCACCGATAGATGCAGCCATACTGGAATATAAATCGGTGTTTGTAGAAGAAACGACTACATTGGTAAATGTAGAATTGGTACCGCCACCGTGATCGGCATGTAGAAATAAGAGTAAATCAAGTAATCGTGATTCTTGTGGTGTGAATGTTGACTGTGGTCTGAGAATAGATAAAATATTTTCTGCGGTAGAATAATCTGCTCGGGGATAATGAATAATAAGACTTTTGCGATGATAGTAATGCATTTTCGACATATATGCATATACTGCAATAGAGGGTAATTTACCCATAATGTTAAGTCCTTTTTGCAATGTAGGATATACTTCTGTATTATCAGGATCGCTATCATAATTATAAAGTGTTAACAAAGCATGTTGCAGTTTGTTCATTAAATGTTTTCCCGGCAAGCGAAGTAAGTTCATTTCTAAAAACTCATGAGGTAATTCGTAATTTTTTTGTAAGATAGAACAGAAATCGTCGAGTTCTTTAGTTGTGGGTAAATACCCAAATAATAGCAAAAAAGACGCTTGTTCATATAAATATTTTTGGTATATATCGTTTGTTACTAATTCATTAATATCTATACCACGATAATAAAGAACGCCATTACAATTTATTTTGTTGCCTGTATCATCACGAGTGTAACCGATAACATCGGCTATACGAGTTAAACCAACGAGGACGCCTGTATGATCTTCATTGCGTAATCCTCGTTTTACATTATACTTATTATATAAAGTACGGGAGATTTTTGTGTAATTTTGTGATTTCCCATAAAATTGAGCTAAGCAAATATTATTATCAATCATAGCCATACCTCTCTTATTGATGATTTGAAAATTGTAATTATAGTATATTATATCATAAAAATAAAAAAAAAAGTGATTATTTTTGAATTATATGATATTATATGTAATAAAATATCATTTTATTTTATAATAAGAAAATAATAATATATTATTTTTTATAATAAGAAAATAATAATAAAAAGGTGATTTTATATGATTATATTGCATGATGATGGTGTATATGTATTGCAAGGAAAAAAATGGATAGAAAAAGAAATATATGAAAAAAAATATGGGCGAGAAGAAAAAATAATAATGCGAAAACGAGCAAAAAAAGGAACTATTTCTTATGGAATTTTGCAAAAACATAACATGGGAACTGATAAAAATGCGTTACGCATTCGGTTTGATGCGATGGCTTCACATGATATTACCTATGTGGGGATTATTCAAACGGCAAAAGCTTCAGGGATGGAATCATTTCCGGTACCGTATGTATTAACAAATTGTCATAACTCATTATGTGCTGTGGGTGGTACGATTAATGAAGATGATCATGTTTTTGGGTTATCTGCTGCAAAAAAATATGGTGGTATTTTTGTACCACCTCATATTGCCGTTATTCATCAATATATGCGTGAACGAATGGCAGGTTGTGGAAAAATGATCTTAGGTTCAGATAGCCATACGCGTTATGGTGCGTTAGGAACCATGGCGATTGGTGAAGGAGGCGGTGAACTAGTTAAACAATTATTATTGGATACATATGATATAGCTTATCCAGAAGTTATTGGAGTATATGTAACTGGTAAACCCTCACCTGAGGTAGGCCCGCATGATATTGCGTTAGCTATTATTGGTGCTGTTTTTAAAAAGGGATATGTAAAAAATAAAGTAATGGAATTTATTGGTCCAGGAATTCAATATATGAATACAGATTTTCGTAATAGTATTGATGTTATGACGACAGAAACAGCTTGTCTTACATCTATTTGGCAAACGGATGAAGATACGGAAGAGTATTTAGCGTTACATGGACGAAAAGAAGCGTATGTAAAATTAGAGCCACGTGAAATTGCGTATTATGATGGTTTTATTGAGATTGATTTATCTACGATAAAGCCGATGATTGCTTTGCCTATGCATCCGAGTAATGTATATACAATTGATGAATTTATACAACATGCTAGCGATATTTTACGTACTGTTGAGAAAGAAATAGAAGAACGCATAGGGATTAATGTTGACTATTCGTTGACAGATAAATTAAAAAATGGTCGCTTTTATGTACAACAAGGTGTTATAGCCGGGTGTGCTGGTGGAAATTATGGTAATATTGTAGCGGCTACACATGTGTTAAAGGATGCTAATTGTGGAAATGATCTTTTTTCCTTAGAAGTTTACCCGTCTTCACAACCTGTATATATGGATTTAATTCGTAATGGTTGTGTAAGTTCACTAATGGCGGCCGGTTCGGTTGTGAAAACGGCCTTTTGTGGACCTTGTTTTGGTGCAGGCGATACGCCAGCAAATAATGCGTTTAGTATTCGGCATACGACTCGTAATTTTCCAAATCGTGAAGGCTCTAAACCAGGAAATGGACAATTTTCAGCAGTTGCTTTAATGGATGCTCGTTCTATTGCGGCAACGGCTAGAAATGGTGGCTTTTTAACATCGGCAGAAGGCTATTTTGATGATTATGTAGAAACTTCTTACGCATATGATAATACGTCTTATGAAAAACGTGTGTATGAGGGATTTGGTAAGAAAAAAATAGAAAGTCCTTTGATTTATGGGCCGAATATAAAAGATTGGCCAATATTACCGCCTTTATCGGAACATTTAGTGTTAAACGTTTGTGCAAAAATTATGGATGCTGTTACTACTACAGATGAATTAATTCCCTCTGGAGAAACATCTTCTTATCGTTCTAATCCGTTAGGATTAGCAGAATTTACGTTATCAAGAAGAGAGCCACTTTATGTATCACGAGCTAAGGCCGTGGCAGCATTAGAAAAAACACGCCGTCAAGAAAATGAGATGTTAGCATATACAGATAGCACATTAATTGAAATAGGCAAAAAAATAAATACAATTGAAGGTAAGGCAAATTGGAATAATACAAGCATAGCAAGTTTGATTTATTGTGTTAAGCCTGGTGATGGATCTGCGAGAGAACAAGCGGCTAGTTGTCAACGTGTGTTAGGTGGGGGTGCGAATATTTGTCAAGAATATGCAACCAAAAGATATCGCTCTAATGTTATTAATTGGGGCATGTTACCTTTACAAATGAAGGATATACCTATGTTTGATGTGGGTGATTATATTTTTATTCCTTATATTCGTCAATATGTAATGGAAGGGCGAAGGGAATGTAAAGCATATGTTTTAGGAGAACAAATATACGAAATTACATTATATATGGAAACGCTTACAGATATGGAACGGGATATTATATGTGATGGTTGTTTAATTAACTTTAATAAGAAGAGAAAATTAAACATAGAATAACAAAATATTTTCATATATTATTTTCTAGTTTCTATAAAATTAAGTATAATGTAAGTAGTAAAGGAGGAAGATTTATGAAATTTGTGAAAATGCATGGTTTAGGAAATGATTTTGTTTTTTTTGAAGATAAAAATGGAATGAATAAGGATTTTTCACAAGTAGCTATTACGTTGTGTGATCGGCATACTGGTATAGGTGCAGATGGCATTATCGTTATTGTGCCTAGTAATGTAGCAGATATACGTATGCGTATTATTAATGCGGATGGTAGTGAAGCTGAAATGTGTGGTAATGGTATTCGTTGTTTTGCTAAGTATGTATATGACAATGGCTTTATTAGCAAAAAAGAGTTTACCGTAGAAACATTAGCTGGTATTATGAAACCAAAAGTTATTGTCGGGGAAGATGGTAAGGTTAGCTTAGTTACTATTAATATGGGAAAACCTTATATGGAACGGGAACAAATTCCTATGAATGGACCAGAAGGAAAAGTCGTTAACGAACCATTAATTATTGATGGTGACACTTATTATATTACGAGTATTTTAATGGGTGTTCCACATACAATGACATATGTAAAAGATGTAGAAAAAGTTGATTTACTTACACTTGGACCAAAATTTGAAACTAATCCTGTTTTTCCTAAAAAGACCAATATGAATTTTGTTCAAGTGATAGACGATCATACGATTAAAGTTCATACATGGGAACGCGGTGCTGGTGCTACTTTGGCGTGTGGAACGGGATCTTGTGCTTGTGCCGTTGGATCCTATTTAAATGGATTTACAGGGAGAAGTGTTGATGTCCAATTGTATTTAGGCACCTTACATATAGAATATAATGAAGACGATGGAAATGTTTATATGACGGGACCGGCGGCTGTTTCGTTTGTAGGGGAATGGAAAGAATAAAATAAAAAGGCATAATTGGTAAGGTTGTTTACGATTATGCCTTTTCCCTTGCTAAATATTTATTAATAAGCTATAATAATATAGCTTATTAATAAAAGTACTGATGTATGGTAATTCGTTGGGGCCTATGCAATGAAAACCTATGAACCTCGTCAGGTCTGAGAAGAAGCAGCGATAAATAGTTATTTTTATGTGCCATGGGGAAACCTGGCGAATTATCATACACGAGTACTTTTAAAATAGAGTGAAGCAGCGGTAGCTGCTTTTTTTGTATATTATGAGAGGTATCTTATGGCTTATATTGCGTTATATCGTAAATGGCGTCCTAAAAGTTTTTCCGATGTAGTAGGACAAAAACAAGTAACAGAAATATTGCAAAAAGCTATTTGCTTAGATAAGATTGCCCATGCTTATTTGTTTTCAGGCCCTCGTGGTACAGGAAAAACAAGTATGGCTAAAATATTTGCAAGAGCTATTAATTGTGAACATGAACAAAATGGAAATCCCTGTAACACTTGTTCTATTTGTACTCAAATTATAGAGGGAGATTCATTAGATGTAGTAGAAATTGATGCAGCTTCTAATCGTAGTATTGAAGATATTCGTACCTTACGTGAAACGATAAAATTTTTACCTGCAGAAGGTAGAAAAAAAATATACATTATTGATGAAGTACATATGCTTACGATTGAAGCTTTTAATGCATTATTAAAAACATTGGAAGAGCCACCAAGTCATGTTATTTTTATTTTAGCAACAACGGAGCCGGAACGTATTCCGATTACTATTTTATCTAGGTGTCAGCGGTATGAGTTCCATCGTATTTCTAGTGACGATATTATGTCTCGGTTATTATATATTGCTAAAGAAGAAAATATATCTTTAACTGTTGAAGCGGCAAGGCTTTTGGCTGTACAAGCTGAAGGAGGTATGCGAGATGCGTTGAGCATGTTAGATCAATGTGTGGGAAATGGTACACAATATATTGATGATAATATGGTCCGACAAGTTTTAGGATTATTGGGAAAAGAGTGGATTTTTTCTTTAAGTACGGCTATATTTCATAATCAGGGTAAAGAAATTATAAAACAAATAGATCACATTATTCATTTAGGAAAAGAGCCATATATTATCCTGTCTAGTTTTATTGAACATATTCGGGCATTAATGTTTATGCAAGTTCATGCTACATCAGACGTCATGGCAGATTATGCCGAACAAATGCAAGAATTAGAAAAACAAGCACAATCAATAACATCGGAACGATTGTTTTATATATTAAAAGTACTACAAGAAACCCTGTTACAAGTTAAAACATCGCCTATGCCGAGAGTTATTGTAGAAATGGGTTTATTAATGGCGGCACAAGGAGAAAATAAGAATACCAATATAAGTGATAGTGCCTTAGCTTTGCAGGTAAATCAATTAGAAAACATGGTATTACAATTACAAACAAAGGTCGATACATTAATAAAAAATAAACCGATTATAACCTCTGTAACTTCAAATATACCTGAAGATAAGGATGAAATTGATGATTATGAAGAGGATTATACAGTTGCTTCTGAGATAGATGTACCATGTAGTCAAGACAATATAAAAGAAGCACGCACAAAAGAAGCAAAAGAAGCAGTAGTTTTATCAGAAAAAGTGGTTTCTACGGGGAATATAACCAATAAAACTACATCTGAAAAGAAAGAAAAATTATATTCTTCTATAGAATACGAAGAAATTTTTCAACAGGTATTAAGGTATTTAAATGATAAAAAAAAGAAGAGAATTGCTTATGCTTTTGGACAGGGAAAAATCGTATGCATAGAAAAAAATACGATTGTGATAAGTTTGAATGATAAATTTAGTTTTGGTTTTAATTTACTTAAAGAAGAGAATGCTCGGAAGATGCTAGAAGAGGCCTTTGGTTCTATTTTACAAGGTACATGTTATGTACAGGTTTATTTAGATAGTGATTCTCAAATAAAAGCATGGGAGAAAAAAAGTACCGCTTTATTAAAAAAAAATAATGATAATGTACAAAAAAAAGAAGTTTTTCATCAAAAGAAAGAAACGCTTGCAGCAGTAGTATCGGCAACTCATGTGCATATGGATAATACTGAAACGAATACAGTGCTTGATGCACAAGTGAACGATGTAAAAAAAATGAATTTAAAAGAAAAGAGTGTTGTCGAACCATTGCTCAAAAGGTTAGGAGAATGTAATATATATATAGAAGAAGATCCTTATAAAGGCGAGCATGAATAGGAGGAAATAATATGTTTGGTGGAAATATGCAAGGTATGATGAAAAAAGTACAAAAAATGCAAAAAGAAATGCAAAAATTACAAGAAGATTTAAAAAAACGTACGGTCGAAGTGACTGTTGGTGGTGGTGCATTGGTTGTTGTTATGAATGGAGAAAAAATGCTTGAAGCTGTTCATATTGATAAAAATATTTCAGTTGAAGACGATATGGAAATGTTAGAAGATTTATTTTTAGCTGCAGTAAATGAGGCAAATCGAAAAATAGATGAATTAACAGCAAAAGAAATGGGAAAAATTACTGGTGGCATGAATATTCCGGGGCTCTTTTAATGGATCATTCATTAGAACGATTAACCGAACAATTTCGTCGTTTACCTGGAATTGGTGTAAAAACAGCACGTAAATTAGCTTATTATATTGTGCAGGAACCGAATGAAAAGGTTGATGAATTTATTAGTGCGTTGCAACAAGCGAAGGCAAGTATGTGTTTTTGTTCCCAGTGTTTTAATTTGTCTGATCAAGATCCTTGTCCTATTTGTAGTGATGTAAAAAGAGATCATACTATTATTTGTGTGGTTGAAACAACACAAGATGTGTTGGCTATCGAACGTAGTGGTAATTATCATGGTTTATATCATGTTTTACAGGGAGCTTTATCTCCGCTTGATGGCGTGAGTGTTGATGATTTGCGCATTAAAGAATTATTGCAACGGTTAGGGAATACGGATATTAAAGAAGTAATACTTGCAACGGATCCGGATGTAGAAGGCGAAGCAACTGCGTTATATTTAGCAAGATTATTAAAAACAGCAGGTATAAAAGTAACAAGAATTGCTCGCGGTATTCCTATGGGGGGCGATATTGAATATGCCGATGAAGTGACCTTAGCTGGTGCCGTAGAAAATCGACAGGAGATGTGAGAATAATAATGCAGTATGGATGGATTATAGGGGGTATAATTATTTTATTTATTATTAATAAAATATTTTTAATGCCATTGCGTAAATTGACTATGCATATTATTATGGGAATTGTTGTGTTATATGTTATTAATACCTATGGTTCTATAATTGGCTTAGCAACTGTTCCTATTACAGCTGTTACGGGAATCATTATAGGTATTTTAGGATTTCCCGGAACTATATTGTTGACATTGTATTATACGTTTTTACAATAGATAGCGGAGTGATATTGTGCTAGGTAAAAAATGGATAAGTTGTATAGTTATCATAGTTTCTATTGTTATTGGAATAACGGGATGTCATACGAATGGAAAAATGCAGGTTGAAAAGATTTCTGTTTCCAATCAACCTGCAGTGGTAACATTAGAGGGACATATATCACCTTTAGTAAGTATCAATATTATACCTAATATATCAGGAAAGATAGTGACTAAACCGTTAATAAAAGGTCAATTGGTGAAACAAGGAGAATGTATCGTTAAAGTGGACGATACATCTTATAAGAAGCAGTTAGCTTTATCTCAGCAAATGGGCACATCACAACAATTAGTAGCAGCTCATAAAGTAACGATAAAAGAAAAAGAAGAACAAGATAAATGGTATCGTTTATATAAAGAAGGTATTATTTCGCGAGTAGAATATGATTCGTTGACACAGCATATGAAAACATCTAATGTAACGACATCATCTACCTCTACGGCATTACAAGAAGCGATGAAAAATGCTCAGTTTATGGTTCAAAATGCTACGATTATAGCACCTGTTAGTGGATGTATTACTATGGTTGCTAAAAATCCAACGATGGCTGTTGCAGGGCAAGTGCTAGCTATGGTTCAACAGACTTCTCCATTATTAGTAAGTGTAGCTATACCTGAACAATACATAAGTGTATTAAGAAAAGCACAGCAAACAGGTAATTTAACAATTCATATAATATCTGATATAGGAATGATGGAAGAGGGAAAATTGACTTATATATCAGCTGCCAAGGATCCGTTGACAGGACTTTTTGTAGGTAAAATTTTATGTAATAATAGTAAGCAAATTTTTCGTTCGGGAGAAGTATGTAAAATTAAGTTGATAACCAATCAATTAACGCCTCAAATTACAGTTCCTAAAATGGCTATTCGTACTAAAGATAGCGGAGATTTTGTATATATTGTAAATAAAAAAGGTATTGTTGATGTTCGCTCTGTATTAACGGGAGAGGGTATAGGTGGCCGTGTTATTATTTTATCTGGTTTAAAAAAAGGCGATACTATTGTGGTTAATCCATCTGCTACATTACAGATTGGAATGCGTATTACATAGTTGGCATGGAAAGGAGAGTATAGTGCGAGATATAGCATCACATTCAATGGTTTTATTAAAATCGTTAGAAAAAAGCTTAGATGTGTTAGATATTTTTTTAGAATGTAATAAAGAAATGAGTCTTAATGCTATTGCTAATAGAGCAAAGTTAAATATATCAACGACATTTCGTATTGTAAGTACATTAGAACGGCGGCAGTATTTACAACGAGATCCAATCTATCGAAAATATAAATTAGGCCCTAAAGCATTAGCTTTAGGGTATTCGTCACATTGGACAGAAAATATTGTAACATTAGCAAGACCTTATTTATACAGGTTACAACAAGATTTTAATGAAACAGCTAGTATTTATGTAGCTGAAGGAGATAGTCGTATTTGCTTGGATTTTGTTGAAAGTTCTCGTTCATTACGACGAGTTATTCCGGCGGGAGAGTCTCTACCTATATACAAAGGGGCGGCAGGTAAAGTATTATTAGCTTGGTCGACAGAAGAGGTACAACAACGTATTTGTGAAGATTATGGTGTGGTAACATTAGCTGATTTAAATGTTATACGGCATAATGGTTATGCTGTTACACAGGATGAAAGTGAACACGGACTATTTGCTATTTCTGTTCCCGTTTTCAATTTTAATAGCACTATTGCCGCAGCTTTAACTATTGCTGGTCCAACGATGCGTTTTTATGAGTCCGTACGCCAAAAAATGTTATTTGCGTTAAATCAATATGCAGGAGAATTATCTCATTTATTAGGTCATCAGCGAGGCATATAATGTATATACCGTGGAAGTATACCGATTTTCAAGATAAGGCAACAAATGTTGCTCAAAAATTATTAGGTATGTATTTAATTCATCGTACATCTGAAGTAGAATATATTGGTAAAATTGTAGAAACAGAAGCATATGGGGGGAGTTATCGGGGGAAGATAGATGATGCTTCTCATGCCTGGAGAAAACGGACGAATAGAAATGAGCCAATGTTTCAAAATGGTGGTATCAGTTATGTATATTTGATATATGGCATGTATCATTGTTTTAATGTTGTGACGAGCCTTAAAGATGATGCTCAAGCAGTATTAATTCGTGCTATTGAACCCATTCAGGGAAAGGAATATATGTTGGCAAATCGAAAGTTGTCTATACCAGACAAACGTATTTCTAATGGTCCAGGAAAACTTTGCACAGCAATGAATATTACGATAAAAGAAAATAGTATTCCATTATGGAAAGCTCCTTTATTTATTGCTACACCGACTAACAAGGAAATGATACGCATTGTAAAGGGAAAGCGTGTCAATATTTCGTATGCTGAAAAAGGAAAGTATTTTCCTTGGCGTTTTTTTATTCAAGGTAATCCCTATGTTTCAAAGGGATAATCATTCGCATTAAGGAGGAATTATTATTATACAGTTTAAAGAAATTGGGATAGAGGATAAAATTATTTTAGATTCATATTTTCATCAAAGGAGATATGAGCAGGCAGATGCTACATTTATGACCTTATTCGCATGGCAAAAACCTTATCAAATACAATGGGCAGAGGAAAATAATATTTTATATATTCGGTCTGGTCGGGGAAATAAACAGTTTTGGATTCCTCCGTTTACTCGTAGAGATAGTGATTTTGCAAAAGGGATGGAACGCATGCAAAAATGGTTTAAAGAACATGATTATCCTTTTTTGTTAAAAGGGGTTACGCCTAAAACAGCACAACGAATATATGAATGCTGTCCAGATTGTTATGTTTTTACGCCTGATCGTGATAACTATGAATACGTTTATTTGACACAAAATTTAATTAATTTATCTGGAAAAAAATACAGACAAAAGAAAAATAATTTAAATCATTTTCGTAATGAATATATTGGTAAATGGGAATATGTTTCTATTACGGATGAGCTTTTTGAAGAATGTTTAGCAGCGGAAATGAATTGGTATAAGCAGCATCAAGATAAAGACGATGCAGAAGATCTGGCAGGAGAAAGACAAGCGATTGAAATGGTTTTTAAACATTGGAATGAATTGGGCGTTACGGGTGGAGCTATTCGTATTTTTAATCGTATTGTTGCTTTTTCTATTGGTGAAATGATGAATGAAGATACAGCTATTATTCATTTCGAGAAAAGTGATCCTACAATTCGAGGTTTATATCAGGCAATTAATCATGAATTTGTAGTACATGCATGGAGCCATACTACATATATTAATCGAGAGGAAGATATGGGTATTCCGGGGTTACGACATTCAAAAGAATCTTATAATCCCTGTCATTTTGTAGAAAAATTTGAAGTGACTTTGCGTAATACGTAAGAGGCATGAATGGCTGTAAGGAGAGGATGATATGAATTTTCGTATATCTACATTAGCAGATAAAAATCAAGTTGAGAATTTATGGGCATATTGCTTTGAACCTCGAGAAGATCCTTTTTTTCGCTGGTATTTTACGCATTATTATCGACCTGAGCAGGTATTGATTGGAGAAGAAAACGGAGTCATGTGTTGTGTAACCCATTTAAACCCGTATCGCTTGGTTCTGCGGGGAATACAAGTGAATACATCATATGTTGTAGGGTTAGCTACACATCCAGCGGCACGTTCACAGGGCGTAGGAAAACAATTATTGCAGGCTACGTTAGAGGAAATGAGAAAGAAACAAGAATATGTTCAGATTTTGATGCCGTCTAATGCAGGTTTTTATCAGATGTATGGGTATGAATTATATTGTCACCAGTGGCAAGAAACGAGAAATGTGGGATCATTATGTGTAAAAGTTCCGGACTCTCTTCAATATGCATTCATTTCTTCTCCTGAACAGTGGCGTTATTTAGCGTCCGTATATGAGCAGTATACGCAAGGATTGTCAGGATATGCTATACGGGATGAAGTTTCTTGGCGCAGTCATATTGCGGCACAATTGGCAGAAGGATATATTGTTGCTTGCTTTATGGATAAAATGCCTATTAGTTATGCTTTTTATCGTATTAATACACCTATGATTCAGTGCGGTGAGTTTATATATACATCTTTTCAAGGAAAAAAAGGTTTGCTTCATTATATGTATAATCATCGTTCTCAAGGGGAAATTTTGCAATGGAATGAAGGGTTGCATGATCAATCATACCGATTTTATTCTGATGGGAAAAAGGGACATCAAACTATTCCTTTTATGACCTGTCGTATTGTAGATGTGAAGGGAGTATTAGAAATGATTCCTTATCCCGCTGAATGGACAGGAGAAATTATTTTTCACATAAAAGATCCGTTGGTAGCATGGAATGGTGGTAATTGGAAGTTACAGGTTAACCATGGACAAGGACATGTAAAACGAACAGAGGATACGCCGACTGTAGAAATGTCAGTAGGTGCGTTAGGAATGTTAATTTTTGGCACGGTTTCGGCGAAAGCGTTAGCATATAATGAAAAAATACATGGAAATGATGAGGCTATTTTATTGTTAGATAGGTTATTTCCCGTAGAGCATTGTTTTATTAATGAGTGGTATTAGTAGTGCATAGTGAGATAAGTTAAATCTTTTAAAATTTAATTAAAAAATACGGTTATATTAAATTTGAAGTATACCATATACTATCGTATAATAATTTTGTGATTTTAAGATAGACATATTATTTTGAAAGGAAGTTTTTGTTATTGTGAAAAAATTAGGGTTAAGTACACAAATTTTAATAGGTCTTATTCTAGGTGCTATTGTTGGATATTTATTTCCTGATGTGGGAGATAAATTAAAACCATTTGGTGATGCTTTTTTAAGATTAATTAAAATGATTGTTGTACCATTGATTTTTAGTACGTTAGTTATGGGGATTGCTGGAACGGGTGATTTTAAAAAATTAGGTCGTTTAGGAGGAAAATCAATTATTTGGTTTGAATTTGCTACGACTATCGCACTGGCTATTGGCTTGATCGTTATGAATGTAGCTGAACCTGGTGTAGGGGTACATATTACAGCAGCAGCGGGAGACGCTGATAAAGTTGCTACTGCAAGTCAACATAGTATTAATTTAGTAGATTATGTGGTACATATTATACCTACGAATATCATTGATGCGGCAGCTCGGCAAGATATGTTGCAAATTATTTTATTTTCGTGTTTCTTTGGTGTAGGTGTAGCCCATATTGGTAAAGATGGAGAGAGCATCGTTAATGCTTGTCGTTGCATTGCTGAAACCATGTTTAAAGTTACTAGTTATGTGATGCATTTAGCACCGATTGGTGTATTTGCTATGATTGCTTATACAGTAGGTAGTTATGGTATTGAGATGTTAATTCCTTTAGGCAAGCTGATTCTTTCTGTTGCAATTGCAACGCTTATTTTTATTTGTATTATTGCTTTAGTGGCGAGTGCTTTTACTCGGATTAACTTCTTTTGTTTATTAAAAGCGTTGAAAGACATTTTGTTATTAGCTTTTTCAACTGCTAGTAGCGAAGCGGCATTACCAGGAGCGATGCAACGCCTTGAAGAATTAGGCGTGCCTAAAAATATTGTTACCTTTGTTATGCCTACGGGATATTCTTTCAACTTAGATGGATCTACTTTATATAGTTCCGCATGTATTTTATTTATTGCTCAATTATATGGTATTCACATGCCGATGGAACAACAAATTTTGGTGATGTTGACTTTAATGCTTTCCACGAAAGGGATTGCTGGAGTTCCTGGAGCAGGTATTATTGTTGTAGCCGCTACGGCCGTAGCTTTTAATTTACCAACTGAAGGAGTAGCTATTTTATTAGGGATTGATCGTTTGTTAGACATGATTCGTACGATTTGTAATGTTAGTGGCAATTGCATGGCAACGATGGTAGTTGCTTGTTGGGAAGGAGATATGAATAGTCAAAAATTCAAGGAGAGGTATCATTTATTTTTGGCAGAAAAAAGATAAAAAATATAGTCATTATTGATTAAATCTGTTATACTATATACAAATAAGCGATTCATAAGAAGTTTCTGACGAAAAGCTTTATATTTACGCATTTGTTCTTACTTGTAAAGAGTTGTCTGCACAAGCAAGGCGAAAGCACTTAAACATATACTAGGCTCTGTGCTTTCGCATGGAGTCTTTTTTTTGGAGGTATATTTGATGGATACTAGACTAGCATTAATTGGTATTATTGTAGGTAAGCGTAATATTACGGAAAAATTAAATGAAATTTTACATGAGTATGGAGAATATATTGTTGGACGGATGGGCATTCCTTATCATGAGAGAGGTGTGCATGTGATTAGTATTATTGTTGATGCACCGCAGAATATCATTAGTGCATTATCGGGAAAATTAGGTATGCTTCCAGATGTAAGTACGAAAACAATTTATCCGCCTATGCCTTAAAGGGAGGATGTATGTTAAAAATTGCTGTGTATGGTAAAGGCGGCATAGGCAAATCAACGATTACGAGTAATTTGTCGGCGGCTTTTGCGTATAAAGGTATGAAAGTAATTCAAATTGGTTGTGATCCTAAAGCTGATTCTACCTTTAATTTATTGGGTGGAAAGCCATTGGAATCGGTAATGCAATATATGCGTGTTCACGATGAAGATCCACAATCATTAGAAGATATCTCTTGTAAAGGATATGCAAATATTTTATGTATTGAAACAGGGGGACCTACACCTGGTTTAGGTTGTGCTGGAAGAGGTATTATTGCTACGTTTGATTTATTAGAAGATTTAGGTTTATTTGAAATATATAAGCCAGATATTGTTTTATATGACGTATTAGGGGACGTAGTTTGTGGCGGTTTTGCAGCACCGATTCGTGAAGGATATGCTGATGATGTATTGATTGTTACATCGGGAGAGAAAATGGCTTTATATGCTGCAAATAATATTGCGATGGCAGTTAAAAATTTTGCTGATCGTAGTTATGCGAGCGTACGAGGAATTGTTTTAAATCGGCGTAACGTGCCAGATGAAGAAAAAAAGGTGAACGCTTTTGCTTCACAAATTGAGGTTCCGATTGTTGCAGATATTCCGCGTAGTGATGATATCAATCATGCTGAAGAACAGGGAAAAACTGTGATTGAAGTAGATGTCAATCTTATGATCAGTCAAAAGTTTATTGCCTTAGCAACGTTATTAAGTAGTAATGATAGTGTAAGGAAAGGGTAAGATATGAAACCATTAATACCATATAGTATAACCATTGAAGAATTAGCACAGTTAGGGAGTGCGAATATTCCAAAGGAACTTATTTCTTCATCACATTTAATATATAATTCGCCAGCTGCATTGGCTTTTAATTCGCCAGGAGCACAAGGCTTTGGCGTGAAACGTGCAGGATTAGCTATACCGGGTTCGATTATGTTGTTGATTGGGCCAGGATGCTGTGGCCGTAATACGACAATATTGAGTGAAATGGGTGGATATAGTGAGCGGTTCTTTTATTATCAAATGGATGAAACAGATATTGTAACAGGTAGACATTTGCGGAAGATAGCAAGTGCGATAGAAGAAATATTAGCAACTCAAACGGTCTGTCCATCTGTTGTTATGGTTTGTATGACCTGTGTCGATGCATTATTGGGAACCGACATGGAACAGGTATGTAAAAAAGCGACGCAAAAAATAGGGGTGCCTGTTGTTCCTTGCTATATGTATGCATTGACGCGAGAAGGTCGTAAACCGCCTATGGTAGATGTACGGCGTGCCGTATATTCATTGTTGGAAAAACAAACGAGAAATAGAAGAACTGTAAATTTAATTGGTTATTTTTCACCTTTACAGGACGATTGTGAACTATATGAATTATTAAAAAATATGGGAATTCATACTATTCATGAGTTAGCTCGTTGCAAGGATTATGATTCATATAAAACCTTATCTCAAGCTAATTTTAATATTATTTTACATCCCGAAGCTCGGTTAGCGGCACAGGATATGCAGGAACGATTAGGCATTCCTAGTATTGAATTAACTCGTTTGTATCAAGTCGCTAAAATACATACACAGTATCAGGCTTTGGGACGTACATTGGGAGTTTCTGTCGAAGACACCGCTTGGTGGGAACAAGCAAAGGAAATTGTTTCTGAAATAAAACAACGTTGTGCTGGTATTCGTGTTTCGATTGGGGAAATGCAAAATGGCAATGCTTATGAAATGGCATTAGCACTTACTAAATATGGTTTTGCGGTAAAAGAAATTTTTGCTAACATTTCAGAAAATGATTATGTATATATCCGGCATTTAACAGAGCTTACACCGCTTACAAAAGTGTATTCTAATTTATCACCTAGCATGATTTATTATGAGGATGGACATGAACATATTGATGTAACGATAGGTAAAGATTGTTCCTATTATCATCCACATGCAGTGCATGTACATTGGGACGAAGATATCCAGCCCTTTGGGTATGCTGGGGTGATTTCTTTATTAAAAAGAATACAATTTTCCCTTAGAGAAAGGAATATAGCATGAAAGGATTATGGAAATATATCTCGCCCTTTGCTCCTGACCAATCGGGGGCGGCCTCTGTTTTTTATGGATTACAAGGCATTGTTGTGATTTGTGATGCAGGAGGATGTGCTGGCAATATTTGTGGTTTTGATGAGCCGAGATGGTTTAGTGGTCGCAAAAGTGCGGTATTTAGTGCGGGTCTTCGTGATATGGATGCTATTATGGGACGAGATGATCGATTGGTAGCGAAAATATGTCAAGCCGTAGATCATGTGCAAGCTGCTTTTATTGCTATTGTTGGGACACCTGTACCATCGGTTATTGGTACGGATTATCAAGCTTTAAAAAGAATGATTGCGAAGAAGGTATCTATTCCCGTTATTACAGTCGATACAACGGGTATGGGGTTATATGATAAAGGAATGGAAGCAGCATATAAAGCCGTTTGTTCACAATTCATTGAACCTTTAGCTGTACCAAAAAAAAACATGGTGGGTGTATGGGGAGCGATTCCGTTAGAATTTATGCATCCTATGGATGGAAATAAAATAGTAGATATATTACAAAAAGATGCGGTTGATAAAGTAGTATTATTTGATTGTTTAGATGATTATCGGCAGGCCGGTGCGGTAACGAAGAATATAGTTATATCTCCAGCCGGCTTAGAAGCAGCACAGTATGTGTATAAGATATTTGGGATTCCTTATGAATGTCGGTATTTTGGTAATGATAATCTTCTTACTAATGATATAGTATTGCAAGATAAATCTGTTTTGATTGTACATCAGCAAGTAGCGGCTTTGGATATGGCAAAAAAAGTACGTGCCTTAGGTGCAAAGCAGGTTATAACGGCTTCTTGGTTTATGGCAAAAAAAGAGTTGTTGTCATTTCCTCATATTTATCTTAAAGAAGAAGATGATTTTTGTCAGTTAGTACAGGAGGGCTCATTTGATGTAATTATTGGTGATATTTATTTTAAACGAGCTATCCCGCATTTTACAGGTGTTTATATTGATTATCCTCATTTTGCTGTTTCGGGAAGGGAGTAAAGGATGAAAACGGAGCGAGTATGTGTGGTTGGAATTGTTCAAGGCGTTGGTTTTCGTCCTTTTGTTAGTCGCATCGCGATGAAATATCAGTTAAAAGGGACAGTTTGTAACAAAGGGTCTTACGTAGAAATATTAATTCAAGGAAATGAATTTGCTAAAAAACAATTTTTAAAAGACCTTAAAGACAAAGCACCAGCTCGTTCGTCTATTTTGCAGGTTAAAGTAGAAACGATAGATGTTTCTGCATATACTTGTTTTTCAATTGTTGAAAGTGAACGGAAAGAAGGAGATATTTTTGTTTCTCCTGATATTGCTACCTGTCTTACTTGTCAAAAAGAATTATTTGATCCATCGAATAGAAGATATTTACATCCTTTTATTAATTGTACGGCTTGCGGGCCACGTTTAACGATTTTAGAGGGCATGCCATATGATAGAGAACGAACGAGTATGAATGATTTTCCTATGTGTCATGAGTGTGCAGCTGAATATGTTGATTCTCATAGTCGTCGTTATGATGCCCAACCAGTTTGCTGTCCTAATTGTGGCCCTCAAGTATATATATTGGATAGGCAAGAAAAAAATAAAGACGCTATACGAGCAGCACGACGAGCTATTTGTGCTGGAAAAATTATCGCGGTAAAAGGATTGGGAGGATTTCATTTTTGCTGTGATGGTACGAATGAACAGGCGGTGTCTTTGTTACGTAAAGTGAAACATAGACCAGTTAAACCTTTTGCGGTTATGATGAAAAACCTTGCTGTTGCTATGAGAGAATGTGTCGTTCCATTATCGGTTCAAGAAACCTTAGATGGACATCAAAAGCCAATTATATTATTAGAAAAGAAAGAAAATTCAAAAATAGCCCCATCTATCGCTCCCGATAATCCCAAGGTGGGAGTAATGCTTCCTTATACGCCGTTACATTTGTTGTTGTTTACATATGATGATGGGTTAACTATGCCTGATATATTGGTTATGACAAGTGCCAATCAATCAGGGGCACCTATTTGTAGAACGGATGAGGATATTCGTACGGAAGTGCAAGGATTGTGTGAATTAGTTTTATCTCATGATCGACATATTAGGTTGAGGGCTGACGATTCGGTAATGGATTGGTATGATGATAAGCCTTATATGATCCGTCGATCGCGGGGATATGCACCATTGCCTTTTTTTCTGGGAAAACGCAAAAATAAAGAAGTGCTCGCGATTGGGGGCGAGTTAAAAAATTGTTTTTGTATAGGAAAATATAATTTATATTACTTATCTCCATATATAGGGGATATGAGCGATACTAGAACGATGACCGTTTTAAAAGAATCTGTTCAGAGATTAACGACTCTTTTAGAAGCGAAGCCTCAAGTAGTTGCTTGTGATTTACATCCTAACTATAATTCGCGAGCCGTAGCAGAAACGTTAGGTATTCCGGTGATATCGGTACAACATCATTATGCCCATGTTCTTTCTTGTATGGCGGAAAATGGGTATACCGATAATGTCATTGGCGTTTCTTTTGATGGTACTGGCTATGGGGGAGATGGAACTATTTGGGGTGGTGAAATTTTACTTTGTGATGTACATCGGTTTTCACGATTTGCTTTTATATCTCCTTTTTGGCATAGGGGGGGAGATATCGCCTCTAAGGAAGGATGGCGGATAGCTGTTAGCATATTAGATAGTTTATACGGGCAAGAAAAGCGTAAGGAGATACGAGATATTTTATGGCGATTAACGAAAGGAGATGATAACGCGTTAAATGCGCAATTGTTTTTAGCAGATCAAGGAATTAATAGTATTATTTCTACTAGCATGGGACGTATTTTTGATGCGGTTAGTGCGATACTGGGATATTGTCGTATATCTACGTTTGAAGGAGAAGGGGCGATGAAGTTACAATTTGCCGCAATGAGATGGGAAAGAAAACATCCGTTAGAGGCTGTAAAACCGTTATTACCTAAAGTTTGTCAATCTCAGCGGATATTAGATGTTAATTCTTTTATTACTTATTTGATTCGAAAAATAGGGGAAGGCGTTGCGGCAGAACAGTTAGCCTTTGAATTTCATGTATATATTGCCCGATTAGTAGGAGGTGCATGTTTAGCTGCAAGACAGGAAACAAAGTTACAGACGGTCGTTCTTACGGGTGGGGTATTTCAAAATACATTACTATTAAAATTGTGCGAACAAATTTTAGTAGAAGAAGGATTTTTGGTATTAAAACATAGTTTAGTTCCACCGAATGATGGTGGCTTAGCATTAGGACAAGCGGTATATGCAATGTATCATGATTAAATAATTTATTTATAATTAGGAAAATGTATGTCGATAAATTAGGAGGGATAGTATGTGTGTAGGATTACCAGCACGTGTTATTAATATAAAAAATGGAATGGCTTTAGTAGATGCTTCGGGGGTAAAGCGGGAAATTTCAGCAGCATTAATTTCCAGTTTAGATCCGGGCGATTATGTCATGGTGCATGCTGGCATGGCTATTGCTAAAATTACGAATAATGAAACGGATGAAACGGACGATATTTTGGAGGATTTGTAAGATGGATGGGCAAAAAAAAAGAACGGCTTTGGAAATTATTCAGGGCTATGATGGACCGCCTATTCGTATTATGGAGGTCTGTGGAACACATACGCATGAAATATTTAAGTTAGGAATTAGACAAATTTTACCACCGCAAGTTGAACTTATTTCAGGACCAGGGTGCCCCGTTTGCGTGACTCCGATTGAATATGTAGATGAAGCACTTTGGTTAGCTTTAGAGAAGAATGTAGTTGTATGTACATTTGGCGATTTATTGCGTGTACCAGGTACGCATATGAGTTTGGCCGATGCACGGAGTAAAGGGGCGGATATTCAAATTGTCTATTCTCCGATTGATGCTTATGATTATGCTTTAGCAAATCCTGATAAAGAGGTTGTTTTTTTAGCCGTAGGCTTTGAAACGACTACACCGGCGTCTTGTTTAGCTGTTAAACAAGCTTTCGCAAAACATATAAATAATTTTTCCTTATTAACGGCAAATAAGACTATGCCGATGGCTTATAATTCGTTACAGGGAAGTGCTGATGTATTTTTATATCCAGGACATGTTGATGCTATTATGGGTACGGAGTATGCGGAAGCATTAGTGAAACGAGGGGTATCTGGAGTTGTAGCTGGTTTTACGAGTAAAGAGTTAATGACGGCTTTTGCCGTTATTTTAGCAAAGTATCCCAAGGGGACTCCATTTTTTGTTAATTGTTATCCGCGTGTGGTTACACGTGAAGGAAGTATTGAAGGTAAGAAATTAATGGCTGAAGTGATGGAGCCATGTGATTCAGAATGGCGTGGATTAGGGGTTATTCCCCTTTCGGGTTTGATGTTACGCCCCGTATTTGCTTTATATGATGCTCGTAAAAAATATGAAATTCCTACGTTAAAAGGAAAAGTTAATCCGTTGTGTCGCTGTGGTGACGTATTGCAGGGAAAATGTAGACCACCGCAATGTAGTGTTTTTGGTAAAGGGTGTACACCGGATCATCCGATTGGTGCATGTATGGTTTCGCAAGAAGGTGCATGTTCAGCATATTATCAATATGGAGGAATATAATTATGGAAAAATTTATTACCTTGGCACATGGAGCAGGTGGAAAGCATACAAGTGAGTTAATTGAAAGCGTTTTTAAGGCACATTTTTATAATCCCTTATTTACAGGAGATGATGCAGCTATACTACCTATTCCAGGGGAAAAGTTAGCTTTTTCGACCGATGGTTTTATTGTTTCCCCCCCAGATTTTGCTGGTGGAAATATAGGAAAATTAAGTATTTGTGGTACGGTCAATGACTTAGCTTGTATGGGAGCTAAACCAATGTATTTATCTTGTGCTATGGTTATTGAGGAAGGATTGCCTGTTGAGGATTTAAAGCGGTATGTTACCTCTATGGAAGATACAGCAAAAGAAGTAGGGGTTTTGATTGTTGCAGGTGATACGAAAGTTGCGGGTAAGGGACAGGTTGATAAATTATTTATTACGACGACGGGAATAGGTAAAGTGACACCAGGATTATCCCTTTCGGGGACAAAAGCAAAACCAGGTGATGTGATTATGGTTACTGGTGATATCGGTCGCCATGGATGTACGATATTGTTAGCACGAAATAAATTTGGTATTGATGCAGAAATTACTAGTGATTGTGCACCATTATGGTCGTTAGTAGACAATATGCTAAAAGCAACAAGGGATATTCACGTCATTCGAGATGCCACTCGCGGTGGTGTGGGTACAGTATTATATGAAATTGCTGCACAAAGCCAAGTAGGTATTTGTTTGAAAAGTACAGCAATTCCTGTTCATCCTTCTGTTCGTGGTGTTTGTGGTTTATTAGGTTTAGAGCCGTTATATTTGGCTTGTGAAGGGCGTATGGTGATTATTGTTCCAGAAGAACAAGCAATGAAGGTTCTAGATACGTTACGTCATTCGCCACATGGTGAAGAAACGGCTATTATTGGACGCGTAACAGATGAATTGGTAGGCCATGTTGTGATGGAAACAGAAATTGGTACGAAAACGATGTTACCTCCACCGCGGGGGGAATTATTACCTCGCATATGTTAAGGGCTGGGGTATAGATATGGAGTATATTATATGAGAAAAATAGCCATTTATGGTAAAGGTGGGATTGGCAAATCGACAACGGTTTGTAATATGTCCGCAACGTTAGCCGATATGGGATTAAAAGTTATGCAAATTGGTTGTGATCCAAAAGCTGATTCGACATCTACGTTACATGGAAAGGGAAAAATATCAACAGTACTTGACTTAATTCGTGAATATGAAGATGATGTACCATTAGAAAAAATGGTTACTTTAGGGTATAAAGATATTGTTTGTGTAGAAGCGGGGGGACCTATACCTGGAACAGGCTGTGCAGGTAGAGGGATTATTGCCGCATTAGAGATGTTAGAAGAACAAGGTGCGTATGATGTTTATCAACCAGATGTAGTTTTTTATGATGTATTAGGTGATGTTGTATGTGGTGGATTTTCTATGCCTATGCGTAATGGTTATGCTGATACAGTTTATATTGTTACGTCTGGGGAAAATATGGCTATCTATGCAGCCGCTAATATTGCTATGGCCATACATAGTTTTCGTGATCGTGGGTATGCTCGATTAGGTGGCCTTATTTTAAATAAACGCAATGTACATCACGAAGAAAGAAAGGTTAATGAATTAGCACAGGAAATACAAGCACCTATTTTGGGTATATTAGATCGCAGTGAAACCGTAACGAAAGCCGAAGAATTAAAAAAAACAGTTGTTGAAGCATTTCCTGAAAGTAAGATGGCACAAGAATATCGTGTGTTAGCTCAGGCAATATATAAAGATGCGTTGAGGTGAGATGATGTTAGTACATGTTCAAGAAACAGAAAAAAAGCAAAAAAATTGCTTTGTTCTTCCTATAAAAGACGCATCTTTTCCTACTTTTTTTTATGATGGGTTGCAATATTCACCGCCCGCAAGAGGTACATGGAATATTGTGCATACGAATATGTTAGTGCCTGGATCACATCAAATTTATATTTGTGCATTAGGATGTTTGCGTGGGGTTGTATTGACAGCTGCAGAAATGGGGGCTTTATCACGTTTTTCTTCTATTGTTATAGAAGAAAAACAATTATTCGATGGTACGATGGAAGATGTTATTATTCGTGGTATTGGAGAAATCTTAGCACGCTTACCAAGTATGCCGACCGCTTGTTTTTTATATCCTTCGTGTGTGCATCATTTTATGGGATGCGATTTACGAGGAATATGTAAACAACTAACAACCTTATATAAAGAAACAAAATTTGTTCTTTGTTGGATGGATCCCATTCGGCGTAATTCAAAATTAACAGCGGAAATGCGTACACGAAGGCAAATTTATAGTTTAATTGAACCACAACAAAAAGATCCCTTGGCGATTAATATAATTGGTAGCAATTTACCTATTCTGAACACTTGTCAATTATATGAGTTGTTACAACAAAATGGATATCATGTGTATCAATTGCCGACATGTAAAACGTATGATGAATATCAAAAAATGGGGTCTAGTATATTAAATATTGGGCAAGAACCATTAGCTCATGTAGCGTTGGATGCCTTAGAACAACGATTAGGACAAGCACAACTATATATTTCTAATTCGTGGAATTATGAGGAAATAGAACAGCATTTACAACAAGTAGCAATGCAACTTCACATTCCATGTCCTGCGTATGAGCAAGAAAAAAAACAATGTGATGCAGCCTTGTTAGGGGCATTACAAGTGGTGCAAGATAGACCTATTGCCATTGATTTTACGGCTGTAAGTAGACCATTTTCTTTAGCTAGGTTGTTGTTAAAACATGGTTTTTTGGTAGACCGTATATATTGTGATGTAGCCAGTGCTGATGAAGCGGCCGATGTTTCGTTTTTACAGATGCATTATCCAGATGTCATGATTTACTCAGTTCGGCATGTGAATATGAAAGGGCAGGTGGAAAAAGGTCAATCGGAATATATAGCTATTGGGCAAAAGGCGGCTTATTATACAGGAACTAGTCATTTTGTGAACATTGTAGAAGGTGGCGGCTTACGAGATTTTGCAGGTATTATTGAATTAGCGAAAAAATTATCTGAAGCAGTTCGTCAGGAACAGCGAGCGGAAGAGGTTATTCAACATAAAGGGTGGGGGTGTACATTATGTCAATGAAAGAAGTCGTAAGTCGTGTTTCGACTTATTCGGCAGATACGTTTGGGGTCTGTTCGGCGTTGTTTGAATTGGGTGGAATGACGGTTATTCATGATCCTTCTGGGTGTAATTCTACGTATACAACACATGATGAACCACGTTGGTATCATTCAGATAGTTTAATTTTTATTACGGGACTGACTGAAAAAGATGCGGTTTTAGGCAATGAAGAGAAAATGATTCAAGATGTTTTACAAGCGGCGGATACATATAAACCACGATTTATTACGTTGTTATGTACGCCTGTACCGTTAATGATGGGAACGGATTTTAAGGGAATGGCAAAGCTTATTGAAGAAAAAGCACAGGTACCAGTATTTTGGGCAACAACGAATAGCATGAATACGTATGAAAAAGGTATCTCATGGGCATATGCGATGATTGCGGAACGATTAGTTACGGCACCCAAAACGCCATCTACTTGTTGTTCGTGGCAGCCTTCTTTTGCTAGCACAGGACAAGGTAACAAGATTAATATAATTGGTATGACACCGCTTGATTTTGCCCTTAATGGTAGTGAAAAGGCACTTCGACGCTGTTTAACGAGGATGGGATTAGTCGTGACATCTATTTGGTCCATGGGAAGTGTTTATGAAGAAATTATAGGTTCTGCCATGGCTGATGTAAATTTAGTTGTTTCATATGGAGGGGAAAGGGCTGCAAAGATATTGCAGCAACGTTTTGCCCAACCGTATGTTGTAGGCATTCCTTTATATCCGATACAGTCGGTGTTAGAAAAAGCGATTTATAAGGCAATAGAAACGAAGCGTGTACAATATCCATTAGTAGAGATAAGAGCAAAAAAAAAGGGTGAGCATGTAATTCTTGGTGAAAGTGTATATGCTACATCTATTGCTGCTGCTTGGGAGCAATGCACGGGTCAACATATGGATGTATTTTGTCCCGTTACACCAGCAAAAGGAACGCTTCTTGAAACGGATTGGCAGATTACTTCAGAAGGGGAATTGATGGAACGATTACAGTCGTATAAAATGATTATTGCAGACCCATTATATAAAGCGATTATACCGTCATCTGCTACGTTTGTACCCTTAGGTCATGAGGCTTTTTCAGGTCGTATGTATCAAGATGACATACCTAATTTAATGAAAGCGTTTAATGATTTTTTTGCGACTTATATAGAAAGTGTGAATAGACATGGGAATGAATGAAACGCCGTCGGGAGAACGTATTCATATTGGTTTTTTTGGGCGACGAAATGCGGGAAAGTCAAGTTTAGTCAATGCTATTACAGGGCAAACTGTTTCTATTGTTTCCGCTGTAAAAGGGACGACGACGGATCCAGTGAAGAAAGCGATGGAAATTTTACCGTTAGGTCCAGTAATGTTAATTGATACACCGGGGTTTGACGATGTTGGTGTATTGGGAAAAAAACGAATAGAGCGAACCGAAGCGGTACTTCATCAAACGGATATAGCGGTGGTGGTGGTAGATGCTACGCTCGGCATGACGGATTTAGAAAAAAAGTTGATTGAGCTTATTCATAAAAAAAATATTCCTTATCTATTGGTATACAATAAAGCTGATAAAGTGATTTCTTATCAGAAGCATGGCGATGATAAGGCGGTGTATGTAAGTGCGGTTACACGGGAAGGTGTAGAAGAAGTAAAACAAAGGCTTATTCAATTGAAGCCTAAAGAAGAAGACTATCCTATTGTGAAGGATATCGTAACGGTCGGACAATTTATTCTTTTGGTGGTTCCCATTGATACGGCCGCACCTAAGGGACGGTTAATTTTACCGCAACAACAAACGATTAGAGAATTATTAGATGCACAGTGTACCGTGTTGGTCGTACAAGATGTGATGTTAGAAGCCACGTTAAAAAAATTGCAATATAAAGTAGATATGGTGATTACTGATAGTCAAGTATTTTCATTAGTCGCACAAGTAACACCGGTAGATATTCCTATGACTTCTTTTTCCATTCTTATGGCTAGACATAAAGGTTTTTTGGAAACGGCTATTCGTGGCGTAGAAAAGATTCGTCATCTTCAAAATGGTGATAATGTGTTAATTTCGGAAGGTTGTACACATCATCGTCAATGCGATGATATTGGTACGGTAAAATTACCGCGGTGGATAGCAGAGTTTACGGGAAAAAAATTACATATCCATACTTCTTCGGGAAATGAATTTCCGTCTTGCTTAGATCAGTATGATGTAATTATTCATTGTGGCGGGTGTATGCTGAATAGTAGGGAATTGCAACATCGCATGGAAAAAGCAACTCGACAAGGTGTATTCATTACAAATTATGGCACAGCAATTGCTTATATGAAAGGTATTTTAGGCAGAAGCTTAAGTGTTTTTCCTGAATTGCAAAAATTAATAAAATAAAGATGATTTTTATAAAAAATAAAATGACGTTGTCTTGACGGCGTCATTTTTTTAGTGATAAAATTTTATTATCATAATAAAGAGGTAAGGTGCGATGAAATCTATTACAGAATATATTCCGTTAGTGCATTTTTTAGGTAATGCGTTAGGTAAACAATGTGAAGTTGTTTTGCATGATGTGACGAATTTAGAACATTCGATTGTAGCTATTGCAAATGGTCATGTTAGTGGTAGACAAGTAGGGGGACCGTTAACGGATTTTACGTTAAAATTATTAAAAAATGAGGTTACGAAGCATGAAAACTGGGTAGTTAATTATTGGAGTCAAAGTAAAACGGGTCGAAAATTTAGATCGTCATCTTATTTTTTGCGGAATGCGAAAGGACAGGTCATCGGAGTATTATGTCTAAATTATGATATTCAGAATTATTTAGATATAAGAGATGTATTAGATAAGTTGGTATTAGGTCCTTTAGCTGTAGATTTTATGGAAAAACAAAGTCGAGCGTGTGAAAATTTTAATACGGATGCACAAAGTGTAATAGATGCTATGATTATGAAACGATTAGCACCTTATGAAATAGAGGCAAAGCGATTATCTGTGGGGGAACGGATTAAAATTACAAAGCAATTAAATCATGATGGTTTATTTTTATTAAAAGGGGGAATTAGTGCTTTAGCACGGCATTTATCTGTATCAGAACCGACCATTTATAGATATTTACAACAGATACGGTAATATAGGGGCATAAGAGGTGATGAGGATGAAAAAGGATTGGGAAAAAATAATTGATATATTGCATGATGAGGTAGTTCCAGCTACGGGATGTACGGAACCTGTGTCGTTAGCATTTGCTGCAGCAGTGGCAGCTAGTAAGTTACAAGAACCGGTAGTACGTATACAAGCAAGAGTATCACCTAATTTAATGAAGAATGGAATGGGGGTGATGGTGCCTGGTACGGGTCGACCAGGGTTATATATTGCTGCGGCAGTAGGGGCATTAGGGGGAAATCCTAATGCTGATTTACAGGTTTTAGAAGGCATTACACAAGATCATGTGAATAAAGCTATAGATATGGTTGAACAGCAATTGGTTTCTGTAGATATCGCCTATGATGTGCCTTATGTGTTATATGCAGAAGCGGTTCTTATAGGGAAAGCACATTGCGTCAAAGTTTGTATTTCTGATAGGCACACAAATGTTATATATATAGAAAAAGACGGGAATGTTTTATTTCAAAAATCAGCAGATGATACGAATGACAAGGAAAATAAAGAGGCATTTTTACAGTCATTGACGATAAATAAGATTATTGATTTTGCAGAACAGGTGCCGATAGAAGCGATTCAATTTATAGCTGAAGCGGGTGATATGAATGAAACACTTTCACAGGTAGGTCTGGCCGGAAAATATGGATTGCAAATTGGTGCAACCTTAATGAAGCAGCAACAAAGTGGTCTTATGGGAACGGATTTACAATCAAATGTTATTATCCGTACGGTAGGTGCTTCCGATGCTAGAATGGGTGGAGCCAAGTTACCGGCGATGACCAATTCTGGTTCGGGAAATCAAGGAATTTCTGCTACGATGCCTGTTGTTGTGGTGGCTGATTATGTACACGCCACTACGGAAGAGCGGTTGCGTGCTATGGTTTTATCTCATGCTACGGCTATTTATGCTCATGCGTTTTTGCCTAAGTTATCGGCACTTTGTGCAGCGATGACGGCTTGTATAGGTGCAGCCGTTGGTATGGCCTGGCTACTTTCTAAAAAACATGAACGTTCGGTTATTTGTAATGCGATCTGTAATATGACGGGGGACTTATCTGGCATGATTTGTGATGGTGCAGCAAATAGTTGTTCTATGAAAGTCGCCTCGGCGAGTGCGGCCGCATTTAAAGCGGTGCTGTTAGCGATGGAAGGGATCCGTGTCAGTGGGCATGATGGGGTAGTGGCGTTTGATGTGGATGAATGCATTCGTAATATAGGTATATTGGCTACTTCTGGTATGAAGCAAACGGATGAAGAAATTCTACATATCATGTTAAATAAAAATAAAATGAAAGTGTAGGCATACTATATAGGCTGTATGTATAGGATACAGGTGGTATAATATACATAGCAATAAGCATAACGGAGATGGTGAGGTGGATATTATGCAAAAAAGAAAAGTTGCTGTAATTGGAGCTGGTCATGTAGGATCTCATGTTGCTTTGAGTTTAGCTCAAGCAGGAACAGCAAATGAGATTGTTTTATTGGATTGCGTAAAAGAAAAAGCTGTCGCACAAGCAATGGATATAGATGATTGCTTAAGTGGAGCTTTGTGTGGTTATTCTGTTTCTATTGCGGCAGGTACTTATCAAGATATAGAGGATGCGGATATTTTGATTCTGGCATTTGGGCGTAGTCGTCGTGCTGGTGAAAATAGATTGGATTTATTTGATGATTCTATTCGTATGGCTAATGATATTATTAAACATTTGAAAAGCATACAGTTTAAAGGTATCATGATTAGTATTTCTAATCCCGCCGATATTATTTGTGAATATATCCGACGAAAAATGGGATGGGATAGAAAACGTTGTTTTTGTACTGGTACAGGGTTAGAAACATATCGTTTATTACGGGTATTATCCAGACGTACGGGTATTAATCGACGGGATATCAATGGATTTTGTATGGGTGAACACGGAAACTCGGGATTTATTGTGTGGTCGCATGTATATTTACGCAACACCCCTATTTTGCATATTCACAAAGATGCGTTTTCTGAAGATGTTTTGGATAAACAGACTATTCAAGAAGAAGTTCGTTGGGCTGGCGATATGGAAGTTGAAAATAAAGGATGCACTGAGTTTGGGATTGCTAATGTAGTCAATCAATTAGTGGCGGATATTTTTGGTGATCAAAAAAGAATGCATCCTTGTTCGGTGGCATTAAAAGGAGAGTATGGACAAATTGATGTTGCTGTTGGGGTTCCTTGTATAGTAGGAAAAAATGGGATTGAAAAAGTACTTGAAATACCTTTGACAGCGGAAGAACAAGAAGCGTTTGTACACACGTGTGAGATTATCAAGGGATTTTTAAAACGTGCCGATGAAGTGCAGTAATGGGATAAATCAACCGTATGATAAAGTAACTTGATAGGGAAAGGTTAAATTGCTCTTTCTTTTTTATCAGCATATCTTGACTACATTGGTATAGTATTTTATAATGTAGAATAATAAAAGATATTTATAATTAAATGTATAATAAAAAAAAGCTGGTCATGATGTAATCATGACCAGTTGATGTATAAGGAGAACAATATGAAAAAAATTATGGCATTTTATTTAACGGACTGTCCTTATTGCAAAAAGGCTAAGGAAGCATTACAAGAGTTAAAAAATGAATATGATGAGTATCGTGATATTATGGTGGAATGGCATGAAGAAATGCAAGAACCTGAAATGGTTACAGGGTATGTTTATACGTATGTACCTGTTATGTATTGGGAACAGGAAAAATTATATGAAGCTCAGCCAGGACAAACATATGATGAAATTAAGGCATTTGTAAAAGCTGCATTAGATAAAGTGTCAAAAAAGGGTTAATACGGTAAGATTGACTCTATAGCGGTAGCACATTTTTCGACAGCAATACGCAATGTTTCTTTTGATATAATTAAGGGAGGATTAAAATATAAGACATCGCCGATAGGTCGTAAAACGAGTCCGTCTTTCATGGCATTTCTAAAGATATGCCAACCGATCCTTCGCGTGGAATTAAAAGCTTTTTTTGTTTTTTTATCTTGTACTAATTCGATGGCGTTAATCATATTTATATGACGTATTTCCCCTATATTGGGATGATCTTTTAGACGATTTTTTAAGCAAGTATGTAAATAAAGTGCTTTCTCTCTTGATTTTTTTATTACTTGATCGCGGTTGAGTATTTTTAATACTTCTACAGCCGTGGTACAAGCTAGTGGATTGCCAGCATAGGTGTGACTATGCATAAATGCCTTGTGCTTATTGTAATCAGCATAGAATGATTGATATATTTTTTCGGAGGTAATCGTCAAAGCCATGGGTAAATAACCGCCCGTTAGTCCTTTAGAAGTACATAATATATCGGGACTTACATGGGCTTGTTCAATGGCAAACATTGTTCCCGTTCGACCGAAACCCGCTGCAATTTCATCGTCAATTAATAATACGCCATAGGCCGCACACAATTCTTTTAATTTTGTTAAATAGGCAGGCGGATACATCCGCATACCGGCAGCACCTTGTAATAATGGTTCAACGATGAGGGCAACCGTGTCTTGCCCGTGTAGATCAAATGCGTGTTCCGCATATTCAAAACATTCACATTGACAAGTCGTGCGTGTTTTATGATAAGGACATCGATAGCAGTCTAAGCCGTCAATGCGAATATTTTCCATTAATAGAGGCTTATATAAACGGGCATATAAATCCATCGCACCCACGGATAAAGCACCGATGGTTTCTCCGTGGTAGGCACTATTTAGACACATATATTTTGTTCGATGGGTTTGTCCAATTTGTAATTGATATTGAAAAGCCATTTTTAAGGCGCATTCCACGGCGGAGGAACCGTTATCACAAAATTGAAAACGAGTTAACCCTTCAGGTAAAAGTGGTAATAAGGCTTGGCAAAGTCGTATTGCTGGTTCATGGGAAAAATTAGAAAAAATAACATGCTCCAAGGTGTCGAGTTGTTTTTTTATAGCTGCATTGATTTCAGGATGACAATGACCAAGTAAATTACACCACCAAGAACTAATGATATCAATATATTCTTTACCTTCATTGTCATATAAATAGCAATCTTTGGCATGATCAATAATAATAGGGGGGAAGACTTCTCCGTCTTTCATTTGTTGTGCTGGATGCCAAATGTGCATCTTATCTAGCATTGTTAAATTCGTTGATAACATGGTTATACTCCTTCGTATAAGGCGGCTAGTTTAGTTATATCTGCATCAAGTAATTGGGCATTTTCTGGAACTTTGGCGATAAGCGGTAATTGCGTTAATTCTTGTATGAGTGCGATATTATCATTTTCCATCAAGGTGTCATGATAATAGTTGGCAATAAATCCTTTTACAGGAAGATTATAAGATTTCATATAGTGGGCAGTTAAGACAAAGGCGTTGATAGAACCTAGCCCAATAGGCCCAACAATGATAGATGGGATATGCAGCCAACGAATAATGTCGGCTAAATAGTAGGATTGAGTAGAATCATGACGAATAGGACAAATAATTCCGCCACTACCTTCTACGGTTACATACGGATAGGTAGATAATACTTGCCGCCAGCCAGTTAAAATTATCTCTTTTTCAATTGGTCGGTTTTCTAGTTTACTTGCTAAATGAGGAGAAACTGCATGTTGAAAAAGATAAGGAACTAACATACTTTCGGGTTCGTTGATTTGAGCGATACGGTTTACGTAGCCTGCATCACTTTCATATAGCGACGTAGCACCACTAATAGCGGCTTTATAATAGCCAACATTGTAATTGGCTTGGCGAAGTGTTTTGATTAATAGGGCAGTTATATAGGTTTTTCCTACATCAGTACCTGTTCCGGTTATGAATAATCTATTAGACATAATAGACTCCTTTTTATAAAATTAACTTATTGAAATGTAATTTTTTGGCAATTAGGGCAGCTAATGCACAAAGGCAAATATCGCCAGGAACGGCTAGAATAAAGCAGTATAAAAATAATGACCACAGTGTCATTTCCTGGCCTAAATATAAGGTAGTTATAGCATATAGATATACCATTCCACCAGCGTAGACAATTAAAAGTCCTACGATATTAATAAAAAATAAATTAATAAATGACCAATGGGATATTCGCCTAGACATATAACCAATGGCAATTGAACCAAGCATAAAGCTGAGTAAATAACCAAAGGTAGGTTGGAAGATGTATGCAGGACCACCACCGGCAGTAAATATAGGTAATCCGAAAAGACCTAATATAATGTAGAGTCCTACGGCAAGACCACCACCATAGCTACCCAATAATAGTCCAGCTAATGTAGTAAACAATAATTGAAGTGTAAATGGACATATGGGAACGGGAATACGAATAAAAGCACCGATAGCTATTAACGCGGTGAAGATAGCAATAAATACTAGTAATCTTGGATTTGATAAAGAGTTTGTTGATGTGTTTTTCATTAAAAGACACTCCTTTTTTTGAAAGTATGATTTTTCTGCCTATTAGTATACGAATAAAAAAAAGATATGTCAACATTTACTACTATAATCTAAGTTAACAATATAACCGATTTTGATACTTGATTAGGAGGATAATATGCGTGTTGGAGAAGGAATTATAGAAGAAATTTTAGAAGATGGGTTGGCTAAAGTTAGAGTGAATAAAGATAGTGTATATGTAGTGTGTGGGTCTTGCTTTGGTGCAGAACGAGTGGTTATTACAGCACATAATAAAATTGGTGCACAAAAAGGCGAAAATATACAGTATCATGTAGAAGATAGCCATTTAATTTATGGATCTTTTTTATGTTTTATATTGCCTTTGTTATTTATTGCTGTGGGAGTAGGTAGTGGCTATGGTATTGGTATAGAATTAGGATATAATATGGTTCTTTGTGCGATAGGAGGAGCTATTATCGGCATTTTAGTATCTATGGGATTTTGGAAGTTAGTAGATCGAAATATTTCTGCTATGGTAGATTCTAGACCTTGTATTTGTAAGATTTTAGAATCAGAAGAAAATGATGGGATGGAAGAAGATATATAAAATAAGTAGGAGAGCATCTACGCTCTCCTACTTATTTTATTCAAAAAAAAAACTCCTCATAAAAGGAGTTTTTGGAGCCACTTATTGGATTTGAACCAACGACCCTCTCATTACGAATGAGATGCTCTACCAGCTGAGCTAAAGTGGCAAGTACTTGTTTAGTATAATATTTAAAACTAGTTTTGTCAATACATTGCAAAGGAACATTGAAGGAGAAATGAGGAATCGGTATGGAGTATAAGATTACATCTAGGTGTGTGCTTTGTTATTATTGTGTGCAAATTGCTCCTATGGTGTTTTTTTATGATTCAGAAGCAAAACATATATGTATACAAAATATTGTGAACGATGAAGCAACGGTGGAATTGTTAGAAGATGCTCGCAGTTGTTGTCCGACTGGAGCTATTATAAAATGATGTAGAGCATGTTGACAGAGAAAGAAAAAAATGGTATGTTTAAAATAAGTTAGGTACGTGAAGCAACCTAGCTTTTTTAAGTTGCATACATTCGCTTGACTTTGTTGATAGCTTGTGATAAATTATAAAAGCAGTCTTAGACAAGCAAGAAAGCTTGTAAGTATTTTTAAGTGAGGTGTAAGGAATGCGTACAGCGATTACATTGGCATGCACAGAGTGCAAACAACGTAACTACCAAACGAACAAGAATAAGAAAAACAATCCAGATCGTTTAGAGTTAAGAAAATACTGCCCGTTCTGTAAAAAGGAAACATTACATAAAGAAACAAAATAATAAGGGTTATTATGCTTATTTGATTGCGAGAGGGAATATGGCAAGTGTAGCTAAAAAAACAGCACAAAAGAATAAGAAAAAGCCAAACAATTCTTTTTTTCAAGGCGTAAAAGCGGAAATGAAAAGAGTCATTTGGCCGACAAGACGAGAATTGATTAACTACGTTATTATGGTAGTAGTAACAACAGTGATTGTAATGGCTGTTATGGGCATCTCGGATGGAGTGTTTTCACGTATATTTAATATACTCCGTTTAATTGTCGGATAGGAGGCTCGCACGCATGGAACATGAAATGAAATGGTATGTTATTCATACGTATTCCGGCTATGAAAACAAGGTTATGGCCACATTGGAACGGAAAGTAAAATCAATGGGTATGGAAAATGTAATACATCGGATTTTAGTACCAATGGAAGATGAAGTGGATATGAAGGACGGAAAAAAACGCATTGTTAAGCGTAAAATATTTCCAGGTTATGTCCTTGTAGAAATGGAAGTCAATGATCGTTCATGGTATGTTGTTCGTAATACTCCCGGGGTTACAGGATTTGTCGGCTCAGCAACAAAGCCTACACCTTTGAATGAGGCGGAAGTTAAAAATATTTTGAAAACTCAAGGGGTAGATGAGGAACCTAAAGTACAGATTTCTGTTGAGATAGGAGAACAAGTACGCATTACATCTGGTCCATTTGAAAATTTTGTGGCGACTGTTACAGAAATTAATGAAGAAAAGGGAACCATTAAAGGTCTCATTGATATGTTTGGTCGTGAAACAACCGTTGAAGTCGATTATTCTCAAATTGAGAATAATCTGGAATAAATACTTCTTAATACGAGAATATTCTCGTGAGTGGGAGAATGAAAATTCGCTTACCACATCTTGTAATGTAAGGAGGTGTAATACACCGTGGCAAAAAAAGTAGCAAAAATGGTAAAACTTCAGTGTGAAGCAGGCAAAGCAACTCCAGCACCTCCGATTGGTCCGGCATTAGGCCAAGCGGGTGTAAATATTATGGCGTTTGTAAAGGAATTTAACGAACGCACAGCAAAACAGGCTGGTTATATCATTCCAGTTGAAATAACTGTATATGATGACCGTTCTTTTACTTTTATTACGAAAACTCCGCCTGCAGCTGTTCTTTTGAAAAAAGCAGCTGGCATTGAAAAGGCATCGGGAGAACCGAATAAAAAGAAAGTCGCTAAAGTTAGCCGCGATCAAGTTCGCGAAATTGCAACGACAAAAATGCCCGATTTAAATGCTAACGACGTGGATCAAGCTATGAAATTGATTGAAGGTACAGCACGTAGCATGGGAATTGAAGTTGTCGACTAAGTAGAGGCTGGCGTGGAAGGGGAGGCCCCCGTTAAACCACAGAGGAGGATTTTAGATGGCTAAAGTAGGTAAAAAATATGCCGAAGCCGTAAAATTGTTTGAAAGAGATAAACAATATGATCCGGCAGAAGCAATTGATATTATCAAAAAAATGGATACTGCTAAATTTGACGAAACGGTAGAATTAGCAGTTAATTTAAATGTAGACCCCAAGTATGCGGATCAGCAGGTCCGTGGTGCTTTGGTTCTTCCCCATGGGGTAGGTAAAACAAAATCTGTTTTAGTATTTGCTCAAGGGGAAAAAGAGAAAGAAGCAAAAGATGCAGGTGCAGATTTTGTTGGGGGAGAAGATTTAATTGAAAAAATTAAAGGCGGCTGGTTAGATTTTGATGTTGCTATTGCCACCCCTAATATGATGGGAAAAGTAGGACGCTTAGGTAAGGTGTTAGGTCCAAAAGGATTAATGCCGAATCCAAAAGTGGGGACTGTTACGATGGACGTAGCAAAAGCTGTATCAGAAAGTAAAGCTGGTAAAGTTGAATACCGTACAGATAAAGCGGGCAATATTCATTCTCCCATTGGTAAAAAATCATTTGAAGTAAATAAATTGGTTGAAAACTTAACCACTTTAGTAGATACGTTGGTAAAAGTAAAACCCGCGGGTGCTAAAGGACAATATATTAAGTCGATCACGGTGAGCTCTACGATGAGTCCGGGAGTTCGAATTAATCCGTTTAGCGTAAAAGGCGTTATTAAAGCGGAAGAAAATTAATATCTCTCTTAGCTGTAGACTGAAGGTATGTATAATGGACGAAAGTCCGCCATCTGAGGCTATGATACTAGTGTTTTAATTAATGATGTACTAGTTGGCCTCTTATATGAGGCCTTTTTTTGTGCTAAGATGATATAAATCCTAAAATGAGGAGGTGTATTAAAGAATATGTCTATGTATGCAAAACATGAGGTTTCACCTGAAAAAGCGGCCGTAGTAGCAGATATGAAAGAAAAGTTACAATCTGCAAAAGGAGCAGTCTTAGTTGGGTTTACAGGTTTAACGGTAGCCGAAGTCACAAAACTGCGTCGTAAATTTTTAGCTGGAAATGTGGAATATAAGGTTATTAAAAATACGTTAACTCGTATTGCTGCCAATGAAGTTGGTTATGATAAATTAGGTGAATTTTTAGAAGGACCAACAGCATTAGCTTATTCTACGGAAGATGTTGTGGCACCAGCTAAAATTCTTAAAGAATTTATTAAAGAAACTAAAACAGAAGCCATTACGGTAAAAGTAGGGATTGCAGACGGTCAAGTTGTTGATGCAAAAGCCGTAGACGCATTGGCTAATTTGCCAAGTCGCGAAGAACTCTTGGCAAAAATTGTGGGCAGTATGCAAGCACCTATTTCTGGATTGGTCAATGTATTGCAAGGCAATATTCGTAATGCCGTATATGCATTTGAAGCGGTACGGGCTAAGAAGGCTGAACAAGAAAGTGCATAATGTATGTATCTTAGAATTTAATTCATAATATATTTATTTGGAGGAATTTAAAATGACTAAAGAAGAAATTTTGCAAGCCATTGAAAGTATGACTGTATTAGAACTTTCCGAACTCGTGAAAGATATGGAAGAAAAATTTGGTGTATCCGCTGCTGCTCCTGTAGCTGTAGCTGCTGCTCCTGCAGCTGGTGGTGCAGCTGGTGAAGAAAAAAGCGAATTTGATGTAATTCTTGCTGCTGCTGGCGATAAGAAAATTAATGTTATTAAAGTAGTTCGTGAAGCTACTGGACTTGGCTTGAAAGAAGCTAAAGCATTAGTTGACGGTGCTCCTAAACCTGTAAAAGAAGGTGCTGCAAAGGCTGATGCAGAAGCTTTGAAAGCTAAACTTGAAGAAGCCGGTGCTACAGTTGAATTAAAATAAGTTTATTTTTAAGCCTCGTTCTATTTATAGGTCGAGGCTTTTTTTTATTATTTATAATTTGGTATAATAAAAAATAATAAGCATAAAGGAGTATGGTTATATGAATAACATAATGGAGGCAATGAAAACACGGCGTAGTATTCGAAAATTTCTTGATAAAATGGTACCAGAAGCACAATTAGAAGAAATTATTCAGGCGGGATTATATGCTGCGAGTAGTCGGAATCGACAAGCGACTAAAATTGTTTCTGTAACTAATTCAGTCATATGTCAGCAATTAAGAGAATTAAATAGAAAAGCATGGGGAAAACCAGAAGGAATAGATCCTTTTTATGGAGCACCTGTTATATTGGTAGTTTTAGCAGATCGGACGTTTCCTAATGGGGTATATGATGGAAGTTTGGTGATGGGAAATTTGATGTTGGCAGCACATGCATTGGGTGTGGGAAGTTGTTGGATTCATCGTGCTAGAGAGGTTTTTGATACAGCAGAAGGAAAACAGTTATTGGTACAATGGGGGATAGAAGGGGATTATGAAGGTATTGGACATTGCGCTTTAGGCTATGTCGACGGAGGAGTACCGGGCGATATACCGCGTAAACCCAATAGAGTTGTTTATATAAAATAATAAAACTTGTAGCTTTTTTGCTACAAGTTTTATTATTTTATATAAGTTAACATATCGTCAATTTTTCAACAATTAATTGTATTAAAAAGTACAAAATAATGCGGTTGACATATGATATTGAGAGTGGTAGTATAGCACTATACTCAAGGCAAATACTATATAGTAAGTGATAATTATTACAATAAATTATATGCTAAAAAGCACATAATAAAATTATGTTTTACAGAAGTTAACTTCTCTCTTTGGGTATTATTGGTATAAAACAATACTATTTAGTAGGAGGGATTTTATGGTAGATATAAAGCCACATGTTACGCTAAATAAACAAGCTAAAGACATTATTCACCAAAGTTATAAAAATCATCAAGGTAAGCGGTTAGCACTTTGGATACTTGCTTTGATTATCGGTGGTATTTTGGGAACATTAGGAAATGGTGTATTAGATCAAATTTTTGCTTTTATTGCAACCGTATTTACTCGTTTATTTCAGTTTATTGCTTTGCCAACCATATCTTTGGCAGTGATTACAACCCTTGCAGCTTTAGGTGGTAAACGAAATACGGGCCGTATTTTTGCACACGCGGTTACTTATACATTGTTAACAACTGTTTGTTCTGCTTTCATCGGATTAATTTTATTTATTTTTATTAGACCAGGAAACCTACCTTTAGATTTAGTTCATGCAGGGGTGGAACGTGTGCCAGAAAAATTGGTTAATGTATCATATTATGAACATTTTTTATCGGTTATTCCTAATAATATCATACAACCATTTTTAGATGGTAATGTACTTTCTGTTATGATTATTTCTGCAGCCATTGGCTTGGCCTTGGCGTTCATGCCTAAAAATGAGCATCAAAAAGCATTATTACAAGCTATTTTAGGATTACAAGATGTTTTATTTGTTTTAATTCGTGCATTGTTATGGATTTTACCGCTTGGGATTTTATCCTTTTCTGCTCAACTTTCTGCACAAATCGCTGCCGGTATTTTAGTTGGCGCATTGGGGAAATACACGCTGGTTATTATTATGGGAAATATGATACAATTTTTCATTGTTTTGCCGCTGTATTTACTTGCTCGAGGCTTAAATCCTTTTCATGTATTTAAAAATATGTTACCAGCGATCGCCGTTGCTTTATTTTCTAAGAGTTCAGCGGGAACTCTACCGGTTACATTAGCTTCAGCGGAAAACAATTTGCATGTAAATCCTGAAGTATCTCGATTTGTTTTACCTATTTGTACGACAATTAATATGAATGGATGTGCTGCATTTATTTTAGTGACATCTTTATTTTTGTTACAGAATGGGGGCGTAGTTCTTACTTGGCCTATAATGATTTTGTGGTTGTTTATTGCTGTTTTCGCAGCAATTGGTAATGCAGGAGTTCCGATGGGATGCTATTTTTTGACGTTATCATTAATGTCTTCAGTCGGAGCACCGATAGGTATTATGGGTATTATTTTACCTATTTATACTATTATCGATATGATTGAAACCGCAGAAAATGTATGGTCTGATTCGGTAGTTTGTGCAATGACAGATCATGATTTAAAAGGAAAATTAATAGAAGAGTAGTAAAATAAGTGAAGGCATGTAGTCTTCACTTATTTTACATAAAAATGTCTTGACAGTAGAATAAAAGTAAGATATACTAAATAAGCTTTA
>NZ_KQ960952.1:369208-371035 GCF_001553405.1 Megasphaera hutchinsoni | reverse complement strand
CAACCGTAGATGATTTGAAACGGGTAGGCTTTGTAGTAGCTGACGGAGCAAATTATCATGCCACCGTGACCAATGCACAAACCGTTAAATTTGTCGGCGAAGGTTTGGCAGAAGTAAGCGGTAAGACGGAAGATAATGTACGTACATTTACGGTGAAAGTCGATGACAAGAAAGTGGCTGATGCCGTAAAGAGCATAAACGATAAAGCCGGAAACGCTCCGACACAGTATGTAGATAAAGACGGTAATCCGCTTGTCAAAGTAGGGGATAAATATTATCCGAAAGACAAGGTAGGCGATGATGGGCAACTTAAACCGGATGCACAGGCAGTGGAACCGGCAGGTATCCAGGTAGGTGAAAAAGGTAAAACGACACAGCTCACCAATGTAGCACCGGCAACGGAAGCTATTAATAAAGCCGATGACCCGACTAACGGCTTGGCAGATTTGGCGAATGCGAAAGACGGTACGGTAGCAACAGTGGCAGATTTGAAGAAATTGGGATTTGTCATTAAAGGTAAAGCGGAAGATGGAACAACCGATGTTGTTGCACAGGTAAAACATGCCGATACGGTAGAATTTGCCGGTGAAGATTTGGCCAAAGTCATTACGGAATCTGCAAATGGTGTAAGTAAAGTAACCGTCAAGGTAAATAAAGAAGAGATTGCCAAAGCGGTCAATGCAGAAAATGCGAAGAAGGGCTCTGAACCGACAACGTATGTAGATGAGAACGGCGATCCGCTTGTAAAAGGTGATGATGGTAAGTATTACAAACCGAAAGCAGACGGTACACCGGATACAGACGCAGGAGAAAAGACACCGGCAGGTATACGTTTGGGTGAAAAAGACAAACCGATTCAGCTTGATAATGTAGCTCGTGGCACGGAATCTAAACCGGTTAAGGGAGAAGATGGCAATCCTATTATGGGAACTGGCAGTAAACCGGTACAGTTGGCAGATTTGAAAGATGCGAAAGACACTAAAGTAGCCACCGTAGGTGATTTGAAGGATATGGGCTTTATTCTGGGAGCCAGTGTGAATGCAGCTAGTGGTGCCAACGCATATCAAGATGTAGTGAAAAACGGTAACAAAGTGAAGTTTGTCGGATACGGCGGTGCGTGGATCAGCGGTAAAACCGCTCCGGACGGTACACGTATTATTACCATTGATGTAAATGCGGACAATTTGGTAACAGGTACTCAGAATGCCATTCAGTATGTGGATGGTCAAGGAAACCGCATGATTCCCATGCTGCAAAAAGGAAAGGAAGTATTGTATTACAATGCCGCAGATAATCCGGTAAAACATAAGGCGCCGAACGGTGAAGATGCTGTATATAAAGCCAGCGATATTATTGATGATGCCGGTACATTAAAAGCGGATGCTCAACCGTTGCAAGGTAAGAAAGCCGGAGAAGTACCGAATTTAGGCGTAGCACTGGTTCATCCGAACGGCAGTGCAGAAACTGACAAAGGAACCGTATTGCGTAATGTAGGTGAAGGTACGGCAACTATTGGAGCACCTCAAAATGCTGATGATAAAGTCGGAAAAGCTAAAGAAGGACTCGCAGATTTGGATAAGTCCAAAGATACGAATGGCCTCAGCGTAGCGGATGCGAAGAAACTCGGATTTGTTATTAAAGGTAAAGCGGCCGATGGTACTACAGATGTAACCGGTCAAGTGAAACATGCCAATACGGTAGAATTTGCCGGGGAAGATCTGGCGAAAGTTATTACCGAATCTGCAAACGGTGTAAGCAAAGTAACTGTCAAGGTAAATAAAGAAGATATTGTTAAAGTAGTGAATGACGCAAATGACAAGAAGGGAT
>NZ_KQ960952.1:153964-369108 GCF_001553405.1 Megasphaera hutchinsoni | reverse complement strand
CACAGTATGTAGATAAAGACGGCAATCCGCTTGTTAAAGCCAAAGACGGTAAATATTATCCGAAAGACAAGGTAGGCGATGACGGAACACCGCAAACCGGTGCACAGGCAGTTGACCCGGTAGGAATTCAGGTCGGCGAAAAAGATAAACCGACACAACTTATGAATATAGCACCGGGAACCACTTCCATTGCAACGCCGACCGATCCGAATGCAAGTAAGGCAGATAAAGAAAAAGCCGGACTCGCCGATTTAAGTATACCGACGGATGCAGCGGCGGATAACGTTAGTAAGCATACCGCTGCAACAGTAGATGACCTTCGCCGTATGGGTTGGATACTCAGCGTGGGAGATACGTATGCCGCCAAAGTACAAAATGCACAAGAAGTAAACTTTAAAGGTGAAGGTTTGGCAGAAGTAAGCGGTAAGACGGAAGGCCAAAAGAGGATTATTACGGTGACCGTCGATGATAAGAAAGTGGCGGCAGCGGTAAAGGCTATTAATGATAAAGCCGGAAACACTCCGATTCATTATGTCGATCAAGACGGTAACCCACTTGTTAAAGCAAAGGACGACAAGTATTATCCGACAGATAAAGTGGATAATGAAGGAAATGTTATAGCAGGAGCGAAGGACGTTGTCCCGGTTGTACAAATCGGTGAAAAAGGACATCCTATGCAGCTCACGAACGTAGCAGCGGGAACTAAAGAAATCACCGCAGACGGTCCGACAAAAGGCTTGGCAGATTTGGAACATGCAGTATCCGGAACCGTAGCAACCGTAGATGATTTGCAGAAGTTAGGATTTGTCATTAAAGGAACGGATGAAAACGGTAAGGCTGTTAGCGGACAGGTAAGACATGCGAACACCGTAGAATTTGCCGGTGACGGGTTGGCAAAAGTCATTACCGAATCTAAAGACGGTGTTAGCAAAGTAACCGTTAAGGTAAATAAAGAAGAGATTGCCAAAGCGGTTAATGCGGAAAATGCGAAGAACGGTTCTGCACCTACTCAATATGTAGATAAAGATGGCAATTCGCTTGTTAAAGTAGGGGATAAATATTACACGAAAGATCAACTGAAAGATGACGGACAGCCTAAAGCGGATGCGAAGGCAATTGAACCGGCAGGTATTCAGGTCGGTGAAAAAGATAAACCGATTACTGTGACTAATGTAAAAAGTAATTTTGATGCAGTAGCACCGGATGCGAAAGAAGCAAAAGCACCGGAGAGCAAGAAGAACCCGGACGGCTCCGTAGATCCTACTGCTGCAAATCCGTTGGTTGCTATGCAGCATAATGCGGCAACGATTGCCGATATTATGAATAGCCCGTGGAATTTACAGGTTAACGGAAAAGCAGTTAAGGCTGTCAAGGCCTTTGATACGGTAAATATTACAGACGGGACGAATACAAAAGTTGTGGCTACTGAAACCGGCTATAAAGTAAATGTTGTAGGACTTCCTACGGCGTATACAGACAATGCAGGGAATACTATTGCTAAAGGTACAGACGGAAAATGGTTTGTTACCGATAAAGACGGTAATATGACGGCTACTCCTGCCGACTTGGGACAAGACGGTAAGGGAACGCCCTCTGTAAGCTTGGTAAATCCGGCGGCCGAACCGGGAAAAGCGGGAGAACCCGTGGTTATGCACAACGTTGGACAAGGTAATTTGCCGACCGATGCGGTGAATAAAGACCAAATGGATACGGCTATTGCCGGTATGGCCAAGGCAATCGGCAACACTAAGGATGAAGCACATGGAATCGGTGCGGACGCAGCCGCATTGGCGGCGTTGAAACCGTTGCAATATGATCCGGTGGAACCGACTCAGATTATGGCGGGCATAGGAAACTATCAACAAAAAACGGCAGTTGCCTTGGGTGTTGCACATTATACCAATGAAAGCACGATGCTGAATGCGGGCGTATCGTTAGGCACCGGTCATACGATGGTAAATGTAGGCTATACTCGTAAATTCGGACATACAAAGGATGAAAAAGAAATTCCGGATCGGTATAAGGCAGGACCTATCAGTTCTATTTATGTGATGCAAGATGAAGTCAGCGCACTGAAAGCGGAAAATGAACAACAAAAACGTGAAATTCAGGAATTGCGAGAAATGGTGCTGGCTATGGCGGCTAATAAAAAATAGAATAATGTAAAAGCAAGGAAACATAGCGGTACGGTTGACAACATTAGTCATGTTGTTGACCGTATCGCTTTTTTTTGTGTGAAATGTGGATATGAGAAATAACGTGTATCGCTGTTAATTTTGAAAGACGATAAAGAAACAATCACCGTATCGATAAATCCATCGATACGGTGATTAAAGAAAGTGTCGGCAAGTTTGGTGGCAAGCAATCAAAGAAAGCCGATATTAAATTATCCTTTCGAGATGGGGATAGGGAGTGCGATGATGAAGTGTATAAAGGATACGGTTTTCTTAACGCTAATTCAACTAAGCCATCATAATTTGCAGATAAGGCGGTGAACATGCCGGGTAAAGATAAACAAGCAATCATCGTAACACATAAAGAAATAGTAAAAAACGCCTTTGATACTGCTACATATCATTACTGAATAAGCTAAATGGATATTGTAAATCCCCTGCCAATAAAAGTAAAGATCAAAAAAAGCGTCTTATTTTGTGATAAAAATTGAATATGTAAATTTTAGACGATAGAACGTAATAATTCTGTCGTTTTTTTGTTCAAAGAAAGAAGGGAAGAATGAATTTTGTTTATTTTTTTATTACCTGTATACAGATCTCTGCAAATATCTATATACGCATTTTAACTAATATAAGATAGGGATGTGTAAATAAAAAAATCCTTAATCACGGTAATCACATTTTTAATTGTGATGTTAGCAAGTTAAATTACGGATTTCGCTAGGAAGTTTACCTTTATATCTTTTGTAATAGAGGGAAAATTTGCTATGCGATGAGTAGCCCACAGATTTAGCTATTTCCTTTATAGGCAGTTCGGTATTTAACAGAAGGGTTTCAGCTACATTCATTCTTTTTCTTTGGGTGTATTCTGTAATGCTTTGACCATATTTTTCTTTGAACAAATTTTTTAATTTCGTCCCACTCATTCTCGATATTTTTTCAAGTGTATCCTGATTTATATTCATAGCGAAATGATCATCTAAAAATCTAGCTACATCATCAAGGGATTTATTATCATCTGATTCGATTTTATGTTTTTTTCTATTTAAGTACGTATCTATTACTATACTTATCCATTCATTAGCTTTAGCTTTAAAGAAAAATTCAGCGGCGGGAGTGTCCATCTTACAATTTAAAATTTCCATTGCCACCTTTTCTAATGCCTTTGTAAGTATTAGTTGATTTGTTTGAAGTAAAGCCCTATAAAATGATTCTGGATCAATATTAATAAATGATAGGTGTTTTTCTAGAAGCGTTCTTTTAAAACCGATAGAAACAGCAAGATAATAACAGTTTTCGTGTAATAAAAAGAGAAAGTCATCTTTTATGTTGTCAAAATCAAGCGTACATAATGAGTTTGCAGTAAGCGTTTGATAAGGACTAAATCTTTCACCATTTGCACTGACAATATAGCTGGAATATATTGAAACATAGTCGGCCATACTATAAGTACTACGTTGAATTATTTCTTCTCTGACATAGAAATCATGGATATCAATAATAAATCCATTTCCTTCATAAAACCAATACAAGCCCTCTGCATAAGTGGAGTTATTTTTACTCCAACAAAATGTATGTCCTGCATTTGAATATTTCTGATTACTTTTACATTCATTTACGTTCATATATTCTTTTACAAAATCATAATAAGTCATCATAACCATATCCCTTTTAGACAATATTCCGATTAGCTTTATTCATTCCAATCTCTTGTATTAGTAATCATAACCAATATATAATAAAAAAGCAATAATAATTATTATCACTCAAGTAAATTTCAATCTAAAAGGGATATTAAAGAAAGGAGATATTATTATGAAGATTTATAAGAAACTATTTGCTTATGTGGAAGATAAAAAATATCTTGGATATTGGGCTATAGTTTTTTCTGTTATATCTGCTGTTCTTACGGTACATGGATATTATTTAATTTATAAATTTCTAGATAAGTTAATAATTAATTCAGATTTATCTGGTGCAGAGAGCATAGCATTAAAATCTGTCATCACATTAACAAGTGGGGCAATATTTTATTTTGTTTCAGGTACATTTTCACACATACTAGGATTTAGGCTTGAAACCAATTTAAGGAAAAGGGGAATTGATGGCCTAGAAAAAGCCAGTTTTAGGTTTTTCGACTTAAATCCATCTGGTCAAATAAGAAAGAGCATAGATGATAATGCCGCACTAACACATCAGGTGGTAGCTCACATGATTCCCGACAGCTCTCAAGCAATAATAACCCCCATACTTGTGCTTGTGCTTGGCTTTATAGTAAGTATAAGGGTTGGTATTACTTTACTTGCTCTAACCATAATAGGAGCCTTAATTTTAGGGGCAATGATGGGTGAGAAAGAATTTATGAAGATATACCAAGAAGCGCTATCTAAACTAAGCGCAGAGACTGTTGAATACGTTAGAGGAATGCAAGTTGTAAAAATATTTAGAGCAAATGTAGAGTCATTTAAAAGCTTTTACAAGGCGATAAAAGATTACTCGAAGTATGCTTATAATTATTCACTATCTTGTAAAAGAACTTATGTTTTGTATCAATGGCTATTTTTTGGTTTAATTGCAATTTTAATTATTCCTATAGTTTATTTTATGACTAGCTTAGGCAGCACCAAGGTGATTTTACTTGAGCTTATCATGATTTTATTCTTATCGGGAGTTCTCTTTGTTTCATTTATGAGAATGATGTGGTATGCCATGTACATTTCTCAAGGCAATTATGCAGTAGATACTTTAGAGGCACTTTACAAGGATATGCAAAAAGACAAATTGGTCCATGGTAATGTCAACAATTTTAAAAACTATAATATAGAGTTTGACAATGTAAGTTTTGCTTATAACGACAAAGCTGTAATTGAAAATTTATCCTTTGAATTAGAAGAAGGAAAGTCCTATGCACTAGTCGGTTCCTCTGGATCAGGAAAATCAACAGTAGCAAAACTTATATCAGGTTTCTACAATGTAAATGAAGGAACGATAAAGATAGGCGGCATACCAATAAGTGAATATTCTGACGAAGCCTTAATAAAAGCTATTTCCTTTGTCTTCCAAGATTCAAAATTGTTCAAGAAGAGCATTTATGACAATGTAGCCTTAGCAAATAAAGACGCGACAAGAGATGACATTATGAAAGCCTTAAAATTAGCGGGATGCGATTTGATATTAGACAAATTTCCAGATAGAGAAAATACAGTCATAGGCTCAAAAGGTGTTTATTTATCTGGCGGAGAAAAACAAAGAATTGCAATTGCCAGAGCCATTTTAAAGGATTCAAAAATTATTATTATGGATGAGGCCTCAGCATCAATTGATCCGGATAACGAGTTTGAACTGCAAAAAGCTTTCAAAAATCTGATGAAAGATAAAACAGTTATTATGATTGCTCATAGGTTATCTACAATAAAAGACCTTGATGAAATTATGGTGATGGATAGAGGAAAAATTATAGAAAGAGGTTCCGACAAAGAATTGATGTCAAGAGATACAAGCTATAAGAAATTGCAAGAGTTGTTTAACAGTGCGAATGAATGGAGGTTTTCAAATGAAGGCGTTTTATAAAAAAAGATTTGCTCTTACAGATAAAGGAGCAAAAAATTTAAGTAAAGCAACCCTATCCTCATTTTTCGTTTATTGTATAAACATGCTTCCTGCCATACTACTAATGATTTTTGCTCAGGAAGTTTTGGAAAATATGGGAAAAAGTAAGGAATTTTATATAGTATTCTCCCTTTTGACCTTGATAGCAATGTATATTTTGCTTTCTATCGAATACGATAAATTATATAGTACGACCTATCAAGAAAGTGCGGATTTAAGAATAAGGACAGCGGAAAATTTATCAAAACTACCTCTATCTTACTTTTCTAAGCATGATATTTCCGATCTTTCACAAACAATCATGGCTGATATTGAAGGTATAGAGCATGCAATGAGCCACGCAATACCAAAGGTGGGCGGCATGGCACTCTTCTTCCCGCTAATATCCATCATGATGTTAGTTGGCAATGTCAAGATGGGTTTGGCTGTAATTATTCCAACGGTTCTAAGCTTTATATTTATACCACTATCTAAAAAACATTCAGTTAAAGGAGAGAAGGAATATTATGATGTTTTAAGAGCAAACGCTGAAAGCTTTCAAGAAAATATCGAGATGCAAATGGAGATAAAAGCTTATGGCTTAGCAGAGGAAATGAAAGAGAAGCTATATGATAAAATGGATAGAAGTGAAAAAGTGCACTTAAAAGCAGAAATTGTAACCATCTTAATTATGTCACTTTCATCAATGTTTAGCTTTATATCTCTAGCTGTTGTAATATTTGTTGGCGTAAATCTAATTATTAGCAAAGAGATAAGTGCTCTCTACCTTGTAGGATATTTACTAGCGGCTATAAAGATAAAAGACGCTTTAGATGCATCTAAAGAGGGCATGATGGAGATATTTTATTTAACGCCAAAGATTGAAAGATTAAAAGAAATTCAAAATCAACATCTTCAAGAGGGCGATGACTATAATTTGAAAAAATTTGATATTGATCTAAAAGATGTTGAATTTGCCTATAATAAAGACGCAAAAATTTTAAATGGCGTAAGCTTTAAAGCAAAGCAGGGTGAGGTTACTGCATTAGTAGGCACAAGCGGCTGCGGTAAAACAACTATCTTGAAACTTATATCAAGACTTTATGATTATGACGAGGGACAAATTTTAATTGATGGCAAAGATATAAAAAAAATATCCACAGAATCTCTTTTTGATAAGGTGTCTATAGTTTTCCAAGATGTAGTTCTCTTTAATCAAAGTGTTATGGAAAATATTAGACTTGGTAAGCAAGATGCAAGCGACGCAGAAGTTAAAAGAGCAGCAGAGCTTGCAAACTGCACAGACTTTATAGAAAAAATGGATAAGGGTTTCGATACAGTTGTTGGTGAAAACGGAGCGGAGCTATCAGGAGGAGAAAGACAGCGGTTATCAATAGCTAGAGCATTCTTAAAAGATGCGCCAATATTGATATTAGACGAGATAGCAGCAAGCCTTGACGTTGACAACGAGAAAAAAATTCAAGAGTCTTTAAACAATTTGATTAAAGATAAGACCGTTGTCATCATTTCACATAGAATGAAATCCATAGAAAATGCGGACAAAATAGTAGTGCTTGAAAACGGAAAAGTAGAAAGTGAAGGTAAGCATGAAGCACTTTTACAAAAATCAAAAGTTTACAAGAATTTAATTGAAAAGACAAAAATGGCTGAAGAATTTATTTATTAGTAGATAAAAATGAAAAATTAAAGAGAAAATAGTTTATTATACTAGGTTTAAAAAGTTAAAAAACTAGAATTATTATATTGGTAGAGGGGATAATGATTTGGTAAATAGTGTCGGGAATATCATTGCCTAAATTGAAACGCTCGAAAGGGAAAAGATGAAGGGGATTTTACCATAGTGGCTATGGTAAAAAGAGAATTGATGAGGGGTATAAGCTTTACACTAATTCTCTCATCATATGACTCATCGTTCTTCTACATTTTATACAGTCCAGGTAGTTTAGATTTCGATGAAGAATACTCTTGCATAAGGGTATTCTTTTTTTAGTTCCTTGATCTGTGGATAAAACGAGTGTAAATTTGTGGATAACAAGTGGATAAGTATATTTAGTTGAATTTATAATTGTGCAGTTATCGTGTAGTTGTAGTGTAGTTATCGTGTGGTTGTCGTGTAGTTATCGTGTCAGCGTCCCACAGTGTTGCATTTTGCAATCTTAAAAACGGCATGGTTAAGGGATTTTTTTTTTGCATCTCTTATATAAGAGAAGAATAAGAATAAGAAGAGAATAAGAAGAGAATAAGATAAAGAATAAATAAAATAAAATAAAATAATAATTAATATTGTTAGCATAAAACAACATAGGAATAGCACATAAAAAAAAGGGATGCTCTAAAAGAAACATCCCTTTTTTGTGGTGGAGATGAGGAGAGTCGAACTCCTGTCCGTAAATGCTGCCCCATAAATCTCTCCGAGCGCAGTCTTTGTTTGAGTTCTTAAGTAACGGTCGTACAAAGACAAACTAGATTACTCCAGCCTATCTTATTCCCTATCTATTGTTAGGCAACGGATAGATAAGTATCCTGCTGAGTGACGCCTTTAGATATCACGCAGGAATAGATATCCAAGACGTTAGCTACGCTTAGGCAGCTAAAGCAAAATTTTGTTCTTTTGCGTTTACTTTAAAGGTTCACCGTTTTACGGGTAGATGAAATCCCGGCTCGCTACTTATGATACAACCATCCACGTCGAAACCTTTACATCCCCATGTATGGTACGCTTAGTATAGCATATATGAGGATATTTGCAAAGACGAGGAGATATTTTCTTTGGCAGATGGAGAAGTATATATAAATGGGACTGGAAATGTCCATGCGGTTGTAATATCGTACCGCTGATGTCATAATAAAAGCATAAAGAATATAGGAAAAAAGGAGTGGACGCGATGATAAAAATAGGCATTAACGGATTTGGACGGATTGGGCGTTTTGTTTTTCGGTTAGCACAAGCTCGTCCTGATATAGAAGTTGTGGGTATTAATGATTTGTTACCTGTAGATTATATGGCTTATATGCTCAAATATGATACTGTACATGGACCATTTCAGGGAAACGTTGAAGCAGATGTCGATCATAATCAATTGATCGTTAATGGCAAGGAGATTCGCGTGACCGCAGAAAAAGATCCAGCACAGTTGCGGTGGCATGAAGTGGGTGCCGATTATATCGTAGAGGCGACAGGTCGTTTTTTAACCTTGCCTTTAGCAGAACGACACATTCAGGCTGGGGCAGGTCATGTCGTTTTGACAGCACCATCGAAAGCTGATGAAACGGGGAAGCAGGCGGATATGTTTGTGGTTGGCGTGAATACGGATCAATATAGGGGTCAACGCATTGTATCTAATGCTTCGTGTACGACAAACTGTTTAGCACCGCTAGCAAAGGTATTACACGATAATTTTGGCATCAAAGATGGGCTAATGACGACGGTTCATGCGATGACAGCTACGCAAAATACGGTAGATGCTGTATCCGTTAAAGACTGGCGGGGTGGTAGAGCGGCGAGTGGTAATATCATTCCTTCTACGACAGGGGCTGCCAAAGCAGTGGGTAAAATTATCCCGTCTTTAGCGGGTAAGTTGACAGGTATGGCGATGCGTGTTCCTACGTTAGACGTATCTGTCGTTGATTTGACCGTAAACCTCCAAAAACCCACATCGTATACTTCCATATGCCAAGCGATGAAAAAAGCCGCTGAGGGCCCTTTAAAGGGAATTTTAGGCTATACTGATGAGGATGTTGTATCCTCTGACTTTTTAGGTTGTACTACGCCATCTGTTTTTGATGCCAAAGCAGGTATTGCACTGACCGATACATTTGTTAAAGTTGTCGCCTGGTATGATAATGAAATTGGCTATTCAGCGAAGGTTCTGGATCTAATTACCCTTATGGATAGCTATCAGCGACATTGATACTTGACGGACGAGAAACACATCAGTACAATAAATAATATAAGTATTTAAAAGCAGGGAATAATCCCTGCTTTTTTGTCCACGGAATAAAGGAGTATAACAATGATGAATAAAAAGCCGGTTATGTTGGTTATTATGGATGGTTTTGGATGTAGTGAGGAAGTCGAAAACAATGCGGTCGCTCAGGGCCAATTACATGCGTTGCGTGGTTTATGGCGTGCATATCCTCATACGCATTTAGGTGCTTCAGGTGAATCTGTAGGCTTACCGGCTGGACAAATTGGCAATTCTGAAGTGGGCCATTTAAATATAGGTGCTGGTCGGATTGTGTATCAAGCATTAACCAAGATTACGCACGATATTGAAGACGAGACATTTTTTTCACGTCCCGTATTAGTACAGGCGATGGAACAGGTACAACGCAAGGGAACGGCATTGCATATTATGGGGTTGGTTTCTCCTGGCGGTGTGCATAGTAGTGAAAAACATTTGTATGGATTGTTAGAGATGGCCCGGCGGTATCAGCTTTCACGTGTATATATTCATGCCTTTTTGGACGGGCGTGATGTATTACCTCGCAGTGCGGGTCCTTATTTAGCTGAATTAGAGGCCACATGTGCCCGGTTGGGCGTAGGCGTGCTGAGCACGATTAGTGGGCGTTATTATGCGATGGATCGAGATTCTCGGTGGGAACGCGTGGAAAAGGCTTATCGAGCTATTGCTGACGGTAAAGGTGAAGTGGCACGAGACTATAACACTTGTTTGCAACAGTCTTATCAAGCGGATATAGCTGATGAATTTGTTGTACCGACGGTCATTAAAGCACATCCAGTGCAAGATGGTGATAGCGTAATCTTTTTTAATTTTCGCCCCGATCGAGCACGGCAATTGACAGCAGCGTTTGTTGATCCTGATTTTTCAGCTTTTTCTCGGAAGCGGTATAACGATTTGTATTTTGCTACGATGACTCGTTATGAAGACACGTTGCCCGTGCATGTCGTATATGACAAGGAAGCCATTCCCCATACGTTAGGTGAAGTGGTTGCACAAGCCGGGAAAAAGCAATTACGTATTGCTGAAACGGAAAAATATGCCCATGTTACGTATTTCTTTAATGGTGGTGAGGAAACGCCGAATGTGGGAGAAGATCGGGTGTTGATTCCATCTCCCAAGGTAGCTACGTATGACTTACAACCACGCATGAGTGCAATAGAAGTAACAGAGCAAGTTGTACAGGCCATTGCACAAGATACATATGATTTGATTGTGCTTAATTTTGCTAATCCGGATATGGTAGGGCATACGGGTGATTTAGCGGCAACGATAGAAGCGGTGGAAGTCGTTGATCAATGTATTGGGAAAATTCGTGATGCCTTAATAAAAGTTGAGGGGGAACTGGTTATTATTGCTGACCATGGCAATGCCGAAAAAATGCGTGATCCTAAGACGGGTAGTCCCTACACCGCTCATACGACAAACGATGTGCCGTGTATCATCATGAGCAAGCGTTATCAAAAGGCAAGGTTGCGTGCGGGGATTTTAGCGGATGTAGCACCTACGATATTGACGTTAATGGGAATTGCTATTCCCGTGGAGATGACGGGAAAATCACTTTTCGTAGATACGCGTGTAGAAAAATAGGATAACCGTTTATTAAGATAAATGAAAATATCTTGTCCTATCCTTTACAATTGCATAGCTCCATGATATTATTCAATATATGGTTTATAATAGGTTACCATAGGCTAGACTTTAAAGATAAAGAGAGGGAATTGCGTTGGCTTTAATTGTTAAAAAATTTGGTGGTAGTTCCGTTGCTACGCCCGATAAGATTAGTTCCATTGTACAGCGAGTGATACGAGAAAAAAAGGAAGGCGATCAGATCGTGATCGTTGTTTCTGCGATGGGCGATACAACGGATGAGTTAGTAACGTTAGCAAATAAAATTACGTCTAAACCCTATGGTCGTGAAATGGATATGTTGTTGGCGACAGGTGAACAGATATCTATTGCCCTCATGGCGATGGCGTTTGAAGAAGCCGGGGAAAAGGCGATATCTTTTACAGGTGGACAGGCTGGTATTATGACGAGTGCCGCCTTTAATAAGGGGCGTATTTTAGATTTACAACCAGCACGTATTTTCAAGGCGTTACAGGAAGGTAATATCGTGATTGTTGCAGGGTTCCAAGGGCAAACTTCACGAGGGGATATTACGACGTTAGGACGGGGCGGTTCGGATACGACAGCGGTAGCTATTGCTGGGGCTATTCATGCAGATGTTTGTGAAATTTTTACAGACGTTGATGGCATTTATACATCCGATCCTCGAGTAGTACCGGCGGCGCAGAAAATGGAGTCTATTACTTATGGTGAAATGTTGGAAATGGCCAAATTAGGAGCGGGCGTGATGCAACCACGGGCAGTTGAAATGGGAAGCCGTTTTAATGTACCCATTCACGTTCGTTCTACTTTTTCAGAAGAACCAGGGACGATGATACAGGAGGATTATGCAATGAAGGTAAAGCAATATTTAATTCGGGGAGTTGCACAAGATAAAAATGTGGCAAAAATTACAGTATTAGGAATTCCTAATCGTCCAGGGTTTGCATATCAAGTATTTGCGGAATTAGCAGAAAAAAATGTCGATGTAGATATGATTGTGCAAAGTGTGCGTATCGCTAAAGAAGGGGTTACAGACATTACGTTTACGATTGCTCGAACGGAATTACCGGCGGCACGGGAAGTGTTGGCACATATACAAAAAGAGTTGTCCGTGGAAGATATTCTTGTCGATGAAAGTATGGCAAAAGTATCCTTAGTGGGAGCAGGAATGGCAGGACATCCAGGTATTGCAGCCGGTATGTTTGGTATTTTTAGCGATCATCATATCAATATTGAAATCATTTCTACTTCAGAGATTAGTATTTCTTGTTTAATTGCTGAAGAATCGATGGAAAAAGCTGTACAGGCTATTCATGCTCATTTTTTTAAAGAAAATTGAGGTGTCTTATGACCGTATTAGATAGTTTTATTGATGAAATGTTACAGACGGAAGTGCCAAAAACGGTATTTATTAATACATTACTTCGTGCGTTAGAGGTACCTAAAAAACCGAAGTTTACCGTACCTGCTTCGCCTTATACATTTGAATCGAATATACATGGATTACGGTATGACTATCAGGCGAATGAAGTGTGTTTGTGTTATAAAGTAGTGCCGTCTATTTATGCGGATATGGTTATTTCATTTCGTTCTTTTAAAGTGATTTTAGAAGGTCTGGGAATATGTATTCGCATGCAAAAATGGTAAAGGATTAAGCCGTAATTTCAAGTGAAATTACGGCTTTTTTGGAGGCGTTATGGTTGGAATTGATATCGTAGAAATAACACGCATAGAAAGTCTGTGTCAGCAGCACGAAAAACGCTTAGGTAAATTTTTCACGGCTTATGAATTAGCATATAGTGCGGCGAGAAAACAAACACGGGCAGCGACGTTAGCTGGTATATATGCAGCGAAAGAAGCTTTTTATAAGGCCTTAGGAACGGGCTTTAGAGAAGGACAGTGGACGGATGTAGAAGTAAAACATAGTGACTTGGGTGCACCGTATTTTGTGTTTTATGGCGTGTATGCACAACGAGTAGAACTATACGGCGGTACGCCGTATGTATCCATCAGTCATGATGGGGCGTATGCGATTGCACAAGTCGTATGGTGGAGAAACGAAAGAGGAGCAAGCGATGAAAAAGCTTAATACAGCGGCACAAATGAAAGCGATAGATCGGGAAGCGATGCAAGGGAGATATCAGATACCGCCAACTGTTTTAATGGAAAATGCGGGACATGCGGTGGTTACTCACGGCATGCAGGTATGGGGCCCGTGGCAGGGAAAACGGGTCATCATCTTTTGCGGTGCAGGGAATAATGGTGGCGATGGGTTTGTGATTGCTCGTCATTTGATGGCACAAGGGGCTAAGGTGTACGTGTATATTTGCGGTGAGGAGTCAGCGTATAGTGAAGAAAGTCGCATTCATTTACGGACGTTACAGGCGATGCAAGATGATCCGCTTTGCCATTTACAGTATCTGTCTTCTCTGGCGGAACCGGTTGTGCGTAGACGTATAGCGCATAGTCATATGATTATTGATGCACTTATCGGTACGGGGTTTCATGGCATGTTGCGACCTAAGATGCGTGCACTTGCACAGATTATCAATGCGGTAGCACATGAGGCAAAGATTCCTGTTATTGCCGTTGATATGCCAACGGGAGTAGATGCTGATACGGGAGCAAGTGATAAAGATGCCATTCATGCAATGATGACGGTTACATTTGGGGTACATAAGCGGGGACAATTTATATATCCAGGCAAGGAACTTGTCGGTAAAGTGGTCTTAGATACGATCGGTATGCCCATGCCGTTACTTAGAAAAGAGGAAAATGATTGTATGTATGCCCTTGAATTAGCTGATATAGCTGAGATTATGACGAAACGTTCGCCTACTAGCCATAAAGGTACTCATGGAACTGTCGGTATTATTGCGGGTAGTGCAACGATGCTTGGGGCTGCGTTAATGGCGGCACAAGGGGCTGTGCGAGCTGGTGCAGGGAAGGTACGGGCGATGATTCCGTCTGTTGTGGCTACGCATACCATGGGTTTGTATCCAGAAATAATGGTGGCAGCCATAGGTACAACGCCTTATTTTACCAGTGCCGATAGCAAGGCGGTTATGGAACAAATAAGGGATTGCTCTAGTATAGCACTAGGACCGGGTTTGGGTAGGTCGAAAGAAACGCAAGACTTTGTACTTCAAATTTTAGAAAAGGCAAGTTGCCCTTTGGTGATCGATGCAGATGGGTTATATCATTTACAAGGAATGAAAGATAGGGTACGTAGGTGCTTGCAACCACTTATTTTTACCCCGCATATAGCAGAATTTAGTCGTCTTTCGGGGTATGCAATAGATGCAATTAAGACTAATCCGGTACCCTTGTTGCGTGTTTTTGCTCAAGAATGGCAGGTGTGTATCGTCTTAAAAGGGGCACCTACATATATTGTTTCGGCAGAAGGTAAGGCAGTGTATATCAATACAACGGGAAATGCCGGTATGGCTTGTGGCGGTATGGGTGATGTTTTAACAGGTATGGTTGCTGCTATTTGGGGGCGTGAAAATAACCCAATGGCCACGCAAGCGGCGTGTGCAGCTGTTTATTTACACGGAGCTAGTGGTGATGCTTGTGCAAAAGACTATGGGCCTTATGGATATACGCCATTGGAGTTAGCACGGCAGGTGCCATGTATCTTACAACAGGGGCAGGTCGTAACGAAAATAGATGATGGAGAGATAGGATGAAAAAAATACTGGTATGTTTAGTTGGTTTACTTGTATTCGCTTGTTCGTTGACGATACAGGCACAAACGATTACAACTATTAACGGTTTGCGGGCGGTGTGGCGAACAGATGAAACTATTCCGTTTTTGCGTATCGTTTTAGAAACGGATCATCCCGTTACACCGAAACTCGTCATTCGGAATAAAGACAAGGTGCTATTGTTGACTTTGTCTAATACGAAGATTGGCAAGTTAGAACGAGCTTTGGTAGACGATAATCCAACGGTCCGTCAAGTTACGGTTACACAAAAAGCAGCAACAACAATGATAGCATTTCAATTACAACGAAATGTAGCCAAAGAAGAGGTGCAGTTTTTCTCTTTACCCGCTGGGAAGGGGGCTGCTTCGAAAGTACGGTTGGTTTTGGATATAAAAAATCCGGTGGCACCTATTTCACCGTCAACAAAAAGCACTATATGGAGTAAAACGGAAAACATAGGACCGGCACCAGAAACAACGGCGGTAGAAACAGTTCGACCTTATCATGCTGCGGTTGATACGAAAGTGCTACGGGGCAAAATTATTTGTATTGATCCGGGGCATGGTGGTAGCGATGGTGGAGCAATAGGGAGAAAGGTAAAAGAAAAAGATCTTACCTTACAGATTGCTAAGCGGTTGGCGGCTCAATTGACTCAGGCCGGGGCACGTGTTGTATTAACTCGCGATAGAGATACGGATGTATTTTCGGCATATGCTGGTGCCGTGGAAGAATTGCAAGCACGGTGTAATATTGCTAATACCGCCAAGGCAGATGTGTTCGTAAGTATTCACCTTAATTCGTCTATTAAGCAAGCGGTTGGAGGAATTGAAACCTTTTATAACAGCAAAACTCCATATGATTATAGTTTGGCAAATTATATTCATCAAGAAAATGTAAAGGCTACTACTTTTGTTAATCGGGGACTGCATGGAGCTAATTTTTATTTATTATTGCATAGTAATATGCCTGCTGTGTTAGTGGAATTAGGGTTTATTTCTAATCCACGGGAAGAAGCAACATTGCTGCAAGAGGAGCAACAAGAGCAATTTGCCAAAAGTATGATGACGGGATTGAGTAAATATTTTGCTCATAAGGGTAGGTAAGATATACGTATCAAGAAGGATTGTATACGCTATAAGCTAAGTTGCTTATAGCGTATTTTTTATATATTATTAGTGAAATAAATAACAAATAAAATAAAAAGTATATATATAATATATTTTTTGACAATATAATCGTATATTAATGAGAGTATAAAATATGATAGTAAACGGAAGATGAACGAAAAAATGGTTGATTTTATAAAATGAGCAGGTAAAGGAATATAAAAATATGTATGACAAATAGTAATTATCAATTTGAATGTTTATAGCATACACTTATTTGGGGTAAAAAAATAAGCACATACTATAATAATGATAATAAAATGATATATAATGATAATAAAGAATAAAAATGATAAAAGTAATATAAAAAGACTGCATTTATCATTAGAAAAAATGATGACAAGTAGCTTTAACTGTAGAAAAATTATTAAATACATGAAAATTAAAAGAAAAAAAGATGTATATATATACACACCAATTTATATTAAGGCATAAATCAGATGATTTTATGGATAAAAATTTTATATATATTTACCTGTATATGACTAAAACGCATTAAAAGCATAATAAATTGATAATTGTTTTTAAAAAAAAAGTACACAAAAATAGTTGCTTTTAAAATAAAAGATGTATACAATGAAAGTGAAAAAAGAAGACTTAGTAGATGAAAAACAAATTGTTCTTTTTGTAACTAATTGTATGGATTTATGAAATATAAAGAAAATTGCGTTTTAAATTTTAATATTATCAAATATGAAATAAAACGGAAAATTCTTAAAATATTTCGAATACAATATAAAAAAGAAAAAAGTACATCTACGGTTATGGTCATTCTTTTTGGAACAATTATTATACATTTACTGCTAAAGGACGGTGTATGCACATGTTAGAAAATAAGGCATGGGAAGGCTTTGACGGACGGTTGTGGAAAGAAGAATGCAACGTTCGTGATTTCATTCAGAAAAACTATCATCCTTATGATGGGGACGAATCCTTTTTGACAGGACCGACTGCCGCTACGAACAAGCTTTGGGGAAAAGTACAAGAATATCAAAAGCAAGAACGTGATAACGGTGGCGTATTGAAAGAAGAAACAGAAGTGGTTTCTTCCATTACTGCATACGGACCAGGATATATTGATCCGTCTATGAAAGATTTGGAAAAAGTCGTTGGGTTGCAAACCGATGAACCGTTAAAACGTGCATTTATGCCATATGGTGGTATTAAAATGGCAGAAGAAGCACTGGAAATGTACAATTACAAATTAAATCCAGAATTGCATAAGATTTTTACGGAATATCATAAAACGCATAATGAAGCTGTATTTGATGCGTATACAGATGAAATGATTCGTGCTCGTCATACTCATGTTGTAACGGGTTTGCCTGATGCGTATGGTCGTGGACGTATTGTTGGCGATTATCGTCGTGTTGCTTTATATGGTATCGATCAATTGATTGCGTGGAAAGAATACGATAAACAATACAATGACGATGGCGTTATGACAGAAGAAGTTATTCGCTTACGGGAAGAAATTTCTGAACAAATCAAAGCGTTAAAACAAATGAAAGAATTAGCTAACATTTATGGCTATGATATTTCTAAACCAGCTACGAATGCTAGAGAAGCTGTACAATGGTTATATTTTGGTTATTTAGCCGCTATTAAAACACAAAATGGTGCAGCTATGTCCGTTGGTCGTATTTCTACGTTCCTCGATATTTATATCGACCGGGATTTAAAAGCAGGAAAACTTACAGAAGAAGAAGCACAAGAATTAATTGACCACTTGACATTGAAATTCCGTATGGTTAAATTTGCTCGTATCCGTTCGTACAATGAATTGTTCTCGGGCGACCCTGTTTGGGCAACATTGGAAATGGCCGGTATTGGCATGGATGGACGTTCTATGGTAACGAAGACGGATTATCGTTTCTTACATACGTTGGAAAACATGGGACCTGCACCAGAACCGAATTTGACAGTTCTTTATTCTTCCCAGTTACCGATGCCGTTTAAAAAGTATGCGGCACATATTTCGGATATGACGAGTTCTATTCAATATGAAAATGATGATGTCATGAAACCTGTATGGGGCGATGATTATTCCATTTGCTGCTGCGTATCGGCTACACAGACAGGTAAAGAAATGCAGTTCTTTGGTGCACGTGCAAACTTAGCAAAGGCTTTGTTATATGCTATTAATGGTGGTGTGGATGAAAAATTTGGTATTCAGACAGGTCCAGAATTGGCTCCTATTACGTCCGAATATCTTGATTATGATGAAGTAGTTCATAAATATAAATTGATGCTGGATTGGTTAGCTGGTTTGTATGTCAATGTATTAAATACGATTCATTATATGCATGATAAATATTATTATGAAGCTGCAGAAATGGCCTTGTTGGATACGAAACTTCGTCGTACCTTTGCAACTGGTATCGCCGGTTTCTCTCATGTAATCGACTCCTTATCAGCTATTAAATATGCAAAAGTAAAAGTTATTCGTAATGAAAAAGGCTTAGCTGAAGATTTCCAAATTGAAGGAGATTTCCCGAAATATGGTAATGATGATGATCGGGCTGATGATATTGGTGTATGGGTATTGCGTGAATTTATGTCGGATATCGAAAAACGTCATACTTATCGTGACTCTGAACCGACTACATCTATCTTGACGATTACCTCGAATGTCGTATATGGTAAATTCACAGGTAACCTACCAGATGGACGTCGTGCATGGACTCCGTTTGCACCGGGTGCTAACCCCAGCTATGGAGCAGAACAAAATGGCTTGCTCGCATCTTTGAATTCTGTTGCGAAGATGCCGTATGAATGGTCCTTAGATGGTATTTCTAATACGCAATCTATTACGCCGGAAGCATTAGGACATAGTGATGGTGAACGGGCTGAAAACTTAGTTCGCATCATGGACGGCTACTTCGATCAAGGTGCACATCATTTGAATGTAAACGTGTTTGGTAAGGAAAAATTGATAGATGCTATGGAACATCCAGAAAAACCGGAATATGCTAACTTCACGATTCGTGTATCTGGTTATGCTGTTAAGTTTATTTCCTTAACGAAAGAACAACAATTGGATGTTATTAATCGTACCTTCCATAAAAATATGTAAGCAGGGAGAAAAAAACAGCTCTGGCAAAAGCTGGAGCTGTTTTTTACTACTTTTTTAAAAACCATATCGTAAGAAGGCCAAAGGAGTGGAATCATGATGACGGAATCCGTATTAGGTAAAGTCCATTCAATTGAAACTTTCGGTGCTGTTGATGGACCAGGAGTTCGTTTTATTATCTTTTTACAAGGTTGTCGGATGAGATGTCGGTATTGTCATAATCCTGAAACATGGCAGGGAAATCAGAAGGAGCAATACACGTTGCGAAGTGCCGAAGATGTCTTTAAGGAAGCCTTGCGATATCGCACGTATTGGAAAAATGGCGGCGGTATTACCATTAGTGGTGGTGAAGCTCTATTACAACTCGATTTTGTGTTAGCTGTATTTTCTTTAGCGAAGAAAATAGGGGTACATACGACGCTAGACACGGCAGGGAATCCTTTTACACGGGAAGAACCATTTTTTTCTAAGTTTAAGCAGTTGTGTGATGTGACTGATTTATTCATTTTAGATTTAAAAGAAATGGATGACGAAAAACACAAAAAATTGACTGGTTATAGTAATAAAAATATTTTAGATATGGCAACGTATTTATCAGATCAAGGAAAACATATGTGGATCCGCCATGTATTGGTTCCGGGACTTACGGATGAAGAAAGTGGGTTAATTGCACTGCGAGAATTTATTCAAACGTTGCAAAACGTCGATCGGGTAGAAGTGTTGCCCTATCATGTATTAGGCGTACCTGAATGGGAACGTTTACATATTCCGTATACCTTAAGGAATGTCAATCCACCTACAGCAGAAGAGGTAAAACGAGCGGAAAAGTTGATGGGCGCTTTTGTGCGGGCATAAGTAAAGAAACATTAATATGCGATAAAAGCATATTAATGTTTCTTTTTTTGTATAAATATAGCAGGAAATAATATTTATTAAACATTGTATATATATATAGCGTTTTAATAATTGTTATAAAAATGTTAAAATTGAGATAATGTGGATAAAGAATATTTGTTATTAGTCTTATTGGGCTATTATTGGTCTAAATGGAGTGGAAAATAAAAATGCCTTTTGTTATTCTATGAATAGTGATAATTATTTTCATATACTTAGGAGGGGAATTTATGAAAAAGACGAATAAGACGGCAACACGCTGTTTTGTTTTAGGGGCAGTGTTAGCATTGACAGCAGGTTTTTCAACTACTAGTATGGCTGCAAACATGCATTCTAAGACGGATGAAGTACTAACTAAGGATGTTGTCGTAACAGCGACAAAAACGAAGGCGAAAGTACGACTCGTACCACAGGCAGTAGAGATTATTACGGCAAAGGATATTGAAGCGATAGGGGCAACCAATGTAGACGATGTGATGCAATATGCTTTGAGTTTAAATATAATTCATGCTGTTCACGGGGATGCTTTAGCCATACGGGGAATGGCTAGTAATCAGACATTATTTCTTATTGATGGCCAGCGGATTGCCCAAGAAGATACGGGTGATACGATGAATGGGGAAGCGTTAAAAAGACTGAATGTTAGTGAAATTGAGCGTATTGAAATTGTCCGTGGACCAGGTAGTTCCTTGTATGGTTCGGAAGCGATGGGCGGCGTTATCAATATTATCACAAAAAAATCGCATAAGGCGGGGGTTCAATTCGGTCTTGGTTATGGGACAAAACGGAATGCGGGTTTTATTCGAGTTGATTTTGGTAAGCATAATCATTTTTCAGGTTCTCTTGATGCCCATTTTGAAAAGGTATTACGGGAAGTTGAATTTAAAGATCGTGGTGGCACACGGCATAATTATCGGTTTAAAGGAAATTATGATTTTGACAATGCCGCAAAGCAACAATTGCAGATAGAACTTCATCGTATGGACAGCAATTTAGTGGAAGAAACGGATTTATTTAAGAAACCTAATTCTAGCAAAAGTGAGCATACGGGCAAAGTAACATCGGATAGTCGTTTTACGAATAAGGAACAAGGCGGTAGTATCAGTTTTACTGGCAAAACGGCAAGTAATGAATATATGATTCGTGCTTATACGAATAGATTAACCAAACATCAACTAACGCGCGGAACTTTAGCGGATAAGCCTGAATTAGGATTAGTTCCAGGTGATATAGATGCTGCAAAATATAAGACGACTGTATTTGAAGTGAGAAATACTTCGTTTATTAACGATGATCACAATATAACTTTTGGCTTTGAACATAAAAAACAATCATATGCTGGAACAAGATTAATGAGGCAGAAAGTTGAAGGACCTTCACTGACCAAAGAACTGAAAGAATATTCAACTAAATCATATGCCCTATATATTGAAGATCAGTGGCAAGTTAGTGATCGATTATTCCTTTTGCCTTCACTTCGATATGGATATGATTATCAGTATGGGGCGGAAGTTACCCCTAAATTAGGTCTTACTTATGATGTGAATAAAATCTGGAAATTGAAAGCGAATTACGGAAAAGGATTTAAAGCACCGACTATTAGTGAATTATATATGAATTGGGTTCATGGGGGATATATGGGACTGCTTGGAAATCCCGATTTAAAGCCAGAACACTCAAGAAGTTATGATGTTAGCTTAGAAGGTGATAATGGCTCGATGTTCGCTAAATTCACCTATTTTAATAATGATGTATCGAATTTAATTTCCTTTAAGCCGATTCGGCCATCTGCTGATATGGTGAATCCGCCTAAGTGGCTTTATCAGTATCATAATGTGGGATCGGCCCAAATTAATGGGATAGAAATAGAATTAGGCACGCACCTTTCTAAATATTTGACGGCTCGTTTGCAATATAATTGGAATGATGCGACAGATAAAAAGAGCAAAACGCGTTTGCTTGGTAGGGCAGAAGAAGAGACGGGTGTGCAATTGCGGTATGATGATCATGGCGTTAATCCATTACAAATCACGTTGTCTGGAAAATATGTAAAAAATTATATTGTATCTGGTCGCCAGGGTGACGTATTTTTTTCCTATCCGACGATTGATTTAGGGATTCATAAGACATGGAATAAACAAATGTCGATTTATATGGGTGTAGATAACCTCTTTAATAAGAAAGAGGAAGATTTGTACATTCGTGGTAGATCCTATCGAATGACCGTTGATTGGAAGTTATAAGGGTAACTAAAAAAAATAGCATAGACGATGTCTATGCTATTTTTTTTAGTTGCTATATTCACTAGTTTGGTATTGCGATTAAAATAAATCTTTACGCCATAAGAGAATAAAAGCTAAGAACGTGAAAATAAGGGAAATAATTATTACATAAATATAGCCTAAAGGATTTGCCGAAAAAGGTAAGGGCGTATTGATACCCCAAAAGCTAAAAATAATAGTTGGTACAGCTAAAATAATGGTGACGGAGGCTAAGAATTTCATGACGATATTGAGATTATTGGAAATGATGGAAGCAAATGTATCGGACATATTGATAAGAATATTAGAATACATTTCAACCATTTCGATAGCCTGTTTATTTTCGATGATGACATCTTCTAATAGATCTTCATCTTCTTCATACATTTTTAATAAGTGATATAATTCTGTATTACGACGCATACGCATGAGGCGTTCCATTACGATGCCGTTACTACGCAAGGCGGAAGTAAAGTAGGTTAATGATTTTTGTAATTCGAGCAATAAAAAAAAGTCTTTGTTACGCATGGAATGGCGTAGCATCGATTCGGTATCATCCGTCCGCCGATTGATTTGCATTAAGTAGCGTAAAAATAAGGATGCCGAGCGGTGTAGAATTTGAAAGAGGAACCGCGTCTTTTTGAAAGTAGAAAAGAGGGGGTATTTATTCTCCGTAAAGGTACGCATGACTTCTGTTTCTTCAATACAAAGGGTAATGATAAAATCTTCTGTAATAAATATACCTAGTGGTAATGTGTCGTAACTATCTTTTTCTAATAAAATAGGGATATTGATAACGACAAATATATATTCATCTTCAATTTCCACGTGAGAACGTTCTTCCGTATCCAATGCCGTTTTTAATACGTCTGTTGGAATTTCTGTAACCATGGAAACGAGTTGCAAGTCATCTGCGTTGGGATTTACGACATGGATCCATGAACCCTTTTCGGCAGTTACAAGGGAAATATTGTCTTCTAAGTGGCCAGTTATGTGTTTATATACTTGGATCATGCGTGTTATCCCCCTTCAATAATGTATTATATGCTTTATTAAATATACTCAGAAATAGTGGTTTCGTCAAGTCAAAAGCGGTGCAAAGGTAGGTGTCAAGTGCTTTAATAATAAGGTCGTATTTGTTATAATAAGCAATATAGTTGCCCCTACTGTATCAGGGGTTAAGCGAGGGATAGAAAGAGGATAGAGCAGTGCAATTAGTCAAAATGGAATTACGCGGCTTTAAGTCATTTGCCGATAAAACAACACTTACGTTTGATCAGGGGATAACCGCCATTGTAGGACCTAATGGCAGTGGCAAAAGTAATATTTCTGATGCCCTGCGTTGGGTGTTAGGTGAACAGAATGTCCGTCAATTGCGGGGGCAAAAGGCCGAAGATATTATTTTTGCTGGTACGACGATAAGGCGACCGTTGGGTGTTGCTGAAGTTTCTTTGTATTTTGATAATAGTGAGCATGTGTTAGATATTGATTTTACGGAAGTGGTGGTCACACGTCGTTTGTTTCGTTCAGGTGATAGTGAATTTTTGTTAAATAAAAAAGCTTGTCGCTTGAAAGATATTCATGCGTTATTTGCGGATACGGGTATCGGTCAAGATTCGATGGCGGTGATTGGGCAAAATCGCGTGGATCGTATTTTAAATAGTAAACCGGAAGAACGTCGGATTATTTTTGAAGAAGTTGCTGGAATTACGAGGTTTAAGAGTCGCAAAGAGGAGGGTTTGCGAAAATTAGCGGATACTGCCAGGAATTTAGAACGGGTTGGTGATTTGCGGGCGATATTGGAAGATCGATTGGCACCGTTAAAAATGGAACGAGATAACTTAGTGCGTTTTCGTGCATTAGATAAGGAACGGTTGGCCTATGAAGGTTCGCTTACGTTGCAAGCCTTGCGTAATAGTGAAGGTTTGTTGGAAAAAGCCGAACGGAGCAGGGAAGTGGTTCAGCAGGAAATTGAGCATGGGCAACAGCTGATTGCCGAAGTAGAAACGCAGCGGCAGAGCGTATTACAACAGATTGCAGGTGATACGGAGCAAGCGAAAAAATTAGATCAGCAGGTGTTGCAGGTTCATAATGACTGGGAGAGTTTAAAAGAACGGAAAGAGGCATGTATTCAGCGCCAAGCTATTTTAGTAGAACAGATGAAAGAAATTGAAGAGGAAAAACAGACCTTTGCACATAGAAAAGAGGTGTATGTAAAACGGGTAGCTGCACAAAAACAGCAAATGGCACAACGGCAACGGGCGTTACAGTCGGCAAAACAGGGGTTGGCATTATTGCAAGGGGCGTTAGGAGAAGCGGAAGTAAAAGAACAAGCTCTCGCACAAGCGTTAGGACAGCAACGGAATAAACGCATTCAGTATGAGCAGGAAAAAGAATTGCTTGCTCGTGATTTAGTGCATCTGCAACAGCAAATAGAGGCCCTAGGGAAGGATAAGGAAGAAGCGTCAACCGCTTGGCAGTCGGGTTGCCAGGAGCAAGAACGGTTGCAACAGTCGTATGATGCATGGGTAGAGAAAGAAAAGAAGCTGTACGATAGGTCTGTACAGTTGCAAGCAGCTGTACAAATAAAGGAGAATTTATTGAGAAAATCGCAACAGCAGTATGATAAGGTCTATGAACGATATAAAAAAATACAGCAAGTGTTAGTAGAAAAGACACAGCGTGTGCACGTGTTACAAAGCATGGAAGAGGCCTTTGAAGGGGTTGGGCGAGCCGGTAAGGTTGTTTTTGCGGCGGAAAAAGAGTCGTGGCATCAATCGCTGTGCGGTATGGTTGGTAGGCTTTGTTATATTCCTTCTGCTTATGTAACGGCAATTGATATCGCCTTGGGTAATGCCGCAACTTTTATTATCATTAATAACGAAGGGGATGCAAGGCAAGCTATTGCGTATTTGCAAAAGCAGAAGGCTGGGCGAACTACGTTTTTACCTCTCGATCGGATACAGCCGCGGCATCCTTCTAACGTGGAACTAGCAGCGGTAAAAGAAGAGGGCATTATCGGTTTTGCCCATGAATTATTGACGTATGACGAACGTTATGCTGTGGTTTTTTCTTCTTTGTTAGGAAAAACGATTGTTGCGTCTTCTGTTGATATGGCGGCGAAAGTTGCACGTAAATATGGACAACGGTTACGCATGGTATGTCTTGATGGCACGCTGTTTCATCCAGGCGGTGCGATGACGGGAGGTAGTATGGGGCGGCAAGAGGGATCGCTTGTACGGCGTCATGCTTTGGTTTGTTCATTAGAGCAAACCTGTAACACCTTGCGGACTGAGGGCGAAATGGTGGAAGCGAATGTTTCTCAGCAAGCTCAAGCACTTGCGACTATACGGAGTCAATATGAGGACATACAGCAAGCACAAGATGTTTGTGAAAGACAATTGCACGATATTTCTTTACAGCGTATGCATGCAGAAAAAGATAGGCAGTTACTGCAAGCACGTACACACGACTTGCAACAACGCTATGAAAAAATAGATCAAGAAAGGCGTACGGTGCAGGCGATGGTAGTGGCAAAGGAAGAAGCGTTGCATCAACTGATAGATTTTTCTGAAGAGGATGGAGATGATTTGCAGCATCAACGTAAAGAAGTACTTGCGGCGATACAGCAGTATCGACAGGATTTAACAGAAAGTCAGGTCGCTGTGGCAACTTTGGAAGAGCAAATTAAACAGGGGGAAAGACAAGGTGTAGAGGCAGTACAACGACAGCATGATTTGAAGGCTGATGAAGCACGGCTTGGCATCAGATATGAGCAAGGGAAAAAGCAATTAGAGGAAACGGTGCAGATACTTCAAGATTGTACGGTTACGATTGAACGAAAAGAACAGGAAGTACAGGAAAAAGATAAGGAAAAAGAGCAGTTTTATCGTATTCGCCAAGGTCATTTTGAGCAGAGTAGTGCGTATGATGCACAATTAGCAGAATTGCGTTTGCATGTGCAGGAATGGGAAGAGCGGTTGCATCGAAGTGAGATGAAGATAGAAAAGTACAGTGCTGAAATTCGTCATTTTGAAGCGTTGCTGGCTCGACAAGGTTTTACACGGCAACAGGCAATGGAGCAGAAAAAAGAGGGCTCTTTACAAGCGTTACAACAACAGGTGCAGGTATTACAACAGCAATTAGCGACATTAGGGGTGGTCAATCCGAATGCAGAAGAAGCATATCAAACGGCGCTTGAACAGCAGAAATTTTATGATCGCCAATGTGAAGACTTAGAAGTTTCGCGGCAACAGTTGCAACATCTTATTAAAGATATTGATGCAGCTATGGCCTTGCAATTCAGTCAGGCTTTTGACGTGATAGGAAAGCATTTTCAAACGATTTTTAGTCGGCTTTTTGGTGGGGGTATGGCTCAGTTAGTCTTGTCTGATGAAAAAGAGGTCTTGCAATCGGGGGTAGACATGTTGATTTCACCACCAGGAAAGAAAAAACAAGCCTTGTCCCTTTTATCAGGAGGAGAACGAGCGTTGACTGTTATTGCGTTATTATTGGCCTTTTTAGCATATCATCCGGCACCTTTTTGCTTTGTTGATGAGGTGGATGCAGCTTTAGATGAAGCGAATGTTGAACGGTTAGCTCAGTATCTGCAAAAATATACAGATAAAACGCAATTTATTGTCATTACGCATCGGCGTAAGACAATGGAGGCGGCTAAGACGTTACAGGGAATTACGATGGAAGAAAAGGGTGTATCTCGGTTAGTAAGTATAAAAATTGATGATATTATGAAAGAAGGAACATAATATGGGATTTTTTTCAACGTTAAAAAAAGGATTAGAGAAAACAAAACATTCGTTATTGCAAAACGTAGAATCGGTTGTCTTAGGATATGCTAAGATTGACGATGAAATGTATGAAGATTTAGAAGCGGTTCTTTTAACCAGTGATGTTGGTATGGATACAACCGATTACATTTTGCAGCAGATTCGTTGTGGTGTAAAAAATAAAGAAATTCAGTCGGGAAGCGATGTCATTCCTTATTTGGAAAAGTGTATTACCGAATTGTTAAAAGAAAATAATACGCCCGTTACATGGACTAATGGAACGCATGTGATTTTTGTTGTTGGTGTAAATGGTGTAGGAAAAACAACGACGATTGGCAAGTTAGCGAACTATTATTTACAGGAAGGAAAAACGGTTATGGTCGCTGCAGGGGATACATTTCGGGCAGCTGCATCGGAACAGTTGACTATTTGGGCGAATCGTGCGAATGTGCCAATTATTAAACATAAAGAAGGGGCAGATGCGGCAGCTGTTGTTTTTGATGCTACAGCAGCAGCCAAGGCACGTGGTATTGATGTACTTTTGGTGGATACAGCCGGGCGATTGCATACGAAAGCGAATCTGATGGAAGAATTGCGGAAAATGGCACGTGTGGCAGGAAAAAATATTGAGGGTGCCCCGCATGAAACGTTACTCGTGTTAGATGCTACGACCGGACAAAATGCGGTGCAACAAGCGGCATTGTTTGGGAAAGTAGTTCCTCTTACGGGTGTCGTTTTGACAAAATTAGACGGTACGGCGAAAGGTGGCGTTATCTTATCGGTTAAACGTACGCTCGGCGTCCCTGTTCGCTGGGTTGGTGTTGGTGAAGGTATGGATGATTTACGTCCCTTTGAGGCAACTCAATTTGCGGCAGCATTGTTTGACAAAGCGGAAGCATAACGGGGGATAGCGTATGGAGAGAGGAAAACGAATACAGCATATTTTGATGGAGGTTGCACAGGCACGGGAACGGGTGCGGCAACAAAAGCCACTTATTCATGAAATAACAAGTCCTGTGACGATGAATGATTGTGCAAATATAACGCTTGCTCTTGGTGCTTCGCCGATTATGGCAGAAGAGATACGGGAAGTTGCCGATGTGGTAAAACAAGCGAAAGCCTTGTTGCTGAATATGGGGGTTTTAAAAAAGGAACGTCTACGTGCTATGTATTGTGCCGCCGAAGTAGCGATAGAACAACATATTCCGATTGTATTGGATCCTGTCGGTGTGGGTAGTACGTTGTGGCGAACAACAGAAATACGGGCTTTTTTGCAGACTATTCCTGTGTCGATTATTAAGGGAAACAGTAGTGAGTTATATTGTTTATTAGAAACGACCCATGCTGGCACTAAGGGCGTGGATGCACAGGATGAGATGCAATTAGAGCCGTCATTTTGGCAGGATGGGGCAGCATATTTGCATGCGACTTTAGGGGTAACGGGAAAGAATGATGTTGTGGCTGATGCAACAGGGGCGATCTTTTTACAAAATGGGTGTGCCACGTTACCCTATGTTACTGGTACGGGGTGTATGATTGGTGCCTTGGCAGCTGCTTATAGTTCGGTTGCTACGCCATTTATTGCTACCGCGGCGGCGATTATGTCGATGGCCATAGTAGGCGAACAAGCAGTAGGATGCGGTCCTGGGAGTCTACATGCGACGTTGTGTGATGGTATATATAGTTTAGATAAAGATAGTTTTTTTCAATATGGCCAAATTACTACCCCTATGAAGGTATAGGAATATAAATAATAGTATAAATGAAGAACGCTTTTTACAAGTATGTTACGTAAAAAGCGTTTTTTTGTGTAGTTACCTTTGTTGACTTTTTTTTACATAAAGCGTAAACTAGATTGTGGTACTGAGTTTTATGAAAAAGTTTTCCCAAATAGAGGAGATATTTACATGGAAGAAACAATACAACAGCGAATTTTATCAGAAGCTTTGTTTTTGGTGAATACGCAAGGGGCTGATTTTCATATAGATGAGCTAGCTAAGCGGTTACATATCAGTAAACGCACGGTGTATGAACATTTTACATCGAAGCAAGATATCATTTGGCAATCCTTAGTTGCTTTTGCGGATGAGTTATATCGAGAACATAAAGCATTATTAGAGGATACGACATTACCAACGGATGAAAAAATGATGAAATTTTTTCAGATGTCATCAAGGCAAGCACAGGTATTTTCTGTTCGCCATATGAATGTATGGTTATCACGAGTCCCAGAAGTACGAAAAAAATTACGGATTATGGTTAATCGAGATTGGGAGATCCTTGAATTATTGGTAGCACAAGGTCAAGATGAGGGAATCTTTCGCACGTTTGATATTTCCTTGTTTATGCATCTTGTCAAGAATGCCGCTGCGGATATATTGGATTATATGGATGAAATGGAACATGAGTATTCGTTTTTTTCCTATATGACAAAATGCTTAGATATGCTTTTATATGGAATTAAGGTGAATGGGAGGATGTGCGATGAGCGGAAACCGAAAAGGGTTGATAAGTAGTGTAATAGCTATTGTTATGGTTTGTATGTTAAGCGGTTGTGGTGCACCGGCTGGTTTGCCAAAGGGGCCGATTGCGGTGAATACTTATGAGGTCACAGCTGAAGAAGTGACGTTGCAAGATGAGTATAGTGGCATGGTTATTGCGGCAGAAAAGGTACCGATACGAGCGAATGTATCCGGGCGGATCGTAGAAAAATATGTGCAAGGTGGGCAAAATGTACGGGCAGGACAACCGCTCTTTCGGCTAGATAAGCGTGATCAAGAAAATGCACTCGCCGTGGCAAAAGCAGAAGCGGCACGTGCCAAAGCTGTCTTAGCCAATCAGGCGTTGAATTATCATCGATATCAGCAATTGAGTAAGCAACATGCCGTTTCTACACAGATGGTTACAGATCAAGAATCCTTGATGCGGCAACAAGAAGCGGTTGTACAAGCTCAAGAAACACGCGTACGAGCAGCTCAAGACACGCTCGCTGATACGGTGATATATGCTCCTTTTACGGGCGTATTAGGGGTGGATGATGTACCCGTAGGAACGTATGTTACGGCTGGAAATACGCCTGTCGTTACGATTTCTTCAACCGATCCCGTATTGGTTTCTTTTTCCTTGGGAGAGGAAGCGTATTTGCAGTGGGCAAAAGGTAATATGAATCATAGCACGTGGGGACAAGCCTTACAATTACGCCTTTCTGATGGCAGTATGTATCCAGAAAAAGGACGAGTTGTACAAGTTAATCATAGTATGGAAGGTAGTGCTGGTTCTGTTTTGATCAAAGCGTCTTTTGCTAATCCACATCATATCTTGATTCCTGGGTTATATGGTACGGTCATAGCCTCTCAACCAGTGCGTCAAAAAGTGCTGTTAGTACCGCAACGAGCAGTACAACAAACGCTCGGGAAATATTTTATTTCAGTCGTCGATGCGTCTAATAAGGTACATACGAAAGAAGTACAACCGGGTAAAAAGTATGGTGCGTATTGGATTATTCGTTCAGGCATTCAAGCAGGCGATATTATCGTTGTCGATGGTTTTCAAAAAATGAAGGGGGTCGATTTATCTTTTCATCGGTTAACCAAGGCGGATATTGATAAGAAAACTGTTTCTATTGGCGAGATGAAGGAGGGGTAATTACGTGATATCTAAATTTTTTATACGTAGACCTATTTTTGCTATCGTTATATCCCTCATTATTTCTATTTTGGGTTTAATTGCTTTGGGTACCTTGCCCGTTGCTAAGTATCCGAATGTAACGCCTCCACAAGTACGTGTATTTACACGGTATATGGGGGCAAATGCGGAAGTTATTAATGCAACCGTTGCTAGTGTACTTGAAAAGCAGTTAAGTGGTATTGACCATTTGGTTAGTATCGAAAGTATGGGCAATGACATGGGACTATATTCGTTGCAGGCACAATTTGAGCCAGGCAGTAATGTGGATATGGATGTTATTAATATGCAAAATCGCATTCAGCAAATTGCTCCCTTGTTACCGCAAGAAGTAGCACAGGCTGGTATTTCGGTACAAAAATCGACAACTTCAATGGCGATGGTGTTTGCTTTAGTATCGCCGCATGGAACATATGATCCTATTTTTATGAAAAATTACGCGTCGCAGTATTTTTTAGATACGATAAAATCAATTCCTGGGGTAGGGAATGTACAAGAATTTGGTTCGGATTATGCTATGCGGATTTGGCTCAATCCAATGAAAATGGGTATTTTTAAAGTTACTCCCATGGAAGTAGTGAATGCTTTACGCACACAAAACGCACAAGCTGCTGTGGGTATGGTGGGTGCTCAGCCAGGACAAGTCGATGGTATTTATCAATATCCCTTACGAGCGAATGGCCGCTTGCAATCGGTGGATGAATTTAAGCATGTTGTTATCAAAACAAACCCTGACGGTTCACCTATTTATGTAGGGGATATTGCCAGCGTGCAATTAGGTGCACAAGATTATTCGATGGAAAGTAATGTCAACGGACATCCCGCGATGGGATTCATGGTTTCGCTTACATCTGACGCTAATGCTATGCAGACTGTAGGGGAAATCAAAAAAGTATTAGAAAAAGAACAAGCTCGCTTTCCTGATGATATGAATTATAAAATTATTTATGATAGTACTGTCTTTGTGAAAGCATCTATTGAAGAAGTACTTAAAACATTTGTTGAAGCATTGTTGTTGGTCGCTTTGATTGTCTTTTTATTTTTGCAAAATGCACGGTCTACATTGATCCCGCTAATTGCTGTTCCCGTTTCGTTATTAGGGACGTTTGCTTGTTTTACCGTATTGGGGTTTTCCATTAATACGCTTACGTTATTTGCTATGGTCTTAGCGATTGGTTTGTTGGTAGATGATGCGATTGTCGTGATTGAAGCGGTGGTCTATGAAATGAAGTATCATAATCGAACGCCGCGAGAGGCTACGTATATAGCGATGGAAAATGTACAAAAACCTGTTATTGGTGTAGCTTGTGTACTAGCAGCCGTCTTTGTACCAGTTGCATTTTTAGGCGGTATGAGTGGTGTATTATATCGACAATTTGCCTTGACAATTGCCGTATCTGTAGGTATTTCAGCTTGGGTGGCGTTGACATTAACACCGGCACTTTGTCCATTATTGTTACGACCACATGAAAAACGTTCGACACCGCATGTGGGGGTACGCTTTTTTATATGGTTTAATGATAGAGTAGAACGTCTTATAAATGCGTATGGAAAGCGGTTAGTACAGATAAAAAATCACTTGCGTTTAAGTCTGGTAGTCTTAGTTGTGATTAGCGGATTGACAGCGATGTTGTTTATATCGTTGCCCAAGGGATTTGTTCCACCCGAGGATAATGGGTTTGTTATTTTAAATATGACATTGCCAGAGGGAATGTCGCAAGAAGAAACCCAAAAAGTGGGCTCTGCCTTTAGTAAATGGGTACAACAGCAGCCAGGCGTGGCTAATATGCTTAATGTAGTAGGGTTTAGTGTCTTGGCGGGTGGCCCTAAGGCGAATGGGATGACTTCCTTTATTGGTATGGATGATTGGAAAAAACGGCCTGGTTTGGAATTATCTTCATATATGCTTGTGGGTAAGATAATGAAACAAGGCATGGCTGTTCCAGAAGCGACTGTGTTGGCAATGAATCCGCCTCCGATTGATGGCATGGGAACGTCTTCGGGTTTTTCATTACAAATTGAAAACCGTGGCGGTCATACTATTGCTGAATTAGGACAGACAGCGCAACAATTTCTTGAAAAGGCAAAGGAACGACCGGAAATAGCGGCAATTTTTACCGCCTTTACAAGTGACACACCGGGGTATGAATTAATGCTTGATCGGCAAAAGATTGCCCGTGAAGGGGTAAATCTTAAAGAATTATATCAGACACTGCAAATTTTTTATGGTTCCTATCAAGTAAATGATTTTATGATGTTTGGGCGTAACTTTAAGGTGTTCGTTCAAGCTGCTTCGGATTATCGAGGTCAAATTACGGATCTGTCGCATATCTTCGTACGCGATAAACAGGGAAATATGGTGCCTATACAACATTTTGTTACACCTTCTCCTATGGGATCTGCTTCCATTATCACTCGTTTTAATAATTATCCAGCGATTAAATTGCAGGGAATGCCAGCTAAAGGATATAGTTCAGGCGATGCGTTACAAGCTTTGCGTGAGGTTGCACAACAAACCCTGGGTGAAGGTTATGCGTATGAATGGAGTGGTATGAGTCGGGAAGAAGTAGAAGCAGGGAACAAGACTATATATATTTTTGCTTTAGCACTACTTTTTGTGTTCCTCATTTTAGCGGCATTATACGAAAGCTTTAAGGTACCGTTTGCCGTCTTGCTTAGCGTGCCAACGGGGTTATTTGGTGCATCTCTGTTTGCGTATGTATTGCATTTGCAAAATAATATTTATTTCCAAATTGGTATTTTAGCGGTGATTGGGTTGTCCGCAAAAAATGCTATCTTAATTATTGAATACGCAAAAGTACGGGTAGAAGAAAGAGGGATGGATATCGTGTCGGCCGTGATTGAGGCGGCAAAGATCCGTATTCGACCTATTGTCATGACGTCGCTTGCTTTTATCTTTGGGGCTATCCCATTGATCGTGGCATCGGGAGCTGGTGCTTCTTCACGTATTACTATGGGGATTACTGTCGTTTGTGGTACATCCATGGCGACAATATTAGGGATCTTTTTCATTCCTTTATTATTTATCATTGTGCAACGAATAAAGATTCGTATATAGATAGTATAAGAAAAGAAATGAATTATCTAAGGATAATTCATTTCTTTTCTTCTTCTTGTGGAGCGATGGAAAAGGAATATTTGTGATATAATAGTACTGCTATCCAAATAGAGGGGATAGGAAAGGAGTATGTATGGTAAAAAGTATGACATCGGGGAATCCTTTACGCCTAATGCTTGCGTTTATGATTCCCTTATTAATAGGAAATTTATTTCAACAATTTTATAATATTGCTGATGTCATTATCGTTGGTCGGACAATCGGTGTAGAAGCCTTAGCTGCCGTAGGTGCAACTGGTCCAGTTTTTATGGCACTGCTCGGTATCACGGTAGGCTTATCGGCAGGGTTTACAGTCATTACGGGGCAGCATTTTGGGGCAGGTGATCACAATGGCGTACGGCGTAGTTTTGCTATGTCCTTACTGTTATCCATTATTTTCAGTATTATTCTTACGATAGGTATGGTTTGGAGTATGCCCTATGTAATGCATTTTATGAACATTTCCCCCCAATTATATGATAATTCCTATCACTATATTATTATTATTGTCTATGGTCTAATTGCAATGATGCTATATAACTTGTTATCGAATGTTTGTCGAGCCTTAGGCGATAGTAAGACTCCTTTATATTTTTTAATTCTTTCATCGGTCATTAATATTATTCTAGCCTTATTGTTTATCATTCAATTTGGTTGGGGCGTAGCAGGTTCGGCGATCGCCTTGGTTATTTCACAACTTATTGCCACAGCAGCTTGTTTTGGCTATATGTATAAACGCTTTCCCTTACTTCGCTTTCATGTATCTGATTGGCAGTGGGATACCTATTTTGCTTGGCAACACTTGCGTCTAGGTATACCTATGGCGTTGCAATTTGTCATTATTAGTTTGGGTATTTTAGCTGTGCAATCTGTTTGTAATACGTTTGGACCAGAAACGATTGCTGGCTTTGTTTCAGCTACACGGATGGAACAACTAGCCATGCAACCGATGATTTCATTTGGTATATCAATGGCTGTATATACGGCACAGAATTACGGTGCAGGCAAATATGAACGTATACGTCAAGGCGTTCATCAATGTTCGCTTTTATCGTTTGGATTTTGTGTGATTGCCGCTGTGAGCATGTTTTTATTAGGGCATGATGTCGTTCGTTTGTTTACGACGACTTATGATCCTTTATTGATGAAACAAGCTATGCTATATGTTTATACATCCGTTCCTTGTTATATCTTTTTGGGACAAATTTTTGTTTATCGCAATGCTTTACAAGGGATGGGCATATCTAGCGTACCTCTCGTTAGTAGTCTATTAGAATTATTTGTTCGCGGAGGTGCGGCCTTTGGGTTAGCCACTATTTGGGGGTATTGGGGAATTTGTATGGCCAGTCCGTTATGTTGGATCATTGCTTGTTTCTTTACAGGGGGATGTTATATGTATGTTCAACATACGATGAAAAAAGTAGGAAAATAATAAATTAATAGAAAAAACATTTTTTGTTAATAATAGAAAATGATGTTAACTTTGGGCTTATAAACATATATTCATATGAGGTATGTGGACATGGTTTGAAAAGATCTAAACGCAGTTCAAACCGCATTTAGATTATATGGGAGTTGTGAAAATAAATAGATACATGTGTACTTTATTTAGCAAATGATAGCAGTGATATAAGCACAGTCTTTTTACTAGGTAACCAAGCGAATAGAGTATGGTAAAAGACCTACCATGTGTAGTTGCACTAGGTAGGTCTGTGTGTCATGCTATTTTTGCTTTTTATTTATTCGATGGTGTTGGTTAAGGTACCGATAGCGGATATGTTGACGCTTACCGTATCGTGTGTTTTCAGATAGCGTGGTGGGTTAAAGCCCATGCCAACACCTGAAGGGGTGCCTGTTGCGAGTACATCTCCGGCCATCAAGGGCATGCCTTGCGATAGGGTATGAATTAAGTGGGCAATAGAGAATATGCATTCTGCCGTTGAGGCATCTTGCCGTAGTTGTCCGTTTACTTCAGTGGTAATGGTAAAGGAGGAAGGTGCAGCATCACGCAAGAGGAGGTAGGGCCCCATGGGACAGAAGGTTTGCAGGCTTTTGCCGAGAAACCATTGTTCGTGATTGCGTTGTAAATCGCGTGCAGTAATGTCGTTGAGGATGGTAAAACCGTATACATAGTTCATTGCTTCGGCTTCGCTGATGTCGATGCCTGTTTTGCCAATGATGACGGCCAGTTCCCCCTCGTAATCGAGTTCTTTTGTAATTCCTTTATGGGATTGAATGATTTCGTTTGTGCCAATTACGGAGGTGGCCGCTTTGGTAAAAATTACAGGATGGGTTGGCTGTGGTGCTAGCTGGGGTGCTAGGTCTTTTAATTCGTCAATGTGGTCACTATAATTTTTTCCTACACAGAAGATGTTTCTTTCTACTTCAGGAAAGGGGGCTAGTATTTGTACTGTGTCTAAGGCAATAGGTGAAACGGCTTTTGTTGTTTCGTTTTGTTCCCATGCACTGGCTAGTGCTAATAGTCCGTCGTTACCTAAACGTACAAATTCTAATAGTGTTTCTGGAAGGGGAATGAAAAATGCTTCTTCTAAGGAAAAGGCACTATAAATGCCGGTTTCGTCTTCAGTGAGAACGCCCCACTGCGGATATCCAGCAAACTCAAAGGTTGCTAATTTTTTTATGCCCATGATTAAGTCTCCTTTTACTAAGTATAGTTAGGTTATTTGTATCAGTATTATAACACATGTTTTGTAGATATGGGTATTGGACAGGACAATTTCTCGTGTGGCTAGATTAATTTACGGGAATAACTATCGTTGTAGAAAAAATGTGTTATAATACTTCATATACAGAAAATGGTGATGGATATTCTCAAGGAGGTTAGATATGAGTTTACATATTGCAGCGACAACGGGACAAATTGCTGAAACGGTATTATTACCAGGGGATCCTTTACGTGCTAAGTATATTGCAGAAACCTTTTTAAAGGATGTTATATGTTATACGGATATACGTAATATGTTAGGGTTTACGGGTACATATAAAGGTAAGCGAATTTCTGTACAGGGAACGGGAATGGGTATTCCTTCTATTTCTATTTATGTGCAGGAATTAATTCGTGAATATGGGGCAAAACGGTTAATTCGCGTAGGCACGTGTGGGGGGATGCAAAAGGATATTCCTTTGCGTGATGTGGTGATAGCCCAAGCAGCGACTACCGATTCGGGGATTATTCGCAATATTTTTGGTCCATCTATTCAGTTTGCTCCGATTGCTAATTTTGAGTTGCTACGGAAGGCGTATGATAACGCCATAGCGGCACATATTCCTGTACGGGTAGGAAATGTTATTTCAGTTGATCGCTTTTATGATGATGAAATTGATAACGATAAATTGTCTGCTTACGATATCCTTGCGGTAGAAATGGAAACAGCTGGGTTATATGTGTTGGCCGCTAAGTATGGCGTTGCTGCGTTGGGATTATTTACGGTTAGCGATCAGTTGATTACTAAAGAAGCTTGCACTCCCGAAGAACGACAGCTTTCATTTAATAATATGATTCACATTGCCTTGGATACGGCTATTGAAGAGTAGGGGGCAATACGTGTATGTTTACGGTTAGAAAGCGACTGGAAATATCTGCTGCACATCAGTTGCATTTAGATTATGAGAGTAAATGTCGTCATTTACATGGCCATAATTGGATTATTTATGTTACTTGTCAAGCGGCTGAATTAAATGAACAGGGTATGATCGTTGATTTTAAGCAAATTAAAGAATTGGTGCATGGTAAATTGGATCATCAATATTTGAATGAATTGTTTCCCTTTAATCCTACGGCAGAAAATTTGGCTAAATGGATTTGCGATACGGTGCCTTATTGTGTAAAAGTGGAAATACAAGAAAGCGAAGGGAATGTGGCTATCTATGAAAAATAAGTTGTATATTAATGAAATTTTTCATAGTATTGATGGTGAAGGTAGGCGAGCTGGTGAGCTCGCCTCTTTTATTCGATTATGTGGGTGTAATTTGCGTTGTATTTATTGTGATACAACCTATGCTTTTGCTGAAGGGCGGTCGATGGACGTTGAAGATATTGTAGCGGCTGTCCGTTATCGGAATGTTACGCTGACTGGTGGTGAGCCATTATTACAACCGATTCATGGTTTATTGCAAGCACTTTCGGCACAGGATGTTAATATTGAAACAAATGGAAGTGTCGATATTTTACCTTATATGGTATATCCACATGTTTGGTTTACTATTGATTACAAAGGTCCGTTTTCGCAAATGGAAGAAAAAATGTATGCACCTAATTTTCGGCATCTGCGATCGCAAGATGTGTTAAAATTTGTAGTTGGGTCATATCAAGATTTAGAGGTAGCACGTATATTGTGTGAAGAGGTGCAACCTACATGTGCTATTTATGTTGGGGCTGTGTTTGAAACGTTAGCACCACGTGATATTGTAACATATATGGAGCGGTATTCATTGACGTCATGGCGGTTACAATTGCAGATGCATAAGTATATTTGGCCACCTGATATGCGGGGTGTATAGCTATATTGTATTGTGATGGCAAGGGGAACTGTTTTTACTTGCTTTTACATTGGTAAAAAGCGTATGATAGTAGCCAGAGAAAGGGTTTATATTCGGTATAGGATGTGTTGAGGTGAGCAGTTTGCGTATAGTTATTATTGGGGCAGGTAAGTTAGGATATACGATTGCCGAGCTTTTATCTAATGAAGATTTTGATGTCGTTGTTGTCGATCATGACGAAGAACGATTGGAAGTGATAAAAAATAATTTGGATGTGTTAACGATTGCGGCTAATGGTTCGAGTCCGTTGACGATGAATGATCCAGATATTCGTGGCGCCGATATGCTGATTGCGGCTACGGCTGTTGATGAAGTAAACATGGTTGCTTGTATTTTAGCTAAAAAGCACGGGGTGAAGTATACGGCTGCTCGTATTCGTGATATGGAATTTATGTCGGAGGCACGAGAGTATTTAAAAGAAAATTTTGATATTGATCGTTTGTTAAATCCTGAATTTATTACGGCAAAGGAAATTAATCGCATTTTGATGACGCCGGCCGCACTTAATGTAGAAGATTTTGCCAATGGCAAGGTGCGCATGTTAGAAACGAAGATGTCTTCTAAGTCGGCACTGATTGGAATTCCTTTTAAGGATTTGGCTATTCCAAAGAATATATTGGTTAGCATGATTTTTAGAAACAAGAAAATGATTATTCCCCATGGTGATGATCAATTAATGCCTGATGATAATGCGTATTTTATTGGGGAACCGAAGGGGATAGAGGCGTTTAGTAAGGAGTGGCTCAAGCATGATGTAACACGGATTAAACGAGTCATGATTATCGGGGCTGGGCGGACTGGTCGTTTTTTAGCACCGTTACTCGATCAACAGGATGTGGATGTAAAGATTATTGATAAGGATAAGGAACGAAGTTTGCTTGTAGCGGAACATTTACGTAATGGCATGGCTATTTGTGGTGATGGGACGGATATCGATCTGTTAGAACAAGAGGGAATTGCTGTGGCTGATGCGGTTGTTTGCGTAACTGATGATGATCGGTTGAATTTAATGCTAGCATTGATTGCAAAACATTTAGGTGCAAAAAAAACGATTGTGCGCGTATCACGTATGGAATATGCTGATTTGATGGAAAAAGTAGGGGTAGATGTGGTGCTTTCAACGCGGTTGTTGTCGGCAAGTGAAGTTTTAGCGATAGCACGGCAAGGCGGTGTTATTTCGGTGTCTTTGTTAGAAGGCGCTAAGGCGGAAGCCGTAGAAGTGCAGGTTCGTCAGGGGGCTCCCGTCGTGAATAAGCGATTAATGGATATTAACTTGCCAAAAGAATGTTTGGTATGTGCGTATGTACGTGACGGCAAAACATATATTCCTAATGGTGCGTCGACACTTATGGAAGGGGATCGGGCGATTCTTATGATGGAAATGGCGCATTCGCAAAAGGTCATGACGTATTTTAAAGGTAGGAATTAAGATGAACAATCGATTGTTTTTCTTTTTATTAGGACGGATGTTATGTATTGATGGGATTGTTTTTTTGTTTCCCGTTGGGATTTCCTTTTTCGTTGGTACGGAGGGGTTATTTTTGCCTTCTTTTTTTGCCGCATTGGTTTTAAGTGTAGGCTGTATATATTATGGTCGCCATCATAATAAACAATGTAGTGTCCGTGAAAGTGCTTGGTATATGGGCGTGATCTGGATGGTGATGACGGGGTTAGGCATGATTCCCTTTTTTTTGACAGGGCAGTACAGTGTGGGCGATGCGTTTTTTGAAAGTGCTTCGGCATGTACAACAACGGGTATCGTCTTACATCCTGTGTATATTCAGCAGATAGCTGTGCTTGGCATATGGCGAGGTGTATTAACCTGGCTAGGTGGATTGCATTTTATACTCTTGCTGGCAACGATTATGCCTCAGGTAAGTGGCTGTTTCGGATTATTTTTGTCAGCTCGTCAACGTATTCATTTTAGTCCCTTGTTTCATCAGCTGGATGGGCGGGCAAAGCGATTGGGTTTTCTTTATGTTTGTTTTACGTTACTCATCATAAGTGGTTATGTGCTTTGTCATATGCCGTTACAGGATGCATTAGTTCAGGCGTTATTGACAGTTTCCATGGGTGGTGGTTATCAGACGCTAGGTACATATGCACATATGCCTGGTGTGCTTGGTGTGACGAGTATAGGTATGTTATTGGGGGCAGGAAATTTTTTGCTTTTTAGTAAAGAAATGAGATATGAACGCCTTAAAGATATGTTTTGTGATATTGAATGGCGTGTGTTTATGGGACTAATCCTTTGCGGTGGTTTAGGTATTGCTGTCGTCTTGTATCGCATATGTTCTTATTCGATGATAGAGGCTATAGAATATGGATTATTTCATACATTGTCGTTTTTATCAACGAGTGGTTATGTGCTTACGGATGTAGCAAAGTGGCCAGATATGGCCGTGTTTATCTTGTTTATTAGTGCATTTATTGGTGGCGGTATGGGATCGGTTACAGGTGGTTTGCGGATTATACGTTGTATTATTCTCATAAAGGTAGCAATTCAAGAAATGAAGCGTACTTTACATCCTCGCATGGTATTGCATATATCGGTCAATAAAATGCCCGTGGAAATGCAAATTATGAGTCGTATATTGACGTATTTTTTCTTGTTTGTAGCGGTTTTTTTCGTTTCGGCATTGGTTATTTCTTTAGGTGGTATATCTCCTTTAACCGCCATGGGTTTATCGATTGGTGCTCTTTCTAGTACAGGGACGACTGTGTATCTATTTAGTCATGGAGATATTGTTTTTTTACCTATGTGGGTAAAAGTATATAGTGCGTTGTTGATGATAATCGGCCGGATAGAAATTTTTTCCTTTTTTATCATGGTACATACGGGAATACAATATCTGCGGCGGCAGTGGTAGGAGATAGGCATGGATAGTAAAGTAGTTATATATGTATTAGGCAATTTATTGACAGCCGTAGCAATTACGCTTTTTTTACCCCTTGGTGTAGCCTTGTGGTATGGTGAAAGTTGTTGGTTCACTTTTGGTATGACGATTCTTATTGCTTTTGGTATCGGCAGAGGTTTTCGGCTGTATGGTACGGTTATTCAGCGTTCGTTGAGTGTGCGTGAGGGGATTGCCATTACCACCTTAGGTTGGGTTGCAGTTGCTTTAATTGGTATGTTGCCGTATATATTAGGTCATTATTTGGGTGTGATTGAAGGTTGGACGGAAAGTATTTCTGGCTTTTCTGGTACGGGGGCAACGGTTATTTCTGATGTATCACTTATTCCTCAAAGTGTATTGCTTTGGCGGAGTGAAACGCATTGGTTAGGCGGTTTGGGAATTATTGTTATTTTCATTGCTTTTTTACCGCAATTAGGACATGGTACGGTGCATATGTTCAATGCGGAAAGTACGGGACCATCGTCGTCGCGTTCGTTGCCTCGTATTAGAGAAATGGCACAAGCGTTATTTATCGTTTATGCAATATTTACGGGGGCAGTGTTTTTGGCACTTTGGGTCAGTGGTTTATCGCCGGTTATCGCTTTAAATCACGCTTTTTCTACGATTGCTACGGGCGGATTTTCGCCTTATAATGATAGTGTCGCCCATTTTCATAGTCCCTATATTGAAGGGATACTTATCGTCTTTATGTTGCTTTCGAGTGCAAATTTTGGGATGTATGTTGCGATGTGGAAACGAGGGTGGCGTGTTGCTTGGGAGAACACGGAATATCGATGCTATTTGGCGTTGGTTGCTATTGCTACGCTTACCATTGCTGGCAATATTATGATGGTTATGGATGTACCGGGGATTACGGCGGTACGACAAGCATTATTCCAAGTGGTGTCATTGTCTTCTTCAACTGGTTATGTATCAACGGATTTTGATCAATGGCCAAGTTTTTCAAAATTGGTCTTATTATTGTTGATGTTTATTGGCGGTTGTGCTGGTTCAACAGCTGGTGGTTTTAAAGTTACGCGTGTGATGTTGTTAGGGCATTTGCTACTGAACACGATACGGCAAAAAATTCATCCTGGTGCAGTGATGACGGTATATTCTAATCATGAGGAAGTATCAGCGGATATTGTTCATGGCGTTGCCCGATTTTTTTTCGTATGTGTCATGATTAATGTGGTATGTGTTTTTTTGTTAGTATGGGATGGTGTGCCTCTTTTTGCGGCGATGAGTGTAAGTGTTTCTTGTTTGAGTAATTGTGGACCAGGGTTTGGTATGTTTGGCGCTACGTGTACGTATGCACCCTTACCAGCATTTAGTAAGGTTATTGTGTCCATCGTCATGTTGATGGGACGGTTGGAGTCTTTCACGGTGTTAGCATTATTCATGCCGTCTTTTTGGAAAAGTTATAAAAATTGGTAAAGACGATAACGTAAAAACGTATCCTTAAAATATATTTTTGGGATACGTTTTTTATTTTTATAACGTTGTTATTGGGGTTGTATGAAGAATTGATGAAGTTTTGCCTCTTTCTATATGTTGTTGGTTACAATAAAAGCAAGGATACGTATGTACTGTAAGGAGGACATGTGATGAAAAAATGGAAACTTGGGTTATGTGTGATTGCAATGAGTGTAGTTGGTTTGACTAGTTGGCAAATATACATGTCACAACAGGTTACAGCAAAACCCGTTCCTGTTGTGACGAAACCAGAAGATGGGATTCATTATGTGTTTATTACGGGAGCGGTTCGGCATCCGGGATTATATAGTTTTGATGAAGGCGTGCGTATTGGGGAAGTGGTCCATGCTGCAGGCGATGTGGTGGCCTATGCGGATGTTAGCAAAGTAAATATGGCAGCGACGGCTACTGATGGAAGTCATATTCATATTCCTTATACTCGTCAAGGGGTGCCGAAAGATACACAAGAAGATGATGGATTGGTGAATATTAATCAGGCCGATGAACGAGAATTAAGTACATTATCAGGGATTGGCCCGACCACGGCGAAACGGATTGTCATGTATCGCAATAAAAATGGCCCTTTTACAACTTGTCAGGACATTTGTAAGGTTAAGGGAATTGGACCATCTAAATATGATGAGTTTAAATATTCGATAAAAGTATGAAATATGTCGGCATTAGTATGGCCCTAGCTATGATTGCAGGAATTTTGGGAACTGCATATGGTTTTCCTATTTGGGGGAGCGGTGGAGTTGTCTGTTTAGGGGCGTTACTTTTAGGACGGAAACATTTGCCAACGGCACAGCTTTTTGTGTGTTTGATGTTGATTGCTTTAGGCATAGGGGTAATACGAATTCAATTTGCTGAAAGTGAGTATGCACAGCTGCCATATTATATGATCGGTAAATATATACAAGTCGTAGGCGTGGTGGAAGAGAAAAAAAGAACAATTATAACGAATACGGGCGAGATGACTACGTATATAGTATCGTTGCAAGCACCTTATAAGGGGAAAATATATCTTCGCATACCGGCAGAACCAAAGTATCAAATAGGGGATGTATTGCGGGTGCGTGGAAAGATACAAGCACTTTCGTATTACCAAAATCGAGGTAGTTTTGATCGCTATCATAGGGATAAAGAACAGCATATATTTGGCTCCATGTATATTAAAAAAAACACAGAGGTATTTTATGTAGCAACTCGTTCGGGCTGGCGATATCGTATGATGAATATACGTCAGCAGCTGTATTGGAAGTTTCAGTCCGCCCTTGGTACTAAGGATGCACGCGTTATGAGTGCCTTGTTATTTGGGGGCGAATATGAAACGTTACCCCCATCTTTAGTAGAGTCTTTTGCGATAACGGGTCTTATTCATATTCTTTCGGTGTCGGGTTCACATATGATTTTATTATTTACGATTTTACAATTGATTGGTCGAGGGATAGGTGTAAAAGGGTATTCTTGGTTTTTTGTTGTTGCAACGGTCATGATTATTTATGGTGCATTATCGGGGTTTGTAGCTCCTGTCACGCGTTCTTTATTGATGAGTTTAATCAACGTATATAGCCTCGTAGCTAAACGCGAATATATAGGGGTGCATGCGTTGGGTATAGCTATGGGTATCATGATGCTAAGCAGTCCGTTTATTGTATTTGATTTAGGATTTCAATTATCTTGTGGTGCTACGGCTGGAATCTTGTGTTTTTATTCGCGCATGAAAGAATTTTTTTCTTTTTTACCGTCTTTTTTGTGTGAAACTACGTCGCTATGTGTAAGTGCACATGTATTTATCGTGCCCTTATTATTTAAGGCATTTCAAGCATTTCCCGTTTATTCGTTGGTAGCCAATATATTGGTAGCACCTGTACTAGATGTAGTAATTATATTAGGCTTGAGTGCGGCTGTTATAAGTTTTTTTTCTTTAGGCATGATGCATGTATGTTTAGCCATCGCACAGCCGTTATTGTTGCTTGCTATTAAGGGAAATGATTTTTTAGCGGCCCTGCCATATAGTCGTTATTGGCATGGTGCTTGGTTGGTGCCAGATGTGATTCTTTGGTATGTTTTTATTGGGTGTTTACTTTTTTCTTCTTGGCGTTGTCGTTCCGTTATTTATTCCTTGGTTATGAGTTGTGTGCTCTGGCATATGGTGTTGTGGTGGTATCAGCCAACGTATCGTGTATATAGTTTTGATGTTGGCAAAGATACGGCAATTTGTGTAATAGATAAAGATAATTTAGCTCGATTATGGTATAATAAAGAAAGTCGTAAAACGGCAGAACAAGTCGTATCTACAATAATACCTTTGTTACGGTATGAAGGCGTTTTCGTTTTACAGGAATGCACCCTTACGGGCAGGGAAACGCCGGCGTTAGCTTCCTTATTAGCACCATATATGGACATAGGTGCATCTATCCATCAGTTGAAAAAGGGAGGATGTGAAATGCTTTGTAATCCAGGTATTCCTTATTTCTGGTGGGATGGTATTGGTTTGTATAAGGTGCCGACAGGATCCTGTGTAGAATTATATCGTGCTGATACGGGTAATGTTATTCCCCCAATAGGTGCGGGAGTGTGGATTGTTCATTGTCCGGTTAAGGGTATTCCTGCTTGTACGGCGTGGTTACAAAAAGCAGCATATGAGGGAATTTCTTGCTTTTCGCCAGCTACGACAGGCGAGTTGATTGCTTCATATTATAAGGGAAAATGGTATTTTCAACGATATAAAGGAGTTACCCTATGAACGGAATTTGCTTTGTTTTGGGACAAGAAGAATATTTATTAGAACAGGGGAAAAAGTCTTTTTTACAAGCTTGTTCGACACGGCTAAAAGCGGAGATACGGGTACACACTTATGGCGCTGCGGCAACGATGCAAGAAGTCGTTGAGATGTTAGAGTCAACCGATTTGTTTGGCGGAAAAGATATTGTCATATGGCAACAACCCAGTGTTATACGAGGAAAACACAAAGGGGCCTCGCGAAAAAAATTGACGTCTCAAGAAGAATGGTTTATAGATAAAGTTACTTCATTGGCAGAAACAAGTGGTTTGTTATTCTATATAGAAGGAACAGTCGATGAAAAAGATCCTTTATTTAAGGCACTACTTCCGTTTGCTTCAGTTGTACGTTGCAATCCCTTAGAGGTATCCGATATTCTTACGTTTATACAACAATATCTGCAGCAACAGGGGCATCGTTTATTGCCAGCTGGGAGAACGTATTTGCAAGCATTATTTTCGACATGGGAAACACTCCCTCTTCGTTATATTGTTTCAGAATTAGAACGTTTATGCCTTATCATCGAGCCGCATCAAGATATCCGAAAAGAGGATGTCGATCATTTATTTGTGGATAATATGGATAAAAAATTGTTTACTTTTATGGATTATTTTTTTGCTCAGCAGCAAGAGAAAATACAGCCTTTTTGTGCATCCTTGTTTAATAGTAAACAGTATATAAAAAATTTAGGAACGTTAGGTAGGACCGTGCGGTTAATGATTGCTTATAAGGAATTACAAGCGATGAGGATGGGCGAAAAGCAGCTGTTAGAGATTATGCAAGAAATCAATATGGGAAGACCGATGAGAGGCGAATTATGGCATATTAAACAAAAGGGAAAGAATTGGTCGATTGCATCATTAAGAGCATTATCTCTTTTTTTGTTTCATTTACAGTTTGATATTCGTCAAGGGGTATTATCAATTGACGATATAGAACCCTTGTTGTGTAGTGCATGTAAGCCTAATTATCATAGTATATTATGATAGTGGGTAGGGATAGAAAGGTAAGGAGTGTAGTATGAAAGTATGGCGTATTGTTCCTAAAAAAACATTCGTTGTGCCGTGCACCGAGAAGAAATCTATACAAATAAAAGAAATACGTGTCAATCCATCGACAGAAGAATATTGGGTGTATACAACATCTGATACGGCTACTGTCACTACAACAGAAATTCAAGCACGTGTAGCTGAGGTATTAGCTATTCATGGAAAATTGGAAATACACCACACTCAGCCAGAGGGGAATTCCATTGATGATAATCCAGTTGAGGGGATGGAGGAATTACAATCCATTGCTACGTTTGATAATACGCCTAATATAGGGGAATATGATATTCCTCATGAAGACTATTACGATCTGGTGCATAAGGAAAACGAAGATATTTATGATGAAGCTTATTGGAATGCTTGTAAAGTAGTAAAACAATCTTCGAAACAAGTAAAGGCGGATGAACAGCATACTTCGGATGTATTGTTAGGCAAAGCTATTACAGCTGAGCCTACTGCGATTAATGAGGTGTTAGGAGAAGAAGACAATAAAGTTGTGCTAAAGGGAAAAGTGGTTAAAGTCGATTTTCGTGAGTTTAAATCTAAGCGTATTTTACTTACCTTTCAAATGGCGGATAAGACCAATGGGGTAAGTGGTAAACGTTTTTTTGAGATATCAAATCAAACGAATGGAAAGTTTAAACGCCGTAATTCGCTTACGCAAGGTATGTATGATAGTCTTAAGGCACAATTTGTGGTGGGAGCACATGTCTTGGTAAGTGGAAGTATGCAATATGATGAGTATGAAAAGGATTATCTCTTGAATGTAGAAGATATTATGCTGGTTGAAGATGATGCAGTAGAACGAGAAGATAAGCATCCAACACCGCGTGTTGAATTACATTTACATACAGTGATGAGTGATATGGATGCCCTTATTACGGTTAAAGATTTGATTAAAACGGTAAAAAAATGGCGTCATCCTGCTGTTGCCGTGACGGATCATGGAGTTGTGCAGTCTTTTCCACTATTACAAGAAATATCGCAGGATAAATCTAATCAGGTAAAAGTTATTTATGGTATGGAAGGATATTTATTTGATGAGCATATCGATCAATCGTATCACATCATTATTTTAGCTAAAAATCAGATTGGTATCCGTAATTTATATAAAATAGTTAGTATTTCTCATCTTAAATATATTTATCGCGGACGTCCGCGTATTCCACGAAAAGTGCTAAATGAGTATCGTGAAGGGTTAATTTTGGGAACAGCCTGTGAAGCAGGGGAATTGATTCGGTCCATGGTGCAGAAAAAATTGCCATATGCGGAATTAAAGAAGATTGCTTCGTGGTATGATTATTTAGAAATTCAACCTATTTCTAATAATGAATTTTTATTACGTGAGGGATATGTGAAAGATGAGGAAGCACTTCGTCAGATTAATCGCACGATTTTACGCTTAGGGGATGACTTAGGAAAATTGACCGTAGCCACTGGTGATGCACATTTTTTAAATCCTGAAGACAAAATTTATAGAGAAATCTTAATGACTGGAAAAGGATTTAAAGATGCACAGTATCAACCTGATTTGTATTTCCGGACTACCGATGAAATGTTAGAAGAATTTGCGTATTTAGGTGAAGATCGAGCTAAAGAAGTGGTTATCACTAATACGAACAAAATTAACGATATGATTGAAGCTGTACGGCCGATACCAAAGGAAACATTGTATTTTCCAAAAATTCCTGGTTCATCGGATGCATTAAAAAATATGTGTTATACAAAGGCTCATCAAGTTTATGGAAATCCTTTGCCCGAGATTGTTACAGCTCGCTTGGAAGAAGAATTTACGTCTATTTTAGGAAATGGGTTTGGTGTGTTATATTATATTGCGCATAAGTTAGTTAAGCACTCGCATGATGATGGTTATTTGGTTGGTTCGCGTGGATCCGTAGGTTCGTCTTTTGTAGCGACGATGGCGGATATTACGGAAGTAAATCCATTGCCACCGCATTATGTTTGCCCTTATTGTCAATATAGTGAATTCTTTACGCATGGCGAAGTGGGAGGTGGTTTTGATTTACCTGATAAGGTTTGCCCACATTGTGGTACGGTTTTACATAAGGATGGGCATAATATTCCGTTTGCTATTTTCCTTGGGTTTGATGGAGATAAGGTACCTGATATAGATCTTAATTTTTCTGGTGAATATCATCCGAAGGCTCATAAATATACGGAAGAACTTTTTGGTAAGGATAATGTATTTAGGGCAGGCACGATTGGTGCTGTTAAGGATAAAACGGCATATGGATATGTGATGAAATGGGCAGAAGCGAAAAATATTACTGTTAATGAGGCTTACATTAATAGTTTGGTAAGTGGGTGTACAGGTGTTAAAAATACGACGGGGCAACATCCAGGCGGCGTTATGGTCATTCCTCGGGATATGGATGTGCATCATTTTACGCCCGTGCAATATCCAGCTAATAAAAAAGATTGTGGCATTATTACTACTCATTTCGATTATCATTCTATTGAAGGTCGATTGGTAAAGCTTGATATATTAGGACATGATGATCCAACAGTTATTCGGTTGTTAGAAGATTGGACGGGAGTCAATGCACGTGATATTCCTTTTGATGATCCCCAAACGATGAGTTTATTTTCTAGTACTGATGCTTTAGGCTTAACGGCGGAAGAATTAGGTTCACCTGTGGGAAGTTTAGGTATTCCTGAGTTTGGTACATCTTTTGTACGTAAGATGCTTGTTGATACACGTCCTAAAACATTTTCTGAATTAGTGCGCATTTCTGGTTTTTCACATGGAACAGATGTATGGTTAAATAATGCTCAAGATTTGATTACGTCTGGAACGGTACCTTTAAAAGAAGCCGTTTCTACACGTGATGATATTATGAACTATCTCATTCAGCATGGCATTGCACCTAAGACGAGTTTTAAAGTTATGGAAAATGTGCGCAAGGGAAAAGGCATTGATAAAGTTAATAAAGTAGGAGAAAAGACAACGAATTATGAAAATGAATTAAAAGAGGGAAATATCCCGGCATGGTTTATTGATTCCTGCAAGAAAATTGGCTATCTCTTTCCACGTGCTCATGCGGTAGCGTATGTTATGATGGCATTCCGCATCGCCTGGTTTAAGATTAACTATCCTTTAGCTTATTATGCTGCGTATTTTTCCATTCGTGCAAAGGCCTTTAAGTTGTCGGCGATGATTCACGGATTGGAAACACAAAAACATGTGATGAAAACGATTGCCGCCAAAGGAAATGCCGCATCGAAAATAGAGCAAGACTTGTACTCGGCCTTAGAGCTAGCCGTGGAAATGAGCTTGCGTGGGTTCTCTTTTTTGAATGTAGATATTCAGCGTTCGCATGCGAAACATTTTATCATCTGTGAAGGGAAAATTTTACCTCCTTTGACTGCTGTTGAGGGATTAGGTGAAAATGTGGCGGAACAAATCGTGGAAGCACGTAATCACGGTTTATTTACATCTAAAGCCGATTTGCGGGTTCGGGGTAAAGTAGGGCCGACGTTAATCGAATTAATGGCAGAAGAGGGTTGTTTAGGGGGGCTTCCCGATGATGAACAAATGGATTTATTTGCAATGTAAAGATATCGACATGTATGCTGGTGTGCATTATAATAAGCATGAATTTAATTGATAGGAAAGCTTGAGGTGTGATAAATGAGCACTAATAAAAAATTACAAGGTCCTCTTAATGATCAGCTATTTGCAGCTATTTTAAAGCTTAAAACGATGGAAGAGTGCTATGAATTTTTTGAAGATATTTGTACAATTGCAGAAATTAAGGCAATAGCTGCTAGGTTAGAAGTAGCACGTATGCTCAAGCAGGGCGAAATTTATGAAGATATTGTAAAACAAACAGGGGCTAGTACGGCTACAATTAGCCGTATTAAACGGTGTTTAGTATACGGGACGGGTGGTTATGATAAAATTTTAGAACGATTATACCCTTCTCATAAGAAGAAATAAATGCAGTTTGTTGATAGAATAAATAGAGTTACTTCGTTTTGGAGTGAATCAAGTGATAGTATGATAGTACCAGTGCATAAAGAAAAGACTCCTTGATGAGGAGTCTTTTCTTTATGCGGAATATATCTAAAGGAGTGTATAGGATGCGTTCAAGCTTGGATATTACTATTTTTAAAAATGGGGATATAAATATATGTAAAGGATCAATGTATAATATCTTATGGGAAGATTATGTTTTTTATCGTGATTGTGCTAATCATGCTTGGCGGAAGGGAAATAAGCATGATGATTTTTTGGCTAGTCGGTATGAACGAGCGGCGTGGGTTACGTTAGTTTATTTTTTTGATAGTATTATAGAGCAATGGTTGTTAACGTTGATGGCAGAAGAGCCAATTCTGTCGGCATCACGGTGGCAGAAGTGTTTATTTATATTGCAGTCTCAGTATACACAAGAAGATATTAACCAATATGATTTTTCTCGTTTGCAACAGCAGGTAATGCATTGGGAAAAACAAAAAATTATGTTATTAGAACAGGTGTCGTGGGAAACGTTAGAAGAAATGGAAGAGGTGATTGATTCGTTTTTTTCTTTCATTGAACAACAAGGTACGTTATATCGTTTTCCCATAGAAACGAAGGAAACAAAATCGGTTGTAGAAAAAATCAGTTCTTTATTTCATCGCCGTGATCATATATAAAAAAGCTATACGTATGCAGTATAATTGTATACGTATAGCTTTTTTATATGTTGCTTATTTCCAAACAATAACTAGAGAAGTATTAAATTCTTTTTTAAATTGCTTGATATATTGATGAATGGCTGAATCAGAAGCGTCGTGATTAATACCTGGAACAGACGTTAATATTAACACAACGATATTATCTTGTAATGTGACATGACATTCTGTTATTACTTGTTCATACGTAATATCAGCTGCATCGGCAATAGCTAAAAGGGTAGAAAGCTTACGAATCATAACCCAATCTTCGGGCGAAGCCATATTGGCATACCGATAAGCAATCCAAGTCTTGCGACTAATACCATGATGGAAACCAGCGATAAATGCAGCGATCAGTTGTTCGCGATGGGTAAGTCCATATAATGGGGCATGGCCGATCATAAAAGCAGAATGCCTAGCGTGATTATAAAAATTAATCACTTTGCCGATATCATGTAAGCGTGCTGCTGTCATGAGTAATTGTCTCTCCGTTGGGCCATAGTGATGTAACGATTGTAATTGATCAAAGAGTTGCAGGGACAAGGCAGTTACATGTTGATTGTGAACTTGATTAATAACAGAGCCAAGTGTGCCAATAAAATTGGTAATGCTGAAATCAAGTATATTGGGAATTTGGGGTGACGGAAAATGGCAACGTTTGGTGTAGTATTCGTAAAAAATGCCTTCGCGTAAGCCACAACCGCTGATAATCATTTCTTCGCTTTCGGCAAGAGCAAAAACTTCTTTGAGTACAGCGGCTCCAGAAACGATGACATCGACTCGATCATTTGAAAGACCAGGTATTTTTTTCCGCCGACTATGCGGTTTGGAAACAACTTGCGTATATAGGGCAAGGAAGCGGTCGAGGGAAAGATGATAATTATGAATTTTAGAAAAATCGTAATTTGTTGCCTTTTGGTTCATTTTAGCAAAGGTTCGTGCAGTGCCACCAATTCCAATGAGTGGTAGTTTAGTTTTATGTAACCAAGAGATAGAGGACAAGGTTTTGCGAATGTATTTTTCACAATTTTGTAAGGCCTTTTCGGTGATATTGTCTTGGAGTTGAAAGCGCTCCATCAAGGTAACGGCACCAATAGGTAGTGAAACGGATTGACGAGGAGAACCATCGCGAACTAAGGTTAACTCGATACTTGCACCGCCCAAATCAAAAAGAAGAAAATTTCGTTCTTTTATCGTATTGATAACTCCTAAATAACCTAAATAGGCTTCTCTTTCGCCAGAAATGACGTCTAACTTAATTTGTGTTTCTGTGTAAATTTGTTCTAAAAAAGCCTGTCCGTTTGTAGCGTTTCGCACGGCAGCCGTAGCGACCGCTAAACAAGTCGTAATATTCATGACAGACATTAAATGTTTGTACATGGTTAAACACTGTAAGGCTTTTTGCATTCCTTCGTCACGTAATTTTCCTGTTTTGGCAAGTCCTAATCCCAACCGGATGGTTTCTTTCTCTTGATAGACAAAGGAAAAAGAGTTATTATCAGCTATTTCCAATACTAAAAAACGAATAGAATTAGAACCCATATCGATGATGGCCAGTTTTTCCATGAAATACCTCGTTTGACTTATTTTTTGATGTACATAGGTTAATATGTATCTATTATACACAGTATTATGATGATTTTCTATTTTTTATGAAAGAAAATAAGGGGGATTTTACTTTTGATTATGAAACTCTATTTTATAGGAATATTTAGAGATTGGTTTCTATTTAGTTTTTAGGAGATTATTTGTGGAGGATGTAGCAATAACGTATATAATATAAGAATAATAAGTATATTTTTTATTGCAGGAAAGATAATATACATGTTTTTTGTATGGTGTATATAATAGAATACATTACATATATATGGTATAATAACATTAATTAACAGTAGTTTGGGAAGTATAGGCGTTACGTTTCTATGGGGAGAAGATAGGCATGTCTACATATGAATCGCATGAGTATTTTTTAAATCGAGAATGTACTTGGATTACCTTTAATGAAAGGGTGTTACGTGAAGCGGTTGTTCCGTCAAATCCAATTATGGAACAATTAAAGTTCATTGCTATTTCGGCATCAAATTTGGATGAGTTTTTTATGATTCGTGTTGCTGGTGTAAAGCATTTAATTGAAAGTGGTGTAAAGCATATTGATATTTCTGGATTAACCCCACGTCAACAATTTGCCGCAATTCAGGGGATGGCACATGAATTGGTACAAACTCAATATCGATATAGTCGTAGTATTCTTGCTCGTTTACGGGATAAAGGGATCGCATTTATACCTGTATCCGCACTGACGGAGGAACAACAAAAATGGTTAGAATCCTTTTTTGAACGTGAAATATATCCGGTTGTTACGCCGATGGCCGTGGATTCTAGTCATCCTTTTCCGTTTTTGGCTAGTTTGAATTTAAATTTAGCGGTGTTATTGAAAAAACGAGATGGCACTGTGAAAACCGCTATTTTACCAGTGCCATCGCCAATTATTAAGCGAATTGTCAAGGTGCCATCATCTACGGAAATAAGAGAATTTTTGTTCTTAGAAGATATTTTGGCGGCTTTTGCAGAGCGATTTTTTTTGGGTTATGAAATTTTAGAAACAGTTCCTTTTCGGGTTACTAGGGATGCCGATTTTGATATTAATGAAGATGTAGAAGATGTGCTAGTGGAAGTTGAAAAATCTTTGAAAAAACGAAAAAAAGGGGCGGCAGTACGTTTAGAAATTGCGAATACGTCTAGTAGGTTAGTAAAAGAATTTTTGCGGAAAGAATTACAACTTGAAGAACGTGATATTTATACTGTTGCGGGTCCGCTAGATCATACAGTATTTTTCTCTGTTGCGAATACGATGGGAGAAGAAGGAATGCATTATATTCCATATAAACCACAACCTTCTTTTGAATTGGCTGAAGTAGGTGAAAAGGATTTATGGAAAGCAATTTTGGCAAGAGATATTATGGTACATCATCCGTATGAACAGTTTGAAATAATCGAAGAATTTATTCGTCTGGCTTCAGAAGATCCAAAAGTTTTAGCTATTAAGCAAACCTTATATCGTGTGAGTAGTAAGTCGCCCATTATTTCAGCTTTAGCCGCGGCAGCGGAAAATGGCAAGCAAGTTACGGTGCTAATGGAAGTAAAAGCACGGTTTGATGAAGAAAATAATATTTATATGGCACGGAAATTAGAAAAAGCTGGTTGTCATGTTATTTATGGTTTAGTGGGTTTAAAGACCCATTCTAAAATTACGTTAGTGGTGCGGCGTGAAGAGGATGGGATAAAGCGATATGTTCATTTGGCTACGGGAAATTATAATGGGAAAACGGCACGTATTTATACGGACGTAGGTATTTTGACAGCCAATTCGTTAATAGGCGAGGATGCTTCCGCTTTTTTTAATTTTCTTTCGGGATATTCTGATCCACCTAAATGGCATAAATTATCGGTTGCTCCGATTCATTTGCGAGAAGATATTTATAGAGAAATCGAGCAGGAAATAGCCCATGCGAAGGCGGGTAAAAAAGCATTAATTCAAGCGAAAATGAATTCATTGTTAGATAAAGCGGTTATTGCTAAGTTGTATGAAGCGTCTGCAGCGGGGGTTAAAATTCAATTAATTGTACGTGGTATTTGTGTGTTACGGCCCGGTGTACCAGGGGTTAGTGAGAATATAGAGGTTCGTAGTATTATTGGAAGATTTTTAGAGCATAGCCGGTTGTTTTATTTTTATAATGATGGCAAGGAGGATGTATTTTTATCTTCTGCTGATTGGATGCCCCGTAATTTGAATGAACGGGTTGAATTAATGGTTCCTATCGAGTACGAGCCACATAAACAACGGGTGAAAGAAATTTTGTCACTTTATTTACAGGATAATACGAAGTCATATATTATGGATTCTGATGGCGTGTATCATTATGTAGGGATAAAAGGAGAAGCACCTATACAAGCACAGGAACAGCTGCAACGTGAAGCAGAACAGCGGATCAAACATTTACATACGATAAGGGAGCATTAAATGAAATATCCTTTTTACTGAAATTGGTAAAGAGGATATTTTTATATGGATTATTTTTATGAAAAATGATCGGTCATATAAGTAGTTTTTGGGCAGAATGGAAGTTCTTATAATGGCTTGGTCAAAAGAAAAAAAACGCAATGTCCATTACTGAGGGACAGAGAAAAGGGGCATAAAAATGGGAAAAAGAAAAAATATGAAGAGCGTCAATTTTAAAGTGGGTGAAATTAGTTAAAATCATCAAAAAAATAAAAATTAAGGGATTCTAAATAGAAGTTTTTAAATGAATTTTAAAATGAAAGTGGTGATTAACGTTAACCTTTATCAAATTCCCTCAATACGCAGTATTACAAGCTAAAACAACCGTACTATAAAGTTGACAATTAGACGAAAAATGAATGAAAAAGCCAATTAACCCCTTTATTGTAAACCACGTAAAATTGACAGTCGTGTCCGTCTTTGGTAGAATGTGGCTCAGTTAGGAGGGATTTGATGACCAAACGATATCAAGGGCCCATAACTCGTATGTATGTCACTATTGTTGCTCTTATTTTAGTGGTTTCGCTAACTGGTTTTGTGAAAAATGGCAAAACGGTTGTTATCGAATTAGATGGGGCAAAACAGATTGTCTATACGTATGCAATAAAAAAAGATGCATTATTACGAGAACAGAATATTCTATTGGGACCATATGATGAAGCAGAACTTTCTACGCCGAATTTAGAAGATGGAACTACGATTACAGTGAGAAGAGCTGTTCCCGTGACGTTAGTCTGTCGTGACCAAGTAAAACAGGTGATGACAGCGAAAAAAACGGTATGGGAAGTAGCAGAACAATATGGGTATAGTCGCAAGCATTATCGCCCATATGGCAATCCTCAACAAGCGGTTGTTAAAGGTATGACGATTACAGTTGGTTCGTTTAGTGAAAAAGAAATCCAAGAAGACGAAATAGTTCCATTTGCCATAGAAAATATTCCTGATGAAACGCTGCTGAAAGGGCAAGAAAAGCAGATCCAATTAGGACAAAATGGGGTTAAAAAGGTAACTATTAAAACCATTACGATGGAAGGAAATGTAGTTTCGCGTGAGGTGGTTAAAACAAAAGTAGTCACCGAAATGAAACCTTTAATTCGTCGTGTTGGTACAAAACAAGCTATTCACACAGGAGCAGGAAATATATCTGCATATACGAAACGGATTTCGATGAAGGCGACGGCTTATCTACCTACTGATGGTAATGGCAAGGGGCTGACGCGTATGGGAACTCGTGCGAGGCGTGGGGTTGTAGCTGTGGATCCTCGTGTTATTCCGCTAGGTACAAAAGTATATGTACCTGGTTATGGTGTTGCCGTAGCAGAGGATACGGGTGGTGCTATTTTAGGAAATCGCATTGATTTATGTATGGAAACGTATAATGAGTGTCGTACTTTTGGGCGACGTAATGTTTCTGTATATATTTTAAAATAATAGTAGTATGATTCATAAGAACGAGGGATACATCTTGTTTATCTCTCGTTCTTGTGATATAATAGCAAAGGTTTATATTACACACGTTCACAGAGTCTGTACCTGTGCTTAAAATAGTGATGGCAGATGATGAAGGAACGGCGGAAAAAACAGGAGGAATGAATTATGGCAGTAGTATCAATGAAACAATTATTAGAAGCGGGTGTTCATTTTGGACATCAAACACGTCGGTGGAATCCTAAAATGAAACGCTTTATTTTTACAGAACGCAATGGGATTTATATTATTGATTTGCAGAAAACCGTGAAGAAAACGGAAGAAGCGTATAATTTTGCTCGCGACATAGTAGCTAATGGCGGAAAATTGCTTTTTGTAGGAACAAAAAAGCAAGCTCAAGATTCGATTAAAAGTGAAGCTGAACGGTGCAATCAATTTTTCGTTAATGAACGTTGGTTGGGCGGTATGTTGACTAACTTCCAAACGATTGAAAAACGTGTGAAACGCTTGAAAGAATTAGAAAAACAGGAAGCTGATGGTATTTTTGATGTATTACCTAAAAAAGAAGTTATCTTGTTAAAACATGAAATGGAAAAATTACATAGATATCTTGGCGGTATTAAAGAAATGAAGAAGTTGCCGGATGCACTTTTTGTAATCGATCCGAAGAAAGAAGAAATTGCTGTAGCGGAAGCACGTAAATTGCATATTCCTATTATTGCAACCGTAGATACAAATTGTGATCCAGATTTAATTGATTATCCAATTCCCGCAAATGATGATGCTATTCGTGCAGTAAAATTATTAGCTGGTAAAATTGCTGATGCTGTATTAGAAGGTAATCAAGGGGAACAGGTTGAAGCAGGCGAACAAGCTGAAGAAAGTGCAGAAAACTAGATATATCGGAATTATTAGTCGTAAATATGGTATAGTTGGAGGTTGTATAGAATGGCAATTACAGCAGGTTTGGTAAAAGAATTAAGAACGAAAACTGGCGCTGGTATGATGGATTGTAAAAAAGCTTTAAGTGCTACGGATGGAGATTTAGACAAGGCCATTGATTTTTTACGAGAAAAGGGATTGGCTGCTGCTGCTAAGAAAGCAGATCGTATCGCTGCAGAAGGTTTAGTATATTCTTATATTCACGGAAATGGTCGTATTGGTGTATTGGTAGAAGTGAATTGTGAAACAGATTTTGTGGCACAGACAGATGGTTTTAAAGATTTGTGTAAAGATATAGCGATGCAAATTGCTGCAGCAAAACCGGCTTATTTAAAACGTGAAGAAGTACCTCAAGAAGTATTGGATCATGAACGCGAAGTATTATCGAAGCAAGCGTTAAATGAAGGAAAACCACAACATATTGTCGATAAGATGATCGTGGGCCGGATTGAAAAATATTATAAAGAAAATTGTTTACTTGACCAAGAATTTATTAAAGATGCAGATAAGACGATAAGTCAAGTCATTACAGAACAAATTGCTAAAATTGGTGAAAAAATTGATATTCGTCGATATGTTCGATATGAATTGGGCGAAGGCATGGAAAAACGCAATGATGATTTCGTTTCTGAAGTAATGGCACAAGTTAAAAAATAAGTTTATTTAAATAAGAGAACGCTTTATTTGGTGTTCTCTTATTTTCTCATACTATTTGAACAGCACGGGAGGCCTAGATGGAGACGAAACAGTATAAACGCATTATTTTAAAGCTAAGTGGCGAAGCCTTAGCAGGAACAAAAGGATATGGAATCGATACAGAAACTGTTGAAAGAATTGCAAAGCAGATCGCGTTTGTTAATCAAGCAGGTATTCAAGTAGCTATTGTTGTCGGTGGTGGAAATATTTGGCGGGGGTTATCGGGTAGTTCACGTGGAATGGATCGCGTATCGGCTGATTATATGGGGATGCTTGCGACGGTGATGAATGCATTGGCGTTACAAGATGCGTTAGAAAATTTTAATGTTGCTACACGGGTGCAAACGGCAATTAATATGCAACAAGTAGCAGAACCCTATATTCGGCGTAGAGCTATTCGACATATGGAAAAAGGTCGGGTTGTTATTTTTGGCGCGGGCACAGGAAATCCTTATTTTTCTACGGATACAACTGCGGCTTTGCGTGCTGCTGAAATTGAAGCAGATGCTATTTTAATGGCTAAAAATGGCGTTGATGGAGTATATGATAGCGATCCAAAGGTAAATAAGGATGCTAAGATGTTTACTACTTTATCGTATTTAGATGTCATTAATAAAGATCTTAAGGTAATGGATGCTACGGCAACGACACTTTGTATGAATAATCATATTCCTATTGTTGTTTTTAATTTAGATCAGGCTGAAAATATTGTTTTGGCAGCACAGGGAAAAGGGATAGGCACTCTTGTGAGTGAATAACTATAAAGATACGTACATTGAAAAAGGAAGTGATTGTAATGGATGGTAAAGTATTATTGGCAGGATATGAAGAAAAAATGGATAAAACAATTGAAGCATTGAAACGGGATTTTTCATCGGTACGTACTGGTCGTGCAAGTACGAGTTTATTGGATCGAGTTATGGTGGATTATTATGGTGCAGCTACACCTATTAAACAAGTGGCAAATGTGTCGGCACCCGAACCTACGTTATTGACTATTGTGCCGTGGGAACGAAATATTTTAGGTGATATTGAAAGAGCTATTTTAAAATCAGATTTGGGATTAAATCCAAATAATGATGGTACGATGATTCGCCTGGAAATACCAAAACCTACGGAAGAACGGCGGAAAGAATTGACGAAAAAAGTAAGTAAATACGCCGAAGAGTCTAAGGTAGTTATCCGTAACATTAGACGTGATGCAAATGATTCTATTAAAAAGATGGAAAAAGGAAAAGAAGTAACCGAAGACGAAAGTAAAGAAATACAGGATCAAATACAAAAGTTGACTGATAAAAAGATTAAGTTAATTGATGAGCTAAAAAGCAAAAAAGAAAAAGAAGTTATGGAAGTATAATGGAGAAAAAAGTTTTTATTGGCATGCCTTTGGGGTATGCCAAATCTATATTAGAACAAGAAAATATTCCGTATCAAGTAGTGCGTACACGTGCTATTAGTCGTTTTTTTACCTGTGATGAAACAGCGGATTATGTAGTACGAGTAACAGAAGACCAAGGGAAAATATGTCTTTTGGTTAATTATAATTTGATTATGAGTAATTCCGTATTACAAGCTTTAGCAAACGAGGAATAAAAAGATGTTTAAATTTTTGACAGCATTGTTAGGAAATAAAAAAAAAGATGTGGCATCAATAATTGATACAACCAATATACCTACTCATGTTGCCATTATTATGGATGGAAATGGGCGTTGGGCACAGCGGAGAAATCTTCCACGCAGTATGGGACATCGTGCTGGAGCAGATACGTTAAAAAAAATTGTGATAGGTGCACATGAGTTGGGAATTAAAGTCCTTACGGTTTATGCTTTTTCAACGGAGAATTGGAAACGGCCAGAAGCAGAGGTTTCATATATTATGAAGCTTATGGGAGAGTATTTACAAAATCATTTATTGGCACTAGGTGAACATCATGTGCGATTACGTTTTATTGGTGATTTATCACGAATTCCAGATTCGTTACAAGTACAATTGAAAGAGGCTGAAAAAAATACAGTCACGAATGATGGGTTAGTCTTAAATATTGCGATTAATTATGGTGGTCGTGCAGAATTAGTGCAAGCTATTCGGAACATTATTGTGGATGTTCAAGAAAAAGCCGTTTCCCCGGAGGATATTACAGAGAAAATGGTTTCTCATGCTTTGTATACGGATCCTTATAATGAAGTGGATTTAGTCATTAGACCTGGAAATGATAAGCGTCTTAGTAATTTTTTGTTATGGCAAGTAGCGTATGCTGAATTTTGGTATACTCCTGTATGTTGGCCAGATTTTACAATAGATACATTGAGAGAAGCAATTATCGCATATCAACAACGAGAACGTCGATTTGGCGGGTTAAAATAGAATAGGAGATTAGTATATGTTAGGTAAACGAATACTTTCCGGTATAATCGGGGGGTTATTGGCGATTGGTGTGATTTATGAAGGCAATTGGCTGTTTTTTATTGCTATCATTTTATTGACAATGTGGGGGTGGCGAGAATATATTCGATTAGTACGCCATATTTCTGTTAATGTACCCATTCTTTTTGGTTATGGGTGGTTACTTTTGTTTTTAGGATCGGTTTGGTTTTCACAAATACAGTGTACGATTCTATTGGGTGCTATATTGGTTTATTGGTCTTTACTTCGTCCCATATTTTTTCATAATAAGATTAAATTCGTCGATTCGGCCTATGCTTTTATGGGCTTAGTGTATGTTGCATTTGGTTTTACGGCGATGCTAGCACTTCGGTGTAGCTCTCTTGGAATTCACTTAGGATTAGATCAGGTTCCTTTTGGGGTAGATTCAACGAGGGTGATTATGTTTCTACTTATTTTTTCTACTTGGGCTAGTGATACGTGTGCTTTTTTTGTGGGAAAATATTGGGGAACGCATAAATTATGTGTTGCCATTAGTCCTGGTAAGACGAAAGAGGGGATTATAGGTGGTTGTATCGGTACGATTGTAGTGGCTATGATTGTTGCAGTAGTAGGGCAGATTCCGGTTATTCATGGCTTTTTAATCGGAATTATCATTGCAGTTATGGCACCATTGGGAGACCTCATTGAATCGGTATTGAAGCGCACTTGTGGAGTGAAGGATTCGGGTACATTAATTCCTGGGCATGGAGGCGTGTTAGATAGGTTTGATAGTTTATTGGTAGCGGCACCGATGGTATTACTTTATGTATATATCGTTACCTAGTAAGAAGGGGTATGAATGAAAAAAATTATTATTCTTGGAAGTACAGGTTCGATTGGAAGCCAGGCAATGGATGTGATAGAGGCCAATCCCACGGCATTTTCAGTAGTAGCAGTAGCAGCGTATTCACATTGGCAAAAATTGGCGAAACAAATTCTTACCCACCATATCATGTTTGCTTGTATGATTGATCCCGCATCTGCACAACGATTACAAGCGGAAGTGGGTGAGCAGTGTACTGTTTTTGTTGGGCGAGATGGGTTATTGCAATTATTAGATGAGGTCGATGCAGATATGGTATTGACTTCATTAGTAGGAGCGGCTGGGATTGAACCAACCTTAAAGGCTATTGACAAGGGTATAGATATTGCATTGGCGAACAAGGAAACATTGGTTGCTGCTGGCGAATTGGTTATGAAACGGGCAGCAGAAAAAAATGTTGCTATTTTACCCGTAGATAGTGAGCATGGAGCTATTTTTCAATGTTTACAGGGAAGAAAAAGTGAAGAAGTTGATGCATTAATTATTACTGCTTCAGGTGGTCCTCATTTTCATACCCCGAAACAATTGTTTGATGATATTACGGTTTCTTCTTGTTTGCGTCATCCTACATGGCATATGGGAAATAAAATTACGATTGATTCGGCTACGATGTTTAATAAAGGGTTAGAAGTTATTGAAGCTCATTGGTTATTTTCTATCCCCTTTGAGCGTATTCAAGTGGTTATTCAGCCTCAGAGCATGATTCATTCGATGGTGCAATTTACAGATATGTCTGTTTTGGCACAATTGGGCATACCCGATATGCGGTTGCCTATACAATATGCTTTTTCTTATCCCAAACGCTTCGCTGTTAAGGGGGCAAAATCGATTAATTGGCAAACTTTAGGCGAATTGTCTTTTTTTACTCCAGATGATGATAAATTTCCTTCTTTGCCTCTAGCCTATGAAGCAGGAAAAATAGGTGGAACGATGCCTTGTGTACTAAATGCTATAAATGAGGAAGCTGTATATGCTTTTTTACAAAAAAGAATATCTTTTTCACAAATTTTTACTATGGTAGCACAAGGGATGAAAGAACATCAGGTTATGCCAATTATGTCCTTAGCGGATATACAAGCTGCGGATGAATGGGGGCGGCATTGGGTAAGGCAAGTTATTGATAATAGAAAGGGTGTGTAGTATGCTCGTTACTATCTTGGCGACCATTTTTGTATTTAGTGTGATCGTGGTCATTCATGAATTAGGGCATTTTATAACGGCTAAGATTACAGGAATGCAAGTGGATGAATTTGCTGTTGGGTTTGGTCCAACGTTGATTAGTCGGCGGTGGGGCAGTACGCTCTATTCATTGCGTATGATTCCCTTGGGCGGCTTTAATCGCATTGCTGGTATGGTAGATGTCAATGGTGGAGAAGATGATACTACGGTAGAAATAGATAAAACCAAGTGGTTTACGTCTAAACCGTTAGCTGCTCGTTTTTTGGTGATGGTAGCTGGTGCGATGATGAATTTTTTATTGGCTATTGTTTTGGTTTGGGGAATTTATTGGGTTGAAGGGACTGTTAGTATATCGACTGAACCTGTTGTTGGTGCGACAATTGCTGATTCGCCAGCTGCGCAGAGTAAGTTGCAAGCTGGTGACAGAATCCTTTCTATCAATGGTAACCCCATTCAGCAATGGGATGATATTACGGTGGCATTAGCTAATCATGATAAAGAAGTGCTGACGGTTGAGATACAGCGTCAGGGAAATAGGATCAGTAAAAGTATTATTCCGCATGTTGATGAAACGACTAAACGTGTAACTATGGGAATTTATCCAGTACAAAAAACGCATACCCACCCGTTTGGCGAAGCAGGAAAATTAGCGGTTATACGTGTAGGGCGATTAAGCTCTGTCATGGTGCAAGGTATTTATCAGATGATAGTGGGTAAAACGGGTGCCGATATAGCTGGACCCATTGGCATCGCACAATTAGCTGGTCAAGTAGCATCTCTTGGTTTTTCTTCATTGTTGATGTTTACGGCATTTTTGAGTACCAATTTGGGAATTATTAATTTGTTACCTATTCCCGTACTTGATGGAGGGCATATTATCCTTTTGTTATTGGAAGCCGTGCGTAGGAAACGATTGCCTGAACGTGCATTGATGTATGTACAAATTACAGGTATGGTTATTTTAGGATCTATATTTCTTTTTTCGTTAGTAAAAGATATATTGCGGTTATTATAGAAAGGACAGAATTACATGAAGGTAAGACGTGTAGCTTTGCCAGTTAAGCTGCGCCATATGGGAATAGGTGGAACCTATCCCATTTCTATTCAGACGATGTCGACAGTAAATCCCAAAGAAGAAGTGGCTGCTGTACAAGATACATTGCGCTTAGCATCCTTAGGTGCTGAAATTATTCGTTTTGCCGTACCAGATATGACGGCGGCAAAAGGATTGCGTGCTGTGGTTGAGGCATCTCCTGTGCCTATCGTAGGGGACATTCATTTTGATTATCGATTAGCTTTACAAGCCATTGATAGTGGTGTGGATGCGTTACGGATTAATCCAGGTAATATTGGCAAAGAAGAACGGGTAATAGAGGTTGTAGAAAAGGTAAAACCTAAGGGGATTCCTATTCGTATTGGTATTAATACGGGGTCTTTGCCGGCGGATATTTTAGCAGCTTATGGCGGGCATCCCAATGCAGCCGCGATGGTAGAAGGTGCTTTGCGGCATATTCGTATTTTAGAGCGATTGGATTATAAGCAGATGGTTATTTCTCTAAAAGCGTCAGAGGTTCCGTTAATGATAGAAGCTTATCAGCGGTTAGCTGATAAGGTTCCTTATGCGTTGCATTTAGGTGTTACTGAGGCAGGTTTGGTTAAGGAAGGAACGATTAAATCGGCAATTGGAATTGGAACGTTACTTGCCGAGGGAATTGGCGATACGATTAGAGTATCTTTAACAGGGGATCCAGCGGAAGAAATTAAAGTTGGGAAGGAAATTTTAAGTGCTTTAGGATTGCGTTCTTTTGGTCCTACACTTATATCTTGTCCTACTTGTGGACGGACTCAAGTAAATTTAATTGGTTTGGCTGAACGTGTACAGGAAGCCATTTCTAAGTTGAAAGTACCGATTAAAGTAGCGGTTATGGGCTGTATTGTTAATGGACCAGGGGAGGCAAAAGAAGCTGATTTTGGTATTGCCGGCGGTATGGGGAAAGGCATTGTTTTTTCGCATGGAAAGGTATTGCGTACCGTTCCAGAGGATCAGCTGGTGGATAGTTTATTAGAGGAAATATATGCTTCTTTAGAAAAAAATAAGGTATAGTGATATTGTTTGATATACAACTAAAAATGACATCGATATATATATCGATGTCGTTTTTAGTTGTATATCAATGTAACGCTAGTAGTTGTTTATTTTCCTTGTAAACAGAGTCGTAGAAAAGAGGGAAGTGAAATTTTGCCTAGGATAGAGGCGTAGATGTAAGAGAGTAAGGTAATACTTACATATAATAACAGGATATAACGAGTAGAAGGAATAATGTGATAATGATTTAATAAACCTGTACCCATACTTAAAAATAACGGATGAATGAGATATATCGGGTATGACGCATCGCCTAGTCGTTGAAAAAAGGTATGCCAAAATGGAGGAAAGGTATGGCATTCCCAAATGTATAGGCAAAACAGCAACGTTGAAACGGTATAACACATCCCGATAGGACTAAGTTGATGGATGGTAAATACAGCTGACAAGGGATCATAGTGCCATGCATGCATAACGCCGAGATAGGCACTTATCATTCCTGCTGTTGTAACTAGTTGAGCAAAACAAAGTAGTTTTCCATGTTGATGAAGCCAATGAAGTACTATTTGCCAATGGGTGGCGACAAAAGCACCGAATAAAAAGATAAAAAGATAATGGAAAATTAGATAATTTAAGCGATAAGCGATAGCATCGTGCCAAAATGAATGGGCGGGAGTTATCCATATATAGGATGAATAATAATTAAATAGCACATTACTAATAAACAATAGAGGCATGATGAGTCGAGGATATTGATTAATGTAGGTTAATAGATAGCGCCAAACAGGCATGAGCAGATAAAACCACAATAAAATGACGAGAAAATACAAATGATACATACCCAAGCCGTACCAAAGAGATTTCAATATCGCTAAAGGATAAAGTAGTTGCACTTGATGGCTTATGGTAGCAGTGTAGAGAAGATAAAAAAGAGACCAGGCTAAATAAGGAATCAAGACTGTTTTCAATCGTTTTTTTATATACTCTAAATAGGAAAAAGATTGGGTTAAAGGATGATTGTAGAATAAACCGAAAGCGGAAAGAAAGAAGAACGCTGGTACGGAATATCGTGATAAAATTTCGAGAATCCCAATTAACCAGATATTAGGATAGGGATTCGTCAATGCAATAGAACCAATGTGAATGGCAATGACACCAAGCATACATAATCCACGCATATTATTTATGGAATAAACAAATCTTTTTGACATTTAGCACCTCTAATTATACAATAAGATATAATGTGGTTATTATATAGGGTTATGTCTATTATAGCAAGTTTTAGTAAAAAACATAGAGAGGGATGTTTTTCATGAATCAAACTGGACAACTTACGCGTACCGCTTTATTAGTAGCACTTACTTTAGTATTACAAGGGATACGTTTAGTATTACCAGTGCCACCACAGGTTAGTTTATTTTTTATTGGTTCGCTCGTTAATGCATGCTTAGTTGTTGCCGCACTACGGTTAAAAGGAAATGGATGGATAGCCATAGCCATCATTACGCCTATCTTTGCTTGGTTAGAGGGTATGTTGCCGTTTCCCTTGTTTATCCCTTTGGTCGCGATAGGCAATCTTGTGTATATTATCATCTTACGTCTATTTAAGTCTTCATCACGCAGTTTGGGAAATATATTAGCAGTCATTGTAAAAACGATCGTATTATTTGGGGGTTTTACCTTATTATTCATGTGTATCAATGTACCACCAAAAGTATCAAAGATGATTTTATTCGCTATGAGTTGGCCTCAACTTATTACGGGAACATTAGGAATTGTTATTGGTCGATTGGTTAGTTCGTATATATCGGAAACATAAGGTGTCAAGTTACGGTTATTTATTGTTGTTATGTTTTGGCTAAGTACATAAAAAGCAAACCGGTATATTAGCAAAAAATGATTTTAATGAAGGAGTATTTTCAATTATGATAGAAATACGACAGCCACAGATACAACGAGAAAAGGCTGTACAGGCAATGCAAACTTTTTTAGAGACCCTCGGCTTAGACCTCAAGGTATTACAGATGGAGAAAACGCCGAATCGGGTAACTGATGCATTTATCAATTTTTTTTCTGGTCTTTGGAAAAATCCAGATGATGAATGGGCACAACCGATTCAAACAGAAGTAGATGGCTTAGTGGCTATTCGCAATATCCGTTTTCAATCCATGTGTGAACATCATTTATTGCCTTTTTTTGGGACAGTACATATTGCTTATTATCCTCATAAAGGAAAGGTTGCTGGGTTTGGTCATTTTGTTAGTGCTGTGGAAACACTGACGAAACGTCCGCAGTTACAAGAACGATTAACACAAGAATTGAGTCTTTCTTTATGTCGTGGTTTGCAACCTGAAGGGGTATTAGTGGTAGTTGAAGCGACTCATTTATGCATGACCATGATGCATGGATTAGCTGGTGATACGAATATTATTACAACGGCAACGGCTGGTATTATTCAAAGTGGTAGTGATATGTATCATCAAGCATGGAATTTATTAATGGAAGGAACGAGTGATGATGGGCGTTGAAATGAGACATTATACATGGACCGATGGAAAAACGTTAACCTTAGGCGAACGGCCTCTTATTATGGGGATTTTAAATGTTACAGCTGATTCTTTTTCTGATGGAGGACAGTGGAATACTGTGGCTAAAGCGATTGCACATATGGAAGAAATGATTCGTGATGGTGCAGATATTATTGATATTGGTGCGGAATCATCTCGTCCAGGTTTTACTCCTATTAGTGCTGTCGAAGAAATTAATAGATTATCACGTTTTTTACCAGACGTATTAGCACATTCAACGGTACCTGTTTCGGTTGATACGTTCAAGGCAGAAACGGCTGAATATGCGATGTCGCTAGGTGCCCATATTATGAATGATATATGGGGTTTGCAATACGCTAAAGAACCTGGAAAAATGGCAAAAGTAGCAGCTAAATATAATGTACCGGTGATTGTGATGCATAATCAAGATACGACAGATTATGGTGATTTGCTTTTAGATATGAAAAAATTCTTTCGTACTTCCGTAGAAATAGCGGTTAAAGCAGGAGTTGATCCATCTCGTATTATCACGGATCCAGGTATTGGTTTTTTTGGCAAAACAACGGAACAAAATATATATATTATCAAACATCTGCATGAATTTACGGCATTACCCTATCCATTATTGTTAGGCCCTTCGCGGAAGGGTTTTATTGGTGATGTGTTGGATCTGCCCGTAACTGAACGGCTGGAAGGAACGGGTGCTGTATGTGTGTCCGGTGTATTACGTGGAGCTTCGATTATTCGCGTGCATGATGTAAAGCCTATTAAGCGTATGTGTATTATGGCAGAAGTACTAAAGGAGAAATAGTGATGGATAGTATTCATTTGCAAGGGTTAACATTTTGGGGATATCATGGTTGTTTTGCAGAAGAAAAAACGAATGGGCAACCATTTTATGTTGATGTCACGTTATATTTATCGTTAGAACAAGCAGGAAAAAATGACACTTTGTCAGAAACGGTTGATTATGGTACAGTATATACTGTAATAAAAGAAATCGTAACAGAAAAATCTTTTTGTTTAATTGAAGCTGTAGCAGAAGATATTGCTCAAACTTTATTGTCTACTTTTGCGATACTAAAAAAAGTAGGGGTAACCGTACATAAACCGCAAGCACCTATTGGTGGATTGGTGCAAGATGTTAATGTGTCTATTGAAAGGGCTGTAAATGAATAGATTTTATCTTAGTATAGGGGCGAATATAGGACAACGGGAACAAAATTTAGCTCAAGCTGTTTTTTTATTACGTGGTGATAATGCTTGCTCGATACAGCACGTTTCGTCATTATATGAAACGATGCCGTGGGGAAAAATAGATCAACCGATGTTTTTAAATGCCGCCTTAACGGTAGATAGTACGTATACGGGATCTGAATTATTGCAGCGATGTTTGCAAATAGAAAAAAAATTAGGACGTATTAGGCAAGAAAAATGGGGGACTCGGACGATAGATATAGATATCGTGTACAGTCGTGATGAGGTCTGTACGAAACCGGATTTACAAATTCCTCATCCTTATTTAACAAAACGTGCATTTGTACTTGTGCCATTACAAGAAATTGAGCCAACATTAGAAATAGAAGGACGTCCCATAGAGGAGTGGCTTACTTTATTGGTAAAAGATGTATCTCAAATACATAAATATAGAAAGGCGAAACTATGGAAAAAATATTAATTGCAGATGATGAACAATTGATGCGTCAATTAGTAAATGACTTTTTAACACCCGAAGGATATGAAGTTATCGAAGCGGCTGATGGTAAAGAAGCGATCGAAATGTATGACAAATATCATCCTGATTTAGTATTATTAGATGTTATGATGCCAGGATATGATGGTTGGACGGTGTGCCGAGAAATTCGGCGTGAATCGATGGTTCCTATTATTATGATTACGGCGAAAGGAGAAGAAATTGACCAATTATTTGCATATGATTTAGGTGTAGATGAATATATTACGAAGCCCTTTAGCCCTAAAATTTTAGTTGCAAAAATCAAGGCGATGTTTCGTCGTTCCACAAAAGAGAGTGAAATGGAACAAGATGGCGTTGCTATTGATAGGGATGCACGACAAGTGGTATTAGATGGAAAGAATATTGATTTAAGTCCTACGGAATATAAGTTATTAAATTACTTAATGAGTAATGCTGGAAAAGCTTTGAGTCGGCGACAAATTTTAAATCAAGTATGGAATTATGAATATTATGGGGATTTACGTACGGTTGATACGCATATTAATCGTTTGCGCATTAAATTAGGGAATAAAGGTTGCTTTATTCAAACTGTACGTGGATATGGCTATCGTTATAATTCAAAATGAAAACATTATCTTTAGGTACCAGAATCTGCTTGTTTATTGGCATTTTTACACTAGTATGTGTGGCGTCTTTAATGCTTGCAATTGGCATTGGCTTTAGACCGTATTTTTCTATGGTGAAGAAAGAAAAAATGCTTTTCGCAGGTTACCAGATAAAAAAATTTTATAAAGAACATCAGTTAAATTACAATGCTTTAGGGCAATTAGGCTATGATTTAGGTGCTGATATTGTTATTGTTCATCAGGGAGAAATTATTTATACGACGTTGCCTATTTATACGGGGCCGGAAGATATTTCATCCGCTAGTGATATTACCTTTTTTATGACTCCTATTGCACCTACGTATTATGGGAGAGAAGAATTACAGTACATCCAAGTACTACGAGATCTATTAGAAGGAAAAAATCCATCGCCTGATAAATTGGATAAAGTGCAGCATTCGCAGCGGAATCGCGAGTTTCAATACTTTAGTTTAGTGGGAAAAATAGATGCTAATACGTATTATATTATTTGTAGTCCCATGTCTACAATTGGGCAATATAGCTCGGTTATTCAACAATTTATTGTTACTATTGGACTTATTTGGATTTTTGCTGCGCTTTGTTTATCTTTCTTTGTTTCGCGTTGGATTACGTTGCCTTTACGTGAGTTACAGCATATTTCAGCGGCTATGGCAAAATTGGATTTCACTAAGAGATGGCGACAAAATCGTACGGATGAAATTGGTTCTCTCGGGAAAAGCTTTAATGATTTAGCAAGACAGTTGCAAGGTGCGTTAGCGGCAAGAAATAAAGTAAATAACCGTTTACAACACGAATTATTTAGGATTAAAGAATTAGAATCGATGCGACAGAAATTTTTATTTGCTGTTTCGCATGAATTGAAAACGCCTTTAGCAATTATTCAGGGGTATGCTGAAGGATTAGAAACGTTATCATTGGATGAAGAGACCCAAAGAAAATATTGTCGTATCATTCAGCGAGAAGCAGGAAAAATGGGTGGGTTTGTAAAAGATTTACTTGATGTATCGCGATTGGAAATGGGAACGTTGGAGTTACAACCTGTTTTTTTTGATTTTGCAGCATTAATTTATGAAGTGCAAGAACAATTTTCACAGGTGATTAGGAATAAAAATATTAAAGCTCATTGGGATATTCCTCATAAAATTACTGTTTTTGGCGATCCTGCTCGAATTGAAGTTATTATTAATAATCTTATTAGCAATGCTATTGATTATACCTCACCGAATCATGAAATGCGTGTTTTTGTAGAAGATATTCCCCAAGGGTATCGTATTAATATTTATAATCAAGGTATTACGATTCCGCCAGATGAGCAAAAATTAATTTGGCAACCTTTCTATAAAGTAGATACATCGCGGACACGAAAGATAGAAAGAACGTTTGGTGGACATGGTCTTGGGTTAGGAATTGTTGCGGCTTTGGTTTCGTTACACTGTGAATCTTATGGTATGCGTAATGAAACGGACGGGGTGACGTTTTGGTTTACCCTTAGCAAAGATGAATCGAAATATAAAAAAAGTAAATAAAAAAGACACTTCTATCATAGAAGTGTCTTTTTTGGTGCGAGTGGAGGGACTTGAACCCTCACGCCGTGAGGCACTGGATCCTAAGTCCAGCGCGTCTGCCATTCCGCCACACTCGCAAGTCTGATGATTATTATAGCATATCATTAAAGGTGGTTCAAGTCATATAGATAAAGTTTAATAGCGCCGAAATACACCAATTACTTTTCCTAGAATAGAGCAATGTTTTGTGTATATTGGTTCATAGGCATCATTTTCTGGTTGTAGTCGAATACAATCTTTTTCGAGGTAATAGCGTTTTACTGTTGCTGAATCATCAAGTAAGGCTACGACAATATCGCCGTTGTGAGCGGTGTTTTGTTGTCGCACAATCAGTAAATCACCTTCTAAAATGCCTGCATCTTGCATACTATCACCTTTTACCGATAATAAAAAGGCGTCATCTTCACCGATAAATTCAGCAGCAAAAGGATAGACATCTTCTACACATTCTTCTGCTAATAAAGGTTCCCCGGCACGGACTTGTCCAACGAGAGGTAACGGCGTTAGTTTTTTTGAACGCCAAGTGCTTTCATCGACCAATTCAATTGTACGATTTTTAGAAGGATCACGACGAATAAATCCTTTGGTTTCTAGTGTTTGTAAATAACCGTGAACAGTAGAAGTAGAGCTAAGGCCTACTTCTTTACAAATTTCTCTTACCGAAGGTGGATAGCCATAGTGATGTATGCAATTACGAATATATTCTAATATTTGGCGTTGCCGTGTTGTTAATGTTGTTTCTGAAGTCATAAGCTACTACTCCTTATATTAATATATTTTAATTATAGCTGATATATAGAATGAATTCAAACGTTTGTTCTATTTTTTGTTGACAGAACGAATGTTCGTTGATATAATAAATTCAACAAACAAACGAACGTTCGTTCTATAAATATAGAAGGAGTGACGATTATGAAACGAGTACATAAAAAAGCTACATATACTATACAAAAAAGAATGGCCTCTTTATTTTGCTTATGTGCTTTTATCTTAGTTGTGGGCAGCCAGTTGGGATGGGTATCTCCTGCTAAAGATATGACGTATGTTACTGTGCAGGTGCATGAAGGTGATACACTGTGGCACTATGCTCATGTTATAGCTGAGCAACATGAAGATGTTCGGCCAGTAGTCGATCGGATTGTTACGATTAACGGTTTGCAAGAAGATGAAAGTTTACAACCAGGGCAAATGTTAAAAATACCAGTTTTGGTTACACAAGCAGATGAAGTTAGGGCAAAACTTAATAGCTAGTGGCAAGAATTTAGACTGTATACTGTATTGAAAAATAGGTTATTCTATCTGTGATACGAGTAAAAACACCAAAAAATAGTGAAATAGATAACACCGTCAGATGATGGTGTTTTTTTTTGCAAAACGATAGGGCTAATGCAAGTATATAGTACAAGGTTACGGTTAGTTCCTTCTTTGAAAAGTTACTGTAAAAAAGAGAGATAATCAGTAGCGGTGAAAAAAATGTCACGTTTCTTAGGATAACGTTATTTTCATGTAGAGGGGCTTATTATGTATAATACCAATAGTGGTGGTGCGACTAAGAATTATTCTAAGGACGATTAGAATTTATCGTATTTATGATAATACTATATCAAAAGAAATGTTATAAAATGAAATGATTGTTGCTTTTATTAAAGAGGACACATATAATATACAGTATAGGTGCGTATTCATATAGAAAGGATGGAAAAAAATGAATTTAGGAATAACTACCTCCGTTTGGATTGGCGTGGATGTAGGAACTACGGGTGTACGGGCAATTGCCTATACAGCAGATGGAGAAAGAATATGTGGCTTTGAAGCATTTTATCCATTGATGACGCCGCATCCTGATTGGGCAGAAGAAAGTCCATTACAAATATATGATGCTGTTGTGGATGTGATTAAGAAGACGTCTCATCAATTACGGTATAAAAATAAAGTATTACAAGGTATTGTGTTAAGTACGGTTATGCATAGTTTTGTAGGGCTGAATAAAGAAAAAGAACCTATTATGGATATGCAAACATGGGCAGATAGTAGAAGTGCTTCTGTGGTACGAGCTATTAAGTCTGATGGTAATACAGAACGTATTTTTTACGAACGAACAGGCTGCCCGATTCATGCATGTTATCCTTTAGCTAAAATTAAGTGGTTACGGGAAAATCAATCCGAATTATTTGCAAAAATGCAATATGTCGGTTCGATTAAGGATTATATTTTTTATCATCTGACAGGTGAATGGCTAATAGATCGTTCAACTGCTTCGGCAAGTGGCATCTATAATGAACATACTCTCGCATGGGATGATGATATTTTATCGTACATAGGTATTAATAAGGAATATATGCCACCAGTCGTATCTACTACTTATCGTAGTGCATTGTCAAAAAACGCAGCTCTTGCAATGGGATTACCCGTGGGGATGCCTGTCGTTATCGGGGCAACGGATGGTGTGTTAGTAAATGTAGGGATTGGTGCGGTAGCACCAGGCCAATTAAGCGGGACGATAGGAACAAGTGGTGCCTTGCGGATGCTCATTGATAAACCACGTGTGGACGCACAAATGCGTACATGGTGCTATAATTTAGTTGATAATATATGGGTAGCTGGAGGTGCTATCAATAATGGCGGTATTATTTTACGGTGGTTACGAGATAATATTTGTCATTATGGGGGCAGCACATTGGAACATTTAGATATTGATCCATATGATTTGATGACGATGAAAGCGGAACACGTGCAACCTGGTTCTGAAGGGTTGATTTGTTTACCTTGTTTTACCGGTGAACGAGCTCCGTATTGGAATTCGGAATTGCGCGGTATGTTTTTTGGTTTTTCCCTAAATCATAGTCGTTCTCATATGATTCGTGCGGCGATGGAAGGAATTTGTTATAGTTTAAATAGTGTTATGTCTGCTTTGCGTGAATTTGACACCATTCAAGATATTCGTGTTAGCGGTAGTTTTACAAAATCAAAATTATGGTTGCAGATGTTAGCGGATATTTTGAATGAACCGTTAACCCTGCCTGATAATAGTGAAGGTGCTGCGTTTGGTGCAGCTGTATTAGGTTTTATTTCTGAAGGCGTATTACACGATATATCTGATACAGCACATTTAGTTCATTCTCAAAAAGTATATACGCCGCAACCTGAAAATAGAGTGATATATGAAGCATTGTATGGTGTGTTTGAACGACTATACCATCGTTTGCAAGATGAATTTGCGATTATTACAGCATATCAAAATAAATTATAAGTAGGAGGTTTTTATGATTTTACATACCATAGGCGTGCTTGGCATGGGGGTTATGGGAAGCAATTTAGCACTTAATATGGCTGACCATGGTTACGATGTAGCTGTTTATAATCACACGCCTCAGACAACAAGACAGTTTGTTCGTATGAATCCGCATGAACATATTACGGCGTATTACGATTTGGCTACTTATATCCAGTCATTAGAGCGACCACGTAAAGTGATGTTTATGATTAAGGCTGGGGAGCCCGTAGACACGATGATAGATAAGATTTTACCGTATTTAGAAGCAGGAGATATTCTTATTGATGGTGGAAATTCTTATTTTAAAGATACACAACGACGGGTAAAACACTGTCAAGAACAAGGTATTCATTTTATAGGTATGGGAATATCCGGTGGTGAAAAAGGAGCGAGACGAGGACCGGCGATTATGATTGGCGGGGCTAAAGAAGCGTATGAAGAAATTCATGCTATTTATAACGATATTGCCGCGAAGGCACCTGATGGCAAACCTTGTTGTGCATATATGGGTCCCGATGGAGCCGGTCATTTTGTTAAGATGGTGCATAATGGTATTGAATATGCGGATATGCAATTAATCGCTGAAGCTTATTTGCTATTAAAATATGTGGGGGCATATGATAATCGTAATTTAGGTAATATTTTTCACCAATGGAACCAAGGTGAACTACATAGTTACCTCATCGGTATTAGTGCGGATATTTTTGCGGAAACTGATGAAAATCATAAATTTGTATTAGATTATATTGTTGATAAAGCGGAACAAAAGGGAACCGGACGGTGGACATGTTTGGAAGGCATAGAGGAAGGCGTAGATATTTCTCTTATTATGGCAGCATGTAATGCCCGTGTGTTATCGCAAGCAGTTGAAAGAGAAAAAGCTAAACAAATATATCCTTCGGGCGATATAACAGTCCAGCATACAGATGCATTTATTGAAGCTGTACGAAGAAGTTTATATGCAGCTAAAATAGTGGCCTATGCACAAGGATTTTCTTTATACAAACAGGCCTCACAAGTATATCATTGGCAGTTACCGTATCAACGCATAGCGGAAATTTTTCGTGCAGGATGTATTATTCAAGCTGATTTTTTGAGTACGATTAGTCAAGCTTATGAAGGTGATTCCCAGTTGGATAATTTATTATTTTATCCATTTTTTATTGATCATCTTAAAGCGGGAGAAGCAGCATTGCGGCATGTTGTAGCTATAGGAATTGCATCGGGGATTCCTATGCCTGCCTTTACTAATGCTATTACGTATATTGATGCATATCGCAGTCCTTGTATGGGGGCAAATTTGATACAAGGATTACGTGATTATTTTGGTGCACATACGTTTCAACGGATCGATCAAGAAGGGGCAGTACATCACTTATGGCAAGAACACTATAAAAAGTAATTTTAGACGGAGGAGGAGATGATCATGACGCTTGCACATATGCAATTATTTCCTTTTTTACGTAGTGTTTATGGGGAATTGACCAAAACAGAAAAACGTATTGCTGATTATATGATGAACAATGCGATGCAAGTAATGGATCAGACAATTACAGATATTGCAAAGCATACACAGAGCTCAGAGATTACCGTTTCTAGATTTTGTAAAAAAGTCGGTTGTCATGGACTACAAGAAGTAAAAAGACAACTCACGACAGGCCTTTCAGTAGCTTTAACTGAAGGATATCATGATATACAAGGGGAAGATTCAAGTTATACGGTCATGTTAAAGATATTTAGAAATATAACAGAGGGATTGCAAGATACGGCATCCCTCTTAGATTATGCTCAAATCGAAAAAGCTGTGGAACTCCTGCAAAAGGCGGATCGTGTAGTGGTATATGGGTTTGGTAATTCCGCAACGGTATGTCAAGATATAGCTACAAGATTTTTGCGATTAGGTCTTGTAGTTCAAGCGTATAGTGATTCGCATATGCAGGTTACATCGGCGACATTGTTACATGCGGATGATGTCGTGATTGCCGTTTCACATACGGGACGATCAAAAGAATTGATTCACTCTGTACAAGTGGCCAGAAAACGAGGTGCTCGCATCATTGTAATTACTAGTCATGGGCAGTCCTATTTAGCTAAGCTAGGAGATATATGCTTGTGTGGAATGGGAAGAGAAGTTCAATTTACATCAGAAGCAAGTTCTTCTCGGCTTATTCATATGGCAATCGGGGATATTTTATATGCCCGTTTGACCATGTTACGTTTGTCTAGTTTTAATGAAAATATGGAAAATATGCGGCGAGAAATCCATAAGCAAAAATTACCTTTGTAACGGTATGCAATTATTGAATAAAGAAAATCGGGTTGATGTCTTCCAATCGATAAAAATAATGATATAATAGAAACAATCGTTTTTGTTGAGGTAAGTTATATTCCTACATGTGTTACATCGATATAGTAAGAACATGGTTATAATAAATAACAAAAACGTATACACTTATTTAGGAGGACGCGTTATGTTTCATTGGGATTTGATTCAGTTTGTTGCCAGTGTGCCGGGATTATTATTAGCCATAACGATACATGAATATGCTCATGCTTTGATGGCTGTAAAAATGGGGGATATGACACCTAAATTTGCCGGTCGATTAACATTAAATCCATTTGCGCATCTTTCCGTGACTGGAACCATTTTTTTGTTATTGCTTCAATTTGGTTGGGCTAAGGGCGTTCCTGTTGATGGGCGTAATTTTAAAAATTACTACAAAGGGGAAATACTTGTTTCTTTAGCAGGTCCGTTTGCCAATTTTCTCTTTGCTTTTATCGCACTAGCTATAGATATATTTTTGATGTCACGGGTTTCGTTTTCTATGCCTGCGTTGGAAATGGTTTTACAACTTATTGTTTTGTATAATATCAATTTTGGCTTTTTCAATTTATTACCTATTCCACCATTAGATGGTTCTCATATTTTATGGTGTATATTGCCGGGGCAATATAGGCGAAAGTATTTTTTCATATTAGAAAAATATGCCTTACTTATCTTCCTTGTTATACTAGCAACGCCTATTTTAGGGTATATATTGATTCCTGCACAGCAAGGGATTTTACACTTTTATATGTTTTTATTAACGCCGTTATTATAGGGAAAAATTTATCCCAATGCTTGCGAAAATGGCATAATCATTGACAAAAACTATGTTTTTACGTATAATAAAAATATAAATTAAACTTTTTGACCTTTAGGAAAGTAGAGGGTTACTATGAACAGTGTAAAAACAGCGTTTTTAATGACGTTATTAGCCTGTATTATGATGGCGATAGGTGGGATTTTTGGTGGTCGTTCGGGATTATACATCATGTTTATTATTGCGATTGGCATGAATTTTTTTTCATACTGGTTTAGCGATTCGATGGTATTACGTATGTATCGGGCAAGAGAAGTAGATGAACATCATGTTTTGTATCAAATTGTTGCTGAATTAGCGAAAAAAGCAGAATTACCGATGCCGCGTGTATATATTATCCCGACAGATGTGCCCAATGCTTTTGCAACTGGGCGAAATCCTTCGCACGCCGCTGTTGCTGCAACGGAAGGAATTTTAACATTATTAGATAAAGATGAAATGCGTGGCGTCTTGGCTCATGAAATGTCACATGTATTGCATAGGGATATTTTGATTAGTACGATGGTCGCTTGTTTTGCTAGTGTGATTACGATGTTAGCCAATGTAGCTCAATGGGTAGCTATATTTGGTCGCGGTGGCGATGATGATGATGGAAATAATCCTGTTGCTTTGTTGGTTACCATTGTGATTGCACCTATTGCTGCTGCGTTGATACAGTTTGCTATTTCTCGAACAAGAGAATATATGGCGGATGAAGAGGGTGGAAAATTATGCGATGATCCAATTTCTTTGGCACGTGCATTAGCTAAAATAGATAATTATGCCCATCATAGAGTTATGCCGGGAGCAACAAAGGCAACGGCTCATTTATGTATTATTAATCCACTAGCGGGGATTCGCGATGGCATGTTAAATTTATTTAGCACACATCCATCTACGGAAAAGCGTATTGCCAAACTACAGGAACTTGATCGAAAATTGCATGGATAAGTAGATTTTATGAAGCGGACCAATAAGGTTCGCTTTTTTTATTTTTGTTGACAATTTGTTGTAATTGCTAGAAGTACCTTTGTAAGTAGTGTATAATACAACCCATACACGAATAAAAGGAGAGAAAATCATGTCATATCAATCGAATAATACTAGTGTTTCAGATATACGTATAGTGAATAGTCGTATGATTCTTCCTTTAAAAGAAAGGGTTTTACAAGTAGCGGGATATGGCAAAAATAGTATAGGCTATGATAAGGGGGAGAAATATTATAGTCAGCTATTGCCTTCTTTTCGAGTAACTGTACAAGCAAAAGGGGCATTCACGTTAGATCTGGTAAATAATCAATTATATGCAGTGCTGACGCTAGGTTCAAGCATTGATAAATGGATTGATCGACAATTTGAAAAAGGAGATTTTTTTGCGGGCTATATAGCTAATGCAATGAGTGATGCTGGATTATATCAATGGGAAGAGCAAGTTTTACAATATATTGAAGAGGCTTGTCGTCAAGCGAATGTGGGTATTATCAAGCGCTATGAACCTGGAATGAATGTGCCTTTAGGGATACAGATTAAATTAGCTACGGCATTAGCTACTCAGCGGACATTGAATGTTACGTTAGACGAAAAATGTATATGGCATCCTTTAAAAACGATGAGTATCCTTTTTGATATTCGCAAAGGTAGCACGGAGATGAATAGTAAGCATGATTGTAGTCAGTGTAGTCGTGAACATTGCTTTATGAAAGCCGAACCGACAAAGGCGACAGTTAGGATAAATTGTCCGGCGGGAGAAGCGGTTCAGCACTATTTACAAGCACAACAGGTTTTTTTGCCGCATGATTGTGGAGGTATGGGTAAATGTGGTAAATGTAAAATTAGGGTGTTACAGGGAGATATACCGATTACTACTGCTGATAAGCAGGTGTTTACAGAAAATGAGTTGCAGGCAGGATGGAGAATGGCTTGTCAAAGTGTAACTAAAACGTCGACACTATTAGAAGTGCCGAAACAAGAAAATACATATCTTGCTTTAGGACAATCGGCAACAAACAATACAGATATATCTTCCGTTGCTGATTTAGGGATAGCCATAGATATTGGAACGACAACGCTAGCTCTATCTCTCGTAGATATATCAAAACAACAGGTAATTGATACGATTACGGGTGAAAATGGTCAACGTATTTGGGGAGCAGATGTAGTTAGCCGTATTCAAGCTTCTTTACAGGGAAAGGATAAGGAACTACAACATATTATTCAACAAAATATAGTAGAATTGATTCGTCGCTTAATGCATATACAGGGAAATCTTTATTCCCATATTCACCATATTGTTATTTCTGCTAATACGGTTATGTATCATTTATTACGTGGTTTTTCTTGTAAAGGATTGGGGAGCTGGCCATTTGCACCAGTTTCGTATGGTGGAGAAACTATTCCTTGTCAACAGATATTACCACAGATACTAGAATTGTCAGGGTGTGATGTAACCTTTTTACCGCATTTAAGTGCATATGTTGGTAGTGATATTACGGCAGGGATTTATTTATGTGACATGACGAAATATAAGGATATATCGTTGTTAGTTGATTTAGGAACAAATGGTGAAATCGCTCTTGGTAATTGCGATCAGTTGCTGGTTGCATCTGCTCCAGCGGGGCCAGCATTTGAGGGCGGTAGTATTCAATATGGTTGTGGCAGTATTCCTGGTGCTATTAGTCAAGTAGAGTTTCGATATGGTTCTTTTTTTGTACGGACAATCGGAAATCTTCCGCCAAAAGGGATTTGTGGTACTGGTTTAGTTGCTGCTTTAACTGCTCTTAGACGAGCAGATTATGTGGATGCATATGGAACGTTAGTAGAGCCGTGGCAAGAACAAGGGGTACCGTTGGTACAACAAGAAACGGGAGAATTTATTTATGTTACACAACGTGATATTCGTGCATTACAAATGGCAAAGGGTGCCATTCGGGCAGGAATGGAAATTGTGCTAAAAAAATATGGTATAACATGGCAAGAGATAAAGCATTTTTATGTAGCTGGTGGGTTTGGATATTATCTACAACCAGCTATGGCAATTGATATTGGGCTATTACCAAGTGATTTAGTTGTACCGATTCAAACAGTAGGTAATACGTCTTTACGAGGTGCTACGGCAGTTTTATATGATCCTTCTTGCATAGAGGAAATGAAAATACTTCGACAGAAGACAAAGGAATGTATTTTGAGTAATGATGCATCTTTCCAAGATATATATATTAACGCGTTGAATTTTTCAGGTGGAATGGTAGTAAAGGAGGAAGTATATGAAAAGAGATGAATTTCATGCATGGCTCAAGGAAGGTATTCTTTTTTTAGATGGGGCAACGGGAACTAATTTACAAGCGGCAGGAATGCCTGTTGGTGTTTGCCCAGAAGCATGGATTTTAGAAAATAAACAGACGATTATTGTACTACAACAGCAATTTGTACAAGCTGGGACGGATATTTTGTATGCACCAACGTTTACGGGAAATAGAATTAAATTAGCCGAATATGGGTTGGAAGATAAGATCGTAGAAATAAATACACAACTAGTGTCTTTTTCTAAAGAAGCGGCGCAGGGAAATGCAAAAGTAGCTGGTGATATGACTATGACGGGGCAGCAATTATATCCTTTAGGCGAATTGACTTTTGAAGAATTAGTTGATGTTTATCGAGAACAAGCACAGATTTTATATGATGCAGGTGTAGATTTATTTGTGGTTGAAACGATGATGAGTTTACAGGAAACGCGTGCTTGTGTTTTAGCTATTCGGGAATGTTGTGATCTTCCCATCATGGCAAGTCTTACTTTCGAGGCTGATGGGCGAACGTTGTATGGAACGCCACCAGAAGTAGCGGTAGTAGTATTACAAGCAATGGGAGTGGATGCAGTAGGGTTAAACTGTTCAACTGGACCAGAAGATATGGTAGAGATTGTAAAAACGATGCATGCGTATGCATCCATACCTATATTAGCTAAGCCTAATGCGGGATTACCTGAACTAGAACAAGGGCATACGGTATATAAAACAACACCGGAAGTATTTGCTGAAGCGGGAACGGCTTTAGTTCATGCTGGAGCACGGATTATTGGCGGTTGTTGTGGTACAACGCCTGAACATATTAAGGCGTTAAAAGAAGCAATGAAACATCTTTCTCCACTTCCTTATAAGGCAGAACATAGACGAATAGTGACATCAGAGCGAAAGATACAAGAAATTGACTTACATGGTTCATTTTGCGTCATTGGTGAACGTATTAATCCAACGGGAAAGAAAAAGTTACAAGAAGAATTACGAGCAGGTTCCTTGCGTCTGGTACGTACGATGGCCCGAGAACAAGAAGAACGTGGTGCCGCTATCTTAGATATCAACATGGGAACGAATGGTATTGATGAAAAAGATATGATGGTGCGAGCTATTTATGAAGTTACTTCGGTTACGGGTTTGCCTCTTTGCATTGATTCTAGTTATCCTGAAGTATTGGAAGCGGCGTTACGCATTTATCCAGGTCGAGCATTAATTAACTCTATTTCCTTAGAAACAGATAAAATAAAGCAGGTGTTACCATTAGCTAAAAAATATGGGGCTATGTTTATTGCTTTGCCTGTATCAGATGAAGGCATTCCTCAAACGATTGAGGAAAAACATGCAATTATTGAACAAATTGTGGAAAAAGCAAAAGAATTTCATTTAACGGAAGCCGATATTGTAGTTGATGGCTTGGTCGCAACTGCTGGTGCTACGCCTACGGCGGCATTAGATTGTTTGGCTACTTTTACCTATTGTAAAAAACGAAATTTAGCGACTGTATGCGGGTTATCTAATATTTCTTTTGGTTTGCCGCAACGGACATATGTCAATATGACCTTTTTAGCGATGGCTATTTCTGGGGGCTTAAATTTGGCGATAGCTAATCCGTCGCAAGATATGCTGATGAATGTAGCAGCTGCCGCGAATATGTTGATGCATCGGCCTGAAAGTGATATCGCTTATATTAAGCAGATTCAATTATTTGAAAAACATTCAGCTGAAGAACAAACGATGATTAAACGAACGCAGATAACGAATACAACATCAACACTAGAATCAGCACCCAAAAAGGAAAATGATAATAAAGTATATCGTGCCGTATTAGAAGGTGAAAAGGATGAGATTGTTTCTTTTGCTCAAGAAGAGCTTAATAAGGGCATGAAACCAGAAGATATTATTAATCACTTACTCATTCCCGCAATTAATGAAGTAGGGGAATTATATAATAAGCAATTATATTTTTTACCACAATTAATTGCGAGTGCTAATACGATGGAACAAGCGATTTCTTTTTTAGAGCCACAAATCAAGCGTGCATCGAATAAAATGGCAATGCCTACTATTGTTATTGCGACGGTAGAAGGCGATGTGCATGATATTGGTAAAAATTTGGTGGGGTTAATGCTACGTAATTATGGATATCATGTCATTGATTTAGGCAAAGATGTTCCGGCAGAAACTATTTTGGATACGGCTTTAAAGGAACATGCCGCGATAATAGGGCTTTCTGCATTAATGACAACAACGATGATGCGAATGAAAGATGTCGTATTATTAGCAAAAGAAAAAGCTTATACAGGGAAGATAATCATTGGTGGTGCTGCCGTTACACCTAGTTTTGCTGAAGAAATAGGAGCTGATGGGTATTCCAAAGATGCGGCTGATTGTGTAAAATTAGTGAATACGCTATTGGCATAAGTAGTAGCTTTACAAGGAAAGTAGCTCTTTCGTTGTAGAGCTATTTTTGTTGCAAAAAGTCAAAAAGTCTAATATAATAAGACGTGAGAATAACCATTTCAATATGCAGAATGTAGGTGATAGACATGAGTGTATTAGCAGACGAAATAGAGAAATTAATTTTGCATAAATTATTAAAAGAAGAAAAAGAAAATGTTATTTTAAAACGAAATGAATTAGCAGATGAATTACAATGTGCACCTTCTCAAATTAGTTATGTTTTAAGCACTCGTTTTTCTAATGCGAAAGGGTATCACGTGGAATCAAGACGAGGATCGGGAGGTTTTGTACGTATTGCGAAGATGAGAAATAAAAAAACGGAGCACTCTCCTGTTGTTGTATCAGAACAAATGCCCGTTATTTCAATTCGGTTGCAAGATCTAGATCGAGTATTGTTTCGTCTATTAAAACAAAAACGCATTACCAACCGTGACGCCGTATTATTGCATCATACCTTTACGGCCTTATTTGCGGAGGTCGATGATGAACAACAGCGATTAGCGGTTGTTAGTCGTATTTTAGAACATATATAAACCGAGGAAATGATATGAAAGATGATAGTTATAAAATACTTCCAGCACTGACACTTTTAAAAGGAGACAAGAAAGCGGTAAAAGAAAGCACACAAGAAATCTCTTTATTGTCATGGAACGATGATTCTAGTGAAGATATGGAACAAGTCGATAATAGAGAGGAGCATATAGCTTGTCCTTTTTGTGGCACTACCTTTGAGTCGTTTCAAAAAAAGGGAATGTTTGGTTGTGCTGTATGCTATGAAACGTTTTCTTCACACATTGCAGCACTAGTACGACGCATACAAGAAGGAGAAAGACATATGGGAAAAGTACCTAATCGAGGACATGGCGTTTTTTCTACTGCACAAAAAGTACGACAATTACAGCAACATTTAGCCCAAGCGGTAGTAAATCATAACCAAAAAGAAGAAGCACATCTTCGGCAACTCATTGATAGTTTAGACGAAGGGATTGGGAAATAGAAATGGGAAACCAACGATTTCAGGATATGTTTGCGTCATGGCAAGAACATGCTCAAGCGGCGTATGATGTCGTGCTTGAAAGCAGAGTTCATATTCATCGAAATATACGTTCGTATGCGTTTCCCTTAGTTGCAACGGCAGAGGTCTTATCGAAGGTTTATCAAGATATTAAGCAAGCTCTATATCTTGCACGTGAAACGGAATTTTATTGTTTACAATGGATTGATATTGATTCGCTTACGGCAAAAGAAAAAGAATGGTTTGTTTCTTGGCATTGGATAACGGCTGAAATGACCAATAGAAAGTATACGGGACTCGCAATTTCTGCTGATGGGGCATTACAATTGCAACTTAATGGAACCGATCATATACAGATTAATACAGCTTGTACAGGGTTTTCCCTTAAGCCACTTTGGCAACGGGCTAATGCTTGTGATGATGCCTTAGAAGCGGTGTTACCAGTTGCTTTTCATCGTAAATTGGGATATATAACGGCTTCGCCCGCACTGTTGGGAACGGGCTTAAAAATTAATATCTTGTTACATTTACCTGGTATAGTACAACAACAGCGGTTACGTTATCTTATCCCTTTTATTACCAATGAAGGATTTTTGCTACAACGAGATGTAACACCAGAAACACATATTTTTCAATTAACAAATCAAGTGACTTTAGGTGTGACAGAACAGGATATAATGGAGCGAATATTCAAAGTAGTGCAACGTATTGTAAATGAAGAACGACAATGCCGTTTGCAATATATAGAAGAGAATCAAGCTGCTTTTATCGATATGGGGAAGCGTGCTTATGCGATTCTTTCGTATGCTTATATGCTTAATCGGTTAGAATGTATGCGTTTATGGAGCCAATTACGATGGGCTGTGGCCTCTCGGTATATCGCCCTTCCGCTAATTGCATGTGACCAATTGTTTTTTGCCGCACGTGATGCAGATATCGCTGATGTAATGACGAAGAATAAGTGCACTTCTATCGAGATAAATAGGGCAGCTTTTGTACAAAAAGCATTAGAAAAATATAAGGTATAGGGATAGAATTATGCGAAAAGTAAAAACACAATTTGTATGTACCGAATGCGGTAGTATTAGTAGTCGGTGGTTTGGTAAATGTCCGCAGTGCGGAAATTGGAATACCTTAGAAGAAGCACCTGTGCCTTCTAGGAATACTTCTTCGCGACAGGTATTGCCGCGTCATGGTACGAGTGCTAAATTATGTTCATTGAGTGATATTGAAATGGCTTCACTTATACGTATGGAAATAGGTATTGCTGAATTAGATCGTGTTTTAGGCGGCGGTATTGTCCCGGGATCATTAATTTTATTAAGCGGTGATCCTGGTATTGGTAAGTCAACGTTAGTGTTGCAAATGGCTGCATCTGTGGCTAATAAAGGAAAGGTAATGTACAGTTCTGGAGAAGAATCAGCGGGGCAAATTAAATTGCGGGCAGAACGTTTAGGTATAACATCGTCAGCGATTATGGTACAATCGGATATATCGCTAGATATGATTTTACAAATGGCGATACGTTTACGACCGGCTCTGCTTATTGTAGATTCTATTCAAACGATGTATACTGAAGATTGTGAAGGTGCACCTGGAAGTTTAAGTCAAATTCGAGAGTGCACTGTAAAGTTAATGGGATTTGCCAAGACGGAAAATATTTCGGTATTGGTTATTGGTCATGTGACGAAAGAAGGTACGATTGCAGGTCCACGGGTTATGGAACATATGGTGGATGTGGTATTACATTTTGAGGGGGAAAAAAATTATCAATTTCGAGTTTTACGGGGAATTAAGAATAGGTTTGGCTCTACTAGTGAATCAGGATTATTTACGATGACGGAAAAGGGGTTACAAGAAGTGCGTAATCCTTCGCAGTTATTATTAGCAGAACGGACACAAGTGTATCCAGGGGCAGTCATTACGGCTGTAATGGATGGTGTGCGACCTTTGCTTTGTGAAATTCAGGCGTTAACGACACACTCTATTTTTTCCGTACCGAGGCGAACGGCTTCAGGCATGGACTATAATCGGTTGATTATTTTGTTAGCGGTATTAGAAAAACAATTGGGTTTACGGTTGGGTTCTTATGATGTTTATGTTAATATGGTAGGTGGTTTAAAAATATCGGAAACAGCTGCCGATTTGGCAACATTGATGTCTATTTATTCAGCCTTACGGGATACTCCTTTAGATAGAAATACAGTCGTCATGGGAGAAGTGGGGTTAACGGGAGATATTCGACGTATTCCACATGTATTACGACGTATACAAGAAGGTATAACCTTAGGATTTACGACTTATATTTTGCCATATGGCAATAGAGATGACATAATGAAACAAGGCGTTTCCTCTTGCAAAATACATACAGTAAAAACAATTCAGGAAGCAGTACAAATTGCTTTTTCATCGGAATAGGATGAAAGAAGATAGGATACATGATGGATCATGATTTTTAAAGTCAGGATGTGAGATTTATGCATCAAAAAAAACGAAACGAAAAGGAGATTATGCCACGTAACTCCAGGAAATTTAACAGTAAAATTATTGCTGATAATATCATGAAAGGGATCATGGTATTAATTTTTGCTGTTATTTTTGTATTATTGGCTGATCGTTTTATTGGCTCCTCTTTTTTTGATCAAGAAGTGGAAGTTGATTGGTTTAATGGTAGTATTTTTGGTACTACTCTTGCTAAAGCTGCCATTTATGTGTTGGGGGCTATAATAGGTAGCATCATTGGCTTTTTGTTTTCTCCTTTTTTAATTCGTCTTATTTGGCGTTCTATTCATCGTATTGAACTTAGTGTCGGTGATTTTGAAGGGCAGGATTTAGTTATTGGAACTTTGGGATTGCTTTTTGGACTTATTATTGCTAATTTAGTTGGACTTACTTTTTATCGCCTGCCTCTCATTGGTGCGTATGGACCTATTGTATTTAGTGTGATTTTTGGCTATGCGGGAGTTAGTGTTTTTTTGAAGAAAAAAACGGATATATCGGGTGCAATTATGAATTTTCGTATGGGTCGACAAGGTCGCGATAATACTAAAGATAAAACCATAGTAAGTTCAGGAAAATTACTGGATACAAGTGCTATTATTGATGGAAGGATTGCAGAAATTTGTAGTACCGGTTTTATTGAGGGACCGATATTGGTGCCTGTTTTTGTCTTAGAAGAACTCCAATTAATTGCAGATTCATCGGATTCATTAAAACGTATTAGAGGAAGACGAGGCTTAGATATTTTAAAAAAAATGCAAGAAGATAAGCATGTAGAAATACGTATTTTAAATGATGATTTTGATGATATTCAAGGGGTCGATTCTAAATTAGTGCGGCTTGGCAAAAAATTACAAGTAAAGGTGGTTACGAATGACTATAATTTAAATAAAGTAGCCGCTTTGCAAGGTGTTGTTGTATTAAATATTAATGCTTTATCTAATGCCTTAAAAACAGCCTGTATTCCTGGAGAAAACATGTATGTTTACGTAGTTAAGGCGGGTAAAGAGTCGATGCAAGGGGTTGCTTATTTAGACGATGGAACGATGATTGTTGTAGAAAATGGTGAACCCTATATTGGTAAAACAATTGGTGTTGTGGTGACATCGGTTCTGCAAACGGCCGCAGGTCGGATGATTTTTGTAAAGGTATTGGAAGCGTAGGTGACATTATTGAATGTAGCGGTGATTGTAGTGGCGGCTGGTTCGGGAAGTCGTTTTGGATATAAGCGAAATAAATTGTTTTTTCCTTTATGGGGAAAACCAGTATTACAACATACATTGAGTCATGTTTTTCAGGCAACCTTAGTAACCGAGGTAATTATTGTCTATGCAGAATGTGATTATGCTGATATAAAAAAAATGGTGCATGAATTACATCCACGGCAAATAGTGAGATATGTATTAGGTGGTAAAGAAAGAGAAGATTCGGTTTATCAAGGCTTATTGGCAACGAGTGAAGCGATGGATATCGTTATGGTTCATGATGGTTCAAGACCGATGGCTGGTCCCGAATATTTTGATCGAGCCGTGCCTGTAATGGAACAGGCGGAAGCTGCGATTTATGCTATTCCTGTTAAAGATACGATTAAACAGGTTTCTCATACAGAATTGTATGGTACGCAGGAAATACAAACGTTAAAGCGCAGTCAACTTATTGCAGCTCAAACGCCGCAAATATTTCAACGTCATACTTTATTACAGGCTCATCAGTATGCTAGAAAGCATCATCTATCAGGAACAGATGATGCTTCACTGGTAGAGGCAATGGGTAAAAAAATTATCGTTTTGCCTGGAGATGAACGAAATCTCAAGGTTACGACACGAGAAGATATCACTATATTGGAAGCGTCGGTACCATGCAAATCAATTCCACGTATAGGCATAGGATATGATGTGCATCCGTTGGTGGAAGGAAAAAAGTTAATACTTGGGGGTGTTTCTATTCCTTTTTCGCACGGATTAGCTGGTCATTCGGATGCGGATGTATTAGTGCATGCCGTAATGGATGCTTTATTAGGAGCTGCGGGATTAGCGGATATTGGAACGTATTTTCCCGATACGGATCAAACATTAAAAGGAATTTCTAGTTTACTTTTATTAGAAAAAGTAAGAGAGATTATTTCTACAGGTGGCTATTGTATTCATAACATTGATGTCATGCTCTTAGCACAAAGACCTAAATTAAAATCATATATCCCGCAAATGATAGAACGTATAGCTATTGCATTACGTATTGATAAAACGGCGATATCTATAAAAGCAACGACGACAGAACATTTGGGGTTTGTCGGTAGGGAAGAGGGAATGGCTGCACAAGCGGTAGCAATGATAATAAAACATAACATGAAGTAATATAGGAGGAATTATAATGGCTAATAAAATTCGAGTTCGATTTGCACCGAGTCCAACCGGACCATTTCATATAGGTGGTGCTCGTTCTGCGTTATTTAATTATTTAATAGCAAAACATACACAGGGAGATTTTATTGTTCGTATTGAAGATACTGATAGAAAACGTTCGACTAAAGAATCGGAAGATAATATAAAAGAAGCGTTACGTTGGCTCCATATTAATTGGGATGAAGGTATTGATATAGGGGGCGATTATGGCCCATACAGGCAAACAGAACGGTTGGATTTATACAAACAGTATACAGATAAGTTATTAGCAGAAGGAAAAGCGTATTACTGTTTTTGTGACACGGAAACCTTAGAAAAGCAAAAACAAGATCAATTAGCCAAGGGTGAAACACCTAAATATGAGGGAACCTGTCGACAGTTGCCAAAAGAAACGATCGATCAATATTTAAAAGAAGGTAGACCGTATGTTATTCGTATTAAAACGCCGTGTAATGAAATTTTAGCTATTGACGATATAGTACGAGGGCATGTTGAATTTGACTCTAATCAAATTGGTGATTTTGTTATTGTAAAATCAGATGGTATTCCTGTTTATAATTACTGCGTTGTTTTAGATGATGCATTAATGAAGATTACACATGTTATTCGGGCGGAAGAACATCTTTCTAATACGCCGCGACAATTAGTTTTATACCATGCTTTAGGTTTTACACCACCTACGTTTGCACATGTTTCGTTGATATTAGGTGCGGATAAGAAAAAAATGAGTAAACGTCATGGTGCGACATCGGTTCAACAATATCGCGATTTAGGATATTTACCAGAAGCTATTTTTAATTTCTTAGGATTATTAGGATGGACGCCAGAAGGGGAAAACGAGATTTTAAGTCAACAAGAATTGATTCAGCAATTTTCTTTAGAGCGAGTAGCTAAAAATCCGGCCGTTTTTGATATTGAAAAATTGAATTGGATTAATTTTCATTATATGAAGGGGTTGGATGAAGAACAGTTATTGACATTGTGCTTACCACATTTACAAAAAGTGGGATATGTCAATGATGATATGGTTAAAACACAGCATGATTGGTTAAAAGCGATGGTAAGTGCACTGAGAAATCACATTCAATTTGGAGCACAAGTCGTAGAGGCGGCACGTATCTTTTTTACTGATGAATATGAGCCGGAAAATGAAGAAGCGGCAGCGGTTTTACGAGAACCTTCAGCAGCAGATGTATTGCGTATGTTTAAAAAAGAATATACAGACTTAGAAGTAATAACGGCTGATACGGTACGCCCTTTATTTAAAAAGATTCAAAAAGAAATAGGCGTGAAAGGAAAATTTGTATATATGCCTATTCGTGTCGCTTTAACAGGTAATATGCATGGTCCTGATTTAGATGTTATTATTTCCTTGATGGGGCATGATAAGGTTGTGACGCGCTTAATGAACAGTGGCTTAGTGTAAGCTTATCTTGACAGAAGGATTCTTTTTCAGTACCATATATATTAAGCAATAATTATATAAGATATATGCAAGGAACAAAAATAATTGTACGGATACACTACAGAGAGAATAGGGGTAGCTGAGAACCTGTTTAGATTATGTATCAACAATGATGCCTTTGGGAGCATGCTGAGTGAATACGAGTAATTCAGTACGGTAACACCCGTTATGTGTGTAGAGATTATGGTATTGCCATAAAACAGAGTGGAATCGCGGGCCACCGTCTCTGTAGGGACGGTGGCTTTTGTTTATATTAGGGAGGATTACAGATGCGAGATTTATTTGTATATAACACATTGACACGAAAAAAAGAATTATTTAAACCGCAAACACCAGGACATGTAAATATTTATGTATGTGGGATTACCCCTTATAATCATTCTCATATGGGAAATGCTCGTCCTTTTGTGACATGGGATGTAATTAAACGGTATTTAAAACATTTGGGATATGAAGTAACACATGTTCAAAACTTTACTGATGTTGATGATAAAATTATCAATGCGGCTAATGGAGAAGGTGTATCATGGGATACGATTGCTAATCGGTATATTGCGTCTTATTTTGAAGTAATGGATGCATTGCATGTTCACCGCGCCGATATATATCCGCGTGTTTCTGAACATATGGATGCAATTTTTACTATGATTCAAACGCTAATTAATAAAAATATCGCTTATGTATTAGATAATGATGTATATTATAGTGTAGAAAAGTTTGATGGGTATGGTAAATTAAGTGGTCGTTGTTTAGATGATATGATGGCAGGAGCACGTATTGAAGTAAATGACAAAAAGAAACACCCTATGGATTTTGCTCTTTGGAAGGGAGCTAAACCAGGAGAACCAGCTTGGGATAGTCCGTGGGGAAAAGGTCGTCCTGGTTGGCATATTGAATGTTCTGCTATGAGTCATCAATATTTAGGTAATTCATTTGATTTTCATGGAGGGGGTAGTGATTTAATATTCCCGCATCATGAAAATGAAATAGCTCAATCAGAAGCATGTTTTGGACATGAACCGATGGTTCGATATTGGTTGCACAATGGATTTATTACTATTAATTCTGAAAAAATGAGCAAATCTTTACATAATTTTTTCTTAGTTAAAGATGTTTTAGCTTATTACAAGCCTGATGCTGTACGATTTTTCCTTATTTCCAATCATTACCGCAGTCCTCTTGATTTTAGTGATGCTCGGTTAAAAGAAATGACTAGAAGTTTAGATAGAGTGCGTACATCCATTGTAAATGTATTAGCCTTATTGAATATGCCTACTGGTTCAAAATCGGCGGAAGCGGATAATCTGTTACAGGATGCAAAGCAAATTATGGAAGATTTTGAAACAGCTATGTGTGATGATTTTAATACGGCTTTAGCAAGTGCAGGGATTTTTGAATTGGCAAAAAAAGTAAATATTTATCACCAAGCAGTGGCACAACAAAAAGTAGCGGTAGATTCATCTGTTGTAACGGAAGTTAAACGTATTTTTAGAACGATGACTGATATTTTAGGTATTTTAGAGGATGCATGGCAAGAACAATCAGACGATGTAAAACAAACGGAGTATGCTGCTTTAGTTGAAACGATTTTAGATATTCGTAATGAATGCCGTGCTAATAAACAGTATGAACTAGCCGATTCTATTCGCAATAAATTAACTGAATTAGGCATCATAATTGAAGATTCGCCACAAGGAGTACGGTGGAAAAAATGAAATTTGCACATTTGCAAGCACTCAAGCAAAAAGCATATCAAGCATTTTTAGAAAATCAGGTATTTGATAATTCTTCTAAAGATCCTGCCGCTTTTGATTCTTTATCCTTAGCCTTTATTGGCGATGCCTATTATTCATTATGTATGCGAAAAAAATTAATCACTTTAGGCATCCCTCATGTTCAGGTTACGCATTTGTTGGCAGCAGAATTTGTTTCCGCAAAGTGTCAATCATTTGTGTACCGTCATATGCAAACGATGTTGACTGAAATGGAGAAAAAAGTTTGTTTGCGTGCCAGAAACGCTCATTCACAAGTACCTAAAAGTGCTTCTGTTCAAGAATATAAGGAAAGTACGGCGTTAGAAGCTTTATTGGGATATGTTATCATCGCTCAACAAGAAAAACGAAAAGATGAATTGATGAAACAAATTATGTTATATGTACAACAATATTGTGAGATGATACATGGTAGGAGTCGTCATGAATAAAACAAAAAACTGGATCATAGGAAGAAATAGTGTAAAAGAAGCATTACGGGCAGGACGAAAAATACGCAAATTATATATTACTAAAGGCCGGCAATCAAAAGGTATACAAGAGATTATTACGCAAGCAGAACAGGGACATATTCCACTGGAATTTATAGCGACCAAAGACATGGATGCGTTATTTCCTACGACACGTCATCAAGGTATTGCTGCTGAAAGTGAGCCTATCGTGATGGTTGGGATTGATTCTGTTTTAGCGATGGTGGAGGCAAAGGGGGAAACGCCTTTTTTAATATTATTAGATGGCATTGAAGATGTGCATAATATGGGAGCGATTATTCGTACAGCCGAATGTGCTGGGGCTCATTCGGTTTTAATTCCTAAGCATCGCAGTGCACCTATTAATGAAACGGTAGGAAAAACATCTGCTGGTGCTATTGAGTATATGCCGCTTGTTTCTATTGGTAACGTTACACAGACGGTACAACGGTTACAAAAAAAGGGGTTCTGGGTAATCGGTGCAGATATGTCAGGATCAATTGAATACGATCAGGCAGATATGACGGTGCCGTTAGTTTTAGTGATTGGTAGCGAAGGGAAGGGGATTTCCCCCTTAGTAAAGAAACACTGTGATCTGCTTGTGCGTATTCCTATGTTTGGACAAGTTAATTCTTTAAATGCTTCGGTTGCATCTGCTATATTAATATATGAGGCGGTTCGTCAAAGAAAGTAATAAGTAATGAACGAGTTATTTATTAGTGGAGATCATACACTTATTTACGTGTGGTCGTAATTGAAAAATATATAGTGAATCAATGGGAAATGCACAAGAATTAGTAATTAATATATTATCTGGGGATGAAAAAGTGGCAGTAATAAAAACGAATTATCTACCATTTAAAACAAAGTAATGCGAGCAGTCTTCTTGTTAAGCCTGTGCAGATAAAGAAGCGCTACGATTTTTTGTGCTTATACTTATATTGGATATGTTTATTCATTACATGTGCAGGTTTAATCGTTATATTTATAGATAAATATAACGATTTATCAAAGGAGGTAGTGGGTGATGAAAGATTTACTTATTGTTGATGGGTATAATGTTATTCATGCTTGGCCAGAATTAAAAAAGACATACAGTGAATCGATGGAGCATGCACGAGATCAATTAATTGATATAATATCAAATTATGGAAAATTTAAAGGTATAAAAGTAATTATCGTATTCGATGCTATGTATACTGTGGCGGATGCTAATTCTTATACTATGGGAGATGACTGTGAAATTATTTTTACCGCGAAAGGAGAAACGGCTGATACGTATATTGAACGTTTAGCGTATATACAAAAAGATAAAAGGCGTATAGTATATGTAGCTACATCGGATGGTTTTGAACAGCAGCAAATATTATCAACGGGAGCATATCGCTTATCTTCACGTGAGTTACATGGAGAAATAAAACAAATGAAAAAAGAAATGGATCATTACAAGCATACGCCAGGAAGTATATCTCCAATACAAGGTTCATTTAATGAGTTAAAAGAAAATGTTCGGAATAAAGTAGTATTAGATAAATTGGAAAAGTTGCGGAGGCAAAAATGAATAATAAATCCCCTAAACAGAGAGAGCATCGACAGTCATTATTTCAACGATATACGGATGAAGAAGTAGTGACTATATTACAAAAAACATATAATGATGAAGCGATGGAATACATTGTTAAGAAGTATCGTAATTTTATTAAAGCAAAAGCACGTACTTATTTTTTAGTTGGTGCTGATCGAGATGATATTATTCAAGAGGGGATGATTGGGTTATATAAGGCTACTCGTGATTTTCGTAAGGAAAAGAATGTTTCTTTTCGCTCATTTGCAGAATTATGCATTACTCGTCAAATTATTACGGCTATTAAAACTGCTACACGTCAAAAACATATTCCGCTAAATACTTATGTGTCATTAAGTAAACCAGTATATGAAGATGAATCTGTACGAAGATTAGAAGATATTATTATTGGAATTAAAATTATGGATCCAGAAGAATTATTTATTAGTAAAGAAAACTATACGGATATGAAAATTCATTTGGAATCACTGCTCAGTTCTTTAGAACAGCAAGTATTGAGCTTGTATTTAGAAGGGCAATCATATCAAGAAATGTCGCAATCTTTGCAACGTCCTGCTAAATCTATTGATAATGCCTTACAGCGGATAAAACATAAAATAGAAGTATATTTGAAAAACAGGGACAACGAGTGTCCTTAAAAAAGTGTTGATAGAAAATAAAAATCAGTGTAAAATATTAGTATTGAGTGTGTTTGTTAAGGAGGAATATAGTGGTTACGGTATTGGAAATAATCGTTATTATATTAGCGCTTTTATTAATCGGTGTAGTCGTGGCACAGAAAAGCAAAAGTCAAGGTATGGGTGCTGGTTTCGGCGGTGGTGCAGAAGATTTATTCGGCAGTAGAGCTCGTGGAATGGATGCCTTGCTATCTAAATTAACAATTATTATATCAATTGTATTTGCTATTTTAGTGTTACTATTAGGTGGAATGTTGAATTCGTATTAAGAAATGGATGGCCTGCGGTTTTCCGCAGGCTTTTTTTCATAGGAGGTCATATGGAATTAGATCTTAGCTGTGCTATAATGACTATATGCCATACAATGGCACCTCAAGGGGCAACTGTTGAGGATTGTGCGGAACAATTACACCTGCGAGGAAATGAATTATCTGCACTTTTTAAGACGTTTTCAACGTTAATTGAACTGGGTAAACTTGTAGAAACGTCTTCTGATAGGTATATCGTTAGTAAATCAAATCCGTTTCAACGTATAGGCATTTATAAACAGTATACGAAACAATTTGGCTTTTTAACTTCAATAGATGGCGAAGAGGATATTTATATTGCCGAAGAAGATCGACAAACGGCAATGCATAATGATAAAGTATGTGTTCAACTAAGACCCTCTATACAGGGAAAACATAAGCGCTCTGGCCAAGTAATATCGATAATAGAACGGGCAAATGAATATATTATCGGTACGTTTCGTTGGGAGAAAAAAGGGGCCTTTGTTCAACCAGATGATGAACATTTGCAAGAGGATATTTATATTGCTGATACTTCAGATATTTCTATACGTACGAGTGCTCGCGTACTAGTAAAAATTATTAAATGGCCCCAACCTCATCGTAAGGCTGTGGGAAAATTAATCGAATTAGTTGGCTATAAAGGAGATAAAGACTTAGATATTAAAATTATTATGGCCAAGCATCAATTGCCCACTGCTTTTTCAAAAGAAACGCAACAAGAAGCATTACAAATAGATAAAACAATTATTCCCCAGTCAGAGCGTTATGACTTTCGCGATCGCCCCTTGATTACTATTGATAGCGAAGATGCAAAAGATTTAGATGATGCGATTGATGTATGTCGATTGGCCAATGGAAATTATCGTTTAGGTGTGTATATTGCTGACGTCAGTTATTATGTTGTGGATGGTAATGCGATTGATCAAGAAGCATATCAGCGAGGAACGAGCGTGTATTTAGTGGATCGGGTTATTCCTATGCTACCAGAAATATTATCGAATGATATTTGTAGTTTACGTGCTGGGGTGGATCGGTATGCAATGGCTTGTGTCATGGAAATTACACCACAAGGGGCCGTTATTCACGCAGACATAGCCCCAGCTATCATTCACGTAAAACGTAGATGTAATTATGTGGAAATTCGTCGTGCATTGGAAGAAAAAATTATTCCGGAGGATTTAGCGATTTTTATGCCTATGATAAATGAGTTAAAAGCATTGGCTATTGACTTAAAACGAATGAGAACTAAGCGTGGGGCCATTGATTTTGATTTTCCCGAATATAAAATTTTTCTTAATGAAGATGGAATTCCTTTGCGTGTAGAAAAAAGAGCTCGAACGATAGCAGAACAAATTGTAGAAGAGTGTATGTTAATTGCGAATGAAACGGTTGCTTCTTATTTACAACAAACTAAAAATCCTTCTATTTATCGGGTTCATGACTTACCTGAAGAAGAGCGTGTAGATATGCTATATCGAGTATTGCATACCTTTTCCTTACGCTTGCCCGATAGGGAACATATTACGTCACGAACATTTCAGCAAATCATTCAGAATTCACTGGGAACGCCAGCAGAAAAAGTAGTACAACTTCTTATTTTACGATCTATGCAACAAGCGTGTTATGTAACTGAAAATAGAGGGCATTTTGGGTTAGCTTCTTCGTGTTATACGCATTTTACTTCGCCGATTCGGCGGTATCCTGATTTAATGGTTCATCGTTTATTACGACAATATTGGCAACACGGGCGGTTAACTAAAAAAGAAAGTGACATGTCTTTAGATTATCATAGGCAGGCAGCATTACATGCGAGTGAACGAGAACGGATAGCCGCAGAAGCAGAACGCGAAACGATTAATTTAAAAAAGGCGGAATATATGGCTGCACACGTTGGTGAAACCTATACTGCTCATATTACAGGTATTACATCCTTCGGATTGTTTGTCGGATTAGAGAATGGTATAGAAGGCCTAATTCATATTTCCTATTTAACGGATGATTTATATTATTTTTCTGAAGATTCGTATACATTACAAAGCCGATATGGAGGAAAAATATATCGATTAGGGGAAGAAGTAGAGGTTACCTTAGTCCGCGTAAATGTAGAAAAAGGTGAAATTGATTTTGTTTTAGGAAAGATTGATAATATTCATGATCTTGAAAGAATTATCGTACAAAAGGAGAAAAAAGGAAAAAAACGAATTAAAAAGAAGTCTCGTCAGACTACTCATGATTCATTTCATGCTATTACGCATACCAAAAATGCACACCATATTAATAGACATCGGCGGCGTAAAAACGGGATTCATAGGAGGAAAAAGGAGTGGCACAAACAAAAATAGGCGTAAAATATATTGCCGATAATCGTAAGGCTAGGCATGAATATTTTATTCATGAAACCTATGAAGCGGGTATTGCTTTAACTGGAACTGAAGTAAAGGCGTTACGGCAAGGAAAAGTAAATATAAAAGATAGTTTTTGTCGTATTGATAAAGGTCAATTATTATTGGAAGCAATGCATATTAGTCCTTATGAACAGGGAAATCGTTTTAATCACGATCCCTTGCGTCAACGTATTTTATTAATGCATAAATATGAAATAAATAAGCTTTGGGGAAAAATAAAAGAAAAAGGTTATACCTTAATTCCTCTGAATCTATATTTCAAAAAAGGACGAGTAAAAGTAACAGTAGGGTTAGCAACAGGAAAAAAATTGTATGATAAGCGTCAAGCTATTGCTGAAAAAGAAGCGAAAAGGGAAGCCAATCGCCATTTCAAAGAAAACAATAGATAAAGGAGAGAGAGTATGAACACGAAAAAAAATATATTTATTTGTTATAAAAAATGCAGCACTTGCAAAGCGGTACAAAATATGTTGGATGCACAACATATTACTTATGAAATTCGTGAAATTGATAAAGACACACCGACACAGGAAGAGTTATTAACATGGCATAAACAGGCCGGTATACCGTTGAAGCGGTTTTTTAATACGAGTGGATTAGTATATCGTAATTTAGGTCTAAAAGATAAATTAGCCACTATGTCTATAGCAGAACAACTTGATCTATTGGCGTCTAATGGCATGTTAATAAAACGACCTATTTTTTTAAAGGGAACGGATGTATATGTCGGAGCCGATGTTAAAAAATACCTTGCTTCACGGGAAGAATAATATAGGGCTAAGTATGTTATTCTGAAGGAGGTTTTGGTATGCATTTTGGTTTTCAAGCAACAGATACATGGCCGTTATTATTTATCATGAGTGGAGCAACGGCTTTAGCTATTTATTTAGAACAACGCTATACGTGGGCTTCAAAAATATCGGGGGCTGTTATTACGTTGGTATTAGCATTGGTATTGGTAAACATACATCTTATTCCGACACATGCACCTCTGTTTGATGTTGTCGTTTGGGATTATGCTGTTCCGTTAGCGATTCCTTTATTATTATTACAAGCGAATATAAAAAAAATATGGAAAGAAACGGGGCGGTTATTGCTTATTTTTCTTATTGGTTCAGTTGGAACCGTGTTAGGAGCTTTTCTTGCCTCCTTTATTTTTTGCACACATATACCTATGGTAGCACCCATTGCAGGCATGATGACTGGTTCGTATATTGGCGGAGGTATTAATTTTGTTGCACTGTCGGCAGCATTTCATACGGATACATCTTTAGTTTCGTCAACCGTTGTAGCGGATAATTTAAATATGGCATTTTATTTTTTAGTTTTATTATCTTGTGCCAGTAGCCGTTTTTTACAAAAACACTTTGCACATCCACATATTGAGGCTGCGTTAGTTATGGATATGACCAAGGAAGCAAAAACACAGGCAGCAGCATATTGGGGGAGAAAAGATATTTCATTAAAAGACATTTCCTTGGATTTATTATATGCTGTTGCCGTTGTTACTATATCAAAAGTAATTAGTGGGGGTGTATCATATCTTATTTCAGATACAACGCCATTTCTCTCTTTTTTACATACTTTTTTTTCTAGCGAATATGTATGGATTACTATTTTATCAATGCTTTTTGCTACATATGGAGAAAAACAAGTAGCGGCCTTACGAGGAGCCCAAGAAATAGGTACTTATTTTATTTATTTATTTTTCTTTGTCATTGGCGTGCCTGCATCTATTAATGCTATTTTCCAAAATGCACCCTTTTTATTTGTTTTTTGCTTTCTCATTGTTGTTGTCAATATGTTGGTATGTTTTGTTTTAGGAAAAATTTTTCATTTTACGTTAGAAGAAATTATATTAGCCTCTAATGCGAATATTGGTGGACCGACAACGGCAGCTGGCATGGCTATAGCACAAGGATGGATTCATTTAATTGGACCTTCTTTATTGGTAGGTACTTTGGGTTATGTGATAGGAACCTATTTAGGTATTTTTGTTGGTACTGTGTTAGGCGCTTAATAGAGTATCTATATGGATAAAAAAGAATGGGTTATATACCCATTCTTTTTTATCCGTTTATTAGGCTATATTATGTTACATTTTATCATTACTGCCACAGATGAGCTTTAATGTGGTATAATAAATTTACATTTCGTTGCAGAAAGGAATGAATATATGGTAACTGATCAGATTATTCATTATACATCCGATGCGTCTATTCGTGTGTCTATTGCGATTACACGCGAACTTACAGAAAAAGCCCGGCAATGTCATCAATTATCTCCAGTGGCTAGTGCTGCCCTTGGTCGTACGATGACAGGTGCACTTTTATTGGCGGGGGACTATAAAAACAAAGAAGGCGTTTCTATTTTATTTAGAGGTGATGGTCCATTAGGAACTATTCATGTAGATTCATTTGATACGGATAAAGTACGTGGATTTGTAGATCATCCGCATGTTCAACTTCCTTTAAAAGCAAATGGTAAACTTGATGTCGGAACAGCTGTTGGAAAGGGAACTCTCGCGGTCACTCGATTTACTCCTAAGCAAGATACATATAGTAGCCAGTCACAAATTGTTTCAGGTGAAATTGCAGAAGATTTAGCTTATTATTTATATACGTCCGAACAAATTTCATCAACGATTAGTTTAGGCATATTAGTTGATAGAGATTATACGATTGCGACAGCTGGGGGTTTTTTAGTACAAGCCTTGCCAGGGGCAACGGATGAGGCATTAGCAGGAGTAGAAAATAATATACAGAAAATTGGTCCAATTACAACGTACTTGCAACATGATGTACATGGTGAAGCATTAATTTCTAACATTTTAAAGGGATTTTCATATAAAGAACTTTATCGATATCCCGTATATTGGCAATGTACTTGTTCACAACAACGAATGGAAAGAGCATTATTAGCATTACGAGCCGAAGATAAATTATTATTATTGCAAGATCCACAAGTAGAAATGGTTTGCCATTATTGTGGACAACATTACGTATTACAACAAAAAGAATTAGCTGCATTATATAATAAAACGAATATGGAGGTATAACGGTGAGTGCAATTGCAATTATTGGTGGTACTGGCGTATGTGATGTACGTATGTTAGAACAAGTACAAGAAGGTTCGTTAGATACATTTTATGGAGTAATTCATTATTTACGCGGAACTTATAAGGGGAAAAATGTTGTTTTTTTACCCCGTCACGGAAAAAATCATTCAATTCCGCCGCACCTAATCAATTATCGTGCGAATATTTTAGGATTGAAACGGTTAGGCGTTTCCACTATTTTTTCTACTACCGCCGTAGGCTCGTTAAATCCAGAGATAAAACCCAATACACTGGTTATACCAGATCAATTTTTAGATTTTACGAAATCACGACACGCTTCTTTTTTTGATGGTGGTGAAAATGGGGTAGTTCATGTAGACATGACTGAACCTTATTGCCAACAATTACGTCAAGTCATTTTAGAGGCTGCGAGGAGTATTCAGGAAGAAAAAATATCGCCAAAAGGAACTTATGTATGTACGGAAGGACCTCGTTTTGAAACGCCGGCAGAAATTAACATGTTTGCAAAATGGGGTGGTGATTTAGTTGGGATGACTAATGTTCCAGAAGTATGTCTAGCAAGAGAAGCCGAAATTTGTTATATTACTATTTCTATGGTCACTAATTTTGCTGCTGGAATTTCGCCGCACCAGTTAACGCATGAAGAAGTGCTTGCATGCATGGATGAAAATGCCAAACGCATTCGTTCGTTAATTATGAAAGCCGTAGAATTATATGAAGATAAAGATTGTTCCTGTCGTCATGCTTTATCATATTATGGAGGGTTTATGGTGTAATGATGAAAACAATGGAATGGAAAGAGCAAACATTATATTTACTTGATCAGACGAAATTACCTGAACAAGTAACATATATCGCTTGTAAAACATGGCAAGAGGTTTACGATGCCATTGCTTGTTTAGTTGTACGAGGAGCTCCTGCTATTGGTATTGCCGCAGCGTATGGGGTAGTTTTAGGAGCATATACTACTTATCAAGAGCAGCAGAGTAATGAGTCAGCTGTATTTATTCAAGCCGTTTGTGATATCGGCAAGACCTTAGACCGAGCTAGACCGACAGCCGTAAATTTGCATTGGGCAATTATGCGTATGCTTGATTGTGCGGTGCATCAACAAGATCATACCGTTGATGAGATCATTAAGGAATTAGAAAAATTAGCCATACAAATACATCAAGAAGATGTATTATTAAATAAGCAATTATCGATGGTAGGTACACAAGAATTAAGCAAAATAGGTAAACCACTTACCATTTTAACACATTGTAATGCTGGTGCATTGGCTACAGCTGCTATTGGTACAGCCTTAGGGGTAATTCGCGGTTTACATCAGAAAGGGTTTATTCATATGGTATATGCCGATGAAACGCGACCTTTATTACAAGGAGCAAGACTTACCGTAACGGAATTAATGGAAGATCATATTCCAGTTACACTGATTACGGATAATATGGCTGCTTGGACTATGGCACAAAAAAAAGTAGATGCTGTTATTGTAGGAGCTGATCGGATTGCTGCTAATGGTGATACGGCAAATAAAGTTGGTACGTATGGGCTTTCACTGTTAGCACATTATCATCATATTCCTTTTTATGTAGCCGCACCGATATCCACCTTTGATCGAACGATTGCTACAGGAAAGGAAATTCCTATTGAAGAGCGAGCAGAGGATGAAGTTCGTTGTTTTAACGGAAATTATTGCACGCCCAAACAAGCGTTGGTCTTCAATCCCGCCTTTGATGTCACCCCGCATGAACATATTACAGGAATTTTTACGGAATATGGATTTATTTCTAAACCTGATATGATAACTGTTTCTAGTTTTTTCATAGAAAATAATATAAAGGAGTGAGTGTATATGGAATCAATGATTAGAAATATCGCTTTAGCAGAAAGTGGTCACAAAAAAATTCAATGGGTAGAACGCTATATGCCCGCATTAAATGCGATTGGAGAGAAATTACGTAAAGACCAAACGTTTAAAGATAAAGTGGTGTGCGTAAGTGTACATCTAGAAGCAAAAACAGCTTATTTAGCAAAAGTATTACATGAAGCAGGTGCCCGTGTGATTGTTACAGGAAGTAATCCTCTATCTACGCAAGATGATATTGCGGCAGCATTAGTAGAAGACGGGCTTACTGTATATGCTTGGTATGGGGCAACGGATGAAGAATATTTTCAGTTTTTAAATAAGTCTTTAGATCATCATCCTCATATTATTATTGATGATGGAGGAGATCAGGTGAATTTGCTGCATACGACCCGGCAAGATGCCATGGAAAATTTGTTAGGTGGCACGGAAGAAACAACAACTGGTGTAGTTCGTTTGCGTGGATTAGATAAAGACGGCCTCTTAAAATTTCCTATGGTTGCAGCTAATGATTCTTATTGCAAGTATTTATTTGATAATCGTTATGGAACAGGACAATCTACATGGGATGGCATTATGCGTACAACAAATTTAACGGTTGTTGGCAAAAAAGTTGTTATCGCTGGTTATGGTTGGTGCGGTCGTGGATGCGCTATGCGTGCTAAAGGCTTAGGGGCTCATGTCATCGTAACCGAAGTGGATCCTATTAAGGCTATTGAAGCTGTATTCGATGGTTTTGAAGTAATGCCAATGGCGGAAGCTGCTAAAATTGGAGATATTTTTGTTACCTTAACAGGTGATAAAGACATTATTCGCGGCGAACATATAAAAAACATGAAAGATGGGGTATTACTAGCCAACGCAGGCCATTTTGATGTCGAAATAAATAAGCCTGAATTAGAAGCTTTAGCTGTACGTTCTTTTGAAGCAAGGCATAATATTCAAGGATATGAATTAGCAAATGGACATATTATTAATTTATTAGCCGAAGGCCGCTTAGTTAATTTAGCCGCTGGCGATGGGCATCCAGCCGAAATTATGGACTTATCTTTTGCTATTCAAGCCTTAGCAGCAAAATATATATTGGAACATCACCAAGAATTAGAAAATCATGTTCATGTATTACCACATGAAGTTGATATAGAGGTAGCTAAGATTAAGTTACAATCAATGGGATATGCTATTGATACTTTGACGGCAGAACAAAAGGCATATTTACATTTAGATTAAGGAGTTTTAGCGATGCGAAAATTAATAACGAATATAGCCCTATATCAAAATCATAAGGTAACCGAAGCAAAGAATATTGATATTCAAGACGATCGAATTATCGGTTTTCCCGATACGTATCAACGTACGGATTATGATGAGATTATAGACGGTCAGCATATGTTAGCGTTGCCGGGCTTTGTTAATACGCATAATCATATCGCCATGACGGTGTTTCGTAGTTATGCCGATGATATGCAGTTGATGGATTGGTTAACACAAAAAATTTGGCCCGCTGAAGATAAATTAGATAGTGACATTGTGTATGCCCAAACTACACTGGGCATTGCCGAAATGATTCGTTGCGGAACGACGTCATTTGCAGATATGTATTTTTTCATGTCCGATGTAGCTAGGGCTGTAGCGGATACAGGAATTAGGGCTGCCTTAAGCAGAGGTATGACGGGTATTACTCCTAATGCTCAAGACGCGTTAAAAGAAAGTCGAACTTTTTTCTATGATTGGAATGGAAAAGCAGATGGTCGAATTACAGTTATGCTTGGTCCACATGCTCCCTATACATGCCCCCCTGCATATTTACAACAAGTCGTTGACTTAGCACATGAATTAGGCGCAGAAATTCATATGCATTTAAGTGAAACAAAGGGTGAAGTAGAAGATATCCAAAAACAATATGGTAAAACGCCTATAGCCTTAGCTGATGAATTGGGTATTTTAGATTGCGGTTGTTTAGCTGCTCATTGTGTTTGGGTGACTGATGACGATTTGACAATTATGAAGAATAAACATGTTCGAGTTGCACATAATCCCGGTAGTAATTTTAAATTGGCCAGTGGAATTGCACCACTTACTAAAATGTTACAAAAGGGTATTACGGTGGGGTTAGGAACAGATGGGGCTTCCAGTAATAATAACTTAGATATTGTGGAAGAAATGCATTTAGCATCTTTAGTACACAAAGCAAATACATTAAATCCCCTGGTTATTTCAGCTGATACGGCAGTTCAATTATTGACTATAGGTGGGGCAAAGTGTTTAGGCTACAAGGATATCGGTACATTAGATGTTAATGCTAAAGCGGACATTACATTAATTGATAGAGAAGGATTACATTGGTATCCAAAAAACGATCCGTTATCATTATTTGTATATGCGTCAAATAGTATGGATGTGGATACCGTTTTAGTCGATGGGAAAGTTTTATTACGGCATAAAGAATTCACTACGATTGATATTGAAAAAGTAAAATTTGAAGCGGAACGAACAAAAGAAAAACTATTTTCATCGTTATAATGAACTATATTATGTAAAATAGCAGATTCTGTATATGAATCTGCTATTTTTTATGTTCTCGTCTATATAGGACAGAAAAAACATAAACTGTATTATTTACGTCCGAAAAATATTCATATAAAATAATATACAGATTAATCAATTTGAGAATGGACATTCTCTCATAGGACGTGTGAAATATGACAACTAAAACACTATGCTATACAGCTATTATGATTGCTTTAGTATTTTTATTAACATTTATTCCTAAAATACCAATTCCTTTTGGCTATGCTCATTTAGGTGATTCTTTGATTTTTGCCTTACCGTTTTGTCTTTATAGTCGATCATCTGCTGTAGCCGCCGGAGTAGGTTCGGCTTTAGCGGATTTATTTGGCGGTTTTCCTATATGGATTATACCTACTATTATCATAAAAGTTATTATGGTATATGTTATCGTCTATGTTTTAAGAGAACAACGGTATTCTTTATCTATCCTTTCGTGGAAAGTATTTTTCGCTATTTTACTATCTTCTATTTGGATGGTTATAGGCTATTCTGTTTCTGGAGGATTACTTTATGGTGTACCAGCGGGTATTGCTATGATACCAGGACTTATCGGTGAAGGCATTGTAAATCTTATTATTGCATATGGAATTATCACTGCTGTACGCTCACTCTTAGCGAGTCAAAGAGGTACTATATGACGCAATTACGAATGGCATTACTTACTGATTTTACGGGGATTGGTCGCTGTTCCGCAACCGTTGATATTCCGATTTTAGCGTCTTTAAAGATTGAATCATGTTTAGCGCCTACGGCTATTTTATCGGCACATACTGGCTTTTCTACATATTATATGCAAGATTTTAGTCCTTATTTTTCAAGTTATGTAAAAGCATGGCAAGAGAACCATGAAACTTTTTCAGGTATTATGACTGGATTTATGGGTTCAGCCACACAGATTGATCTGGCTTATGATTTTATACAAGCGTTTCCTACTTCTTTTGTGATGGTGGATCCAGTTATGGGAGATAATGGCAAATTATATGACACATATAATCCGGTTATGTGTAAAAAAATGCGTTCTCTTGTATCATTATCTACTATTATTACACCTAATGTGACCGAAGCGTGTGTATTAGCTGCGTATCCGTATGATCCTTTTATCGCTTCTAATAAGGAAAAAATGAATGAGTTAATTACATGTTTAGCTAAGTTAGGTCCTAATAATATTGTAATTACGGGTATTGAAAAAGGAAATGCCATCGGTAATTGTATTTATCAAAAAGGAAACCCTTTGCAATGGGTTTGGAGAACGAAAGAAAATCCTTCTCGTAGTGGTACAGGTGATGTATTTTCAGCTGTATTAGGTGGTATGTTGTTACGAGGTACGACCATAGAAAAAGCAGTTGGTAAAGCAGCTGATTTTGTAGCAACCGCATTATGTGCAACCGATAAATTAGGCATCCATTCAAATTATGGTTTAGCGATAGAAGAAGTATTAGAAACATTATGGTAGAGGGAAGGTATATAAAATGATTATATATACAGTGGAAAAAGGGCGATATTATACCGTGTCAGATAGTATTAAGCGACATCCTAACGGTAAACGCTCATGTTATATTAACATAACTAATCGTTGTACCTGCGACTGTACATTCTGTTTGCGTACGAAAAAAAAGATGGCAAAAACATCTTCGTTATGGCTAAAACGGGAACCTTCATGGGAAGAAATAAAACATGAATTAGATCATCTTCCGTGGCCATTGGTATCAGAAATTGTGTGCTGTGGGTTTGGAGAACCGACAATGCGTTTAGATATCGTTATTTCTATTTTTCAGTATGTAAAAAGTAATCATCCGAATATACATACACGTTTAAATACCAATGGTCTATCAGATTTATATTATCAACGTTCTACTGCCGAGGATTTTTATGGTAATATTTTAGATACTATTTCCATTAGTCTAAATGCATCTAATGCCGATAAATATGTCGAGCTTACGCGGAGTCGTTTTGGAATTCAATCATATGATCATATGTTAGCTTTTGCCAAATCATGTAAAACGGTAGTAAAAGAGGTAGTTATGACTATTGTTGACGCTACTTTAGATGAGGAAGAAGTAGCAAAATGTCATCAAGTCTGTTCTTGTCATGGTCTTTTTTTGCGAATACGACCATATGAGGAAAATTAGAGAAAACAGCGTATATAAATAAGTATATACGCTGTTTTTCTTTGGGAAGCATGTAACCATATTAAATATGAAGTAAGTGTGCTATAATGACAACGTATTACATAATATAATGAAATGCGTTGATAGATGAGAGAAGAGGAACAATGAAGCAATTATTTAAATGGTTGGATCAAGAAGAAAACCTCCGGCAGATAAAAAACTTTTTTATCAATGGAGGATGTAATCATATTCATGGCGTTGGAGGCTCGGCAAAACACATTCTTGTTGCACAGGGAATCGATACGGCTCTGGGTGCAACGCTATTGATTACATCCTCGTCTGAAGAAATGGAGAAGTGGAAGTCGGATTTACAATTTTTAGTACCGACTATTCCTATTTTCACATTTCCTTTTGTTGTACAAGAATTGTTTTCAACTGCTGCCAAAAGTATGGAACGAGTCGCTCGTCAAATGGAAGTATTAGCTCAGCTACGAGAAGATAAAAAATGTATTATTCTAACTACAGTTGAAGAAGCTAGTCAATATATTATTGCACCATCACAATTAGATAATCGAGTAATTTCCTTCGAGGTGAACCAAGAATATGAACGTGCAGCATTACTAGAAAAATTAATTCAAAATGGCTATGAACGAGTCGAATTAGTGGAACGTTGTGGGCATTTTTCGATACGTGGTGATATTTTAGATATATACGCGGTAAATCAAACGAAACCAATACGCTTAGAATTTTTTGGTGATACCATAGAAAAAATTCGTTTATTTGATGTATTGTCGCAAACTTCCATTCAAACGGTAGAGCAAGTACAGGTTCTTCCTTTTTCCTTATCTTGGGACGAACATCAACCGTATGTCGCTACTATTTTGGATTATTTGCATAAAGGACAGATTATTTGGGATGAACCTAATAGGTTACGTGATAATTTAAAAAAAGCATTAACTGAGTCGGATGATTATGTATCACATCTTTGTCCATGGCGAACATGGGTTACTCGGACATATCCCTGTTCACAAGTGCTTATATCCCTTTTATCTCCAACCTTTTATGATATGAAAGTAGAATCGTCTATTCATCTTATTACTAAACGCATGTCGAGTTTTCAAAAACAATTTTCTTTATTAAAAGAAGAATTACGCCACTGGCATGATGAAGGTAAAACGGTTGTACTGGTTATTGATAATCTTAATCGCAAGGCTTCATTACAGGCATGGATGCAACAAGAAGGTTTTTCCATAGAAACCCATATTCCTGATACATTGCAAAAAGGTGTTTGTTACTTAGTAACGGGAAATTTACAAAATGGGTTTGAATTTCCGCATGCCCATTTAGTCGTTTTGTGTGAGCGGGATATTTATGGGATGCAAAAACGCCGTCTGTTTCTAAAACATACCCAAAGTCAGAAAATAAATACATTTACCGACTTAAAAAAAGGCGATTATGTAGTTCATCATTCCCATGGTATTGGTCGGTATATGGGACTAAAAACCATGGAAATTGATGATGTCCATAGAGATTATTTAGAAATTCATTATGCTGGTAATGATATTTTGTATGTTCCTATTGAACAAATGGCATTAGTTCAACGCTACATAGGGAACGAAGGCGATATTCCCAAATTGCACCGCATGGGTGGGAAAGATTGGCAAAAAGCACGTGCCAAAGCACAAAAATCAGTTGATAATTTGGCAGAGAAATTACTGTCTTTATATGCGAAAAGAGAAGTCGTATCTGGTTTTGCTTATCCACCAGATACACCTTTTCAAAGAGAATTTGAAGAGGCGTTTCCTTATGAAGAAACAGAAGATCAATTACGTGCTGTTGCAGAGATTAAAAAATATATGGAAAGACCTTTTCCTATGGATTGTTTGGTTTGTGGTGATGTAGGATTTGGTAAAACGGAAGTAGCCATGAGGGCTATTTTTAAAGCAGTAATGAGTCATAAACAGGTAGCCGTATTAGTACCGACTACGGTCTTGGCACAACAACATTTCCTTACGTTTACGGAACGGCTAGCTTCTTTTGGAGTCCAATGTGAAGTATTAAATCGTTTTCGGTCAGTAAAAGAACGAAAAGATATCTTAGCTAGAACGAAATTAGGACAAGTAGATGTACTTATTGGTACACACAGTATCTTGAATAAACAGGTTCAATTTAAACAATTGGGCTTATTAGTTGTTGATGAAGAACAACGATTTGGGGTAGCACAAAAAGAAAAATGGAAATCTTTAGCAGCACATGTTGACGTACTATCATTAAGTGCTACGCCTATTCCCCGCACATTACATATGTCGTTAGTAAAATTAAGAGAAATGTGTATTATGGAAACGCCTCCTATAGATCGCTTTCCCGTTCAAACCTATGTAACGGAGTATGATCCTACGGTTATTCGTGAAGCGATTACGCGCGAAAAACGTCGCGGGGGACAAGTCTTTTTTATTTATAACCAAGTAGAATCAATGGGTTACATGAAAAATGAATTAGAACGATTAGTTCCAGAGTTTTCTATTGCCATGGCACATGGTCAAATGTCAGGGGCCATGTTAGAAGCAGTTATGTTTGATTTTTATGAAGGCAAATATGATATATTATTATGTTCTAGTTTAGTTGAAAATGGCTTAGACGTAGCAAATGCAAATACGATTATCGTATATGATGCGGATCATTTTGGATTATCGCAGCTATATCAGATGCGTGGGCGAGTAGGGCGGAGTCATAATTTGGCCTATGCTTATTTATGTTATCGGAAAAATAAAGTGTTATCAGAAATTGCGGAAAAACGGTTATCGGCAATTAAAGAATTTACTGAATTAGGTTCAGGGTTTAAAATTGCGATGCGCGATTTAGAAATTCGCGGTGCTGGAAATTTATTAGGACGTGAACAGCATGGCAATATTGCAGGTGTTGGTTTTTCTATGTATTGTCAAATGTTAGAAGGCGCCATTAAACGGTTGCAAAATGGTATAAGCGATGAAACGGAACGTATCGAAACGGTATTAGATATACAAGTAAATGCCTATATTGATAATGAGTATATAACGAATAATGGTCAAAAAATAGACATATATCAGCGCCTTGCTATAGCAGATACATCAGATGAAATAAACGCATTAGAAAAAGAATTGACCGATCGCTATGGCACTATGACAGATCCTGTCATAGCATTGCTACAAGTGGCTATTATACGCGTGGCTGCACGTAAATTAGGGATTACCTTGATTTCACAAAAAAAGGATTATGTCGAAATAAAATGGCAACAGGTGGCACAAATGCCACATCTATCTGCCTTAGATCCAGCGTTACAAAAACGGGTTCGCTATATACGAGGATTACCAACGGTATGGCGTATTGATTGGATGCAGGAAATGGATATTATTTCCTTTATCAATTATTTGATAAAGGTATTTTGCTTACAACGAAAGGGGACTAAAAAGTGAAGGGGACCACTTTTTTAAAAGGGGCGTTAATACTCACGTTAGCGGGTATTATGGTAAAAGTATTAGGCGCAGCCAATCGTATTTTATTGTCCCGGATGTTGGGCGGTGAAGGTATTGGTTTATATCAAATGTCATATCCTATATATATCCTCTTTCTGAGCATCATCGGAGCGGGTATTCCTATTGCTGTTTCAATTATGATTGCTGATGAAGCGGCCAAAGGAACGCAGGGACATGTACAAGGTGTATTTCGTGTTATTTTAACTTTTGTAGTAGGTATAGCAATTCTTTGTGGGATTCTCTTTGCACTGAGTGCACACGTATTCATTGCTTTTTCTTTTGTACGAGATGATCGGGCATTACCTAGTTTGTTAATACTAGCACCAGCGTTAACGCTTTCTATTATTGCCTGTTCTTTTCGAGGTTATTTTCAAGGGTTACAACAAATGATTCCAACGGCAATATCCCAAATTGCGGATCAAGGAATACGCGTATTGACCATGCTTGTATTCGCAGCCATTGGTTTATCTCATGGCCTTATGTGGGGAGCCGTGGGAGCGGCAGCCGGTGCTATTCCTGGTGCGATAGCAGGTACAGTAGTGATCATAGGATGGTATTATTATCAACATCGACCTAAAGTAGAAGCGGCCGTAGCCGTATCGGTTTCTTCCGGTATGGTGATTAAACGATTAATTACGTTAGCTATTCCCGTAGCTGCAGCCAATATGTTACTTCCACTTATTGCTAGTATTGATTTATTTATCGTTCCCAAACAATTAGAAGTAGCCGGTTATACTGTACATGAAGCTACGGCGTTATTTGGATATCTCAGTGGTATGGCGAATGGGGTCATCCAAGTTCCTGCCATTTTAACGATTGCCTTAGCAACTAATTTAGTGCCCGCCGTTTCTTCCGCTTATACCCAGGGAAATATTGAGGTTATTACGTCAAGAATGAACACTTCTATACGTTTGGCCCATGTGATTACAATTCCGGCATTTTGTGGCTTAAGCGTTCTTGCTGTGCCTATTTCTATACTGTTATATAATACGCCTCTAGCAGGACCAGCGATACGGGTATTATCTATATCTATCGTATTGCTGGGCATGCAGCAATTAACTAGTGGACTACTACAAGGTATGGGACGTACAGCAATTCCTTTATGGAATATGATTATTGGAGCTATAGTAAAAGTATTTTTAAGTTGGCATTTAACGGCTATGCCCACGTTAGGTGAAGTTGGGGCAGCATGGGCAACCAATGCAGATTTAGCGATAGCAGCTGGATTGAATTTATATTTTGCTCGGAAGCTAGTTCATTATCAAGTACCATGGAAATACTTAGGTCGTGTATGTATAGCCGCGATAATTATGACTGTTGTTGTAGGGGGAATATATGTTATTTGCAACCCCTATATGGGGAATGCTATGGCTACGATTTTGGCAATTATCCTAGGCGTAATTTGTTATGGAATTAGCTTATTTGCTGTGAAAGCGGTTCGCAGAGAAGACGTGGGGCACCTTCCATGTATTCATCATCATGTAATGCCGTCAAAAAAGGAGACTGAATGAAAAATATTGAAATTATTTATTTAGGTACTAGCGAAACGGATAAAACATATCGTCCATGGGAAGATGAGGGCTTTATTGCATCATATAAACCGATTATTTCGTATTTATTAGATACAGCCCTCGTGTGCGATATTGTTCATACCGTACCAGGTGGTCCAGAAATGGCAGAAAAGATACGAATAATGCTTGTAAATGAAAGCTCGAAAAGGGACAAGACCCGTAATCATATGCCTTTTGACATTACTCCATGCATTCACGTTATTGAAACGTTACGTGGACCTAGTGGTTGTAGTTGGGATAAAGCACAAACATATCGTACCTTGCGTAGATATTTACTTGAAGAAGTGTATGAAATGTTAGATGCTGTTGATCAGGGTGATATGGATGGAATTTATGAGGAATTAGGCGATATCCTTTATCATGTTGTTTTACACGCACAAATCGCTTCAGAAGAGGGCTATTTTACACCTCAAATGGTCGTTTCTCATGTCACAAAAAAAATGATTACACGTCATCCTTATGTTTTTAGCATAAAAAGACTTGAAAATACTGCCGCTGATATGGTAAACTGGGATAGATTAAAGCAGAGAGAACGGCGACAGCAACATATTCGCTTGTTAGATGGTGTTGTAAATGGTATGCCTTCCTTATTAACCGCTTATAAGTTGCAAGAGAAGTCTGCTCAAGTGGGATTTGAATGGAAATCAATTGCATCTGTATGGGATAAAGTGAAGGAGGAATTACAAGAATTCTGTGAAGCTATACAAGAGGGTGATCCTGTTCATGCTGAAGAAGAAGCCGGTGATGTGCTGTTCATCTTTGCTAATGTATGCCGACGCTATCATATAGAGCCGGAATGCGCGTTACATCGCACTAACAGAAAATTTTATCGTCGTTTTGCACACGTAGAAGAGCGTGTACAGCAAGCCGGAAAAACTTGGCAAGATTTTTCGTTAGAAGAATTAGAATCATTTTGGCAAGAAGCAAAAATTCTGGAAAGAAAAAATGAAGATAAATGATTTGCTAGTAAAAATGACAGATGTAACTATTAAAAGGAGGATTTTTAATGAATAAGACAGAATTGATTGCTAATGTAGCAACAAAATCCGATTTAACGAAAAAAGATGCCGAAAAAGCGGTAAAAGCTGTTTTCGAATCGATCAGTGAAAGTCTTACTAAAGGCGATAAAGTACAAATTATTGGCTTTGGTACTTTTGAAGTTCGGCAACGTAAGGCACGTGAAGGCCGTAATCCACGGAACAACGAACCGATTAAAATTGCAGCATCTAAAACTCCGGCTTTTAAGGCAGGCAAACAGTTAAAAGATCTTGTAAATAATAAATAAGGTTAAATGATAGAGGAGGGCCGCGGTATATACGGCTCTTTTCTTTATCTTTTGATAAGAAAAATGATAAGAAAAAACATTTGTTTTCCGACATTTTATTTTGAAGTGGTGAGCAGTGTAGACGTGTATTTTTTCATAAAGAAGGAATCGGTATGATGAAAAAGAAGATACTTATCTTTTCCGCTTCCATAGGAACTGGACATACGCAAGCAGCCCGAGCAATAGAAGAATATATTCAACAAAAATCGGATGAATATGAAATTGAGCATATCGATTTTTTATCGAATGATGCCTTATCGATTGATAATATTGTAAAAGAAACCTATATTAAAATATTAGATTTTTTTCCGATGTTATATGATTTAATGTATTATTCTTCACAGGGATATAAAAAAGGAAGATTTATTAAAACGTTGATTGCACGTGGCTTAAAACGACGTATGTTAAGCGTGTTAACCAATAGAAAACCGGATATTTTGATATTTACACACCCTTTTCCTGCAGGAGCAGCTGCGTTATTGAAACGACAACATCGTATTTCTATGCCCCTGATGGGAGTGATTACAGATTTTGCGATCCATCAATTATGGGTGTATCCACAATTAGATCAATATTGCGTAGCGACCGATTCACTCAAGCAGTTGTTACAGCAACAAGGAATTCAAGCAGATAAAATTGCTGTTACAGGTATTCCTGTACGCTCCGTGTTTAGAAATCAAGTATGGCAATGGGGACAAGAAACCAATCATAAAAATCATATTCTTATCATGGGTGGAGGATTAGGTATGGGGTCTATTCGGCAATCTCTTGTTGCACTTGATCAAGTACCATTAATCGATTCTTTTTCTGTGGTTACTGGGCATAATACTGATTTATATGATGAAATTTGTGAATTACGGTCTACGCTGCAACATCCCGTCGAAGTGTTAGGCTATACACAAGAAATTCCCTCTTTAATGGCTCGCTCTGCCTTATTAGTCACTAAGCCTGGTGCCTTGACTTGTACGGAAGCAACGACAATACAAATTCCACTTGTTTTATATAGCCCTATACCAGGCCAAGAAGAAGCGAATGCAACTTATATGTGTAAAACAGGATGTGCTCATTGGGTAAAAAATGAAAAAGAATTGAGCAATATGGTAACTACTTTGTTAGCCAATCCAGCAGAATTAGAAAAAATGTCTAAAGCAAGTGCGTTGTGTCAAACCGATGGTATGCAAATTATGGAAGACAAAATTAAATTATTATTACAAGAATAATAAAGGGATTTTTTGTTTACTATACGGCTATTCTAAAATAGTATGTAAAAACAGTCGCAGGTGAGCTAGAAAGCGACTGTTTTTTTATATGTATGAAAAGGACGAGAACTACATGGATATATTTGGTCATATTGGCAATATACATTATGTTATATATGTTATTATCGGCGGTTTTTTTGCAGGCTTTGTAGATGCTATTGCTGGTGGTGGCGGACTTATCTCGTTACCCGTCATTTTAGCGACAGGTATGAGTCCCCACCTCGCCATTGGAACTAACAAATTTTCTGCGACTTTTGGTGCGTTAATGAGTGCGGGGCAATTTATACGTGCACGCAAAGCGGATTTACATTTACTGCCATATTTAATTCCGTTTACTCTAGTCGGTGCTATTATTGGTTGTGTTTTCATGTTACATCTATCTAGCAAATGGCTTAATCCGATTATTATTCTTACTCTTTTAGGAACAGCGGCCTTTGTTTTTTTTAAACCTCAATTAGGAGTACAAGTGACTGCTCGTGAAATAAAAGGAAGATCACTTTATAAAGCCATGGGGATTTCTTTCTTATTAGGGTTATACGATGGGTTTATCGGACCGGGGACGGGTACTTTTTTAATTGTATTTTTTGCTCTTTTAGGATATGAGTTCATTTTTGCAGCCGGCAATGCAAAGGTACTAAATTTAGTTAGTAACCTTACGTCATTTATCATTTTTATTGCGTTAGGGAATGTATATTATATTTATGGCATTAGTATGGCTATTAGTTTGTTCTTAGGTGCTTTTTTAGGTGCACGTTTAGCTATACATAAGGGAAATAATTTTATTCGATATGTTATGCTTATAGTTACATGTATCTTAATATGCAAATTAATTTTACAGTATCTTCATTTTATTTAAGGAGTTTATATGGAAAATAAAAAAACAATTGTAATTAGTGGCGGTACTTCAGGGATTGGATTAGCAACGGCAAAACTACTCATAGCGGAGGGGTATCAAGTGGTACTCATTGGACGTAATAAAGAAAAGGGAGAAGCTGTGCTTGCACAATTAGAAGTGAATTCAACTCAAGCTTACTTTATTGCTGCGGATGTAAGTAAAGATGAACAATGTTATTCTGCTATTGAAAAGGGCTTTTTGCATTTTGGACGTATTGATGGTCTGGTTACAGCAGCGGGGCAATACCGTGAACAACTTTTACAACATGAAACACCTGAACAAATTCAGCAATTATTCGCCGTTAATGTTTGGGGAACCATTTCGCTATGTCAATATGCCTTACCTTATTTACGTCGTTCGGGCGGAGCGATTGTTACGTTAGGCAGTGATGCGGGGTTACAAGGAAATGTAGCTTGTTCTATATACGGAGCAACAAAGGGTGCTATCGTATCTTTTTCTAAATCCTACGCATTAGAAGTGGCCCCCTATGGAATTCGCGTAAATTGTGTTTGTCCAGGAGATGTAGAAACCCCCTTACTAACGAAACAATTAAAAGACAATGTTCATATTACTATGGCCTCCTTGCGAGAACATTATCCTTTATATAGAATTGCAAAAGCCGAAGAAATAGGACACACCATTATTTTTCTTTTAAGTGAAAAGGCTTCTTTTATAACAGGAGCAGCAATACCCGTAGATGGTGGTTTGACAAGTTGGTAAAAACATGCGAAAATGATAATAGTATATGAAATTTGAAGATTCCTTTTTTTATGAGGTGATACAAATGAACGAAGAAAAAAAAGAGAATATTAATGATTTAACGCTAGAAAAATTAAAGGCGGAATTAGCTGCGTTGAAATCAGAAGTGCAACAATTACAACATAATCAAGAACAAGAAAATGAGAATTCTCAAGCGGAACGACTAGAAACCACAGAAGTGTTAGAAGCTATTGATGAGTCTACAGAAGAACTCGAAATTAAAGCCGAATTAATATGCCGATGGGGTGCAGCACGAGCAGGTGCTATTGTTATTGCACCTGTCGTAGGTACAGTAGCATTAATGGCCAATGAAATATATATGGTCAACCAAATTGCTAAATTATATCAAGTAAAATTAACAGAACGTGCTATTTTTAGCTTTGTTGGGGCTATTAGTAGCCGTGTGATTGGGCATATTTTAGCAACCTTAATTCCTTTTTCCGTTATTCAAGTTCCTGTTGCTATAGGTATCACGTATAGTTTAGGTCGAGTTACGCAATTATGGTTACGTGATGGTATGCCTGAAGATTTAAATCCTTATATTGATATGATGGATGATTGGAAGGAAAAAGCACGAGAACAAGCAGAAAAATTAAAAGAATATCCTTTAAAAAATATACCTCTCGGTGATGAAACGATTGATTTTATGAAACGGTGGGGGCATCTTGCTCAAGAAAAATTAAATGATGTAAAAAAACGGGGTAAAAATGTGTATAATTCCGTTCGTTATGCTGATGATTTAGTTAATGAAATCGTCAAAGAAGCAGAAAAAAGCAAGCAACAAAATAATAGTAATAAAGCAACAGAAGATGTACTGAACCCGGATACAATGGATTCAGATAAAGAGGATAAAAAAAAGGAAGAAGTGGAACCATTGACGGAAACCAAAGTTACTCAAGCCATAGAAGATGCTAAATTGTCCTTAGATGAATAGGGGATGTATATATGCAAGTATTCTTTTGGTTAGCACGATTTTATTCTGTAAAAAAATGGTTGCGCTTTATTAAGCAAGGAAAGAAAAAATTAGCACTTTTACCTAAAGGGATGGCAATATTTTATTGCATTTGTGATAAGGATACACCTGCATCGATTCGCTGGATTTTAATGGGTGCTTTAGGATATGTGTTATTACCATTTGATATTATTCCCGACTTTCTTGGTACATTGGGTTGGGTAGATGATCTTGTTGTGGTAACCATGGTCTTTCGTTATGCTGAACATTATATTAAACCCGAACACATAAAAAAAGCGAAACGTTGGTTTCCCTTTAGTTCTCTTTCATAAAGAACAATTTGGCAAGTAGTTGTGCCAAATTGTTCTTTTTTAGAAAAACTTTCTTTTTCTTTGACATCCGCATGTTCCTATCGTAAAATGATAAGAGTGCTTTATAGAATAGAGGTGTTTAAATGATTGTTATTGTTAAAGAAAAAGTACGCTATTACGAAACAGATATGATGGGAATTGCTCATCATTCGAATCACATTCGATGGTTTGAATGTGGGCGTTCTGAATACTTGCAAAGAGCAGGGGTAGATTTGAATGAATTAATGAAAAGGGGTATTATTTATCCAATCAAACATGTATCGTGTGAATATTTACATCCTATTTATTTTGGGGATATACTACGTATTGAAACAACCGTGAAAAGATTAACGCGTGCACAAATGGTATGTACATATCGCTTGGTTCGGGATATAGATGATACGTTGCTTGCGATAGGTGAAACACAAAATGTCTTTGCCCTTCAAAAAACAGGGGCGCCTACACGCTTAGATTTAGAAAATTACAATAAACTAAAAGCATTACAGAACTCAGATACGTGAGGGGGAAATAAGAGTGGATATGAGTAAACAGCCTATTGGTATTTTTGATTCCGGTATTGGCGGACTTACGGTAGTCAATAAATTACGAATGCTGTTACCCCACGAACACATCATTTATGTTGGCGATACGAAACGCAATCCTTATGGTTCACGTACACCTGAAGAAATTTTGTCTTATACACGTGATATTTTACGTTTTATGACACAACAACAGGTGAAATTAGTTGCCATTGGTTGTAATACTGTAACAGCTACTGCCTATCCCATTGTCAGAAGAGAAGTACCTTATCCACTTATTGGCATGAGTCGCGGTATGTATACTGCACAAAAAATTAGTACGACCAAAACGGTAGTTGTATTTGCCACAGAACTTACTATTGCGAATCATAGTCATCGCAAAGAAGCACTGCGAATAGATCCCCAATTGACGGTCATTGAACAATCGTGTCCGCTATTAGCAGGATTAATTGAACGTGGTCATCTACAGGATCAAGCGATTATTAATCCCATAAGAGAATATGTAAAGCCTATACTAAATACCATGGCGGATACGGCGATTTTTGGCTGTACTCATTTTCCATTTGTTCAAGAATTATTTGAAGCATTTAGTTATGACAGATTAGCATTTATTGATCCAGCTCACGAAATGGCTTTAGAAACGTTGAATGTATTAAAACAAAAAAAGTTAGTCAATACAGATGACAAACAAGGGTCATTGAGACTGTACTTTACAGCAGAAGCACAACGTGGAGGTCGCTTGGCATCGCATTTAATTCCTGCCAATGAATTTACTATCTGTCAATTATCATTATAAAAAAATGGTAGGGGAGAATAAACGTGTTTATTTATATGATTATCAATGCGGTTATGTTAATTATTGGATGCATAGCGGTAGGATATTTATTTTTTCATATATTTAGTTGGTATCAAGGAGATGCTATATTTTACATTGAAGCAAAAAAACGCACCCCTTTCCAAATAAAGCAGTCCAATCGTCAGTCTATCACAGTAGAAGCGGTTGTGCCTTTTAAAAATATAGGTAAACAACCAGGTACTATCATGGATTTTTATCCACGTATTTTATTACCGCAAGAACAATTTAATCGTTGTTACGTATATGCCAGATTAACTAATGTAGCAAAACCAAGAGAAGATTCATATTGGGAATCCACTATTTTTTACCCCAAGCAAAAAAATAAAATTAAGGTCATTATTACATTAAGTAGTAAAACAGGCTCTATTCAAGAAGACATTCAACAATTTCCAGATATGCCAATTGATTTAGTTTATCAAGCTGTGGGTAGAAATGAATGGTATATTCATAAGGCTAGAATTACGTTGCGTTCGGCTGAACTTTGTAGTAGAAAAACAGTGATATAGGGAGTATCCGAAAAAGAATGTCTAAAGTAGAAGTAATACCGGTTAAAACCGCAGTTTTAACAGAGCAAGATAATATTATTGATGTAATAAAAAAATATACGGCAAACCTTGTGACCAAAGAAGATATTATTTGCATTGCCGAAAGCGTTGTTGCGATTACACAACATCGTTTTACAAGACCAGAAGAATTACATATTTCTTGGCAAGCTCGATTATTACGGCGTTTTGTACCTCCTGAAGGAAGCATGTCTAGTTTATATGGTATGCAAGCTGCGATGAATATCGAAGGAAAGTGGAAAGTATTATTTTCATTTCTAATAGGAGGTATCGCAAAAGTTTGTGGAAAAAGAGGTGTTTGGTATAGTTTATGTCCACAAGCTGCTTTAATTGATGATGTAACAGGAACAATGCCTCCATTTGATAAATGCATTGTATTTGGTCCGAAAAATCCGACTCAAGTAGCGAATCAGATTGCCCAGCAAATAGATTGTAAGGGCGTTTGTATTGCTGATGTAAATGATTTAAAGCGAGCTTGTATCGTAGGGTATTCACAAGGAATTGACCCAACGCATATGGTCGCATTATTACGAAATAATCCGTTTGGTAATGATTCTCAAACAACACCGATTGTTATTATAAAAAATGATATCAGTAAAACACAGATATAGGAGTGATAAATGGATGAATGAAGTATTATTGCTAGCTACAAAAAATAAAGGAAAAATACAAGAACTACAGCAATTACTTACGCCATTAGGATATAATGTAGAATCAATCCATTTATTATATCCTCATATTCGTGAACCCGAAGAAAATGGTACTACATTTTTAGAAAACGCACGACTAAAGGCACAATATTATATGAAATATACTCATAGACCTTGTATTGCGGATGACTCAGGCTTATGCGTTGAAGGACTAGGTGGACAACCAGGGATATATTCTGCACGCTATGCAGGAAAACATGGCGATGATGCAGCAAACAATCGGAAATTAGTGCGTGAAATTAAATCATTGTCTATTCAACAAAGACGAGCGGAATATATTTGTGAGCTTGTCTTACTATATCCAGATGGCAGAGAAATTTTGGCCAGAGGGCAATGCGCAGGAATTATACAGGAAACGCCAGCTGGTACAAATGGCTTTGGATATGATCCTTATTTTTATGTACCATTGTTACAAAAAACGATGGCCGAGTTATCGCCAGTCCAAAAAAATGCTATTAGCCATCGTGGTCAGGCATTACGTCATTTAATTGACCAGTTAATTTTAGATAAATGACAGCGATGTAGTATACACGTATATATTATTTTAAATAAATAGACAGGTATCTGTTAATTTCACGGTAAAGGTATGAAGACATGACACTAAAACCAAGCAAATTAAAATTATATGGATTTAATAATTTAACCAAAACCTTAAGTTTTAATATGTATGATATTTGTTATGCTGTTAGTCCTGAAGCACAACGGCAATACATTGAATATATTGATGAACAATATAATGCTGAAAAATTGACAAATATTTTACAACAAGTTTCATCTATTATTGGAGCTCATATTTTAAATATTGCCAGTCAAGATTATGATCCACAGGGAGCTAGCGTGACGATTCTAATTTCAGAGGAACAAATGGAACCTTCTGATGCTGATGTAGTTTGTCATTTGGATAAAAGTCATTTGACAGTACATACCTATCCTGAAAGTCATCCGCAAAAGGGAATTATGACTTTTCGTGCGGATATTGAAGTATCTACTTGTGGTCGCATTTCTCCATTAAATGCATTAAACTATTTATTAGATAATTTTGAATCAGATATTGTTACATTAGATTATCATGTTCGTGGATTTACGCGTGATGTATCGGGGAAAAAATTGTTTATTGATCATCGTATCAATTCCATTCAAAATTATATTTCGCGTGATACAAAAACACAATACGATATGATCGATGTAAATGTATATCAAGAAAATATTTTTCATACTAAAATGATTTTAAAAGATTTTGATTTAGATAATTATTTATTTAATATCAATGTAGATGATCTTACGAAAAGGCAACAGCATCATATTCGTCGTTTAGTACGACAAGAAATGTTAGAAATTTTTAATGGTAGGAATATGCCAACGATGCGATAAAATGGTAAGATAATAGCGAGGAATCGAATGGATACAAAAAAAGAAATTTGTTATATTGGAAAAAAAATAACTAAAGCAGGTCTTGTTACGGCCTGCGATGGAAATATCAGTGTGCGTTGTGCCGATGGTTCTATCCTTATTACACCTTCCCAAAAACCTAAGGGAGAAGTTCGTAAAAAAGATATACTTCGGGTGAGCTTAACTGGCCACGTATTAGAGGGAAATGGAAAGCCTTCATCGGAAACGTCAATGCATATCCAAATATATTCTAAACGTCCCGATGTAAAAGCGATTGTACATGCTCATCCAATCACGGCAACAGCTTTATCCGTTGCGGCAATTCCTTTTCCTTCTGATTTGGTTACAGAAGGGGAATTGGTATTAGGACATGTGCCCACTATTCCTTATGCTTTACCTGGATCGATGGAATTAGCAACTGCTGCTGCCGTGAGTATGTTACAAGCAAATGTTGGTTTATTAGAACGACATGGTGCTATTGCACTGGGAGAATCTTTAACGGAAGCCTTGTATCGAATGGAAACATTAGAAACGGTGGCTAAAATGTATCGAGATGCACTATTATTTGCATCACTGCGAGAAGATGAAGCGCCTCACTCTGAGGAAAAGGAAATATGGTCATCCCCTATTCTTTTTTAATACCGGAACCATTGTTATAAAGGAGGTTATAATGAAATTTTATTATGATACACAATCTATTTCGCTAAAAGATGAGCACGAAAATGTACTTGCTTATATTCAATTTCCACAAGGAGATGATGGCATTATTGTAATTACCCATACCTTTGTTGACGAGCGTTTACGAGGTCAGCATGTAGCAGCACAATTAATGGAAAAAGCCGTTGACTATTTAAAAGCACATGGTAAGACATTTCGGGTTTCTTGTTCGTATGCAGAAATGTGGGTAAAGCAACATCCTCATGAATGTGAGGGATTAGTAATAAAATAGAAGAAAAGATTTTATAGATGAGTCTTGTCTATAAAATCTTTTTTTAGTTTATATTTTAAACTATATACTAAATTATAATACATTAAAAGAGTTCATATAAAAGCAGATGTATTTTTATCAAATTTTTATAAGCAACAATTATACGATAAATGCAAGTATGAACTAATATTATTCACTAAAAAGGCTTTTTATTTTAGAACAAATATGATAATATATATGTTATACAAGATACACACAAAATATAAAAAATAATTTGTTTATTTCCAATAGACAATTCTTTTTTCTATAAAGAGAGGGCACCTATTATGAAAATAAGTACAACATCAAATCGATTAAAAGAATTATTAGAAGTAAAACAAATTAGTCAGGCTATTTTAAGTAAAACTATGGGCATTTCGCGATCTGCCATGTGTCAATATATTTCTGGTAGAATTACGCCAAAGCAAGATAAATTATATGTTATTAGTATCACCTATGGTGTTTCTTTGGCATGGCTTATGGGATACGATGTACCGATGGATGCATCCTTACCAGTTGTTACATATACGGATGAAGAACAGGACTTAATTTTTAAATATCGGTTACTTATGCCAGTGGGCAGGGAAGCCATACAAGCTGTATTGAATGTGCATTATAACGCATATATAAATAATCGTAGAAAATTACATAAACCACGCGTACCAAAAAACAACCCATAATAATATGGGTTGTTTCATTATTTATGTAGCGAAATATCCTTAGGTTCTACTAAATATGTTTTTTGATGAGAAAAAGTTACTAGTCCCGGCACTGCATGGGGCATTTTTTTTACATATTTTATTAATGTACAATCAACTTCTACCTTTGATGATTTTTTCCCTTGACTGCAAAATGCAGCCATTTGTGCTGCTTTTTCTATTTGCTCCACCGTTGGTTGTACATCATGGCAAGCTAATATAACATGTGAGCCAGGGATATTTTTAGCATGAAACCATAAATCATAAGGATGTGCTTTTTTCCCTGTTAAATAATCATTTTGCCTATTATTATGTCCAATATATAGCGGAATATTATCTATCATGATAGTAAAAATAGGGGAGACCGTCTTCTTTTTTGTTTTTATTCTTGAGGTATGCTCTAATAAATTGCTTTGTTTCATTTCGTCTTTTATGTCATCAATTTCCGCTTTTGTATGTACCGTTTCTAATGCATAGTCGAGAGAATAGAGATATGTTAAAAACATCTCATTCTCTTCTTGTAAATGGGCAGTACTTCTTTTTCTATGCCGTAATTTTGTATATTTTTTATAATATTTATTTGCATTTTCTGTTAAAGAACATGCTGGATTAATGGGAATTTTTATTGAATTTACGGGTTCATGTAAAATATTATCAACGGTTATATACGATTGATGTTGCCAGGGCATGGAAGCATATATCATTAATAAGTCTCCATATTCTCTATATACATCCATTTTGTTCGTTTCTTCCATTTCTATTTGCATACGATGTATTTTTTTCTTTTGTTTTTCTATACGTTTTTGAACTATTTTTTGTAATATCCGTTGTTCTCCGTTTAAGCTTTTACAATTCTCTTGAAATTTATTTAAATAGGTTTGAACATAAGGAACGTGAACAGGAGAAGAAGTAGATAAGCATTGTAAAAGCAAAGGGAATATGAGTTCTTTCGTTTTTTCATTTTCTTTATATACATAAACTCCATTTACTTGTTTTAATTCTATTCCCATTTGTTCTATTGCACGACACCACGTAAATCGATCACTTAACGATATTTCTGCTAATGTCTTGTTATGGTCAATTCCCGTCCGATAGGTCAATTCATTTAAAAGAATTGTACTCATGCCATTAAAATGACGCAACAACCATTTTCCTAACGTTTCTTCTACACTATTAGGAATCATGTCAGCCAATTCTTCTGAGGTAAATGAAAACGGATTCATCCTCATTGCATTAGGTGGAAAACCATAAGGTTCTTTTGGTGCAATTGTACGGAGTGCAGTAGTATTGCGTTTAGTTTTAATCAATGCTTCTAAAATAATATTATTTTCTGTAAAAATGACATTACTATACTTGCCCATTAATTCTATTTGAATTGTGCGTGTTATTAATTTTCCTGCTGCATTTAAAATATCAATATCAATAGATAATAAGCGATCTAAATACAATTGTTCAATAGAAGCAATTCTACCGTTTTCATAATACTTTCGTAAAAACATACAAAGTGCCGATGGCATATCAGGCATAGGTGGAATAACAGAAGAAAGATATATTCGTGGAGTAATATCTAATGTGATAATAAGATGATATGTTTTAGGCGTATTAAAAATACGAAAATATAAGGTACGTATATCAGGTTGATAAATTTTTGAAATTTGGCCACCGATTAATGCTTCTCGTAATTCATTGGTAATAACTTGTAAGGTAATACTATCTATATTCATATAAATCTCCTATTTTTTTATTTATTATATCATAATGAAAAGAACGACTAAATACATGAATTATGTTTCATTGTATGAAATAATTGCATTAAAAGAATATAATATTAGTTATCATTATTTATTTTATATAATGATACAATATATCAAAATAAAAGATAAATAATAAACAATTTCAAAAATAAATAAAATAAAAAACTTGATTGTATAAAATTAAAATGGTATAATTCAACAAAACGTTATCTTTTTTATACGTGAGGATAATGTTAATAAAATTATGATTTATAAAGAATAGAGGAAACAAGGGTACTCATTTTTTGTATTTCATATTGAAATAAGCAAGTAATCACGTATAAATATAAAAAAGAGGAGATTTTACTATGAAAAAAAGTAAAAAATTATTGTCCGCTTTAGTGGCTACCATGGCTGTTGGCACGGCATGTGCTTTTGCTGCTAATCCATTCGTTGATGTACCAGCTAATAGTTGGGCATACCAATCCGTTGTAAGTATTGCCAATGCAGGTATCATTCAAGGTGTAGATGGTACGCATTTCGAAGGAAACCGCACGATCACTCGTTATGAAGCAGCTGAAATTACAGCAAAAGCAATGGCTAATTCACATAAAGCTAACGCACAACAACGTGCAGTTATCAATAAATTAGCTCAAGAGTTTGCAAATGAATTAAATGTATTAGGTGTTCGCGTATCTGAATTAGAAAATAAAGTAGGAAATGTAAAATTAGAAGGTAATGCACGTGTTCGCTACATTCATATCAAAGGACAGGTTGAAAAAGATGCTTCCTATGATTTAAAAACAGTACTTAAGGCTACTGCGAAAGTAAACGATAATGTTACTGCACAATATGGCGTTGAATACGTACAAGCTTTCAAAAGCACTGATAATGCTTCAGCAGCACACGCTGTAACTAAGGTCGCTAATTTGCAGGCTCAAGTCTGTCAAAAAGTAGGATTAACATTAGGTCGTCAGGATTTTACATTAGGTCAAGGATACTTATATGACAGCACCTTAGATGGTGTAAAACTTACCTATAATCGTGATAATTTTGTTGCTACCGTGGGATATGGTAAATTAAAAGACGGCGATACTTTTGCTTTATTAAATCGTAAAGTGTCATTCCAACAAGTAGAAGGAACCGTACGGAATAATACTTCCATTGGTGTATACCATGCAACGATTTTACCTAATCAAAATGGAATCGGACACAACACATTAGGTGCATATGCTCAAGTAAAAGCAGATAAGATCACCGTATCTGGAAATTACGAACAGACAAAACGTGATATCAAAGGTGATAAAGCAACCAAAGTATGGTTAGGCAAAGTACAATATGGTACTGCTGATGTTCTCACCCCGAAATCTTGGGATGTATGGGTAGAATATATTAATGCTGACAACTATGCGCTTGCTCCTAATAGCGGTTTATGGCGAGCTGCCGCATTAACAGCAAATGTTAAATCATGGGGCGCTGGCGTAGATTATGTCGTTGCCAAAAATATCAAATTCCAAGCGATGAGATCTTTTGCTTCTAAGAAAAAATCAAATAACGTAGGCTTAGCAGAAGAAACACGTGCACAAGTAGTATTCGCATTTTAATGATAAAAGATATAGCAGATCGCCTTTGACGGTCTGCTATATTTTTATGCAAAAAATTGCTTTTTGATATTGCTATAAGTTGATAGAATAAGTGATATAGTGTATCATTAGAAATTAGATTAATATATGTTGTAGTTTTTTGATAGATAGGATGAAATAGATGCTAGAATTTCCAATAAAACGAACTATTGTAATTGATGATACCAAAGCGAATAAGAAAAGCAAAAAAAGCAGCCCAACTAAGGAAAAACTTATCATTCAAGGTACGGTAAAGAAAAGACCCGTAGAAAAATTAAAAAAACCTAAAGTGCCGTCTAAGAATGCAAAAAATTTAGTTATTGTCGAATCTCCAGCTAAGGCCAAAACAATTGAACGATTTTTGGGAAAAGATTATAAAGTTTTGGCGAGTTGTGGACATTTATGTGACTTACCACGAAATCAATTAGGTATTGATCTGGAAAATGGATTTTTGCCTACGTATATAAATATGTGGGATAAACGCAAAATTATTGCTGAATTGCAAGCTGAATACGTAAAATCAAAGAATGTATTTCTAGCTACTGACCCGGATAGAGAGGGTGAAGCAATTTCTTGGCATTTAGCTCATTTGTTAGAGATTGATCCAACTGCACCGTGCCGTATTATGTTTCATGAAATTACAGAAAAAGCAATTACGGCTAGTATTGCCAGTCCGGCACCACTTAATTTGCCTAAAGTAGATGCCCAGCAAGCAAGACGTGTATTGGATCGAATTGTAGGGTATTCATTAAGCCCCTTATTATGGAAAAAAGTGTGCAAGGGGTTAAGTGCTGGCCGTGTGCAATCTGTTGCAGTACGGCTTATTTGTGAACGGGAAGAAGAAATAAATGCATTTGTACCTGAAGAATATTGGAAAATTAGTGGTATTTATAAAACGGATGATAATATTTCTTTATCATGCGAATTGGTAAAGATCGATGGGAAAAAAGCGATTATTCCAAATAAAGAACAAGCTGATCAGATTACGCAAGCCTTATTATGGCAACAACATGGAGTTACTCATGACACCCCTGATCGTATTGTAAAGATGGAAAAACGTCGTCGTCGCCGTCAACCACAGCCACCATTTGTCACGTCAACATTACAGCAAGAATGTATTGGAAAATTAAATTTTGGGGCAAAAAAAACGATGATGTTAGCTCAGCAGTTATATGAAGGATTAGAAATGGGGGAAGCTGGTCACGTTGGACTTATTACTTATATGCGAACGGATTCCACTCGTATTAATGAAGATATGATTCAAGCTGCTCGCACGTATATTCAGCAAACTTATGGCGACAATTACGTGCCGGCTAAACCTCGTAATTTTAAAACAAAACAGGGAAGTCAAGACGCACATGAAGCCATTCGTCCAACCTCATTAGAATATACGCCTACGATGGTAAGTGCTTTTTTATCACGTGATCAATTACGTCTGTATACACTTATTTGGAATCGTTTTTTAGCTAGTCAAATGGAAGCAGTAGAAACAGAAAATATGACGCTTTCTATTCAAAGTGATATATATGAATTACGTGCTTCAGGTTATAAAGTTATTTTCAAAGGATTTACAGAATTATATGCAGATCAGAAAAAAGAAAAAGACGAAGAGTTGCCCGAATTAAAAAAAAAAACAATCGTGCAAGCCGTATCAATTACGCCGAGTCAACATTTCACGCAACCACCTGCAAGATATACGGAAGCGAGTTTAATTAAAACAATGGAAGAAAAAGGGATTGGTCGTCCTAGTACATATGCACCTATCATGGATACCATTCAACGGCGTAATTATGTTGAAAAAAAGGAAAAACAATTTATTCCAACGGAATTAGGTATAGTGACAATATCGTTATTAAAAAAATTTTTTGAACAAATCATTAATGTTGATTTTACAGCACATATGGAAAAAGAACTTGATGAAATTGAACAGGGGAATGTTTCATATGCACAAGTAATAGGCGATTTTTATAGTATTTTTAAACCTGAATTAAACATAGCTGAAAAAGAGATGGAAAAAGTGAAAGTTGCAGGCCAAGATTCAGGGCAACGTTGTGAAAAATGTGGGGCTCCCCTTGTGTATAAATTCGGTCGATTCGGAAAATTTTTGGCATGCTCTAATTTTCCTACTTGTCGCAATACAAAGGCCATTATAGATGATCTCGGTATTCCTTGTCCGAATTGTGGAAAAGGCACATTGATACGGCGTAAGTCAAAGCGAGGGCGTCTGTTTTATGGGTGCAGTGAATATCCCAATTGTGAATTTGTCCTTTGGAACGAACCTACGAATAAAAAATGTTCACTCTGTGGGTCTATGATGACTATTAAGCATTATAAGCGAGGGGCCGATAAGCTATTTTGTAGTAATGAAACTTGTGAAAATCATAAAAAAGGTGAAGTTATAAATGAAGAATAGTGTACTGGTTATAGGTGCCGGTTTGGCTGGTGTAGAAGCGGCATATCAATTGAGCAAACGTAATATTCCCGTAGAATTAGCAGAAATGCGTCCTTTACGTTCATCACCTGCACATCATACTGATTTATTTGCGGAATTAGTATGCAGTAATTCTTTTCGAGCTGCTAATGTCGAAAATGCTGTCGGTTTATTAAAAGAAGAAATGCGTCGGTTAGATTCATTAATTATGCAAGGTGCGGATAAACATCGTGTACCAGCAGGTGGGGCATTAGCTGTAGATCGCACGTCCTTTAGTCAATGGATTACAGATAAAATGACTAATAATCCATTTATCACCATTGTGCATGAAGAAGTAACGACGATTCCCACGGATCGTCTTTGTATTATTGCAACGGGCCCTTTAACAGACGGAGCAATGGCAGAGCAAATTCAACAATTAACTGGAGAAGCGTATTTTCACTTTCATGATGCGGCCGCTCCGATTGTAACATTTGATTCATTAGATATGACTAAAATCTATCGAGCTGCTCGATATAATAAAGGTGGAGCCGATTATCTAAATTGTCCGTTTACTAAAGATGAATATGAAATTTTTTGGAAAAATTTGATAACTGCAGAATGTGCAGAATTACATGAATTTGAAAAAGATGATACCGTTTTTGAAGGATGTATGCCTATTGAAGTAATGGCAGGACGAGGGATGGAAACAATGCGTTTTGGCCCACTTAAACCAGTTGGTCTACCTTTACCAGAAACTCAAGAAATTCCTTATGCGGTAGTTCAATTACGTCAAGATAATAGCAAGGGCACATTATACAATATAGTCGGTTTTCAAACCCATTTAAAATTCCCTGAACAAAAACGAGTCTTTTCACTTATTCCAGGATTAGAAAAGGCAGAATTTGTTCGGTATGGTGTTATGCATCGTAATTCATATATTAATTCACCAGCTGTATTATTACCAACATTACAATATAAAGAAAATCCATATTTATTTTTTGCAGGGCAGTTAACAGGAGTAGAAGGATATTTGGAATCTGCCGCAATGGGCTTATTAGCAGGAATTAATGCGGCACAGTTATATATGAACAAAGACTGTATTCGTTTTTCTTCTCAAACAGCAATTGGTGGATTAAGTCATTATATTTCGCATCATCCTAATACTAATTTTCAACCCATGAATATTAATTTTGGTATTATAGAGCCATTAGGTGTGAAAAAGAAAATGAAGAAAAAAGAAAAAAACATGTTTTTAGCACAACGTGCATTACAAGAAATTGATACAATAAAGGGGAAGATATAAATAGTCCAATTGAGATGTTTCATTTCATGTATTACGATAATTTCCCTATAACATAATAGAGAAATAGTCATCATTATCTGATTGTCAAAGCCAGTGAAGGTTTTAAAGATAAAAAACTAAAAAACATTGGATATAAATATGGATAGCGTTTATGAAAAAGTCATTGAAATCGTAGAATACAAAGGAGATATATGAGAAATTTTACAAGATTACAAGTAAATCGAAAAGGTGAATTAGCGGCAAAACAAGGACATCCTTGGGTTTATGGGGCAGAAATAGTTAAGGTAGACGGTTCCTATCAAACGGGAGATTTAGTTCATGTATATTCTGAAAAAGGTAAATATATAGGAACGGGCTTTGTTAATGATATTTCTAAAATTCGTGTACGTTTAATCTCAAGTAATACGAATGATATCTTTGACGAAGCCTTTTGGAAGCGCCGAGTAACCTATGCAATTGCTTATCGTGAAACTGTTATGGGGGAAGATTTTTCTTCTTGTCGCTTGATTTTTGGTGATGCCGATCAAATGCCTGGCTTGACAGTTGATTTATATACGGATATATTGGTTTGTCAATCCTTATGTTATGGTATGGATAAAATAAAGGATATTATTTTTAAAGCTATAATAGAAGTATTGCAAACAAAGGGCATTCACATCCGTGGAATTTATGAAAGAAATGATGTTAAAGTACGGGAATTAGATGGACTACCTATGTATAAAGGATGGTATAAAGCAGATTATATAGATACTCCTGATAGTGCATTTATTTCCATTAAAGAAAATGACATTTTATATGAAGTAGATATTGAAAATGGTCAAAAAACTGGATTTTTTTTAGATCAAAAATATAATCGTCGCTGTGTTGCAAAATTAGCAAAAGGAAAACATGTATTAGACTGTTTCACCCATACCGGGGCCTTTGCTTTAAATATGGGGAAGGGTGGAGCAGCACGTGTTGACGCTATTGATGCTTCTGCGGAAGCTATTGCGATGACCATTAAAAACATTCAACAAAATCAGCTATCACACATCGTTTTTCCAAAACAAGCAAATGTATTTGAATTGTTATCTGAATTAGTAGAAACAAAAAATCATGATTATGATTTTATTATTTTAGATCCACCAGCATTTACTAAGTCAGGAAAAACCGTTGCTCATGCAATTCGTGGTTATAAAGAAATTAACATGAAAGCCATGCGGTTACTACCACGTGGAGGATACTTGGCTACTTGTTCTTGTTCACATTTCATGAAAGAAGAATTGTTTTGTCGCATGTTAAAAGATGCAGCTAAAGATGCACATGTGCATTTACGCCAAATAGAAGCACGTCAACAATCTCCAGACCACCCTATTTTATGGAGTGTACCAGAAACGAACTATTTGAAATTTTATGTTTTTCAAGTGGTATAAATAAAAAAAAGACAACGTTTTCCCCTAACGTTGTCTTTTTTTATAATTTTATCTTAAAGAATAAATCGTTGACGTAAATTGGCTATTTCTTGAGCTGCTTCTTGATAAATATCATGAGGATCTTTAGTTTGACGAGCTACATTAGTTTCAATAGCCTTTTGGGCTACTGCAGCTGCAACGGCAGGTGCTACACGCAGATCAAAAGAGTCTGGAATAATATAATCACTACGTAATGTATTATCTGAAATTAATGATGCAATAGCATGTGCCGCAGCAAGTTTCATTTCTTCATTAATTTGCGTAGCACGCACAGCTAAAGCACCTCTGAAAATACCTGGAAAAGCCATTAGGTTATTAATTTGATTTGGTGCATCTGAACGCCCCGTACCTACAATCGTCGCACCTGCTTTTTTACCTTCTGCATAAGTAATTTCCGGGATGGGATTGGCTAAGGCAAAGACAATTGCATGATGATTCATTAAATGTATTCGTTTTGGAGTAAAAATACCTGGAGCAGAAGCCCCAATCAAAATATCTGCACCTACAAGAGCGTCTTCTAACGAACCGTGACGATTTATGGGATTTGTCTTTTGGGATAATACTTTTTGCATAGCATGTAATCCAGGCATATTTTCATATAAAATACCATCTTTATCTACTAAGGTAATATTGGTTGCTCCTTCTAATAACAATAATTTCGTAATAGAGGCACCGGCAGCCCCAGCTCCATTTACTACAATATGAGCTTCTTGAATCGTTCGCTTTGTATAACGACAAGCACCCAACACACCTGCTAAAGCAACAATGGCTGTACCATGTTGATCATCATGAAAAACGGGAATAGTCATTTCTGCTTTCAATCGGTTTTCAATTTCATAGCATTTTGGAGAAGATATATCTTCTAAATTAATCCCTGCAAAAGAAGGTTCTAATAGTTTTACAGTTCTAATAAATTCTTCTGGATCTTTAGTATTTAAACAAAGGGGAACCGCATTAATTCCACCAAATAGTTTAAATAATAAAGCCTTTCCTTCCATAACAGGCATAGCTGCTTCTGCACCAATATCTCCAAGTCCTAAAACACGTGTACCATCAGAAATAACGGCAATCGTTGAACCGCGTCCCGTAAGCTCAAACGAAGCATCGGGATTAACCGCAATTTTTCTGCATGGTTCAGCTACACCTGGAGTATATAATACGCTTAAATCATCATGATTGTGTATATTCACACGAGGAACGATTTCCAAAATTCCTTTATTTTTAGTGCGAATTTGCATAGCTTTTTCATAAAACGTCATTATTTTCACCTCAATATTAGTTGAACAAACATAAAACATACAAAGATATCATATACCTGAATTGTTATTTCGTCTATTTATTTTATAAAAGAAACGCAACATATCCAATACGATATGTTGCGTTTTTATTTTATTTCCATTGGATTATCGAACGGCTAGGAATTTGAGCAGAAAAAATTCCTATTGTCATAAGGATACATCCGAACCATTCTAGGAGACTCATCCATTCACCGAGATATAATACTCCACCCATAGCACCAAAGATCATTTCAAGACTACAAATAAGCGAAGCTTCCGTAGGAGATACTCCTTTTTGTCCTAACATTTGTAAAGTAAAGCCAACGCCACTTGCTAATACACCAGAATAAAAAAGGGCGGGAGCAGCTGCGATTAAGGTGGGCAGGGTTATTATTTCTCCATGAAACCAAATTGCTACCATATTAATTAAACTACAACATAAAAATTGTCCTATTGCTAAATGAAGACCTGAAAAATAGCGAACAAAATATCCTACTAACAAAATATGGATTGACCAAAAAAATACACCTATTAATTGTAGCAGATCACCATAATTAATTGATGTAGAACTGCCACCATGAAAAGCTAATAAATATAGACCTATAACGGCAATGGGACAGCCTATAAGATGAGAAATGCGTAAAGGATGTTTTACACATAATCCTAAAATCGGCACAGTAATAATATATAAAGAAGTAATAAATCCAGCTTTACCGGCGGACGTATAAGAAAGACCAATTTGTTGTAATGCCGCACCACAAAACAAAATTATACTTAAGATGATAGATGCTTTATATAGGGAAAGCTTTTGTGGTAGTTTATCGATCTGTTTCTTATTTTGGTTTGTCCATAAGATAAAGGGAAGTAATACGCAAGTTCCGATAAGAAAACGAAATGCATTAAAGGTAAAAGGACCAATGCTTTCTGCTCCTAATCGTTGGGCTACAAAGCCACCACCCCAAACAATGGCTGTAATAAATAACATAAGTCGATATTTCATATATGAGTCCTTTCTTTGTATAATCACATATATTATAACATATATTTTTTTGTATTTATAAATAATTTTTGTTACAACATTATACTTAATGAGAAAATTTTATCATAACTATATACGTACAAATAATGGCCGGTAAATAGTGTTTAGAGATTATTAAATTGGCAAATATGAATTATATATCATTATCAATATATAGCATAATAAAAGAACACTATCTATATTAAAATATGGTATAATTAAATTAAACATTTATTTGGAGGCGAGCATCTTGTATACAAACGCATTAGTCACCGATTTATACCAACTAACCATGATGCAAGGATTATTTTTAGAAGGCAAGCATGAACAAATATGTATTTTTGATCGATTTTATCGAAAAAATCCTTTTCACAATGGATATACTGTTATCGCTGGACTTAACCATGTAATTGACTTTGTAAAAAAATTACATTTTAATGAAGATGATATTTCATATTTACGTAGTACGGGTTTATTTCAAGAATCATTTTTGACGTATTTAAAACAGTTTACTTTTACTGGTGACATCTATTCTATGCCAGAAGGTACTATCGCTTTTCCTCAAGAAGTACTACTTCGTATTCATGCAAAAAAAAGTGAAGCTATGTTATTAGAAACCTGCATTTCAATGATTTTAAATCACGAAAGCCTAATTGCTACAAAGGCACGACGTATACGCAGTGTTGCGGGAAAAGATACATTAATGGAATTTGGTCTACGCCGTGCTCAGGGAAAATCAGCGGGCGTACATGGAGCAAGAGCAGCTATGATTGGCGGTTTTAACGGTACGAGTAATGTTTTGGCAGGTGCTATGTTTCATATTCCTATTTTGGGCACTATGGCACATAGTTGGGTTATGAGTTTTCCTTCTGAACTAGAAGCGTTTCGGGCTTATGCACGGCAATATCCTAATAATTTAATTTTATTAGTAGATACATATAATACATTGCGTCAAGGTGTTCCACATGCAATTGAAATTTTTCAGGAAATGCGTGCAGCAAATCGACTACCTAAAACATATGGCATTCGTTTGGACAGTGGTGATTTAGCATATCTTTCTAAAGAAGCACATAAACGATTAGCAGATGCAGGATTTGCAGATGCTATTATTGCAGCTTCAAATGATTTAGATGAAAATCTTATTTCAGAATTAAAAATTCAAGGCAGCGTTATTAATTCATGGGGGATTGGAACTCATTTAATTACAGCTAAGGATGGTCCTTCATTAGGAGGCGTATTTAAACTAGTCGGACAATACGAAGGAGAAACATTTGTTCCTAAAATCAAAATGAGTGATAACGTAGAAAAAATATCGAATCCAGGAATTAAAAATGTTTATCGAATTTATGATAAAAAAAGCAGTAAAATGAAGGCAGATATTATTTCTTTAGAAGAGGAAATTATTGACCCTATGCAAGATTATGAATTAATACGTGATCGTGCCCCTTGGCGATTCCGCATGATTCATGGAGGAACATACGAAGTAAGGAAAATGCTCATACCTATTTTTCAACAGGGAAAATTAGTATATGAAACACCTAGTTTAGAAGAAGTTATTCATTATGCTGAAAAAGAAATCCATACCTTATGGCCAGAATATTTACGATTAGTTAATCCTGAAGAAATGTGGGTGCAACGTAGTAAAAAATTAAATACAATAAGAGAACAGTTACTAGCAGAAGAATCGGCAAAATTTTTAAATATATGATGAAAAATAAATTGCTACTTTCTTGATTATAATAACATTTTCAAAAATAAATTAAGCAGGTCAAATTGTGACTATGTAGATTAAATAATCTTTTTTTTGTAAAAAAATAAATATTTAGTTAATGCTATTTTTGTATTTACAGAAATAGCATGCATAAAAATACATTATAGCGTTACCTAGAATAATAAAATAGAACACTTTTTTTTGCAAAAATGTATTTTTTTATCTATCCGTTGTTGCCTTAAAAGATAAATATGCGTATTCTTTAGATAATAAGAATGTAATATGTTAAAGGTGGTGTATAGATTGACGGAGATTGATAAAGATAGTAAAAAAGAACGTTTATTAGATTTATATACTCGTTTATTACGCGGGGAAGCATTACAAAAAGAAAAAGAAGCTAGCCATTATGGAGTAACCGAACGCAGTATTCAACGCGATTTACATGATATTATTGAATTTTGTAAGCACCAAAAAGAACATGGGCACTATATGGGACTGCGTTATAACCGCAAAAAATGCTCATTTCAATTAGAAGCTGAATCAGAATCTTGTTTCACATCAGAAGAAATTTTGGCACTATGTAAAGTACTTTTAGGAAGCAAAGCATTTATTAAAGAAGAAATATCCAATTTATTGAATAAGCTCCTTAATGGTTGTGTTAATGCAGATGATAAAAAAATGATAAATCATTTAATTAAGAATGAATTATATCATTATATTGAACCTAAGCATAAAAAAAATATATTATCTATGTTATGGCGAATAGGCAAAGCAATACAATGTAATCGCTACATTACTATTGTTTATGATAATAAATATCGACAAAGTGTGGTTACACGCAATTTAAAACCACTCGCCATTTTATTTTCAGAATATTATTTTTATTTAATTGCAATTGTTCAAGATGACGAACATAATTTAAAAAGAAACACCAATTGGAAATATTCATCACCTGTCGTTTATCGGATTGATCGTATTCAATCATTAAACATTAACTCTAAACGATTTGTAATTTCTTATAGTCAACGCTTTGAAGAAGGCATTTTTCGGCGGAGAAGTCCTTTTATGTATGGGGGCAAACTACAATGTATTGTATTTACTTATGCTGGATATGATATTGATGCGATATTAGATAGATTGCCAACAGCAGAAGTAATATCTTATCAAAATGGCGTTTATACCGTACAAGCAACTGTATACGGAAATGGCATTGATATTTGGTTGCAAGGACAAGGTAAACTTGTACAGATAGTAAAAAAAGAGGAAATCGATGACAAATAAAAAGTAAAAAAAGAAACTGTTCGCATTCTTGTTAATATATTAACAAGAATGTGAACAGCTAAGCCCAAAATATAGGAAATAAGCACCTCTACATACTTCCATTTTTATAACTTCCTATAATTTAACGTTATCGGAAATAATTACATATAAATACTTCCATTTTACTCACCTAGCTCATACCGAGCATTAATGCTTTTTAATTCCTTTTCACTACATTGTTCAATATAACTATATAAAAGATTTTCTAATATCACTATATCGGTTTTATTTATTTGTAATACTGCTGTCGTATTCCAATTATATTGTAAAAGTGTTTTCCATAAGGTACGAACAGATGGCATGAGTTTGTGCGGTAAAACGTTAATTGGTAAATTATCGCCTAAATAATATAAAATGCGATTTTTTTTCTTTCCTAGAATGCCTATTTGCATATAATTTACATCTGGATAATATCCGGCATATCCTATTAATTGCCAACCTGCAATAATCGTGACAATTCGTGGGTCTTTTTTTAAGAGGGTTTGCGTATAAGTACATAATAACTGATAAATTTGATGATCTGTTACACCTGGTGGGATTAATGATAATATCATTTCTATAAAGATTTGAGAATAGATAAAATAATCCAACGAAAGGTTTAATGTTGCTTTTGTATTAGTACATTCAAATTCGCTTAAAAAAAGTATTTGCTCTTCTTTTAGTATATTAAAAATAAGCCAACCTAATGGTAAAATGGTATGATTTCCTAATATTTTTTTCCCTCGCCTATGTACTATATGTAATAAACCTTCTTCTTTTGTATATACAGTAATATGCTGATATAAATCACTTTTTTTAATTTTTAATACAACACCATGATAAGTACGATTTATAGGTGTTTTATATCGTTTCATCATGTTCATTTTATTCTTTGTCTTTCGTATCTTTATACGGCTCTACATATAATCGGGCAATACGGAAACGCCGCAATTCTTTTACAGTAAATTTATAGGTCCCAATGATGACACTATCTTCTAATGCTGGTGTATGACCTAACATATAAAAAACATATCCGCCAATAGTATCTGCATCAACTTCTTCTAACATGGATAGGTGTAATAACTCTTCCACATCTTTTACTAATACCGTGCCGGCTAATTCATATGTTCCATTAGCAAAGGATTGTATTTCTTCTTTTTCTATACTATGTTCATTTTGAATAGTCCCTACAAGTTCTTCTAAAATATCTTCTAAACCAATTAATCCTACCGTGCTTCCGTATTCATCCACTACCATAGCTAAATATGTACGTTTAGAACGCATTAATTGCAACAACGAGGATACGGACATAATTTCAGGAATTATTAAAATCGGATGTTTTATAGTTCGCAAATTACGCTTTTTTTGTATGTATACTTCCATAAAATCTTTAATATGAACTAATCCTAACACATGATCTTTATCCCCTTCACATAAAGGATAGCGTGTATGACGAAAAGAACGAATTGTATCCAGATAATCTGCCATTGTATCCTGAGTATATAGGCAAACAATATCTTGACGAGGTACCATAATTTCTTTTGCCATGCGATCAACAAAATCAAATACATTATCAATCAATTCACTTTCTACCGTATCAATTTTTCCTTCTTTATGACTGGCAGTGACAAGCATACGTAATTCATCTTCGGTATGTGAGATATCAAATTCATTGGTTAACGTTTGATGAAATAAGTGTACTATACGTTTACTTATATATATGCCTATTGCTAATAAAGGAGTACATATACGTTGCCAAATAAAAATCATTGTTCCAATTTTTAATAATACGGTAAAAGAATTATGCAAAGCGATAGATTTAGGAATAAACGCACCCAAGATCCATGTTACGATTGTAATAAAGATACTGAATATAGTAATCAGTAAAATAACTAATTCCTTGGAGAGTATATAATCAAAAAATAATCCATAGCTATTTTTTAACACATAAAAAATAGCTATTCCACAAAAGGAAAGACTGATGATCACGCCTAATTGAGCGGCACCTAAAAAATATTCAGGAGCTTGATAAAAAGGTAATAATTTACGGGCGTGTACCTGCCCTTCTTCAATACGTTCATTAATATATTCAGAGCGTAATTGAACAAAGGAAAATTTTCCCGCCACACAAATAGCACTTCCCACCAAGAAAAGAAGATAAATAATCCAGCCCTGTATAATCCCTTGAATTTCCATGTTAATACCTCTATTCTTTGGTATATCCTAATTCTCGTAATGCCGCGACCTTATTGCGCCAATCAGCTTTTATTTTCACCCAAATATCCAAGTATACGGAAGAACCTAAAAGCGTTTCAATATCCTGTCTCGCTAATGCACCAACTTCTTTTAAAATTGAACCATTTTTACCAATTACAATTCGTTTTTGGGAATTTCGTTCTACATATATGTTTGTTCGAATATATACTTTATTTTTTGATCTTGTTTTCATTTCTTCTACGTATACTGCAATAGCATGAGGAATTTCTTCATTCATAACTAATAGTAATTTTTCACGAACAATTTCGGCAACTAAAAGTCGTTCTGGTTGATCTGTAATCATATCATCGGGAAAATATTTTGGTCCTTCCGGTAAGATTTGTTTTAGTTCATCTAAAACAACATCTACATTTTCGCCTCGTTTAGCAGAAATTGGAATAATTTGAGCAAAAGGATATAATTCACGATATGACATAATAGCTTGTAATACTTGTTCTTTCGTTAACAAATCAATTTTATTAATTAATAAAAAAACAGGCACAGTACAATTTTTTAATTTTTCGGAAATAAACATATCGCCTGGACCTTTTTTGTCAGTACCTGCAACTAAAAATAATACAGCTTCTATATCTTTTAAGGATTGATACGCTGCATCATCCATAAATTCTCCTAATTTATGTTTAGGTTTATGAATGCCTGGTGTATCTAAAAAAATCATCTGACTATTTTCATCTGTATGAATACATAAAATTCTATTACGTGTAGTTTGGGCTTTGTCTGAAACAATGGTCACCTTTTCTTTAATAATATGATTAATTAAAGTTGACTTTCCTACGTTTGGACGACCAATGACAGCAATAAATCCAGATAGAAATTTCTTCGTTTCCATAAACTCTCCTTTATAGCAATGAGAAATAATATATCATCGTGTTGATGATTATATATTATTTCTACATTTATAACGTTTCTCCTTCACGGACATATCCTAATCGGCAAAGAATAAATTCTTCTTCTTTTCTCATTTCTTCTTTATCTTTTGGTTCCATGTGATCATATCCTAAAATATGTAACATACCATGAATTGTTAAATATGCTAATTCTCGTTCAAAAGAATGACCAAATTCAGTAGCCTGTTCTCGTACTTTATCCAATGAAATTATAATATCACCTAATAACGCTGTGTCAGGACCATCATACCCGTCATCTTCCCCTTCGTTTAAAGCAAAAGATAAGACGTCTGTAGGTCTATCTATATTTCTATATTGTTTATTTAACGTGTGTATATATTCATTTTGACAAAGCAAAATGCTAATTTCTGCTTGTGGACCTAAACCATATACTAACGCCGCTTCTTGACATACACGCTCAATAATTTCGTCATAAGCATTATTTTGTAAATTTGTTTTTTCATATGTAATAGTAATTTGCATAAAAATTATTCCTCCTATTTGGGTTCATGATATGCTTCATATGCTCGTATAATACGTGATACCATAGTATGTCGAACGACATCAGCAGCAGTAAGATGAACTATGCCTATCCCTTTGACAGAGGATAGTATCTTTACTGCTTCTACTAATCCTGATTGACGATGATCGGGTAAATCAATTTGCGAAACATCACCATTGACAACCATACGAGAATGATTTCCTAATCGGGTTAAAAACATTTTCATTTGTTCTTTCGTTGTATTTTGTGCTTCATCTAAAATAATAAATGAATGTTCTAATGTTCGCCCACGCATATAGGCCAATGGGGCTACTTCAATAATATTTTTAGCCGCTAATTTTTGGAATTTATCCCCACCAAACATATCCGCTAAGGCATCGTATAACGGACGCAAATACGGATCAATTTTATCTTGTAAATCACCAGGTAAAAAACCTAATTTTTCCCCTGCTTCGACAGCAGGTCGAGTTAGTATAATACGTTCTACTTCTTGATTTCTTAGATAATATGCGGCCAATGCTACCGCCATATAGGTTTTTCCTGTACCGGCAGGACCAATTCCAAATGTGACAATATGCTTACGAATGGAATCAATATATGCTTTTTGCCCAAACGTTTTTGCCTTTATCAACCGTCCACGAGCAGAAGTATTGATTGTATCTTCATATAATTCTTTTAATTTTTGACCATTTCCTGCATGCAATTGTTGTACAATATAGCGAACATGCTGTTCTGTTATATATACTCGTTCTTGCTGTAAAAAACGTAATAACGTACTCGTTTGAATGACAATATCGGTTTCCTTTACATCTCCTTGTACGCAAAGATTTGTACCTCTAATAGAAAAATGACAAGAAGGAAATTCTTTTTGTAAAAAATGCAAATAGACATCACCATGACCTAAAAGAGTGCGTAATTCTTCGATATTTTGACAATGTATAGTGATTTCGTGCATGCCTTTTTTACTCTCCTTTATGCTGTGTGAATTTGTGTACCCCTTTACCATTTAAATACGTACATAATTTGCCTTGCCATGTATCCTTTTTTTTTAGCTCTGCCTCAATCATATCTCTGATTTTCCACCAGCCCATACCCCAATTTGCCATTTCCGTTGCTTCTTTTGGTGCTCTTCCTATTAAGCGTTGAAAAACTATATCTGGTCTCGTATATTCTAAAAAAGAAACGACTCTTTGGACATATTCTTCACAAGGCCATAATTTTATACGACCTTCTTTATACCATCTTGTCATTAACGTTCCCTTGATTAAGTATAACGCATGTAATTTTATTTCATGATTCGGTAATGCCGAAATAATTTTTGCGGTTTCAATTGTATCTTCCATGGTATCCCAAGGTAAATCTAATATTACATGAGTACAAACACGAAACCCATAATCACGAACCATACACAAAGCATCAATATATTCAGCCAACGTATGTCCACGATTAATTTTAACCAACGTTTTATAATTAGCGGTTTGTAAACCGAATTCGAGTAAAATATCAACTTGATAGGTTTGTTGAATTTTTTTTAAAACATCTAAGTATTCACGAGTAATGCAATCAGGACGTGTAGCAATGGCTAATCCCACAATATTAGGAAGACACGCTTCTACTAAAAATGAATGAAATGCCGTAATAGGTAAATAAGTATTAGTAAAATTTTGAAAATAAGCAATAAATTTATGTGCTTTATATTTAGGGGCAATATGAGCAATATTAGCTTTAATTTGTTCTGCTACGGAAAAAGAGGCCGGTAAATTTTCATAACCAGCGCCAATAGATCCACAAAACACACAACCATTTCTGCCTAAAGTCCCGTCGCGATTTGGACATGTATCTGGAATACTGATAGGTAATTTATATACTTTTTCGCCGTATGTTTCTTTTAGATACGTCGAATAAACACGATATCGTTCGTTCATATAACTCCTCATATTAAGTGGCATATCTTACTACCATCATGAGTGAATAAACCTAGTATCACTCTGAAAAATATAATGTATATATATCAGTATAACACATTTTGATATTATAAAATATGAAAATCTTTTCTTTTTCGTTTTTTCATGGAAGTCTTTTAGATAAAAATATGGAATTTATCCTGTTACGATATCATTTGGTTAATGACATTATTTTATTTATTCTTAAACTAGCTATTCTATCTTCATCTACTGTTATTCCCTATTATTTTATGTTAGGATATACATAAATACGTTTTACAGGGAGGTTTATGTATGTTAACAATTGGTTTGGCCCAACTTCATATTCACGCTGGCAATCCTCGCTATAATTTAACTATAATGCAACAATATATCCAACATGCAAAAGAGGAAAATTGTGATATAATTATTTTCCCCGAGTTAGCAATTCCAGGATATTTTATAGGTGATTTATGGGAACAAACGGATTTTATTAATGAATCGATAGCTTGTGGTGAAGAAATTCGCAAAGCTGCAAATGGAATTATTATTATTTTTGGTAATGTTGCTATAGATAAAAACAAAAAACAACATGATAATCGCTTACGCAAATATAATGCTATGTTTATTGCACATAATCAATCGTTCATAGGCCCCTCCCGCTCGCCTTATCCTTTCTATATTAAAACATTATTACCAGATTATCGTGAATTTTCGGATCCACGGCATTTTACTTCGCTCATTCAAGTGGCCCAAGAGGAAAACTGTACAATTTACGACTTATTATCTCCAATTAAGTTAAATACGTCCTCGCCTCATCCATTACGGGTTGGTCCGCTTATTTGTGAAGATAGTTGGGATGATGCTTATCAGGTAAAACCAATGCTGAATCTACAACAAGAAGCCCCCATAGATTTATTTGTTAATATTTCCAATTCTCCTTTTACCATTGGCAAAACAAAAAAAAGGCATGAACTCTTTCATGAAAAGTTGAATATGCTTCATGCTCCTGCCGTATATGTAAATGTTACGGGAATCCAAAATAATGGTAAAAATGTTTATACCTTTGATGGCTCTTCTAGTGCTTATAATCAAGATGGAACACCGGTTTATACTTGTAAGACGTTTTCAGATGAACTAGCTATTTTACAATATGATGAAGTGAATCATCAATTTATTCCTCCCTCGGGATATATACAAAAAAACAACACAAGCGAAATTACTTCTATCTATGAAGCATTACACTACGGTATTCATACTTTCTTAACTACCATGGGAATAGAAAAAGTAGTTATCGGTATATCTGGTGGTATTGATTCAGCTGTAAATGCAGCTTTATATGCTCGTGTTTTGAAACCAGAAAATATATTGCTCGTAAATATGCCAAGTCAATATAATTCAGATTTAACCAAAAACCTTTCCCAACAATTAGCTGACAATTTACAATGCCCTTATGCGATAGTGCCTATTCAAGATAGTGTAGAATTAACATGTAGGCAAATTCAGGATATTCAAAATAATCAACCACGAGCAGCTGCGGCAAAGTTGCAACTAACCGATGCGGTATTAGAAAATATCCAAGCACGTGATCGATCATCCCGTGTATTAGCTGGAATAGCGGCAGCTTTTGGCGGAGTTTTTACTTGCAATGCCAATAAGGCCGAATGCACCGTTGGTTATGCAACTTTATACGGTGATAGTGCGGGCTTTTTAGCTGCCACAGCAGATTTATGGAAACATCAAGTATATGATTTAGCACATTATCTCAATGATAAGGTGTATAAGAAAGAAGTCATTCCCCAAGAGATTATTGATCTTGTACCTAGTGCAGAATTATCGGCACAACAAGATATTACTAAAGGGCAAGGGGACCCTTTATGTTATCCTTACCATGATTATTTATTTGCAGCTTTTATCGAAAAATGGAATCGTGCTACCCCAGAAACTATTTTAAATCACTACGCAAAGGGAACATTAGAGGAGTATTTAGGTTGTCCCATTAGTATTCATTCTATATTTCCTAATGCAGCTGCTTTTATTACGGATTTAGAGTATTGGTGGAAGCGATTTTCGGGGTTAGGTGTGGCAAAGCGTATTCAAAGTCCACCTATTTTATCTGTTAGTCGGCGATCTTTCGGCTTTGACTTGCGAGAATCTCAATTGACTCCATATTATTCGCAAGCATATTTGCACTTAAAAGAAAAACTTCTTACACCTCAAAAATAATACCAAAGGCAACGCTTTATTAAGCATTCTACACAACGAATACCCCAATACTAGTGTTTGTTTATACACTTAATTTAGTATTGGGGTACTCTCCTTCTTATCTTAGAGATACACTTTATTTATGCTGTATTTTCAATGCTATTATAACTTTTATTTTAATTTTTATACTATATTGGGTATTAAAAACTGCCTCAGAAACTTATTTTTTAGTTATAACTTTTTGGGGCAGTTTTTAATATATTGTGTTTTTTCCTAAAAAAACAATAAAACCATTACACTTCTTCCGGATCCAGCCAATAGTGACGCTGTAAAAGATATTCTGCCACATCGGATTTAAAAATATCCTTAATAACATCCGCCAATAAAACTTCTTTTTTTTCATCTACCTTAATAAATATATGTGGCTTTTTTAACTCCGTATCTTCCAATTCGTCTTTTAATTCACGACTTTCTTTTTCCCAAATATTTTCAAATAATTGCCGTTGTGGATCATAAATAAATTCACATCGCGTTTGTGTATACAATTGTAATCCATCATTCATTTTTATTTTACTTTCGCCTAAACGAGCTCCACGCTGAATATGAATAGAAATCACCTGATAAGATAAATCTGGTAAGACCATATCTGCTAGCGATACAATTTGTTTTAGCAAAGTCTTAACCGGTTTAATTTCATCTTGTGTTAATACTCTTCCATCTACATAATAGCTATCATTTTCATACGTTAAAGCAAATGTACCCAAACTTGCATCGATAATATAATTTTTTTTTACGGTAACTTTAAAATATTCCTGCAATAAAGGTGTTAAATTCATATGCCATCCCTCTCATCATTTTAATATTAATTATCAAATCCTTACATAGTATATCATATTCATAGCGTTTACGCACTGTATCATGTATATTCATATTATTTTTTATGCTGAAAATCTTTCCATAGCATGCTAGGTTGAATTCCTTCGTTATGTTGATATTTTCCACTCGTATATCCATCATATTCACCATCAATATCATGATAATAAATTTGACAAATTTCTACATTCGGGTAAATGCGAATAGGTTGAACACAAAAAATTTCTAATGTCCAAAAACCGGCAAAGCCAACATCGCCAAAACCAGCGGTAACATGAATAAATACCCCTAACCGTCCTACAGAAGATCGACCTTCTAACATCGGAATATATCCATCTGTCTTCGTGTATTCATTTGTTCTACCTAGATATAGTATATTCGGTTGTAATACATATCCTTCTTCGGGAATAATTATTTTTCGTGTACTATTCGGGGTTGCCATATCTAATTGTCGATTTTCATATACCAATAATTCATTAAATAATGATAAATTATAACTATTCGGATTTATCCGTTCTGGTAAAAATGGTTCAATGTGAATCTCTTTTCCCAAATGTTTTATAATTTCCCTTCCAGATAATATCATATATAACACACCTTTCTTCATATATACAGCATATCTATATCATTAGCTTTGTCGAATATCAATTGCACGTAGTGGAGTTTGATTATTCGTAAAAGAAACAAGATAAAAACGAACAGGCAAACCTAAAGACAAAGATGTATGCAAAAATTCTTCTTTGCCAAAGAAAAATTCTTGTCCATCATATAATCGTACAAATCCACCTATTTTCCCTGGTAGTATGCGTGAAATACTACCTTCATAAACCGTTTCTCCTAAATGTGCCGCCTGCAACCAAAATGCATCTAATAGAGGCCACACTTGTTCTAGTGTTAATGCAGGAAAAGAGGAAAGTTCTACGCGTTGTTGTAACTCTATGGGAATATGCCAATGATATTGTTTCTGTAAACGTAATGCCGCTGTTTCATGCCAATATGCCGCTTTTAAATCCATCACATGCTGTCGTAATATATCTGCTATTTCTATCAATACGTGAATTTTTTGTGCTCTTTCACCGGGCATAAGCATAGCCCGGCTACCTTCTGTAATAGCCTGATTCCATTGCTGTTTTTTTATATTAACAAGCATAAGTCCTCGATATAAAATCCAATGTCGATGATATACACTAAGTCCTTTCAAAATAGCGGCTGCTCGTTGTGTGTTATGATTATGCATTTCACACATAGACATACGATAGGAAAACCAAATTTCATTATCGTTATGACAAGGAGATATGCGCCGCAGTGCTTCTTGACAAAACTGAATGCATGTATCATATTGTTTTAATTTTAATAAATATTTCGTCTTTTGTACATACCACCATTCGCGGGGAGATTCATAAAACGTGACCGTTCCATCGGCATGTACTTTTTTTTCTTCCGCTGCTAGTTTATCTGGATCTAACAAGGATAAATAATAATCTCGTTGCTTATATGAAAAAGAAGAATCGCCTTGAAATGCTTGTAAAATTTTACGTACCGTTCGTTCATACGGGGTATATATATTTTGTTTACAATACGAAAAAATAGATGCAGCAGCTCGCAAAAATACCGTTTTATCCTGTTGCTGTGATTGAAACGGAAAGATATAGGTATAATATAAACACCAGCAATAGACATTATATAAAATATGATATTGGGGATACCGAATAATGCCTGCCCTTGAGATAATATGTCCTTTATGATATTGTTTTACTTTACGTAAACTATATGCATAAAAATAATAATCTTGAGGAGTCCATGTAGTTTGCTCGGATTCTTTTTCATAAAAACCTATAATATCATGATATTTTTGAGCTTTATATAGAACACGTATCTCGTTTATTTTCATAAATACACCTATTTTTTAAGATACACACCATACTGTATAATCTATATCATTATATCTACTATTTAGAGGCCAACTTTTCTGTATACGTACAAGTAGGATACCCACTACAACCATAAAAATTACCATAAGGGCCTTTACGTAACCGTAAGGGGCGAGAACACCGAGGACAATTATGCGGCGGATTAGAAGTAATTCCTACATGCAATAATAATTGTTGCAAAAATTCAATTTGATCGACAAGAAAAGACTGCAAATTTTCTTTACCTTGACTCATATTTTGCAAGCGATTCTCCCAAATAGCCGTTGCATCAGGATAGCGCAATGCATCAGGCAATGCTTCTATTAATTCATAGGCAATATCAGTAGGAATTAAATATTTTTTACGACCTTCTTCCTTAAGAAACTTACGATCAATCAATTCTTTTATAATGATAGCACGTGTTGCTTCCGTCCCTATACCTTGTACTTCTTTTAAAATTTTTTTTAAGCTTTCATCTTTTACATATTTATATATTTCTTTCATAGCACCTACCAACGAAGCCGCCGTAAAACGAGATGGCGGTTTCGTCATTTTTTTCTCGACTGTTCCCGATTCATAGGTCACCTTATCGCCAACGCATGTAGAAGGCAAAAGATGTACTTTTTCATCCGAATTAGTATTAGCATACTGTTGATATAACGCTTTCCATCCCCATTCACGAACCGCCTTACCATGAGCAATAAAAATTTCTGCCGCCATGGTTAATTGCAATTGGGTGCTATCATACTCATAAGGTTTATAAAATTGAGCTATATATGCTTGTGCGATTAAATAATATATATGCTGTTGTATAGAAGTAAGGGTAGAAAAAGAGCAGGGCATTTTAGTTGGAATAATAGCATGATGTGCCGTAATTTTTTTATCATTCCATGCTAAACTACGTACCGTTAAATCAGCATTCTGACTCCATATAGACAATTCTCCTGCCGAAATACGTTGTAAGTTCTGTAAAATAACCGTGCGATCTTTCCATTGATTTAAAGGTAAATAATTACAATCAGAACGAGGATAGGTAGTTACTTTCTTTTCATATAACGCCTGGGCCGCTTCTAACACTTGTTGAGGCTCATACCCATATCGCTTACCTGCTAATATCTGTAAATCTGATAATGATAAGGGAAATGGAGGCATTTCCTTCTTTTTTTTTGTTGAATACGAAAGAATCGTGCCAATAGGGTTTTCTTGTATCTTTTTTAAAACAACTGTAACTTCATCTTTCTTTAAACAACGACCTTGTTCATCTAGACCTGATTGCAATTCATTCGGTTTCCAAACAGCATGAATCATTCCATTTTGATGTATAACAGCTATTTTAATACCATAATATGCTAGTGGTATAAAATGATCTAACTCTTGTTGCCTCCTTACCACTAATGCCAATGTTGGCGTTTTAACTCTACCAATAGGAAATACCACTCGCTTATGCTTTTTTTCTTGTGCTGCCAACGTATAGGCCCTAGATAAATTCATGCCAATAAGCCAATCAGCACGACTTCGTGCTAAAGCAGAATCACGCAAAGGTGTAAAATTAGCATTATCTTGCACATGTGCTAATGCATACTGAATGCTATCTTTATCCAACGCATTCAATAAAATTCGTTGTACTGGTTTTTTATTCTCTACAAATTCTAATATTTCATCAATTAGCAACTGCCCTTCCCGATCAGGGTCACCCGCGTGGACAATACTATCTGCTTGGTGTATCAATTGTTTAATTATCGCAAATTGTTTTTTCGCTGTCGGTGAAATTAATAGTTTCCATGTTTGTGGAATAATAGGAAGATCTTCTCGTCGCCAATATTTATATCTAGCTTGATATGCATGGGGTTCTGCCTGCTGTAAAATATGTCCATATGCCCAGGTAACCACATCTTTACCGCAATAAATATACCCATTATGTGATTTTATTGGGCCTGATAAATTTTTAGCTAATTCTCGTCCCACGCTTGGCTTTTCTGCAATAAATAATTTCATTGAATTCACTTTCCCTGGAACAATATTATCATGAAGATTTTTGTAAAAGGAGATGCGACAATACACTGCCAAGCATCATTAATTGATGTATCTTTTTTTATACAAATGCCTGCATTTCTTCAAACGAAAGTAATGTAACCGAAAAAGGAAAATCGCTCAAAAAGCGACACACTATGGATTTGGTATCAGCAGTTGTACGAACATAACCAATCCCCTGTTTTCCATCTAGTGTTGTCACTACACCCACATGATCTAAACCCTCGAGTAAGCGAATAAACATGGTCATTTGAGATGGCTCAATTTGAAAATATACCCACTGTGAGTCAAGCATTTGTTTTCCCTACTTTACGGCGTAATAAAGAGTGCGGTTCTATACGTATAGGACTTGGTATCCCTACGCATTCTTTTGGATGACGTGCTGCATCAATAGGTAGCCCCTCTTCATTAACAAGTGTTTTGATCTCTATGCGTACAATATTTTCATGAGGTTGTAAAAATTCAACTTCTTGCCCTACTTTGAAGTGATTACGTTGCTCTATCCAAATAATTTGCTGCACTTCATCATATGACTTTACCACGCCTATAAATTCATGTGTTTGTGTATTCGAGGAATGGCTATATACCTGATCGGCTTCGGTTGGACGTGAAACGGCAAAACCTCTTGTATATGGCCGATGTGATATCTTTTCTAATTCTTCTACCCATTCAGGTTTTATCGTAAAATGTGATGGATCTTTTTCATAAGCATCCATCGCTTCTCGGTACACTTTTACTACTGTAGCCACATAATGTACACTTTTCATGCGTCCTTCAATTTTTAAACTTGTAAGTCCTGCTTCATACATATCAGGGATGTACGGTAACATACATAGATCTTTAGAATTAAAAATATAGGTTCCTCGTTCATCTTCCACGACAGGGAAATACTCACCGGGTCTCGTTTCTTCAACAATATTGTATTTGAATCGACAGCATTGAACACATTGCCCTCTATTAGAATCCCTATTTTGTGTAAAGTAATTACTTAATAAGCACCTACCTGAATACGAAATACACATAGCCCCATGTACAAATCCTTCAAGTTCAACGGGCACACGATCATGGATTTCATGAATATCATGTAAACTCACTTCTCGCGCCATTACGACGCGTGAAGCCCCTTGATCATGCCAAAACTTAACAGCCGCCCAATTAGTTGTATTCGCTTGTGTGGAAATATGTACAGGTAAATTAGGAACAACTTCTCTAACTATACCAAAAATTCCTGGATCAGCCACCAAAACTGCATCTGCGTGAAATTCATATAGTTGTTTTAAATATGAGGGCAATGCAGGTAAATCCTCATGTTTAGGGAAAATATTAACGGTTACGTACACTTTTTTCCCAAGTTTATGGGCATAAAAAATTGCCTCTTTCATTTCCTCAGGAGAAAAATTATCACTAAATGCACGTAACCCAAATGATTTTCCCCCTAAATAGACGGCATCAGCACCATATAAAAATGCTGCCTTTAACTTATCCATATTTCCTGCTGGTGCTAATAATTCCATGTGTTGCATTATTTTATTCTAATCCTTTCTCTATAACAAAGAATACCTTCTCGTTCATTCATAGTGATATCCCTTATATCGGGATACGGTCATGCCATCACCATTTTCAAAAAAAACTGTTGAAAATAATGTTTCATTTTCTATATAAGATAAAAATGTACGTATCCGTTGTACGGCCGTTCGATGTTTATGTGGTATTGTTCCGTCAATATATAACATATCGTGATACCGCACATTATCTGCTACGATAAGTGCTTGCTTTTGTAGATATGGCAAAATAAGTTGTAATTGCCGAATATATTGCCCCTTAGGACCATCTAAAAAGACAAAGTCCCATCTTTCATGTAATGTTTTCAATACGGAACAAGCATCACCTGTATGAAATCGAATTTGCTTTTCATAGGGGGTACGAGAAATAAAAAAATGAGCTTTTTCCATACGCTCGGTATTAATTTCTATTGTATCAATAATAGCACCTGGTGCCGCATATAGTAGCATTAGTAATGTTGAATACCCAATCCCTGTACCTATTTCTAGTATATGTTTCGGTTTATACTGCTTTACGATATGACATAACAAGGAAATTTCTGATTGACGAATCAATGGCACTTCCTGTTGTCTACCATACCGCTCCATCTCTAATAATAATCCCTTCATCGAAGATACTCCTGTATATTACGTAAATGTTCTTCATACGTAGTTGCAAAATGGTTATGTCCCTCGCGATCGGCTACAAAATATACATATGGCGTTTCTTTTTCTGATAACGCTGCTTCTAAACAAGGTAACCCTGGATTACAAATAGCCCCGGGCGGCAACCCTTCATACTTATACGTATTATAAGGTGAATCATATTGTAATTCAGATAGAGAATATCCCAATTTATGAGTTCCCATAGCATACGAAATACTTGCATCAGATTGCAATTTCATATGTATTTTTAATCGTTGATGAAATGTTTCGGCAATAGGTTTTCTATCTTCTCCATATCGAGCTTCTCGTTCTACTAAAGAAGCAAGTGCTACCCACTCAGATACAGTTAAATGCTGTTTTTTAGCTTTACTTCGCCATGTACTCGGTACTTTACGATCAAAATTTTTTAACATAACTTGCACAACATCCTTTGCCTTCGCATGATAAGGAATATCATACGTATCAGGAAATAAAAAACCCTCTGCCTTAAATACCACTGGACGTGTGCTTTTCATATATGGATAAAGCAAAGAATCCTGATTCGCTGCTTGCAAAAAATCTTTTTCAGATATACGACCTTTTGAGGCAATCACCTTAGCAATTTGCCTTACCGTATATCCTTCCGGAATAACAATACGATAAGCCTCTGAATGTCCGCTAGTAAGTTTATGAATCATTGCATAAAAACTCATATGAGAGGTAATAAAATATTCCCCTGCTCTCAATGTATGGGCATTACCTGTTATACGCACAATAAAAATAAAAAGCCGTGGATGACTAATATATCCTTGTTGATATAACTGCTGTGCTACTTGTACTGCTGTTTGATTATCTTGCACTTGAAAATAACCTTTGTTTTTATGCCAAGACCACGGCATAAAATATATGGCAAAAGCAATGCATATAACCGTAATTATCCCCAGTACTACGAGACCAATACTATATATTTTTTTATTTTCTTTAAACCAGATTCTCATATCCATGAGCTTATTATACATTATCTGTATAGTCCTTGCCAACTTTTCACTAAAAGAGATGGCATTTGCCATATTTTAATCTAATATTCAAAATCAAAAGAAGTCTTGCACATAGACAAGACTTCTTTCACCCAATTATTACCTATAATATTTTAGATAAAAATTCCTTGGTTCTTTCTTCTACGGGATGCGAAAAAATTTGTTGCGGTGTCCCTTCTTCACAAATAATCCCTTCATCAATAAATAACACTCTGTCGGCAACTTCTTTAGCAAATCCCATTTCATGTGTAACAATGGCCATAGACATGCCTTCATGAGCTAATTCTTTAATAACATCCAATACTTCCCGTACCATTTCTGGATCTAATGCCGATGTTGGTTCATCAAAAAGCATAAATTTGGGTTTCATTGCTAATGCTCGAGCAATCGCTACTCGCTGTTGTTGTCCCCCTGATAAGGTATCAGGATAAGCATTTTTTTTATCTTCTAATCCAACCTTTTTAAGTAATTGCAACGCATGCACTTCTGCTTCTGATTTTGATTCGTGACGTATTTTAATCGGCGCTAAGGTAATATTTTCAAGTACTGTCATATGCGGAAATAAATTAAATCGTTGAAAGACCATTCCTACTTCTTTACGAACCGCATTAATGCTGTCTGCATCATCTATACCTACGCCATCTACGGTGATATGACCTGCCGTAGGTTCTTCTAAACGATTGATACACCGTAATATCGTACTTTTTCCCGAACCAGAAGGCCCAATAATGACCACTACTTCTTTATCTTGAATAGTTAAATCAATGCCCTTTAATACAGCATGATTACCAAACTTTTTTTCTAATCCCTCAATTTTTATCATCCGTCGCCAGCCTCCGTTCTAAATAACTAACTAATTGGGCAATACTCAAAGTCATAATTAAATAAATAGCAGCTACGGTTAACCAAATTTCAAAGGACCCATATGTTTTAGCAATAATTAATTGCCCTTTACGTGTTAATTCTTCAAAGCCAATAACAGAAACTAACGACGTTTCCTTGGTCATCGAAATAAATTCATTCCCTAATGGAGGAATAACTTTACGAAAAGCTTGTGGTAAAATAATATACCACATAGTTTGCATCCAAGATAAGCCCAATGACCGCCCTGCTTCCATTTGTCCTTTATCAACAGCTTGAATGCCCGCACGAAATATTTCCGAAACATAAGCGCCACTATTAATGGAGCAAGCTGCAACGGCAGCAACAAAAGGATTGATACGTTGACCGATAATCATAGGAAGTGCAAAGTAAATTAAAAAAATCTGTACTAATAATGGTGTGCCTCGCAAAATATTAACATAACAAATGGCAATACCTTTTATTATTTTCAGTTGCGAAAGGCGACAAATACTGACAATTAATCCCAAAATAAAGCCAATACCTACGGAAATCGCTGTAATTTCAATTGTAACTCCAGCTCCCGTAATAAGCAGAGGTAGCGAGTTCCAAATTAACTCAAAATCAAAAGACGACATAATAATTCTCCTTCATACTAATTTATGAATATTTATAACTATTTACGTTATATATTATAGTTGTATTTTTATGCGTTGTCAAATTATAAAATAAAAAATAGAGAAAAAAATTACGCTAATTCTCGACTTATTTCAAATTTAGTTACATATTATTGCCCTAATACATGTACTAACTCATATTTCTTTTTATCTAAGGTATTCTTTATTGATGCTGCTTTAGCATAAGGAGTTGCCATAATAACATTATCTCGTAGACCAATAATACAATTAGTATTGCCTTGTAGCCATGTGTCAATCGCACATTGTGCTAATTTCCCAGCCATTACAGCATCATAAGAAGAAGGAGAACCGCCTCGTTGAATATAACCTAACACCGTTAAATTCGTTTCAACTTGCGTGTGCTGTTGAATATAAGCAACGACATCGCTACCTTTGGCCGCACCTTCAGCGACAATAATAATGCTGCTCATTTTTTTTCTTTCATGCGAAGCGGTTAATTGTTGACAAATCCCCGCCAAATCAACAGGGTACTCTGGAATTAATACCATTTCAGCACCTACCGCTAACCCCGCCTCAAGTGCAATAAATCCAGAATTCCGTCCCATCACTTCAATTACGGCAACGCGTTCATGTGAAAATGCCGTATCACGAATTTTATTCACAGCAGTTAATACGGTATTAACGGCCGTATCAAAACCCAGCGTATATTGTGTTCCAGGCATATCATTATCAATAGTTCCAGGAATAACCATCGTATCAATACCTTGTCTACTTAGTGCTGCAGCACCACGCATGGAACCATCTCCGCCAATCACAAAAAGCATATCTATTTGTGATTGCTGTAAATAGTCCGCGGCTTGCTTTTGAGCTGATTCATGTAAAAAAGAAGGACAACGAGCAGTACGTAACATCGTCCCCCCCCGGTGAATAATTTCACCGACACTTCTCCTCGTGAGGGGAATAATTTCTTGGTTTAAAAGACCTTCATAACCACGCATAATACCATATACATCAATACCTTTGGATAAAGCATACCGAGTCAATCCGCGAATAGCAGCATTCATTCCTGGTGCATCACCGCCGCTTGTTAGAATTGCTATTTTCCGTTTCATTATTTCGCCTCCGTTTTTCCCGTTTTACAAAATTAACTTTTTTATCTCGAAGTGTCTTCGTAATCATTTGTACGATTTGTCCCGAACCGCCTCGAGTCGTATCAATAACAGCATCACAGTAGGGATAAATAGTTTCCCATTCTTTCAACATTTTTCGTACAAAAACGGATAAATTGTCGTAATCAACAGTAGGTCGTTTGCCAATATGGCGCTTAACTCGTTCTTCCACGCGAAAAGGTTCTGTTAATAAAGCAATAATAAATCCATGCTTATGTAATATACGATATGATTCAATCGTCATAGGAAAATTTCCGCCAAAGGAAATAACGGCTTCATGATAGCGGCTTACTTGTTGCAATATATTTATTTCACGCTCTCGAAATGCGGCTTCACCAGAAGAGGAATAAAATTCAGCAATGGTTTTATCTTCCGCCTGTTCGATTCTTCTATCTGTATCGACAAATTGCCAATTCAAATGATGTGCTAATTTTCTACCAATATGACTTTTACCACTGCCCATCATACCAACCAAAACAATATTCCTTTTCATTACCGTACCTCCCTTCTCTATTTACAAACATTGCATTTTATTATAGCAAAAAAAAATAATATACACAAAAAAAGAAAGAATTTTATAACAACTACAAAATTCTTTCCTTACATACGTTATTCATTATAGATAACCACGCCTACATAAACTTACAAAATCACCATCACCGATAATGATATGATCTAAAACCGGAATTCCCATGATATTCCCTGCTTCAGCAATGCGTTTAGTAATCGCAATATCATCAGGACTCGGTTCTGGATCCCCGCTAGGATGATTATGTGCTAAAATAACCGCTGCAGCGTTATATTGTAAGGCCATCCGAAAGACATCCCTGGCTTTAGCTACACTCATATTCAAAGAACCTATCGAAATGGTCTGTATGCAAATTAACCGATTTTTAGTAGATAAAAATGCTGCTATAAATCGCTCCTGCGGTAAATATCGCATATCTTCCATTAAATATTCTGCAATACAATCGGGATGATTAAAATCAGGAGAATTCTTTTTTACACGCTGTTTAACAATCCTTCGACCTAATTCAACAGCCGCACATAGCGTAATGGCCTTATCTCTTCCAATCCCATGAATTTTACACAAATCATGTATCGATATTTCACCTAAATAATAAATATTTTCTTGTGGTAGTTGCTGTAATACTAAATCCGCAATTTCCAAAACAGAGTATCCTTTTATCCCTGTACGCAATAAAATAGCCAATAAATCTCGATCAGTTAGTGCTTTTTTTCCTTGTTGGATAAACTTTTCGCGTGGTTGTTCATTTTTTGTACAGAACGTTGGTTTCATTATCACACCTGTGCTTGAACAAGCATTTCTTTTACCTCCGCTAGAGGCAATCCAATAACATTAGTAAATGATCCATGTATTTCTTTTATAAAGGAAGCAGCCCCACCTTGAATAGCATATGCACCTGCTTTGTCCATTGGTTCTTTCGTACGAATATACGCATCAATTTCTACAGCCGAAAGTATCCTAAATATGACACGTGTTTGTACTACTGTTTCGTATATTTTTTCTTGCCGCCGTAACACAACTGCAGTAAAGACCATATGCTCTTTTCCCGATAACTGCTGCAACATATGTCTTGCCGCTTCAACATGATGCGGTTTACCTAAAATAGTCGTTCCCAATGCAACAATAGTATCGGCTGCCAATACCCAATCATGACTATAAATACGACTAACTGCTGCGGCTTTACCACGTGCTTGCCGTAAACAAAATGCTGACGGATCTCCTTGAACAGGAATATCCTCTTCGTAAGACGAAGGTTTTATTTCATATACATATTGCAGCGTATTTAATAACTCTTTGCGTCGTGGCGATGTAGATGCTAACAGTAACACAATCGTGCCTCCTATTATAATTTTCTAGCAATAAACCAAGCAATAATAATACCGATAATACTCAACACATTCGGTGCAAAATGGAGACCAAAATTAAATTCTATAATATATAAATTAATGGCAATATTGTTGATATTAAAAATTTCGTGATGCTCCGTAAGTAAAGAAATCGTATTTCCTATTTCTGAAGTATTAATTAATTCCCCTATAATACCTCCAAAAATTCCACCTAACACTAAAATAACAATAATGACAAACGTACTTTGAGATGAAAATCGTTTCATTCTCTTCCTCCTTATCTCAAAAGTTGAGTTTATTATACAAGCTGTTCCACAAAGAGGCAATAGTTATGAGCGAAAATGACCGAAATTTCATCTAAAAATTAAAAATGAAATACTCGGTCATTTATATTTTATATATTCGTTATTTTTTTTGCATTTTTGCCCATGTATCTCGTAAACCTACAATGCGATTTACTACAATATGATCCGATGTAGTATCTGGATCGATGACAAAATAACCTTGCCGTAAAAATTGAAAAGAATTTCCTTGTTTAAATTCTTTAATATACGCTTCTGCCTTACTCTGATATTCAACTAAACTTTGAGGATTGATTTGCTCTAAAATATCTTTGTCCCCGTCTTCTTCATTGTCTGTTAATAAATAATCGTACATTCTAGTTGTAATATCTACCGCATCTGCTGCTGATACCCAGTGTAATGTCCCTTTTACCTTGCGATTGGCATTTTCTCCCGTACCGCTCTTACTTTCAGGATCATGAGTACAATGTATTTCAATAATATTTCCTTGTTCATCTTTTAACACACGTTCACATTTAATAATATATGCATACTTTAACCGTACTTCTTTACCTGGTGCCAAACGGAAAAATTTTCTAACTGGTTCTTCCATAAAATCTTGTCGTTCAATATACAATTCACGACTAAACGTTATTTTACGTTGTCCCATTGATTCATTTTCTTGATTATTATCAGCGATTAATGTTTCTGTTTTGCCTTCCGGATAATCGACTAACACCACTTTAATCGGATCGATTACCGTCATAATACGGGGAACTTTTAGCTTCAGATCTTCGCGAATACAATATTCCAGCAATGCACTATCAACCATACTATCCGCTTTAGCTACACCAATGCGTTCACAAAAATCGCGAATCGAAGCAGGTGTATATCCTCTTCTTCGAATGCCTGAAATAGTAGGCATCCGAGGATCATCCCAACCACGTACGACTCCTTTTTCGACTAACGCCCGTAATTTTCGCTTACTCGTAATCATATGGGTAACATTTAAACGAGCAAATTCAATTTGCTGTGGTTTTTGTCCTTCTGGATCTTCCCAGTCTTTTAATACCCAATTATACAATGGACGATGTGCTTCAAACTCTAACGTACAAATAGAATGAGTAATACGTTCAATTGCATCTGAAACAGGATGGGCAAAATCATACATAGGATAAATGCACCATGTATTTCCAGTTCGATGATGAGATGCATGTAAAATACGGTATAATACGGGATCCCGCATGTTAAGGTTAGGACTAGCCATATCAATCTTGGCCCGTAAAACCTTTTCCCCGTCTTGATATTTTCCTTCTTTCATTTCCTGAAATAATCGTAAATTTTCTTCTACACTACGATCGCGGTACGGACTTTCCTTACCAGGTTCATTAAAAGTTCCACGATAAGCATGAATTTCTTCCCCCGATAAATCATCGACATAAGCTTTTCCAAGCGAAATTAATTTCACGGCGTAATCGTATAAAATAGGGAAATAATCAGAGGCGTAAAACATACGATCATCCCATGAAAATCCTAACCATTCAACATCTTCTTTTATCGAATTAACATATTCCGTGTCTTCCTTTGAGGGATTTGTATCATCAAAGCGTAAATTCGTAATACCGCCATATTTTTTTGCAATCCCAAAATTTAAACAAATTGATTTCGCATGCCCAATATGCAAATACCCATTCGGTTCAGGTGGAAAACGGGTATGAATTCGATCTCCATATTTTTTTTCTTGTATATCTTTTTCTATACTTGATTCAATAAAATTTTTGTTTTTTTCCTGTTCCATGAACGGTCTCCCCTTTGCATATAATATGTAATTCTAACACAAAATAAAATTAGATTCTAGTAAAAAGACCTTTCCCTTTATTAGCGACGTGTAATCATTCGATACCACGCATAATAATAAGCCTTAAGCAATACTTTAAATTCAAAAAAGGTAGTCTTTCCCTGCGATTTTAAAAATTGGTGTACCATTTTTTTATGTGATGATTGATGGCAGGCTCGAAGAGATGATTCGCCCACAACACTACGATATTTACCATCTTCTTCCCACTCAAAACACAAATCATTATCTAAAGCATATAAAGATATTGCACCGGCAGCTATAAAAACCTTCCAATTATCTGCTTGAAAGCGTATGGGCGTATTCAAGTTAATAATTATTTCTGCTGCTTTTCTGTTAATAATATATGCAATAGCGCCACTAGCACGAAAACATTCATATATTTTTATGTCTTGATATGATTGAATCATTTTACCTAATCGTTTTCTTTTTCTTAAAAGCAATGCCGCTCCACCAGTTTGTTGACTAATAAATGTTTGCATAGCTGATAATAAAGAAGCTGTCATAGTTGTAGAAAAACAAACATCATCTTCAAATATACAAATCGCTTCTTCTTTTGATTGCAAAAATGCACGAAGAATATGCAAATGACTAGCCGCACACCCTACTTCTCCAGGAAGCATCGCCGTATTATTGGAGATTTCACCTAATCGTGCAGAAGACATTATTCGTCCATCAATACCTTGAAAAAAAATCGGTTTTATTCCTATTTTAGTAAATTCAGCTTGCGCATGTTCTTGACGTTTTTTTTCATTAGCCGTGGTTAATACATAGCATTTCATGCACGCCTACCTCCTCAATGCAATAATTCGGGATGCTTGATTACCCATGCCGTCCATTCACACCATGCTTGCCTTTCTTTATAAAAACAAGTAATTCCCTTCGTCTGTTCCATTTCCGTATCTTCTAACGATGACGCTATGGCGTCTTCATAATACCCAATCATATCAGATGTAAGCCAATGATAAGGGGTTATAACCGAATCAATAGGTTCTAAAAAGGACGGTGCGATCGAATAATACTCAAATCCTTCTGGTGCAATTAATTCTAATACGGTTGGCATAATATTCATATGTCCACCAATTTTAGTTTGATAAAACATAGACTGCTGTAAATCAGGATGATACATAGCAAAAGATGTACAATATTTTTCACGTAAAGTTGGATTTTTTTGCGAATACATTTCCGTGTTAAAAGGAATAATAAGTCGTGAATGGTCTCCTGTGACAATGATCAGACTATCTTCATCCAACGTCTGTACCTTACGTATAAATTGGCTCATATAATGATCGGCATACCAATACATACCTAAATTATTTAATAATTTTGAGTCCTGTCGAATATCCGCTGATAAATTAGGCATAATCCGATCTGGATCAAATCCGAATTTACCCACTGGAATCGTATAAGGGGGATGATTTGATGTCGTATAAATGAGATGGAACATAGGGATTTCTGGATCCAGTTTACAAATTTCTTCATATAACCCTTCAAAAAATATGTGATCATAAATACCAAGCCACGTATGAGGTGAATTACTAGGGCAAAATTCAGGGGCCCCTTTCTGTATTTCAAACCCTTGTGCTTTCCCAAACCGGCCAAGACTAGCCCAAGCCGTATTGCCGCCATACCAATAGGCCGTATGATAGCCCAATCTTTGCATTTGTGCCGCAAATGCAGTCGGTACTTGCTTTCGCTGAAATATGGGCATTTCATTAATTTCAAAATTAGCATCAAAAATACCTGAGAATAAACTTGCAAGTGACGGCTGTGAAATCAAGCCTGCCGGTAAAAAATTAGATACCGCTATCGTATGTTCACTTTGCCTAAATGCCTTTCCTCCATCTACTAAATGCAGGTCTTTGTATTTCTCATCAAAAGGAACTTGCGTATAACTTTCTCCTACAATGAAATATATATGCTTTGGTTTTCGTATTTTTGCACCCTTAGCATGACGCAGAAAAAACGACCAATCACGATTTTTCATTTGATCTGTTTTGCCAAATAACGGGATTAATATTTGAGTTGACTCTTCCTCCGTATGTTTTAAGATCTTTTTTTCTTGCTGTTTCAATACTAATTCAATCGCAATCAAATCATCAACAGTTGCTTTAGAAAAAAATGGATCATTTTTTAACAACGTAGGCATATTATTCCTAGATGGTTTAAACAAATGAGATAAATGTCCGCCGTATCGAATCCAATAGAATCCCACCCCAGCTAAGACAAAAAAGAAAAAGTTAACAAGATAGCGAAGGAAAGTATTATCAATCAAAAGATAGGGAATAACAGGTGTAACTAAAATACCAGCAGTAAGAAAATAAACAATTATACTATACGGAATGATCCCCAGTAAAATTATCCATCCATGGTATTGATGTAAAAAGATATCGACAAAATTACCCTTATCTGCATTTTTTCCTAATAACATCGTTTGATTGTAAATATCATGAAATTCTCCATAAAAAATCATCTTCCCCATAAATGCCACATATAAACATAAAGCATATACTACCACCCATAAACAGCGTAAAGAATCCGCTATATTTGCATATGAAACCACGAAAACACTAGGAATAGTAATACATAATAACGATAATAAATATACATAAGCATGAAAATCTAGCCCCCACAAAAATCCAAACCACAGGGATAGACGAACTTTTTTATAATATAGAGCGTTTTTTTCACCATTTCCATAAAGATAAATAAAAAGAAATCGAAATATTGCAGAAATGATAACAGGAATAAGTATTAACTTTATATCCTGCTGTGCCCCCTCAATAAACATAGTAAACATTATTTCACCTCATTTTTTCTTATCTTTACCAATTAATTATACTATACCATATCACTATTATACATACAAATAAAAAGAAATTTTTTCAAAAGCACTTAAAAGCAGTAGTTTTGCGTTGACAAAAATAATCTAAAATGATAGAATAACTCAAACAATAAATTTAATTCATCGCGAGCAACCGAGGGACTGGCCTTATGACGTTGCGGCAACCCCCAGTTTGGGAAGGTGCCAAATCCAACGGAACATTCCGGCAGATGATGTTATGTGAGAATACAGACCATCATTCTTGTTGATGGTCTTTTTTATTTGTTTATTAAAAAAAAGGAGTTGATACTGTGATTCGTTTAGAGAATATCACCAAAACATATAGCGGTAAGGCAAAAGTAAATGCTTTAAAAGGTATTTCTTTAACTATCGAAGACAGTGAAATTTTTGGTATCATTGGCAAAAGTGGTGCCGGTAAATCTACACTAGTTAGATGTATTAATATGTTAGAAAAACCAACCGAGGGAAACGTCATTATTGACGGTAAAGATTTAACCACATTAACGGAAGCTCAATTACGAGAAGAACGAAAACATATTGGTATGATATTCCAACACTTCAATTTATTATCCTCTCGAACGGTATTTGAAAATATTGCCTTTCCTTTAGAATTAGCTGGAGCCTCCAAAGAAGCCATCGAGAAAAAGGTATCCGATTTGTTAGAACTGGTAAATTTAACTGATCGTAAATATAATTACCCTTCCCAACTTTCAGGTGGTCAAAAGCAACGAGTCGGTATTGCGCGGGCATTGGCAAGCGATCCTAAAATTTTGTTATGTGATGAAGCTACATCAGCATTAGATCCCCAAACGACAAAATCGATTTTAGATTTATTACAAGACATCAATAAGCGCTTAGGCATAACCATTGTTATAATTACACATGAAATGAGCGTTGTAAAAGATATTTGCCATCGTGTTGCCGTTATTGAAGGCGGTATCATCAAAGAATCCGGTCGTGTGGTGGATGTATTTTCGAATCCTCAATCAGAAACGATGCAAGAATTTGTGAAATCAGTTATTAATATGGAGTTACCAAAAGGACTAAAAAAATTAGGTATTTCTCCCCAACCTGCGCCAAACCTTTCCATGCTTGTGCGTTTGCGGTTTAAAGGTGCTTTAACAGGTGATCCGTTGGTTGCTTCAGTGGTTCGCAAGTTCAATATTAATGTTAGTGTATTATATGGCAATATTGATTATATCCAAAACGAACGCTTTGGCTATTTAGTTATTATTATATTAGGCGATATGGAAACACAGGCAAAAGCCTATTCCTATATCAAAACATTACCCGTAAAAAGTGAGGTGTTAGGATATGTCCCTAGAAATTGTTGATTTAATGCTCCAAGGAATTCAAGAAACATTAATAATGGTGATTGTTTCTACCATCATTGCCGCTATCATCGGTATTCCTTTGGGAGTTACATTAGTTATAACATCAAAAAATCATATTTTACAACATAAACATATTCATCAAATATTAGGAGCTATCGTTAATATTATTCGCTCTATTCCCTTTATTATTTTAATGGTTGCGATTATTCCTTTTACACGACTAGTCGTTGGTACTTCTATTGGCACCACTGCTGCTTGTGTTCCCTTAACCATCGTTGCCATTCCTTTTTTAAGTCGTTTAGTGGAAACGTCTATTCGTGATGTTGATTTTGGATTAGTCGAAGCCGCTGAATCTATGGGTGCTTCCCCTTTTCAAATTATTCGCAAAGTATTATTACCGGAAGCACTACCGACAATTATTAATAACGTTACCGTATTAATCGTTAATTTAATTGGTTCTTCTGCTATGGCTGGTGCTATTGGTGGTGGCGGCTTAGGTGATATTGCTATTCGTTACGGTTATCAACGCTTTCAAGGCGATATCATGTTAATTACTATTATTATTTTAATCGTCGGAGTAAATCTCATTCAAAGCATAGGCGATTACGCTTCTAATAAAAAAAATAAAAAGTAATCTATTTAGTTATACATATTAAATATTTTATAATTGACGCTACTATATTTTTATGCTAAAATAACAAAGCGTCATATGGAGCGGTATCGAAGTGGTCATAACGGGGCTGACTCGAAATCAGTTGGACCGAAAGGTCTCGTGGGTTCGAATCCCACCCGCTCCGCCAAAAGAAAACACAACGCAGATATTTATATCTGCGTTGTGTTTTTTTTATTGGCCTTCCCTTATTTTCTATTATCTCCATATAATACCTGAAATGATAATGCTAAATTTGTATTTTACGCTCATTTTAATTGTCAGGTCATTGAAGTTTCTGTATAATAGAAAAGTAGTTTTTATTTATTATAGTAAAAGGTTGTGATTATATGAAAGACGAAAAACAGAAATTACGCCGCAGCCTCAAAGCACGTCATATGAATATGATTGCCATCGGTGGTGCCATCGGTACAGGTCTTTTTGTTGCTGGTGGAGAAACAGTAAGTTCTGCTGGTCCAGGCGGTGCCCTTGTAGCATATGCACTTATTGGGGTTATGGTATATTTCCTCATGACTAGTCTTGGCGAAATGGCAGCGTACTTACCTGTCAGCGGCTCTTTTGAAACGTATGCCAATCGCTATGTAGATAAATCGTTAGGTTTTGCCTTAGGCTGGAATTATTGGTTTAATTGGGCAATTACCTTAGCCGCTGAATTAGTCGCTGGCTCATTAATTATGAAATATTGGTTTCCCGAATTACCTGCCTCACTATGGAGTGGTTTGTTTTTAATAGTCCTTTTTCTATTGAATTATCTTTCTACCCGCTCCTATGGTGAAAGTGAATTTATATTTTCAGGTATTAAAGTGGTCACTGTTTTAGTTTTTCTTTTTGCTGGGGCTTGTCTTATTTTAGGTATTGGTCCTAGTGAATCTCCTGGTTTTACCAATTGGTTTATTAAAGATGCACCTTTTGTTGGCGGCTTTACCTCAATGCTCGGAATATTTATGGTCGCTGGGTTTTCCTTTCAAGGCACCGAAATGATTGGTATTGCAGCTGGTGAAAGTGAAGATCCAGAGAAAAACATTCCTCGTGCGGTTCATTCTATTTTTTGGCGAATTTTATTATTCTATTTTGGCTCATTTATTGTCATCGGATTTTTAATTCCTTATACCGATCCTAATTTGCTAAATACGGATATTGCCAATATTTCTATTAGTCCTTTTACCTTAGTATTTGAACGGTTTGGATTAGTTGCCGCTGCCTCTATCATGAATGCGGTCATCTTAACAGCCGTTTTATCAGCAGGAAATTCAGGTTTATATGTTTCAACGCGTATGCTATATGCCCTCGCGGAAACAGGGCAAGCACCAAAATGTTTTTTGAAACTAAACAAACGTGGCGTTCCTGTAAATGCGTTAATAGCTACTGCTGCCTTTGGCTTAGCTGCTTTTTTAACTTCTCTTATTGGTGAAGGAAAAGCTTATGCTTGGCTCGTTAACATTAGTGGCATGGCCGGTTTTATTACATGGATTGGAATTGCCCTTTGCCATTATCGTTTTCGCCGAGCTTACATCGCACAAGGAAAGGACTTACGTAAACTACCCTATCGAGCAACTTTATTTCCCTTTGGTCCCCTATTGGCACTCATGATGTGTATTATTATTACGGCAGGACAAAATTATTCCGCCTTTCTCGGCACTCATATCGACTGGTATGGTGCATCCGTAGTATATATTGGTATTCCTATTTTTCTTATTGTTTTTCTATATCACAAACTCAAACACAAAACACATATTATTCCTTTAAAAGAAGTTGATCTTTCAAGAGATAAAGAATAAAAAAAAGTGGTGAGTAAGCATGCTTACTCACCACTTTTTTATTCTTTATTAATCGGCCAAATTAAAACGCAATGTCATTTTATGACTACCTGTGCAAACAAAATCTCCTAATAACGCTTTTGCTGCAGCAAATAATGCATCTGCCATTTCTTGATTCGCTTTTGTTAAAAATTCAACGGCATCCATACCACTTAAGTTCTTTTGTATAAATTCCTTATCATATTGCTGTTGCATGTGACGTAACGTCGCACTCATCTTCTTTTCAAAATCATAATGCTGCGTACCGAAAAATGTATAATTACGGTCGCCAATAACTGCCATTGTTTGAATTAACCAATACATATAATTAGGATCATATTTTATAGGTGTATCCCGATATGATGCAGGCGTATCTGAAATAGCTGTATAAAAAGGCACCATACAATTATATGGATTAGAAGCCATACCTACCCATTGAATACCAACAATATCAGCAGGTACATTCGGACGCATTTGTAAAACATGTACTTCCATATTTCGATTTAATCCAATAGCACGATATTTTTTCCTATCAGCTTCACTACCGTTTCCATATGGATCGTACGGAGTTCCTTCATAATGAGATGAAAGGGCCCATTTTATATCTTCAATAGAAATCTTTTGCTTAGGATAACAAATAAACGGTAAATCTGGGCAATCAGGATCATCTACAAAGGGATATTTTTCATGATAAGAACGTGTTGTATCCGAAAAATATTTTTGTACATACCAAGCACGCGGATTATTATATTGCACATCTTTATAATCGGAACTTCCCAAAGTATGACGCAAATTTAGTTCATCAAAATCAGGATTTAAATGGTTACGTTCAATAAAATCAGGTAAATCTTTGCAATATAATACATCAGGATTATCAAAATCAAATACATCTATATTCAATCGATTCGGAGCTACCACATAACAATCATCAGGAATACGAATAGCTGCCCAATGGTGTCCACCATATGTTTCCATATACCAAATTTCATCGGCATTACTAAACACCATACCATTGGGTTCAAAAGTACCATATTGTTCTAATAATTGTCCCATGCGTAAGACACCTTCCCGCGGCGTTTTGATATATGGCAAAACAATAGTTAATAAATCAGCTTCCCCCAACGATGCTTCCACATACGGATCTGCTCCCAAAACACGCGGATTACTTGTAATCGTTTCAGTTGCTGACATAGCAACATTAGCACTATTAATCCCAGATGCACCAAAGATACCATGTTCTAAAATAGCATTTGGTGTAGCCGTGTACCGTAGAGGATTCGGCGGTAATGGAATTTCTACATTGCCCTTGAATGTATAATACACTTTGGGTTGATTTTCTGGTTGAACCACGACAAATTGTTGCGGTTCTGGTTCATCGTGCCCATCTTCATTACGAGCTACTAACGTAGATCCGTCTAACGAAGCGTATTTCCCAACTAAAATAGTAGTACAACTTGAAAATTCAGACATTATATTCATCTCCTTTTTACTACTATCATAATGTATATTAATCAATTTGTCACTATATATTGAAACTTCTTTTCAATTACGTAACGTTTATTTTATGCTATTCTTTTTTTGCAACCCCTTTTCTTCAATGAAATCAGAAAGCATATCTGCCGCTGTTGCAGTAATGTTAATACAATATTTGCGATATTCAGGGGTTCCAAATTGTAATTTATTCAAGCTACGGCAACAAGTTGTACCAAAATGTTTTTTAAACCGATTGTGAAATTCCCCCGTATATTGATAGACTTCCGGTAGCGGTTTTTCTGCTGGATCTAATCGACCAACTAATGATCCCAATACTAAACAAGCGCCACTTAATGCACCGCATACACAGCCAGAACGGCCCAACCCACCACCTAAACCAGATACCATACGAATGGCTTCCTCTGGTAATTGTAATTGCATACTGTCATTACAAGTCTTAACAATAGATTCAACACAATTATTTCCTTCTAAATGATATTTTTTAGCTAATTCGTATTCTTTTTTCATAATAATATACCTCCTTTACAATTATTTTCTACGTCGAAAATAAATAATAATAGCATAACAAATGGAAATTCCTAATAAGGTAACTACTAAACGACTGCCATGATTACGGAATAAAATAAAATCATGTCCCACGAGCACTTCAAATGCCACCGATGGCAATTTTCCAATCAAACATGCTGCTATATATTCTTTATAGCGCAAACTACTAACTGCACCTAAAGCCGTAACTACTCCATTAGGTGCATAGGGAATTGCTCTTGCTAAAAGCATGTTAGAAAAAGTACTATACTTATCTAATTTAAATAAAAGATGCTTATGTGTTATCCATTGTTTGACAGTACTATGAAATAACGTTCGCATTAAAATAAAACTAATTGTTACTCCTATCGTTTCTGATAGCCAAGAAATCAGCGTACCTCCTACAAGGCCAAAAATCACACCGTTTGCAGCAGAAATAAATATAGATGGCAATACCCCTACCATTGTCACAAAAATAGTAATAAAGCTGCTAATAACAACCGCCCAAACGCCAAAAGAATGTATATACTCTACGGTTCCCTCAATATTCCCCGTAATAGCTAAATGCCATATAGTTTCATAAAAATCAGGAAAATACCAATGAATTCCTATTAATAATACACCCAGAAGTGCAAATAGACTTAATTTCAAATGTGATTCCCTGAAAAAAGATGTATTCATCATATAGTTATCCGTTTTTTACCCCTTAGTCTATGTTTTTTTTTGCTAACCGATCATGTTTTAACTTTGTTAAATACATAGAGCCACCAACAATACATATCCCCCCTAGAATGGTCATGATTGTCATCACTTCATCAAAAATAGCAAAACCCCAAAAAGCGTTAAAAAATACGGCAATATAAGCCACAAAACTAACTACAACTGGATTCGCACAAGCATATGCATCGGTCATTAACACCTGAGCAATAACCGTAATAACACCTAATCCAATATATAAAAACCATTCCCACGCCGTAGGTACTTGAAAATGTCCTCCCATCAAGATAATTCCTGACAAACAAGCACAAGCAAGAAAATAAAATACAATTTCGTATTGATGATGTTTACCTGATCCGGTTAATTTACTAATAGTTGTATAGGCAGCTGCTGCACAAATAGCTTGAATTAAAACAAAAATAGAATATACATTAAAGGATGAAAAATTCCATGGTCGTACAACCATACATGCCCCTATAACAATTACTACCAATGGAATAAAACTATTTTTCGGCATCATTTCTTTTAAAAAAACAGCTGCAAAAATCATTACAAAAAACGCCGACAATTGCGATAAAATGGAAACATCTGCTAAGGGCATTCCCCCCAATGCAATGAACAGACAAATCATCCCGGAACCACCCATAACACCACGAAAAAGCAAGGTACCTCTATCTTCTTTAGAAAAGTGAATCCCCTGTGCTTTCATCATTACTAAAATAATAATGGCACTAAATAGTCCTCTGAAAAAAGCAATTTCTCCAGTTCCCATCGTATACGCGAGCTCTTTAACAATAACATTTTGAATGCTAAAGGAAAGCGCCGATAAAATCATATATATAACCCCTTTATTCATGCATATCACTTCGCTTCTTCATAAAATCAGCCGCTTCTAACACAGCTGATTCTAACTGTGATGAACTGACCGCTGACATAAAGCGACGTTTTTTATGGGACAATTCATGAAGTGCCCTAGGAATAGCGATTCCCGTCATATCTTGTAATTGTAATAATGCCGTAAATGGATCAGTGGTATTTGCCAAACCTAATGCTTGATGCACGGTAAGTGGAAATTTATATGGATGGGCCGTAGCCATTAATACCGTATGTCTTGAAGGTAGCAAATGGTTGCGCTTATATTTTTGATATACGGCATATCCCACCGCCGTATGCGGATCCAATAAATAACCATCTCGATCATATACCTGACGAATACTTTCTAAAATTATTTCGTCGCTTGCATATCCACCTAGCATTTCCTTTTGAATTTGTTGCAATACTTTCGTAGGCACGGTTGCTTGTTTATTATTCTGTATTTGTTCCTGCCAACGAATCATATGAGTTGTATCTTCTCCCATCACATAATATAAAAATCGTTCTAAATTACTTGAACGAACAATATCCATAGAAGGACTAGTCGTTTTATAGAATGGACGTTTTTCATTATAAATTCCCATCTGAAGAAAATCAGTTAAAATGTGATTTTCATTTGATGCACAAAGAAGCGTATGAATAGGTATCCCCATGCGTTTTGCCATGTAAGCAGCCAAAATATTGCCAAAATTCCCCGTTGGAACAACGACATTAAATGCTTCTCCCTGGGTTATGCACCCCCGTTCTATTAATTGAGCATACGTCCATACGTAATATACAATTTGCGGCAATAATCGACCTATATTAATGGAATTGGCACTAGAAAAAATATAACCCCGTTGTGCTATTTTTTCCCGTACCTGCGAATCTGTAAATACTTCTTTGACAAATGCTTGTGCCTCATCAAAATTTCCTTGTAATCCCAATACGTGAACATTGTTTCCTGTTTGTGTTTGCATTTGCAACGCCTGCATAGGACTTACACCATCGTGCGGATAGAATACAATAATAGAAATGCCATCAATATCTTTAAACGCCTCTAATGCTGCTTTTCCTGTATCTCCACTAGTAGCGGTCAAGATTAAAATATCTTTTTTTTCATTAGTTCTTTCTTTAGCAGCTACCAGTAAATGCGGAAATAAAGATAACGCCAAATCCTTAAAAGCCAAGGTGGGACCGTGAAATAATTCGGCCACCGTTAAATCTGTATCTAATGAATGAAACGGCACTACTTCTGCTGCTGCAAATCGGCCATTTCCATATGCTTTATGAATCATAGCACCTAACGTATCTTTATCTATTTCTGAAAAAAAGTAAGACAAGACACAAGTAGCTATCTCTTCATAAGAAAGCCCCTGCCATTCTTTATGGACTAATACTTCCTGAGGAAATGTTTCTGGTACATACAGTCCCCCATCCATAGCTAAACCATGCAATAAGGCCTCCATTGCATTTACCGTTACTGATGAACGTGTACTTTTATATTTCATGAGTAGCCTCCTAGATGTCATAATAATTTATTTTTTATTATAACATAAGAATAGCCTCTTTTAAATGAGGCTATTCTTTTTATTACTCTACGGAAGACCTGATTTTCACTATTATATTGTAACACTATATTAAAGAGGATCTACATCAATCAAAACACCTTGTTGTTGTAAAATGTTTTGTGTTCGTATATAATCCTTTATTTCTTGTAAATCTTTTCCCTTAATTAATAAAACAACTCTATATTTATTTCGTATTTTTTTAATTATATCAACAAAAGGACCAATCAACTCTGTCTCTTTTTGTTGATTCACTATCGGCTGCAATTGCTGCGATAACGCATTTGCTTTTTGCCATACGCGAGACTCCTGCTGATCTTGAACTAAAATTTTGATCATATCATGAAAGGGTGGATATAAAAAAGCTTTTCTATATTCAATTTCTTGCTTATAAAAAGAAAGATAATCTTGTTTCTTTGCATTTTCAATCACATAATGTTCTGGTGCATATGTCTGCATGACGACTATTCCTGGTTTATCTCCTCGGCCGGCCCTTCCTGCTGCTTGAGTTAATAATTGGAACGTCCGTTCTCCTGCCCAATAAGCAGGAACATTTAATAGACTATCTGCCGCCAAAATTCCTACAACAGTTACATTAGGGAAATCATGCCCTTTGGCAACCATTTGTGTACCTAATAAAATATCTGCTTCCCCTCGCCCAAAAGCTGCCAAAATATTTTCCCCTTGGTGCTTGCATACGGTTGTATCTTGATCCAAGCGCATGACACGAGCCGTAGGAAATAACTCATGCAGCTCCATTTCAACTTTCTCCGTACCGGAACCAAAAAATTTAATATATTTACTATTGCATTGAGGGCAGCACTGCGGGATAGGCGACGTGGCTTCACAATAATGGCAACGTAATACTTCATTGTCTTTATGATATACCATCGGCACCTCACACGTTTGGCACATAACGACAAATCCACATTTTCGACACATAACAAAAGTTGAAAATCCTCGCCGATTTAACAAAATAATCGCCTGTTCATGTGCAGCTAATGCCTTTTTTAACTTATCCATGAGGGTATATGAAAGGACACTATAATTTCCCATGTCCAACTCACTGCGCATATCCACTACACATACTGATGGTAAATTTCTTCCTGACACACGTTGCGATAATGATAAAAGCGTATATTTGCCCTGCAAGCTTTGATAATAGTCTGTAATTAACGGCGTGGCACTTCCCAAAACGACAGGACAGCCATAATAGGCAGCACGTTTCTGTGCAACTTTAACCGCATGATACCGTGGGGCTTCATCTTGTTTATAAGACGTATCATGACATTCATCTATAATAACTAATCCTAATTGCTGGACTCCCGTAAAGACCGCCGAGCGAGCACCAATACAAATATGTGCCAAGCCTTCTTTCATTCGCATCCACGCTTCTTTGCGTTCTCCCTTAGACAATTTGCTATGCATAATGACCACTTCATCACCAAAACGTGCTAAAAAGCGCTGTACCATTTGCCCCGTTAAGGCGATTTCAGGAACTAAGACCAATACTTGCTTTGCTTTAGCCAGTACATCTGCCGCCAATTGAATATATACTTCCGTTTTTCCACTACCCGTTACCCCATGCAATACGTAGGTTTTCCCCTCTATATCTTGGCGTACAGTATGTATTGCCGACACTTGTTCACTTGTTAATTTCCATGGTGAATAAAAAGATGACATCCCCTCAGCTGAATTAGATTTCTTCAACCGTTTACTGATACCAATACACCCAGTTTGAGATAATGCGAATACCAGTTGACGCTGAAATCCATCCTGTGACAATTGTTCTAACGTGCATTCTTTATGTTGTTCCATATATGCCAATAAAGCCTTTTGCCTTGGCCGGCGTACTAATATACCTTCATTATCCGCATGTACCCACTGTACTATCGTTTCTTGTTTATCGACAATATTATTTTTAATCGTAGCTCGCACACGAATAATATGTTGGTTAATAAGCCGCTCTATTGTGGGCTTGCCAAAAATAGAAATAGCTTTTTCATACGAACACATAGAAGAAGAAATAGACTGCACAATTTTTTGATCATGTACATCAAGGTCTGTTATGCCCGTATTCACAACAAGATAAGATTGACGAGTGATCCCCTTTTTTTCTACCATAAATAGACGAAAAGCATCAGCCATGGTACATAAATAATACGAATGAATCCAAAGTGCCGTTTGTACCATTTCTTCTTGAAATCCACTTTGCTGTGATAATACTTCTAATATTGATTTTAAAGAAAAAGAAAAATCACGCTCATTTGCTTCTCTAATGCAAATAACAATACCTTCTTCTTTTCGATATCCAAAAGGAATTAATACACGACTACCAACAGTAATATTCAACCCTTCAGGTATGAGATAGGAAAACGTTTGTTGTAATTGTTTAGCCGTTGTATTAATAATAATATCTGCAATCATATTGTCGCCTCATCTGCACATAAAGATAAGGGCTTGATATACAAGCCCTTATTCATTTTATCATATTCACTTTATATTCTCTAGTATATATCAGCAATGCGTTTAATTATAAACCAGCTTCTTTACGCAACACATCTGCTTTATCCGTACGTTCCCAGGGTAAATCTAAATCATTCCGTCCGAAATGTCCATATGCAGCCGTTTGTTTATAAATAGGACGTAATAAATCTAACATTTTAATAATGCCAGCTGGACGCAAATCAAAATGTTTTTCAATTAACTGTACAATTGTTTCGTTATCCACTTTACCTGTACCAAATGTATCTACATGGATGGATACAGGACGTGCAACCCCAATAGCATAAGCCAATTGTATTTCGCATTTATCCGCTAAACCTGCAGCGACAATATTTTTCGCAACATAGCGTGCCGCATATGCAGCGGAGCGGTCTACCTTTGTAGGATCTTTACCAGAGAAGGCACCACCTCCATGCCGTGCCATACCACCATACGTATCTACGATAATTTTACGACCGGTTAAGCCGGAATCTCCCTGTGGACCACCAATAACAAAACGTCCCGTAGGATTAATAAAGAGTTTGGTTTTGTCATCAAATAACCCATCCGTTAATTCTGGTTTTAATACATACGTAATTAAATCTTTTTCAATTTGTTCACGTGTTACTTCTGGACTATGTTGTGTCGAAATAACAATCGTATCAATATGTACAGGTTTTCCGTCTTCATATTCTACAGTAACCTGTGTTTTGCCATCAGGACGCAAATATGATAAGGTTTCATTTTTACGAACTGCTGCTAATCGACGAGATAACCGATGTGCTAAAGAAATAGGCAAAGGCATATAATCATCAGTTTCATTTGTAGCATAGCCAAACATCATACCCTGATCGCCTGCACCAATAGCATCAAATTCATCTGTCTTACTTTCTTTATATTCTTTGGCAGCATCAACACCCATTGCAATATCACCAGATTGTTCATCTAATGAAACAAGAATACCACAAGTATCACAATCAAAACCATATTTTGCCCGTGTATAACCAATATCACGCACAGTATCACGAATAATACGTGGAATATCAACATAACAACTTGTAGAAATTTCTCCTACCACATGAATAAGACCTGTTGTTAACACTGTTTCACATGCTACACGAGCATGTGGATCTTTTTCCAAAATCGCATCTAAAATGCCATCAGAAATTTGATCTGCCATTTTATCAGGATGGCCTTCCGTTACAGATTCAGAAGTAAAAAATTCACGATTTTTAGCCATTTTATTCCTCCTAAAAAAAATTCCCCTCTGGTAAGAGGGGGAACAATACCCATCTTCCAGTAGTATAACTGTTGGAATTAGCACCTTTCTAGCGAAGGTTGCTGCGGCATCACAGGGCCAATCCCTCCGCCGACTCTTGATGGAACTATATTTTATTATACAAATTAAGTATATACTATGCCCATAAATAATGCAATAGTAAGTTTAATTTTTCTTTACCCTAAGCGTGACGTTTTTCCCAAATAGAAATAGCTCGTTCCATAATAATCGTCGCTAATTCAAATTTATCCATTTTAGGCAACGCTTCTTGTGTACCATCAGCAAATAACAAGGTAGCAATATTCGTTTCGCCACGAAAACCGGCACCTTCCACACTGACATCATTAGCAACTAACATGTCTAAATTTTTTTTCTGTAATTTTGCCATTCCATATTCTACAATATTAGTCGTTTCTGCGGCAAAGCCCACCAAGATTTGCTTGTGCTTACGCTCACCTAAAGAATGCAAAATATCTGGATTTTTTTCTAATTTTAATTCTAACCGATCGTCTGTTTTTTTTATTTTATTTTTTGCCGGACAAGAAACACGATAATCAGCTACAGCTGCTGCTTTAATAACCATATCACAGTCATCATATAATTGGTCAACAGCGTCCTTCATTTCGCGTGTCGTTGTCACGTCAATACGTTTAGAAACCCCACGCGGTGTTTCTAAATTCGTTGCTCCCGTTATTAAGATGACTTCCGCACCTGTAAGTGCTGCCGCTTTGGCAATAGCAAATCCCATGCGACCGCTGGAATGATTACCTAAAAACCGCACGGGATCCAGCGGTTCTCTAGTTCCCCCTGCTGTAACAATAACTTTTTTTCCCGTAAAACGAGTCGTGCGACTAAGCTGAAATTCAATTTCTTTAATGATATCAACCGGTTCAGGCATTCTCCCCTTACCTTCAATACCACATGCTAAGTAACCACTATCTGGCTCCATGCTGAGATATCCATACTGAGATAGACGCTGTAAATTAGCTTGCACAATTTCATTAGCATACATATTACTATTCATTGCCGGTACCAATAATATGGGAGCTTGCGTAGCCATAATAACCGTACTCACTAAATCGTCAGCAATACCGTTTGCAATTTTACCAATAATATTTGCCGTAGCTGGCGCTACCACCACGATATCAGCCCACCGTGCTAACGAAATATGTTCCACATTAAATTCAGGCGTTTCGCCAAACAACGAAGTAGCGACAGGATTGCCGGAAATTTCTCGCAACGTTAATGGTGTAATAAATTCCGTTGCATGTGCGGTCATAATACATTTTACCTCTGCGCCTTGCTTACGCAACAAACTAGTAATACTCGCTGCTTTAAATGCAGCAATTCCACCAGTAACGGCTAACACAACATGTTTATTTTCTAAAAGCATGATTGCCTCCTGATTATTTGATACTATTTTTGGGCGATTCAAACGTTATTTTACCTTCTTTGATTTCTTCCATCGCCAGGGAAACAACCTTATTCGTCGGTACATCCACTAACGGGGTGTCCCCACTAGTAATTTCCCGTGCACGCTTAGCGGCTAAGGTTACCAATGTATATTTACTATCTACTTTTTTGATTAAATCTTCTAAACTTGGCTTAATTAACATATTATCTCCTCCGTTTTAATAGGCATTTAAAATTTTTTCTCTTTTTTCTTGCAATCGTATTACCTTACATTGCTCGGCCTGAACAATAGCAATTGCTTCTTTGATAGCCTGAGATAAATCATTATTGATAATAAGATAATCATATTTAGAAATCCACTGCAATTCTTCTTTCGTTTTATGAAGCCTCTTACAAATAACTTCTTCTGTATCTGTATGGCGCTCACGCAAACGTTTTGCTAATATATCAAGGCTAGGTGGTACGATATAAATACAAACGCAATTTGGATATTGTGCACGAACCTGCATCGCACCTTGAATATCTATTTCCAATAACACATGTTTTCCCTGTGCTAATAGTCCATATACATGTTCTTTAGGCGTACCATAATAATGATCATATACCTTGGCATATTCTAAAAAAGCTTGCTTCTTTAATAATGTTTCAAATTCACTAGCCGAAGTAAAATAATAATCGACACCATCTTTTTCTCCTACCCGCGGTTGACGTGTTGTCATAGAAATCGAATAATTTACATTAGGAAAATTTTTACGTAATGCTTCACAAATCGTTCCTTTACCTGCACCAGATGGTCCTGAAAATACGATCAGCAATCCCGTATCTGCCATATCTTTCATCTCCTTATTCTACTGTATCTTCTGGCTCCACTGTAACAAGTCGATGCGAAATCGTTTCTGCTTGTAATGCCGACAAAATAATTTGTCCATTATCCATAATTAGTAATGCTCTCGTTTTACGACCAAACGTGGCATCAATTAATCTATTTCCTTCACGTGCTTCTTGAATCATCCGCTTAATTGGTGCTGATTCAGGACTAATAATGGCAACAACCTTATTTCCCATGACCATATTGCCAAACCCAATATTTAATAAATTAAAACTCATACGCTCACCATCACTCAATATTTTGTATTTGTTCTCGTATCTTTTCAATTTCATTTTTTAACAGCATGACCCAAGCTGTTACGTCTATATCGGTTGTTTTAGAACCCAACGTATTGACTTCCCGATTCATTTCTTGTAACAAAAAATCTACCTGTCGGCCAATTGGTTTTTGTAAAGTCATGAGCTTTGTTAATTGTACCACATGGCTGCGAAAGCGTACAACTTCTTCTGTAAAATCAACCTTATCTGCATGAATCGCAACTTCTTGTAAAATACGATTTTCATCCATAGCATACTCTTTATTAGCAAAAATAGCTGCAATTTTTTCCATAAGTCGCAATTTATATGATTTTATAATATGCTCTTTCCGTGCGGTGATATCATCAATTACCTGTACTAATCGTTCACATCGTTTTTGAAGGTCTTCTTTTAAATGTGCCCCTTCTCTAAGACGCATGTCTAATACACCTTGTATCGCATCTTGCAACGCATCTGACAAAATGGAAGAAAATAATTGTTCTTCTTCCTGTGACCATACACGAGGTGCAATTGTAACCCATTCTGTTGATAATTGCATCACATCTTGCAACCGAATTGGTTCTTGTTCAAACCCCACTGATTGAGCCTCTTCTAACCCTTCTTTATAGGCTTGCAATAATCCCTTATGTACAATAACTTGTGGATTTTCCTGTTCGCCTTCTCGAATAGTGACATATACATCCACTTTTCCTCGAGAAATATGCTCTTTTATTTGTTTCCGAATTTGTTCTTCCCAAACCAAATATCGATGAGGTAAGCGTATATTAAATTCTAAAAAACGCTGATTAATCGTTCGTATTTCTATTTCTACTGCACATTGCTCCGTCGTCGCTACACCCCTACCATATCCTGTCATACTTTGCATGTAAAAACCGCCTTTAAAATAAATTATATAAATATATACTATTGTATCACATTTACAACATTTGAAAATCTGCAATCTAATATTTTTTCCTATACCTACAATAACCTCTTCTATTAGATAAGTTATAACAATATACCAATTGGCAGTATTCCCATTCAATAGTATACTAATAGTATTATATGTAGCATAAATGTTATATGTAGCATAAATGATATCAAATAGAGGCAACTTATGAAACCAATTGCTATTATTGCTGAATTTAATCCTTTTCATCAAGGACACGATTTTTTACTAACCACTCTTCGTTCGCATGTTACTACAACTACGCCACTTATCATTATATTAAGTGGTTCCTTTGTGCAACGCGGAGAACCAGCATTATTTACCAAGTGGCGTCGTGCAGCTTGGGCAATTCAATCTGGTGCAGATGTAGTACTAGAATTACCCACTGTATATGCCCTCTCAGCCGCACCAGCATTTGCAGCAGGTGCAGTTCGTTTAGCCGCACTGATAGGCTGTCAACAACTTGCCTTTGGCTCCGAAATAGGCACTGCTCACGACTTTTATGAGATATACCAAAAACGCAAAAAAATAGAACAAGTCCCTTTTTCTCCGGGAAACTATACATATGGACAATATATAACCAATCAACTTCGCCCTTTGCTAACGCCAACCCAACAAAAAATGCTCGGTTCTCCTAATGCGTTACTTGGAATCGAATACGAAGCAGCTCGTTCTACATATGCTTCAAAAATGGAATTGTATCCTATTTTGCGTAGTAATCGGCACGATAGCATGACCATAGAAAAGGGATTTGCTTCAGGGTCCTTATTACGTAAAGCCTTTCAAAAAAATGATACCGCATTCCTTCACGCATATCTTCCCCCAATAGTAAAAAATGACCTCAATGACATCCGCTCCCAAGGCGAATATACAGATTATACGCGCTACGGCGATTTTATTCTTTATGCACTCCGACAACAATCACTTGATACATTACGCACATTACCCGCTTTTTCTGAAGGACTGGAACAACGTTTTCTACATATTGTATCTCACAGTAGCACCTGGCACGATGCCTTATGTAAATTAAAAACAAGACGCTATTCTTATCGTCGCTTATGTCGCATGGGATCTTATATCGTCTTACATCCAGCAGCCAGCCTATTTCAGCAAGCTTACAAAGAAGGGCCCCCCTATGCTCGTATCCTCGGTCTATCTCCCGTAGGACGAAAATTTATCAAGCAATCTTCAGCTGTGATCCCTTATGTATCCAAAATTCCACCATTTTTAAAACAGGCCTCATTATATGCAAAAGAAATGATGTCCTTGGATATGCAAGCCACCGATTTACAACATTTATCATTCGTAGGTTCTCCTTTTCATACAGGAAATATCGATTTTTATCATCCCCCTTATATTCTACCGGATTAATATCACTATCAAGATGCTGAAATGCTATACCATAACGCTTTTTAAAAGTGAATGAGGTATATTGTTTAAACTATTTATTTATGTTATACTTATTATCAATCAACGCGTATAAAGCATAATCACTAAGTGAGTTAAAAGAGGTGTCTTAATATGACTATAACACTAAATATGTTTCAATCTTTAGCGGCGATAATTGCAGTGTTTTATGTCGGCGTCTTTTTTTGTTCTCATATTTCCATATTGCGCCAATATTGTATACCTGCTCCCGTAGTAGGTGGTTTACTGTTTGCAATAGTACATTGCATCTTATATACACAAGGAATCGCCCAAATCAGCTTAAATGCAGATATGCAAAACCTTTGTATGATGTTATTTTTTACCAGCGTCGGCTATACGGCTAGTATCACTTTAATAAAAAGAGGGGGCTTATTAGTAATAAAAATGGCCGTTGTCACCGTTCTCATTATTTTGCTACAAAACATAATTAGTTTAGCTATTGTTCATGCCTTTCATATTAATCCCCTTCTAGGCTTGGCAACAGGGTCTATTCCACTCATCGGTGGACATGCTACAGCGGCGGCTTTTGGTCCCCTGTTAGAAGACCTAGGCCTTGCTAATGGTACTACCATTTCTATTGCTGCAGCTACATTCGGATTAGTAGCTGGAGGTATTATCGGTGGTCCCGTAGGAGAAACACTAGTAAAACGCTTTTATCTACACAGTTTTGCCGCCGAAGAACGTTTAGATCCAGAATTAATGCGTCCCGAACGAGAACAATTAGAGGCTATTGCCTGTCAACAAGAAGATCCTACCGAAATTTTAAGTCATGCCTGCCGCTGTGGTCAATCGATTAATAATCATCGTTTTATGAATGGTATGGCTCATTTATGCTTAGCCATGGGATTAGGCACACTGATTAGCAAATTTTTTGTTATGGTCGGACTTATTTTTCCTGCATATATTGGTTCTATGTTAATGGCAGCAATTATCCGTAACCTATCTGATATAACCCATATTTTTCCTACTTATCAACGGGAAAGTGAAGTTTTAGGAAATATAGGATTAACCATTTTTCTAACCTGTGTACTCATGGGATTAAAGTTGTGGCAGCTAGCTTCTTTAGCTGTACCAATGTTTGTTCTATTAGGTGTACAAATTTGTTTCATAGGTATATTTGCATATATCTGTGTATTTCGCTTTATGGGTAAAAATTATGAAGCAGCGGTTATGGCTTCTGGTGTTTGTGGCTTTGGTTTAGGTGCAACACCAAACGCCATTGCCAATATGACTGCAATGACCACTTTATTCGGACCTGCCCCTGCCGCTTTTTTTGTCATTCCGTTAATTGGTTCCTTAATTATAGATCCCGTAAATGCTTCTATTCTAATGTTTTTTATTAATTTATTCCGCTAATGCCTAACTAGTATTAGCAAAACCTATTTACTTAACCATAAAATGATGTAAAAAAAGCTATGAGCATGCTCATAGCTTTTTTAAATCGTTTTTTTACTTCATTGTAATATATTAACGTAATGTTATATCTTCACCATTTAATATCTTTTTCATCGTTTTCGCTGGGCACATAGCACCACACATAGTACAGGTGCCTTCACATTCAGGTTTGCTTGATTCATAATAAGCACGTGCCTTTTCTGGATCAATAGATAACGGGATCATTGTATCAAAATCCACAGCTACCCGTGCCTTACTCATGGCATCATCCCAAGCCTGAGCACCAGGAATACCTTTTGCTAAATCTGCAGCATGAGCAGCAATCCGTGCCGCAATAATTCCTTCTTTAACATCATTTACATCAGGCAAACGTAAATGTTCGGCAGGCGTTACATAGCAAAGAAAATCAGCCCCACAAGAAGCTGCAATAGCTCCCCCGATAGCACTCGTAATATGATCATACCCCGGTGCAATATCGGTTACCAATGGACCTAACACGTAAAAAGGTGCTCCATGGCAAAGTCGTTTTTCTAATCGCATATTTGCAGCAATTTCATTTAAAACCATATGCCCAGGGCCTTCAATCATCACTTGTACATTATGTTCCCATGCTCGTTTAGTAAGTTCACCTAAAGTAATTAATTCTTCAATTTGTGCCGCATCTGTTGCATCATGCGTACACCCTGGACGACAGGCATCACCTAAACTCAAAGTAACATCGTAGGCTTCACAAATATCTAACAATCTATCGTAATATTCATAAAATGGATTTTCCTGATTATTCATCTCCATCCAAGCAAATAAAAGAGAGCCTCCCCGTGATACGATGTTAGTTAAACGAGGATTCTTTTTTATACGATCGGCCGTTTTTAAATTCATCCCACAATGAATTGTCATAAAATCGACCCCATCTTCAGCATGCTGCTGAACAACAGAAAAAAATTCTTCTACGCTAATTTCTTTTAAATCCTTATCCAACATTCCTACGGCATCATACATAGGTACAGTCCCAATCATGGCCGTCGACATATCAATTAATTTGGTTCGAAATTCACGAGTTTTACCAAAATTACTTAAATCCATAATCGCTTCAGCTTTGAGTTCAATCGCATTACGTACTTTTTGCAGTTCTTCTTCGTGATTATTGTGTTCTGGTGATACGCCAAGATTTACATTGATTTTTGTACGACAGTCTTGCCCAATCGCCTCTGGTGACAAGCTAGTATGATTTTTGTTTGCAGGAATTACCACTTTTCCACTAGCAATAAGACTACGTAATTTTTCCACATCCATCTGTTCTTTTTTTGCAACAATTTTCATTTGTGGAGTAATGATTCCTTTTCGTGCTGCATCCATTTGTGTTGTATACATCTTGCTAACCTCCCCATTAATATAAAAAAGCTCACCCGACATAGGTGAGCTAATTACCAATTTCGCTTCCCTACGACGGCATTATCCGTATCAGGTACAAGGGTCAAATTTCTCATTTTCTCAGCCATATGGCTCCCCTAGCTTTTACACTTGCATATATGATATATTATATTTTTTTACAATCGTATTGTCAATAAAAATAGACCTTTTATACATATTGCGTATCAAAATTATTCAGTGATATAATAAAATCAAAATATTTTTAAGGAGGATGTTATGAAAAAAATACAACTGAAACACCTGTTTTTCTCTCTCATTGTAGCAAGTATCCTGGGGACAACCAATGCCTTTGCAGCCACTCCCACTATGCCAAGTGAAGTGCATGTGATCGGTTATGCGGAAAAAGAAATCATCCCTGATACAGCCTACATTTCTGTAGGTGTGGAAACGACGGGTACAACACCCATTACCGCACAAAAAGAAAATAATTCCCTCATGACTAAATTATATAATTGTGCTGTGTCATTTGGCCTAGCTAATACAGATATGAAAACAGAACAATTTTCTATTTATCCAAATTATGATGAAAAAGGAACACACATTGTTTCCTATACCGTTACCAATACGCTACGTCTAAAACTTCACAATTTAAAGCATATTTCCCCGTTACTGACACAATTAACTGAACAGGGAGCCAACAAAATACATAGTATTTCTTTTACAAGTGAAAATATCGGCCAAATACAATTAACGTTGCTACAAGAAGCGATTAAAAATGGTAAAAAAATAGCAGAAGTCGCTGCCCAAGCAGCAGATAAACAAGTCGGCAGCATTAAAGAAATAACTATATCGGATTTTCCCACCTCCCAACGTATCATGATGCGTAATGTTGATGCCCTATCAGCTAGCACTGCCCCTCTTGAACCAGGGAAAAATACTATACGACGCCAAGTTTCGCTAATATTTTATTTACAATAAAGTAAGTACTACTACCACCCGTCCTACCGATGATAACATGTTCTCATGTTCTAACGAAAAAATATTCCTACCCAGTGGGTAGGAATATTTTTTTACGACATTCCCTTATCTATACAAGTATAATCAATCGTTCCTAAAATAAATTTTTCCCACAAAAAAACTGACCTTCCATATTAGAAGGTCAGTTTATGTTTAACTTGATCTAATTAAAATGTAAATACAAGTTGTGCCCGTGTTTCTTCATTTACTTTAGCATCTTTATCTGACTTTTGCTTAGAACTGAAAGATTGCATTGCTTGTAATTTTACATTCTTAGCTAAAACATAATCTACGCCAACACCCCAAGAACGAACATCAGATACCAACGTTCCATCTCTCCAAGAGCTGCTATTTACGTCTAAAGCGAATTTATCAGCATTTAAATATTCAACCCATACATCCCAAGATTGTGGCGTTGCTGCATCAGCATAGCCATACTGTACTTTACCGCTCCAGAAGTCAGTACGTTTACTATCTTTTTTATCTTCTTTTAATGATTCATAATTAGCAGAAACAGTAATATTATTTCCCGCATTGATTTTAGCAAATGCACCTAATGCACGATAATTATTCCCCTTTGGATTCTGACCTGGAGCATTCATTACATTTGCGTGGTATACGCCAACAGAAGACATATCACCAAAGAATCCTTCTAACTGTTGGAAAGAAACTTTACGATTTGTTACTCCATCTTCTTTAAATTTACCAAAACCAGCCGTAGCTACGATATCATTGCCACCATAAGTAAGTGTTACGCCATCAGCAGCACCATCATAGAAATACCCTTGACCAAAGGTAAAATCTTGACGACCTACAACAACATTGATATTTTTAGGAAGGTTTACACTGACATTTGCTTTTTTCGTAACCGCACGAGCTTCACCAGCTGCCTCTGTATCGCCAAAATTTCCGGAATATTCAATACCATAGTTTACAGTTACATTGTCATTAACAGCTGCTTCTGCATTTAAAGCTACTTTAGCATCATAGGAGCTATCCTTTTCTTTTTTATCTTTAATGTGAATATAACGTACACGTGCATCGCCCGTTAATTTTACATTACCTACGTTTTCTTCTAAATTCGATACACGAACACCCAAGTTATTCAATTCAGCAGCAAATTCTTGTGCCAACTTATTGATAACAGCACGTTGTTGTGCATTGGCTTGGTGTGCATGTGCCATTGCTTTTGCTGTAATTTCAGCAGCTTCATAACGAGTAATATTACGGTTCCCTTGGAAATGTGTCCCATCTACACCCTGGATAATACCAGCATTAGCAATGCTTACTACAGATTTGTATGCCCAGCTATCTGCCGGTACATCAACAAACGGATTAGCTGCGAAAGCACATGTAGCACCAACTGCCATAGTTGCGACGAGAGCCGCGAGTACTTTTGACTTTTTCATAGTTAAAACTCCTTTATATAAATACTTACGTCTATTATATAAAAGATTCCTTTCATCCTTACAAAGGCGAGTTTTCCTTGTTTCCTCTCTTTGTATAATAAGACATACTCGGTATCTTTTCTAAATATTCTTGACGTAAAAGAATATTTGTTAACATCTTATCATTTTTATATAAAAATAGCAAGCATTAATTTAAAAATTTATTCTGCCATCCTGTTTAATTGTTTATAATTAATAATTATTTTCAAATTCCTTTTCAAATCAAAAGGAATTTACCTGTATTCACTAGATATATACACTTATATAAATGTATACCATTTATTTTCTAAACTATCTAGCGTTCAATCTTTGTTTTCCTCTGTCGATACCCCATCTTTCTCTTTCATTTCTCCCGCATTGTCATCTTTTTTATTTACTTCTTCTTTAAATTCTCGCAAACTCATCCCCAACGCTTTTCCTAGGCCACTCACTTTTTTGCCTCCAAATAAAATTAAAACAATTATCAAAATAATAATTAATTCTTGTGCTCCTAAATGCATAACTCTCGCTCCTTTCACTGTATGCTTACGGATAAATAAATCCTTCTACTTTTTTAGCTGGTGTAATTTCATCAATATGAATAACTGGTTGCATCAATCCATGCCAAGCCCGTTTTGTAACCGTTCCTTTTATAGCAACCCACTGATACTCTTGCCAGTGTTTAGGTCCTTCATAATGACAAGTAATACCAAAAGGAGTAACATCATTAATACAGCAAAACATTAAATAACGTGCAATAGTAAAATCATTTCCTGTTAACATTTCATCATCATAAGATACAAAACCGACTGCATATACAGTGTATCCTTGGTACATTTCTAAATTTTTAGTCAGTTCTAAATCAGCATCATAAAAATGTTTTGTATTCATAATAATCATACGATTATGATTATCAATCGTCATATGTGTTTGTCCATCAAAATCAATACCAAAGGGATGCGTTGATGCTTGCGGTGCATCTTGCATAGTTCCAATAATTTGTTTTGTATACGGTTCTTCTCCTAATAGTAAAGGTCCCGTAATTAAGACAAGCGGTATCCAAATCCACAAACAAGCTTGATAAGATTTCTTATAAGAAACCTCTTTTCTACGCCATAGAGTCATTATCCCCCAAACAAAAAAAACAATAATAGATATACATACAAGTGGCAAAATACGTGGTGTAATAAACATCTTATACGTTCCTTGGATGACAAATATGCTTAATACAACCGCTAAAAGGATAAATAACATACCCTCTATCACTAATTGTAAATTCCAACGTTTCATCATAACACCACACTTCCTGTAATCACCGCAAAGGCAAAGGCAAAAACGAAACAAGCCAATAGTAAGGAAATAAGAAGTCGATATACAAATGCTTTAGGAAAAAGCGACGTTAGAACAAAAAAATTTTTAACATCCATCATCGGACCAAAGACCAAAAATGCTAATATACCAGGCAAAGGAATATTCGAACTCATATTGCGAGCAATCATCGCATCAGCCGTAGAACAAATAGATAGAACAAAAGCTAAAGCGATCATCAATTCAATGGTCATTGCTAAATTTCCCGTTAAAGAATAATATTTCAAGAAATTACCAATATATACTTGAAAAAATGATACAACCAAAGAGGCAATGATAATAAATGGAGCCATGCGAAAAAAATCTTTTCTTGCATTTTCTAAAAAATAAAATACCTTATTGCTTTTTTCTAGTGATTCCAATCTATCTTCCAAAGAAAGTAATCCTTGTCCCCTTCCTACAATCGAATCTAATCCACGATAGTGCAAGAATGATAAACTAACCAAAACAGCAATAATAACTCCTAAAATAAGACGTGCTATGACAACTTGAGGCATCCCAAAAAACGCATACCATGTTGAAAGAATGACAATAGGATTAATAATAGGGCTAGCAAGCATAAATAATAATGCTGCCGGTAATGGCACGCCTCGCACTAATAGGCTACGGAACACAGGGATTGCCGCACAATCACATACAGGAAATAAAAAACCCCCAACTAAAGCCCAGCCCATAGAAGTAACCAGATTTCCTTGTAACCGTTTTGTAAAAAAAGAAGTAGGAATCCACGTTTGCAAAAAGGACGAACAAATAATACCTAACAGCAAAAATGATAGTGCTTGAATTACCGTTGCCATCCATAACGCCATCGCATATTTTACATTTTCTAATAATGGTATTGATGACACGGAAATCCCTATATAGCAGACAGCCATCCCTACTCCTAGTGCTATTGTTCTACCCGTGATATGCTGATGATCTTTCAATATTTTGTTAATACTACGCCGATCCACTAATGAAGAAACACGTATACACGGTGTATGTGGACATAACTGTTGCAGCCGACTTATCACTGTTTCATCATCGGTTTTAGATGTGACTTGCGTCTCCTCTAATTTATCCCACCATAAAATACAATCGGCATTTGCTAATTGAGATTCAACAGCACTTCCGGTTTTTCCTAATAAATGCAAACAATAATTTGTCGTTGTCACAAAATATACTCGCTTAATCTGAAATATATTCACTAAACAAGGGTCGCAAAACAATCGTTCTAAAAGTGTAAAAGAAAGCATCCCATTGTACTCTAACCATACTTCTTGAACGTCTTTTCCTTGTACCGCTATAAGCAGCGATTGTGCTACCTCTTCTATATTAGTAGTAGTTAACATCGGTAACATACATATAGGTGTATTTGCTTTAGTCCTACCATCTTCCATGGCAACCCGTCCTATACGGGACGAACGAAAAGACAGAATATGATTTATCACACATGTTTTACCCGTACTTAAAAAACCTGTAACCACATATACTGGAATAGGTTCTATGATCCGACTCATCCCTCTTGCCACACTTCTTTCCATTGTTTTTCCGATAGTTTCTTACCGATACATGTCAAGAAATTTTCTTTTATATCAATTGGTTTTATCACTATATTAGTACCATTATATTGAATTTCAATATGTCCATCAGGTGTTGGCAATATACCTTTCATCCGTACACATACTTCCGGCATTTGTTGCATGTGCCCTTCTATATATAGACGCCATTCCTCTGCCGTTCTAGCTTGTCTCGCATGCCATGTATACGATGAAAATGATATATGTTCGTCATGTATATGGTCACACTCATGACAAGGTGCCGTTTCCAAGGTAATGGGCACCTCGACACTTGCCGCTTGCCCTAAATGTAATACCGTTTGCCATGGAATCTCATCCCATGGTTCTTGATAAATATATGCTGATGAATTATATTTTTTTATTACCGCCAATGCTTCTCCTAACGCTTCTCTATTTTGTTCAACATGACTACAAATAATGATATCGCCTGAATGCAATTGATCTTCATAAAATTCCCCAAAATTACGTGCATATAATGCACATGTCTGTATATCTATGATGGTAATACAGCCTTTAACGGTTACAAGATCAGATAATTCTTTACTTTGACAAGCCATACGTATTTCTGAGGCTTTTCCCACCCCGGATGGTTCAATAAAAATAATATCTACATCTTGTGTTGCCAATACTTCTTTCAAAGACGTTTTAAAATCGCCAGACAAACTGCAACAAATACAACCCGAAGTTAATTCCCGTACATGCACCCCTTGTTTTTTTAAAACAGTTGCATCAAAACTAACTTCGCCAAAATCATTTTCTACAATCATAACCCGTTCTTTTTTATCTAATTGTGCTATAAGATGTTGAATACAAGTTGTCTTACCCGCACCTAAAAAACCTGAAATAATATATATAGGTATATTCATGAGTAGTATCACCAACTTTTCTTTATATGCTGCCTCATTGTAGCACACAAATTTAACTAATTGCAATGCATATTCCCCTGAAAAATAATAAAAAACTAATTGACAAAAAACAGAATACAAGATATAATATTTTTTGTTGACGGGGCATAGCGCAGTTTGGTAGCGCACTTGGCTTGGGACCAAGGGGTCGCAGGTTCAAATCCTGCTGCTCCGACCAATATTTTATGCGGGTGTAGCTCAATGGTAGAGCGCCAGCCTTCCAAGCTGGTTACGTGGGTTCGATTCCCATCACCCGCTCCATTTATTATGACTCAGTAGCTCAGCTGGATAGAGCAACAGCCTTCTAAGCTGTGGGTCTAGAGTTCGAATCTCTACTGGGTCACCACAAAAACCTTTTAAAAACCTTCTATTAAATGGAAGGTTTTTATTTTATAGCGAAAAATAAAAAAACTTCAAGAAAACTCTTCTTGAAGTTTTTTTTTATACTATACTTGTAGCAACGAAATAAACGTGTCTACATCAGGTAATTCCGGTAATACTGCCCATGGTTCACACGCAGCAAGAACATCATACGAATAATGTCCCGTTGCTACCGCAATAGTCTTTGCCCCGATAGCTTTTCCACATTGTATATCATACGGTGTATCACCAATGACATACACTTCTGCAATTTCATCGCCCCACTGCTTTTCTGCAATTTTTCGTGCATGTTGTGCTAAATCATTGCGATAATAAAAATGAAAAGCAAATCCCGAATGCACAAAGTCAAAATATTTATCTAACCCAAAATAAGATAGCTTTAATTTTGCACCGATGGAACTATTACCCGTTAACAATAGTTGCTTAACTTGAGGCTTATGATGCAAGGCCTCTAAAATAGGAGGTACCGCCTTAAAAATAGTCCCTTCCTTTCCCGTTCGTTGCAACCATTTCAATAAAGCCGCTTCGTATTGCCGACAAAAAGACTGAACTTCCTCTTCTGTTGGCATAATCCCCGTCGACTTGTACAACACTTGCTGACAAATATAATTATCCGTGCGTCCGCCTGCCTCAATTCGCGGCAGATGCACCTTTGGCCCCTTACACTGTCGAAATACTTCTAGCACTGCATGCATTCCCGCAGCACCTGTATTAATAAGGGTTCCATCAATATCCCAATATACGATATTCATCTTGTACCTCTGCCGCTAATATCGGCTATTACTTCGTCTGCGAAACAATATCACGCGTATCCCGAGCAATCATAATTTCTTCATTTGTCGGAATGACATATAATTTTACGGTAGAATCATCCGTACTAATCAACGCGTTTTTGCCACGTACATCATTACGTTTTTCGTCTAATTTTGCTCCTAAATAAGCTAATCCACGACAAATACCCGCACGATCTTCAATACCATTTTCGCCTACACCTGCTGTAAAGGTAATAACATCTACCCCTTCCATAGCAGCTGCTAACGCACCAATCGCTTTTTGCACTTGATAATGGAACATATCCAATGCTAATTTAGCTCGTTCATTCCCATTTGCTGCGGCTTCCCCTAAATCACGGAAATCACTGGATACACCAGAAATACCAAGTACACCCGATTTTTTATTCATGATCGTATCCATTTCCTTTGCCGATAAACCACGACGTTCCATTTCATGTAATACGATAGCTGGATCAATATCTCCACAACGAGTACCCATTAATACACCGGGCAAAGGAGTAAATCCCATTGTCGTATCTACGCTTTTACCATATTTAATAGCCGCTAACGAAGAACCATTTCCTAAATGGCAGTTGATAATACGCAATTTTTCAACAGGAACTCCCATAACACGAGCAACTTCACCAGCAACATAACGATGGCTCGTGCCATGAAAACCGTAACGGCGAATACCATCTTCTTTATAAAATTCATAAGGAACACCATACATAAATGCCTTTGCGGGCATAGTTTGATGGAATGCTGTATCAAAAACACCAACTTGAACAACATTAGGCATAATCGCCTGGCAAGCTTTAATACCAATAATATTAGGCGGATTATGAAGTGGGGCCATATCTACGCATTCATCCAATGCCTGCATCACTTCATCTGTAATTAATGTAGAGCAAGCAAATTTTTCACCACCATGAACAACACGATGTCCTACGGCATCAATAGCATCCATAGAAGTAATAACACCACAGTCTTTATCTGTCAAAATGTTTAATACCAATTGAACAGCGACATTATGATCGGGAATAGGTTGATTAATAACCTTTTTCTGATCTTTCCATTTATGGGTTAAAACACCCTCTGCCAATCCAATGCGTTCTACTAACCCTTTTGCCATTACTTCTTCATTCTTCATGTCTATCAATTGATATTTTAACGAAGAACTACCACAATTTACGACCAATATGATCATTACCTGTACCCTCTTTCGTTCATCTAATTATTGTATGTGACCAAAGACACGATCAATCGCTTCTTTCCCGATGTTATCACCTTGACGATATACATATTGAATGTGCCATACTTGGTCTTTATCTTCAAAGAAGAGACTTTGCATCACAATACGGATTTTTTCATCCTTACGAAGTTGATTATAATGACATATCAATTCGCGTCCAGACCGATTACCAATATTGATTTGCCTACTCTTCATTTGTAGATCTGAAATATCTTCCGCCTGTGAAAGTGCTAATACCACGTTATCAATGGTTTGATCAACTGTCGTCGCTGTTTTAGGTTCAGCTAATGCAATGATGGTCATACGCTTATCTTCGCCACCATACAATACGCCTGGATCTGATTTGCGCTGTATCCGTCCTAAATCAAAAGGACTTTGCATATACAATTCAGATGAGCCTACTTTTAATTGTACTGTACCAAAACTATATGTTTCTAATACAGATGCATTGCCGCATCCAGCCACAATAGCTGCTGTTCCAATTAAAATAATTGCTTGTTTCCAAGATTTCCACTTCATAACCTTCACCTATTTTTCTTTCTACAGACTCTTTTTAGTATATCATATTCACTGTCTATAATAAATATTTTTATTAATTTTTTTCATCATTTCTTGTCCGTTATGAATTTCTACCATCATATTTATTATCCCACTACTACCGCTCTTTTTTAACACGTTTAGAAAAGAAATAACACAAAAATTTCTAAAATACAACCCCTCTTTACTTTTTATCAAGCAAAGAGGGGTCCTATTCGGTTACTAATTTTTCGTGTATAAGTAACGATATTCCATATGTAACCCATTCATTTCTATTTTCTTACTACCCGCTGTAACACCGTTACTACAGATGCCGTAATAAAGGCCGAAATCAAAGCTTCTGGTAATCCATTCATCGCACAAATCCCAATGATAATATCCGCTACATGTGCAACAGGAATATGTCGAACTTCGGCAAAATGCTTAGCATATAATAAAAAGATACCTCCCATAACACCAATGGTATTAATAGCCGAACCAATAAATCCAGCAATTGCCAAGCTTAGTAAATTTTGTCGAATAAGCTTACGAATTCCTACATACGTATAATAAGCACCTACAGCAATTAAAATCCGTGGAAGGATCGAAATAAGTGGATTTAATAAAGCAAAAGATAATACAACAGGCGATGTGATTGCCTGAATAATGCTAAAACAACCAAATAAAAATCCAACCATTATGCCTACCCGCGGTCCAGCCAAAACAGCCCCAATAATAACCGGTACATGTAATATGGTTGCTTTCATCATCGGTAAAGGAATAAAACCATAACCCGTTACTCCCAATAAGACAGTAATGCCTGCCAGCATACCAATGATGGTTAATTCCTGAGTCGTAAATAAAGCCTTTTTTACGGGTACCGTGAATGAATCACCCGAATATTTATTCATTCTTTTTCCTCCGTTCTCGTTCTTGTACAGATACAAGTCGTTATAATCAAACATACCACTAACATTGCGGTCTCGCTTTATGCCAACCAACTATAACAATGCTTCGTATTTATGCCAAATGTATTATAACATAACCAAATGTACTTGCCCATAGAAAAACAAGAAAAAGTGAAAAAAAGAACAATTCTATGCCTAGGATGTGTTATTTGCTAAAACAAATCTTTCTTAGTAAGATGTTGCAACCCCTTATATGCAATGTCTTTACGATATTGCATACCTGCAAAATTAATTTTATCAACTGCTTGATAAGCTTTTATAACCGCTTCTTTTAAATCCATTCCCGTTGCGGTAACCCCTATCACGCGTCCGCCATTTGTCACAAAAGTCTGTTCTTTTTTTTTCGTACCCGAATGGAAAACAAGCACATCATGAATTTCATTCAGTCCATGAATAACATCCCCCTTATGAGAGGTAGCCGGATAACCGCTAGAAGCCATCATAACACAACAAGCAGCACCTTTTTGCCATGTGACTTGTTTAGCATCGACCGTTCCTACTGCACAATCATACATAATTTGTGCCAAATCTCCTGTCAGCAAAGGTAATATAGCCTGTGTTTCGGGATCACCAAAACGACAATTAAATTCAACTACCTTTGGTCCCTCTTTAGTAATCATTAACCCCGCATATAAACAACCTCGATAGGTAATTCCTTCTTGGTGTAATGCTTGTAATGTTGGGTATAAAATGCGTTCTTTTACTAATTTCATCAGGTCTACAGTCAATATAGGTGCGGGTGCATATGCGCCCATCCCCCCTGTATTCGGTCCTTTATCATGATCAAATATACGCTTATGATCTTGAGCAGAAATAAGAGGCACTACCTGTGTACCATCTACAAAAGATAATACACTTACCTCTTCGCCTTCCATGCACTCTTCTATCACAACCTTAACCCCTGCAGCGCCAAATTCTTTTTCTGCAAGCATACGTGAAACGGCTTGAATTGCCTCCGTTGTCGTCTGGGCAACAACTACCCCTTTTCCTGCCGCCAATCCATCCGCTTTAATTACAATAGGTGCACCTTGCTTAAGAATATACTTCTTCGCACTTTCTAAATCCGTAAACACTCCATATGCGGCCGTAGGAATCCCATATTTTTTCATCAATGCTTTAGCAAATGCCTTCGAGCCTTCTAACTGTGCTGCTTTTTTATTCGGTCCAAATACAGGAATACCTACGGCTTGCAAACAATCGGTTATCCCCTGTGTCAATGGTCCCTCTGGCCCAATAACAACAAGATCCACTTTTTTCTCTTGACAAATTTTTACCATTTCATCGAGGTTATTATTTTCCACCGGCACACAAGTAGCGAGTGCTTTCATTGCATCATTTCCAGGAATAGCATAAATTGATTCTACTTGTTTACTTTTTGATAATGCATAAACAATGGCATGTTCTCGACCACCACTACCAATAACTGCTATTTTCATTCTATGCCTTCCTTTCTTACTACCTCTTGTAAATACGTAGCAATAGCTGTATCATATGCCGCTGTATGAGCAAACGCTTCACGGGCTAATTTCAATCGATAGGCATCAGAAAAAACACCATCCCTTTGCAAAATAGAAATGCATTCGGCATATTGCTTGGGATTTGTAATAACCGCTACATAGGCATTATTTTTAGCCGCTGCACGGACCATACAAGGACCTCCAATATCAATCTGTTCAATCGCATCAACTAATGTAATACCCTCTTTTTGTATGGTTTCCTCAAAAGGATATAAATTAACTACCACCATATCAATAGGAATAATATCATATTTTTTCATTTCTTCCTGATCACGAATATGATCACGCCGTGCTAAAATAGCCCCATGAATCTTGGGATGTAACGTTTTAACACGACCATCCATCATTTCAGGAAAACCCGTTACATCGGATACGGAAATAACAGGCACCCCCTGTTCTTTTAATAACCGAAAGGTTCCTCCCGTAGAAAGGATTTCAATTCCCATTTTAGTAAGAGCCTGTCCCAATGCAACAATTCCCGTTTTATCCGATACACTTAGTAATGCTCGCTTTATTCTCATCCCTCTACCTCCTATTTTCGATGTACTACACGCGATTCACAAATTTCTAATTGATCATTACAAAATAACGATACGGCATGAACAAAAGCAAGATGTTCTTTAACCAAAATACGATTTGCCAATGTATCTTCTGTATCTGTTTCATATACAGGAACCGTTTCTTGCGTAATAATGGGTCCATCGTCCATCGCAGGCGTAACAAAATGAACCGTACAACCAGCAACTTTTACACCCGCCTCAAGTGCCTGCCGTTGTGCATGTAACCCCTTAAATGATGGCAATAAAGAAGGATGGATATTAATAATTCTACCTTCATATGCACGTACAAAATCTGCATCCAATATTCGCATAAAACCAGCTAAACAAATTAAATCGGGATGCAACGCATCAACCTGCATTTTTATTTTTTTATTAAACGCCCCTTTTGTAGGATATTCCTTTCTATCAACAAGAAAAAATGGAATATCCCATTCTTTCTCTTTTTGGCGGATCTGTGCTTGCGGTATATCACAAATAAGTCCTACGGGAATCCCATTAATACGACCATCTTGCATCGCTTCATACAAAGCACTCGCATTTGAGCCTCGTCCTGAAGCCAATAAAAGCACCTTTTTTTTAGTCATTAAAAAGTCCTCCCTCTAAAACAACAGGCACATCGCTTTCTCTGACTTCTCCTATTATATACGCTGCTTCATGTTGAGCCGCTAACCATTCACGAATGGGACCAGCATCTTCTGGTGAAACGACCAAAATCATACCAATTCCCATATTAAATGTGCGATACATTTCTCTTACAGCAACATTTCCCCAATTTTGTAATAATGTAAAAATAGGCAATACAGGCCACGCTGTGGTATCAATGACTACACCTAATTGGTTTGGTAATATGCGGGGAATATTTTCATAAAATCCGCCTCCCGTGATATGTACCATTCCCTTTATCGTGTATTTCTTTAAAAGCGGTAAACATACTTTCGGATACAAACGAGTAGGCGTCAATAATGTTTCTCCCAAGGTAGTTCCTAGTTCAGGAATGTTTTGATCTAAAGAATAATGCATCCGATCAAAAATTATTTTTCGCACTAATGAGAACCCATTAGAATGTACGCCTGTTGAAGGAAGCCCAATCAATACATCACCAGCCTGGATCGTATTTCCCGTAATTAATTTTTTTCTTTCCACAATACCCACGCCAAAGCCAGCTAAATCATAATCACCTTTCGCATAAAATCCAGCCATTTCCGCCGTTTCGCCACCTAATAAAGCACACCCTGACTCTTTACAAGCTTGAGCGACGCCACGGACAATCGTAGCTACTTGCGTAGGCTCAAGTGCCCCTACAGCAATATAATCCAGGAAAAATAGCGGTTCTGCACCTTGTACTAAAATATCATTTACCGACATAGCAACACAATCTTGCCCCACTGTATCATGTTTTCCCATTTCAATAGCTAGGCGTAATTTGGTGCCAACACCATCAGTACCACTGACTAAAACAGGATCTTCCATCCCCATCTTAGCTAATGAAAACAATCCGCCAAAACCGCCTAAATCACCGATTACTTCTGGACGATAAGTGGCTTTAACAGAATCTTTCATTAATTCAACCGCCTGATTTCCAGCATCAATATTGACTCCGGAAGCAGCATAAGTTAACGCTTCTTGATTATTATTCAAAGGCATATTTTTCTCCTTCCTCCGTAACGACGGGGACAGTTGTAGGATAATGATTATTAAAACAAGCCATACACATAGTATTCGGTAAAATATGATCCATTGCTCGATATAATCCTTCAGGCGAAATAAAATGTAATTTATCTACGCCAATATAAGCTCTTATCTCTTCTTCATTCATACGTGCCGCGATTAATTCTTTTCGTACGGATGTATCAATGCCATAAAAACAGGGATATTTTACAGGTGGAGCAGAAATACATAAGTACACTTCTTTCGCGCCTGCTTCACGCAACATCTTGCAAATAATACCACTCGTTGTTCCGCGTACAATCGAATCATCTACCATGACAATGCGTCGATCTTTTACCACCGATTTGACCACATTTAACTTCATTCTCACCGCTAGTTCTCTTTGTTTTTGATCTGGTTTAATAAAGGTACGTCCCATATATCTATTTTTAATTAACCCATAATTAAATGGAATGCCAGAAGCCATAGAATATCCAATAGCTGCCGTTGTTCCACTATCGGGTACAGAAATTACTAAATCTGCATCATATTGTGTTTCTTTCCACATTTCTTCGCCCATGTTCAAACGAGCCTGATAGACATCTTGCCCATCAATAATACTATCAGGGCGAGCAAAATATATATATTCGAAAGAACATACTTGTTTCGATTGCGGAGCAGTATACATTTGTGAAGTAATTCCACGGTCGTTAATCTTAATATACTCCCCTGGCAAGACATCTCGAACAAACGTAGCATGAATGGCATCTAATGCACAACTTTCTGAAGCAATAACATAACCACCTGATGCCGTTTTGCCGATACAAAGAGGTCGAAAGCCAAAGGGATCGCGTGCTCCATATAAAGCATCTTTCGTCATAAAAACTACTGAATACGCACCTTCAATCCGTCTCAAGCTATCCATCATACGTTCTTCTATCGTTTTTTTGTGACTTCGCGCGACAAGATTAACTATGATTTCACTATCCATTGTCGTTTGAAAGGCTGTCCCGCTTTTATCTAACGCTTCTCTTAACTGTCTCGTATTAGTTAAATTTCCATTGTGTGCTAAAGCGACTTGTCCCATTGAAGTATATACCGCTAATGGCTGTATATTTTGTGGATTATTCGCACCTGTCGTAGAATAACGGACATGTCCAATCCCAATATGTCCAGTTGCCGAAGGAACTCCCTTTTCAAAAACATGACTAATAAGCCCCATTCCACGATGGGTATGGATATTTTCTCCATCATGTAAAGCCATCCCACCACTTTCTTGCCCACGATGTTGTAAAGCAAAAAGCCCCCAATAGATATATTTAGGAATATCTAATTTCGGGTCATAGATACCAAATACACCGCATTCTTCATGCCATTTATCTAAGGTTGGATCGTATAACATACCATTCCTCCATTAATATTATTGCTTTATATTGCTTGTACGGCCTCTTGTATTTTTTGATTTTTTCTTTCGACTTCTACGGCCATATTATGCCGATAGGAGCTATATTGTTGAGCTAACTTATGATTTGATGCAGCCCCAATTTGAATAGCCAACAGAGCAGCATTTTTCGCACCATTAATAGCTACGGTAGCAACTGGCATTCCCGATGGCATTTGTACAATCGACAATAACGCATCCATACCTTTCATAGGGCCGCTTTCCAACGGTACACCAATAACAGGAAGCGTAGTGTATGAAGCTACTACACCTGGTAAATGTGCAGCCATGCCAGCCCCTGCAATAATACAGGTAATGCCTCTTGCTACAGCTGTTTCTGTAAACTCTCGAACTGCTTGTGGCGTACGATGAGCAGATGCTAATAACACTTCGTATTCTACTCCAAATTGTTTTAATACTTCTAACGCCTTTTTCATTACTGGGAAATCCGAATCACTCCCCATAACTACTCCTACTTTCAACAATAATCCCTCCTAAAAACAAATACACCTCAAGAACATCTTATTCTTGAGGTGTATACACTGAGACATACGACTTGCACCGCAATTTACAATGGCATTTTTTTCGCAGCTGTAATAAAGCAGGCATCGTATTCTCTCCATTCATTAACAATAATAACTATGTGTCCTAATTGACATCATCATTTTAACAAAAAGAAATATTCATGTCAATCTTTTAATGTGCCAATTATTTCACAAATATGTGTGATTTTTTCTTGTTGACAATATTTTTCAAGACCTATGGCAATCTCTTCTATTGCCTGCGGATTAACAAAATTATAAGCACCAACTGCAACCGTTGTAGCTCCTGCCAGCATAAACTCTACTACATCCTGCCATGTGCTGATTCCCCCAACACCTAAAATAGGAATATGTACAGCCTTAGCTACTTGCCATACCATACGTAAGGCAATCGGTTTAATCGCTGGTCCCGAAAGTCCACCCGTAATATTTCCTAAAACAGGTTTTCTTGTCGTAATATCAATAGCCATTCCCGTTACCGTATTAATAAGTGAAATTCCACTTGCACCCGCAGCTTCTACCGCTTGTGCCATATAGGTAATATCTGTAACATTAGGCGATAATTTCATAATTACTGGTTTTTTCGTATGCCTTCGCACTGCTGCTGTCACTGCTGCTGCCGCCTTAGCATCTGTACCAAAAACAATACCGCCTTCTTTAACATTCGGACAAGAAATATTGACCTCAACCGCATCTACGCCAGGTACATCTAATTTTTCAGCAAGCTCTCCATATTCTTCTACCGAACTAGCTGACATATTCACAATAAGTGGAATATGCAATTTTTGTATCTCCGGTAACAAATTAGCTAAAAAAAACTCCACCCCTGGATTTTCTAAACCAATACAATTAAGCATCCCCGATGGCGTTTCAGCAATACGCACACCTGCATTTCCTTCTCTCGGTAACGGCGTAATACCTTTTGAAATAATCGCCCCTACATACTTCATTTGTAAAAACGGCATATATTCAAAACCAAAGCCAAACGTTCCTGATGCCCCCATAATAGGCGTATTCATAGGTATCCCTAAAAAAGTAGTTTGTAATATAGAATTACTCATAAAAATACCTCCCGCGAGGAAAATACCGGTCCATCACTACATACTTTGTATCGAATACCAGCTACTTTTCCCGTAAAAGTACACCCTAAACAGACACCAAATCCACAAGCCATGCGTTTTTCCAAAGAAACCTCACAATCGATATTATGGAGCATTGCTTCTCTAGCAACTGCTTGCATCATTGGCGTTGGTCCACAAACAGCTATATGACCTACCGTATGCTGTTTAAAAATAAACGGTAAAGCAGCTGTCGCAAAACCATGGATACCTACGGAACCATCATCAGTAGTAGTATAAATTATATCGGTATAAGCTGAAAACAAGTGAGTCCAAAAAGTTTCTTCTTTATTTTTAGCCGAAATTAAGACAATAGGATGTTTTATCTTCTTGGCTAAAAACAAGAGTGGTGCCGCTCCCATGCCACCGCCAATTAATAAGGAATGTTCCCTACCGATTGAAAAAACTCCCTTTCCCAAAGGTCCTTCAACACTGATAACTGAAGTGGGTAATAACGTTTTCATTTCGTTAGTTCCTTGTCCTACTACACGATACATTATTGTAATGGTTCCCGTTGTAGGATCCGCATTAGCAATTCCAAAGGGTCTACGCAAAAACGTGCTACCTGCCATATATTTTACATTCACAAATTGTCCTGGCTTAGCAATCGCAGCAATCCGTGGAGCCTTGCACACCATTTGATAAATTGAAGGAGTAAGTACTTTATTCATCATAATTTCAGCATTTTCTACCCATGTTATCAATTAACATCCCATTCCTTTCCTTAAAGTTCCCATGTATTTTATCATAAAAAACACTAAAAATAAATAAAAAAAGCAAAGAAACATCTTTTATATGCTCCTTTGCTCTTGTATTCTCTTAAATACTTACCTTACAAAGACATTCGGGTAATGTAATTTTACGTGTCAATACTTTTTCAACGGCCTGACAAATAGTATCCGTTCCTAAATGATATGCCGTTAATAACTCATCCGGATCACCCGATTCGCCAAAGCAATCTTCTATACCGACACATTCAGCAGGTACACAACAATGTTGACTTAGTGTTTCGCAAATCGCACTCCCCAAACCACCTATACGCTGATGTTCCTCACAGATAACAACTGCTCCCGTAGCAGCTGCATATTGACAGATCCCCTCCACATCTAACGGTTTAACCGTATGTACATTAATAACAGATGCAGAAATACCTCTTGCTGCCAATTGCATAGCTGCCGCCAAACTTTGAGCTACCATCACCCCGTTAGCAAAAATAGTTACGTCTTTTCCTCTGCGCATAACAGATATTTTTCCCAACACAAAAGGTGTATCATCCGTAGTAACCACTGGTGCTGGATTACGCCCAAAGCGTATATACGAAGGCTCTTTAATATCATATAAAGCCAGCGTAGCCTTATATGTTTCCTTATAATCACAAGGAACAACCACAGTCATATTAGGAATCGTACGCATTAAAGCAATATCTTCTAGTGCTTGATGTGTACCACCATCAGGGCCAACAGAAATGCCCGCATGAGCACCACCTAATTTTACGTTCAAGCGATTATAACAAACAGTATTACGAATTTGTTCCCAGGCTCGCCCCGTTAAAAAAACACCATACGTAGAAACAAAAGGCGTTAATCCTGCTGCGGCCATGCCAGCTGCAGTACCAACCAAATCCTGTTCAGCAACACCAATATTAACATATTGTTCTGGATACTTCCGACGTACCCAATCGGTTCTCGTCGAGGTAGCAACATCTGCATCCAATATAATTACATCTTTATGAGTATGACAAAGTTCTAACAACGCATTACCATACCCATCACGCATCGGTACTCGTTTCATTCTTGTACCTCCTGGCTTAATTCCTTCATCGCACTGGCATACTGCTCTTTATTCGGAGCCATACCATGCCAATCTGCTTGATTTTCCATATATGAAACGCCTTTTCCTTTTACGGTCTTTGCCAGTAGTACTGTTGGTTTTTTCTTCACCTGTCGTGCTTCTATAAAAGCCTGATATACGGCCTTTACATCATGCCCATCAACAGCTATAACATGCCAGCCAAAGCCCTGCCAAGCAAAAGCTACTCGCTCCATATCTTTTATCACATCGACCGAATCAACTAATTGTAAGCCATTACAATCCACAATCAAACAGACATTATCTAATTGATGTTGCACGGAAAACATAGCAGCTTCCCAAATTTGTCCTTCTTGTTGCTCTCCATCGCCAATAAGACAATACACCCGTGACGCTATATCTTGTCTTTTTAAAGCAAAAGCTATTCCATTGGCAATAGATAATCCTTGTCCCAATGAACCCACGGCCATATCCAAACAAGGCAACTTTACCATATTGGGATGCCCTTGTAACGAGCTTCCTAATTGTCGCAGCGTTCGCAATTGAGATATTGGAAAAAATCCTTTGCGAGCCAAAACACTGTAATAGGCAGGTGCCGCATGGCCCTTAGATAAAATAAAACGATCACGCGTAGGATCATCTGGACATGAAGGATTACACTGAAAAATATCAGTAAAATATAAAGTTGCCATAATTTCTACTGCTGACAATGAACTTCCAGGATGACCTGATCCTGCCAAATAGATAGACTGCACAGTATCTTGCCGAATTTGCCTACACAGTCTTTGCAGTTCCTTCATCATGCATTTCTTCCTCCTACTACCAGCAAACCAATATAAGGAAAAACGCATTGGTACGCCTTACATTAGCCCATGCGTTTTTCAATTCTACATATATAAAATCTTAGACCTCATATTATCATACCATGATTTTTCTGAAAAAATTCTTTTCATTATCTTTATTGTACACGCAATATATATATACGTCAATCAATTATCCGTTTTCATTATAATCATTTTGATATAAAAGCATACTCATTATCATTTTAATAAAGATATATGATTAGCAATTTGTGCAAATTCAGATAAATTCAATGTTTCTCCACGCCGATTACCATCAATATTCACTTGCTCTAATACATGCATAATCACATTTTTATCATAACCAGCACCTTTCAACGCATTCATTAGTGTTTTACGCCGTTGGGCAAATGCCGCTTTAACCACAGCAAAGAACCGTTTTTCATCACTTACTTCAACAATCGGCTTATTCCGAATTTGTAATTCCACAACGGATGAAGTTACCTCTGGTGCGGGTAAAAAAGAGTGCGGGGAAATATCAAATAATAGCTGCGGCTCGGTATAATATTGTACAGCTACAGACAAAGCCCCATATATTTTATTTCCTGGAACTGCAACCATACGCTGTGCAACTTCTTTTTGTACCATAAAAATCATCCGCTTAATTGGTAACCTAGACTCTAACAACTGCATAATAATCGGGGTTGTTATATAATAAGGCAAATTTGCACAAACGGTAAAAGGCGTCTTTTTTACAATATCTAGAATCGATATTTTTAAAATATCGCCATGAATAATTTCTACATTATCATAATGTGCTAATGTTTTAGCTAATACTGGCAATAAATGTACATCTAATTCTACCGCATGCACAAATGCACCTGTTTCTGCTAAAGCCTGTGTCAAACTCCCTATGCCTGGACCAATTTCCAAAACCGAATCGCCGTCTTTAAGATCCGCTGCTATGGCAATCTGATGTACTACATCAGGAGAAATTAAAAAATTTTGTCCCAACTTTTTATTCATTCGCAATCCAAAACGTTTAACAATATATCGTACTACATCTTCTTTTGCTAATTCTATATCTTTCATATATGCTAATCTCCTATTTGAGCAACGGCCTGTTTCCACTCTTCGCGTGTAACACCATAATGATTTAAACGTTGCAAAAATTGTTTTGCATTTCCATATCCTATACCCAATATTGCCCCTATCTTACTGCGACGAACCGACGCATTGCCACAACCACTACATTGCGCACTCCATAAATCAGCCATCGTAAAAGTGCTGGTAGGAGTATATTGTTGATATCGTGTTTTTAACAACGCACTTTTAATTGATTCTGCTGCTGCCTGCTCTATACCAATATCTCCATTAGCCGTAGCCTCTTCACGTGAAATAAACGCATGTTTTGCTTTAGGAAAACGTTTACTCAAATACATGCGAATACGTTCTCCCGCACTATCGGGATCCGTTAAAATAATAATCCCCCGTTTTTCATAAGCTCGTTGAATATGTTCTAATGTATCCTTCCTCAATGAAAAACCATCGGTAGTAATCATATCAACATCAATATGAGATGCTTGAATACGTGCTACATCCGATCGACCTTCTACTACCAATACTTCTTTAATCATACCCTACTCCTTCATTACGTTCCATAATATATTGTGCCGCCTGTAACACTGCTAATACATTATGCTCAAAAACAATACCCCCTTGCAAATATACAACATAAGGATCTCGAATGGGGCCATCTGCTGATAATTCAATAGAAGAACCTTGCACAAATGCACCAGCCGCCATAATAATTTTATCACTATAACCCGGCATATCATCAGGTATTGGTGTCACATGTGCATCAACAGGCGAAAAGGTTTGAATTCCTTCACAAAAATGACACATGTTATCTTCATTTTCCAAATAAATGGTTTGGATCAAATCAGAGCGCCGTGTCGTCGCTTGCGGCTCAACTTTAAACCCTAATTCCGCAAAAACAGCGGCTGCAAATACTGCCCCTTTAATAGCTTGAGCCGTTACATGCGGGGCCATAAAAAATCCTTGAAAAAATAACCGATATCCTGTTGCATAAGAACCTAATTCCTCTCCTAATCCTGGTGCAGTTAAATAATCGGCTGCCGCTTCTACAAGTTCTGTTTTTCCTGCAATATATCCTCCCGTTGGAGCAATACCACCACCAGCGTTTTTAATTAAAGAACCAGCAATAATATCTGCCCCTACTTCAATAGGTTCTCGCGTATCGGTAAATTCACCATAACAATTATCGACAAAGCAAATTGTTTGAGGACTATATTGTTTAACGGTTTTGATAATGCACTGTATATCTTCAATCGTCAAAGATGGTCTTGAAGCATAACCTCGTGAACGTTGAATAAGAGCAACCTTTGGTTGTAATCGCTTTACGGTCTTCGCAATCGAAGTTAAATCGTATGTATTATGCAAAAGCGATACTTCTTCATATAAGACACCTTTTTCTTTTAAAGAATGCGGCGTATAACGACTGTATCCAATTACACCTTGCATTGTATCATAAGGAGCGCCAACTAACGATACCAATGTATCTCCTGCCTGTAATAAAGAACATAGCACCGTAGCTAGTGTATGTGTACCCGAAACAAAATGCGGTCTGACTAACGCTTTTTCCGCATGAAACACCTGTGCATAAACAGCATCTAAGTGTTCTCGACCTAAATCATTATAACCATAGCCTGTTGTTCCAGCAAAATGAAAAGCAGATAACTGAACTGCTTTATATGCTTGTAACACTTTACGTGTATTTTCCAATGCAATATGATCAATGTGCTGAAATTGATCTGCACAAATATAAAATGCTTTATTTTTAATTTCTTCCCACTGTATTGCCACTATTTTATTTCCTTTCTTGCAAATCCCAAGGCAAATTAGCCATAACATCTTGTATTAATTCGCTCTCTGTTCCATAGGTTTCTTTTGCAAACCAATGAATATATGGCATCCGTTTAAACCAAGTAATTTGTCGCTTAGCAAATTGCCTTGTTCTCTTTTTAATTATCATAACCGCTTTTTCCAAGCTTAATTCATGTCGTATATATGCAGCCAATTCTCTATACCCAATAGCCTTCATAGCTTGACTTTCCATATCGCATCCTAGTTGCAATAAGTACCTTACTTCATCAATCCATCCTTGTTGAATCATCATATCAATGCGCTTTTCAATACGTTCATATAACACACTTCTTGGCAATGATAAGCCAATCACATAAGCATCATAGCAAGAAGAACTAGCTTTACCTGCATGAATAAATTCTTTCCCCTGACCTAATTCAATCGCCTCAAGCAATCGAATTAAACGATTTTTATTCGCTAATAATTCATGCCAATCTTTCGGTTCCCACTGTGTATGTTTGTAAATATGTGCTTTCAATGTAGCCACATTACTATGTTTAATACGCTGTATCACCTGTGTGCGAATGGCTGGCACACTTTGAGGTGCACCAAATTCATATCCTTCTAACAACGCTTGTATATATAATCCCGTTCCACCAACCACAATCGGAATAGCATGTTGTTCATTATATTGGGCAATATACTGTTTAGCCTGAATACAAAATTGTGCCGCCGAATAAGTTTGTTCAGGCTGCAATATATTAATAAAATAATGACGAAATTGCCGTAATTCTTCAGGTGTTGGTTTCGCCGTGCCAATATCCATATGCTTGTATACTTGATAAGCATCACCAGAAATAAGTGGGGCTTTTAATTTTTCCGCTAAAGCAAAACTTAAAGCCGTCTTGCCGACTGCTGTTGCACCGACTATGGCGACTACTTTGTCCATGCTTGACTGCCTCCTTTCAACACTGCATATTGAATATGACTATATTTTCCTCCGATATTCTCCATCCACGGAAACCATGATTGTATCCATTTCGTAGATTGTGTCTTAATAACTACGCGACTTGCTTTGGTTAGTGCTAAATCAATAATTTCTTTTGTTATGGGTTCTAAGGTTACAACATTGCGCAAAGGCTTAAAATTACTACTTAAAAGTACAGGATGTGCAAACATTGGATCAAAATAGATAACATCATAATATTCTGACGTTCGTCTCAACCAAATTTGATAATCCATGGCAATAAATCGAATGCGACGCAAGGCCGCAGTCACGTCCTCTTTTTCATGTCTATAATGTTGAAACCCCCACGCTGTAATAACGCCTAAATATGGTGAATTTTCTAATGCGGTTACACGTGTTCCCGAAGGCAAGCCAAAAGAAGCCGTAATTGCATCGGCCCCTAAACCACAAGTACAATCTAATATATGCCCGGCCTGTCTCATATCAAAAGCTTCTAACAGATAATCCCGTTCCCCTCTACGTAATTTTTTAATCCGTAATTCCGCTAACTGCAAACTAAAACCATGTTTTCCCTGAGGTGTATATAATTGAGGACCCTTTGCCGTATAAACAATAAAAATTCCACCGCTAAGCTCAGTTAAGCGTTCTAACGATTTTCCCCATCGCTCTACAAATATCCCCCCTATATGATGAGTCCACTGTTTAGCCGCGATACATACCGTCCCACTAGCTTTCATTGATGTCGTTACGATTAATTTCATGTTCGCTTAAATAATTTCGCCAATTCTTCTGCCGTAAAACGAATAATTACAGGTCTACCATGGGGGCAAACAAAAGGCTTTTCTGTTTTAAATAAATCATCTAATAACTGTTTCATCTCACGCATCGTAATATGATCCCCCGCTTTAATCGCTCCCCGACACGATAAATACGCTAATGCCCGATGCCGAATAGTTGCCTTATCAAGATGCTTATTTTCTTGTAAATCATGACATATAGTTTGCAATGATTCTTGAATCATACTCATCGACAAATCACAAGGAATTTCTTCTACACGAATAGTTTCAGGTCCAGCTTGTGAATACGTATAGCCTAAATCCTGAAATACCGCTTCTTGTTCTAATAAAATTGTCATATCATTTGTATCAAATTCAACAAACAAAGGCATCAATAATTGCTGACTCGGCAATCCTTCAACACGCTTGCAAAAACGATCATATCGTACTCGTTCATGAGCTGCATGTTGATCAATAATATATAAGTCATTTCCTTTTTTTGCTAAAACATAACATTCAGCTACCGATCCCAGGGGAAAGATCTCTTCCGTATCGGCAAAACGAATACTATCCGCACTCACCGCTTCTACGCCTTCTTTTTGGGCTAACTGCTGTGAAAATGCGCGTTCATCAACTGGAATAGATGAAGATGGTAACGGCACATAGTCATTCGTATGTCTGATCGGTTGTGCTGATTTTTCTAATGGCATATTAGACAATATAAGCGGTTGACGCTGTGACTCTACCTTGCTTCTTTCAACTAAACTATCTTCTCCACAAAAAAATGATTGTTGCACATGTGCATATTGAGCTGATGCTTCTTCAATATGTTGCATCTGCTGTGAATTTGCTTGGATCGGACGCGCCACCTGTTCTGGGGCCTCTTGTGCTACCAACGCTTGCACAATGGCATGATAAATAGCATGATAAATAGCTTTTTCATCAGAAAATTTAATTTCAGTTTTAGCTGGATGAACATTGACATCTATCGTAGCTGGATCCATCTGTAAATGAATCATAGCAAAAGGATATCCTACTTTGGGTAACATAGCATGATATGCATTATCAACTGCTTTGAACATCATCGGATTGTGAACAGTACGTTGATTCACCACACATGTTTGCCAATTTCGTGAACTTTTTAAAATAGACGGTCTACCAACAAATCCCGTCACCATTACATACTCATCTTCATATTGTACTGGAAAAATTTCCTTTGCTACATCTACCCCATAAATAGCCGCAATTGTTTCTTTTAACTCACCAGTTCCACCCGTTTGTAGCGTAGTTCTACCATTATTAATAAAAGAAAAACCAATATCCGAATGAGCCAATGCCAACTTTGTCAACATTTCACTAATTTTTGACGCCTCTGTTCGCTCGCTTTTTAAAAATTTTTTCCGTGCTGGTGTATTAAAGAACAAATCGTTCACTTCCATCGTTGTTCCAATAGACGAACCAACTTGTTCTTCCGTTTCTACCTTCCCTGCATTAACTATTAAATGAGTGGCAAAATCATCCTCTTTTCTACGCGTCGTAATTTGAAAACGAGATACAGAAGCAATACTCGGAATAGCCTCACCTCGAAACCCCAAAGATGTAATAGAAAAAATATCTTCAACCGAGCGAATCTTGCTGGTCGCATGTCGAATCATACACATGTGGGCATCTTCTTGACTCATACCACACCCATCATCTGTAACACGAATATAAGTTTGACCACCATTTGCGATTTCTACTTCAATCATAGTTGCCCCTGCATCAATAGCATTTTCTACTAATTCTTTAACACAAGAAGAAGGCCGTTCTACCACTTCTCCTGCGGCAATTTTATTTCTTGTAGCTTCATCTAATACAGCAATCATCGCATTCACTTCATTCCACTCCCCTCTTTTGCCTCCGTTTGTAATTTATACAAAAACGAAATAGCTTCAATAGGTGTCAATGCCATAACATCCACTGACACTAATGCATCTATAATTGGATTCGTGAATAAATCTATATTACGTTCAACAACTTCCTTAGAAACAGACACCCGACAAGGTCTTGTTTCCGCTGCCTCTAAGTCTTTTAAAATTACTTCCGCCCTGCTTAATAAAGATTCTGGTACTCCCGCCAATCGTGCAACATGCAATCCATAACTACGATCCGCACCACCAGCAATAATACGTCGCAAAAAAGTAATATCTTTGCCGCGCTCTTTAACAGCTACCGTATAATTTTTTATTTTTGTCGTTTTATCGCTCATATCAATTAATTCATGATAATGAGTAGCAAATAATGTTAAAGCATGAACCTTACTTTCTACATATTCGATCACCGCACGGGCAATAGACATGCCATCAAAAGTACTCGTCCCTCGCCCAATCTCATCAAAAATAAGCAAACTATTCATAGTCGCATGTTTTAAGATATATGCGACTTCCTTCATTTCAACCATAAATGTACTTTGTCCTGTCAATATATCGTCACTAGCACCAATTCTAGTAAAAATACGATCAACGGGACAAATAGATGCTTCTTTAGCTGGAATAAACGCTCCTATTTGGGTCATTAAAACCAATACGGCTACTTGACGCATGTACGTCGATTTTCCCGCCATATTAGGTCCTGTAAGCACTAGAATTTCATGATCATTGTGATTTAATTGCACATCATTAGGTACAAATACTTCCGACTTCAAAAATCGTTCAATAATAGGATGTCGTCCGTCCCGAATAAGAATAGTCCGCTCTGTATTCAATTGCGGTCGTATATACCTATATTTTTGTGCTGCCACCGCAAGACTAACCAAGCAATCTACTTGTGCCAATGCTCGTGCCGTCTCTTGCATAGCCGCAATTTGTTGTTGCAAGTCTTCTCGTATTGTTGCAAACAATGCCGTTTCTAATGCTAACATCCGTTCTTGTGCAGTAAGTACTTTTACTTCAAATTCTTTTAAATCTGGCGTAATATAACGTTCTGCGTTAACCAATGTTTGCTTACGTACATAATAGTCAGGAATCGGTTTGGTATTAGCATGAGAAATCTCAAAATAATACCCAAATACTTTTGTATAACCAATTTTCATTTTAATACCCGTGCGTTCCCGTTCGGTTGCTTCCAATTCCTGCAATATGGTTTGACTATCTGCTGCTAATCGCCTAATCTCATCCAACTCTGCTGAAAAACCACTGCGGATAACCCCACCATTGCGTAACACCGTACCAGGATTATCGTTAATTCCCCTCATTAATAACGTATACATATCATCGTGTACAGAAATCTGTGTTGCCAATTGCTTAAGCATCCTAGATTGAGTTTGTGCTAAATATTGCTTAATTGCGGGCAACGCTGCTAACGACTCCCGTAAAGCTACCATATCTTTAGGATTGACTGTTCCAATTTCAATACGCGTCAAAATACGTTCAAAATCAAAAATACGGGATAAAATGTTTACCAAGTCTTGTCGTAATGTTACTTTTTGCACTAGTTCTGCCACACTGTCTTGTCGATACGTAATATCCCCAATCGATAGCAATGGAGATTCTAACCACTTCCGTAGTAACCGGCCTCCCATCGCCGTCTGAGTATGATCAAGCACTTCTAACAGTGTACCCTTACGCCCACCATCCCTAACATTTTGAGTTACCTCTAAATGACGCAAACTAGCAGCATCCAATACCAATTGTTTTGTATAATCAATGGCGATTAATAAATTCATATGAGAAATTTCAGACTTCATTACATCGGCAATATATTTCAACAACACACCGATACAAGCTAATACAGGTTTGGCTTTTTCAACAGCTTGTGCTGAAAAATATTTAACTGGTAACGTTTCATAAGCAATACTTTCATCTCGCTGAATCGCGGTTACCGTACAACTCCAATCACGAGTGTCTAAAAATCGTTTTACTCGTGACTGTTGCGATGAAGCCATTGTTTCTATCACTAATTCACGAGGTGTATAAACAGATAATATATCAAATAATTTCTCTTCCATCTGCTTAATACTACATGCCATCCACATACATTCTCCTGTGGTAACTTCCGCTAAAGCCAAAGATATCATATTTCCTTGTTGCATAATACAACCAATATAATTATTTTGCTTCGCTGCGACAGCATGCTCCATCGTAATCGTTCCTGGTGTTACCACTTTAATAATCTGTCTCTTGACAATCCCTTTTGTCATTTTGGGATCTTCCATTTGCTCACAAATCGCAACTTTATAGCCTTTTTGTACCAACCGTTCAATATACGTATCAGCCGAATGAAAAGGAACTCCACACATAGGAACCTTTTCTTTATTTCCCCCTGCACGCCCTGTCAACGTTAAATCTAATTCACGTGATGCCGTAATAGCATCATCAAAAAACATTTCATAAAAATCGCCTAACCGAAAAAATAATAATTGATCTTGACATTGCTTCTTTACTTCCAAGTATTGCTTCATCATGGGAGTCAATTTTACTTCCTCTGTCATGCTATCCTCCTTGGCTTACAATATGCCCCTTCAACACCCACGTTTGTCCTTTATCAACCGCTACCGAAACAGTATCTCCAATAGACACCGAACCATCATTTTCCCAAATAATCATTTTATTACCGCCCGTCCTTCCGAACCAATGATGTTCATCATTTTTAGTCGGGCCTTCAACAATAACAGAATATACGCACTGTTCCATTTTTTTATTTAAAGCTAAACTAAATTCATTTTGAATATCCATCAAACGTTTCAATCGTTTACTTTTTTCCTCTTGTGGGATTTGATCTTTCCACGTTGCTGCAGGCGTACCCGTTCGTGGTGAATAAATAAAAGTGTAAGCCATATCATAGCCGACACGCTGAATAAGTGCCAATGTTTCCTGGAACATCTCTTCCGTTTCACCTGGAAATCCTACAATCATATCCGTTGTTAAGACTAAATCGGGCATTTTTTCTCGAGCATAATCGACTAACTCTAAGTAATGTTCTACTGTATAGCCTCGATTCATACGTTTTAACGTTGCGTTAGAGCCACTTTGCACGGGCAAATGCAAATGATGCACAACTCGTGTACTACGAGCAATAGCATCAATCATCTTTTTGGTCATATCCTTTGGATGACTCGTCATATATCGAATACGTTCCACGCCTTTAGCATCTTCCAATGCATCTACCAAAGAAGAAAAATCCGTTCCATCTTTTAAATCCAATCCATAGGAATTAACATTTTGCCCTAATAACGTAATTTCTTTATATCCAGCTCTCCCTAACGCCTTTACCTCTGCTACAATATCTTGCAAGGGCCTACTTACTTCACGTCCCCGTACATGCGGAACAATACAATACGTGCAATATTTATTACATCCATTCATAATAGGAACCCAAGCAAAAAATTTATGAAAGCGCTTCGTGGGTAAATCATGAAAGGCCGGTAAAGACATATCCGCAGCTAGTGCATGTTTACCTTGTCGAACTTGTAATAACTCTGTAAGTTTATGTATATTATGCGTACCAATTACCAAATCAACATGCGGTGCACGTTCAAATAACCTATCTTGCCACTCCTGTGCCATACAACCTGTAATCGCAATAACCAACTTAGGATTTCTTTCTTTATAATGTTTTAATTCGCCAATTTTTCCTAATGTTTTTCCTTCCGCTGTTTCTCGCACACAACAAGTATTGAGTAAAATGACATCAGCCATATCCATGTCTTCCGTCATGTGATATCCTAACGCCTCTAATTGACCTGCATAACGTTCACTATCACTAGAATTCATTTGACAACCATAGGTTGCAATATATGCAAATTTATTTCCTAAGACATCCATACTATCTTCAACACTCCACCACTATAATAGAATTTACATGTACTTTATATCATACCATAGCCAAGTAAAGTTACGCAAATAAACACCTCTCAGCCCATTCATAATTTTCCATACCTTCTCTTTCGTTTCTTTTTATCGATTCCTCTTTCATAATCCCCTCGTTTTAAATAGCCTAAAAAACTAATTAACAAAAAGATCTCATGCTTTTTATAAAATAATCGACATCAGATATATAGCTTCTACTGATGCCGATATTTTTACAACATATAAACGATTTACCTAACACACACAATCAATATATATTTTTCTTTTTCGCACTACCATTCATAGCCATACTTAATAGATCTTGCTTTTTTACTAATGCTGCTGCAATAGCTGGATGATATTTTCCAATTTCTCGTCGTTGTGCCGCTGTTACATAAGGTGAAAAAAAAGCAATCCATGCCGCAAAATCTGTTAAATATGCCGCCCATGATAGCTGTTCATCTACATCACGTGCTAGCATATAATCCCCTCCATTTAATTAGTATATCATTCGTAATAATGAAAAACAAACTCATTATTTATGTGTTTATATCAATATCTTGTAATCTTAGTCACATCTCTTTACATCAGCATTTTAAATATGTTATATTGCAACTAATAAAGAGTGTATTGAGAGGTGTTCATCATGAAAGTTTTATTATTAAATGGTAGTCGCCGTAAAGAAGGATGTACTTATACCGCATTAAGTGTCGTTGCCAATGCGTTACAAGAACAATCTATAGAAACGGAAATTATTCACGCTGTACCTACTGATACAGTAATAAAAGAAGTAGCCGAAAAATTAAAAACCTGTGATGGTATTGTTCTCGGTTCTCCTGTATATTGGGCTTCACCAACGGGAGAAGTAATTACATTTTTAGATAAACTTTGTACCATTGCTGGCAAAGAATTACATCATAAAGTCGGTGCCGTTGTTGTATCTGCTCGACGTGCAGGAACAACCGCATCGTTAGATGTCCTCTTAAAATATCTATCCTATCATCAAATGATCATCGTTTCTTCTAATTATTGGAATATGATCCACGGAAATCGTCCTGATGAAGTTCAACAAGATATTAAAGGATTACAAATTATGCGCACCCTAGGAAAAAATATGGCCTGGATCATGTCCTGCATCGATGCGGGAAAAAAGGTTGGTATAACCCCTCCTATAACCGAACAAAAAATTATGACCAATTACATTCGCTAATCGCTAATAAAAAAAGAGATGGATATATATCCATCT
>NZ_KQ960952.1:35140-153864 GCF_001553405.1 Megasphaera hutchinsoni | reverse complement strand
AGATGGATATATATCCATCTCTTTTTTTATTAGCCCAAATGAGTTAACGGATCAGGGCCATATTTATTATTACCTTTTGTTCCTTTAGCAAACAAAAGATATACCCAAAACAAAATACCAATATAGGGTAAATACATAATAATACAATGCCATCCACTTTTATTACGATCATGTAATCGCCGGATAACAAACATACTTTGCATCACACAGAAACCTATAAAAATAGCAAATAATAACGTAATTTCACAATAAGAAACAGTAAAAAAAGTGCGCCCCGTAGGTAACATCAACCCTGTCATTCCGTGTAAAAAAGAATCCCATAATCGATTCATCAAAATGGAACCCCAAATGATCATAACAATCCAACCTATAATCGAAGACGCTGCAAAGGCCTTACGGCTCATACGTCCTCGTGGAGAAAAAAAGCGATCCGTCAACGAATCATCTCGCCATGGTTCATAATAAGTACGCGGATTATATCCATAACAGGGGGGATTTTGGTGGTAGGCATCTTTAGAACCTGCAAAACCTACTTCAAAAGGACTATCATAAGTAATTTTTTCTGTTTCATTCATATACATCAACACGCTCCTATCTCTTTTAAAACCCGTAATATCCCCATTAATAGACCTCTCTTTATTATAGTATACCACTAATAATAATATATATCAAAATAATCCTAAAAGGCATTACTAACAACGCCTTTTAGGATTATATAGTGATTTTTTACAAATTATAACAATGCATGACTTTTTTCAATATTCTTGCGAATAGCATCGCAGCATTGCTTAAACTCTACCTTTTCTTCATCTGTCAATTCATATTCAATAATCGACTCTACCCCTTTAGCACTAATGATGGCAGGAATACCACAATAAATTCCTTTTTCACCATATTCACCATTAAGATATGCCGATACAGGGATAATACGTTTTTCATCACGCAAAATCGTCCGTACTAACGTTGCCCCTGCCGAAGCAACACCATATTCCGTGCATTGTTTTCCTACATAAGTAACCCATGCCCCTTTAATTGCCATAGCTTGCGATTCTTCTTTAGTAAACTGGAATTCTTTTTTATTTGTCAATTCGCGTAATGGTTTCCCATAAAACGAAATGCAAGACCATGCTGCCATTTGTGCATTACCATGTTCCCCTATCATAAATGCCGTAAATCCACGAGCATCTAGTCCTGTATGTTTAGAAATAACCGCAATTAATCGTGCTGAATCCAATAATGTACCCGTTCCTACAACACGTTGTGTAGGTAATCCACTCTTTTCCCTAATTAAATTCGTAATAACATCGCAAGGATTAGTAATATTAACAAAAATACCATCAAATCCTGCAGCCATAATTTTAGGAATGAAATCAGCAACTTCTTTAACACTATTTTCTAACTCTTTATCACGATCATGAGTTGCTAATAACGCAATATTTCCCACCGCATTAACAATAATATCACAATCTTTTAAACCAGCATAATCAACCACCGTATAAACCGTATGATTAGGCATAAATGGTGCCGCATCATTCAAATCTTGCACTTCACTTAATACTTTTTGTTCATTTTTATCACAAAGATACACCGCATCGGCAATGCCCATCATACCTAAATTAAACGCTACATGTGCACCCACATGCCCCAATCCAACAACGCCAACAATTCTTTTTTTCAATCCCATTATAATCTCCTCCATCGTTATGCAAATAGGTTATTTTAATTATCACTATATAAATAGTACCATTCTTTTATTCTATATTCAATTAGTATAGTATATATTTGTCATACTAATTAGGAATATCTAAAAAAGATACATATGATTTTTATAATCGTTTCCATTTTTCGAAGCTTCTTTTCATTTAAAAGTAGATAGAAAAATAAAATTATGTTAAAATAAATTGTTTATAATAAGAAATTTACATAAAGCAAGGGGTTAATATGGTTAATAAGTTTATTTCAGGTACATTGATTTTAACCTTATCGGGATTTGTCGTAAAGGCTATTGGTAGTATTAATTGGATTATTCTTTCGCGTATTCTAGGTGGAGAGGGCATTGGAATTTATCAAATGGCTTTTCCTATTTATTTATTAGCACTCGAAGTATCCAGTGCGGGTATTCCAATTGCCATTTCTATCATCACTGCAGAAAAAGTAGCAAAAGAAGATTACCTGGGAGCTAAACGAATTTTTCACGTTTCCCTCACCATGCTCTGCACTACTGCACTAGTATTAAGTATCTTAGTATTCTTCGGTTCGCGTTTTTTTATTGATGAACACATTATTCGCGAAAGCAGAGCGTACTGGTCATTAATTGCATTAGCACCAGCTGTATTTTTTACCACCGTCATTGCTGGTTTTCGTGGCTATCTCCAGGGATGGAGACAAATGGCACCTACGGCGATTTCGCAAATTACCGAACAAATCGTGCGTGTTATCACGATGCTCGGATTTGCTTCATTTCTAATGCCCTATGGTCTTGAATATGCCGCTGGTGGTGCTAGTTTAGGTGCTGGGTTTGGTGGACTTGCAGCATTATTGGTGTTACTATTTTTTTACCACCGTTTGCAACAATCGCTTCCTAAAATACAAGCTCCCCTATATCCACAAGACAATGTACTCCACATATTAAAACGATTGGTTTCCCTTTCTATCCCAATTTCTATGGCAAGCATTATGTTACCTGTGGTTTCCAATTTAGATTTACTCATTGTTCCTCGTCGCTTAGAAGTGGCTGGTTTTACTACACATCAAGCCACAGAATTATTTGGCTATCTTACAGGAATGTCTGTACCTCTGGTTACCTTAGCAACCATTTTAACTATTGCCATGGCAATGAATTTAGTTCCTACCATTAGCCACTATTTCACGTTAGGTAATAAAGAAGAAATTTATCAACGTACTTCCAGTGCTTTACGAGTGTCCTTTTTGGTAACAATTCCCTTTAGCGTACTTCTATTTGTCATGGCATCTCCTGTCGTCACATTCATTTATAATGCACCTGCTGCAGCACCCGCAACTAGAACGTTAGCCATTGCCATTTTCTTTTTAGGTATGCATCAAATTACTACGGCTATTTTACAAGGACTAAAACGCCCCAAAATTCCAGTCATGAATATGATTATTGCCGCTGCCGTGAAAGTCTGTTGCAACTGGTTTTTAGTTGCTATTCCTACGTTAGGAATTCGCGGTGCCGCCTGTGCGACTGTGGCCGATATCGGTGTCGCTGCCTTATTAAACCTAATATTTATCTATCGACATACGGGATACCTCATAGATATAAAATTAATATTACGCAATGCTTTTGCTGCCATTATCATGGGTAGTATTGTTTCGCTTCTTTATATGTTCTTACACGTATATGTACCATTAGTCATCAGCCTATTTTTACCTTGTGCTATGGGTATGATCATATATATTGGAATCATGATGATAACAGGTGGAATAACGCGAGAAGATGTATCTAAAATTCCCTATTTTAATCGCTTTGCACATTACTTAAACTAAAAAATGGTAAACATCTATAGATGTTTACCATTTTTCATTACTTAATATATCCTAAAATTGTACAAAATGCATCATACGGGCTATATACAATCGGCTCTTTAGAAAGCCCCTGTAAATATTCTTTTGATACATATTTTTTATCAATAATAATTTCATATACATACTCCGTAAACCATTCATCGGACATAGAAAAAATACCTTTTTTACCATTTCCCTCTCCCCACGAATTTTCTACCTTCCACTGAAATGGTTTACCCTCTTTAACCTTGACACCTGTAATATTCATCGCATGTGTAGCTACAGATTGTCTTGAATCTAACCGATCGGCTTTAGAAAAATCACCTACCGGCGTAAGTGTTTCTTCGTAATTAAATATACGCGGATCTAATATTCCCGCTTTACGATCACTCATTTTCCCTACATCACAAGCAAACCATGCCGTTTTCCCATCTTGCAAAGACCGTTGCATCGCTTGTTTCATCTCTTCAATAGGTACATTTAATCCCCGCAAACCATCCATTTCCACAATATTTTTAATTTCCTGATTCACAAACACCCGTCCATACGGATTACGTTCGCGCGGATCATGAATCAGTCGGATGGTCTGATCGTAAAAGCCTGCCAAATATTTTTGATAAAATGATTGCGGCGTCATATCCCGTTCTACATGATATTTTTTATCCTTATCAATATATTCAAAATCAAAGGAAGTAACTGGGTTTCCTATACATTTCACAAAAATACTATATACCTTTTCCAAGCATGCTTCTTGTAACGCATCCATCTCTACATCAGATACACTTCGACGAATATCCATCGCATATTTTTTGATAATCTCTTCAACCCGTTCGAACATATCTTTAGAATTTTCCGTATTAAAGCTTTCTCCCATGACACTTTTCGGTACAATGCCATATTTTTCAATCAATGCTTTAAAGTATTCAAAATAACCGCCATCTTCCGTTTTAAACGTAAGTGCATGTATCACTTCTCGACTATTAATATCCAAGTTTTTTGTTTGCCGAATCATATTTAAAAATACATTCGTTTTTTCCATATTATCAAAAAAATAAAGATATGATTGTGATAATTCAAAAGATTCTAACTTCAATTCTTTTATCAATTTAGGTCGTGCCATATTCAATGCGGCAAATAACCAGCAACGACCCGATTGCTTTTGATCGGTAATATTTTTATGTTCAATCTCTTCACTAAATATAAAGTTATGTTGCTGAATCATGCGTTTATTTTTACTAGCCTCTACTATACCTACATTAGAAATAGCACTTTCTATCAATTTATTACGTCCATCTTGCTCATATGCATCATGCCATTTTTGATATAATTCATTCGTTAATGTTTTCATATGTACTCCTTATTCTAATTTTCTTTATTCACAACTATTATACATATATGACGATAATACATTTTGCTCTTTCTTAACATAAAAAAACGGTGAACAAAATAGCTCCCCATGACATATCAACACCATATATATACTATTGTTAATTTATTATACTACGGTATCTTCATATCATTCAACGCCTTTTGATAGATATTTTTAATATAAATAAAAAGGTATATGCTAGCATACGTAAAGCAATAAAAACACCTGTATTTCTCTCATTCCCTAACACCAAACTTACCAAGCCAGCACTAAAAAAGCACGGAATGCAACCTGCAATTCCGTGCGTTAACACTACTATCCCCTATTTATTTATAACATACCAATCACATGTTGTACAATCAAACTTACACTTGCTACACCAAACCAACAAAGTAAACCCAATACAATAGGACGCAATCCATTCCTAATGAGTCCCAATAAATGCGTATGTAACCCAATAGCTGTCATCGCTACAACGATGAAAAACTTTCCCGCTTCGCCTAGAAAATGCAACAAACTATGGGGAATTACCGTATTCCCTACCGTACTAATGATAGATGCAATAATAAAGTATAAAATAAAATTAGGAAATACTTTACGTAAAGAAAAAGCATTGTCCCCTTTTTGGCGCTTGGCCATGATAGTTGCAATAATAATGCATACAGGTACGATCATTAATGCTCGTGTTAATTTTGTAATTGTAGCCAATCCACCCGCAACTGCACTATACGAGTAACCCGCAGCAACAACAGAAGACGTATCATTAATTGCAGTACCTGCCCACATCCCAAAACCGCTATCTGACATATGCATCATATGCCCCAAAAAGGGAAATAAAAAGACAGCAATAATGTTAAATAAGAAAATCGTTGAAATAGAATAAGCTACATCCTTTTCATTCGCTTTAATAATAGGTGCTACAGCAGCAATTGCAGAACCACCACAAATAGCGGTGCCTACACCAACTAATGTAGTTGTGTTAAATGGTAATTTCAACAATTTACCAAATACAAACGCCACAATAAAAGCCGTAGCCAAAGTAAATACCATGACTGAAAAAGAACGAGCTCCCGTGTGAACAACATGCATTAAATTCATTTCAAAACCTAGCAAAACAATAGAATATTGCAATATTTGTTTTCCTGTATACGTAATTCCTGGTTCAAATGTAGGTGGTCGTTTTATCCCCGCAAAAATCATTCCTAATAAAATACCAAATACAGGACCACCAATAAGCGGAAATTTCCACCCTAATAATGCAGCTGGAATAGCAAAAATTAAGGTAAAGAGCATCCCTTTAATATGTATCCTAGACATTTCCCCAACAACTCCTCATTATAGAACTATATGCTATTCATATACATATAAAATATGTATATCTTGTTAGCAACTGTAAAACAGTGTATCATATAAAAAAGCATATGTAAAATTATATTATTTTATATATTTAATAGGTAGGAGGCTATATGAAGAAATCTATTACATTACGACACTTTTTCATATTTATTTGTGTTTGTGAAGAAAATAATATGACCCGTGCCGCAAAGCGCTTACACATGACCCAGCCATCAGTCAGCCAAGCAATCCAAGAAATAGAAACTCGCTATGATACAAAACTATTTGAACGACTAAACAAACATTTATACATCACCTCCGCAGGAAAGTGTTTATTACAATATGCTTATCAAATTTTTTCCCTTACCAAACAAATCGACACCTCCATGACATCATTTCAGAAAACAAATCCCCTCCGCATTGGTGCTAGTGTAACGATTGGCGAACTTTGTTTAATTGAATATATTCATTATCTAAAACAAACACATCATATCAAAATTGTTTCAGAAATTCATAATACAACCGAACTAGAAGCCATGTTGTTATCTGATAAACTAGATTTTGCCCTAGTTGAAGGAAATATCCATTCAGAATATTTATTAGCTCAACCATTTATGTCGGATGAACTAGTTGTCGCCCTTCCCCTTACCCATCCCTTACTCACCAAACAACACATCGACCTAATTGATTTACAAGACATCTCTCTATTCTTACGCGAAGAAGGTAGTGGTACACGAGATATGTTTATTCATCTAATGAAAGAACAGCATGTTGCTTTTAGCATCGATGGTAGTTATAATAACACAGAATCTTTAAAAAAAGCGGTCATAGCCGGTTTAGGTGGTACTATTCTTTCGTATCATTTAGTAGAAAAAGAAGTACGTGCTGGACTACTAGGCATTTGTTATGTAAAGAATAATATATTTAAACGAAATTTCAAAATAACTTATCATAAAAACAAATTTTTATTCCCCGAATTAAAAAAAGCCTTTTCCCTTTGTTATGACTATACTAAATGGTTTCCCTCCCCACACATTAATTCCCTACCCTAATATGGCTTGACCATCTATTCATATTTATGCTATGTTACTATAAATGAACCAACAAGGAGAATAACTCATGAAAACCCATAACGATAACAATTTTTTTATCGGAAAAAATACATCCATTGAACAAAACAGCAAACTTAGCAAAAAATCACGCCAAAGTATTTATATTGCCCGAGCTGAACATACTATCACAGCATATCGATCCGATTGGAATGATTTTTGTGATTGGTGCTCCTATCACCACGTCAGCTCTTTTCCAGCTGAACCAGAAACCATCGTAAATTATATGAATGATTTAGCAGACCATGCTAAGGCCAATACAGTGGCTCGCCGCATTAGTGCATTAACCGAAAATTTCGATGCCGCTGGATTACTAGAAAATCCTTGTCGAATGCCCTTAGTAAAAAACGCCTTACGCGGTATTAAACGCATGAAAGGAACAATTCAACAGGGGAAATTACCTATTCTATTTGATGACATTAAAGAAATGCTCACTTATATAGAAGGGAATCCTTTGCAACGAGCACGCGATAAAGCAATTCTACTTACGGGATTTTATGGAGCCATGCGACGTTCTGAAATCACAAATTTAGATGTCGAAGACATTCGCTTTACTCGACTTGGTATGCTTATTACCTTACGCAAATCAAAAACAGATCCTTTTGATAAAGGGCAAATGATTGCCATCCCCTACGTTCAAGATAGTCAAATATGTGCAGTATGTGCAGTAAAAAACTGGCTCTCCCTAAGTAACATCACAACTGGTCCTGTTTTTCGCGGATTCACAAAGGGACACAAAATTCGTTCAACACGTATTTCTGATAAAACAATTGCTCTCTTAGTTAAACATTATGTAGGTTTAATGGGTATGGATCCAAAAGACTATGGTGCACACAGTCTACGGCATGGTTTTGCCACCTCAGCGGCACAACACCATGTAGAAGAACGACAAATTATGCGCCAAACGCGACATAAATCACAATCTGTTGTACGGAGATATATCGATGAAGCCGATCGATTAATCGATAATCCTATCTTCAAAATTACCAATTCCAAAGAATAACCTTATTTCTTATAATTAAAAATCCCGTATATGTATACAAACATATACGGATTTTTTTCTAACTAATGCTAATTTACTATAATGACTTTTTTATCTTACCGTAAAATTTTACAAAGTTTTTATAGCTACTTTTATCAAAAAAACTAGAGGTTCAACATTGAACTTCTAGTTTTTTATATAATAGTCCATCAATTTATCTGCCCATCATTGTAATACAGCTCCCGTATTAGCAGATGTTACCAAACGAGCATACCGGGATAAGTATCCCGTTTTAACCTTCGGCTCAGGTTGTTTCCATGCTGCTTTTCGACGTGCTAACTCTTCATCGTCAACTTGCAGAACTAACTTACGTTGTGGTATGTCTACTACAATAACATCCCCATCTTCTATTAAGGCAATCGGTCCTCCTTCCATCGCTTCTGGTGATATATGACCAACGCAAGCTCCACGACTAGCCCCACTAAATCTCCCATCCGTTAACAAGGCGACTTTTAGTCCCATGCCCGTAATCACGGCGGTAGGATTCAACATTTCTCGCATACCTGGACCACCTTTTGGGCCTTCATAGCGAATAACGACTACATGCCCTTCCTTAATTTCTCCGCCTAAGATAGCTTTTATCGCTGCTTCTTCCGAATCATAACACTTCGCTGTCCCTGTATATGTTAATAAAGCTGGTTCTACTGCACTTTCCTTAATGACCGATCCTAAGGGAGCTAAATTACCTTTTAAAATAGCAATCCCTCCTTTATGCATATACGCATTTTCTATATGATGTAATACTTCCGGTCTTTCATTTACAGCATGTGCAATCCGATCTTTAATAGTGCCTGTTACTGTTTGAGCATCTGTATGAATCAAATTTAATGCAGTTAACTCTTTCATTACTGCATTCATGCCCCCAGCTTCGTTTAAATCTTGCATATGGTACGTACCACCTGGACTCATTTTACAAATATAGACTGCTTTGCGACTAATTTCATCAAAAACATCCAACGGCAATTCTACCCCTGCTTCATGTGCAATAGCGGGTAAATGCAACACCGTATTCGTTGAACCACCAATAGCCATATCTACGGCAATAGCATTTTCAAAAGCTTCTCGTGTCATGATATCCCGTGGCTTTATATCTTTCCTCACTAAATCCATAATCACATGCCCTGCCTGTTTTGCCAACATACGTCTTGCACCAGTATAAGCAGCAGGAATAGTGCCATTCCCAGGTAATCCCATACCTAATACTTCCGTCATACAATTCATCGTATTCGCCGTAAATAATCCCGAACAAGATCCACACCCGGGACATGCTTGCGATTCCATTTCTTGTAACTCTTCCTTCGTCATATGACCACTTTCTACCTTTCCAGCCGCTTCAAACATAGTACTCACACTAATATCTTTAACCTTGTGTCTTCCTGCTAGCATTGGTCCGCCACTAACTACCACGGCTGGTATATTTAATCGTCCTGCTGCCATTAACATCCCTGGAACAATTTTATCGCAATTAGGGATAAGCACCAACCCATCAAAAGCATGCCCATTAGCAACCGCTTCAATAGAATCACAAATAAGTTCTCGACTCGCTAATGGATACTTCATTCCTGCATGTCCCATAGCAATACCATCACAAATACCAATAGCTGGAAATTCAATCGGCGTTCCACCCGCAGCGGCTATCCCCAATTTCACGGCCTGTGCAATATCTCGTAAATGAATATGTCCTGGAATAATTTCATTAAATGCATTTACGACACCAATTAACGGTTTCTGCAATTCCTCATCTGTATATCCCATAGCATGAAATAACGTTCTATGAGCGGTTCTTGTAATTCCTTTTTTTACTACATCACTACGCATATTAGTCACACTTCTTTCTTTACATATTTTTTACGGGTACATCACCTCGAGATAATGAAATTTGACCCGTGCGAGCAATCTCTAATATTTCATATTCATTTAACATACGCAACAATGCCTCAATTCGATCTTCCTTGCCTGCGACTTGCAAAATAAGTGAATTTAACTGTACATCTACTACTTTTGCATGAAATAATGCCGCCATATTTGCCAGCTCTTCTCGTTGAGATGTATGCGTATACTTAACTTTAATCATCGCCAATTCACACCCAATAAAAGGCCGATCGTCTAAATTTATTACCTTTATCACATCAATCAATCGAGCTAACTGATTAACCGCTTGATCTAATGCTTCACGATTTTCGACAGTTACAATAATATTAATACGTGTCACGTCTGGTTCTTCTGTATATCCTGCATTGATACATTCTATATTAATTGCTCTTCGACTAATAAGTCCTGCTACATGGGTCAAAACACCAGGTTTATTATCGGTTAAAATAGCTAAATGTTGTCTCATTATACCGTTTTTCCCTCCCACACCATTTGATCTAATCGCTTACCCCCAGGCACCATAGGGTATACATTTTCATCTTCTGGAATCCGTACGTTTAAGACTCCAGATCCTTCCGCTATCAAAAATTCCTCTAAAGTAGGGATCAATTCTTCCGGTTCACTCACCTTCCATCCTGATACGCCCATAGATGCAGAAACCTTGGTTATATCTGGATTATCCGCTAATATTGAGGCCGAATAATGCCCCTTATAAAACATTCGTTGCCACTGATTGACCATACCAAGAACATTATTATGTAAAACAATAACTTTTATATCAATACCATATTTTGTCAAGGTCATAAATTCTTGACAATTCATCATGATACTACCATCACCCGTAAAAAGTACAACCATTTGGCGAGGACAACCAATTTTCGCTCCCATGGCGGCTGGCAAGCCATACCCCATGGTTCCCAATCCGCCCGATGATAAAAACGTGCGTGGAATAGACAAATTAAAAAATTGGGCAGTCCACATTTGATGTTGTCCCACATCAGTAACAGCAATCGTATCGTCTGGAACCCTTTTACGCACTTCTTCAAATAATTTTTGTGGTGATATCGTATGAGGTACTTGTCGAGTTTGAAATGGATGTTGAATATGTCGCTGTGTTACATGCTCTCGCCATGTTGCAAACTGATTGACAAAAGGAACTGCTGACGCCGTAATTTTTTTCAACAACAAAGGTAATGACCATCGCAAATCTCCATTTACACTAATATGTGCATGTATAATTTTATTAATTTCTACCTTATCTATATCTAAATGAATAATCTGTGCTTGCGGAGCAAAATTCGCAACAACCCCTGTCACGCGATCATCAAATCGCGCCCCCAAAGCTACCAATAAATCACATTCCGTAACAGCCATATTCGCAGCGTACGATCCATGCATGCCTACCATACCTAAATGATACGGATACAAGTCATCGACAGCACCTTTTCCCATTAATGTCGTAATAACTGGCACTTGTAACACATCAACAATCTGCCGTAGCAACGGAGATACATTAGCAGCAATGACCCCACCACCTGTTAAAAAAAGAGGACGCCGTGCTTCTTCTAGTGCGGCAACAGCTTTATCCAAATCAAAAACCTGTCCTTCATAATGCCCTGTATATCCACGCAATTGAACCTCTTCTGGATACGTATAAAAAAATTCTGTATCAAATACATCTTTGGCAATATCCACTAATACTGGTCCAGGACGTCCCGTCTTAGCTATAAAGAATGCTTCTTTTAACACGCGGGGCAATTCTTTGACATCTTTTATTAAATAATTGTGTTTTGTAATAGGCGTAGTAATACCAGAAATATCAGCTTCTTGAAATGAATCTCTACCAATAAGTGCAGTAGCAACTTGCCCACTAATAATGACTAAGGGAATCGAATCCATATTTGCCGTAGCAATACCTGTAACCATATTACATACACCCGGTCCAGACGTAGCAAAACAGACACCAACTTTTCCCGTTGCACGTGCATATCCATCAGCCGCATGTACAGCACCTTGCTCATGTCCTGTTAAAATATGGGGAAACTTAGCTTTATACAATTCATCATATAATGTTAATACAGCCCCTCCCGGATAGCCAAAAACAACATCCACATGTTCTCTTTTCAGACATTCAAGCAGGGCTTGTGCTCCGGTCATTTTCATTATCTTCACCTCATACTATTTAAAAAACGGGCATCTTTCTATATCCATATAAAAAAGATGTCCGTTCTTTTTTTGATAGTTTACCAACCCTTAATCTTTTTTATCATCATTATGCAGCCATGGCATCATTTTACGCAGTGTTTCCCCAACAACCTCTACTGGATGTTCAGCATGTTGCCGTCGCATAGCTAAGAAATGAGCTCGTCCACCTGCATTATTTTCCAATAACCACTCTTTAGCAAAGGTACCGTCTTGAATATCTGCCAACACCTGTTTCATCGCTTTTTTCGTTTCTTCTGTAACCACTTTTTTACCAGCCGTATAATCACCATATTCAGCAGTATCACTGATAGATTGACGCATTTTTGCCATTCCGCCTTCATACATCAAATCAACGATCAACTTCATTTCATGAAATGTTTCAAAATATGCAATTTCCGGTTGATATCCAGCTTCACATAATGTTTCAAATCCATTAGTGATAAGTTGGCAAATACCACCACAAAGCACGGCCTGTTCACCAAACAAATCAGTTTCTGTTTCTTCTCTAAATGTAGTTTGCAATACTCCTGCCCGAGTTCCGCCAATACCACCAGCATAAGCTAATGCTAAATCAAAACAATTTCCTGTCGCATCTTGTTCCACCGCAAAAACATCAGGAACACCGCCACCTTCTACAAAGGTTCGCCGCACTAAATGTCCTGGTCCCTTAGGTGCAACCATAAAAACATCCACATTTTCTGGCGGTACAATCTGTTTAAAATGTATATTAAACCCATGAGCAAATGCCAACGCACTATATGGTTTTAAATTAGGAGCAATTTCTTTTTTATATACGGTCGCTTGTTTTTCATCTGGAATTAAAACCATCGTTACATCTGCTTCTGCCACCGCTTGTGCTACCGGTTTTACCTCTAATCCCGCCGCTTTAGCTCGTGCTACCGACTTACTTCCCTCATATAAACCAACTACAACGTCTACACCACTTTCTTTTAAGTTCAAAGCATGTGCATGTCCTTGACTACCATACCCAATAACGGCCACCTTCTTATTCTTCAACACATCCCAATTTACATCTTTGTCATAATACACTTTTGCCATACTACATCTCTCCTCCATTAGGTAATAAATTATTCCTGTTGGAATGTAGAGAACGTCAGTGCCGTTTGCGATATAAAAAAACTCCGTCCCTCTTCTGAGGGACGGAGTATATTCCGCGTTACCACCCTGATTCCCGTTACATTACTGTTATTACGGGCTCTCTACAACGTACCAACATACGCGTTTCCTATAACGTGGAAAAATCGTGAGTGCTTAATAATATATTCAGCACTTCTCTTCAGGGATGATTTTCCTTTATCTTCCATTACCGATTCACACCACCCATCGGCTCTCTGAAAATTTCACTATAAAGTACTCTTTCCCGTCATCAGATTTTTACAATATTCTGCTTCAAGAACATCTTGTCCGTAAGCATGTATTTATTGTACAAAAGGAAAATATCTTTGTCAATATGTTTTTATAATTTTTTTAATATTTTTCCATTTTATCATTATACATATTAGTGTAATCTCTTTTGAATTAAAATTCGCAAAAAGATATTTTACTTGTATTTCTTATTTTTTATTGCTTTTACGCCAAATTCCTTGAACTTCAGCAGATTGAATCAATTCCTCTCGAAAATCAGGATGAGCAATAGAAATTAACGCTTCAGCTCGTTGCCATGTAGTCAATCCAGATAAATGAGCTACACCATATTCTGTAACCAAATAAGGTGCCTGTGTACGTGGAGTAGTGATAATATCCCCAGCGGTAAACCGGGGTACAACATGAGAATGCTTACACCCATGTTTATCAACATGCATAGACGCCATAGTTAAAAAAGCCTTCCCTTCCGTTGCCATATATGCGCCTGTAACAAAATCTAATTGACCACCCGTTCCACTGATATGTCGTATTCCCGATGATTCCGAGGAAACTTGTCCATACAAATCAACCGCAATACAACCATTTATAGAGACAAAATTATCCAATTGGCGAATAACTTCCGGATTATTCACATAACTCATCGGTGCCGATAAAATATCTTGATTGTAATGCAAAAATTTATATAATTCAGTAGACCCTAAACAAATAGAAAATACGCCCTTATGTCGTTGTAAATTCTTACGTTTATTCGTGATTTTCCCAGCTTTATATAACTCCAAATAACCATCACTCATCAACTCTGTATGCATGCCCAAATCTTTCAAATCCGATGCCGCGATCAATTCACCTAATGCATTGGGAATACCACCAATACCTAGTTGTAAATTCATCCCATCATATAAATAGGGAAAAATATTTTCTGCAATCTTACGATCTAACTCAGTCGCTGATCTTCCTGGTGCCGTGCATAAAGAAACATTGCTCTCTACCACATACTCAACATCGGAGATATGAATATGATCATTTGCCATTCCATAAATAACGGGCATATTAGGATTTACTTCTAAAATAATATGATCTGCTGCATCAAGTACTTCTTGTTGGCAACAATTCGTTAAACCATACGAAAAATTACCTTGCTTATCCATGGATGCCACCGTTATCATAGCTACATTAACAGGTGCCATTCCCCGACTATAATAGGAACCACAATTTCTAAACGCCATAGGCGAATGAAAAGCACGATTTGTATCTAAATAAACTCGATCTAATGAAGAGCAATGCCATAAATTATAGGTAAAAGACTGTTGTGCGTTATCTTGTTCTACCACTTGCACGGGACAGCAAGAAATAGCATTACGAATTTTTACATCCTCTAACTCTCCACCGCGTTCTGCTAAGGCGCGATCAAGTGCTTGAGGAAACGAACAGACCTGACTATAGTCAATCCAATCTCCATTTTTTACGATGCGTACCGCTTCTTGTGGCATACGCAACTTTTGCTTATATAGTTCCTGTACATTCATATCATCACCAAACCTTTTTTCATACTTTTTTATATACATCTTACCACAACGATATAATTGGAGAAATAAGTAATATAAGGCCCATAAAAATAACCGGAATCAACTTCCAGTCTTTATATTTTTTTAAATAATCTAACTTCCATACCAAACAAGCTGGTAAGAAACAAGCAATAATACCAATAAGACAGCCTAATATCGGTGTAAATTTCAAAATCGGTGCATTGACTAAAATGATTCCCCAGCATAACAAAACACAAAATACACTAATGCCATACTTTAATACCCGACGATTTAAATTTTCTTCCGATGTAATCCGCTTAAGCACGTTCATCACAATACCCGTACAGGCATCTCTAAAGCTCAAGAACATAGCAAAATAAGCCGTAACCACCGCAAAAATATTTAAAATCAAATTCAATTCTATGAACATCAATTTAAAAAAACTACATCAAGATATGGATACCCTTCTCATTCAAGATCTACTTCAACAAGGATTTACAAAAACGCAAATAGCCAGTATATTAAATATTAGCAGACAAACTTTATTTAACAAAGAACAAAAAAAATAATAATTTTTCCACTTTATTTTTAAGATTACGTAACAACTTATCAATCTATACTTTTTGCATTATTGTTCCAATCCACGCACCCATAAAGGGTAAACTAAATTAACCAATCATCTTATATAAATAATTAAGTAGCAATAAAAAAAAGAAAGGACCGTAGTTTTTTTCTACTGTCCTTTCTTTTTTATCATCTCTACATATAGATCGTATTAATTATTCTATGTTCTGAGGAAATTCAATTCCCATCGCATCTGCTTCTTGTGCTGCTAAATCATAAAAATTAATAGATTTCAGTTTCATTGCCAAATCACGTTGAATATCTGCAAATGCAGTATAAATAGAACACATGCCACTACATGCACGCGTACAGGATCCAAGATCTTGTAGACATCGTTGTAATTCCGTTTGTCCTTCTACCGCTTCGATTACATCAAACAACGTAATCTCTTTCGCACTTCTGTTTAATGCAAAGCCACCCTCTACTCCTCGATATGATTTCATAATCCCTGCCGCAGTTAAACTACGCATTATTTTTAATAAAAAGCGTTCTGGAATATTTTGCTTCTCTGCTAACGATGCACCGGTTATTTTAGCACCTTCTGGAAGTGATGCTAAATATAGAACCATTCGAAAAGCATAATCCGTTGCCTGATTTAATTTCATGCAGTTTCAGCTCCTCTCTATATAATAAATTATACAATAAGATACAATAAAAGTATAGTTTTCATGATTTTTCTTTTTGTTATTTTTAATTTATTATTTTTTATTTTTATAACATTCACTGAATTACTACCTTCTTTATCTGTCCCTCCTGATACACTGCAATAGCTAAAATAGGCAGCAATCATTTTAATTGCTGCCTATTTATATCAAATAAGTGAAAGAAGCCAATAAATACCTGCCGATATAGCTGCACTAATAGGAATAGTTACAACCCATGCAATTAACATACTACGAGCAACACCCCAATGCACAGCACGCACTCGTTTGGCTGATCCTACACCCATAATAGACCCTGACACAACATGAGTCGTACTAACGGGCAAATGTAAAAAAGTAGCACCAAAAATAACTAATGCTGAATTAAGGTCTGCTGCGAAGCCATTAATCGATTCCATTTTAAAAATTTTGGTTCCCATCGTAGAAATAATCCGCCAACCACCAACGGAAGTTCCCAATGCCATTGATGTAGCACAAGCCAGTTTTACCCAAATAGGAATTTCCATAGCCTCTAAATAACCACCCGTAACTAAAGCTAAAGCAATGATTCCCATAGCTTTTTGTGCATCGTTGGCACCATGCGAAAAAGCCATTAAGCTGGCTGATAATAACTGCATTTTACGAAATTGCCGATTCAACAGTAATGGTGAACGATTGCGAACAATCCACAAAATAGCAATCATTACTAAGTAACCAATTGCCAATGCTATCACTGGTGATAACACTAACGATAAAATAATTTTACCAATACCATCACTATCGAGTGCTGCTGGTCCTACGCTAATGCATACAGCACCAATTACACCGCCGATAAGAGAATGGGAAGAACTACTAGGAATGCAAAAATACCATGTCGCAATATTCCAAACGATCGCTCCGATTAACGCCGCTACAATAACTTCTAAGCTGATTTCAGATGGTTGTGATACTAAATCCCCACCAATGGTTTTAGCTACACCCGTACTAACCATTGCTCCCGTAAAATTCAATATCGCCGCCATAAAAATAGCATTTCTGGGTGATATAGCTCGTGTCGATACACTCGTTGCAATCGCATTGGCCGTATCATGAAATCCATTAATATAATCAAACAATATTGCTAATAATACGATTAACCAAATCAACCAATGTTCAGGCATATTTTAAAACAACCTTTCTAAATGTAATAACTAAATCTTCACAATCATCGGTAACATCTTCAATCGACTGCAATATTTCTTTCCATTTAATGATTTCAATAGGATCCTTGCATTCTGTAAATAGATATGCCATTTCTTGATGATATAAATCATCACATTGTTGTTCTAATTTTAATACTTTTTTACTTCTCGCTTCTACTTTTAAATAGTTTTTTTTCAAATCTTTCATATATCCCATGGACTTTCTGATTTCTTTCATTGCTTTCGAAGTGATAAGTGTCATTCGTTTAGCACCTTCCGTAGCCGTCCCTACATTATAAATACACATTTTATCCATGATATCGCTAATACTATCAATGGCCATATCCAATTGATCGATCAACTGTTGAATATCTTCACGATCCATAGGCGTGATAAATGTTTTTTGTAACCGCTTCATCGTTTCCATAACTAAAATATCTGCTTCTTTTTCTAATGCTTCAATTTTCTTTAGTGCTACATCTTTCGCGATCTCTTCATGCATGGCTTGACACAATAAATCTGCAGCCTCATAACCTAATGTTGCATGCTGATCTAATAAGGAAAAAAACTTTTCTTCTTTCGGCTTTAAATGAAATGCCATCGTATTCGCGTCTCCTCACAAAAATATAATCACAATATTAATCATTAAGATTATATCATACACCACTTTATTATTCTATATTACCGCCGAATAAAACACAAAAACTAAACTACGAAAAATAAATTACCTTACGCAAACATTTTCAATAACTTATGGTACTTGTTTAATAATAGCTAAAAAATCTTCAGCACGTAAACTTGCCCCCCCAATCAAACCCCCATCAATGTCAGGTTGCTTGAGAAGTTGTGAAACATTAGTAGCATTCATACTACCTCCATATAAAATAGAAACTTCTTCAGACTGTTCCTTTGTATACATTGCTACGATTAATGAGCGAATAAATGCACACACTTCCTGTGCTTGTTCAGGTGTAGCTGTTTTTCCAGTACCAATTGCCCAAACTGGTTCATACGCAATAACACATTGTTTTATTTCGTTTTCCCTAACACCCGACAAAGCACACTGTATTTGTGTCGATATTACAGACTCCATCTGTCCCTTTTCTCGCTCTTCTAGCGTTTCACCACAACAAATAATAGGGGTCAATTGATGTGCAAGTGCAGCTTGTACTTTTTTATGTACCGTTTCATTCGTTTCATTACTATACATACGCCGTTCTGAATGCCCTAAAATAACATGAGTAACATTCACATCAGCTAGCATCGTCGGCGACACTTCACCTGTAAAAGCACCTTTTTCTTCCCAATGCATCGTTTGTGCCGCAATATGAATCGGCGATTCTTTAGTAAGCTGAATTGCCTGCGTAATATATAAAAATGAAGGAGCAACAATAATCTCTGCCTGTACCGCTGGCAACTGTTGTAGTAACGATTGTAATTCCGCATGTACCATAGAACTGGTTTGATTCATTTTCCAATTGCCAGCTAATATTGTTTTTCTCATATCCTCGTTCCTTTCTTTACTCAATCTTGCAAAGCGATAATCCCGGGCAAAGCTTTTCCTTCTAAATATTCCAATGAAGCCCCACCACCTGTTGAAATATGAGTAATCGCATCAGCTAGTCCCATTTGATTAATAGCAGCCAAAGAATCGCCGCCGCCGACAATAGAAACCGCAGATGCATCTGCTACTGCCTTAGCTACCGCTTGTGTTCCTAAAGCAAAATGAGGCATTTCAAAAACACCCATAGGACCATTCCAAATAATAGTCTTCATATCTTTCAAAGCTTCTGCAAAAATAGCCTGCGAACGTGTCCCAATATCTAAAATCATACCCGTTTGAGGAATATCGTTAAGATTTGTCACCACATACTCACTGTCATTAGCAAAATTAAACGCAACGGTCACATCTACAGGGAGTAAAAAATGAACATTCTTTTGTTTGGCTTTTTGTAAAAGTTTTTTTGCCAATTCAATCTTATCCATTTCAACCAATGATTTTCCCACAGCATAGCCTTGTGCAAGTAAAAATGTATTTGCCATGCCACCACCAATAATCATGACGTCTACTTTATCTAATAAATGATCGATAACATTTATTTTATCTGAAATTTTTGCACCACCAATAATTGCTGCAAAGGGATGTTCTGGATTAGTTACGGTTTCTCCCAAAAATTGAATTTCCTTTGCTAATAACAGCCCCGCTACCATCGGTAAAAAAGCCGCTATACCCGAAACCGATGCATGTGCCCGATGACAACAGCCAAACGCATCATTTACTCCTATATCTCCTAGTGCCGCTAATTGTTTTGCAAAATCCGGATCATTTTTCTCTTCTTCCGCATGAAAACGCAAATTTTCTAACAAAACAATGTCGCCTGGTTTCATTTTACTAACCAGTTCCTTTGTCGCCTCACCAATACAATCAGGTGCCATGGTAACCGGCTGTTGTAATAATTCAGATAACCGTTCTGCAACAGGTTGTAAAGAAAATTCTTTCAGCCGTTTTCCTTTGGGACGTCCTAAATGACTAGCTAAAATAACAGCCCCCCCTTGTTCTAATACATATCGAATCGTAGGTAATGTTTTTTGTATTCTCGTATCATCGATAATATGCCTTTGTTCATCCAAAGGTACATTAAAATCGACCCGCATAAACACTTTTTTATTAACAACAGATAGTTGCCGAATTGTTTTTTTCATACCATTCTCCTTTGTATCGAGATTACGTAAAACTCATAATCCCTTTTTGACGATAAATTCAATCAAATCAATTACACGGCGAGCATAACCCCATTCATTATCATACCATGCAATAATCTTTACCAATCCCGAATCCATGACCATATTCAACGGTAAATCAATCGTAGTTGTATTTTCATTTCCGCGATAGTCAACAGAAACCAATTCATCTTGATTTGTCCCAATAATTCCCTTATATTTTCCTTGCGATGCTTGTACGAAAGTTTCATTTAATTCATCAAGAGTAATATTGTTTTTCTGCAATTCAAGAACAATATCAATTATCGAAACATCAGGTGTTGGTACGCGTACGGCATGACAAGTTAGCTTGCCTTGAAAACGAGGCAAAACTTTCGTAATAGCTTCAGCTGCACCAGTAGTAGTAGGAATAATCGACATACCTGCAGCACGTGCACGACGTAAATCTCGATGGGAAACATCTAAAATTTTTTGATCCGTTGTATACGAATGAACAGACGTAGTCATACCCCGTTTTACACCAAATGTTTCATCCATTAAATGTAAAATTGCCGCTAACCCGCATGTAGTACACGAAGCACCGGAAATAATATGATGTCGCTGTGGCTGATATGCTTCTTCATTTGCACCTAACACAATAGTTATATCATCAATTGTCGAAGGAGATGTAATGATAACTTTTTTTACCGTTCCGCCTAAAGGCAACCGTTCTTGCGAAGATGGCTGAACTCGACCTGAATATTGCCCTGAAGATTCAATAAGTATATCTACTCCTAGGGCTTGCCAATCCACGTTCTTACAATCCTTTTCTTGAAATAAAGGATACGCTTCATCATCTACTATAATATGCCGATCATCATAGGTTACGTTATGTGGAAAAACCCCATAAATGCTATCATATTTTAATAAATGTGCCATTTGTTTCGCTGTACCTATATCATTAATTGCCACAATCGTAATCGTATCTCTGTATCGTTGTGCCAATTTAAACACACTTCGTCCAATACGCCCAAAACCATTAATGCCTATTTTTATCATCTTTTCCATCCTTTCCACTCATTACTTTCCATATCTGCATAGCCGCTCCTTCATCTGTAACAAAAATACCCGTACGGCACGCACTTAATACAGCCATAATCGCCGCACTTTTTTGCGTACCGCCCGCAACGGCAATAATATAAGCATGTTTTTTTATATTAAGTAATGAAACGCCAAATTTATTATTAGCTACTATAATACGACCTGTTTGTGTACAATATGTGCCTAATGCTTCGCCGCACGCCCGCTGTTGCTGCAACCACTGCTGTTTTTCCTTAGAAAGCCCTCTTTTTTTTGCCATCAAATCGGCCCGTCCAATTCCAAAAATAACGGCTTGTGCAGACTGTGCTAAAGTAACATTTTGCTGTAATTGCACATCTTCTTTTAACATTAACTGCAAAGCGGCTTCACTAATTTCTTCTGGTAAATGAATCATACGATAAGACCCTTGTATTTTTTTAGCAATACCAGCAGCAATCGTATTTGCTTGTAACTCAACTATATTGCCCATACTACCTCTGGCTGGCAATATCATCGTATGACTACGACTCAATGGTAAACAATCTGCTACTAACGCCATCGTAGATCCACCACTAACAACCGCACACTTTACTTTACCCAAGATATCGCTCACCAAGATAGCTGCTTGTCGAGCCATTTCTTCTTTTACCAGCGGATTTATATCACTATCACCAGGAACAATAATTACCTCTTTTAAGCCAAAATATTGACAAATCGCTTGTCGCATTTCAACTAAACGATAATCTTGCAAAAAATAGTTAACTATATCAGGAAGAATACGTTTTCCCTGTACTTCCATCATAATCCCTCGGGTCGTACAATGAACCATACCACTACGCCGTAAGACATCCACATGAGCTCGCACAACTCGTTCTGACAATCCAGACATAGTTGCTAACGCACGCCTACCTATAGGTTCAGATTCGGAAATATATCGCAAAAGCATGTAACGTTCTCGTATAATTCCCATTACATCAGGCACTATTTTTTCCAGCATATACACGGTATCCATCTTGTCCTCACGGAGTAACATCTTTATGCAAGACCACGCGACGCGATATACGATGCTAAATCATTTACCCGCAATGAATATCCCCATTCGTTATCATACCATGCGACCACTTTAACCATCGTCCCTTCTACCACATCCGTATCCAATGCATCGACAATAGCACTATGAGAATCACTAATATAATCTGAAGAAACGGTAGGATCCATCGTATAAGCTAAAATTCCTTGTAACGGCCCTTCTGCCCATTTTTTTAGCACTCCATTGACTTCTTCAACGGTAACTGGACGCTCTAAAATAGCCACTAAATCGGTCATAGAAACATTAGGTGTAGGAACACGCATTGCCATGCCGCTGAACTTACCTTTTAATTCGGGCAATACTAATGCAACCGCTTTAGCCGCACCTGTTGATGTAGGAATAATTGATTGAGTTGCACAACGAGCACGTCGCAAATCTTTATGTACACCATCTACTAAGTGTTGATCGTTCGTATAAGAATGAACCGTCGTCATCATTCCTCGAACAATACCAAATTCACGAGATAAGACCTTCGCAATAGGTGCCAGGCAATTAGTAGTACACGAGGCATTAGAAATAACATGATGTGTTGCCGGATCATACATTTCTTCATTAACTCCCATGACTAATGTCGCATCTACATTTTTTCCAGGTGCCGTAATAATGACTTTTTTTGCACCACCTTGTAGATGTTTTCCCGCCATTTCTTTATCTCTAAATTTACCAGTGGACTCTACAACAACCTCTACCCCATGATCTTGCCATGGAATATTTGCTGGGTCCGTAGCATTGGTAACGGGAATATATCGTCCATCAACGACTAATGCTTGTTTTTCTCCGTCAAATGATACATCATGATCCCATGTGCCATGTACTGTATCAAATTTCAATAAATCGGCCATAATAGGTCCAATAGAACGATTATTCACTGCAACTATTTCTACTTCTGGATGTAATAAAGAAGTACGAAAGGTGCATCTCCCAATACGACCAAAACCACTAATACCAATTTTTACTGCCATTATACATCCTCCTTATACGAGAAAAAAGTTTTTCTCCTTATTTTTCTCGTCCTTATAAGTAATATAGTAAAACCTATATCACTTAAATATGATTACATGATACTATAATAGATATCTCTATCATACACTGTTTATGTATACAAAATCAATGATATATACGCTATACTATTTCTTGAAAATAAATATATGTAAGTTTAACAAAACAAAATAACTACGTATAAAAAAAGAGATTTCCCTTGAGAAAATCTCTTTTTTTATCACACCCATCATTCATTTCACAATTACACATAATAACAAAATATGATGCATAGATTATATTGTTAACTCTTTTAAAATAGGCCTTGCTATTCCTACAGCAAGTAAACATTTTACAATATCCAACGGAATAAAAGGCAATACACCAATGTACAAAACATGGCGCCATGGCATATGTGTTATTACTTGCAGTTGTATCGCTCCACACACATAAATAACAGGAATCCCCACAAGAATGCTAACTAAGGCAAATCTTTTCCACTGATAAGTATTTCCTTTCAAGATAGAAATAATAGTTGCTGCAAGTAAAAATCCCCAAATATATCCACCCGTAGGACCAAACATTTTTCCAAAACCAGACATACCGCCTGTAAAAACAGGTGCTCCTGCTAAACCCAATAAAATATATACCCCCATTACAATAAAAGCTTGCTTTGGTCGTAATAAAAAGCCTACTATATTGACAACTAATGTTTGTAGTGCCAATGGTGATTCCGTAAAAGGCAACGGAATAATTAAATATGCTGAAATACAATTCAGGGCCACCAATAAAGCCATACAAGTCAATTCCCGCACACGCAATGAAGACTTGCCCATCAAAACACCCCCTATATAAAATATATCATATTGCGGTTAAATTATATCAAACCTTATACTTTTTAACAACATATCATTTTATTTTTTGTTGACAATGAAAAATACATTGATCACTCCATATTGCTAACCTTTACTATACAAAAAAAAGGATGACCTAAAAGTCATCCTTTTTTTATAGGAGAAAATCGCTTATGCAATACCTTTATGTTTCTTTACAGCCGCTGTAATCAACGGTAATACTTCATGCGCATCTCCGATGATACCAAGATCGCATACCTTGAAAATAGGAGCATCTTCATCTTTATTAATAGCGATAATGCAATCCGATCCAAGAATACCTGCTAAATGCTGAATAGCACCAGAAATGCCTGCAGCAACGTATAATTTTGGGCTAACCGTTTTACCAGTTTGTCCAATTTGGAACAACGGATTAATCCATCCTTGGTCCGTTACTGCACGAGAAGCTGCTACGGCTCCACCTAAAACAGCTGCTAATTCAGTTAAGCAACCACCTTCTTTGAAGTCTTCTTCTTTCATGCCACGACCACCAGCAACAACAAAATCTGCTTCTTCTACTTTGATGCCATCGCCACCAACGCGAATTAATTCAACAAATTTTGTTAAGAAATCTTTATCTGTTAATTCAGCTTTTTCGGAAATAACTTCGCCAGTTGCATTTTCGTTTGGTTCCGGCTTTTTAAATACATTCGGACGAACCGTACCCATCTGAGGACGACGATCAGGGCAAATAATTTCAGCCATGATATTGCCACCTAAAGCTGGACGAGTCCAAATAATTGTTTTTGCATCTTTATCTACACCAAGTTCTGTGCAATCTGCAGTTAAACCAGTTTTTAATTCATTAGCAACACGAGGACCTAAATCGCGACCCGTATTTGTTGCACCAATCAAGAAAACATTTGGTTTATGCTTTTCTGTAAAATCTTGGAGAACCTTTGTATAAGCAGTAGTATTGTAATCTTTTAATGATTCATCATCATAAACGAATACTTTTTTTGCTCCATACTTAATCAGTTCTTGGGCCAATGGAGTTACTCCATAGCCAATCAAAACAGCGCCAACTTCTTCGCCAAGACCTTCAGCTAATCTTGTAGCTTGTCCCAACAGTTCGAAGGAAACGTTACGTAATGTACCTTCAAATTGTTCAGCTATTACATATACGCCTTTGAATTCTGCTAAATCCATCTTCACTATACCTCCTCAATTAAATAACTTTCTGTGCAATTAATTTTTCCATCAACTGATCCACATTAGCCTGTGCATCTTCTGCTGAAAAGATTTCGCCTTGTGTTCTTTGAGGCGGAGTGAAAATTTTATGAACCTTTGTCGGTGAACCGCTTAACCCAATACGCACTTCATCAATACCAATATCCGCTGCACTCAGCGTTGGAATTTCACGACGTTTCGCTTTCATCGTACCACGAATAGTCGGGAAACGAGGTTCATTTAAATCTTTTGAAGCGGTAATTAAAACAGGGAATGCTGCTGCAGTTACAATATAACCTTCTTCATGCTGTTGTTCAACACGAACGGATGTACCACCTTCAATGGTTAATTTAGCTGCTTTCGTAATTTGTGCAATACCTAATTCACTAGCAATCTGAGGACCAACTTGTGCTGTATCCCCATCAATAGCCTGTTGTCCGCATAAAATCAAATCGAACATATCAATACCTTTATCCGCAGCTAATTTTTTAATAGCCGTAGCCAAGGCATAGCCTGTTGCTAATGTATCAGAACCACCTAATTTGCGATCTGAAACCAAAAATGCATCATCAGCTCCCATTGCCAAGCCTTCACGTAATACGTCTTTAGCTTGTTCTGGTCCCATTGACAATACAGTAATTTTTACGCTATCATCAGCATCTTTTAATTGCAATGCTGCTTCTAACGCATTTTGGTCAAAGGGATTGAAAATGTTCGGTACACCGGCACGAATGACCGTATGTTTTTCTGGATCAATTTTTACTTCTGCTGTATCCGGAACTTGTTTCACACACACCAATATTTCCATTTACGTTTTCCTCCTAAAATAACTTTATTTCAATGGGCATAATTTTATCCCAAAACTATGCCCATTTGATCCGTTATTACCGTAATAATGCTCCTGAAGTTACCATCAACATAACTTCATTGGTACCTTCATAAATTTGTGTAATCTTCGCATCACGCAAATGACGAGCTGCTGGATATTCTTCACTATAACCATATCCACCAAAGATTTGAACAGCTTCTACAGCAACTTCCATTGCCACATCTGATGCAAACCGTTTTGCAATTGCTGCATCTACGGTAAAAGATTGTTCTTCGTGTTTTTTGAAAGCTGCTTTATATACCAAATTGCGTGCCGCTTCTATTTTCATCTTCATGTCGGCTAATTTAAATGCAATAGATTGGAATTTGCAAAGCGGTTTACCAAATTGAACACGCTGTTTCGAATATTCTACTGCATCCTGTAATGCTGATTCAGCAATACCAAGAGCTTGTGCAGCAACTCCAATACGACCACCATCTAACGTCATCATTGCAATTTTAAATCCTTCGCCTTCTTTACCTAAGAGGTTTTCTGCAGGAATTCTTGCATCTTGGAATACTAACTCCATAGTTTGCGATGTATGAATACCCATTTTGTGTTCTAATTTACCAAAGGTAAAGCCTTCTGTTCCTTTTTCAACAATAAATGCACTAATCCCCTTCGTGCCTTTTGTTTTATCCGTCATGGCAAATACGATATAAATATCAGCAAATCCAGCATTAGTAATAAACACTTTCGAGCCATTTAAAATATACGAATCGCCATCTTTCACAGCAATTGTTTGTTGTCCTGATGCATCCGTACCTGCATTCGGTTCCGTTAAACCAAAAGCGCCCAATTTTTCCCCTTCAACGAGAGGTGTTAAAAATTTTTCTTTCTGTGCTTCTGTACCAAATTGCCAAATCGGATTAGCACATAAAGACACCGTAGCCGACAAGGTAATGGACATTCCTGCATCATATTTAGCTAATTCTTCTACCGCTAAAATATAACTAAGTACGTCACATTCTGCACCGCCATATTTTTCTTCAAAATATGCACCAGTCAATCCTAAAGCAAGCATTTCTCGTACTAGCTCTTCATTGAATTCCCCTTTGTGATCACGTTCCATAATAGTTGGTAATAATTTTTTTTCACCAAAATCTTTTGCCAATTTTTGAAAATCTTGTTGCACGTCTGTTAAGTTGAAATTCATGATGGTCACTCTCCTTAATATCATCAATATATGGTATTAGTAGTAAACTAAATTTACATTCAGCCAGTTCCGGATTCTGACACACTTGACTTTAGCCATGACTTACGTTAAATGATTGCATTTTTTTCTGTTTAGACATAGCCAAAATACTTATACATGAATTGTACAACTTTTCACATTGTAAATCAATAGCACAAGAATAAAATCATCATACTTATTATTCTCTTTTTTCATACTTATAAAAGTTGTAGACCTTTAAGGTCTAGCTAACCATCACAATAGTTATTTTCAATATTAGTTTTCATCCTTCCTGCCAGCCTTTCCTCTAGACATCACCCTTTTATTGAATTTATACATTCATCTGTCCAGTAACGCCTAGAAAACATTACGTAAACCGAATTATAGTGATTGCAAATATTAAGGTTAGCTTACTATGTAATTATAGCACGACTCACCATAAAGTTGTCAAGAATATAAGCCGTTATTCCCCATATTTTATATTCTTTATATGTAAAAATCTTCACATAATACGATGTTCGCGGCTGCCATTCATCAGGCAACTGTAATATCTCCTGTGCCTGTTGATCCGGTTTTCCTTGCAAATAAAAAGTCGCTACTTGAGGTGGATTTTGCATAAGTACTGATATAGGAACCACTAGAATTTCTTCTACTTCTTCCTTATTAGGTTGCCATACCAAGGTATCCACATGTGCTACAAATGGATATACCGTAACCCCTATAGGTGATTCCACATAGTCTAAAGGTCTCTCAATATGTATATGCTCTAATGATATCCCTAATTCCTCTGAAGTTTCTCGTACTGCGGCCGCTTCTGGAGATGTATCCAGCGATTCAATCTTTCCTCCAGGAAAGCAAATATCGTGAGGTTGCCAAGTCAATTGCTTACTACGTACTTCTAATAAAATACATTCTTCCCCATCTTTCCAAACAAGCGGCACTAATACGGCACACGGAATAGTTTGCAAAATAGAGATAGAACATACCGGTCTATTCTTCCCAGATGTATTACGTTTCATACGTCCTCCTAAAAACAGCAGGAGATAACTCTCCTGCTGTTTTTTATTTAATGACAATATTAATAATCTTTTTAGGTATAATAATACATTTCACTATCTTTTTATCACCAATCAGCTCTTGCACATGTGCTTGCTGCATAACCATCTCTTGAATATTTTCTACTGTGCTATCAACAGATACGGTAATACGATCGCGAACTTTACCATTAATCTGAATAGGAAGTTCCATTTCTTCTACCCGTAACGCTTCTTTATCAACAATCGGCCATGACTGCTGATGTACACTGCCCTCAAATCCAGCTTGATGCCACAATTCTTCGGCAATATGAGGTGTAAATGGTGCTAATAACTTAAGTAAATTACTCATAGCTTCGCTTGCCACTGCTTGATGTATCTTATTTTCTTTTCCTGCATAAGCATACAAAGCATTTACGTATTCCATAATAGCACTAATAGCAGTATTAAATCCATACCGACCATCTTTTCCCTGGATATCGTTACCAACCTTATCTATGGTCATAAATTCTTGATAACGCAATTCTTTTTCCGCTTCACTATACAACGCTTCACTTGATTCATCCTTAGGCAATTGTAAATACTGTTCAACAATACGCCATACACGATTCAAGAAACGATAAGATCCTTCAACTCCTTGTTCCGACCATTCCAAATCTCGTTCAGGCGGAGCGGCAAACAAAATAAATAGCCTTCCTGTATCTGCACCATATTGTTCAATTATATCTTCTGGTGACACCACATTTCCCTTTGATTTCGACATCTTGCTGCCATCCATCAATACCATACCTTGTGTCAATAGCCGTTTAAACGGTTCTCTTTCTGACACTAATCCAGCATCATGGAAAACTTTCATACAAAAACGAGAGTACATCAAATGCAAAATAGCATGTTCAATTCCCCCGATGTATTGATCAACGCCTAACCAATGATCCGCTTTTTCTTTATCCCATGCGGCCGTTTTATTTCGTGCATCTGTGTACCGCAAATAATACCAAGAAGAACATACAAACGTATCCATCGTATCGGTTTCTCGCATAGCTGGTCCCCCACAAGTTGGGCAAGTACAATGTAAGAAATCATCACTTGTTGCCAACGGCGAAACCGCACCTGCTATAAAATTCACATCCTCAGGCAACCGTACTGGTAGATCTGATGTTGGCACTAATTGTTCGCCACAGGTAGGACAATATATAATAGGAATGGGTGCACCCCAATAGCGTTGTCGCGAAATTAACCAATCTCGTAATTTATAATTAACTGTGCCATGACCTAATTTTCGTTCTTCCAACCATGCTGTAATCGCCTTACGAGCTTCCTTATCTTGTAATCCATCAAATGTTCCTGATTGAACTAGCACCCCCGCATCAGTATACGGTTCACTCATAGTATCGACAGTAAGCGTTTTCCCTTCATTTTGTATCACAATATGGATAGGCAAATCAAATTTATGTGCAAATTCCCAATCGCGCTGATCATGGGCTGGAACACCCATTACCGCACCAGTGCCATAATCAGGCAAAACATAATTAGCTATCCAAATAGGTACTTCCTGTCTCGTACAAGGATTAACGGCATAAGAACCTGTAAACATCCCTTCTTTTTCGGCTTCTGTCGATGTACGTTCTATGTCACTCATATTTCTCATACGATCAATAAAAGAACGCAACGCAGCTTCTTCTGCTTTGCCTCTAATAAGCGATTCCACTAACGGATGTTCCGGTGCTAACACAATATACGAAACACCAAATATGGTATCAGGACGCGTTGTAAATAGATTTACACTTTTCTGTATAGTAGGAATAGCAAAGGTGATTTCCGTCCCCTCACTACGTCCAATCCAGTTTTTCTGCATCGTTTTAACGCGTTCAGGCCAACCTGATAATAATTCCAAATCATCCAATAAAACTTCTGCATAATCAGTAATTTTAAAGAACCACTGTTTTAAATTCTTTTTTACAACAGGCTGATCACAACGCCAACACGTTCCGTCAATAACCTGTTCATTTGCAAGCACGGTATGACAGTTTTCACACCAATTTACCTTTGCTTCTTTACGATATACCAATCCTTTTTTATAAAATAATTCAAAAATCCACTGTGTCCATTTATAATAGTCTTCATGACACGTGGCAACTTCTCTATCCCAATCATAAGATAATCCCAACGCCTGTTGCTGACGCGTCATATTTTGAATATTTTTAAATGTCCATTCCGATGGCGGAATGTGATTCTGTATAGCCGCATTTTCCGCAGGCATACCAAAGGCATCATATCCCATAGGATGTAATACATTATATCCTAACATTCGTCGATACCGTGCAATTACATCACCAATAGTGTAATTGCGTACATGACCCATATGTAAGTTTCCCGAAGGATAAGGAAACATCTCTAATACATAATATGGAGGTTTTTGCGAATCCCCTTCACAACGATCGCATTTTTCGTCTAACCATTTTTTTTGCCACTTTTTTTCAATATCTTTGGGTATATATTTTTCCAATAGTATGACCTCCTTCATATAGCTAAATTCTGCTTATTAAATCAATATATATGTTAATTATTATAGTGTTCTCCTTCTTTGAAGTCAATTAAAGAACATTAAAATTTTTAAAAAATTCTGTTGGTTCAAATCCACTTCGCCAAAACGCACCTGCACTTAACTGATATTTTTTAATTAATCCCATTTTAGCTTGCAACGATTTCTCTTCTTCAAACCAAATTTGTACTCGACCAGTCTGTAAAGGCAAATCCATATAATACAATTGATGTATTTTATCCCAATGAATATATTCCTTATATTTTTGACGAATTACAAAACTATCCGCTAAGCTCAACGTGTGCACAAACAATTTTTTACTTCCAGGCTGTGTATTTTGGGTCGTATTACTATCCATATCTGAAAGTTCTTTCAATAAAAGCGTAACCGTTTCGGAAAAACCGGCTGCTAGTCCATTATTCATAGGATTATCTGTTTTTTCAACGAATGCAGCTCTTTCAATTGGCGGCCATTCTTCTACTTTTTTAGGTAAATCCCTGCCATCGTATGAACTATACCATATACGCATGTATAAAGGCATACCCAAAATAACTTTCTCTGCAGGAACTTCTTTAAGTAACGCCTGAATTGCTTTTTCTACCCATGGATAAGTCGCAACAGGACCAGGTTTTGAGCTATTTTTTCCCACCTGATCATATCCCATAAGAACCACATAATCCACTACATTACCTAATGCTTTCCTATCATATACTTTCGACCACCGTAAACTCGGCGAATGCGGAGTGATATCCATAGAAATGACAATGCCATAAGCATGACACCGTGCGACTAACTGTGAAACAAATGCGGTCAATCGCTCTTTATCACTATAATTAATATTTTCAAAATCTAAATTATACCCACGAAAATGATACACCAAGGCATAACCAATCAATTGTTCTATAATTTTTTCTTGTACTTCTGAGGAATGCAAAATTGCACTAGTAACTTGAGGTGAAAAGCCATTATCAACAAGAGGCCACATAGTATATCCTTTTTTTTCATATTGCTCTGCCAATTGATCCAAATTAGAATTACGTAAACTAAGTCCCTTCGCAGTTACTCGAAAAGCCGTAGGCGATACTATTACCTTTCCATTAACGGGCGATAACTTTTCCCCTAGAAACAAAGGGTCCCACAGTAGTACACTCCCTTTAATAGAAACTGGTGGTCCTGGTGGAAAAATAGTTAAAGAAGCTGGTTTCTTCATCCCAATATGAGTGCTAAAAAGAACTTGTTCTTTTCCACTATTTCTCATATACATCCCCAATACTGGAGCCGCTCTTTTAACATTAATCCACCATTTTCCTTGTACTTTATGACGTGGCAAAGTAATATCTGCGAATGTATATGGAGGTTCCCCACTATGTAAGGCAATCCAAGGTATACGAAAACGATATGTAGGACTACCGCCGATAGAATATATCCCAAGCTGGGACAAGGCCTCAGGAGAAACTAACCATTGCCCCTTATATTCATAGACTTTTACAGGCGATGTTATCCCTAGATCTTCTACCTGATGAACTAAAGGCCGTGCTAATTTATCAGCCGGTGCCGTAGCCCCTACGGAAAAAAGACTGGCCCAACAATACATAGCAATACATATGGAATATACTTTCATGACAATACCTCCTACGCAAGACTAGAAATTGTCTTCTTATGCGGTATAATAAAGACACAAATAGTTATCCTAATTATATCATATTCAAGGAGGTATTATCTTGCATCAGTATTTATTCTTTATCGGTTCATTCCCTATTCGGTCATACGGACTACTTTTTTTATTAGGGATTATTTGTGCAGCCCTTGTGGGCTATGCGTTAACCAAAAAAGAAGGGCATGGCTGGCATATACACATATTTGATTTTGCCACATGTTGTGGTCTCGCTGGAATTATTGGTGGTCGCCTTTGGGATGTCTTTTTCTTTGATTGGGCATACTATCAACATCATTTACTAGAAATCCCCTTTATCTGGCAAGGCGGAATGGCTATTCAAGGCGGCATTATAGCTGGAACATTAGCTGGTATTTGGTACACAAAAAAACATCATATCCCTACCTGGGCCTTTGCCGATACGCTAGCTCCTGCTATTATTTTAGGACAAGCAGTAGGACGCATGGCAAATTTGATGAATGGCGATGCCTTTGGTCATCCCACTGGTGGTTCTTTTGGCATATTGTATCCAGAAACCACTTTAGCCTACCAAACGTATGGTCATCAACCCCTTTGGCCTGCTGAAATATGGGAAAGTCAGTGTGATGTGCTGCTTTTTGTCATCCTGTTATTTTATAGTTCTTTTCCCCATAAAAGAGGGCAAGTATTTTGTTTGTATGTTTTTTTGTATTGTATCGAACGATTTTTCTTGGAATTTCTGCGAGGAGATTATTTTACCATTGTGAGCGGATTAAAATCAGCTCAACTGACCGCTCTTATTGCAGGTATAATAGCAATTATCATTTTTTTCATCTTGCAATATAAGGGTATGCCTTCTTTCCAAAATAAATAACTATCTACTTACTTTCCTTATATCTACTTTATACTGTATATGTATATCAAATTTATAGCAAAAATTCATGTATATTATTCAATTAAAATATATTTTAATTGAATATGTATTGACTAAATCACTCTTATTTATTATAATAATTATCAGTAAGGAGTATTTCTTTTTTGATCATCTCCTACACAGTATAGAAAATTTATATATGTAGTATGACATATGTCTTTATAAAAAGGAGGTTGTAACCAATGAAATTAACCGATGAAATGAAAGATTTAATCAAAGTACAATTAGCTTACATCGCTACTGTTGACGAACAAGGAAATCCTAATATTGGACCAAAACGGACCATGCGAGTTTTAGATGACACCCATTTGATTTTTTGTGAAAACACAAATGGACAACATCATGCCAATATCAAGGCAAACGGTAAAATTTCTGTAGCATTTGTAGATCGCGAAGCTAATAAAGGATTCCGTTTTACCGGTAAAGCAACCAGTTATACCGATCAAGCAAAAATGGATTTAGCAAAAGAATTAGTCGGTACTGCACCTAAAGCGGCTGCTGTTATTATTGATATCGAAAAAATGTATACCTTAGATTCTGGCCCGCTAGCTGGTAAATTAATTGAAGAATAAGAATAACTTTATTGTATTCTCTAGAGCATTATAAAAAAGCGTACTCTCTAAAATTTCGAGTACGCTTTTTTGGTATACTTTTTTATATACTTTTCTCTACACCAATTTATTTTTCTGTAAGAAAAATAAATACCTTACCTAAAAAGCATTTACACCCTTCCTTACACTATATATTACCATAATACGCACAAAAAAATCGACATAATCCGTATCCCTGCGGCTTATGTCGATAATTATATATCCTATAAAACATATTTTATCTACTTCTTTGACGAAAATAATTTCTTACTTTTTCTTCATCTTGTTTCATACAAGCAACTAATTCTTCTACCGAATGAAATCGTTCTTCTCCGCGCAACCGCTTTAAAAAATGTAATTCCATATCCTGTCCATATATATCACCATGCCAATCTAAAATATACGTTTCAATACGTCTATATTGGTTAGCAAAAGTTGGGTTTTCACCTACATTCGTCATCGCTGGTAGCAAAATTCCCTGATGTTTTACTTCAGAAACATATACCCCATCAGCTGGTACAGCCATATTTTTTTCAATATGCATATTAGCCGTAGGAAAACCAATTGTCCGTCCACGCTTATCGCCCGTTACTACTGTACCAACAATAGAAAAAGGTCTCCCTAATAAATGCGTTGTTTCTTCTAATTTTCCATCTTGAATTAACTGGCGAATGATGGTACTGCTAACAGGCATATTATTTTTATCAAATGAAACTAACGGCAAAACATATACAGGCACCTGTACTAATTCCATGAATGCTCGTAACGTATCCGTATTACCATCTGCACCAGCACCATATGTAAAATTGGTTCCTACCACAATAGCAGATGGAAGAAAAGTCTTATACAATTGTTGACAAAATGACTGAGGCGTTTCATTCAGTAACGTCCAACTAAGGGGAAGTATAACCAAAACATCTATCCCTACATCTTGAATATACTGAATTTTTTGTGCCATCGTAGCTAAACGAACCGGTTCCTTATCTGGCTGAAGGACAGATAAAGGATGTCCAGAAAATGTAACAACTACCGATTTATATCCTTTCATGTCAGCTTCTTCAATTGCCTTTTGCATCACTTTTTGATGCCCCATGTGAACCCCATCAAACGTTCCTAAGGCCACCACTGCATGCTGACACCCTTTTACTTCTTGAAATGAATGAAATATTTCCATATACCTTACCTCGTCATACTTGTATAAACATTTTATGTGGTCTTATCAACTGATATGCTTGATCAAATGTTCCAATTCCCATTAATCGTTTGGTTGGATCGTATATCCGTATTACCATATTCTGTGTCAACTCGTTCCCCTCAAAGGATACGGCTCGACCACATACAAGGTCTTTACATTGAGCTGCGGATAAATCCAATCTGTATAAATGCTGAATTGCCGTGTCTAAAGGCAATACATATTTCTCTGGCTGCATAGACAATGCTTCCAACGTAATCGCATCCTCAATATGAAATACCCCCGCTTCCGTACGAACTAAATAAGTCATACATGCACAAGTTCCTAGTGCCTTACCTAAATCACGAATTAAGGATCGGATATACGTTCCTTTTGAACAACGCACAATCATTCGTCCTCTCTGATTGCAATAAGTCAACATTTGTATATCATAAATCTGAATCGGCCGAGAAGAGAGAATAAAATCTTGTTGTTGCCGAGCTAATTTATAAGCTTTAACGCCATTTACATGTATTGATGAATACCGTGATGGTTGCTGCATACATTGGCCTAAAAAAGTATTGCATGCATATTGAATCTCATCCATCGTTAACAAGGGAACTTCTTTTTGTTCAACAATCTGACCCGTTCCATCTTCTGTATCCGTTGCAATTCCTAAAATAAATTCTGCATGATATGTCTTGATATCACTATCGCCATATTCAATTAAACGTGTCGCATTGCCTAGATAAATAGGTAAAACGCCTGCCGCCAGTGGATCTAACGTTCCCGCATGGCCCACTTTTTTAATCCCATATATACGCCGTAACTGACTGACAACATCATGACTAGACATTCCCGTAGGCTTTATAACATTTACTATTCCCTGTATCATAATACTTTTGCAATTTCCTTTAATAATTCTAATTTTGTATTTTCTAAAGAGAATTTAGCCGTAGCACCAGCCGCTCTTATATGACCACCGCCACCAAAAACAGCCGCTATTTTATTAACATCTACATTTTTAGAACGCAAACTAATACGCGTTTCTTCAGGTGCCACATATTTTATAGTAAAAGCAATCTCAACGCCTTGAATAATCCGTACATAATCAATATACTCACCCGTATGCTCACCTGTATGAGCTAATAATTCTGGTGTAAACATAAGTCCCGCAACACGACCTTCTTGATATACTTCAATCTGTTGTAACACCTCCGCAAGTACTTTTATTTTCTCAATGCATTTTGCATCCAACGCCACCGAAATAATATTGGGCTGTGCTCCTGCATCTACTAACTGTGCAGCCATGTTCAACGTATGTCCCGTCGTATTACCAAACTTAAAAAATCCACAATCCGTAGCAATCGCCATATATAAAGCATTGGCCATTTCTTGTGTAATTTCTGTGTGCCAATGTATAAATAATTCAGTTAATACTTCGCCAGCCGCAGCATATGTAGGTACTACGTATTCCCAATCTGCTAAATGCCGATTGGATATATGATGATCAATATTTAATACCTTACCATGCATCAATTCTTCTACAGTCCCTGTACGCATAGGATCAGTTGCATCTAAAATAACCGTAAGCCACGTGCTATCAGTAACTACATCAGCGGGTTTTCTAATTGCTTTTACAGATGGTAAAAAATCATATCGTTCATCAATATCATCATCAATTACCATCACCGTATTTTTTCCCCATTGACGCAAACAACCATATAAGCCAATCATACTACCAATGGCATCTCCATCAGGACTAACATGAGCTGTTAATAAAATATGTTCATATTGCTGCAAAATATCTTTTATTTCTTCTGGAGTTACCTTCATGAGCTCACTCCTTCTTATCAACATCACGAAGCAACTGATCTATCTTCATGCCATAATCCAATGATGTGTCTTCTGCAAATGTAATCGACGGAGTATAACGAATACCTAAACGCTTACCTACTTCACTACGAAAGTATCCCGCTGAACGCTGTAACACTTGTAATGTTTCTTTTTTTTGCGTTTCCTTGCCAAATAAACTAACATATATTGTCGCTTCCCGTAAATCACCGGTAATCTTCGCGTCCGTTACCGTAACAAATCCCAAACGCGGATCTTTTATGTCATGTAAAATTATATCCGATACTTCTTGCTTTATAAATTCTTGAACTTTCCTGATGCGTAATTCTCCCATCGTATACACCTCCTTTATTCCGGAGCGATTTCTACCATTTCATACGCTTCAATTTCATCGCCTTCTTTGATATCGCGATATTTATCCAATGTAATGCCGCATTCATATCCTGCCGCAACTTCCTTTACATCATCTTTAAATCGACGCAAACCATCGATTTCCCCTTCATATGCTACGATGCCATTCCGTATTAAGCGAACCTTTGATGAATTGGTAATTTTTCCTTCTTTTACATAAGAACCACCAACAATAACTTTCGGTGTAGAAATAACTTTTCTTACTTCTGCCCGTCCCACAATATGTTCTTCATATTTCTTTTCAAGCATCCCTTTAATAGCTGATTCAACATCATTTAACGCATCATAAATGACACGATACATCCGCATATCTACATTTTCATGTTCTGCTGCCTTCCGAGCTGCTGCATCAGGACGCACATTAAAGCCAATTACTAAAGCGTTAGATGCGGATGCTAACATAATATCAGATTCAGAAATAGCACCCACTCCTGCATGTACAATAGCAATACGTACTTCATCACTCTTAATCCCTAATAACGACTGACTAAGTGCTTCCACCGATCCTTGTACATCGCCTTTAATAATAATAGGCAATTCCTTTAATTCCCCTTGCTGAATTTGATTGAATAAATCATCTAAAGTCACTTTGGCATTCGCCCGCAATGCAGAGGTGCGTTTCTTTTCCATTCGTTTTTCTGCAACCGAACGTGCTGTTTTTTCATCCGTTACATTTAAAATATCGCCTGCTTCAGGCACATCATTCAAGCCTAATATTTCAACAGGAATAGATGGCTCCGCTTTTTTTACACGTTCTCCACGTTCACTATTCATCGCCCGAACCTTACCAAAACAAGGTCCTACAATAATCGTATCCCCTACATGTAACGTCCCTTTTTGTACTAAAACAGATGCAACTGGACCTCTGCCTTTATCTAACTTCGCTTCAATAACGACACCCTGTGCTGGACGATTCGGATTAGCCTTTAATTCAGATACTTCCGCTAAAACAAGAATATTTTCTAATAATTCATCTAACCCCATCTTTTTATGTGCCGATACGGGTACCATAATCGTATCGCCACCCCAAGCTTCACTAACTAACCCATATTCCGTCAATTGCTGCATAACATGGTCGGGATTAGCCCCTTCTTTATCCATTTTATTAATGGCAACAATAATAGGCACACCAGCAGATTTAGCATGATTGATTGATTCAATTGTTTGTGGCATAACACCATCATCCGCTGCAACAACTAAAACTGCAATATCCGTTACTTGGGCTCCCCGTGCACGCATAGCGGTAAACGCTTCATGCCCCGGTGTATCCATAAAAACAATTTTTTTACCATTATACCGCACCTGATAAGCCCCTATATGCTGCGTAATCCCACCGGCTTCATGACTAGTTACATTCGATTGTCTAATCGCATCTAACAAACTGGTCTTACCATGGTCAACATGTCCCATTATCGTAACAACAGGCGGTCTAATCTGTAATGTTTCTGGAGCATCTTCAATTTCTTCAATTTCAGTAGGATCAGCTGGTGCTTCTTCCGCAGTAACCGTAACGCCAAATTCATCCGCAATAAGCGATGCCGTTTCAAAATCAATTTCTTGATTAATCGTGGCCATAATACCACCTAACAATAATTTTTTAATAACTTCTCCGACATCCCGCCCTAACCGTTCGGCAAAATCTTTAACAATAATTGTTTCCGGAATAGCAATTTCCGTCGGATAATTTTTTTTCTGCTGAGTCGCATTATTACCTTCCTGTGTCATATGAAATGTCTTTTGATTTTTATTATTCTTATGCTTTCCCTTATTCAATACATTAGAAAGTAGCGTATGCGGACGTGCTCCCCCCTGTCCATTACGCCCATTGGGGTTCTTCTTCTTTTTATTATCATTTTTTCCCAACATATCCTGTGGTTTTGCAAAAATCTTTGTTCGCTTATTTTCGCCTTTTCCATGAGTCCCATTCATTTTACTATGTCTATCGTTTGGTTTATCCGATACATGCACCTTATCAGAAACTCCTTTGCTCTGTTTTTTTAAATGCTCTTTCTCCGAAGCTTGTCTATGATCCGAATGATGTGTCTTTTCTTGTTTCACACCCTGCCCTTGATGTAACGTCACAAACGTATTCTTTTCTTTCGTTTCAACCGCTTTTGTAAATCCGTGATTTTTATTATCTTGATGATGCATATTTCCACTTGTATTATGCTGTGTTCCCTCTACTTTTATATGGTCATCTTTTGGGGTTGACCTTACTTCATGAGCAAATGTTCGAGCAATAATTTGCTCCATTTGTTCATCTACACCGGAAAAATTCGTAACTTTAATATTTTGTTTAGACAATAAGTCAATTACTTCTTTGATCGATCTATTATACTCTTTAGCTACTTCATACACCCGTTTTTTACTCATCAACGTACCCCCTTTATTTCATTTCTTTCAACACCTTCAAAATCGCTGCCGCAAAACCTTCATCAAGAAGTGCCACAACAATATGTTCTTTTTTCCCTACAGCACTACCTAGTTCCATCTTTGTATACATATCAATCACTGGTACATGCTGTTGTTCACAAATATAACGATACTTATCTTGTTTATCCCTGTTTCCATCAGCTGCAATAAATACTAATCTTGGTCTTTGATTTTGTAAACTCTGTAAAACTGGTTTATCCCCACTAATAATTTTACGAGCTCGACAAGCTAATCCCAATAAATTTAAAATCCGATTCTGCAACATCACACTAAATCCTGTAATAAACGCTCATAAATTTCATCGGATACGTTAGCCTTCAATGAACGCTCTAAACGATGTTCTTTACGAGCTTTTACCAAACATTGCGCATCATGACAAAGATATACCCCTCTACCTGCTTTACGTCCTGTCGAATCTACCATTACTTCCCCTTCTGCCGTTCGTACAATCCGAATCATATCTTTTTTTAACTTTTGTTCTTGGCATCCTGCACAAACACGTACAGGCATTTTTTTTTGTTTCATCCGTACCTCCTATTCTACTTCAGAAACCTCCGAAAGATTAGCTATTTCATGTAAAATATCCGAACATTCCGACTGTTCTAATTCTACTGTTTTCGTTTCCTCACCTTGTGCTTGACTTTCACTTTTTATATCTATCTTCCAATTTGTAAGTTTTGCTGCTAATCTTGCATTCTGCCCGGCCTTACCAATAGCCAGTGATAATTGAAAATCTGGTACGATAACATTTGCCATCTTATTTTCTTCATCCACTGTAACTGAAAACACCTGTGCTGGCGAAAGAGCATTTGCAATATATACAGCTGAATCTTCATCCCACTTTACGATATCTATTTTTTCATTCTGTAATTCCGTCACGATATTTTGCACACGCACGCCTTTAGGTCCTACACAAGCCCCCACAGAATCTACCTTATCATCCCGTGAAAAAACAGCAATTTTGGATCGTTTTCCTGGTTCTCGTGCTACTGATTTTAACTCTACTACACCTTCATATATTTCTGGAACTTCTAATTCAAACAAACGTTTTAACAATCCTGGATGGGTGCGAGAAATTAAAATTTGTGCTCCCTTCGTCGTTTTTCGTACTTCTACAACATAACACTTAATACGACGCCCAATATAATAAGTTTCGCTCGGTATTTGTTCCGTTGGTGGTAATATGGCTTCCGCTTTACCCAAATCAACATATACATTTTTATTTTCAATACGCTGTACTAAGCCTGTAACAACATCATCAGTCCGATTATAAAATTCATCATACACCATACTACGTTCTGCCTCACGCAACCGTTGAATCATTACTTGCTTAGCCGCCTGTGCAGCAATGCGGCCAAAATTATTAGGTGTAACATCCACATGAATCATATCCCCAATTTCATATGACGAATGAATCTGCTGTGCGTCCTCTAAAGAAATCTCTTCATTCATATTTGTTACCGTTTCCACCACATTTTTCGCCGCAACAATACGATAATCACCTGTTTCTCGATTGAATTCCACATCTGCAATCGGATTTGCCTCAGGTTCTTTTTTATATGCTGTAAGCAATACCGCTTCTAACGAGTCATAAATAACATCAGGTGCCACTCCTTTTTCTTTTGCTAAAAACGCAATGGCATTAAGTAATTCCTTATTCACGTGTCCAACCTCCATTAAAAATCAATATGTAAACGAACTTGTGCAATCTGTTTCATTTCCAATATACATTCTTCTTCATCTATTAAAATATACAGCTTATCTTCTTTTTTTTGCATCAATTTTCCCACTAGGGCTTTTGTCCCTGAAAGAGGTGCAAACAGATGAATATCCACCATACGACCAGCATAGCGAATAAAATCTTTTTCTTTTTTCAAAATTCGATCTAATCCTGGTGATGATACTTCTAACAAATAAGAATCACCAATGGGATCATCTTGATCAAGAAGTTTGCTTAATTGTTCACTTATGCTTCGACAATCTTCTAAGTCAACGCCGCCTTCTTTATCAATAAACACGCGTAAATACCAGTCTTTTTCCCGAACATACTCCACATCAACTAACTCTAACGCAGTGTTTGTTAACATGGCTTCAACTTTGTCTGCCACATATTGTTCAATTGTTTCTCTTTTCATAATACCCCACCTTATAAAAAATACAGATGTAAAAGATAAGAGTGGGAAGCCCCACTCTACAATAACCATAAGCCTGTTGCCTATCACATGTTCTGTTCATCTCGTGTCATTTGTTCTGCCTGAACTGCCTGTTCCAGTTCATCTAATACACCTATCAATCGTGATTGCACTGCCCGTTGTACATCTTGTATAGTAGAACTATCAAAATCATGTACTAAATTAGGGAAATTGTATACTCGTTGTTCTGCAAAAAAATCATCGCGCAACAAATTATACATCAATGATAAGCCACTTCTTGTTATTACATCATAATAAGACAATATCATATAAGATCCATTAATGATTTGCACTGCATTTGTAGGACTTATATCTCGCCGAAATGACTTATATTGAGTGGGTAAAAACGACTCCCAATTTACTTGGGTAATCCCCTTTTCACGTACGATCGACATCACGTTTTTTTCTCGATGCACATAATGTCCATCAATTACAGAAACTAACCGAGATGCAACCATTTGCTGAAAATATTCCCATTTATCTGTAATAAATTCAATAAGAGAAAATTCTAGCATCCCAATATTTACACGAACAGAAAATTCATGCGAAGATAAATTAAAACTGGCTTTCACAAACCAACCATTATCACGATTTAAGTAACGAAACAAACAAAATTCTTTTTCTACACCCTGTTCACTCACCACATCGAACACTTCTAACAATTGAAAAGCTCCCACGGAGAGTGGGAGAACAGAAGTGATATTCCACTGTTTGAATGTTTCAATCAATGTCTTATCCATAATTCACACTGGTGCGGTTGGTGGGATTTGAACCCACACGATCGTTGATCACTGCCGCCTGAAGACAGCGCGTCTGCCGTTCCGCCACAACCGCGTAAAAGAACTAAAAATCATATAAAAGCTTGTACTGCTGTTCATTCAGCAATACTATTTTAACATATTCACGTGTTTCTGCAAAGGGTATCTTATCAATTTCTGAAAAATCTGTGGTCCAACCATAGTTTTGAATCCATAAATCGACATATCCTCTCCCCGCATTATAAGCAGCCAATGCCAACACCTTGTTACCCTTATAGACCCGCATAAGGTATGATAAATACCATGTACCCATGCGAATATTTATTCGAGCATCCCCTAATTGGGCTGGATGAAAAGATCGTACACCCATTTTTTTAGCTATCCATTCCCCTGTATCCGGCATAATCTGCATCAGTCCTTGTGCCCCTCGATGAGATGCCGCTTCTTTATCAAACTTACTTTCCACTAAAATAACCGATGCTACCAATGCTGGTTCTACTCCTTCTTGTGCAGCATAATGACGAACCAAATATTCGTACTGCAAAGGGTATACAAATTGACGCATAACCACATTTTTCCATGAATAAAAATAGGTCGCACATATACAAATCGCCATAATAGCGACTATCAATTTTAGACGAAAATGTGTTGCCTTTTTTTTTCTCAAACTAACCTCCTAAACAACGAATCACAACTACACTATTTCCCGTTGCAACCGTACCCATTGCTGTTTTATCTGTTTTTTCGTATCTTCTAAACTTCCTTGATTATCAATAATCACAGAAGCCAACTTTATTTTTTTATCCATCGTCCACTGCGAATGAATACGCGCTTCTGCCTCTTTTTGCTCATAGCCATTACGCAGCATAAGACGATGCAATTGGATATCGCGTGGGACATAAACAACCCAAACTTCATCTACCTGCGTTTGATAATTCACTTCAAATAATAAGGGCATGTCCAAAAAAACAAGTTTACAATTCAACCTTGCCAATTCTTGCATTTTTGCTTGTAAAGACGAAAAAATCAACGGAAATAAAATACGTTCCAACCGTTCTTTATTAACTTCATTTCCAAAAACCAGTTTTCCTAACCTATCTCGATTCAACGACTTATCTTCCCGTAACACATGCTCGCCAAAGGCATTGACTACTTGTTGTAATCCCACCGTTCCGGGAGCCACTACTTCTCTTGCCAAAATATCACAATCAACTACACATGCCCCTTCCTGTCGTAGCATATCTACAACCGTACTTTTACCTGAGGCAATGCCTCCCGTTAAACCAATTTTATACATAGTATTATCTTCCCTTTCGCCTTTGACATAAAGGACAAAAATGTGTCCCCCGTCCTCCCAGTTTTATATACTGTATCGTATGACCACACCGTGGACAGGGACTGCCCTCTTTCCCATAAACTTGCAAAAAATGCTGATGGGATCCCTCTTTACCTATTCCATTTACATAATCCCGAATCGTCGTTCCCCCATGGGAAATTCCCTGAGTTAACACCTGATTTATTGCTTCATGTAGGACTTTACAAGCATGTAACGAAAGAACATTAGCCTTTTCATCAGGACGAATTTTAGCTAAGAATAGTGCTTCATCAACATATATATTACCTAATCCTGCTACTACTTTTTGATCAAGTAGCACTGCCTTAATCGTACTTTTTCTTTTTTGCACCAACCAATATAAATAAGTGGCTGTAAACTTAGGACTATTTCCGTCCGGTCCCAACGAATCATATCCATCAATACCAGTCATCCCCGTTATTGGTACCAACCAAAAGCCACCAAATGTACGTACATCATGATACACCAAAAACCCTTTATTTAGTCGAAAATAAATATGTATATGATCCGTCATTGCAGGTAACCTATCCATATATAACAGCCTACCTGTCATGCGTAAATGAATCATCACATGTACTGAACCAGAAAGAAGCAGCGTTAAATATTTTCCCCGTCGACGAATACCCAAAATCGTGCAACCTTGTGTTTTCTGCTGAAACGTTAAAACAGATACATTCTTTACTAAGCGTGGTAAACCGACAGTTACCCGTTCTATGTTTTTCCCGACTATATATGATTCTAGAGCAGTACGAATTGTTTCGACTTCTGGTAACTCCGGCATATATACCCTCCTATTTTGCTTCTTCCCAATTACTTCCATAATGAAGATCTACTACCAATGGCACGGATAATGATACAATCCCTTCCATCGTAGTTTTTAACAGATGTTGTACTATATCTAATTCTTCTTTAGGTACTTCTAAAACTAATTCATCATGGACTTGTACTAACAATTGACTGCGTAACTGTGCTTTTTCTAATTCCACTTGCACCGCATTCATAGCCAGTTTAATAATATCAGCTGCACTTCCCTGAATGGGTGTATTCATAGCCATCCGTTCTGCCATCGAACGGCGAGCAAAATTTTTACTATGAATATCGCCTAAACTACGCAATCGACCAAACATCGTTCGTGTAATACCTGTTGTTCGTGCATCTTCAATAAGTTTTTCCATATACACTTGAATCGTACTATATCTCGCAAAATAAGATTCAATATATACTTTAGCTTGTTGAATTGAAATACCAATATTGCGCGATAAACCAAAATCGCTAATCCCATAGATAATACCAAAATTAACTGCCTTAGCATGTGCCCGCTCTTCTGCCGTAACTTTTTCCATCGGAATGCCAAACACTTCCGATGCCGTCCGACGATGAATATCTTGATTTTTTTTAAAGCCATCAATCATCGTAGGATCTTGCGATAGATGAGCCAATATGCGCAATTCAATTTGCGAATAATCCCCCGAAACAATATAGTCAAATCCCTTGCCAGGAACAAACAAAGAGCGAATTTTTTTCCCTTGTTCTGTACGAATAGGAATATTTTGTAAATTCGGATCAGAACTACTTAATCTCCCCGTCGCCGTTACCATTTGATTAAACGAAGTATATACCCGTCCTGTCTGCTCAAATACCAATGGTTTTAATCCTTCTAAATAAGTCGAAATTAATTTTTTCAAGGTACGAAAACGAATAATTTTATCGATAATAGGATGCTTATACAATAATGCTTCTAGCACCTCAATATTCGTTGAATAGCCCGTCTTCGTTTTTTTCATTACGGGTAATCGCAAAACTTCAAAAAGAATATGGCCTAATTGTTTAGGTGAATTAATATTAAAGCTTTCTCCCGCCACATCATAAATAGTATTTTCTAACTGTTCTGCCTGGCGCACTAGTTCTTTTTTCATGACCTCTAAACGAGTCATATTCACAGTAAAACCATTGCTTTCCATAATTCCCAACGTATACAACAATGGTTTTTCTATGTTGTCATACAGATTCATTAACCCCGCCGTCTGTAAAGCCTCTTTTTCTTGCTCCCACACAGCGGAAATCCCCCATGTGTCATATAATAGATCTCGTTTTTCTCGACGTAACGCATCCACATCAAACCGCTCTGCTAAATAAGCAATATCATATGAAGAACGAGTCGGATCTAATAAGTATGCTGCTAAGACAACATCTCCTACGGGAATTCTTTGTGCATTAATCATATGCATCGCCTTATATAGCAATTTCCCATCTAAGGTAATAATTTGCTTTGCTGTACCAAATTCCTTAATAAATGAACTGATCTTTGTGTTAGGTACAATCATTCCCTTATTCTCTATGACAATTACCATCTTATCTATACATGGAACTGGCTTTTCATCATTACACTGTATACCTACTGCTACTACTTTTCCCGCCATATCTGTTGGCAAAAATTGAACTTCTTCGATACTCTCCATAAAAATCTGTTTTTCACTTTTACCTAAATTAGAAAAACAATCAAACCCAGCAAACCGATATAATAAACTTTGTAATCCTAATTGTCTAAATAATGTGCCTGCTTCCCCTTCATTTGGTTTTGGCACAAACATATCTAATGTGTAAGATATCGGTACATCACAATGAATAGTAGCTAACTTTTTAGAAAGCCGAGCCATCTCTTCATTACTTTTTAGTTTTTCTTTTAATTTATTACCAGTCACATTGTCTACATTTGCATAAATACCATCAATACTGCCAAATTCATCAATTAATTTTCGTGCTGTTTTTTCTCCCACACCTGGTACCCCTGGAATATTATCAGCCGTATCCCCCATTAACGATTTCATATCCACTACCTGTTCAGGTGTATATCCATATTCTTTAACCATAACATCTGGGGTTACCGCTAGCATAGTAGTAATCCCTTTTTTAGTTAAATAAACTGTAATCTGATCATTAACTAATTGTAAGGCATCCCGATCACCTGTCACAATGGCAATATCCAAATTATGCTCTACTGAATGAGTTGCAATTGTTCCTAAAATATCATCACCTTCATACCCATCCATCTCTACAACTGCAATTCCTAAACTAGCTAATACTTCTCTTATCAAAGCAAATTGAGGTCGTAATTCATCTGGGGCCGGTTTTCTCGTTGCCTTATATCCATCATACATATCATTACGAAACGTATGCTTATCTTTATCAAATGCTACAGCAACATAATTAGGCTGTAATTCTTCATATAATTTAAGGAGCATGTTTAAAAATCCATATACAGCATTCGTATAATTGCCGCGACTATCTGTTAACATAGGAATTGCATAAAACGCTCTATATAACAGACTACTCCCATCAATGATAACTAATTTTTCTTTCATCGCCTACGCCTCAATTCTCTTTATCGAAATAATGCTTTGACAAGAGTATATACAATATATACTCCTAATAATACCAACAATACAGGAATTAATTGCACGATCAAACCAATAACACCAATAATAATAGCTGCCATGCAAAAAACAAGAAATCCCAAGGCAAGTTTTACACGCCAAGAGGCATTTTTAATACCGAATTTAATATATCCATGAGATGCTTTTTTTTCCGGATGTATCTTTTGGGTTTCTTCATAAATCGTCCCGTCTTCATTAATCGTTTGCCCCGAAAAATTTATTCGTTCAGAGTCAGACATCACACGTGCTCCTTGTGCTTCTTTATGGTGTTCACATTGTTCACATAATCCATCCGTATATACGGCATCATTATCACAATTGCGGCATTTCATCCATCATTCCTCCTCTACCTATGAAGCTATTATTTTATTATAACACACTTATGCCCCCCTACCTATAACTATATAATTCCACAACAATATAAAAAATCTACATAAAAAGAGATGTGAAAAAACAAACTTTCACATCTCTTTACATGCTCACAATACACATTCAGCTGTTATTTTTTATTTAATGCAGCTTGCAAAGTATGCCATGCCAATACAGCACATTTTACTCGTGCTGGCATATTCGATATGTTCTTTAAAGCAATAGCATCTTCTAATTCTTCTAATACATCCTCATCGGTCACTTCACGCTTAATCATATCTAAAAACAACTTCACTAGTTGTAACGCCTCTGACACAGACTTTCCCTTAATAAGATCGATCATAATATCTGCTGAGGCCTGGCTAATCGCACAACCTTGACCCGTATATGCAGCATCTTTAATTATATCTCCATCAAATTTTAATTGTAATGTAATATCATCACCACAACTTGGATTATGCCCATGTTCATGAATATCCGCTTCTGCAAGAGAACGTTTATTTTCTAGACATTGATTATGTTCTAAAATGATATCCGAATACAATTCATTCATATTTTCCATGGCTGTAAAACTCCTTACTCTTTATATCCCATTTGTTTTCTAACTAAAGGCAACTTGTCCAAAAAGTAATCGATCTCTTCAGGTGTATTATAAATATAAAAACTTGCTCTATTAGACGCTTCGATGCCCAAATGAGCCCCTAAAGGTTGTGCACAATGATGCCCCGATCGAATCGCAATTCCAAAACTATCAAGAATCGTTGCCGCATCGTGTGGATGTACCCCTTCTATGGTAAAAGAAATAACACCATTTTTTTCCTTCGGATCAAGCGAACCAATAATATGAATATGGGGAATTTTTTTCATTCCTTCCAAACACCGCGTGGTTAATTCTTGTTCGTGTGCTTCAATTTCATCCATACCCAATGCTTCTAAATATTCTATGGCTGCTTTTAAAGCAACCGCACCTTCTACATTTTGCGATCCCGCTTCAAATTTATATGGCAATACATTATATGTCGTATGTTGTTCTTGCACATATTCAATCATGTCGCCGCCTAACAAAAACGGCTCCATATCTTCTAAGAGTGCTTTTTTACCATATACCACTCCTGTACCAGCCGATCCACACATCTTATGCCCTGAAAAAACATAAAAATCACAATCAAGATCTTGTACATCTGTCTTTATATGTGGTGTCGATTGTGCTCCATCAACAATAGCAATTGCACCTACTGCATGTGCTTTTGCTACAATTTCTTTTACTGGACGTTTCATACCATAAACATTACTAATAGCAGCAAAAGAAACTATCTTAGTATGCTGATCTATTTTAGCTAAATCTTCTGGTGTAAAATGACCTTCTTTATCTAAATACATATATACTAATTCAGCACCTGTTTTTTGACATACCCGTTGCCACGTAACCAAATTAGAATGATGTTCTGAAATAGGTAAAACAATCGTATCACCTTTTTTTAGATGAGTTTCACCATAGCTTCTCGCAATTAAATTTAACCCTTCTGTTGTATTCCGCACAAAAATAATTTCATCAACCGATGGAGCATGTATAAAACGCCGCACCGCTAACCGTGCTTGGTCATACAACTCACCTGCTTCAACGGAAAGAATATGCGCACCTCGATGAGGATTGCCATTATGATACTCTAACAAATCAACAATGGCATCAATAACCTTCCGAGGTTTTTGTGTCGTCGCAGCATTATCAAAATATACTAACGGATGTCCATTATGAACTTTTTTTAAAATCGGGAAGTCATCACGTACATTACGCATATTATTCACCTTTCTCATAACAAATTTTCATCTTATCCCGCACGGCTTGTAATGCCTTTTCTTCCATATCAGCATCACCTAATTTATCAATGATGGGACGAACATTAGATTCCACTAAAATTAATTGAGCACCGGCTTCATCAAAACCACGACTCATCAAATAAAACAACATGTCCTTATCCACTTGTCCAGCACTAGATGCGTGATTCCCTACAACATCATCTTCCTTACATAACAGCAACGGAATAGAAACAGAATGCACAGTCGGACTCAATAGTAAGCAACTGTCTGATTCTGAACCAAACGCTTTTTTGCATCCACGTAAGAAATCAATGGTTCCGCGGAAAGACTTTTTTGCCGTTTCCATTAAAGCACCTGTATTAATAATATCGGTCTTTGTTTTTTCTCCCTTCATCGGAACTTCACAAGAAAAATCAAAAACTTGTGCCCCTGCACCGATATATGTGCTATAAAAATTATACTCACCTTCGGCTTTAGATAAATCACCTTTATAATAAATTAACACTTCTTTGCCACCTAATTCAGCACCTACAAACTCTACACATGCCGATTCATGAATACGTGTTAACCGATGATCAATATGCCGAACATGATCGCCATGTAATTGCAACTTACTTACTCGTACCCGTGCACCCGCTGCCGCTTGTACATATTGAAATAAATTCACTTCTCCCTCTGGTGCATCACCATCAAAAGTAATAAATACCTTTACATCACTATCAGCTGCGGCCTTGATATATAATTGACCAATAATTTGTGGTGCTTCTTTCGTAACGGTATAGTGTAACCATACTGCGCCTTGGCCTGCAACGGGAACAGTAATCTGGCAACCCGTATTATGTTGATGTAAAGCCAAATCTCTTACCCGGGGATTAGCTCCTTCAAAATCATGAAATTCGGGAATTCTATCATCCATATAAAATTCAACTTGCACATCTCCCTCATGCCGTTCTAACGCGTCAACATGTTTCGTCGCCAACGGGGTCAACTGAGGTAGTTCCAAATAATTTACCTTCATCCAACGAAAAGTTGGCCGTGGGAGTTGGTTATATTGTTCTTTTACTGTCATGTCTATCCTCCTCCCTTACATAGAACCTTTTAACTCTAAATTAATCAAATTGTTCATTTCTACAGCATATTCTAACGGCAATGCCTTCGATACAGGTTCCACAAAACCACGTACAAGCATAGCCCGTGCATCATCTTCACTCAAACCACGACTCATCAAGTAAAAAATAGCTTCATCGGAAATACGCCCAATTTTAGCTTCATGTCCCAAATCAATATTATCTGTATCTACGACAATAGCAGGAATCGTATCAGATTGCGATTCTTCATCTAACATCAAAGATTCGCAACTGACTGTTGCCTTCGATCCTTCGGCATTCTTTTTAACAATAACACTACCTCGATAAATACATGCTCCACCATCTTTAGAAATAGATTTAGAATTTATATTACTTGTTGTACGCGGTGCATTATGAATAACCTTTGAGCCTGTATCCAAAAATTGACCTTTTCCAGCAAAAGTAACCCCTGTAAATTCACAATGAGCACCTTCACCATTCAAAATACTCATCGGATATAAACAAGATGTATGCGACCCGAAAGAACCGGTAACCCAATTAATCGTGCCATTTTTCCCTACAATAGCACGTTTCGTGTTTAAATTGTACATATTCTTGGACCAGTTTTCAATGGTCGAATACGTCAAGGTCGCATCATCGCCGATAAACAATTCCACACAGCCGGCATGCAAATTGGCAACGTTATATTTCGGGGCACTGCAGCCTTCAATAAAATGTACTTTCGCACCCTTTTCCACAATAATCAGCGTATGTTCAAATTGACCCGCTCCCGGAGCATTGAGGCGAAAATAACTTTGCAACGGAATTTCCACATCTACCCCTTCCGGCACATACACATAAGAACCGCCTGACCATACAGCCCCATGCAAAGCGGCAAATTTGTGATCCGTTGGCGGCACAAGTTTCATAAAATGGCGCCGCACACTGTCTTCATACTGCTTTAACGCCGTATCAAAATCGGTATAAATAACCCCTTGCTTAACTAAATCTTCTTGAATACTGTGGTACACGACTTCCGAATCATACTGTGCACCTACACCGGCTAAAGACGTTTTTTCTGCTTCAGGAATACCCAGACGATCAAAAGTATCTTTAATATCTTCTGGCACATCATTCCAATTCGCCTTCATATTAGCATCTGGTCGCACATATGTAACTATATTATCCATATCAAGTTCACTAATATCAGGTCCCCAATTAGGATAATCAATTTTATAAAAAAGCTCTAATGATTTAAGCCGAAAATTCAACATCCATTCGGGTTCATCTTTTTTTCGAGAAATTTCACGAACAATATCCGGTGTAAGACCGGCATCTGTTTTATAAGAATATTTAAAATCTTTGCGGAAATTATACATATTCCCCATATCAGATAAGGATTGCAGTTTTTCACGTTCCGCTTCCAATTCCAATTGCTTATCGTCAGCCATCGTTTTCTGCCTCCTATTTTACTTGTGCTTTATATGCATCATACCCATTTTTTTCGATTTCTTTAATAAGTGATGCATCACCAGTTTTAACAATACGTCCATCAATAAGAATATGAACAAAATCAGGTTGTAATTTTTGCAATATTTCACTGTGATGGGTAATAACCATAATCGAATTGTTTTTGTCATGATATTGTTCTACCGTTTGTGATACGATACGTACAGCATCAACATCCAAACCAGAATCAATTTCATCGAGCATTGTCAATTTCGGTTCTAACATACACATTTGTAAAATTTCTGTTTTTTTACGTTCACCACCAGAAAATCCGTCATTAATATATCGTTTTGCATAAGAACGATCCATATGTAATGAATCCATTTGCTTATGTAACTTTTTACGAAATGGCATAATTCGTTGCGTTTCGCCCGTAATGGTTCCTTTCGCATTACGAATAAAATTTTCTACGGAAATACCCTGCACGGCAATAGGTGATTGAAAAGCCATGAAAATGCCTGCTTTCGCACGTTCATTAACCGGTTCATCCGTAATATCTTTCCCTTCAAAAAAAATACGACCTGCCGTCACTTCATATGTGGGATTTCCCATAACGGCATTAAATAAGGTCGACTTACCTGCGCCATTAGATCCCATAATCACGTGAATTTCTCCAGTTCGAATAGTTAAATCTAATCCCTTTAGGATTTCTTTGCCTTCAATAGCAATTTTTAACCCTTCCACTCTTAATAACTCACTCATATCTATTCACTCCTACATCTGTATTCAATTTATCAAAACAATCTATACCTTTTAACTACACTTAGCGTACTCCATGTTGGTCATAAAGTCAACCAAATTACTAGCATTTATTTTTATTTTTTTCATTTTCTTTATCTCTGATAATCCTCTTCATTATCACAAAAAAGCGGCATTCGCATGATAATATTTCTCAATTTTAAAGCGAATGCCGACTATTTCTACTTTTTTAACTTCTCCGTAGAGCTAACTATTTCTTTTTTTCTCAATTTTCGATAAGAAGAACGCCCTTTCCATTCTTCCATACCGAATAATAACATAGCAAGGACCAACAATAACACGGTAAAACTACGTATTCCTTCTACATATAAAGAATAGACTAAATAAAAAATAACAACCGCCCATAATACGCGTACTAGCTTTTTCATACGGTCTTCCTTTCTTTTTCTTGTTGTTTTAACGCTAATATAGCTTGAATATACATAGCACACTCAATACGTTTTTTCTGTATCTTACAACTCAATTCAAACGGTGTTTGTATGGTCCCACCATATTTAATATTATTTGCATGACAACCACCACTACAAAAGAACTTGGCCCAGCAAGCACAGCAGCGATCCTTATTCAATACATGCATATCTCTAAAAATAGGTGGCAATACCTCATCCGTAATACCATCATAAACATTCCCCAATACATATTCATCTTGTCCTACAAATTGATGACACGGGTATATATTTCCATCGGGAGTAACACACATATATTCATGTCCAGCACCACATCCTCGCAACCGTTTAGCGATGCATGGTCCTCGATATAAATCCATAATAAAATGATAGTAAATAATCGGATGTCCACTAAAATATCGCTCCAAATAAAAATCAGCTAATCGATCATATTCTTCAAAAATACGTGGCAAGTCCTCTTCCGTAATAGCATAAGTGGCTTCATCACCTACTACGGGTTCCATCGATAATCCATCAAATCCCAAATCAGCCATGTGGGCAACATCCTTAGTAAAATCTAAATTATATTTTGTAAATGTTCCACGCACATAATATTCTTCACCATTCCGATGTTGTACCGCATATTTTAACCGTTCTGCACAAACATCATAAGAACCACCGCCACCTGCACAGGGACGCATCCTATCATGAACTTCTCGTCTACCATCTAAACTTAAAATAAGACTAATATGATTATCCGTTAAAAACTTAACCTTATCTGGCGTTAACAGCATACCATTTGTCGTTAATGACAATTTAAATACCTTATCATGCCTTTTTTCTTGTTCTCGAACATACTCAATCGTCTGTTTGACAACATCAAAATTCATTAATGGCTCGCCACCAAAAAAGTCAATTTCACAATGCTGCCTTTTGCCCTCCGTACTTTGAATTAACAAATCTACGGCACGTTTTGCCACATCAAAACTCATCAATTCTCGCTTATGCGTATCATAATCTCCCTGTGAAGCGAAACAATATTGGCATCGCAAATTACAATCATGAGCAATATTTAAACACAACGATTTAACAATCGGTTTTTCTTTTGCAACGACCTCAAATGATTCACACATAGGTGCAAATAACAATTGCTCTTTTATCAATTCATCTAGCTCTTCTAATGTTTCAGTTAATTCTTTTTTTGTATACCGTAAAGCAAACGTATCATATACTTGTGCCTTGTTCGTTCCATCGTAGACATCTAATACATCGTATGTAATTTTATCTATAACATTGATAATACCACTATTCACGTCTAATAACATATACGTGCCTTTATGATAATATTTATGAATCATCGGTTTTATCTTACTCGCCATTGTTCCTCCTAAAAAAGAATACCCTTTACCGCAAGGTAAAGGGCGTCCCTTCAATAAACACTTATTTATTGCAAACCTGATTGCCTACGGTACAAGACGTTTTGCAAGCAGACTGGCATGATGTTTGACATTCACTACAGCCCGCATGCTGCGTGGTCTTTTGAATAGATTCCGTGTTAATCGTGATAATATGTTTTGCCATCGTTTTATTCACCTCACTGTCAATACTTTTTTATTTTACCATACCTATTTAAAATCTACAACTATAATAACTGCACCCCTTCTAATACATAGTTTCTACCCACATGAATAACAATCGATCGTTCTCTAAACAAAGATCTCCCATCAAAAAACACGTCAAATCCTTTTTCATACGTTGAATGTACAGAAGTAATGCTTTCAAAACACCGCATAACATCAGCAGAAGAAACTTCCCCTTCTTCCTCAGCTCGCCATTTTTTATTTTTAAAAGCAGCAATACGAGAAGCTTTTTTGGCAAACTCATGGCTATGTGTAACAATCCAATGCCAAATCATTTCCCCATACTGTTGTGCTTTTATCTTCTCTTCTTTGCCTAATCCTTCAAGAACAAATAACACTGGGTGTCCGTTCCATAAAAGTTCATCTACATAGGTTCCCTTCATATAGTTCAACTCCATCGGACGACCAACCTCCCCATTGCATATTTTAAGTATGTTACTTTTTTATCGTATGTTATCGTTTCTTATTTGTCAATGAATATATGTAAAAAAAATATATCAAATCACTTCGCCTTTTTCCTTATGCTTTTCCATATGGACAGAGATCTTCTTGAAAACATTGGTTGCACAGTGGTTTTCTCGCTTTACAAATCTTTCGGCCATGCCATATTAGCCAATGATGAGCACGACTCCACCACATCTTAGGAATTGCTTTTTTCAATCCACGTTCTACTTCTAAAGGTGTTTTTCCTACGGCCAGCTGCAACCGATTAGCTACTCGAAATACATGTGTATCAACAGCAATAGCCGGCACATTAAATAACACACTAACTAATACATTCGCTGTTTTTCTGCCGACACCAGGTAATTTTACTAATTCATCAAAAGTACAGGGCACTTCACCATGATATTGTTCACATAAGATAGCACACGTAGCCAAAATATTTTTAGCTTTACTTCGATATAGTCCGCAAGTATGTATTTTTTCTTCTAATCCCATAAGCCCTAACGATAATATTTTTTCTGGTCCACTATACATAGGAAATAAACCCGCCGTAACAATATTGACACGTTCATCTGTACATTGGGCCGATAAAACAACCGCCACCAATAATTCAAACGGCGTATTATAATGTAATGCCGGTTTTAAAATACCATATTGCTGTTGAAATCTTTCTAACATTTCTAATTTTATTTTCTTTGTTACCATATCTCTTCCTCTTTATACATAAACACGATATAATCTTACTATTTTTATTATACACGCTCTCTCCTATTTTGTCTTTTTTTTATATTTTCACCGTTTTTTTGACTTTTTGACTTTTTTGTTTTTTTTCTATTGACTTTTCGACTTTTGCGATTATAATAAAAAATGTAATAAGAATTCAACAATGATATATATCCAATATATTGGATAAGGAGGTCATATATATGGATAATGAAAAATATACACAAAAAGCCTTAACAGCATTACAAAATGCTCAACAAAATGCGGCGTTACGTTATCATCAAGAAATAACGTCAGCCCATTTATTATTATCCCTCATTACCACCCCAGAAGGTATATTAACTAGCATATATCAAGATTGTCATACGGATCTTCCCATGCTACAAGCTCGCCTTGAAAAATACTTAAACGCAATACCTGCCGTTCAAGGACAAAGCCGCCTCTCCATGGCAACCGAAATGATAAGAGTTTTAGGTCGTGCCAAACAACTCGCCGATTCGCTTAAAGATGATTATATAAGTACGGAACATCTTTTAGCGGGGATTGTTCAGGACGGTGATGAAGAAATCAAATCCATTTGTCGTACCTTTGGTTTAACCAAAGATAGTGTACTAACCTCATTAAAACAACATCGCAAAGGAAGAATTGGCAGCGATAATCCAGAAGACAGTTATAACGCCTTACAAAAATACGGTACCAATTTAACCGAAGCGGCACAAAAAAACAAATTAGATCCCGTAATCGGAAGAGACGATGAAATTCGCCGTACCATTGAAATTTTATCCCGTCGCACCAAAAATAACCCTGTATTAATCGGAGAACCTGGTGTAGGCAAGACGGCTATCGCCGAAGGTCTTGCTCGGCGTATTGTCAGTGGTGATGTACCAGAATCATTAAAAAACAAAACCCTATATTCACTAGATATGGGTTCCTTGATTGCCGGAGCAAAATACCGGGGCGAATTTGAAGAACGCCTAAAATCTGTACTAAATGAAATCGCACAATCGGATGGACAAATTTTATTATTCATTGATGAAATACATACAGTAGTTGGGGCTGGTGCCTCAGAAGGCTCTATGGATGCTGGCAATATTTTAAAACCGATGTTAGCCCGAGGCGAACTTCGTTGTATCGGGGCAACAACCTTAAACGAATATCAAAAATATATTGAAAAAGATGCTGCCTTAGAACGGCGTTTTCAACCCGTTATGGTAAATCAGCCTAATGTTGAAGATACAATCACTATCTTACGGGGATTGAAAGATCGCTATGAAGTTCATCATGGTGTACGTATTCGTGACAACGCTTTAGTTGCTGCAGCCGTACTCTCAGACCGTTATATTTCAGATCGGTTTCTTCCCGATAAGGCCATCGATTTGGTCGATGAAGCAGCCGCTAAATTACGTACAGAAATTGAATCTATGCCAGCTCCGTTAGATGAGTTACGTCACAAAGTAATGCAACTAGAAATCGAAGAACAATCATTGAACAAAGAAACCGATGACGCATCAAAAGAACGACTATCTAAAATCCAAAAGAAAAAAGTAGAATTACAGGAAGAAGAAAAATCGTTAAATGAAAAATGGGATACAGAAAAACAAGCAATTTTACGTACCCAAGCGATAAAAAAAGAAATTGATGCCGTAAAAGGAGAAATGACAAAGGCCGAACGAGAATATAATTTAGAAAAGGCATCGGAATTAAAATATGGGAAATTACCAGAACTAGAAAAAAAATTGAAGGAACAAGAAACCTATCTCTCTAATCACCAAGATGCCCAATTACTAAAAGAAGAAGTAAGTGAAGAAGATATTGCACAAGTCGTAAGTCGTTGGACCGGTATTCCTGTTGCCAAAATGCTAACGGGAGAACGAGAAAAATTACTACACCTTGAAGAAACATTACACCAACGATTAATTGGACAAGATGAAGCAGTACAAATTGTAAGTGATGCAATCTTGCGTGCTCGGGCAGGTATAAAAGATCCGCAACGCCCCATTGGCTCCTTTATTTTTTTAGGACCTACGGGTGTCGGCAAAACAGAATTAGCTAAAGCCTTGGCAGAAGTACTCTTTAATGATGAACGCAATATTGTTCGCATTGATATGTCCGAATATATGGAAAAGCACACCGTATCTCGGCTTATTGGAGCACCTCCCGGATATGTCGGCTATGATGAAGGCGGCCAACTTACGGAGGCCGTAAGGCGTCATCCCTACAGCGTAATTTTATTAGATGAAATTGAAAAAGCTCATCCTGACATTTTTAATGTTCTTTTACAAATATTGGATGACGGTCGTTTAACCGATGGTAAAGGTCGCATGGTAAACTTTAAAAATACCATTATAATTATGACTAGTAACTTAGGTTCTCATGAAATCTTAAATGCAAAAGATAATCAAACAGCCGAAGCATCTGTACACCAGTTATTAAAACAATATTTTCGTCCAGAATTTTTAAATCGCGTAGACGATTGTATTATATTCAAAGGACTCCAAAAAGAACAAGTATTACATATTGCAGACATGTTGTTACGCCGTCTTAGCCAACGCCTTGAAAAACAAATTAATATCCGGTTACAATGTTCTGATGCAGCCTTAAAACAATTGGCTGAACAAGGATTTGATCCACAATTTGGTGCTAGACCTTTACGCCGTGTAATTGCTCGTACGATAGAAACTGCCCTGAGTCGAGATATTATCGCGGGTACTATAAAAGAAGGTAATACTGTTCGCATTGATTATACTAATTCAGCATTTACCTTCACTCCCCTAACACCTGAAGGACCCCAAAATTAAAGAGTTATGCTGTAAAAGCAAAAGAGTTGTGATATATAATCACAACTCTTTTTTTATCTACATATGAATTTTTTATCTTTATTCATGCATATTATTTCTTATTTGTATTTCTTTTTTATCTCTTCATTTCTGTATTTTAAGCGAATTTATTCTATCCTACTACGTAAAATATATGCTTATTTTTTGCGTATCTTTTTTTGTGTGCTAGCCTTTTTTATCTTTTATCAAGACTTCACTTTGCTTCTAAAAATACGTTTACAAAAAAGCTGAAAAAGTATATAATAAGTTGTAAACATAGTACGGGTGGGATTTATGAAAAACACATTAGGTAAACATTTGATCATCGATTTTTACAACTGTAAGGTCAATTTAACCACTCCTGATGATTTAAAGCCTTTGGCTCAACGTGCATTGGAAGTCGTTCAATTACCCTTATTAAGTTGGCAATCTTATCCTTGTAATGGCGATCTAGTAGGTATCGCTATCTCGGAAAATGCACACATATGTATTCATTTTTATACGATTTTATCCTATGCAGCTATCGACATTTATAGCTTTAATACAGACTTATCTATCAACCATATGATGGGATCCTTAAAGTTACTTCTCCATTCAGATAGTATTAAAGCCACCAGTATTCGTCGTGGAGATTTTGGCATCATTCGTGATATGAAGCCCAAAAGAAGAACTAAAATAACCCCTATTCGACGCATGAAAACAACGGGATCAAAAATTCGAAAAACAAGTGTAACCATGTTTCACATGTTACGACATCCACACCAATCTCACCGCAAAAAAAGAAAATAGTTTTATGTCATCATTACAGAAAGGGTCTGTGTTATGTATATGCTATCATTAAATCAGTATGCTGGAATCGCCAAAGAAGAACTAACTTCATTGGAAACAATTACAGCCGAACTGTTAAAATTCATTCAATTAAAAAATCAACGCTTATATATGCACAGCCTACAAGTAGCTAATTACAGTGTCAGTATAGCAACTAAATTAGCCTTGCCCAAACGTGAAATAGACCAAATAAAACATGCCGCCTTATTACATGATATTGGTTTATTATTTCTATCTAATCAATTGTTATCCAAATATCCCTATTTAAATCGAACGGAAAAATCACTTTACAAGCGTCACGCAGTAGCCGGTAGCAATATGATAGAAAACATCCCTTGTTGTCAGGATATTATTCCTTACATTCGTTCACATCATGAACGGTGGGATGGTTCTGGATTTCCTCGTCATTTATGCGGTTCTAATATTCCTTTTGGTGCCCGTATCATTGCCGTGGCAGATTATTATGACACCATCATTAATCCTGCCGCTCAATTTTGGGCAAAAACCAAACAACAAGCGATTAAAGAATTATTTAGTGCCTCTGGATTATTATTTGATCCAGAAGTAGTAAAAGCGTTTATTGAAATATTAGGAACTTAATTACTGTTATATATACTTATTTTCAATCCCCCACATATATTTAAAAAATATATGTGGGGGATTTTTTCCTACCCATAGTCTCTTTATCACGGGGCATTACTCGCAACGACTAAACCAGTCACTGTCGAAGCCCCATGTTTTTTTAATACACTAGCACAGGCCTCCATCGTCGCGCCAGTTGTATAAATATCATCCACTAAAATAATTTTTTTCCCGTATATAGCCTTTATGAAAGAACCCTTCATAGCAAATGCACTTTTTAAATTCTCCTGACGTGCCTTTCGCTTAAGGCCATATTGTTCTTGTGTTTTACGAATACGCTGTAACCCATCTAACCAACAAATTCCCTGTCGTTTTGCCCAAGGACGAAATAACCATTCACTTTGATTAAATCCTCTCTCCGCTTGTCGTTGCCATACTAAAGGAATTGGCATAACAAAAGAATATAAACACAATCTATCAATAAAGGGAAATGAATCTAATAATTCCTGCCATGCTTTTTGATTACCTAAATGCCGCCGATATTTTAACCGTCTTAACCCTCGCCCCACTGGACCACGATAAGAGGCTACACAATAAACACTATCAACATGTGGAATAGCACTTGTTCGTTGAATTCTTCTCCCCATCCCCCATTGCCGACGACATGCATTACACCATGTTTCTCCCCATAATAACGAAGCGCCACAACCTGGACAAAGGGACGGATATAACATCGTCATAATATAAGATCGCCAATTTACCATAATTCTTTCCCACGTAAACGTTCTGCTAACAAAGTATACCTCTGATTATTTCTCACGTTAGTAACTGCTCGTTGTATTGCTGCTTCCATGCCTACTAAAATGACTCTTTTTTTTGCTCGTGTTACAGCCGTATAAAATAAGTTGCGTTGCAACATAATATACTGGCTATTTACAAATGCTAAAATCACGGTTCCATATTCACTCCCTTGACTCTTATGAACAGTCGTAGCATAAGCCGGTGTTATTTGCGAAATATCTTTACTCGTATACGACACATCCCGTTCAGCAAACCGAACAAAAACACGCTCCGCTTGAACTGAAAAAACAGTGCCCATATCGCCATTAAAGATACCTTCATCATAATTATTTTGTCGCTGCATTACTTTATCACCTACACGAAACGTCCACTTTTCTGTACAATATTCACTCTTATTCGGCTGCGAAGGATTATATTTTTCTTGAATCAACGCATTTAAATTGTCAACACCACAAGGATTTTTATACATAGGCGATAATACTTGCACGCTAAACAAATCATCCTCTTTTTTCATGATTTCGCCATATAAAGCAGTAATCTGTGCTGCCCCTTCTTCTTCTGAATCAACTTCAATCCAAGTAAACTCAGAATCTTCGTTACAAATAGGAAATTGACCTTGATTAATTAAATGTGCATTTGTCACAATACGTCCACCATTTTTCTGCCGAAAAATCGTTTTTAATCGCACTACGGGAATTTGTTCTGACCGAATCAAATCATGTAATACACGCCCTACACCAACTGAGGGTAATTGATCGGCATCTCCCACAAAAATACATCGGCATCCTTCAGGTAGAGCTTGAAATAAATGATAACACATATTCATATCAAGCATAGATACTTCATCGACAATAACTAAATCTACCGAAAGCAAATTATCTTCATCATATTCAAAAGATTTACCATTGGCACCTAATAAGCGATGTACAGTTTCCGCCTTATGCGATGTTGCCTCATGTAAACGCTTCGCTGCACGACCAGTCGGTGCACATAAAGCAATGCGTTCCTGTCGTTGTTCTGCTAATTTAATAACCGCTTGAATAATTGTCGTTTTCCCTGTACCAGGCCCCCCCGTAATGACCAATATAGGAGAACGAACAGATGCTTTTACAGCTTGTTGCTGTTCTTTTGCCAAGGTAAAATCAGATTCTTTTTGCCACGTTTTCAAGAATAATTCAACACCACACATATTCTTATCCCGGATCTTACTCATTTCACGAATACGCCGTGCTACGGCTACCTCTTCGCAATATTTTTCTATTAGATATACATATACCTGATGTTGATATTCTTCTGTTTTTAAAAACTGACCTTCCACTAGTGACGTTAATGTATCCGCCACTACCGCTTCTTCTACATGTAACAACTTCACCGTTTCTTGTATCAATAATTCTTGCGGTACACATACATTTCCATTGTAAGTTTCTCCTTCCAACACATAATACAACGCTGCACAAATTCTTTTTTTATGATGTGTATCCATTCCATAAGCCAAGGCAATTTTATCAGCCACAATAAAACCAATACCTTGAATATCTTGTATCAAACGATAGGCATCTGTCTTTAATACCTCTAATACATGTGACTCATATGCATTAATCAAGTGGATAGCGTACTTACCTGAAATACCATGTTGTTCTAAGTCCAGTGCTAGTTGATAATCCCATTCTTTATCCGCTAAAGCTTTTCGTATACTTTCCAGTTTTTGTTTACCCATACCTTCGATTTGGAGTAACCGTTCCGGCTCATTCTGCAAAATATCCATAGCCTTATTGCCAAAAGTATCAACAATACGTTGTGCCAATACCGGACCCATACCTGGTATATACGATGAGGCAAGAAAACGCTTCGTTCCTTCAAGTGTATCAGATACTAAAATTTGCCACGCTTGAGCAGCTATTTGTCGCCCATATTTGCGATGTTGTACCCACTTACCATGAACGCGTATACGTTCACCTACCGTTACAGCACGCCCCGATCCCTTCACAGTAACTTTTTTGGGTCCACCGTCTTGTGACATAACAAAAATATAAAAATCTTTTTCTTTAGATATAAACAGTATCCGTTCTACAATTCCAACCCACTCATTTAGTTCACTCATATATCCTCCTGAAATTAATACTCCCACGCCCTACTTTCAGCAAGAATTTGCTCATATATATGTTGAATAGACTGAACCAACTGGCGATTCTGAACTACCATTGCTATCCCTTCCAATACCGCTTGCTCTCGCTTCAGATCCTGCACACCTAAATCCGCTTTTTGCTTATACTTTCCTACCTGTTCAACCACGGCAAACCGCTGTTCTAACAACGCTATAATTTGTTTATCCAACGCATCTATCTCATTTCGATATGTTAATAAATTCATATGCCTCCCCTTTTATACTTATATTATATGCTAAAACCTTTTCATTGCCTATTTTCTACAAACATAAAAATAGGTGAGGTACATACCTGCACCCTCACCTATTTCATTTTTTTATTCTTCTGGAAAATCCCCATTGTGATACACATCTTGTACATCATCTAAATCTTCTAATGCATCAATGAGTGTCTCCATTTTTTCTGCATCTTGCTCATTTAATGTAATCATAGTATCGGGAACCATCGTAATTTGTGCGTGTTCTGTTTCAATCTGATGTTCTACTAATGCCTGTTCTACCGCATCAAACACATCTGGAGCCGTAACAATTTCAAATTCATTATCTCCTGTTTTAACATCATCTGCACCTGCATCTAACGCCACTTCCATAACCGTATCTTCGTCCGCTTGTGTTTTCGATACGATAAATATGCCTTTGCTATGAAACATCCAGCCAACACATCCTGTTTCACCCATACCGCTACCATATTTTGAAAAAACGTGACGCACTTCAGCCGCGGCACGATTCCGATTATCTGTCAATACATTTACCGTAACAGCTACACCAGCTGGACCATAGCCTTCATACACGATATCTTCATATTTTTGTCCTTCTGTCGCACCTGCACCTTTTTGTATAGCCCGTTTAATATTATCTTTGGGAATATTATTTTCTTTTGCTTTTTGCAATGCTAATTTAAGGCGCATATTACCAACGGGATCGGATCCTCCCATCCGTACAGCAATAGTAATTTCACGACTTATTTTTGTCGTAATCTTTGCACGAATCGCATCATTCTTACCTTTTTTACGTTTAATATTAGCCCACTTTGAATGTCCGGACATATATACTTTCCTCCTTTATTCCCACCACGAAGAACCAGCTAAGCGGTCTAAAATAATAGCTGCAGCTGAACGAACAGATAAATGGTTATATGTTCCTGTTCCGTGAATAGGTTCTAATATAAAATCAAATTCTTCCATCACTTCTTTTGTCATACCATATCCCGTTCCCAGTAACACCAAGATGGGACGTCCATCCGTTTCCCGTCTCTTCCGTAATTCTTTATACGAAATAGACTGAGCATATGTACGTGCATCCGTAGTAACCACGTACGGTCGTACACCTTCTTCACACGTAATCATATCTACAGTTTCTTGTATCGTTGCTTTAATATCAACGATATCAAAAGCCTGTGTCCGATATCCATTATACTTTCTACCTACGGGACTTTCCCAAAAGTTCATAATCTTATGAATCATATCCACCTGTCCTTGAACATAATGAATAATAATATATTTTTTTACGCCATACGTCTTCGCTGATCGGGAAATATCATGCAAATCATAATTCGTTATAGCGGTTGTAATCACATCAAAATTTTTATCATACACCGGATAATGTACTAACCCAACATACAAAGGTGACAACATTACTCTATCTCCTCTTTCTCAGAACTGAGCCATAGACGTTCTTGTGGCGTCAATGAAGCGTGAATCAATAAATCTGGTCGCAACATAGCCGTTCGCTGTAACGAAGCTTGGCGCCGCCAACTAGCTATTTTTTTATGATCACCATTACATAAAACATCTGGAACAGCCCATTGTCTAAATATAGATGGTTTGGTATATTGTGGACATTCTAACAATGATGTATAAAATGAATCATCTGTAGCACTAGCATGCGTTCCTAAAACACCTGGAATCATACGTACTACCGCATCAGTAACTACCATCGCTGGAATTTCACCACCCGTGAGAACGTAATCACCAATTGAAATAACTTCATCAACTAATTCTGTTTCCACACGATAATCCACACCTTCATAATGACCACATACCAAAATCAACTGATCATATGTAGCTAATTCCCTAGCCTTTTGCTGTGTAAAAGGGCATCCCGTTGGTCCCATAAAAATAATGCGTCGTTTCTCCACACTACGCCGTACCACTTCAACTGCCGTAAATAAAGGTGCCGCTTTCATCAACATGCCCTGACCGCCACCATAAATGGTATCATCTACCATGCGATGTCGATCATAGGTAAATTGCCGTGGATTAGTCACATCTAAATCTATCACCCCAGATGCCACTGCACGTCCAATAATACTATGCTGATAAAAGGCTTGAATAAAATCAGGAAATAAAGAAATAATATCTATTTTCATGCTTCCACCCATTCTGGAGGATCTAATACCACTTTTTTATGTTCTATATCAATCTCTTTGACAACCGATGGAATAGCCGCAAATAATTGCTCTTGCCCGTCATCGTCTGTCACCACATACACATCATTGCTACCTGTTTTTAATACCTCTGTAAGTACTCCTAAATAAGCATTTTGTGTATCATATACACTTGCACCAATAATATCAAATATATAATACGTACCTTTAGGCAACGGCATAAGCTCTTCACGTGGGACTTGTAATGCTTGCTGTACTAACAATTCTGCACTATTTCTATCATCAACCCCGGCAAATTTCATTAGCACAACGCGTTTATGAAAACGAGCGGCCATTACCTTATAGCGCCGTCCGCCAATATATCCATACTTCATTTTTAAAAACCGCTCGGGAAAATCCGTATCTGGATATATACGAACATCACCCCGCACACCGTGCGGGGCAACAATTTGACCAATGGTAAATAAATCTAAAGAAGCCATCGTATACTATTGACGAATAGCAATGACTTTTCCATCTTCCAATAAAACTTCTACCCTTGTCATTGCATCTAAATCATCGCCCACTTTTACTTCTACCATTTGTTCTGTCGTACCTTGTACAATTTCTGAACCAATTGTCAGCTGTTGAGCTGCATCGCGATCATTTTCACCTTTAGCACGTGCTGTTAACAAACGTTGTTTTTGTTCTTCCACTTGAGAGCGTAAAGAAATAAGCCCTTGTGCATCAATTTTCGCTTGTTCTGCCATCATGCGTTTTGCTTGTTCTTCTAAATTTTGCATTTCACGATCGATATCAGCTAATGTCTGATCAACATTGTGCAAAATTTTTTCTTTTAAAGATTGTGTCACCTTTGCTTTGACCGTAACAGGCACACGTAATGTGATTCGATCCATTCTTCCTCCTATACGATATCTAAGGATACCCTTTTATTCGCCTTCACCGCTGCCGCTTTGACAACAAGGCGAAATGCTCTCGCAATTCTACCTTGCTTGCCAATAACTTTTCCCATATCACCGGGAGCGACATGAAGCTCATATACTTCGAGGCCTTGTTTTTGAATTTTAGTAACTGTAACTGCATCTGGTTGTGTAACCAATGCTTTAGCAATACCTGCAATTAACTCTTCCATAAGTCTGCCTCACTTATTTTTTAGATGCTTCAAATTGAGCCATAATACCTGCTTTTTTAAACAAAGAACGAATCGTATCCGTTGGTTGTGCACCTTTACCGAGCCATGCCAAAGCTGATTCAGCATCAATGGTTAAACGAGTTGCTGCATCTTTAGCAGGATCATACGTGCCAATAGTAGCTACAGGACGCCCATTATTACGAGCATTGCGTGAATCTGCTACAACCACACGATATACGGGTTTCTTTTTAGCACCTAAACGGGCTAAACGAATTTTAATCATATTTTACTCACCTCCTCTATAAAATAATTATATTCAAAAAGGAAACTTCGGCAAAAATCCAGGTCTTTTTTTACCACCTTGCATTTTTTTTGCTTGTTTCATCATTTTTTGCATTTCCACAAACTGCTTTAATAATCTATTTACATCTTGTACGCGTGTACCGCTACCTTTTGCAATACGTCGCTTTCGACTATCTTTTATCAATAGTTTAGGATTCGGACTCGTCCGTTCTTCTATCGTCATTGAAGTAATAATCGCTTCAAGATGTTTAAATTCGCTACCATCCATATTAACTTTTTCTAACTCTTTTTTATATTTGCCAATACCTGGGATGAGTCCCAATAAAGTGCTCATATTTCCCATTTTTTTCAACGTTTGCAAATGACCCAAAAAATCTTCAAATGTATAGGATCCACTGCGTAACGTTTTTTTCATCGTTGCCAATGATTCTTCATCAAATGCTGCTTGCGCCTTTTCAATAATAGTTTCTACATCACCTAAATCCAAAATTCGCGAAGCATATCGATTGGGATGGAATTCTTCTAGCCCATCTAATTTTTCAGAAACCCCAATGAATTTAATAGGCTTCCCTGTAACGGCTTTAATAGATAACGCCGCTCCACCACGAGCATCACCATCCAACTTTGTCATAATCATACCGTCAATCCCTAATGCTTCATCAAACGCTGATGCTGCCGTTACTGCATCTTGTCCGGTCATTGCATCAACAACCAATAAAATTTCATGCGGATGTACGGACTCCCGAATATGCTTTAATTCATCCATCAACATTTCATTTATATGCAGCCGCCCAGCTGTATCAATAATAACGGTATCACGTAAATGAGATGTAGCATACGAAATAGCACGAGAAGAAATACCCACCGGATCTTGACAATCCTCTTCTGTATAAACAGGCATATCTAATTCCTGCCCTAATACTTGTAACTGCGTAATAGCTGCGGGTCTATATACGTCAGCTGCCACTAATAAAGGCGTCTTTCCCTTACGTTGTAATTGCTTCGCCAATTTAGCGGCCGTCGTAGTTTTCCCCGCCCCTTGCAAACCAACGAGCATAATAATCGTCGGGGGCTTAGAAGCAACCATAATTCGACTCTGTGTGCCCCCTAATAATTCTGTTAATTCATCTCGTACAATTTTAATAACCGTTTGAGAAGCATTTAAACTGCCAAAAACTTCTTCCCCTACGGCTTTTTCTTTAATTCGATTAATAAAATCTTTCGTAACGGTAAAATTAACATCGGCTTCTAACAATGCTCTACGCATTGCCTTTAATACTTCTTGAACATCTTCTTCCTGTAATTTACCCTTGCCACGTAATTTTTTAAATGCTTCTTGAAACCGCTCCGATAAATTCTCAAAAGCCATATGCTCTCCTTTATAAGTCTACCGCTTCTAATAGCTGACAGACTTTCTTGATATCTGGTTTTTCTTGTCGTAACAAAGCAAGGCTCTCTTCCCTTACTCGCTTTATCTTATCTTGCTTATCTAGAAAACCTAAATGCAATTCATAATTCTCCAATATCTGCACAGATCGTTTCACTAAATCATATACCCCTTGACGAGATATTGCTAACGCTTCACTAATTTCACTTAAAGACCAATCTTGCTCATAATACAAACACATACATTTTTGTTGTTTTGCTGTTAATAACATACCATACAGATCTAATAATCTACCTCTGCGGATCACATCTTCTACCATATACTCACCGCCCTAGTTTTGATTGCTCATTAAGTGTAGCAAAAAAAGAAAATGGTGTCAAGTATTTTTACTTGTCACTTTGTTTTTCTTGTCAGCATATAAATTAAAGCATTACAAATAGCCGCTGCAATCGGACTGCCTCCCTTGCGCCCTCTCGCCACAATAAAAGGAACGCCGCATTGCATAATTCTTTCTTTAGCCGCCACTACATTCACAAAGCCAACGGGTACCCCGATGATCAGTGCTGGTTTTATACGACCGCACTTGATATGCTCTTCTAAGCGCAATAAAGCGGTCGGTGCATTGCCAATAGCAAAAATAAGCGGAGTCGTTATGTGACACGCTTTATCAATAGCTGCCATCGCCCGTGTCGTCCCCTTTTCTTTCGCCTTTTTCGCTACCTCTGCATCGGCCATAAAACAATATTTTTGACATCCCAACTGCTGTACCCCAGCCGAATTAATTCCCATCAGCCCCATATTTGTATCGGTAACAATCGTCGCTCCCTGTTGCAATGCTTGTAAAGCCGATGACACCGCATCTTCACTAAAACATAACGTACGTGCATATTCAAAATCTGCACTCGTATGAATAACCCGTTTAACAATAGGAGCTACTTTCTCTGGTAATATAATCTCCCCTAATTCAGCTTCAATAATTTCCATACTCCGTGCTTCAATATCTTGAGGCAATACATATTCAATATCCATACTTTACAACCTCCCCTGTTGATACCGCCAACAGTTATGAATAAACCGAGCTGCTCCTACTGGATTTCCCCATAAATGCAAATGTGCATAACTTGCAAACAGTGTTTTTGTTCCGTGTCCTAACAACCAATGGGTTGAACGTGCAGCTTTGATAGCTAAACAAGCCGCACCATTATTTGTCGTATCGGAATAATGAAATTCATGTGCTGGCCAACACATCCCTTTTTTTCCTAACGCGGTATCCTTTAAAAAATGAAGCGTTTGATAACCAAAACGTACTAACCGAGATTTCATTTCACCCGTTCCCTCGATTAAACCACTCCACGTATATGATTTTTCTTGCGACTGCCATGTCGATAACAAATATAAAAAGCCACCGCATTCAGCAAAACAAGGCATTCCCGACAAAAGTGCTACTCGAATACGACGTTTCATACTTATATTATCTGCTAATTGTTCCGCATATAATTCTGGATAACCCCCACCTAAATATATACCATCACAATCGGGCAAATGTAAATCACGCAGAGGACTAAAAGGTACTAATGTCGCCCCTAATTGTTGCAATAATGCTAAACTATCGGCATAGTAAAAACAAAAAGCCTCATCTTGTGCCACCCCAATACGTACAGCAGCACTAGTGGTATACGTAAAAGAAGGATAACGTAACGTTCTCGCTGTGCGTGCCAGACCAACTAAATCGTCTAAGGCCAATGTCTGCTCCGCTTGCCGGCGTAATCGCTGTATCTTTTCCTGCAATTGAAACATATCATAAGGTGTGACTAGACCTAAATGTCTACTTTCTATACGACATTCTTCTATATCAGGCAAATACCCTAAAGCCCGTATACCCGTACAAGATTCCCACTGTTCTTTAAAATACATATAAACCATAGGCTTACACCGATTTACGATAAAACCTACAATATGACTCTTATTCGGACCTTGCAAAAATCCCTGAATTACCGCTCCTAACGAAGCAGATGCATGCTTTCCATCTACCACTAAAATCGTCGGTAACTGCAACGTATCTGCCACTTCATACGAAGAAGCTTCACGCGATGTTCCTACTCCATCAAAAAAACCCATAGCCCCTTCACAGATAGCAATATCTGCTTGCTGAGCATGTGTCGCAAATAAATACATTGCTCGTTGTCTACCAATGATACCTCGTCCTAACAAAAATAGATCTAAATTATAAGACGGCACATGTAATACCGTCTTATGAAATAAGGGATCAATATAATCAGGTCCGCTCTTATATGCAACTACACTATGACCACGTGCTTTTAAAGCAGCTAATAACGCACACATAACCGTAGTTTTACCACAGCCACTATGTGTCCCCGTTACCATCAAGCGAGGCACATTACAAGTCACCATGACTGACCTCCTTATATATTGCCCGCATAATGTATACAGGATTGTGTCCAATCATCATATGAGCTTTTGCAATTAACCTAGAACGCGAAGCTTGTATTTGCGTAATATCTACACTATATTCATTTCTTTCTTCATAATACGACAACACATGCTGTACCGTTTCTAATGTAATCGCCGTAATAACTACCTGACACTGCTTATTTTTTTCATATATACTATCTAAAATATCTCGCATATACCCCTTTGTTCCACCAATAAAAATATAATCTGGTATAGCCTGTATAGATGAAAAAGCAAACGGAGCCATCCCTTCTACAACAGTCACATTAGTTAAACCAAATCGCATTATATTTTCACGAGTCAACGCCTGTGCTTCCGGATCACTTTCTATCGCATAAACATGTCCTGCCAACGCTTGCCTTGCTAATTCCACCGTACAAGCTCCTGTTCCCGAGCCAATATCAAATACGGTCGCTCCCATCGTAACTCCCAACTTAGCCAAAGCAACGGCCCGAACCTCCTGTTTCGTCATCGGCACATGACTTCGTAAAAAAAGAGAATCATCTAATCCATATCGAGGAAATGAGGGTATACATGTCGGCGTATAAGAAATTAGTAACACCGAAGGATCACCAAAGGGACAACTGCATAATTCCTCTGCCTGTCCTTCCATTAATCGTTCCGTTTTATAGGATAAATTTTCACCTGCATATACCTTCAATGCACCTAATCCATGTCTACATAACTCTTGACAAATAGAGGATACGGTCTGCGATCCACCAGTCAAGCAAAAAACCTTTGGATGTGCCATAACAGCAGATATAATATCCGCTTGACGCCCATGCCTACTTACAGTAAACACATCTTGCCAAGGAATTTGCAATAATGACGCAAAATAAACCAAACTGCTAATACCACAAATACGACGTACCGCATGCTTTGGAAACTTGGTCAACAAAGAAGCTAAACTGTAAAAGCCTACATCCCCCGATACCAAAATAACTACCACTTCGTCTACGAGTGTTTTTACATAATCATAAATATCACTCGCTCGTGTCGAGATATAAACTTTTTTCTCTGTCGTATCGACCATACGAACTAATCGTTCCGCTCCAATAACAATCGTGCTTTGTTTAATTATTGACACTGCTTCTTGTGTCAATAATTCAGGATTTCCCATACCCATACCAACAATAAAAATACTCATATTGGTCCTCCTATATTGGGAAAATAACGTTGAACTTTGTCTACGATCTCCCTATATAAAATGCCGTCTTCTTCCGTTCGTTTTAATACCATCAGCAAACTTCCTACTTCCTTTGCAGCTCTTACCTTTTCAGGAAAACCGCCAGTAATACCTGAATCTTTAGTGACAACATACATAGCTTTGCACTCCTGAAACATCAACTGATTTAACGCTTGAGAAAACGGTCCTTGCATGCAAATAATTCGACTAGGAGGAAACCCTAAAGTCAACGCCTTGTCCAATGATAGACGTGACGGTAAAATGCGTAAAAAAATCCGTTTCTGATAATCAGGCAAACGTGCAAAAAACTCCAGGTCTTTACTACCGGTAGTCAAAAATATATTTCCCTGCGTATGACTTAATACTTCTACCGCTTCTGTTGCAGAATCCACCGTAAGCCAATCCCCCGTTTTACTTTTAGGTCGAACCACACGGATATAATCATATCCTCCTCTTTTGCATGCTTGCTGTACATTAATCGTCACTTCACGGGCATATGGATGTGTTGCATCAATCACCAAAACTGGCTGATATTGTACTAAAAAAGCATCCATTTCAGCTACCGCTAAGCGACCAACAACCACCGTAAGATACGATAATGAAGGTAAAACGGCAGCACCATAACCCGTTGCTACTGTAAGTATCACGGGAATATGTTGCTCCGCTAACCAACAAGCGATCTTTCTACCTTCCGTTGTCCCCCCTACAACCCATACTGCCATCTTATACCTCCTACAAAGAATATCCACGAGGTGTTACCATCTTACCCTCGATAACTTTAGTTTGACTATTACCAATAAAAATAGTCGTAAACATATCTACTGCCAGTGTTTCCATCGCTTTTAATGTCGCTATCCATGCTTTTTCCCCTATGCGTCCTACTTGCTGCACTATTCCTATAGGTGTTGTCTGTTGCCTATAAGGAGCAATGAGGTGATAAGCCCGTTGAACATAATCCGGTCTACGTTTACTTGCCGGATTATACAATACAATAACAAAATCACCCATTGCCGCATACTTCAGCCTCTTTTCAATGATTTCCCATGATGTTAAGGCATCACTTAAAGAGATAAAACACGTGTCATGAACTAACGGTGCTCCTAACAACGCCGCTCCTGATAAAGCAACAGTCACCCCTGGCACACCTTGAATGGTGACATGAGGATAATCCACGCCTAATTCACGGATAATCCCCGCCATGCCATAAACCCCGGCATCACCACTTGAAATAAGAGCAACTTTATGTCCCAATTCAGCTAAACGAAGTGCCTCTCGACAACGCTCTTTTTCTTTTCTCATTCCCATCGTAACAAAAGTAGCTTGCGGAAAAAGCGAACGAATTAATGCTACATATGTCGTATACCCTACAATATACTCACACTGTGTTAATATATCCCAAGCCTCTCTTGTCATCATCCTGGAATCACCAGGTCCAATGCCCACTACATATACTATTTTCTGCATATACTCTCCTCTTTTGACCATAATACCATATAATCTTCTTGTACAATAGCAATGGTAACGCCTTCATGTTTTTGCTTTTCCACAATAAGTTTTCCCTCTATACCACATAATGCTGCTCTTTCACAAACATTATCTACGCCTACTGTTTGCGTGACAAAAGAAGACGATGACTTGCTCCCTTTAACTTTTTTTAACATCTCTGCACTATGATAATAAATTGGCCAATGCCAAGAACTAGCAAACTCGGACAAACCTACTTCGTCCTTCTTAATATCAATCGTATGAAGTGCTTTAACGGAACCTGTCGATAAATGAAATTTATCAACAACCGCAAAAAAAGCACTATCAATCTGTTGCTTCGATATACCAGCACGACACCCGATTCCTACATGTAATACCTGCGGATGAACCAACAAATTTTTCTTAAACGGTCGATAATTCATACGTGCCGTAACTACCATGCCAATGTCCTCTGCTTCCCACGACAATCCTTGTGGCAATGGTTTTTCTACAGGAAATTCACTATTTATGCCCACACACCCTTTTTCTAATAAAGTAGCAGAAAACCGTTTTATCATGGCTAATGGTTCTAATAAACAATGTTGTTGTACACTCCACTCATCAATAGCAAATTCATGATTGATATCCGTTGCCGTCGTAATAATCGCTTTTCCCTTAATTAAGCGTGCCACTTGTCTAGCTAAACTATTCGCCCCGCCTAAATGACCCGAAATAACAGGAATGACAAACGCTCCTTTTTCATCCATACATAACACTGCTGGATCAACATCTTTACCTTTTAAGTAAGGTGCAATACTACGCACAACAATTCCCATAGCACAGCAAAAAATGATCGCCTTCGCCTGATAAAAAATCGACTTAACAAAGGTACTCACGTCGCCCTTAATTTCTGCCACGCCCTCAATCTTATATGCCGCTAATGTATACAAGCGTATATCCTGATGCTTCCCTTGTAAAGCCTGTGCTAATTGAATACTCGTGTCTCGTCCCCGGGAAGAAACCGAAATTAAAAAAATAGCATCTCCTTTAGTCATAATCTTTTTCGCCCTTTTTTCCCTTTCTAAAATGATGACTAAAATTCGGATGATACAATAAACTACGCTCATATCCATCCAATAACACCCTACCAATAACAATCAATGCCGTATGATGAATTTCTTCTTTTTCTCCTGTATCCGCTAGGGTCTGCACGGTACACGACAACACTTTTTCCTCTGGCCAAGATGCCTTATACACAATCATCGCAGGCATATCAGCAGCCATTCCACTTTTCAATAACACGGATTGTAATTCCCGTAACATATGACTACTCAAAAAAATAACTAATGTAGCTCCATGTTCCACATAATCCTGTATCTGCTGTTTATCTGGCACAGGCGTACGACCTTGCATCCGTGTAATAATAACAGACTGACTTACACCCGGAAGTGTATATTCAAGCTGTGCCGCCGCAGCAGCTGCACAAAAAGAACTTACCCCTGGTACAATAGAAAAAGGAATACCAGCCTGTCTCAACGCATCCATTTGTTCACGAATAGCTCCATATACAGACGGGTCACCTGTATGCAAACGAATAACTCGACTTCCCTTTTTATACTCTCTACACATAACCACCAGTACTTCTTCTAATGTCATTATAGCACTATTATATATACGACAAACGGAAGGAACATATGATAATATTTCTGGATTTACCAAAGAGCCTGCATAAATGACACAATCCGCCTTTTCGAGCAAATTTTTTCCACGCACCGTAATTAAATCAACTGCACCTGGACCAGCTCCTACAAAATAAACTTGCCCTATCTTGTCACCCGTACTACTCATCTTGTTTCCGCCTTTCATGTACCGCTAATATCGCTTTTGCCTGTTTAGTCATACCCAGTACGCCCCATTCTTGTGAAAAAGCGATAACCCCTACGGGCATTTTTTCCTGTACTCTATATTGCACATAAAATTCTATTTTTTTACACATAAATGACATAACCCGTTTCAACAGTCCTTGCTTAGCTAAAATCTCCAACGCCCCATCTGTTGTCACACAATCATAGATGGCTTGTCCTACCTGTGACGTAGCACCACCTAACAATGCGGCTAACGCTAAAAAAGACATCCGTCCATCACCATATCGAGAATGTGTATTCATAATTCCTTGAGCTAATTTCACAACCTTCCCAATATGACCAATTAACAACACATCAGAAAATTCTTTATATACAGCATAATCCAACATTTCACCAACATAATTACTACACGTGATCCGCTTAGTCGTATCAAGACCCCATTGAGCTTGACTAAATGACACTCCATAATTACCAAAAAAAGCTAATAAATGTCGAATTCCTGCAGCGTATTGGCTGTCCATTTCCATATGTATCGTATGAATAAGTGCCTTTTCACTCATCGGCTCTACAATTCCCGTTGTACCTAAAATGGATAACCCCCCTTGCACACCCAAACGAGGATTAAATGTCTTTTTCGCTATTTCTTCGCCACCAGGAATTGATAATTGTACGGAAAACTGACCATTATAACCATACTGCTCCGCCACATCAGTTAATGCCCGTTCAATCATCTGACGCGGTATCGGATTAATGGCCCATTCTCCCACAGCACAAGCTAAGCCAGGTTTAGTTATCTTGCCTATACCTTCACCCCCCGTTAAGACATAAGTATCGCTCTTCTGTACAGTAGCATATACGTATATTCCATCTGTTGCATCGGGATCATCCCCACTATCTTTGCAGATTGCACAAGACACACGGTCATTCGTACGCAAAATATGTTCAACCGATAAGACCAAAACATCTCCAGACGGCACAAGCAATCGCACTAATTCAACCGCTTCCCCCGTAAGTAACATCGTTGCTGCCGCTCGCACTGCACCAGCTGCACAACTACCTGTCGTATATCCGCAACGTAACTGTTTTCCCTCTTTGACGGTAAATAAATTCATACTATTCTCCTAAAAAATATCTTTTCCAATCCAAGCAAATGAATGATCCCCAGTAGCCATACATTCTCCCCGTATACCAAAAATATCTCGCATCAACGCAGGTGTAATCACCTCCTGCGGCGTTCCATCCGCCACTATTACCCCCTCTTTTAAAGCCAGTACACGAGAAGCAAATTGCAACACCTGATTCATATCATGTAACACTAAGATAATCGTAAGACCTCGTTTTATACAAGCTTGACGTAATACATTCATCATATGTATTTGATGATACATATCTAAATACGTTGTTGGTTCATCTAATAACAAAATCGGTGCTTGTTGTGCTAATAAAACAGCCAACCATATACGTTGCTGTTCCCCCCCCGATAGAGTGCGAACCAACACATTATCCATATTTTCCATCTGAACTGCTTTCAATGAGTCCGTAACCCATGTTTCATCATACGAAGTAAGTCCCCGTAAAAAACGATGATATGGAAACCTACCTAATCGCACTAATTCACGACAAGTCATCATATCTGGAAGTTCATGAAATTGCGGTAAAATAGCTATATGCCGTGCCAATTCTTTACGTGTATATTGTCGTAGCACTTGTTCATACAAATAAATATTTCCCTTACTATATGGCAATAGACGTCCCACCGTTTGTAACAACGTACTTTTACCACAACCATTTGGTCCAATTACAGCTACTATTTCTCCTGGTGCAACCGTAAAAGAAAGATGCCGTAACACATGCCGTTTTTGACGATAAACATCAATATTATCTACTTCTATAATCGCTTTCACTTACATCTCCTTACGCAACAAAAAGAGAAAAAATGGGGTTCCCAATATAGCCGTAATTAATCCCACAGGAATTTCCACTGGTGCAAACATAACTCGTGCAACCGTATCACTAAATAATACTAACGACGACCCTAAAAGAATCGTTCCCGGCACCATCAGTCGATAATCGCCCCCCAATAAAAGTCTCGCCATATGCGGAACAATTAAACCAACGAACCCTAATAACCCGACCACACTCACAGCACTAGCAGCTAATAACGATGCTAATGCCGTTAATAAAAATCGTGTTCGTTCAACTGGTAACCCTAATCCACGTGCCATATCATCTCCCAACTGCAATAAATTCAAATAATACGAACTAACCATCGTAAGAATAATGCCAACCAGCGTATAAGGCCACAATAAACCGACCGAATCCCAACCGACATTACCAAGTCCACCGGCCATCCACATCAATGCGCCATGGACACGATCGCTATAAAAAATAAGAATCCCCGAAATAATTGATCCTAATAATGAAGCTACGGCCACGCCTGCTAAAATAACCCGCACTGGACGAATACCATTTTTCCATGCTAATCCATATACCCACACTGCCGCCAGCATAGCACCTATAAAGGCGACAGGCGTTATAAGGTAAGTCAACGCTGGACACAAGATTAAAACAACCACTCCCATTAACCCCGCGCCGGACGAAATGCCCATAATATGCGGATCTGCCAAAGGATTACGCAAAATACCTTGCAATAACAATCCAGCTAAAGCTAAATCTGTACCTACAAGCACACCAGCAATACCTCTCGGCAAGCGTACATCCCAAATAATAGTATCAGTCACACCTGTTGTGGGTGCCCATAAAATATGAATAACGCGCGTAATAGATACGTCTGCTGCCCCATACATAATAGAAAGGACAAAAGAAGTAACGAAAACTATGCCCAAGACAACTAAAATAATACTTGCCCATATGCGATTGTGTTGACGTAATATTGGTTTATTGATAGAACTCATCCTCTTTTACTCCATAAATAAGTGAAGCCATATACGCCATAGCTTTGCCATACGCTAAGCCTGGGCTAACTAAAAAATACTGTTCAGGTAAAACATACACCTTATTTCTCTGAACGGCTCGCAAATGATTCCAAGCTGCCTTTCCTTTTAATTCTTGCTGCAATCTCTTTTCAATTTTTTCGGGTGATCCCATAGGAGTAAATAAAATCACATCAGGATCTTCTTCCAAAAGAACTTCTAAACTATATGGGACTTTCTCTACATCACCCCTTTTTTTTTCATGTTGCACCGCTACATTTTCAGCATATAACAATTCTGCCATATTGCCAGCAATACTTTGCGATAATTCTACCGTAACTGCACTTGGAGTGACATGTAAGATAGCAATTTTTTTCTTTTTTTTCGGTATCTTCATGCGAATCTTTGCGACATCATCATCTAATTGCTTACATATCTGTGTTGCCTGTTGAGACTGTCCAAAAACCATCCCCAATACTTGTAACGCATTTTTTTCATCCTGGAACGTCTTTCCTTGAAGTGCAATAACAGGAATCCCTTTTTCTTCATACGGACGGATTAACTTTTTTTGTGTACGACTACCTAAAATAATCAAATCTGGTTGCAACGATATGACTTTTTCCATGCTAATTTGGTATACGGGTCCCAGTTCTACCGCCTGTTGATATGCCCGTGGAACCTTAACTTGAGTGGAACGAATCGTCGTCCGCCCCACTACTGGTGCTTGAAATACATCACAAAAAGTAAGGAGCGAAGCCGTTAATACTACGACACGTTTAGGCTTTTGATACAGTGTAATTGTCCGCCGCAAATCATCCGTAACAACAGCATACGGTTTTGCATTCGTTCTAGGCCTAGAAATAGATGCGGCATTTCTACATCCCCCTAATACCAGTGTCATAAGTACTACCACAATAAAACCAATATATACTATTTTCTTCATTGTACGTTTATCCCCTTTACCACGAACAATGCATACCCACTAACCATTGTCTGCCCGCAACGGGATATTGATGAAATAAATCATACCCTGCATTGTTTATGTTGCGAACTTCTACATACCATAACAGTGAATCATTCGCTGCATATTGAACATTTCCATTCCATTGTACAAAGGCCCCCGTATTATAATCCGTCGTATCTCGCCCTGCACCGCCATCAAAAGAAAGGTTGCCTCTCCATTTTCCTGCCGTATAAGTTATTTCCCCTACATACCCATGCGGCCGATTATACGTGCGTTTATGATCGATCCCCTTTTTCGTATATATGCGATAATCCGTATATCCATACCCCAACGAATACTGCCAATGTGAGTTTACTTGACGGAAAAAGGATAGAGTTCCACCCGTAACGGCTTCCGTATCCAATTGTTCCACCCGACCTAAACCATGGTTCCAGCGAATGGCTTGATGTATTTCATTACGAAATACTTGTGCCTGTAATGAAGCCTGAGGCGATAAACGGTACGTCATACCCAACGTTGCGGTATACCCATTTTCAGGACGCAAGGAAGGATCCCCTTTTACCCATTTTTCAACCCATTTTGTTTTTCCATGTTGCTGTATTTGTCGACGTACCTTTTTCGTATAAAACAAATCATTCATTTTAGGAACAGAAAAAACACGTCCCCACGAAGCATACCCACTAAATCTTTTTTGCGTATCATATAATACACTAACTCGTGCGGTAGGATAAAAACCAAAATAAGAATTATCATCTCCTCGCACCCCGGTCAGCAAAGTCCACTTTCCTTGTTTCCACTCATCTTCCAAAAAAAAAGCTCGTTGTGTACGACGTTTATGATGAATATTTGCCGTTTCATGTATTGCTTCTTCCCAGCGCCATTCACCACCTAAGGTAATCTTATGCTGTGCCGTAATACAAAAAACCTTTTCCCCCCTAACACCTTGTGTACGCGTAGAAAATTGCGTTTCTCCTGCCGCCTTATTCACTTGCTGATAATATTGTACATAACCTGGATTCATCGTATATGTATCATACTGATAAGCGAGTTGTACACGATATTGTTTCCGTTTGCGTTCTTTATGCATAAACGTATACGGTTGTTTCGTACGGATGACCGTCGTACCATGTCCATCAAACTGAGTATATTGAGCTTGCATATCTAATGAAGTTTGATCCGTTAGGCATCGTCGTATCCGCACAGCTATATTATCTTTCATATAATCACTATATACCCGTTCCGTTGCATATATTCCATGCGAACGAATCGGATAATACGACCGTTGTGTGCGACTCCCCGTCACATACCACGATAGTGCTTGATGCTCGCCACCAAAGGCAATCCGCCTTCCCCATTGATCGCCCGTACCACCAAATACATCTAACCGCTGTTCTCGGTGTGCCCCTTTTTTCGTAATAATATGAATTACACCACCCACAGCACCACTTCCATAACGTACGGATAACACCCCTTGCATAACTTCAATCCGTTCAATTTGAGCGATATCCGGCACTAAAGATAAATCAACGGTTCCTCTTCCATAAGCAGCCTGCCCTGTATTACCTATATTTTGTCCATCAACGAGCACGACAACTCGATCCGTACCTTGCAAACGAGCATACGTATCACCACCAGGTATCTGCTCCGATACGGTTACACCGGGAATAGCTGCAACCGCTTCTTTAACCGTTGTATAATGTCGCTGTTGTATTTGTTCTGCCGTAATAATGGTCTTACAAAATGGTTGTTCTTTCTCTTCGTAAAAATGACGATTCATCTCCATCCACGTTGTCTGTTCCGGTAATTCAAATTCACCTTGCCCCTGCGCCACTGTACAAACAGTAGTTAAAGCAACGATTACCCCCAGTGCATATATTTCTTTCATCACAAAACCTCATTTCCACTTATTTTTTTCTAAAGCCAACCGAAATAGTTACCCCACAAGACATCGCATTACCAGCTTCATTTTTAGCTGCTATAAATTGATATTTCCGTACCGCATCAATCGCACTCTCATCTAACTCATGACTTCCCGATGAGGATAACAATCGAATCGAATCACCTACTACATGCCCTCTATCCGTAACAATAAAATGAACGCAGACTACGCCCGTAATGCCTTTCTGTTTACTTTTTTCAGGATACCTAGCAGCAGGTGCATATACCAATTGTGGTGCTATAACAGCCCCTTCTATTCCATTTTTTTTCATCTCGTTACCTGTCGCCGTAACGCCTCCCTGTCCAAAAGAGCTGACAACGCTCTCCTCTGCCACCGTTTTCCCAAACTTTTTTTCTATCACCATAGTACCCGTCTTAACAACAGTTGCTGTTGATGTTGGACGCCCTTTATTTTCAGTTAATTCTGCACGATCTGAACGCATAGTTCCCTTCTCACCACCATCAACAAGAGTAGGAACATCCGCTACATAGGCAGTCATCTCAGAAACGATAGCGGACTTATCCGACTTAGGAAAATCCCCCGCTTGATATACCCATATACCCAAAAGCAACAAATGCACTACCATAGTTATGCCCAAGGAAATAAAAAAATCTTGTCGTTTCATCTTTGTCTTTGCTCCACGCCCAAACCAACACGCGAAATACCTTCTTGCCGCAATCTATCTAAGACCTGCATAACTTCACTATACGATACATCCTTATTCGCCCGTAATACAATCGAAACTTTCGGATGTTCAGACAACTTCTTTGACAAATCACGCAATGTAATAGGCTGATCCTCCACATATAACCGGTGATTTTGACGCAACGTAATAACATATACCTCATCCTTTGCAGATTGTCCCTGTGATATGACGGGCAATTGTACGGGAACAACATGTAACGCTGAAGTACCTACAACAGCAAGCATAAAAAACACCACTAAAAAAAACATAATATCAATCATCGGAATAATCATAACTTCCGGTTTTTCAACCATCTTCTTTCGTAATCGCATCGACCTATCCTTCCTTTTGATACCATTCCCAAGCAGAAAAACAAAGTTCTATATCCCCGATAATACGATCATGACGTTGTCGAAAATACGTATGCATAACCATCGCTACTAACGCAATAATAATGCCAAAGGACGTTGCCACCAACGCTTCGCTTACTCCCCCCGTAACAACTAATGCGTGTTCTCCACCCGTTGAAAGCAATTGAAAAGAATACATCATCCCATGAATCGTACCTAACAATCCCAATAAGGGGGCTGCCGTAACTATCAAACTTATGTAATATAAGCGCTCTTGCAAAAGAGTAAGCACGCGTCCCGTTTCCAACTCAATATATGCTTGACGTTGTGCTACTGTTTCCATTTGTGCCGCTACCATAATCATATGGGCCAATGCCCCTCGAGTTTCTCGTGCCATATCTACTGCCTCTTTATATTGCCGACGCATCATCACATGATAAAATCGTACCGCAAACATATGTCCCGAATCCAACCGTGCAAATACAAGATATCGTTCACACCCCAAAAAAATGACCACCAATGAACATACACACAATACATACATTACTGTACCACCAGCCATAAACCATGGCTGAATAACCTTTATCCATTCCATCCGCTACCCTCTCTATCCTTTATGACAAGCCTGACAATGTTCATTTTTATGAAATTTCATTTGCCGGAAAGTCATCGAAAGTCCATCATAAATTAACATTCTTCCCAATAGCAACTCTCCCATTCCCGTTACATACTTAATCACTTCCATTGCTTGCAACGTACCAAGCGTGCCTGCAATCGCCCCAATAATACCCACATCCTTGCTTGTCGGAACCGTACCTGGTGCCGGTTCATCCTCAAATACACAACGATAACAAGGCGACTTATGTGGAACATATGTCATCAATTGCCCTTGCATAGCCAATACCCCCGCATGTACAAACGTTTTTTCCTCTTCTACACAAACATCGTTAATCAAAAACTTCGTAGCAAAATTGTCCGTACCATCCACGACAATATCATATTCATCCGCCACTAGCAATTGTCGTAACACCTCTTTGGTCACTCGTTCTTGATAAGTGTGGAGATGCACCTGACTATTCAACGTCATCAATCGCTGACGTGCCGATTCTACTTTACTTATACCAAGACAATCTTCGCCATGCAAAATTTGCCGTTGCAAATTCGATGAATCGACCACATCATCATCGACAATCCCTAAAGTTCCAATACCTGCAGCCGTTAAATATAAGGCCACAGGAGAACCTAAACCACCTGCCCCAATAAGGAGAACCTTACTCTGCAATAACTTTTCTTGTCCCTGTTCTCCTAGCGTAGCAACTAATATATTACGCTCATATCGCATTTTTTGAAATGTTGATAACATATTTTTTCCTCCTTCGTGTATTCTTTATTATACTATGCTTTGTCATAGGGGAAAATGGATATAACCAAACTGTAATAAATAAGCTTATCTTTAATACCATAAAATATATTTTTCTACTTATGTCTATCTCTATTATGATACAGATAATTATATACAAAAAACACTTATATAAGGCGATATTTTCTCCTATCATCCCGCACAAAAAGGAAAAAAAAATGTCCATTTGGATTGTTTTTTTACCGTTTGGAGTAGATTTATAACATGTTTTCTGTTATCCTGATAAGGAAAATCAATCACAAAAGGAGAGATGGTCTATGAATTATATCACTCATCGTCATGCAGCCTTACTATCCTGTGCAATAGTCGCTTGGATGTCGATGCCCTTACCTAGTTACGGAGCAAACGTATCCACAAAAGATGTCTTCGTAAAAGCCACCGTAGCAGAAGAAGAGGCAAAAGTAGAATCACAACAAAAAACAATTATTACAAAACAAGAAATTACCAAAAAGCAAGCAAAATCAGCGGAAGATATCGTCTTCCAGGAAACCGGCGTAACCCGTACGGTCGACGGCATGGGTAATGTAGGCGTCTCCATTCGTGGTGCTGAACCTCGTCATACGCTCATCTTAGTAGACGGTCAAGAAGCCCTTGGTGGCCTTGGCAAATACAGCGGTGCCGGTGATGAATTACAACGTATCGGTACGGAAAATGTCGATCACATTGAAATTATCCAAGGTGCCGCTAGTGCCAAATATGGTTCCGGTGCCATGGGCGGTGTCATCAACGTTATCACTTCAAAACCCAATAAAAAAGCTGGTATAAAATTCAACGTTGAAGGTCGTCGTGACCGTGAATCCGCACAAAGAACCCCCCATAGTAATTTATACTTACGTGCCGATTCAGGCAAAATTGGAAATTTCCGTTTTGCCATATATGGTAATAAACGTGATTTAGCACCAATTTATTCAAATCGTATGCGGCGGGAAGTATTGGCCACCCAAGAAGAAGCGGCCGCCAATGCCTATGAAAAAAACTCCCTTCGTTTTTATGGTACAAATGCCAACATCGGCTTATCTACCCATTATGACATAGATGCTAATCATAAGTTAGATACACGGGTTGATCATTATCAAGAATCGCTCGAACGTTTCGTCAAAAGAACCACTTCCTACTTAGAACCACAAGTACATTATAAACGGGATCTAAAACGAAATACCGGTAATATTGCTTATTCCGGAAAAAATGATAAAAGTGATTGGAAAGCAGAATTCAACTATACCCGCACCAAAGAAGCCGATATTACTTTAACTAGTGATTACGGCAAAAGCACCTACGAAGGAAAAAACACCTTGGATGCTGTCGATGAAGTCAATCACGGTGAATGGAAGGGCGAATTTACCATGAATCGCCAAGTCAACGACAAGCATCTTCTGTCCTACGGCTTCGGCTATGCCCATGAAGACGGCGAAGGAAGTCGTGTGAAAATGGCGCCTGAAACCTACCTTCGTTCGATCAACCCATATGACTACGATAAAAGTTTGTATGTACATCATGGCGAAGCGTCTTCTAAAATACATAAGCATAATTTAAAAATCGATAAAAACGGTTCTCTCATCTGGGATAAAGAATCCGAATATTATGGATATCACGGGGAAGAACACCCCCCTTATGATGAAAAGTATAAACCCGAAATGACCGACAAAGAGGAGCGGAATATGGGAGTGGCGGACAATTGGGGGGATCCCATCGGCAATGCAGCGGAAACAAAAAAAATGCTCGCCAAAAATCCCGATCGCTATAAAGCCTATTCCTTTGTCGATAAAAGCAAACCCTGGGGCTATGATACGGAACGTAAGTTTTTACCCCAGTTTACCTATGAAGAATGGAAACAATACTTAGATCCCTCTTTTGCCGGTAAAGGCTCCTCTTCTCATCTGACACTCACCGGCGGTGACGGTACAAATACGGATAAAGAACGGCGTTCTTTATTTTCCCGTAATCCCGACGCCTACTATCGGTACAAAGCCTTTAATGAAACGTTAAACAATCTGGAAACAGCACGCCAAGCCTATAATAAATATATTATAGACACGGAATTCGGCGGCAACGAAAAAAAATACGAAACATATATCCTCAATTATGTCAAAAAACATAATGCGTTTCCTGAAAATTATAAACCCACTATGAAAGATTATGGGACAACCTACGGGAATGCTAAAGATCTCACCGATAATTACGGCACAAATGATCTGAAAGATTATTACGCCCTCTTGTACTACGGCACAACGTGGAACTTCCCTTCGGCATTCATGAAAGCCAACGGTAAAATTTTCCGGGAAGAATATAATCAAAATCAAAATAAACAACTCGTCGGCAAAGCGGCACTCAATAAAGCGCACGTCTTCCTGCAAGATACGTGGCAACTCAATGAAAATACCATGTTATACCCCATTATCCGTCTGGATCACACGAACCTTTTCGGCAATAATGTATCCTTTAATATGGGCGTGACGCATACTCTCGGCGGTAATGTGCATCGTCGCTTTAAAGCCAATGTCGGCACCTCCTACACGGCTCCCGGGTTGGGCGAATTATACTATTGTTGGGAAATGTTCGGGCCGCATGTGTTAAAAGCCAATCCCGACGGCAGCGGTACGGCTCGTCTCGGTTGGTATTGGCAGGGAAATCCCGACTTAAAACCGGAAAAAGGCTTTAATGTGGATGTTTCCATTGAAGGAGAAAATGCGAAAACCTACACGAAACTGACCCTGTTCCACAACAAGATTGATAATTATTTAACCCTCTATAATACGGGCAAATTAATCGATTTTAATCCCGAAGCGGATGAATCGACCATTCTCGGTATTTTCAAATATTTCCATGCACCCGATCGTATTTACAGTTTCAAAAACATCGGTCGTGCCGAAATTACCGGTGCCGAACTGGAAATCAAACATCAATTTAACACTTCCCTCAAAGGTCGTATCGGCTATACCTGGCTTCATGCCATTAACACCAGCGATCCTACCATGCCTCGTCAATTATTAGATAAACCCAAACATAAAATCAATATAGGCTTGGATTATGAAAATAAAAAAACCGGTTGGAGCGGCAGTATCTGGGGAGAATACTATATTAACATGCTCGACAGCAATTCCGTGGCGGGCAATAAAAATACGCTAACGACGGAACGCATAAAAAATCCCAAACAAACAGGTGATTCTCTTTTTGATAAAGCTAAATTACATTATGACATTCTGGACAAAAAAACCGTAGACATGTATCAACGGAAAACCTATGGCATGTGGAACATCATGATCCAAAAGAAAATAAATAAAGACTCCCTCGCCTACTTCGGTATTGACAACATCTTTAACCATCGTGACGATGACCGTGCCTTTTCTGCTCGCACCTTCCGTTTCGGTGCCAACTTCAAACTGGGCTTAAGTGCGAAGCAAAAATTGGAAGATTTTATCCCGAAAGAATTAAAAGGAAAGATTTCTCCCTTAATTCTCACCGGATTTTTAGATCGTCCTTTTGATGACAGTCAAACGACTACCATCCGCATCTTCGGCGACTATCGTGCCCGTATGGACAGCCACCTCGGGGAAAACCGTCCTGCCGTACGAGTTACCGAATCCAGTTCCATTGACGAAGGTGCCGTAAAAGCCCTGCAAAATAAAGAAGACCACGGTTTCTCTCAGCGGATACGCTTAGGTCTCAACGCAATATTAGATAACCATACCCACTTAACGCTTGTCGGCAGTGCTGCCGCCTTAAAAGAACCGGATACTGCCCAAACCGCCATTGATAACCGCAGTATCAACAAAGTACGGATTGAAAAAGCCGATATTACCAAACATACGGCTGCTTGGGATGTATCCCTCGGACGGCTGAACGAAAAAATGGGCATCACCGGGTATTGGTTTAATCAATCTTTCGACGGTGCCCGCCTACTATACACCGACAAAAATTCGCAATTCCGTGTCGGGTTCGGCGACTTTTCCCACAGTACGGGAGTCACGGACTCCGCCTATACGCATGCCGAATACGATGTATTTTACCGTACACCGACAGTTAACGAATTAATGGGTGTATACTATGAGGGCGGACAGCTTAAACTTACAGAGTCTAAAGAAACCTATGGGAACAAACTCAATTACTATCGGCAACTTGCCAACATACGAGATGCGGAAGCTTCTTCCTTAAACCAATTAAAAGCCGAAAAACAACAGGCCGAGGACTCAGCCAATGAGTGGTATAAAAAATACAGTGAACGTGCCGATAAAATAGGTTTAAACAACGCTGGCAAGGATCCGGAATGTATAGACTACGATGCAAAAATGAATAAAGAGTTAGCCAAAGCAGAAGAACTGAAGACAAAAATAGAGCAGACTGAAAAAGAATTATATCCGCATGATTTATCAACCCGACTCGAAGTAGTACAACGCTTACAATCCTTGGCAAAAAGAACGTACAGCAAAGAATTGCATACTAAAAAATATTTTATAGAAACCCCTGAAGTAACGGCATCGTATACCCATACGACCCATGATGAGGATGACGGCCAAGACTATGAAGATACGGAAACCTTTACCGTTCCGGGCTATGCTAAGCCGAATAACACAGATGCCAAAGATATTGCCATGAGAAAGAAGTATGAAGTATCTTTAGATGACACACGCATGCTCACAGACGGAAAAGCCTACTTACAAGAATGGTATCAAACAAACAAAAAACAGCTCCTTGCTTACTATAACAATAAGATAGAGGAATTCGCTAAAAGTAAGGCCAAGTCCAATAATCAGACTATCGCAAAAATAAATAAGTTGACCGAAAAAGATCTCGATGACATGCATTATGTCGATAAATTATACGAAGAAAATTTCACAAAAACAGCCTCCTATAATAGTCTTTTTGACGGTGAACATTCTTCTGTAATTGCCAATTACTTTAAAGGCATTCAGGCTGCCCTTACCGAAGGTGACGGAAATAGTCCGCTGCCCCGTGAAGCCTTTGAAAAAGAAGTAGGTCGCCCTATATTGACCAAGGGAAATCTACTGCGCCGCGATACGATTGATCCGATTAAGCGGGCTATATTCTTCCAATATCGTCGTAAAGCGACGAATCGTCTCGGCCTTACGGGGTGGTTCTTCCGCTCCGTAGGCAATCAGGAACAGCAATACAAGATTGCCGACTATGATCTCAAAGGCTATGACAAAATGGGCCATAAAATTGTCGATAATCGCAACGATACCCATGTATTCCGCAAAGCGGTCAATGTGTTTGCCATCGGTGCAAAGTATCAATTAAACTCCCTCTCCTCTATTTCCTTTGATTTCGGAATAAACCGCTCCGAGTTGGGACGTTATCTCAACGGCAACACCAAGAGTGAACAATATATCGATCCGAGTATTTCCGATCCCAACAGCTCCATCTATACGTCTCGGTTCCTCATGAATGGTCGAACCTTGGGCAAGAATCCCAAATTCTTCGATATTCGTTTTGACTTCGGTCGCCACGATTACCGTCTGCCGGGCTCCTGGAGCGCCTTCGGCGACTACAAGTATTTTGAACACGGCGCCTTCTTCGGCGGCAACGGTACGGAAGGCTTGCCGGATCGCTATTTGGACGGCGTCAAGAGCTTCACGCTCGGCGGTGCCTATGTGCCGAGAAAGAATATGCTCTTGGAAGCATACTATACCTTTGATGCCCAAAGTACGGGCAAGCGGGATACGTTATACGGGCCGGAACAATTCAAACTCGGCAATTACACCCGCCTGCAACTTACGTATAAATTTTAAATATCAGATATACAAAAAAAAACCTCTCATGTGAGAGGTTTTTTTGTATGAGTAATCAATAAGCCGAGTTTTGTTCTGCTACTGCAGCGACAATCATCTATCTAGTCATGCCATTACTGACATGATCCAGCGACACAACCCGGAAGATCAGCGGGCCGCTTCATCTCTTCCCTATTCGGTCTTGCTCCAGATGGGGTTTACCTAGCCGATATGTTACCATACCGCTGGTGCGCTCTTACCGCACCGTTCCACCCTTACCACATACGTGGCGGTACACATTTCTGTGGCACTATCCCTAAAGTCACCTTCGCCGGGCGTTATCCGGCATCCTGCCCTATGGAGCTCGGACTTTCCTCTGATGTATTCCACCAGCGATTGTCTTTCATACTCATTTGTTTATTGTATCTTACTTGCTAGCATTCGTCAATTTTTTCTTGCAATACCTGACGAAAAGCACCTATCTGTTCTACTATATCCGTAGCACCTACCAAGGCACTAATCATGGCAAAGGAACGAAATCCTTCCGTATATAATTGCCGTATATGTATAAGATCAATCCCACCAATTGTCACCACAGGAATAGGCAACGTCAACGCATAGGCTTTATCTACATCTGCAACAATATCATGCACATCCATTTTTGATGTTGTCTGATACATCGGTCCTAATCCTACATAATCAGCACCATCACGAACAGCCTTTTTCATTTCTGCTATCGTATGCGTTGATACACCTACCACAATATCTCTCTGTGCCAAACGTCGCACCCACGCAACCGGAGCATCATCTTGCCCAACGTGAATTACCGGTGCTTCACAAGCTATGGCTAAATCAATAGAATCATTCATAATAAATGTCGCCCCATATTCATTACACCACTGACAAATATCGCGAGCTTCTTCATATTTTTCTTGCCAACTTTTTTCCTTTTCTCGATATTGAATAATACGTACACCTGCACCTAATAACGCTTTTGCTACTTGTCGATTCGTACGCCCTCTAGAAAAAGTTTCACCTAAAATAGCATATATGGGCTCTGTTCGGATTTGATGAACATGGTCATCATGCTTCATCATAGCATTACCTCCTTATAGCCTTTGTATCATATCCATTGCCGTCGGATCAACAACACACTGAATATGCCAACCTTGCTTTTCGTTTTCAGCTTCTATATTCTGTTTCATCCTATCGATAACAGGAAATTCCGTACCAAAATGGCCAGCATCCACCACTAATATCCCCTGTTTGATTGCTTCTTGTGCGGCATGATATTTCATATCACCTGTGACGTATAAGGTTGCCCCAGCGGCTTTAGCCGTAGCAATAAATTCTGCACCACTACCGCCTAAAACAGCGATTGTCTGAATCTGTCGATCCATCGGTCCAGCATAGGACACATGCGTTAAATGTAATGCCTCTTTAACCCATTGTACCGCCGCCATAGAAGATAAAGGAGTTGCCAACTCACCTAAACGCCCCAATCCCAATGCAGTACGTTGCTGATATAATGGATAAATGTCATAAGCCGGTTCTTCATAAGGATGTACAGCAAGCATCGCTGTAATAACTTCGCCTAAACGCGAACCTTCAACAATAGTTTCTATCCGCTCTTCTTCGACTGTTTCCAAAACATCCCGTTTGCCAATAAAAGGATGAGTCCCTGCTAACGGTTTAAATCGCCCCTGCCCGGCTACACTAAATGAGCAATAACTATATGCACCAAGATGTCCCGCATCATGCTTGCCTAAGACTTCACGAATAGCATCACCATATCCCTTTGGCACGTATATGGCAATCTTATATAACGATTCCGACACACCTGGAATAAATGGACGCACATGCTGTAATTGCAAATGCTCGGCAAGGACATCGTTAACTCCACCCGTAGCACTATCTAAATTCGTATGTGCCGCATACACCGCAATATGATGAGAAAGTAATTTTTGATACATCCGACCATCATACGAATCGGTGCGAATAGCCTTTATTCCCTTCATAATAAGTGGATGGTGGCTAAAAATAAACGATATTCCTTCTGCAATCGCATAGTCAACCGTACCTTCCATCACATCTAACGTAACCAAAACCGAAGAAACGGGATCTCCCTGATTCCCTAGCAATAAGCCTGGGTTATCCCACTCCTCCTTTAAATAAAGAGGTGCTATCCCTTGTAAATATGTAACGATATCCCCTACGGTAGTTGCCATTTCATTGCCTCCAATTGTTCTACTTCCCATTGTAATTTACGAATTTGCTCTTCCATATTTTGTCGGCTTCGTTGAAAGCCATGCAAAATACGTTTTTTTTGCGAAATAAGTAAATATAATTTACGTTCTACCAATTTATCTTGCCGTTGCCAATTTATCGGACCTACTTCCATTTCCCCATACGATAATTTTTTCCCTTTTCCTGGACAGACTCGCATAACATCATATAAATGACCATCTTGCACTAGTATTTCATCTTCAATATGCCAATCATGTTCACTAATAAAACGCCGCACAGCTATCGCATCTCGCATAGGCTGTAATACCATAAAAGAAAATGTCTGCCATAAAGAAATCGATTTAGCTAATATATCCCGTATTAAATAACCGCCCATACCAGCTATCACGGCACCTTCTACTTCACCTTGCTGAATGCACGTAAGCCCATCCCCTAAACGGCAAGTAATGCGTTCCTCTAACTGAAATTCTCGAATATGTGCTTGAGCCGCTTGTAACGGTCCTAATCGGATATCCGCAGCAATAGCACGCGGCGTATATTGTTTTTGACACATATAAATGGGAATATACGCATGATCCGTGCCAATATCAGCAAACGTTTTTCCATGAGGAATCAATTTCGCCGTTACGAATAATCGTCCCGTTACTATCATACCTTGCACATCCTTTACCTATAATGGGGAGTATAGAAACAGGACTACCACTGGCAGTCCTGTTTCTATACCCTTAAAATTCTGGTTCAATAAGTCCATACTTTCCATGTTTTCGTTTATACACAACATTAATTTTATCCGTTTCAGCATTTAAGAATACAAAGAAATCATGTCCTACTAAGTTCATTTGTAAAATGGCTTCTTCCGTATCCATCGGGCGTGCCGCAAATTTTTTAACCCGTGCTATTTCAAATTTTTCTTCCGGTTCTACCTTACCTTCAATTAAGGAAGCATGAAAAACGCTTTCTTTCATCCGTCGTGCCAACCGAGTTTTATATTTATGGATTTGCCGAACCAATTTGTCATATGCCAAGTCAATCGAAGCATACATATCTTCATTAGCTTCAATACTACGTAACACAACGCCATCAATACGCAGTGTAATTTCTGCAATCTTGCGTTCTTTTTCGATAGACAACATCGTTTGAGATTGCACTTCATTGTCAAAGTATTTCAATAATTTTTTCTCATTTTTTAATACATACTCTTTCAAAGCTGGTGTAATCTCCAAATTTTTACCACGAACGATCATTGCCATAAGTCATCCCTTCCTTTCCTTGAAAATCAACAATCGATTTTCATTGCTTATTTATAGTATTCGATACGTCTATGCAAAATCCTTTTATCTCTTTTTATAATAATAAAAAATCTATCTATCAATTATCCCCTTTTAATTATTGACATAAATATATTATGCTATCACACCATTCAGTATTTTTATATTTTCGTATAAACGGCTATATTTTGTACACTATAGTTATCAAAAAAGTAATCCCCAAAACCTACATCACTTGTATATTATTATAATTATCTCCCCCTTGCACCACAATTCATGAAGATTACCCATATAACATATATTGCACTATCGTTTAGCCCTTATATTTTTTCAAAGCTTACACCTAGCGATCTATTCTAAAACAATACATATCTATTGGCACATGCATACTTGCAAACTTAACAAAAATAATATCGCCTGCTATCGTTGTTCAATTGCAAAAACGAATATAACATTGTTATACTCGTTTTTGCACTAGATTACATCTCTGTACGACCGTTAATACACCTTTCTTTTACATATCCCAATCCTCCAGACAAGTGCACGATAACAGCTAAGATAAGCCTGTCTTTTTAATTACTTGCTATATTGGCTCCGCTGTATCCATTACTTACCTAACATTCTTCTTCCCATATCATAACAAAGGATAACCAAGCTCGTAAAAAATCATGTCTCTTCTTCCCTTATCATGCTACAATAAATATATCATCAAATTATAAGAATAATTAATATTATCAACTGCTTTATTGATTAATAACTATAAGAAAGAAGGTGTCCTATCAATGGCACATTTTAAAATTCTACATGGTGATTTGCCCAATACCACCGCACTGCTATCTATATTCGGAGCATTTGAACTCTCGGCTCCGCGTGGTACTTTTACACTAAAAACAAATACGTACAACTTAAAAAACAATATTGCCTTACTGGAAAAAATTACCGAAGAAAACAAAAACAAAATCTTTGCTAAAGCCGGCTGGGGAACTTTAGGGGAGCTGGCGTTCGGTCCAGCCGGATTATTAGCAGGGCTTTTATTGGGTGGACATAAAAAATATATTACCATTGCCGTGCAATTAAAAACACAAGAAAAATTTATTGCTGAATGCGATACAAAAACGTATAAAAAATTTTATAACGAATATCTGAAGTCTTTTACTGAATCCGATACCTCCGGCGAAGTCGTTCCTATAAATGAGCGTACATCCGACATACGCCCAAAGAGCATAGGCGAGGCTACTAGCGGTGATCCTTCTACCGCTACATGCGATGTCGATCCGGCTGTACTACTGAGTTATTTAAAAATATTAAAAGACCATGACATCCTCACCGAAGAAGAATACAAAGATAAGGCAAAAAAAATAGTAGATCATCTCTAATAACAACTATGCCCAATACCAAAAGAACAGACAAACGTCATTCTTTTTCTTCAACGTTTGCCTGTTCTTTTCCTTATTCCATCCTATTTAATTAATTCATAAATTAATACAAGTTAGCTTGTTTACTTACTTTTCTCCCATACCCAAGGTAATAAATAACTAGACAAACTACCGCTACAACTGCTGCTACCATATATAATTGCGGTAATGTCAATATACCATGCAAAGATCCCAATACATACGGACCTACGCCAATGCCTAAATCCAATGTAACAAAATAAGTTGATAAGGCGACACTAACACGATGAGGTTCCGTAATTTTAATACATACAGCCTGACCATTAGACATAAATGTACCATAACCTAGTCCAATAAATACACCCGCTAACAGTAATTGCCAAGACATAGTCGTTTTCGCCAAAATTAACAATCCCACAGCAAGACATACATAACAGGGATATAAAACATAATTTTCCCCTTTACTATCAAAAATAACGCCGCTCAATGGACGAGTAATCGTAATGACTACGGCATATACGACAAAGAAAAAAGTACCTGCTGCAACTAAGTTAATTTCTCTTGCATAGGCTGCTAAAAAAGCAACCACGCTCGAATAAGCGAAACCCATTAAAAAGCCCACAAAAGAAATTAACAATACTTTTGGTTCGACATAATTTTCTAAAGAAACTTTCTTCATTCTTTCCCGTTCTTCATCAGTCAAGTCTATCTCTTCTACCCGTAAGAACAAGTTCCCAATCATACATAGAACCAATAACACACAACAGAAACCTACAATAAAACGGAAATTAGTAATCTGCATTAACAACATACCTAAAAAGGGGCCAATAGCTGCAGCTAAGCTCGTACTTAACCCATAATAATTAATACCTTGTCCTCGTTTCGATGCAGGAATACACTGTGCAACAATCGTATTAGTCGCCGTCGATACCATTCCATAAGCCAACCCGTTTAAAAAACGTACTAATAACATAATGCTTAATGACGGCATATAAAAATATAATAACATGGTGATAAAATAAAATATCGTGCCGCCATAAAGAGTTCGTTTTCTTCCATATAATTCTATCGCTTTCCCAATTTGTAAACGTGCTAATAAGGTACCAACGATAAAAATTCCCGATGCTAATCCAGCTTGTCCCAAACTAGCATGAAGTTGATCCTTTGCCACCACGGCAATAATAACCATCAATAAATAATAAATTAAAAAGACAATAAAGTTAATCCCCGTATCTAAGAGAAAATCTTTATTCCAAAGTGATTCTTCAGACATAACTTACTTACATCTCCTTTTATTTGATACCATTGATTGTATACCTAATATTCCGCTTTGTATAACAAAAAATATATGATATCATTCATAAGAAAATGTGATAATATATGTCTATTGTTTATCATGCGCATCATATACATGATACGTTTCTTGAATGTAAGAAACAAAAAGTTGAATGGCGTTATAATTAGGATTCGTCTTTTTGTACAACAAATAACAGGGCAATGTAATCGGCGGAATTAAATCATAATATCCCCGTTCTACGCCCATAGCATGTAAAAATCGTTTTGGTAAAAGCGAGCCCATTCGATTTTGCTGACAATAATTCATAATCGCATAGGGCGTTGAAAACCACGCTTGTGTTTTTGGACGCACACTACTATATACAGAAAAATAGTGATCAATATAATCATGCATCACATACTGTGGCGAATATTGTGCCAACGGATTAGATGCAATTGTATCTGCCGTAATCGGTTCTTCCAATCCATCTAAATGAGGTGCGTAATACACTAAATCTTCATTGCAAAAAAAAGCCTTTTCATATGCACTAATATCTAATGGAGGTAATTCAAATAAGGAAATAATATCCAATTTGTCTTCACTCAACCACTGTAACATTTCCCGTGCTTCCATATTATATACACGCAACGCGGCACTATGATGATGCTTTTGAAAATACGCCAAATGTCGATTCATTTGCACATCGCCAAGGGAAAGCATCGTCCCTACCGAAAGTGTCTCAATATCTCCACTTAATGCCCGTATATCACACAAACAAGTTTCTAATTCACTCACCAAAGGTGAAATTCGTTCATAAAATAGTTCTCCATCTTTTGTTAAATGACTGCCCCGATTAGAGCGTTCAATAAGCTGTATTCCTACTAATTCTTCTAAGCGCTTCATCTGAAAACTAAATGCCGATTGCGTAATATTAGCAGCACGGGCAGCAGACGTAAAATTCTGATATTTTCCATAGGTAATAAAATTCTTTAATTGTTGAATACTCGGCAATTCTGACATCATTTACTCCTCCATGTCTTCATGTACTAATCGCAAAAAAAGCCGACACCCCATCGTGCCGGCAGATATATATTCAGTAAATTAAACATATCATCATTGGACACAGACAATATATTTAGTCTACTGTTTCAAGTTCTTGTATAACTTGAAGGACACCATCAAACTCTTCGTCCGTTGGTGATACAAAAATAGTCTTACCATCTTCCTCTTCGACTCGAGCTATAATACCTTCTTCTTCTTCGGCTGCTAAAATATCTTTATCTACAGAAAAATCATCACTATCATCTGCAACGGGTACTAACATCGCAAACTCTTTACCTGCATATGTAAAATGTTCTTTTTCAAGACAATAAACTTCTGATCCATCTTCGCCAACCATGGTAACCAATTCTACTTCTATTACCTCGTTTGACTTATCTACAGTATGTTCCATCTATACTAGTATAACGAGTCATTCTCGTTATGCTCCTTTCTTATTAGTATATTTATTTTAATCGTTATTTTATCAATATGCAATAATAATTTTATAAAAAATTATTTTTTACATTTCATCTGCTAAAAGAGAACTTATGAATCTATTTTTGTGCATCTAAATAATTTTGTAAAATAAGAACAGCTGCCATCGTATCCAAAAATTGTTTCCGCTTTTCACGACGAACGCCACCTTCCATAAGTACCTGTTCAGCCATAATGGTAGTCAAGCGTTCATCCCAATACACAAACTCCATTTGGGGCATTTTTTTTTGCAAATAACGGACAAATACTTCAATAGCCTTAACATTGTCACCATCCGTTCCATTCATATGACGTGGTCGTCCGACAACGATACGTGTAACTTGTCGTTCTGTTGCTACGGCTTGTAATGCTAACCAATCTTCTTTTTCATTTTTTCGCTTAATCGTATACACACCTTGTGCCGTAATCTGCAATGCATCACTACAAGCTACCCCAATCGTTTTAGACCCAATATCCAATCCTATAATTCTCATGCATTATAGCCCTTTCTGTTGTATATAAGATTGAATTAATTCTTCTAATAGCTCATCACGATTTAATCGACGAATGTTACTTCGTGCATTATTATGGCTGGTAATATAGGCGGGATCGCCTGAAAGGAGATATCCTGCAATTTGATCCACTGGATTATATCCTTTTTCCACTAATGCATGATATACATCTTCCAGAATCATCGATGCCACGTTTTGTTCTTCATTTCGATTCCGTACAATCATCGTTTCATCTTTTACTGCCATACACTCACGTCCTTTCATACTGAATTATTTCAGTATATGATATATTGTTTCTTTACCTGCAGCCAGTGCCACTGCGATATTATCGGTATTTTTACCCCCAGCTTGCGCCATATCAGGACGCCCGCCACCATTACCACCGGCTTTCTGTGCTGCCACTTTAATAATATTACCTGCATGCAAACCACGTTTTGTATCATTCTTAGCAACCTTGCATACAAAATTAACTTTATCTCCGTGAACCATACCTAAAAGAATAACACCTTGATGCTGCTTGTCCATTAACGCATCAGCTAATTCACGCAAACTATCCATAGAATCACAATGCACCTCTGCCACTAATATAGATACATCGCCACACTGTTCCTGTTGTGCCAACAATGATTCCATATCCGATAAAGCCGCATCCTTTTTCAATTGCTGCAACTCATGTTCTTTGTCTTTTAATTCTGCTGTCAGCTGCTGTACACGTTGTACGACTCCATCTGATTGTGTTTTTAATATATGTGCCACTTCTTGCAAACATATAGCATCTTGCCGTGCCTTTTCTAAAGCGGCCTTGCCTGTAATAGCTTCAATCCGTCGTACACCTGTACCCGTTCCAGCTTCACTCACAATGCGAAAGGGACCAATAATCCCCGTAGAATGCACGTGAGAACCACCACATAATTCACAACTAAAATCACCAATGGAAACCACTCGAACGACATCTCCATACTTTTCACCAAATAAAGCCATCGCACCTTTTTCTTTTGCTTCGGCTTGACTCATTTCAGCTAATGTAACTGGTATATTTTTCAAAATTTCTTCATTAACCAAGGTTTCTACTTCATATAACTCATCTGTCGTAACCGGTGAAAAATGAGTAAAATCAAACCGTAAGCGTTCCGGTGTAACTAAGGAGCCCGCTTGATTAACATGATTACCCAAGACACGACGCAACGCTGCATGCAATAAATGCGTAGCCGTATGATTGCGTGCCAAGGCAAGATGCCGTTCCGTATCAACTGCTAAAGAAACAATTGTATCCGTCTTTAAATATCCTTCCATCACCGTTGCAATAAGATATAAAATACCATTCGGCAACACCTTCGTATCGGTTACAACCGCACGTCCTGACGCCGTAGAAATAACGCCTGTATCGCCCATCTGTCCGCCACCTTCTGCGTGAAATGGCGTGCGATCCAAAATAATCGTTACCGTTTCACCATCATGAGCGGCTTCAACTTCCTGTCCATCTTTTCCCAACATAAGAAGGTGTGCTTCCGTAGCCGTTTCATCAAAGATCAATTCGGCTGAATTCAACGCCGTCGTATCTGGCGTTAAGACTTTTGCAACCACATCCGCACGAGCGGCTCTCGCTCTGTCTTGCTGTTCTTTCATCGCTGTTGCAAACCCATCCATATCAATAGAAATGCCCTTTTCTCCAGCCATTTCTTCTGTTAATTCTACGGGGAAACCATAAGTATCATATAACTTGAAAACCGCACTTCCTGATAATGTTTTGGTCTTACTTGCTTCTGCAATTAACGAATCGAGTAATTCCATGCCTTGAACCAAGGTCATACTAAATTGTTTTTCTTCCGTTTCAATTACTTTTTTAATTAACGCTTCATGTTCACGTAATTCAGGATAGCCATCAGACATAATAGTCAATACCGTATCCACTAAACTACTCAAAAATAACTGTTCAATCCCTAATAAACGTCCAAAACGTACCGCTCTACGCAACACACGTCGTAATACATACCCTCGCCCTTCATTAGAAGGTAAAATACCATCACTAATCATCATGGTAATAGCACGAAGATGATCTGCAATAACCTTCATAGCAATTTTTTGTTGAGGATCATCATAATTACCCTGACAGATATCCCGTACCTTTTCAATGATTGGGAAAATTAAATCGGTTTCAAAATTAGATTCTTTCTTTTGAATAACTGATGCCAAGCGTTCTAACCCTGCACCCGTATCAATATTTTTCTTCGCTAATGGTTTATATTCACCTTCAGCCGTACGATTAAATTGAGAAAACACCAAATTCCAAATTTCTAAATACCGATCACAATCACAACCAACTGTACAAGTATCTTTTCCACATCCCCGTTCGGGTCCTAAATCATAAAAAATTTCACTATCAGGTCCACAGGGGCCTTCGCCAATTTCCCAAAAATTATCTTTACATTTAAAAATACGATCTTTGCTTAACCCAATCATATCATGCCAATAAGAATAAGCCTCTTCGTCATCAGGATAGACCGTTACATATAATTTATCCGTATCCAATTGCAATACTTCAGTCAAAAATTCCCATGCCCAAGCAATGGCTTCTTTTTTAAAATAATCCCCAAACGAAAAATTACCCAACATTTCAAAAAAAGTATGATGTCTTGCCGTTCGTCCTACATTATCAATATCGCCCGTCCGAATACATTTTTGACTCGTCGTTACGCGATAAGACGGAGGTATTAATTTTCCCGTAAAATAAGGTTTTAAAGGAGCCATACCAGCACCAATCAATAATAAACTGGGATCATTATCGGGAATTAGAGGAAAGCTATGTAATGGCAAATGTTCCTTTCCCTTAAAAAATTCTAAATAAGCTTTACGTATTTCATTCCCTGTCATGTACTTCATGCTAACACTCCTCTATAATCTTATATTCACTCACATACACTTATGTATTATTTTATTATAAGCGAATCCGCTTTGCACCAATATAACGAGTAGACCAATATTCACTTTCTAAATCATCTACGCGAATCCCGCCACTCGTTGTAGCACTGATAAATTGATGTTCGCCGACATAAATACCTATATGAGATATATCATCCGCGATATATGTAGAAAAGAAAACTAAATCACCAGGAAGTAATTTTTCTTTTTCGATTTTTTCTCCCACTTGATACTGTTCATTCGCCATGCGTGGTAATTGTACCCCATTATGTGAAAAGACATAACGCGTAAATCCCGAACAATCAAAACCATCAGGCGTATTGCCTCCAAATACATAAGGAACACCCAAGTATTTATATGCCGAAGCAACTACTTTTTTTCCAAACCTATTAAGCGGGCTAGAAATATGTTCCTCTCTTAACGATTTAGCTAATATAAGCCGCGGTTTCATAAGTTTTCGCTGATCTGCTAAATCCCTTATCGATACACTATGTTTCTTCGTTCGCGGTGTTTCCTCTCTCACAAAGGTAGCATTTTTAACCTGTTCTTCTGCCAATAATGAATGCCGCTTTCCCGTCAGCAAATAATACGTCCAATTGCCTACAGTACCACTAGCCTGAAGATGTTGTTTCTGCTGAAAGTCGGCTACGGCTTTCGATGTTTCCGCAGAATACATACCGTCATCCTTGATATTATACCCCATTTTACGCAATTGGCGTTGTAACATCACCACATCACGGCCTGTGCTTCCTATTTTTAATGTCGTTGCCGCCGCACTACTACCGGCCATCGTCACCATCATACAGATCCCAACTACTGCGATTTTTCCTATATGCCACATAAAAATTCCTCTCCGTCACCAAAGGACCTACGAAACACGCCTAACTACCATCGATACTAAGCGATCTCCTCTGTACCTGTTTTCAGGATTGACTCTTTTTATGATTTCTTCCCATATCGTATACTTATTCTACTTATTCTTCTTTTTCGCCTAATTCAGCTCGTACCCAATATAAGGGTCGATTTTTCACTTCTTGGAAAATACGACCAATATATTCTCCAATGATGCCTAAAAAAATAAGTTGCAAGCCCCCAATAAGGCAAACAACAACCATACTCGTTGCCCATCCTGGAATAGCTTCTCCCGCAATCTTACAATATAGCACATGCAAAATAATTAAAATGCTGATCATGCCACTGATAAGGCCCGTGTACAAGGCTAATCGTAAGGGTATTTTTGAATATGCCGTAATCCCGTCTAAAGCAAAATGAATCATCTTCCGAACAGAAAACTTCGATTTTCCTGCAAATCGCTTTGGTGCTACAAAGTTCACTTTTATTTGACGATACCCTATATCTCCAATCATACCACGGATAAAGCGATCATGTTCCCGGAAGAGAGAAAATGTTTCCAATACCCGCCGATCTATCAAGCGAAAATCCGAACCACCTGGCGTAATATGAACAGGTGATAAGGCATTAAGCAAAATATAATACCACTTTGATGTCAACCGTTTCAAAATCCCCACATCATCTGTAGATTCTCGTACAGTCTGCACAACATCATACCCTTCTCGCCATTTTTGTACTAAATCAGGAATCATTTCTGGCGGATGTTGCAAATCTCCATCCATCGTAATGATCGCATCTCCTCGTGCATGATCCATGCCACAAGTAATGGCTAATTGATGTCCAAAATTTCTTGCCAAAATCAATGCACGCACATGCAAATCCTGTTTAGTCAAGCGACTCAACAAAAGAGGTGTTGTATCTGATGAACCGTCATCAACGAAAATGATTTCAAAAGCCATATCTAAGGTAGCAACATTTTTTATCACTTCTGTGTAAAATTTTTCAATGTTTAATTGTTCATTATACACGGGAACCACTATGGATAACATTTTTTTTTCATTTTTCTTAAAAACATTCATTGTTCATTATACCATCCTACTATTTTTACTGTCAAAAACAGGACCTGCAACTGCCTATATACATATAAATTATAGCAAAATTTAACATTTTTTTCTAGTTTTGCTCATAGAAAAAGCATCTCGACAATAAGTCGAGATGCTTTTTACGCCAAGTGTTCTAAACATCGTTGCAATACCAATTGAGACCCTTGCCGCTTTAATGATGAATATAAAATAGGAGTTTCAGTTTGTGAAAATATTTCTTTATATAGGGACATATTTTTTTGTCGCTCTTTCGCCTTTAATTTATCTGCTTTCGTAGCAATCAATTGCACCTTAACAGAAGAAGTAATCAACCATTCATATGCTTGAATATCAATTTCAAGACCCGGATGCCGAGAATCTACTAATAGACATAATAAACGCAATGAAGGAGACGTTTGTACATATTCACGAATAAAATGGCTCCACATTTCACGCTGCTTAATCCCCGTCTTAGCATAACCATATCCAGGTAAATCAACTAAATAAAAAGGATGTCGCACTTCTTCTCCAACAGCACGCAATTCAGCCCGATAATAATTGATAGTTTGCGTTTTTCCTGGTGCACCACTTACCCGTGCTAACCCTTTATAATTACACAACGAGTTAATCAAACTAGACTTGCCGACATTAGAACGCCCTAAAAAAGCAATTTCCGGTAACTGCTCAGCTGGATATTGCTCTTTTTTCACTGCTGTCGCCGTATACCGAGCATTAATAATTTCCAATGACTCCATATGCACCTCTACACTAACGCTTCTGCCAACACTTCATCCATCGTTTTGACAAAAACAAAATCGACATCTTTCTTAACACTTTCTGGAATATCCCGCATGTCTCTTTTATTTTCCATAGGTAATAAAATTTTCTTTATACCCGCTTGATGTGCAGCGATAACTTTTTCTTTAATACCACCTACAGGAAGGACATTGCCACGCAAAGTAATTTCGCCTGTCATAGCCACATCATGACGAATCGTACGTCCCGACAAAGTCGATGCCAAGGCCGTTGCCATGGTAATTCCCGCTGAAGGACCATCTTTAGGAATTGCCCCTTCTGGCAGATGAATATGCAAATCCATCGTTTTATAAAAGTCTTCATCAATGCCCAATTCTTTTGCTCTACTACGAATATAAGTCACACCGGCACGTGCAGATTCTTTCATGACATCACCAAGTTGTCCGGTTAAGGTGAGCCCCCCCTTGCCTTTCACGGCAACGGCTTCCGTTTCCAAGATAACGCCACCAACTTGTGTCCAGGCCATGCCCGTAACACGTCCTACTTCATCTTTTTTACTGGCTTCTTCCGAACGGAATTTAACAGGTCCCAACATTTTTTCTAAATTTTTGACAGATACCGTCATTGCTGGTTTTTCTTGTAGTAAAAGAGACTTACCAACTTTACGACAAATTGCACCAATAGTTTTTTCTAAGTTCCGTACGCCCGCTTCGCGCGTATAGCCACTAATTAAATGATGCAAAACAGCATCAGAAAAAGTAGCCTGCTTTTTCGTCAATCCATTTTCATGAATTTGTTTCGGGACTAAATATTTTTTCGCTATATTTACCTTTTCTTCTTCAGTATAACTAGAAAACTCAATGATTTCCATGCGATCTCGCAAAGGATTGGGAATATCACTAATCACATTCGCCGTAGTAATCCAAAAAACCTTGGATAAATCAAATGGCAAATCAATAAAGTGATCGACAAAGGAATTATTTTGTTCCGGATCCAAGACTTCTAGCAATGCCGATGAAGGATCTCCACGGAAATCTGAGGTCATCTTATCAATTTCATCCAGTAAGAAAACAGGATTTTTAACGCCTACTTGTTTTAATCCTGCAATAATTCGACCTGGTAAAGCACCAATATATGTACGTCGATGCCCACGAATATCCGCTTCATCACGTACACCGCCTAAAGAGATTCGCACATATTTACGATTCATTGCACGGGCAATTGAGCGAGCAATGCTTGTTTTTCCCGTTCCAGGAGGCCCCACTAAACATAAAATAGGCCCTTTTAAAGTTTTCGTCAATTGCTTAACGGCTAAATATTCAATAATACGTTCTTTTACCTTTTCTAAACCGTAATGGTCTTCATCCAAGGCATTTCGAGCTTCTTGTAAATTTAATCGATCACGTGTTTCCTTTTTCCACGGCAATGCCAAAACCCAATCTAAGTAAGTACGCACAACAGCTGATTCAGCCATCATATTCGACATACCATCCAAACGCGAAACTTCCTTCAATAGAGGTTCTTCTATTTTCTTTGGTAGTTTTAGCTTGGCAATTTTTGATCGTAATTCTTCTATTTCAGAATCTCGATCAACCGTATCTCCCAGTTCTTGATGAATCACTTTTATTTTTTCACGTAAATAATATTCTTTTTGTTGTTGATCCATCTTTTCTCGCACTTCGCGGTTTAACGTAATTTCTAATTTCGCAATTTCAATTTCTGAATCAATAAATTTACGGACCAATTCCAACCGGTCCACCACATTCATAGTTTCTAAAATCTGTTGCCGTGCCACATAAGAAATTGGCAAGCGGCTGGCAATAAAATCGGCTAACCTGCCTGCTTCTGTAATATCTTTAGCCCGTTCTTCAAGGTCATCGGAATTACGTAAATTATCTGCCCACTTGACAAATTTTTCTATAACAGTACGACGCAACGCTTCTTCCCGTTGTGCATCATCATGTATTTCCTCTTGTTGTACGGCAATCATTTCAATATACTTTTCTTTTTTTCGCATACCTTGCAACTGTACCCGGGCAATACCATTGAGCATTACCCGTACGAGATCTCCCGGTAAACGCAATACTTGATCTACCTGTACAAGTGTTCCTATATCATATACATCTTCTAATGATGGCTCATCTTCATCTGGATCTATTTGTGTAGCAACAATTAAATAACGATTATCTTCCATTGCCGCATCAAGGGCTGCTAATGATTGTTCTCTGCCTAAGTCAACATGACTTAACCATTTAGGATAAACAACAATGCCACGTAAAGGAATAAACGGCAAAGTCATAATTGTATTTGTGTCCATGTACTCACCTTCTTCATTTTAAAATAAAACTCATTTCAAAAAGAGAAATGAGTTTTATTTTCACTGCTATATCAACTGCCTTGTTTTAATACCAGTTCTGGTTTCTGATTATCCGTTACACAAGACTTATTGACGATACATTTTTTGACATCCTTACGACTAGGTACTTCAAACATAATATCTAACATAATACGTTCTATAATTGAACGCAGTCCCCGTGCTCCCGTATTACGTTTTAAGGCTTCTTTCGCAATTTCTCGCAAGGCGTCTGTTGTGAATTTTAACTCAACATTATCCATTTCCAGCATTTTTTTATACTGTTTAACCAAGGCATTCTTAGGTTCTGTCAAAATATGTACCATGGCTTCTTCGTCTAAAGGATTTAACGTAACTAAAACTGGTAACCGACCTACCAATTCAGGAATTAGTCCAAACTTTTGTAAGTCCGTAGGTAATACCTCTTTCAAAGTTTCTTCCAACTTTTTTTTGCTCTTCGAGTGAATATCGGCACCAAAACCCATTTTTTTATCGGCCGTTCGTTTTTGAATCGTTTTTTCAATTCCATCAAAGGCCCCGCCACAAATAAATAAAATATTAGTAGTGTCAATTTGTAGCATTTCCTGACTCGGATGCTTTCGTCCACCTTGAGGTGGTACACTCGCAACAGTTCCTTCTATAATCTTTAATAATGCCTGCTGAACACCTTCACCAGAAACATCTCGCGTAATCGAAGGATTTTCAGATTTTCGTGAAATTTTATCAATTTCATCAATATAAATAATACCACACTGTGCTTTTTCAATATCAAAATCAGCCGCTTGAATTAATTTAAGTAAACAATTTTCAACATCTTCACCAACATAGCCAGCCTCAGTTAAGCTAGTTGCATCGGCAATAGCAAAGGGAACATCCAACAATCGAGCCAACGTTTGTGCCAATAAAGTTTTCCCGCTCCCCGTAGGTCCCAACATGACAATATTTGATTTTTGCAATTCTACATCATCTTTTTCTGTATTCGATCGCAATCGCTTATAGTGATTATACACCGCAACAGATAATGTCTTTTTCGCAGCTTCTTGACCAATAACATATTCATCCAATGTTGCTTTAATTTCTTTTGGCTTTGGTAATTCTTTCAAAGTAAAGCCGCTAGACTCTGCTCTCTTTTCTTCATCCATAATCTGTCGGGCCACCGATACGCACTCACTACATATATATATATTATCAGGGCCTCCAATTAACCGCTCTACTTCTTTTTTTTTGCGGCCACAAAAACTGCATCGCGGTTCTTCATTATGAGTCATCTGGTCCCCTCCCTTTTACCTACCGCTCTGGCTTCGGACGAGTTAAAATGTCATCAATTAACCCATATGCCTTAGCCGCTTCTGCCGTAAGAAAATTATCTCGCTCTGTATCCTTTTCAATTACCTCTAACGGTTGTCCCGTATGAGCAGATAAAATACCATTCAATTCTTTACGCATTCGCAATATTTCACGTGCATGAATTTCAATATCCGTTGCTTGTCCTTGTACACCGCCCAACGGTTGATGAATCATAACTTGAGAATGGGGCAAAGCAAATCGTTTTCCCCTTGTACCAGCAGCTAATAACACGGATGCCATACTTGCAGCCGAGCCAATGCATATCGTAGAAATATCGGGTTTAATATACTGCATCGTATCATAAATAGCTAACCCTGCCGTAACAACGCCACCTGGACTATTAATATACAAATAAATATCTTTATCAGGATCTTCTGCTTCTAAAAACAGTAATTGTGCAATCAACACATTAGCCATATGATCCTCAACTTGTCCACTCAAAAAGACAATTCTATCCTTTAACAAGCGTGAATATATATCGTAACTATGTTCTCCCTGTTCCGTTTGTTCTATTACCAAAGGGACATACATATTCATATTAGGCACCTCCAGACATTATGCTTCTGGTTTTTCTTCTTGTTTTTCTTCAACCTTTTCATTTGTATCAATAGCTTGCCCTAAAATAAAGCTAGCTGCTTTTTTGCGACGAACGGATTGAATAAGAAGTGGAACCCGATGTTCTTTAACAATAATTTTATATACTTCTTTAGGATCAGCACCAAAATTTTGTGACATCGTAAAAATTTCAGCATTCAAATCTTGTTCTGTTACATCAATATTTTCTGCTTTAGCGATACATTCTAAGACCAAATCCATTTTGACATTTTCTTTGGCTGGTTGAGCGTATTGTTCTTTCAATTTTTGAATATCCTGTTTTGTATATTTTAGATACGCATCCATATTCATGCCTTGTGTTTCTAATTTCATCGCCATTTCATCGATCATCTGATCCACTTTATTATCAACCATCACTTGCGGAATATCTACTTCGGCGTTTTGAATAACCGTCTTTAATACTTCATTATTAAATTTTTCTACAGCTTGCAATGATACTCGTGCAAAAATACGTTTACGTAAATCTTCACGTAATTCTGCAATGGTTTCAAATTTCCCTGCTTCTTTAGCAAATTCATCATTTACTTCAGGATATTCTCTCCGCTTTACATCTTGTACAGTAACCGCAAAAACAGCTTCTTTGCCAGCTAAACTTGCTTCATGATATGTTTCAGGGAAAGTTACCTTAACATCTTTCGATTCGCCCGCTTTCATTCCCACTAACTGTTCTTCAAAACCGGGAATAAAACTGTGTGAACCAATTTCGAGCGGATATGCTTTTCCTTCGCCACCTTCAAATGCAACTCCATCAATAGATCCTTTAAAATCAATGATGGCAAAATCTTCATTTTCAATAACCGTTCCTTCTGGTGCCACTAATAACTTAGCATGTTGTTTTTGTAAATTTTTTAATTCTTTATCAATATCTTCATCGGTAATATCAACAACGTCTTTACCAATCTTAATTCCCTTGTATTCTCCTAATGTAACTTCCGGTTTTTTAGTTACCGTAGCTTCAAAAACAAAATCGGCTCCCTTTTCAGATGAAATAATATGAATTTCTGGATCTGTTACGGGTTCAATAGCTTGTTCGCTTAATGCATCGGGATAGGCCTTATTCATAATGGCTTCTTCAATTTCCTGTTTAACAGCCTCTTTTCCAAGAAAGCTTTCCAACACCTTCCGTGGTGCCTTACCTTTACGGAATCCAGGAATATTCACTTTACCTGCTAACACATTGCAAGCGCGGACAGCAGCTTTAGCAGCTTCCTTTTCCGGTACTTCAATATGCAGTATTACTTGATGCCGGTCTACTTCATTAACTGTTACATTCATTATAAATATGTCCTCCTTATGGGTCATGCCCTACCTATTCTCTAAAATATTATATTACGTTCTCCATAATATCATATTTTTACTCTTTTTACAATAAATAAAACAGCCCTTTTAAGTATATTTTCTTTTATTATTCAAAACGATATTATCTTAACCCTCAAAAAAAAAGAAAGAACCAGTTTATACAAAAACACTACCAAAACCGGTCTTTCTTTATAGGCTATTTTCTCATTATTCAACAGTCACACTTTTAGCTAAATTACGAGGTTTATCTACATCATTTCCTTTTACAATCGCCGTATAATAAGCTAATAATTGCAAGGGTATCGCCGATATAATCGGCACTACAAACGAATCACTCGCAGGTATAGTAATGATAGAATCAACCGTTTTTTGTACTTCCGTATCACCCGTTTGTACGATCCCTATCACCCGTGCTTCCCTTGCCTTGACCTCTTTAATATTACTAATCATTTTCTCTTCTACATCTTTTTGTGTAGCTAACGCTATCACCGGCATTTCCGGTACAATAAGTGCTAATGTCCCATGCTTTAATTCACCACCAGCATACGCTTCTGCATGAATATAAGAAATTTCTTTTAATTTCAAAGCACCTTCCATAGCTAATCCATAATCCATGGATCTCCCAATAAAGAAAGTATCTTCTTTCTGCTTAAATGAATTTGCCAAAGACTTTATTTCTGTTTCTTGGTCAAATATATGCTGACATTGTTCGGGAACACGTTGCAAATCGCGAATAATTTCCACTTCCCGTTCATGATCCAATGTTCCTTTTTTCTGCCCCATATATATTGCTAATAGCAATAATGCAACAAGCTGTGTTGTATAGGCTTTTGTCGAAGCTACCGCAATTTCCGGTCCTGCCCATGTATAAATCACTTGATCAGCTTCGCGCGAAATAGATGAGCCAACAACATTAGTAATAGCTAATGTACGTGCACCTTTTCGTTTTGCTTCTTTTAATGCCGCTAAGGTATCAATCGTTTCACCGGATTGACTAATGCTAATGCTTAACGTTTTACTATCTGTCAACGGATCACGATAACGATATTCCGAAGCAATATCCACTTCTACGGGTATACGTGCTAATTTTTCTATAAAATACTTCGCTAATAAACCTGCATGATAAGCGGTACCACAAGCCGTAATCATAATTTTCTGAATAGACTGTACATCCTCTAAAGTCCACCGCAATTCATCAAATTGAATTTGCGTTTTTTCCGGAGTTATACGACAACTTAATGTATCGCGAATGGCCTTTGGCTGCTCAAAAATTTCTTTAAGCATGAAATGATCAAAACCGCCCTTTTCAGCCGCTTCAGCATCCCAATTAACAACAAATACTTTCTTTGAAATAGGTACGCCTTCAAAATCAGTAACCCATACACCATCTTTTTTGACAATGGCAATTTCTCCATCATTCATAATATATGTATTACGAGTATACTTCAAAATAGCGGGAATATCCGAAGCAATATAATTTTCGCCTTCTCCCAGGCCAATAACCAATGGATTATCTTTTTTACAGCATATAATCCTATCTGGATCTAACCGACTCATAAACACTAGCGAATAGGACCCTCGCAATCGTTTCAATACCTTCCGCACCGTATGTTCAAAATCACCATCATATTCATCAGCACATAAATGAGCAACCACTTCTGAATCTGTTTCTGATTTAAAAACATAGCCTTTTGCAAGTAATTCTTCTTTTAATTCCATATAATTTTCAATAATGCCATTATGAACAATCGCAAAATTGCCCTTTGCATCTACATGCGGATGAGAATTAACATCCGATGGTCCCCCATGTGTTGCCCAACGTGTATGACCAATACCTATCATACCCGCTACAGGATGCTGATTCACATCCTCAATTAAATTAACAAGTCGTCCCATTTTTTTTCGCACACTAATTTTTTGGTCATGATATACGGCAATCCCGGCTGAATCATATCCCCTATATTCTAATTTAGACAACCCCTCCAGTAAAAAATCAGCCGCATTGCGCGTACCAACATATCCAATAATGCCACACATATTGTAACCTCCTAAAACTCATCATACAAACTATATGAGTTTATTCTCACTCCCGTAACAGATTTGTCCCTCTTGTTGCCAAAAGGTTTTGCCATTTCCTAACGACCGGAGTTGCCGAGAGGTATCCGCTGACTTTTCGATACACCTCTTCCTCGTCTACCCAAAGGGTACCAGCGCTATCCATTTTACGAAGGATTTCCAAACGCCTGCAAAAAAGCAGAAATAGAGTAATATTACTCCATTTCCACATTTTAATATATTTACTTATAAGGGTCAATACCTACTTACTATGCCCCATTTCATGCTCAATAACCACCGCAATATCATCAACAATATGTTGTAATTGTTCTAGATCCGGACCTTCTGCCATAACGCGGATAAGTGGTTCTGTCCCCGATGGTCTTACTAAAATTCGCCCATCGTTGCCTAATTCTTCTTCGCCCGCTGATATAGCCGCCATAATCAAATTGTTCTTTTCCCAGCCCGACTTGGTTTGCACCATTACGTTCTTTAATATTTGCGGATACCTAACCATCATTGCACCCAATTCTGATAATGGCCGATGCCAATGTTTCATATTGCGTAATACCTGTACAGCTGTTAACAATCCATCGCCCGTCGTATTATGTTCAAGAAAAATGATATGCCCCGATTGTTCTCCCCCAATAGAGTAACCATCTTTTCGCATCCGTTCTAATACATATCGATCCCCCACAGCCGTAACAACACTTTGACAACCATGTTCCTGCAACGCTTTATGAAAACCGATATTACTCATAACAGTACCTACTACGGTTTGCTTATTCAACTTACCCTCTTCTTGTAACCGCAACGCACATAGCAGCATAATCTGATCACCATCTAAGGTATTCCCTTTTTCATCAATAATCAAACAACGGTCCGCATCACCATCATTAGCAATACCAATATCAGCACCTGTTTCAAGCACTTTTTTACGTAAACTTTCCATATCAGTTGAACCACAGTGCTCATTAATATTAATACCATCTGGCTCATGATGAATAGAAATTACTTCCGCCCCTAATCGTTCAAACAAGACGGGACCAATAAAAGAAGCAGACCCATTTGCCGCATCATGTACAACTTTTAAGCCTTTTAATGTAACATCACACGTTTTAAACAAAAAATCGGCATATTCTTTTTGTAAATCGCTCCATACGGTAATCGTTCCTATATCACTACCGATTGGTCTGCTTTTAATTCCCGTTCGTTCATCTTTAAGCATAAACTCTTCAATCAAATCTTCTGTTTTATCCGGCAATTTATAGCCATATGCATCAAAAAATTTAATACCATTATATTCAAACGGATTATGCGAAGCGGAAATCATAACCCCTGCATCCATATGATGAACCCGTGTTAAATAAGCAATAGCTGGTGTCGGAATCACCCCCGTCATATAGCAATTTCCACCAGCTGATGCAATACCAGCCGCTAAAATACTTTCAAGCATCGTACCTGAGCGACGTGTATCACGACCAATCAAAAATGTAGGATGTTCTTTCTCTCTTCCTAAAATATATGCTGCCGCTCTCCCCAAATGATATGCTAATTCCGGTGTCAATGAATCATTCACTACACCACGTACACCATCCGTACCAAACAATCTAGCCATTTACTTATCCCTCCACGGTTTAAATTTACTAATAATTTCTAAGGCGGTTTCCATGCCATCTAAAAAAGCACTCATAATACCTCCCGCATAGCCTGCACCCTCCCCTATGGGATATAAGCCAGGCGTTGAAATAGACATACGATCTCGCCCTCTCTCTAATCGAACGGGTGCACTCGTTCTCGTTTCCACCCCTGTCATCACCGCATGCGGAGCAGCAAAACCGTTTATTTTGCGGTCAAAATACGGCAAAGCCTGCATAAGCGTGCGGGATACAAATGGAGGCAATACCTGATGTAAATCCGTCCAAGTTATCCCCGGTCTATATGTATGAACCCCTTGTGCTACCCCCTTATCTAAATGTAAAAAGTCACCCACCGTTTGTGCCGGTGCTCGATAAGTGTTACCACCTTGTACATATGCAAGCCTTTCATATTTACGCTGATAAGCCACACCGCGTAATGGATCATCCCCTGCAATATCTTGTGGTGTAATATTTACTACCAAAGCACTATTCGCAACTCCACTATCACGGCGATATAAACTCATACCATTCGTCACGACTTGCTTTTCCTCAGACGCAGCTGCCACAACTATCCCGCCGGGACACATACAAAAAGAGTAACAATCTCTCCCCTCGGGACTATGATATACCAGTGCATATGAAGCCGGTTCTAATCCAATATCTGTTGCTGCTGCACCATATTGACTATGATCAATCACGGCTTGTTCATGTTCTATCCGTACCCCCATAGCAAACGGTTTAAAATTCATTGCCACGCCTTGACGTTGCAACATATAATACGTATCTCTAGCACTATGCCCAATGCCTAATACAACCACATCCGTATCATATGCAGTCGTGCCATTAACCACTACACCCGTGAGATTTCCTTCACAATTACATACTATATCGGTCACACAACTTTCAAAACAAACATCTCCACCCGCTTGAATAATCAAATTTCTTAAATTTTTAACAACTACCCGTAACTTATCTGTACCAATATGCGGATTATAAGCATATAAAATCTCCTTTGGTGCTCCTGCTTCCACTAAAATATTTAAAATCTCACGAATAAGCGGATGATTAACACGCGTAGTCAATTTACCATCCGAAAACGTACCGGCTCCTCCTTCGCCAAATTGTACATTCGACGCTGAGCGAAACTTACCCGTTTGCCAAAATTCCTCAATATGTCTTGCCCGTACATCGACCTCACACCCTCTCTCTAATACAAGTGGTGCATACCCTTCACGAGCTAAAACTAACGCCGCTGCCAAACCAGCCGGTCCCATACCTACCACAATAGGTCTATGAGCAAAGGTACTAGTGCCATGTATAATAGCTCGTTGTGAGGGTTCTTCATAGACATGAATATCATTATGATTGCCCACATTTTGCCAAATTTTTTCTTCATTACGAACCTTAACATCCACCGTAAATACAAAATAGAGATGCGGTTTACGCCGGGCGTCAACAGAACGGCGTACTATACGTAACGCTAAAATATCGTTTTTTTTGCACCGCAACCGTTTTGCCACCAACACGCTTAGCTCTTTTTGTAAGGGTACCTCTGCACGAATATTACTAATTCTAAGCACACTCGACTCTCCTTTATGACTCATTTTTCCGAAGTGTAATATGAACAGTATTAGGAATAACCGTAAGACCATTCGCGAAAGGAATATCTACTTGCCACCGCTTATTATCCCCTCGTCCCGTTACATGAATGGGCGGTAAATCCAATTGTGCAAAAGGAACAATCGTGTTTTCTGCACCGCGAATCGTAACCGTCTTCGGAGTTACCTCAAAATCACTTTGTTGTATACCCGCAGGCAAATTTCCCTGCATATGCACCACTACGGGAACCTCTTTACTAACCCCATCATGACCAATCGTAATAGCCACACTGCTTTGCCAAGGTGTAATCGTTACGCCATCCACTCTCGTATCATTAGCACGAACTAATTTCACTGGTGCCATCGCTGTAAAACTTTCTGCTCCCTCTGGCAACGTTACTTCTACAATCGCTTTATCTACTTGACGAAGAAGCCGAGCCGCACCACTAATCGTAACTTTTTCCGGCAACACCGCAATTTGTTTCACATACGATGTATTCGTCAATTGCCCTCGCAACCGAGGTTTAACTGCAATTTCTTTTACTGCATACAAATCAACTCGGATAGACGCACGTACCGTTCCCTGCTTTTTTAACTCCGTACCAGCCGGAATTTCAACATGAATCGGTACTTCTGATACACCTTCTTTAACTTCGCCTAAATCTACATAAGCTTTAATCATTGATGGATCCACATTAATAATCGTATTACGCGGACCTGCTAAACGAACATATACCGACCGCGGAACATCAGAGGCGATATAACGCGAATTCAAATTTTCTACCACAACAGGAACTGTATAACTACCTTCACTCATCGGATTTTGTTCCCCGATAATAGCAAACCACAATACAATTGCTACAAATAAACAAATTAATTTTACTTGCCATTTCTTTTCTATTCGTATCATTACTTTAAGGGCCTCCATTTTAAAATATTTACCAAGCCCTGCGGTGCGGGACGCAAAAAATTAAGCAACACTTTATGTAAACTCTTTGCCTCTAAATGACGATAAATATGTCCTCCATACGTATACGAAATAGCACCCGTTTCCTCACTCACAACTACCACAACAGCATCCGTAATCTCACTAATACCAATCGCAGCACGATGTCTCGTACCTAACTCTGTAGATAAAGAACGATCCGACGTCAAAGGGAGTAAACACCCAGCAGCCATAATTTCATTTTCCCGAATAATAACTGCGCCATCATGTAACGGCGTATTGGGAATAAAAATATTTCCCAGCAATTCCCTCGACACAATACCTTGAATAAAAATACCCGTATCAATATAATCATTTAAACCAACTTCCCGTTCAAAGACAAGCAATGCCCCTGTCCGCGTCTTAGATAAGGATTCCGTTACCGCTACTACCTCATCCACTAAATGTTCCAACTCTTCTGCATTAATCACTTGTCCTGAACGAAATAAATGCCCACGACCAATTTGCTCTAATGCCCGACGCAATTCAGGTTGAAAAACAACAGGCAATGCTACCAAAATAACCGTCATTCCTTGTTGCAACAACCAATTAATAACATGTAAATCTAAAACCTTGCTGACCACCGTAACAATACCTAAAACCAAAAGTCCTTTGATTAAAGCAACGGCACGAGTATTATAAATCAAATAATATAATTTATATAAAACAAACGCAACCAATAAAATATCAATAATATCCAATAATCTAAAGCTACTAATCAATCCCTGTAATGGAAAATACATGGACATGGTTTTCTAAACCCCCTACGACGTATACATAATATAATTTATTATAACACACATACTTTAAGTATATAACCTATTGTCTAAAGTCTTATTAATATGCCTTACACATATATTTTCATATGCACTAATGATACATACCAACCTTCTTAGCTTTGCCAGAATAACTATATACTGCCAAGGCAATGCTACCGCACTTTTTAACACCACCGCTAACATATACAACAATCTAATATTAGCCACGAAACAGTATAAACTCACTTCTATTATAGGTATTATAACAAGAATGACAATTTTTTTAAATCCTCACCACGAGTCTTTCTCCTTTCTGTTATATTCCTATCCTTTTATATCATTGCCACCACCTACATAATCAAAAAATCTATGCGTAAATATTAAAAACCGCCTACATCTATAAGCGGTTTTATGTTGTATTTCGTAAACATTAAATAATAAAACGATACCTTGGGATCTTGATAAATTCTGTTATTTGCTTTCATATATGACGACAACCTACCAATATATTCACTAATTCTGCTTCCTAACTCATCTGTTAAGTCCTTGTATTCTTCATCAGTCAAAAATATGTTTTTATATATTCCATAAGGCTTTTGCCCTTTCTAAAATTATTCTTTCTTAACTCAATATTACTAATATTATTATAATTACTCTCCGATTTTCGGAAGTCTGGACTTCGGCTTATCGGGAATCAGAGTTTGTATTATTAGTTATATTTAAAATTTATATATACTCACTTCCTAGAAAAAAAAACAGCCTTTTAAGCTACTCCTATAGAAAGTACAACATGAGTTTATCTTATTTTTGTATTTCCTCATACCAGTTGCAAAACTACTCTTACGTCCATATAATTTTTCTGAGTCTTTTCCGGGTATAATAAAACCGCGAAGACCAGTCTTAATTTCAAAAATCCTAACCAAGTTGTATCGGAATACTTCTCAACGTGTAACATATGTGTTGACAACTAAGATAAAAAAATACGATGGTACCGTCAGGAACCTTGCACTGAAATCAAAAAGGCCGCATCAAAGGAACCGTCGTGATCCCACGTACCGTGTACGGTATCGAATTTTAATAAATCCGCCATAATCGGTCCTACCGAGCGATTATGGACGGCGGCAATTTCCACTTCCGCATGTGCCAACGAAGTCCGAAAGGTACATCTGCCGATACGACCGAAGCCGCTGATGCCGATTTTTACTGCCATTATACATCCTCCTCACAGCACACATAATTATACGCCTATGTATTTCATAATTCCACTATAAAATATACACGTACAAGCCTCTCTGGTAAACGATTCTATAAAAATCTCCTCCAAAAATACGGCCGTTTGCAAGTAAAAAAGCCCTCTATTTAATAAACAGAGGGCCGGAAAAAGCGTGCTTATTTATTTTCAATTAAAGTTACAAAGACTATACTGTCGGCGGCGGCAACTGCCTGAATGTAATTTTGCCCGTTGAATTTCAACATTTTTCCCGGAACGACTTCATAATTTTCTTTGCCGTTAATGCACACTTTCATTTGTCCTTTGACTACGGTAAAGAGAACCGTGGCACCCGGATGATGATGGCGGGGAATCACGTCGCCTCGTTGCAAGACTTTTTTTACCACCTTGAACGACGATTCATTAAATACTAACCCCGTTTTTTCTCCTATAACGGCATGCACGGCAGTCGTTGCCTGCGCCGTTGCATCGACCGGCGTCGCGGCAGCGGCCCATGTACTACCGCCGACCGATGCTGAAACAGTCGCCGAAACGGCTAAAACGGAAAGAACTTTTTTAAGATTCATACTGCGTTTCCTCCTATATAATAATCATTATCATAATAATGTTATCATGTGCCGCCCTTTCCCGTCAATACACGACAACAATCGGGACGCCTTTTTTGCCCTCCTCCTTTCCGGTCCCGCCCGGTGCGTCGCCGAAATATAAAAAGAGGAACCAAACAGTTCATCTATTACGCCCATATCAAAGTGAAACGGCACACCGCTTTTCGTAACCAACCAATCCACATTCTCCC
>NZ_KQ960952.1:0-35040 GCF_001553405.1 Megasphaera hutchinsoni | reverse complement strand
ATCCACATTCTCCCGATTAATGATGTAGATATGCACCGGTGTCCGTAATGCCTGTAATCGTTTCTTCTCTCCGCCGGTTACTACCGAATAGGTTAAATGCTTTAAATGTTCCCATTTCCGTATTTCTTCGGGCCATGTGGTACTTGCCACCCTAAGCGGGGCAATAACGAGGGTGCGGGAAACCTCAAAGGAATCCAGCATCAGTTTTTTTATAGCCGTAAGGGTAATGACACTCTTACCTAACCCCATCTCCAACAAAATGGCCGAAACGATTTAAAAACATATTACAATGCCGCAAAAGCTAAACCCCTTTTATGCAGATTATTCAGTTAGTGTGTCACCAAACATCTCGATAAATTGATTTTTTTACTTTGATAAGTGAATTAAATATGAAATATACTAATCTCACTTTAGCAACTCAATAATATTTACACTTCAAAGAATTTAGATTTTTATAGAAAGATGACAAAATCCCCTCACTTTATAAAGTGAAATTTGCCCTCTTTGGTAACCAGAATTTTTATTTTTTTATAGTATTTTTGAGTTTTAATGATTAATTTGAACATAAAAAAGGACTTATGCTATTAGGCATAAATCCTCTAAAATGAAAGAAACTTTTACGATTGTTATTTGTATTTAATTTTTCAAACCAATTTTATCCATCCTATTTAGTTCCCCAAACATCATTACTACACCAACTATTATCATAATTAAATTTACAAGGAGTTCAGCATACCATACTGATTAAACTCCAAATATCATTGGCAAAATAATCATGGCTTTTTTCATTAGACATTCGACACGCATAACCATATTCGATGTGATTGTAGACAAATACATTAAAATGAACATAGCCCATCCTTTTAGAGAGGGAAATGGCAAAGCGAATAGGATTTGGCTTCATTTAATTCTTAAAAAAAAACTAAAAAAATGTGTAGATTGGGAAACAATCGATAAATATGCTTAGCTGTCCGCCATGGAAAGATCAGTTGTAAATACACTTGAAATCAACCACCTACTTAAATCTGCCCTTACAGATAAAATCAATGATAGAGAAGTTTTCATGAAGGGGATTGATAAGTCCTACCTCTACGAAGACCTTTATGACATTCCTATAGAAGAAATAAAATAAAAAAACCAAAAGACCCCAAACTCGATTATTATAACGAGTAAGGGGTCAATTTTTTTGTAAATTTATGACAAATTCTTATTCACTTTTTATAATGATCTTTCAAAAATCATTTATTTTCATATTTTAAAAATTTATTAGATAGGTAAAGGGATATTATTAATTCACCCAGGGCAAAAATACCTAGTATGGCTAAATCATGTGAGTTTATAAATCTAAATTTATTTGCTACTATTGCTAGATAGCTTAATCCTATTATTTTAAGGGCCTTGTAAGCTGTTACAAAACCAAGCACGGTAAAGGTGCTGGATAAAAGCACTATGATTCCAAAAGATCTAAACCTTATAGCAAGGGCACCGAATATCCCAATTATAGGCAAAGCCAGCAAGATGCTAAGGCCTGTATAATAAATATATATGTCAAAGTCAATTCTCGAAAAACCACCTATAAATTTTCCTCCCAGATAGAAGAGTCCTAGAAAGTATATTTGGCAAAGGCAAATTATTATAAAGGCCAAGATTATCTTTGCAATTGCAAAGTCCATATTTTTCTTTGGACTAAGCCTGATAAATTTAAGCCCTGCCTTGTGTTCACTTGCCCAAAGGCTTGCTATTACTATTGCAATTAAAGGGATGTAGAAAAATAAAAAGTAAAACAAGCTAACCTGGGTCCACAAAGATTGCCATTCGTGGGTCAAGATCTCCCTATTTCCCATATAATTTATAAGGCCAAAGGCGTTGGCTAGTAGAGGTATTATCAGAGTTACTAGCAAGATATTGGTAAATTTTATTTTTTTAAATTCTAATTTTAACATAAATCCTCCTAGTCCTTGTATAGATTATAATTTTTCATTGCCTTTAGGTAGCCAAGGCAGGCTATTAAAAGGATAAGGGCAATGACCGGTGTATAAAAATTTATTGGATTTAGAACCTGGATAAATTTCCCACCCTCACTTACATAAGAAATATTTAATAAACTTGCCATCCAAGCAAAGGGATTTACAAAGGCAAGAGTCTTTGATGTGAGCATGGTGATTACTCCAGTTAGTCCTCCAATTATTGAGATAAATGATAGGGTGTAGACATTTTTTGTCTTCATATCTATTACCATAAATAGGGCCATAAAAAACAAATTTATTATTATGGCGGATAGGTTTACCAGGCCAAATCTTAAGATCATGTCAGTGTCCATATTAAAATGACCTGACTTTTTTGCAAGTAGGAGAAAAACAATAGCTTCTACTATTTGCAATAAAACTAGCTTTAAGGATAGGTTTTTAAATTTATTTATGAGTATATAGTTTACTTTTTCTCCAAGACTTACTTGCAACTGCCACATCTTGTTTTTTTCCTCGATTTCAATCACTTTTTTAACCAAAGATGAGATTAAAATTGGATTTATCAATAAGGAAATAGATAAATAGGTGTCTAAAATGTCGGCTAGGGGATAATTTCCCTCCGCAAATGATTTTGAATGGCTGAACCCTGCTACCATTAGCATTTGAGCGAAAAATACTATTAGTATTAAAAAATTTATCCCAAGTCTTTTGTATTTTTTTCTTTCTAAATTTGCCATATTAAGACCTACTTTCTTCGATAAAAAGTTTTTCTAGGCTTTCTTTTTCTTCTTCAATCCTGTATATATCAACCTTTTCGTGCAAGAAATTTACTATCTCAGAAATTTTTTGGTTAGAAACTTTGCCCAAAATAATCTTTTTACCATCTATCCTTACCTGATCTAAGTCTAAAAGATTAACAGCTTTTTGATTGTCAGATGTTTGGATTGAAATAAATGGTGGATGGAGTTTTCTATAGTCTTCCAAACTTCCATTATAAGTTAATTTTCCTTCCTTGAGGATGCCGATGTGGGTGGAGATTTTTTCCATCTCATCAAGGATGTGTGAAGAAATCAGAATGCTTGTGGAAGTGTTTTTTACCATATTTTTAAATAAGTTTCTCATTTCCTCAATTCCCTGAGGATCAAGGCCATTTATAGGTTCATCTAGGATCAAAAGTTTTGGATTTCCAATAAGAGCGATTGCAATTCCAAGTCTTTGCTTCATGCCTATCGAATAATCCCTGGCCTTTTTCTTGCCAACATTATTAAGGCCAACAAGGTCAAGAGTTTTTGAAATTTCTCCCTTATCTATTCCCTTAAGCTCGCAAATTATTTCAAGATTTTCATAGCCACTTAAGTGGTCATAAAAGGAAGGATTTTCAATTAGGGACCCGAGATTTTTGTTAAGGTCCTTTTGGTTTCTAGGACTTATTTCTTGGCTAAAAACCCTAATTTCCCCTCCGTCTTTTTTAACAAGTCCAAGTATAAGCTTCATAAGAGTTGACTTTCCAGCTCCATTTTTCCCTATTAGGCCGTAAATTGAACCCTCTTCGATTTCCAGATAGTCAATATCTAGGACTTTCTTCTTGTTATATGATTTTTGTAAATTTTTTATTTCTAAGATTTTTTCCATAATTATTCCTCCTACAAAAAGGATACCAGGCTAAGATAAAAATAAGCTTTAAGCAAGGTCACTTTTACATCACAAAAACAAAAAAATCAAAAGTTTGGTGTATAATTAGGGTAGCAAGGAGGACTTATGGATTTTAGAAATAATTTTTCTATACTAATAGTAGATGACGAAACAAATTTATTGGAAAATTTATATAATTTTTTGAAAGACAAGGGTTTTAAAAAAGTTTATACCGCCAAAAACCTTAAGGAATCAAGATTTAAACTAGGGAATTTTAAAATTGACCTAGTGGTCCTTGACCTAATGCTACCCGACGGTAGCGGTTTTGATCTTTTAAAGGAAATAACAAAAACTTCCGATATGGCAGTCATAATCCTCTCTGCCCTTGATGGGATAGATGATAGGAAGGAAGGTTTTGAAAACAAGGCCGACGACTACCTAGTCAAGCCATTTTTCCCTGATGAACTCCTTTGGAGGATTGATGCAGTTTTAAGAAGGAGCAAAAAAATTAAAAATGAAGAAAAAATATCTTTAGGCAAGGTGATTTTCGATAAATCTAAGGGCATCCTCATAAAAAACGGCAAGAAAATTCCCCTAACTGCCACCCAATTTAAAATCCTAGCCTATTTGACCGATAATATGAATATGATTGTGTCAATTGACAGCATATTGGAAAATATTTGGGAAGATTCTTATGGTTATGAAAATACCCTAATCACCCACATCTATAGGATTCGAGAAAAACTCGAAGACAATCCCAGAGAGCCAAAAATCCTAATTACCATCAAGGGTTTGGGCTATAAACTGATGAAGGAAGACTAAGATGTTTAATTATATAATAAAAAAATTTAAAAAAATCATAATAAGAATCCTTGCCCTAATGTTTTTTCTGACATTTTCGCTAATGGCTTTTCTCTACCTCAATTACAAGTTGGGAGATAAATATCCAAATCCTAATTACGTTTATACTTATATAGATAACAACAAAACAGATACCTATCTCAACGAAAATAATAAGAACTTTTTAAAAGAAAATGATATTTGGGCCATAAGGCTAGATAAAAATGGTAAAGTCATCGAATCTTTCAACAAGCCAAGAGAGGTTAAAAATAAATTCGAGATCACGGATGTAGCTGGGTTTACCAGATATTACTTGGCTGATTACCCCGTTTTTACCTATATTATTGAAGGTGGTCTAATCCTTTTTGCCTATCCAAAAAATTCTCTAGATAAGTTGCCCTTTAATTACTATAGCTACAAAAAATTAATTTTTAACCTGTGGATATTTGCCCTATTTTTAATTTTATTTTTGCTATTTGTCTATATTTTTTACAGAATAGATATAAGGAACATCCTTAAAAATATTCTTCCATTTCAAAAGGGAATTGATAAACTTTTTGAAGACGACTATGAAAAATTAGATGAAAGTGGAGAATTAAGAGACCTTGCCCTTTCAATTAACAAGGCAAACGAAAGATATAATAACTTAAAAAAATCACAAAGTAAATGGATAAGAGGGGTTAGCCACGATGTGAGGACTCCTCTTGCAAAAATTTCCTGGGAACTGAATAAAGAAAACAAAAATGACCTCGATACAAAAAATATCCAAGACCAAATTTTAAAAATTTCAAATATCCTAGAAGGCCTCAATCTAACTATGTCCCTTGCCAACATCGACAAGGAAAATTTTGAAGCAAAAAGCCCCTTAAAAGTAATCCGAAAAGTCATAGTCGATAAGTTAAATGAAAACCCAAAAAGAGAAATTATCTTTGAAAATAGGCTAAGGGACCCAGATATAAAAATCAAAATGGATCCAACCTTGTTTTATAGGATGGTAGAAAATATCATAAAAAATTCCCTTGCCTATACCGAGGGAAAAATCGAATTAATAATTTCAAACTCTGATAATAAGCTAATTATAAGGGTCTTAGACCAAGGCTGTGGGGTAGATGAAGGTCTAATAAAGAGAATTAATGACGAAGATTTGACTAATATTACAAGGCATGGTTTGGGAATTTTTATCGCTAAGCAAATCGCCGAATTGCATGATGGGAAATTTTCCATAGAGAATAAGGACCAAGGCCTTGACGTTTCCTTTATCTTTGACCTGGTTAATTAAATAACAAGTTTAACGCTTATAACTTTAATAGCAAGCACAGTAAGTGTACGGACACTTACGAAAAATTGATGAAGCAGAACCTTTATGGACTGCTTCTTTTTTTATCAATTTTACCTTGTTAGGGAGAACCCTAAGACCCCAATATTTTATGATAAGGAGATATACTATGGATAATAGAAAAAGAAATAATCAGCTAAAAATATATTTAACAGATGAAGAAAAAGAAATTTTTGAAAAGAAAATGAAACTTGCTAATTGCAAAACTATGTCCCACTTTCTTAGAAAATGTGTATTGGAAAAAGAAATTTATGTTGTAGATTTAGAACCATTTAGAAACCTACAATGGCTACTTTCGAATGTAACAAATAATATAAACCAGATTTCAAAAGCTACTAATACAACCAGCATTATTTACAAGAATGAAATTAAATCAATGCATAAACAGATAGAAAAATTATCAAGAGAAATATGGCAGATCCATTTCCTACTTCTTAATAAAGCAAAAAAAGTTCTGGTGATTAGTATGGCAATTACAAAAATACATCCTATAAGATCAACTCTAAATTTGGCAATAGATTATATTACTAAGAGTGAAAAAACTGATGAAAAAATCTTAGTATCTTCATTCAAATGTCATCCATCTACTGCTCATATCAAGTTTATAAAGACACGAGATATTATATTTTACAGCATATTTTAAAATAAAAAAGAAGTAGATTAATTCTACTTCTTTTTTACTATATTTTTATCATTTTTGAACACACAAGTAATTATCTATTTATGATTTTCTTTTAAGAAAGCATCAATAGTTTTTCTTGATTCACTTCTTGCTTTTTCATTGCCTTCAATTGTTCCACCTGTTGCAACTCTAATTTTACCTAAATTTAAAATACCATTGCCAGCAAATATATGTCCAGCTCCCTTATAAGAATAAATTTTTGCTTTAGAATTTTGTTCTTTTATTTTATTTGCCATAGCAAGACTATCCCACATCAAATCATCTTCGCCCACAATCATTAATATATTTGCCTTGATGTCTTTTACTGATATTAATTTTTCTTGGCTTGTTGAGTCTTCTTCTATTGCACTGTTATAAGTTTCTTTATAACTAATAGGACTTTTAATAATATTTGGAACAATAATATTTTTTAAAAATGAGTTAAATGATGATTTTTTTATATCTATATATGGAAGTTCCTTTCCCTTATATGTCCATGATGAACCATAATCTTTAAAATCTAGACCAGCAAAATTATAAGATGAAGGTGCTATCAAAATCAGATTATCTATTTCAGGATATTTGCAAGCCAAATTAAGTGCATATTCTGCGCCTTTTGACGCTCCCAAAACACTTATCGGTTTATTGTCTTTTATATTTTTATTTATATAACTTATAACATCTTCAAATTGTTCTAAGGGAATTTTTCTCAAAGTCTGTTCTTGATTTTTCATACCAAACATAAATAGAGCAAAGGTTTCATAGCCTTCTTTTGCTAATATCTCCGCATTTTCAAAATTGGGACCTCCGTCAGCACCTCCAAAACAAATTACAAGACCCTTATGTGATTTTTCCTTAGGTACCAATCTAAATCCTTGCATTCCCCCCTCATCTACATAAGTTACATCAACTCCATCAATATCTGTAGGATATAGACTAATATTAGTAACATCCCTATAATATTTAGGAAAATTTAAAGCATTGATATCTTTATACTTATGGTCATTATATATTCTAAGAATAAAAACTAAAACTACTAAAATAATAACAATTAAAAATATTCTAAAAAATAATTTCTTCATATTACTCCCTTCTCTTAAAATAGCATACAGATTCTACTAGTATTTAAAAGAATCTTCTTATAGTTATTGTATTATCTTTAGAGTATTAGTTACACTAATCTACATGAACACTTTAATAATCACCATTAAAATATCTGTAAATATCAACCAAAAAATGAATCTTCTTCATCCATTATATAGTCATATCCTATGCCAAAGATTTGACCATTACCAAACTCTTCCAATTTTTCTCTTGGTACTTTTTCAACCAGTCTATCCCAAACTTTTAGGAAATTTGAACTTTTAGTTACATCCGATTTAATACCGGCTACTTTAGATGCTCTCTTTTACTCAATCTTAATATCCATTTGATTTCCTCCTTGAACTGAAATTGAAAAGTAGATTCTTGGAAAATATTGATACTTTTCTCCTTTTTTTACTTGACCTTTTCGGTATTTGGTCGTTAACGAGAAGTGGTCAACGAAGAGCCCTTTCCAGTTCGTCCTCACTGTAGCAAAAGGTATACTCCTCGTCCTTACCATTAGAAGCCCAGATCAAAGCAGCGTCATATACGCTGAGGCTCTCGCCGTCATCGTCATCATCCGGTTCCCCGAAAGGAATCACTCTGCCATACTTCGGGCATTCCCAGTTTCCGTCTCCGATGTACTCCGCATTTATCACAGGCACCTTTGCCTCTCTGAGAAAAATAACCTTTATCCTTCCCAAGTGCTTTTGCATAACAGGTTCGTATCTCGTCAAGGAGCTTCGTGTATGTGGCCACTGTAGTAAATGATTGTCCTTTTAAAGGCTTCTGTGAAACATACAGGTAATCCTCATAACACTTGGGGAGAATTTTTCTGAGAATCGTCGTCTTGCCGCAGCCTGACATTCCGCAGAACCCCAGTATAGATCCATGCGGTATTTCCAGCTCGCTTCCTGCATAATCGACATAATCCGAATCCAGCACTCGGGTGTCACAAGATGTTCTCTTGAAAAACTGGTAAGGCAGAGAACCTCCTGCAGCTTCATATACTCGTCTTTACTGATCAGGTAACCGCCGTTCTTGCCCCCGTCATGTCCAAGATAGATATTGTGATCAGCTTTTTCGATGACCTTATCGTTATGCTCTACCACAAGCAATGTATTCTTCTTGCGCATCTCATCCATGATGCCTATCATAAAGTCAACCTCTGCGGGATACAAGGATGCTGTAGGCTCATCCAGAACGATAAGTAAATCATGCATCTTTCCTATAAGAAGCTGCGCGATGCGAAGCCTTTGCAGCTCACCTCCGGATTGCGCTTGTGCTCCTGCAGACGATTGAGAATACCCTCGCCGTTCTTACGTGCACCAGCCTGCCCGATATATACGACGCCCTTGCCCGTCTCATCAGAAGTCCCAAAAAGGAAGTAAACTCCGCTCTGTTTCAGGTCATCACGTTCTTTACACTTGTCGAGTTCTGTTCTCGGAATCTTATAGGCAACACCCGTCCAGTTTGCGAGAGTGCATTTGATTCTTCCTCCAGACTCACCGTACATCAAGAATAATTGTATGTTCTTTCCGCGTGTCGCCATCAGTCAGCCCTCCCATTCTTATTTCATCACCTTCTCTAACAGGGACTTGTAGCTATCGACTACGTCGTATACCACGTTTCCATTGGAGATAGCCTTAAAATGCTCTCTCGCGCAGTGAATCTTGGACTCTTCGATCAGGCGCAGCTGCATCGAACTCATGGAGCCCTTCGTCTCTGCCACGAAGTATATGTGTTTTACCTTGCCTTCGTAGAAAGCAATCGCCCAGTCCGGATTGTAGTGTCCGACCGGTGTGGAAATATAGAATCCATCCGGCAGTTTCACGTAAACCGCGACATCGGTGTTCGTATCAAGGTCTGTGGCAAAATCGCGCTCATTCGATGAATCGTAAACGATATGATCGTAGAGATGCTTCTTTGCCTTCATGGCATTTACTCCCAGCTTGCCCTTGATGGTAGGATCGGTGAAAACATCCATGCCATAGTGCTCATCCAGCACATCATAGGTAATATGCTCAATGATTGCCGTGGCTTTCTCATCGTTGATTAACGCAGCGACTTTGACGATGAATTCCTCCGGATTGTCCTTAAACTGATTAAACACGTGCGGCTGAATACCCTGAAGGATAGCAATAACCGCTTTTCGTGTAAGGCCGGTCTCATCCACCAGTTTTCCGATGAGGTCATATTTTACATTCGAGTTTGCCGTGATGGTCACGCCATAGCCGGCAGACTCTTCCTTCGCGAAAGAAGCTCCGGCGACCAGCTCCTCTTTCGATTTGATGGTATCCATTGCGCCGGACTCTACCCGAAAGTAAATCTTTGAAACACGCAGCTTGGAATCAAGGGAAGCTATAGACTTCCTGATAAGCTCATCAGTATCAAAGTCAACCACATAAACCGACTTGGAATTGATCTTTGACCACAGAGCTTTGAACTCCGGCATTGCCAGCTTGTCCTCATCCACCTGAAGCTCGACATTGTTGCTGCGGGCATTTTCAGGCTGCATGCTGCGAGCATCGTAGATGGAATCAACGATTTCAATAACAGAGGCAGCAGAGTCAGCTACTTCTTCTGCGACCTTGATTTCTCCGTTTGCCTTATCCTCATAATACTTATCCGTCAGGACACCCTTGCGGTCGATATAGCCGTTTACAATCATGTCGTAGTGGATCGCCGAAGCAGTATCCTGATCGATAACCTGTTCATTACCCTTATCGTCCTTGATAACCTTGCCGACAAACAGGTCAACTGTAACTGCACGCGGTCTGTCGGCAACAGCATCCGCCATCTCGGTTTGCAGTCCCTTAGCAAAAGAATCGTAGCTCTCACTGGCGATAACCGTCAGAACATTCACGTTATGAACGTCGTTTCCGAGCGCATTGGTATCCATACGCTCTCCGTCCTGATTGACGCAAAGGCGCAGGCCACGGCCTACTTCCTGACGCTTACGGACATCACTACCGGACTGCTTCAGCGTGCAGATCTGGAATACATTAGGATTGTCCCAGCCTTCGCGCAGCGCAGAGTGTGAGAAAATAAAGCGCACCGGCGACTTCTTCGGATCACGGTCAAGGAGCAATTCCTTGTTTTTCATAATCAGCTCATAGGCGCTCACGTCATCCGAGGTGGTTTCTTTACGAGCAACCTTACTGTTGATCATGTGGCCTTTCTTATCGATAGAGAAATAACCAGCGTGCGTTTTGTCTGCAGGTATAGCCTCGAGATATTTCATATACTCGTCATCGCCAATCTCCCTCTGCATGTTGCTGATGACGTCCCGGTATTCTTCCTCGAACATTGTGGCAAAGATACCGTTCTGCGCCTGTCCTGCTTTATCGTAAATTCTGTAATGTTCTACTTCATCAATGAAGAACAGCGACAACACCTTGATGTCCTTATAAAAGAGCTGACGTTCTCTCTGAATATGCGAAAGGATCGTCTCTCTGATCTGGATACGGCGCAACTGGTCTTCGTCAACCGCACCTATCACATCACCGGCGTAAATCTTGATGCCGTTCAGGAATTCCACGGAGTCGTCACGCCCATCGATCTGCTTTACCACAAAACCGTTTTTATATTCTTCCAGCCCGCCGGAATAGTCGTAGAGATTATCTCCAATTTTCACGATACGGCTTTTTTTCTTCAGTGTACCGCTGGCCATCTTAACTTCAAACTGCAGCGTAGCAGTCGGATCACTCTTGGAGAGATTCAGACCTTCCAGATAGAGATAGCTGTCCGTGGCTGTGCTGCCGGTCTCGGTGATACCCTTGACGGCGATCTTCTTTACCAGACGCTTGTTGTATGCTTCCATAGCGTCCAGACGATAAATCATGTTGTAAATGCTGTCCGATTTATGCGTAGCGGAATAGCGCAGCGTCAGCAGCGGCTGGAACTCCTTCAAGCGTTCCTTTGTCTGTTTGCCCTCCACGGACTGCGGCTCATCGATTATCAGGATCGGATTCGTTTTCGCAATGATGTCAATCGGCCTGCGGGAACGGAACTCGTCCAGCTTCATATAAATACGTCTTGCGTCTTTGCCCTTGGCATTGAACGCCTGCGAATTGATAATCATGACGTTGATGGAGCTGTCGGAAGCAAAGCGGTCAATCTCCGTGAGCTGTGCAGAATTGTAAATAAAGAAACGGATCTTCTTTCCGTACTCCTCTGCGAAGTGCTCCTGCGTCATATGGAAGGACTTATACACTCCTTCACGGATGGCGATGCTCGGTACGACAATAATGAACTTGCTCCAACCATAGGCACGGTTCAGCTCATACATGGTCTTGATATAAGTATAGGTTTTGCCGACACCGGTCTCCATCTCGATTGTGAGATTGAAGCCCTCGCTGCGGCCTTCCAGCTTCGATGAAGGCTGGATCTGATTTGTACGCTGTATTTTCTGTATATGTTCCAGAATAAGATGGTCGGAAAGCTCCGGCACAATCTTTTGATTACTCCAACCGGTATAATCTCGTTCCTCGTTCAGTCCAATCTGAAACATACCGGTTCCTCTGTCCATCATATAGGTAGGCGTCAAATAAGGCTGACCTGCAAATACATCCACGACAGCCTTGGCAGCATCGGCTTGGAATTTTTGATGTTTGTATTGTATCCTCATACGGATGCCACCTCCTTAAATCACTTTGACCCTTGTATCCGGTGCCAGCATTTTGAAAATTTCACCGACATTAATCTTGGAAGGACTATCCTTAAAGCTGCTGTCACGGAATACTGCTCGAAGTGGCCGTCGCTTGGCGATTTCCTTAATTACGCTATCAGGAATATTTTCGTCAAAGCAGGCTATCAGATCACCGTCGTTATAAGTGTGAACTGTGCAACCTTCAATTTGTTCTGACGCATACGGCATGGAGAGCGGGAGTCCCCACTCAAGAAGGCAGCCAAACAGCAAATCGAGATCGGAACGATCTGACTTTACATTGGACTCCAACATAGACAGCATCCCCTGACTATAATCGCCAGCGGCGTAATAGACATCGTTCATGTTGCTATCATCAAGCTTAAATACCCTAAATCCCGTATCAAGCTGCGCTGATGTAAGCGGACTCTCTTCTTTGATCTTTTCTCCGGCTTTTCTAATCCTTTCCTCGCCAATACTACAAATCGTCGCTTCATAGCCTTGAGAAGTAAGATACTTGATCGTTGCTTCAATATTCGACTTCAATCTCGCATCCAAGCCCGGACGTGAAACTGCTTCGTTCAAGTCCTCTGGCAGCTGAACCATAATAAACTTTCTATGACCGCCGTCCTCAGCATTTAACTTCATTACCGCATGCGCAGTTGTTCCTGAACCAGAAAAGAAGTCCATTACAATGGCATCTTTATCCTCCGCTGTTGCAGCGTAAACAGAATCATAAACAGTATATAAACTCTTTGGAAAGGAGAAACCGCCACCCGGCACTAAATCACTGACAATCTTTGTTCCATATTCATTTGCATCATATTTCTTGTCATCCCATACAGTCTTCTGAATTCCAAAGGTCTTCCCAAGCTCAATATCATATCCACCAGATATTTTCTTGGCGCGTAGCATACTCCAAATACTTTCAACAGTTTGTCTTGCGTATCTCCATTTTCTCTCAATGCCCTGTCTATCAATTGGATATACATAATACTTATCTCCATCTCTAACAGTCTGCTGTGGATGATATTCATCCGGAGATACATCACCGAATTCAACAATTTGATCATTTTGTACTATCACAGGATAGAAGCAATTTTTGGCATCCGTTCTTTCTGATTCGCTACCCCAATTTCTCAGTGGCGACCAACTAACCTCATCATCCGGTATTCTTTTATCAGCAATTACTTTAAGTGCTTTTGGAAAAACAAAAATGGCATACTCATTCGTATATGAAAAATTCTTTCCTTGCTGTCCACGTGGGTTATGAATAACGGTCACACAAACATGATCATATGTACCTTCCCCGAATATCTCCTTTAAAAGCATTTCAAGTGAAGACAATTCGTTTTCATCAATCGCGCAAACTAAGACTCCATCGTCTGTCAGTAAGTTTCTTGCAAGTAACAGCCTCTGATACATCATTGTAAGCCATGCTGAATGGAAACGTGCAGAGCCAACAGGATTAGCTGCCAGTCGATCGCCTTCTTCATCAACAAGTCCAGCCTGCTCATCATACTCCTCACTTCCCACAGAGAAGTCATTTCTATAAATGTAATTTCTTCCGGTGTTATAAGGTGGATCAATATATATCAGCTTAACTTTATGAAGATAACTTTCCTGCAGGAGCTTCAAAACCTCAAGATTATCCCCCTCAATATACAGATTCTCCGTGGTATCCCAGTCTACGCTTTCTTCCGGGCATGGTCGCAGTGTTTTACGAATTGGCCTATTAGCCTCAACAATAGCTGCCTTCTTTCCTACCCATGTAAACTCATAAGCCTCATCGCCCTCCAGAACATCACCGGAAAGCATCTGGCGGAGCAACTCAAAGTTGATAGCCCTCTTCAGCTTGCCGTTTTCATCAACGGTTTCTGTAATACAATTAGGAAATAACTCCGCAATCTTCTCTACATTGCTTTGAGTCTGGTCAAATGATTCCATTCTCATTTTCTCCATATCAGAGTTCCTCCAATTCATTCTTCAGTTTCTTCAGCTCCGCATTCAGCTGCACCTGCTTGTTCAGCTGTTTTTCCTTGCGGACTTTCGTTTGCAGTGCCGCGACCTGCTTTTCCAGCTCCTGCCTGCGGTTATCCCGCTCCACAGATTCCTTCAGTAATTCCGTCTTGCCCTCTTCGGAGCGGAGTGCGTCACCGGCAATCTGCCGCACAAAATTTTCATATACCTTATCGACGCTTAAGCCTTCCACCTTCAGAGGCAGCTCGGTTTCCGGGAGCCAGTCTGTGTGGTAGTAGGTGCCTACCTTAAAAGCATTTGATCCGAAGGCCGCTGCCTCCTTGTATGCTGTCCACGCCTGATACTTGCCGTCATACTCCAGTAGGAACAGGATGTGGTATGGTATCTCTTTATCTATCTGCCGGAGGACAGATTCATCGAGCTGTTGCCCGTTTAGCTTTACCTCAAATACCTCCAGCTCAGTCACGGTTTCTCCGGCTGCAAGATTCATAGTTGTCGCAGTCACTTTGTTGCGCCAGTAGATCACCTTGATCTGTTCTATGAACACTCGCTTTAACGTCGGCGATACAGAAATATTCTCATAGAATTTCTGCTTCGGTATGCGCCGGTTAAACTCCGTGCTCTTCGGTAATCCAATCACCGGATACACCTCCTCATTTCACTACCAAGAAGCAAATAAGCTCAAAGTCGTCCAATCCGCTGATCTGTGACATCAGAGCAGATGTACCACCTGTGGAAAACAGACTGTCAATATCGCTTTCTTCCTTCACATCGATGATGGAATTGACCGCATCGGAAAGAAGCTGCGAAACCTCCTCCATGTTCCTTCCATCATCAGTTTCCTTATTGAATTTCTCGCACAGCGTCAGAATCGGTTCGGACTTACCCCGACACAGCAGCCGGACGGTATCTAGCAGCTTCTTCGGATTCAGATAATCGCAAACAATGTCTCCATCTACACCGATATACACCATGTAGAACGGGTGAATGCGATTCTGGTTATCAATATTAATGCTGTTGTTGATGTTCCGCAGGACAAAGATCACGCCCTCCGGATTCTCTTCCGTAGCCGGAACTACTGCATGCAAGCCTTTTGGCTTCGTACTAAGGTCATGTGTCTTTATATATTCCAGAAGGTCGAGCCGGAACTCGTTTAGTCCCAGATCCATGATGGAAATGCCTGTCGACATATCTTCAATATCCACGACCTCTTCTTGCAGACGCTTCAGCTGCTGTTTTCTGTATTCGAGATCGCCTTTTTCTTCCGGATTGATCAGGTTATCGTCACCGGTCGAAGTCATGACGGAGATCTTCATTCTTGTCTCAACGCGGGACTTCAGATTGATGTAATCATCCAGCGTCATATCCGGCCAGAAGTTTACCAGCTGGATATACTGGTTCCTGCTGCCAATACGGTCAATTCGACCGAACCTCTGAATAATGCGCACCGGATTCCAGTGAATGTCGTAATTCACCAGATAGTCGCAGTCCTGCAAGTTTTGACCTTCAGAAATACAGTCCGTAGCAATCAGGATATCAATTTCCTTCGTGCTGTCCGGCATCAGAACGTCGCGGCTCTTTGATATAGGCGAAAAGCAGGTCAACACATTATTGAGCGTGGCTTTTAGGCCTTTGATGGTAGTCCGTCCGTCAATGCTTCCGGTAATAACCGCTGTATCCAGACCATAGTTTGATTTCATGTAGGCAGACACTTGATCGTACAGATATTCTGCCGTATCAGAGAACGCGGAGAAGATCAGCACTTTCTTGTTGCCCTCATTGATTGGATGCTTCATTTTCTCATCCAGCAGGTGCAACAAGGTCTGCAGTTTCAGGTCATGCTCCGGTGTAACATCTGCGATCATAAGCGTCAGAAGCTCAAGCGTATCTGCATCGTGCTGCAGCTCATCTCGCCATGTTTTATAGTCCATATCGGCAAGGTCAATCTTTACCTTTTTGCCGACGGTGAAGTAATCGTTATTCTCGTCATCAATATCAAAATCGCTGTCCGAAGCCTCATACATGTCCAAATCAGCTTTTCCGTTTTTCTCAAAGCTGTCAATGGCAGTGATGGTGCTCTTTATCAGCTCCAAAATTCTGTTCAGCGTCAAATTGAAGGAATAAACAGAGCTTTCCAGACGCTTCAGGAGGTTGATACTCATCAAGCGCCGGATACCTTGCTCACGGCCTTTCTGCGTGAGGTTATTTCCTTTGTTGTGCGTGAGGTCAATGTACTTCAACATCTTGCTCGGAAAGATATAATTTGATGGCGTGTAGATCACGAGCGTCAGTTGCATCAGCTGCTCGTAAACCCGGTTATAGTTTATGGCGCTCGAAAGATCGGTCATGCTCGGACGCCTTGATATAGGTTTCAGGCGCTGCGGGAACTTACCTATTTCCTCAGTGTTGTAATATTTCTCGATGTGCTTTCTGGAGCGGGCAATTGTAACGCTATCGAGGACTTCGAAGAAATCAAAATCCAATGTGCGGAGCAATGCATCAGTTGTCCGGTCTTCCGGATCAAGCTTACTCCAGGCATTGAACGCTTTTTGAGCCAGGCGGAATATGTCTTCAATCGGCTTCTTGGTATCGAGCTTGTCATTGATAAACTCTGAATTTCCTTCATAGGCAATGGCCAGCTGATTTTTAAGATCAGTAAAACGGTTATTGACCGGCGTGGCAGACAGCATCAACACTTTCGTTTTCACGCCTGCCCGGATGACCTTATCCATTAACTTCACATAGCGGTTCTCCTGCGTGTTGGCATGAGTGCCTGCACCATTTCTGAAATTGTGAGACTCATCGATGACCACAAGATCGTAGTTACCCCAGTTCAAGCGATCAAGGTCGAGGCCATTGGAAAAGCCACCAGAACGAGAAAGGTCGGTATGAAAGAGAACATCATAATTCAGTCGGTCTGATGCAATCGGATTATTTACATAGTTATCCTTGTAGGTATTCCAGTTTTCCGATAGCTTCTTCGGGCAGAGGACAAGGACAGTTTTATTCCTGTTCTCGTAATATTTGATAACCGCCAGCGCAGTGAAGGTCTTGCCAAGACCGACGCTGTCAGCAAGAATACAACCGTTGTATCTCTCCAGCTTGTTGATGATCGCAAGTACCGCGTCCCTCTGGAAGTCATATAGCATGCTCCAAATTTTGCTTTGCTTAAAACCAGTCGCCTCATTCGGCAGAACGTCCTCTGAAATATCATCAAGGAATTCACTGAAAACATTGTAAAGCGTCATGAAATAAATGAATTCCGGCGAGTTCTCATTGTAGGCCGTACTGATATTTGAAATGATGACATCGGTCACGTCCTGCATCTTATCTTTGTCATTCCAAAGCGACTCAAAAAGCTGCATGTACTGCGTGGAGAACGGTGCCTCCATACGGTTGACCATGTTGTAGCTATTATTGCCACGCTCGCAGCCGATATCAACAGTCGTGAAACCGTTCATCGGCATATATGCTACTTCTTCCGCAGGAGCATTGACGGTCATAAAGCCGCCCATGTTCTCACCGGTAACGTTAGACTTAAAGGTCGCCTTGCGCTTTATCCAATCTGCGCATTCCTTGGCAATGGCCTTCTGCGTCATCTCGTTACGCAGCTTTATTTCAAATTCTGTACCATACAGGCTACTCTCACGACTGAGGCGTGGAATGTAAAATTCCCGCTTTTGCTTCTCGGCCTTCTCCTTGATAAATGTCGGAGACGTGAAAATAAAACGGAACTCATCAATGCTTTCAAGCCGCTTCTTCAATTCACTATAGGCATACATAGAAAAGCAAGCCGCTGCCACAGAAACCTTGCTATTCCGCTTTATCGTTTTTTCCATGTCGTCTCGAACGATGTTCGTGACATTATCAAATACCTTCATTGAGCTTGCTCGCCTTCCATATGTAATCTATTCCGTGGGCCAAATGGCGTGGACAACCTTATCCGACTTCTTCCATCATTCTCTTGTAATGCTATTCCTAATCCATCACCACGAAAATCGAGTGGAACACATCCCGGTACCGGTCTCAGTCGATGCTTTCATCGACAAAGTACATCCCTTCATTAAAAGACTCTGTATGCCGGATATAGGAGAGCATGGCACCTGCCAGATGGTATTTCGTGTAATCCGGCCCTTTCGCTAATCCTACCTGCAGGAATGACACAAATTTCAACTAAAGACACGTTGTTCTTCTTGTTAATCTTGTACAGCGAAACGTATCTGTACCGGCCTACCTGATCATATACGACCTGTTAATGAAAGTAAGCGTTATGCGTCAGGATAAAGATCTGCTCGATGTACCTTCCAGCGAATATCGGATTCTCGTTTTCAACCGGATCGGCAACATTTGCACATATTCCTATCATTTCCCTGACCAGCGAACCTACGATGAAGAGGGCGCTGCTGTCCATACTTGAAACCGGATCATCGATTACGACGATCTTGTTTTTGCCGGAGTCTGTTTCTGACCGCATGCCGCGAACTACATAATAGAAGTAGAGGAACGCAATGAAGTTGCGCTCGCCCTCACTTAGATTCACGGCCACTTTACCGTCATCGCGTATGACTTCATATCCGCCTTTTCTTCCGTAACATTACCGGGATTGGGTTCATTGCCGTTTTTCACGGTATACCGCCCCGTGCGGATTGCCAGATTAGTAAATTTATTTTCAAGATAGCTGATTTCTGTCGGTCCCCATGAATTATCACTCGTGGTAAACATAACGGCTTCCGTAAAATAAAACTCGTCTTTCAGATGTTCCACCACTCTGAATAACACGCCTTCACCGTTCTTTCTGATACCGGCTTGACCGATATAAACCGTATCTTCCTCTTCATTATTCTTTCCGAATAAAAATAAACACCGCTTTGCCGTTTTTCATCTTTTTATACGCATTTTTATTAAATCGCACGATGCTATTTCTATAAATCCAGTGCTGTTTCATCCAAGAGAAAATCCTCTACTCCAATATACAAAATTCCATCATCATCAAATCTAGGTACTATGTTGTTTCTAACTATAACAACTTTCTTAAATGAATCTCCTGTTCTTCTCAAGGATTCCGTTTCTTGTACTTGTTTTTCTTTTGTATCAACATTAAGTGCAGATTGAATATAATATCTATTACTTCCTCTATTGATAATAAAGTCTATTTCTAAATTTTTTCTAATCGTTTTTTTATTCTCATCTTTATAGTTATATTCCACAACACCAACGTCTACATTTAATCCCCTCATACGAAGTTCATTATATATTACATTCTCCATAATATGTGACTGCTCATTCTGTCTAAAATTTAGCCTTACATTTCTAAGCCCAATATCTGAAAAATAGTATTTATACGGAGATGATATATATTTCCTTCCTTTCACATCATATCTTCTGGCTTTTTCAATTAAAAAAGCATCAATAAAATAATCCAAATAATTACTTACTGTAAGCTGAGATATCTTTATATTTTTTTCTGACATAAAAGTATTTGCTAGCTTAGTTGGATTAGATAAAGAACCAATAGATGAAGATATAATATCCAACAAATCATCCATTATAGATGCATCTTTAAGAACTTTATTGCGCTCCATTACATCTTTAATATAGGTGCTTGTAAAAACATTCTTCAAATATTCACTCTTTTTTTCATGATATCTGCTCTCCTTAAATTATTTACAACAATCCCCGTCACCGCATCCAAGGCAAGTAAGGGATTCTATAAAGTGTTTGTAATTCATCAATGTCTCACAATTCAAAGAATAGTGATGCCATTTTCCTTCCTTACGATCATTCACAAGGCCGCATCCTACCAATATCTTCATATGATGGGATAAAGTTGGCTGGGTAATTTCAAATCTTTCCAAAAATTTACACCCGCACTATTCTCCATCCGACAGCATCTGTACAATTTCCAGCCTGTTCGCATCGCCCAAAGCCTTGCATATCAAAGCCACATCCATTGCATTCATATTAACACCTCACATTGATCATTGTCTATGTTCAATATAATATATACATAGATATTTATCAATGTATTTATTTTAAAAAAGAGAATCAAGTTTTTGATTCTCTTCATACATTCATTATAGCTTTTATCATCCATTTTATTTGCCCCAAACAGCCGCTGCATTCGACCTTACAAGCAATTCTTCCACAGGCAGACCAATCGGACAAATATCATGACAAGATAACGACTTCCCGCATCCTTCAAAAAATCTCTTCTTATATTCAGCAGAAATCTCATTCAAATGAGTGCTTTCCTGTTCTTCATTCAGAATCCGAAATGCATTGACTGCAGCAACAGTGCCTGCGAAAGTCCCATTTGCAGAGAAGTTAGGACACACTTCAAGGCAACAGCCACACATCAGACAGCGTGCCGACTGGTATCTCGGTTCATGTGTCCACGAACTCATATAAGCTTCACTTTCAAGCCAAAGGTTCAGTTTTTTCAAATTTTCAAACAAATTTGACCGGTCAACGATCAAATCTCTTACAAGCGGAAATTTGCTTAAAGGTTCCAAGATGATTGTAGAACCTTTTAACGTATGTAGAAATGTAGAGCATGCCAACCTCGGACGTTCGTTAATCAGCATGGCGCAAGCCCCACATTTTCGCACCATACAGCTACATTCCCAGCTGATGGGAGTAACTATATTTCCTGAGTTATCTTTCAAAGGGGTTCTACTGTTCAATTCCTTTAGAACAGTGGCAACAGAGCTGTTTTTGCTTCCGTCATACTCAAATTCCTGCCAATAACTGTCTGATTTCTGACTCTCCTGCCGCCTGATTCTTATTTTATATACCAAGTGAATCACCGCCTTTCTGGAACAGGTACAAAGGAAATCTGTATCTGCTTTCCATCAAATCTGGCTACCGTTGTTTTAAGGTAATCATCGTCATTGCTCTTCGGATGATCCTCCCGCCAGTGTGCACCACGACTTTCTTTTCTTGCAAGAGCACTCTTTAGAACTGCCATGCCAAGCAATGGAAGATTTCCTGTCAGCGCTTGTACCGTTTGAATCCCATTTAACAACGTATTCTCATTTCTGACAACGCCCATAGTCTCCTGCATCACTTTGTTTAATTGCTTTATTTCTGAAATTTGAGACGCTGGCGGAAAATCTATCTGTGTCGCACAAGATAGATCTACTACATCTGCCTGTTCGCATGCTGATTTTGCCGCAACACGCCCTCCGTATAACGCTCCTAACAGAGAATTTCCACCAAGACGGTTGGCACCATGATATTGGGCACAGCATTCTCCGGCAGCGCAAAGATTCTGAATCGGCGTTCTGTGCTGCTCATCCACCAGAATGCCTCCCATAAAATAGTGAATTCCCGGTAAAACAGACACCGGTTCCTTTCGTATATCTTTATGCAGATAGGTCATACAATCGTCTTCCAGACCAGATAGCTTATTTGAAATAATCTCCTCCGATATTTCCGTCATGTCAAGAAATACCTCTGATTCATGGCTGACCTTCCATATCTCTCTGGCGGTAATATCTCGTGGCATCAGATTTCCAAGCTCCGGGTATTTTTCCTCCATGAAATACCATTGTTTTCCATCTTTCATGGCAAACAACCTGCCACCTTCCCCTCTGGCCGCCTCGCTGATGAGCATGCGTTTTCCACCACATTTCACAGTTGTCGGATGATACTGGATCATCTCGCCATTTGCCAGAGGAACACCAAGCCGGAACAATTCTGCGGTGACTTCTCCTGTATTGCTCAGCGAACCCGTTGTATTTCCAAACAATCCGTGCATACCACCGGTGGCAACAACAACCGCATCCCCCGGTAATTCCACAGTCTCCTGACTGTATTCATCCCTGATTACGCAGCCACAACAAATATTGCCACACAGACGAAGTGTTAGGAAAGAATGATGGCTGAACCGTTCTACCATACCGGATGCTTCTTTCCTACGAACAGCGTCTATCATAGCTGTCATGATCTGCTTCCCGGTATCGCTCTGTGCAAAAGCAGTCCGTTTCTTTTTCTGCCCGCCAAAATTCCGCAGATCCACATCATTATAGCCACTCATGTTAAATTTAACTCCAAGTTTTAGCAGCCAGTGCACCAGCTCTGGTGCTGCCTGTGTCATTCCCCAAACTGCATTTGGATCTGCCAGACCACATGCTGCCTTTATTGTATCTGTAAAATGTTCTTCGGGACTGTCGTTTTCATCTTTTGTATTCAAAGCTGCGTTGATACCGCCCTCCGCCATAACAGACTGTGCCCGCTCTGACGGAAGGGAGGAAACCAGTTTTACATTGCATCCATTTTCCGCTGCCTGCAAAGTCGCTGAAAGTCCTGCCAGTCCAGCACCTATAATAATAATTGTCTTACTCATAGATATTGCCACCCAATATAATATAAAATAACCGCTCCCGCTATAAAAAGAAGAAGCACCGAAAGGATCAAATAAATATCACTCCTTCGTTCTTTATAACTGATGATTCCCAGTGATACGAGCAATGGTCGGATATTGATAAAAATATGAACAAAGATTGCCGCTACGAACAAAAGCTGAGTTACCATCTTTACAGTTGTAAAAGGGAACAAAATATATGTCCCATTCTGCACCTTTCCAAACAAGCCAATATGGAATAACAGCAGAATCAGTATTGCCATCCCACTGGCTCGTCTCGCCCAAAATATGACGTTTTGTTTCAGATACATTTTTCCTGATTGCTTCGCTGTCTGTAAACTCTGTACCGTCAGGATGACACCAATCACCGTATGCACAACAAGAATACCAACACCAATCCATGCAAGAAGTTTCCCTGCACTACTTCCAACTCCGTTCAGCATAAAGCTGCCCATGATTCCATGAATCATAAAAATGAGAAGCATTAAAACAGACAAAATCGTATTCCATTTTCTCATAAATTCCCGCTCATCTCATTTCTTCGCTGTCCATAATCATATAGTCCATCCGTGTTAGCGTTGTAACGTCAATAAAATCATCCGATACCAGAAATACATCATACTTTCCACTTACCACTCTTGATAGCATCATTGTGTTACTGTACTCTTTCAGATCTACTAAAAAACCGGCCTGTTTCAACCTATCACAGAGTTTCTTAGCATAACTGACAAGCGGATAATCCGTCTCAGATACATATAACCGAAAACTAATGTCCGTTTTCATGAGATCTGTTTCATTTGTTTTCGAATCGTCCAGTGCCAATTCTTTTAATTTATTCCGGGTGTTCTCATTGTCGAGACCATCTGACATCATATTAATACCGAGAACATAAGAGCCTTCCAACTGTGCGGCGGCTTGGGCAGATTTTTTGGCTTTCGGTGTTACTCCTGTGACTGCATCAATCATAGAGGGCGGTGAGTGCAAAAGTACACCGAAACCTGCAAGAAAAACAATTGTAACTGCTAACAGAATCAATTTCCGTTTCACATTGCCACCTCGTTTCTTATTTTTTTAAAATCCTCATTGCGTTCAAAACGGCAATTATGGTAACGCCTACATCACCAAATACAGCTTCCCACATTCCAGCTATACCCAGAGCACCAAGGATCAGGAACACACTCTTAATTCCAAGGGCAATCACTATATTCTGCATGACAATTTGCTTTGTCACTTTTGCCACATCAATCGCATCCACCAGCTTAGATGGTTCATCTGTCATCAGAACCACATCCGCAGCTTCAATGGCCGCATCTGAACCAAGACCACCCATTGCGATACCAACATCCGCACGAGCAAGGACAGGAGCGTCATTGATACCATCACCAACAAAAGCTAATTTGCTTCCCTGTCTCTTTTTACTGTCTAAAAGCTCAACCTTTTCCACTTTTTGATTAGGAAACAGTTGTGCATAATATTCATCCAACTGCAATTCTTCCGCAACAGCCTTTCCGATTTTTTCATCATCACCAGTAAGAATGACTGTTTTTTCCACACCGATATGTTTCAAATCAGAAATTGCTTTTTTGCTGTCCGGCTTTACTTCATCTGTTATCAGAATGCATCCGGCATATTGACCATCTACTGCTACATAAACCTTTGTACCAACTTTTTCACAGGCTGTGTACTCCACATGCTCTGAATCCATAAGTTTCGTATTGCCGGCATAAACTTTCTTCTTTCCTGCCATGGCACTGATTCCATATCCGGAAATTTCCTTGTAATCAGAGATAACTGATTGGTCAATTTCTTTTCCATAAGCAGAGAGAATGGATTTTGCAATAGGATGGTTAGAAAAGCTCTCTGCCTGGACCGCATACTCCAGAACCTGTTCTTTTGAAAATCCATTGGCAGGCAGAATATCAGTCACATTGAAAACACCCTTTGTAAGTGTTCCTGTTTTATCGAACACAATAATGCTGACATTATTAAGCGCCTCTAAATAATTACTTCCTTTTACAAGAACACCTCGTTTAGATGCCGCACCAATACCTCCGAAGAAAGTCAGCGGGATTGAAATGACCAATGCACATGGGCAAGATACCACAAGGAAAACAAATCCTCTGCGAATCCACTCTGTCCAACCTCCACCAAGAAGGATTGGTGGCAGAATTGCCAGAATAGCTGCTAAGATTACAACAACAGGAGTGTAATAACGTGCAAATGTAGTAATGAAATTTTCTGTTGGTGCTTTTCTACTGGACGCATTCTCCACAAGATCAATAATCTTTGAAGCAGTAGATTCACCAAATGCTTTCGTTGTCTTAATCGTTAAAACACCCGTCTGATTCATACAACCGGAAAGTGCTTCGTCTCCTTTATGAACGCTTCTCGGAACCGATTCTCCAGTTAAAGCCCTCGTATCCAGCATAGAATCTCCATCCAATACCACACCGTCTAATGGGATTTTTTCACCAGGCTTTACAATAATAATCTCGCCAATGGCAACACTTTCAGGAGATATGGTAATCAATTCTCCGTTCCTTCTGACTGTAGCACAATCCGGACGTATATCCATTAAATCTGATATAGATTTTCTGGAACGCGCAACAGCCAATGACTGGGAAAATTCACCAATTTGATAGAACAGCATAACAGCAACTGCTTCCGGATATTCACCAATGACAAAAGCACCAATCGTAGAAACGCTCATCAGGAAATGTTCATCAAACACACGTCCCTTTGAAATATTCCTCACAGCTTGCCATACAACATCCCCGCCAAGAATAATATAGGAGACAATGAGAAAAACTAACTCGACAGGCAGTGGCACTTTCGCAAAAACTGTCAATGCCATACCAATACCATAGATTGCTGCGCCAATCGCTAAACGAATCGTCAACTTCTTGTCCTCATTGTTATAGGATGTATTGGTATCCTGTTTTTTTGCAGGTATATAGTATTCCTGTGCAATTTCGGAAACTTCTACATCTGGCTCATGGCTGTGGACAATCGTTTCAATCTGACTGTCTATTGTATTTGCGGCAACTGGAGCAACATTGATTGTCAGCGTCTGCTTCATCAAATTTACAACTGAGGATTGTACTCCATCCAATTCTCCGACTTCTTTTTCAATTTTTGCAGAACAATTCGGACAGTCCAAGCCCTTTAACGAATAACTCTTTGTAACATTCATAACGGTTTCTTCCTGAACTTCCACATCGGGCTCATGACTATGAACAATCGTTTCAATCTGACTGTCTATCGTATCTGCGGCAGCTGGAGCAACATTGATTATCAGCGTCTGCTTCATCAAATTTACAACTGAGGATTGTACTCCATCCAATTCTCCGACTTCTTTTTCAATTTTTGCGGAGCAGTTCGGACAGTCCAACCCTTTTAATAGAAATATGCGTTTCATGATAATCTCCTTATAATTTGTTTAATTGCTCAATTACTCAACTATAATATTAAAAATTATTGTTTCTGCCAAAGATGCTCAAATCCCTTGTCAATAATCTCTTTCACATGATCATCTGCCAGCGAGTAGTAAACTATCTGTGCTTCTTTACGGAATTTTACCAGATTCGCTAGGCGTAATGCCTTTAACTGATGCGAAATTGCAGATTTTGTTACCCCCAGTAGCACTGCAAGATCACATACACACATCTCACTCTGTTCTAGAGCGTATAAGATTTGTACTCTAGTTCCATCTCCAAATAGCTTAAACAAAGAAGCCAACTGGATATAATCATCTTTTGGCTGCATCTTGGATTTCACATCATTCACAATATCCTCATGAATTACATCGCAATTACAAATATAAGACGTTTTTGACATATATTCACCTTCAAATAATAATAGTTGAACAATTACTCAACTATTATTGTACTTATTTTTAAATTTATGTCAATAAACTGATGTTAGTTCCCCATAAATTTTACAATTAAAACCAGCTCTTTATTCTTTCCTTAATCTTTTTTTCCCAGTATACCGTTTTGGCTTTCTTGTCACACTTCCTGTAAATCCCGATTTGTCAATTTCATTAAATATAATTTTTATCTTTCTCAAGTGTATACAGATATGTAATCGGATTCTGTGCCAACCGATTCAACTTCAATCCAGCTATCGACTTTCCTAAATAGAATTCTTCATTCTCATCAAGTGGAAATACGGCTTTCCGTTCTCATCAGGGAACTCAAACCGGACAAACCAGTACTCATATAGGGTCTTAATCATTGCAGCTAAATTATCATTTATCGCTGGGGTACAAAAAAGGCACACGTTTTAACAATATACAGCGTTTACACTCGACCTTATGACGTTGATGTGTTTCCACTTACTGCAAAATCACTCTCAAAAAGTGCCGGTACACAGTCGGATTATAAACCTTTTAACGATAGCACCTGAAAACTGTTGCCCCACAAGGGCTGCTATGCACCCCCCTAATCCGCCCTGGACATTAACGCAACACTCTCGACGTGCCTTGATAGCCGCTATACACTGCGGTGATAATATACGCCCATGACGGGGTGGGTAATTTTGCGCTTCTGCGGCCTCACTCAAGCCAAATCCCAAAGGTGGCACATTTTTTGACACGAACTCAGTTGCAATACTTTCTCCCCTATAAGCAACCTTAATGCGCCAATTTCGTAAGTGGACAAGATTATCATAATTATTGCCGATATTGACAGTATTCTTATCATTTATAATCTGTAATAATTTTTGCACTAGTATTCCCCCACCACAATAAATCCCGTCCCTCGAATATAGCCGCTTTCCGTCTCATACGTAGCCTGATCCCAAATCCGGTTACGCGTCCACCCTTCGGAAGATATAATCCAATTTGACCAGTACCAGTTTGCGGAACTATTATAAACCTCCCATATCGGCACCTTCGGTCCCCCCGACGTATAATCAAGCGCGTTAGTAATGGCAAGCATCCACGACCAAGGGCAGTCCCACCAATACGCAATGCCGTTATCCATAGCGGTTGCGTATAAATCCGTACCTACCGGCTGCACCCACAAATGTGCTCCCGGTGTATGATCGATAGCTATAAACCCGGCCCGGTATTGATTATATCCAATACTCCCTTCGCGTGCTACCCTGTCATAGCGCATTTCCGCCTCCGTGTCCCATGTACCGCCATGTTCGATAGTCATAGTTTTAAAGTTTTTCATACCGAGCTTATAGGTAGACGTATCTTGTATATTAACGGGATTACCGTAAACCGTTTGCGGTTCATACCCAAAGGCGACCGCAAATTTATCAATTATCCGTACGTTGCTTTGCGATGGTGCCATGCGTTTAGTACCATGCTCATCATATGTTTCAAATCCGGCAGTCATTCATTCCACACTCCCATCCGTACACGCAAATTATTATTATCGTCGTATATTAAAATACAGTTATCCCGTATTTCCATTCTTGCCCCCGTTGATTTAGTGCGTAAGACCCCTATATTGGCCGTGATACTGCTTAAATCTTTTACGTCCAGCTTATCGCCGGTGATGGCACCAGCCTGTATCATCCCCTTCGTAATAACATCTTTATCAATCACCGTATCGCCCGTGATATGGACCTGCTTACCCGATAGCGTCACGCCCTGCAAGCCTAATGCGACCTCGCTTTTAATGTCTCCTTTGGACACCTTCAGTCCGATAGCGTCCTGCAGTTGCGTTATAGCGGTATATCCCGCCGCTCTCGCACTCTCCACGCTGGACAAGTTACCGACTATTCTCGTTACTTCTTGCCGGGCTGTCGTCGCCTTGGCGATTTCACTTTGTACGGCTTTATCTATTTTTGATAAAGTAATGGTTTCTTCTCCGATAAGGGCCGGATCAATGGTTTTACGTACCGTGGCAAGAACGGGTTCACTATGCTCTCCCACGTTATTATACGTCCACCACCGTGCCTCCACGCTATATACCTTCGGCGGCAGCGAAATGAATATACCTCTTCTTAGCTCTTTAGTCCCGGCATAATAGTTTTTGTTATCGATTTTAATGGTTCCGCGTATACATACCGCATGCTCTCCTTCAGCCCGTTTCAACGTAATACGTAAGCCTCCGATTTCTTCACGTATCGTTACAATCGGTGCCTTCGGTCGAATAATATGATAAGGCGCACTACCGGCTGCGCTCCATTGTCCCCATATATCGTGTGCATATACATATACCGTTCCGTCATACGGCGCTCCAAGTATATTTTCATCTTTAAAATAAATATCGGTCGTTCGTCCGCAGTAGCCGCTTGACCCCGGTTCACCGGAGCTTCGGATTTCATAAAAATCAATATCTCCGTCTGCGGCTTCCCATTTCGTTACTTGCATAGGTGTTTCGCCTATCGCCTCAAAGGTAGTCGTTACCGCCTTCGGTGCACCGGGTGCCGCTTGTACTCCCGTTACCGTAATCCGGGCATCGGGCCTTTCCACACTCCCTTGATGAATAACGGCAATCTCGTAAGTAGCTCCTACCGTAACCGCAGGTATGATCATCTGTCCGATGCCCTCTCCGGCACATAGCCACTCACCCGCATTCATGCGATAATACACCGCCCCGGATGCAGTAGTAGGTTGCCAGCATACATGAAGGTCAAAATGAATACGTCCGCGTGTGCCGCGACGAGCCAGTACGGCCGGCTTAACGTCATGAATGGCTACGGTTTCGATGTTCTCTTTTTTCTCTTTTGTTACCACACTGCATTGTGCATAGTCACTCGTAAATCCATCCGCCATTGCGCAAACCCGTATATAGTATTGCGTAAAAGGAACCAGCCCTTTAAGGGTAATCCACATTTCCGGCGTGGTTGCATAATAGTTCCATGTCGTATCTTGTCCTCGCCGATAATATACAACATACTGCTCTGCCGCAAGTGTTCCTTTCGGCATAGACCAACTTATATGGACATTTCTTTTTTCTCCACCGGTCATATCATCGATGGCTTCTAACAAACCGGGTGCACGTAATGTACGCGGTAAGGGAGCATACGCTATAGTAGGATACCGTGACCAATCGGTGTCATATATGCTTGCGTCATATTCTATCGCCGTAAGGGTGATGGCATGTTCACCACTTTGTGTAATCTTCGTAATACGATAGGGCTTAATCTCTTGTGAGGGCTCCGATAAAATGTAGCTGTCATAGGGTGCCGGCATATCCGCTTCCGTATAGGCAGGCGTAGGTATCCAGGCTCCCGTTACGTCTGCTTTTACCTTGCGTGTAACAAGCCCTCCGTCCGTACCGTGTATAACCGTAAGTGTATAGTATCGGGCTTGTACGTTCGGTACCTCTTTATCTAACCGTATCTCATCGGTAGCGGCTTTTACGACTCTCCCACTTGCCGCACCTAATTGCGCCGCCGTATGACTTACTCCGATGATATCTCCGTATTGACAGGCAAGTCCCGCCAACTTGATAGCACACTCCTAAAAGAGTTTGTGCAGATGCATCTCCTTGGGCCGCCGCTTTTTGATACCATTCTACTGCCTTTTTATCATCCTGTGCCACTCCCTTTCCAACTTGATAGCACAATCCTAAATGAGTCTGTGCATCTGCATCTCCTTGGGCCGCCGCTTTTTGATACCATTCTATTGCCTTTTTATCATCCTGTGCCACTCCCTGTCCATATTGATAGCACTTTCCTAAAAAAGTCTGTGCCTTTGCATCTCCTTGAGCCGCCGCTTCCGCCGCTTTTTGATACCATTCTACTGCCTTTGCGTAATCTTCTTTTAAAAAATCAAATCGAGATTCTGTCATGATTTAGTCCTCCCGCTCTTTTCCTTCTGAAAATATGAAAATCTAAATATATAACTGATATGAATACGTATGTGGCACGTTGAGAAAATTCCCGATTTATCCCCCGAGGGGGAGGGTGCAAAAGGGTGCACTTTTGAACGATATACAACTTATACACTCGACCTTATGGCGTTGATATGTTTCCACTTACTGCAAAATCACTCTCAAAAAAGTGCCGGTACACAGTCGGGTTATAAACCTTTTAACGATAACACCTGAAAACCATTGCCCCACAAGGGCTTCTATGCACCCTCCTAATCCGTCCGGGACATTAACGCAACACTCTCCACGAAAGGAGAGAGGATATTACTTAATTTCAAATGACAAAATCTTTGTAATCAGTCTGGTTTCCATTCTTCCACGTAAGACTTCATCAACGACCATACTTTGATTGCCATATTCATCTTTCATAAGTCGTAGGGAACGCTTCGTTATGTACCCTCTGTAATGATGTAGAATCTGGTTAATCGCTTCGGTATCGCCATCTGTTGCCTTTACAATGAGAGGAAAGGGAATCATAGGATATTGTGTTTTCATTCTTCAAATTCCTCCATAAACTTTTTAATTAAGGCTAGTCCACTGGTTCTATGCCGATAGACAGTAGAACGGTTCAATTTCAACAGGTCTGCAATTTCTGAATCGCTCATGTCCATAAAGTAAAACAGCAGTAGAATTTCACGTTTCTTGTCTGGCAACTCACGTAATGCTTCACTCAACAAATCATTTTCAACGCCTACTGATAACCCATTGAGTGTAAAAATCTGAAAGTCAGTTGAATAGTTATCTGTTGTCGCAAACTGGCTAACAAGATAATCGCCAACATCCGAAAAGGACACCTCACGCTTTGCAATCCTTGAAAGATAAAGCATATAATTCTTTCGCTCGTCTTCCATAGCACGTTTACAGATATAGTCAAACTGATTTTCTATTGTGGTCTGAAAAGAAGATGGTTTCATGTTTCTCACCCCCCTTTCTGTCTAGGAAAGGAAGTGAGCCTTGCTCGTTTATCTCCTTTCACTCTTAGTCCCAATGTGAAAGGGGGATTTGTTGCATTACTGATAAATAAACTTTGTAAAAAAGTTCTGAATAGCCAAAAAAGCATATAAACAGATTTATTTCTCTGTTTACATGCTTCTGTTATTCTATCTATATGATTTATAAAACCACATTGGTGGACGTACTTATCTATTGCAGATAGACGACTTTTTTTGACAAGAACCCAATGTAAGGAAATTTATTGTATATGATGTACTTCATGGCGACGTTGACCTCCAACAAACCGCCATTTGGAAGTAATATACAATATTTTAACAGCGTAAATAGCACTACCATATAACGGTTTTTTTTATTGGCGTTTAGTAGTGCTTTTTATTAAATATAAACCTATAAACCATATAACACGTTTTTCTATACCTGTTTTTAATTCAGTAGGAACAATAAAATGTATAGAGGTGGTCTACTATGCGTAAAAAAGAAGATAAATATGATTTTAGAGCCTTTGGTTTAGCCATTAAAGAAGCTCGATTGAAACGAGGTTTAACTCGTGAACAAGTGGGAGCATTGATTGAAATTGACCCACGGTACTTAACTAATATTGAAAATAAAGGGCAACACCCCAGCATACAAGTTCTTTATGACCTTGTATCGTTACTTCATGTTTCCGTTGATGAATTTTTCTTACCTGCTAATAACTTGGTAAAAAGCACCCGACGATTACAGATAGAGAAATACATGGATAGCTTTACAGACAAAGAACTATCCTTAATGGAATCTTTAGCCAGCGGTATCAACGAAGCAAGAAACATCGAAGACTAATTAAAAGAATCCATACATAACGGAAAGAGCCGATAAAATGAGATTGTATTAATCTCATTTTATCGGCTCTGCGTCTTTGCGTCTGGCTCTGTAATCACAGTTACTTTGAACTGCTTTATTTCAATTAAATTTTCTTGTCTGCATTTCGGACAATAGAGGGGGAATTTTTTTAATTCAGTATCTTCCCTTATCTTTAATCGTGTTTTATTTCCACATACAGGACACAATATCCACTTGTAGTTTATAATAACTATCTCCTCCTTTACACTTTAATTCAAATCTTTATTAAAAAATATTTCATCTTATTTAACAAGAAACCATATTTATATAACAACATAAAATACACTAAGTTATTTTATTGAACATATATCGTACTTTATCTATCCGACTATTTGGACGACGGGGCTGGCAAACAGGTTCACCGGTAGTAACATGGTACCCTTTTAACTCTGTTAAACAAACACTACGTCCATTTGTAAAGAAAGTTAAATCACTACGATATTCTTGAATACACCGAGCAGGGATTTCTCCACTAAGAATGACCTCATTATTTTTCAATTGAGTGTCTACGATGTTCGCACAATATTTAGGAGCATCGTTGTATGCTCGTGAAAGATATTCCTGTGGCGCATAAATTTTAAAACTAAGATATGGCTCTAACAATTCTGTTCCAGCTTTTTTTAAGACTTGTTCCAATACAATAGGAGCAAGCATCCGAAAATCTGCTGGGGTACTAACAGGGCTATAGTATAAGCCATACTTAAAACAGATTTTACAGTCCGTCACATTCCAACCATATAATCCTTGTTCGCAACCATAGCGTATCCCTTCCATAACTGCATTTTGAAATGATTGATTTAAGTATCCAAGAGAAACCGAGCTCTCATACTGCATTCCACTTCCCAACGGAAGCGGTGATACAGATAAACCAATGGAAGCCCAGAAAGGATTTGGCGGCACTTCGATGTGAATGGTATATTCTGCATTTTTTAACGGTCTCTCCATATAAATGACTGTAGGCTCTTTTAGTTCTATCTCCACATGATACTTTTCTTGCAACAGTGCACTAATCACTTCCATTTGTACTTTCCCTAAGAAAGAAAGTATAATTTCATGTGTCGTAGAATCCACGTAATATCGTAGAAGCGGATCACTATCTGAGATTTCCAAAAGGGCATCAAGCAACATTTCTCTCTGTTCAGGTTTACTCGGTTCAACAGTTGTTTGTAGTAGAGGGTGCGGATTTTCAATCTTTTTTCTCTGTGGCAATAGTTTTGTATCTCCAAGAACACTATTTAACTTCAAAAACTCATTTTGCAAAATAACAATTTCTCCAGAATAAGCTCTATCAATCTTACATAATTCACCATTTATTGAAGTATACATTTCTGTAACTTTTATTTTTTCTTTTTCTGATACTCTAACCGAATCTCGTAAATGTAGTACTCCACTATAAAGGCGTATATATGCAAGACGTTGTCTTTTTTTTGTATATTCAATTTTGAAAACATTTCCGCAAAGTTCAGACGGACCTCGATGTGTTGATGAATAAAATTTATTAGTAATAACTTCTATAAGGTTATCAATCCCTATATTACTTTTTGCACTTCCATGATAAAGAGGGAACAGAGAACAATTCTGAAATCTTATGCTTTCCTCTTGTTCGAGTTCCAATGCTTCTAATGATTTACCGGACATATATTTCTCTAAAAGGTCATCGTTTCCCTCTATTACCGTATCCCATTGTTCAGATTCGGTAAAGTTCGTCACACACATATTAGGATACAGTTCTACCTTCTGTTTGATTACAATTTCGGCAGAAAGTTTCTCTTTAATATCCTGATAAACCGTTGATAAATCAATTCCATTTTGGTCAATCTTATTGATAAAAAAGATTGTGGGAATCCCCATTTTCCTAAGTGCATGAAATAATATACGAGTTTGTGCTTGTACGCCATCTTTTGCAGAAATCAGTAGAATTGCCCCATCTAAAACTGATAATGAACGATATACTTCTGCTAAGAAATCCATATGTCCTGGCGTGTCTATGATGTTCACCTTCGTATTTTCCCACTGAAAAGAGGTTATTCCTGTCTGAATTGTAATTCCTCTCTGACGTTCTAAAAGCGTATTATCCGTCCTCGTTGTACCTTTGTCCACGCTTCCTAATTCTGTAATCGCTCCACTGTTATATAATAAGCTTTCTGTTAAGGTAGTTTTTCCTGCATCAACATGAGCTAAAACTCCAATATTAATAATTTTCATGTGATTTTCCTCCATTCAAAAACCCAAAAGGGCATAAAAATCCCAGTGATAAATACTTTTATCACTGGGATTTTTATGCATAACCATAGGTATACAAAGCATACAGATATTCTCTGGATACTTTAGAATCACATGATAAAGGTATTCTTAAACTGGGTACAAAAAACTAAGCCCTCCTAAAAAAGGACATCCAATTATTTGTTCCCACTATCAAATTGACAGTTTATTTAAGAATACCTTGCCGCATATTTATTAACTCCTTTTAAATAGATACTTAAATAATAGCACGTAAGAGCATATTTGTAAAAGAATCTCCAATTTTTTATCAAAAAGAGTACATGATTACAAAGTATCTGTAATCATGTACCAATATTTGTTATTTTACAATCTTCCAATTACTCCCGTTCTTTTCAAGTACCAAATCAAATTGAGATACCTGCGTTGCTTTGGTCTGCTGGTCGATATACTCCACTGTCAGCGATACCGTGACTTGATTATCCTTACGATTGTGAATAGGATTTACCAGTTCTTGAAAGATGTACTCTTTTCCGATTGGTTTTAATATCCCGTCATTCACATAGTAGGAAAGTTCACTGGCTGTCGCTGTAGGATAGAGCTTCGTGGCTCGTTTAAAAAAGACAAGGGACAGGTC
>NZ_KQ960951.1 GCF_001553405.1 Megasphaera hutchinsoni | reverse complement strand
TTGTCATATTTTTGTGGAGCGATTTCAATGGGAACTCGTTCCGTAATTTCTACACCAAATCCTTCTAAGCCATAAATCTTTTCAGGATTATTAGTGAGTAAGCGTAATTCCGTAACACCCATATCTTGTAGGATTTGAGCCCCAATCCAGTATTCGCGTAAATCTGGGGCAAAGCCGAGCTTTTCATTGGCTTCTACCGTATCGTAGCCTTGTTCTTGTAACACATAGGCTTTGAGCTTGTTGATAAGACCAATGCCTCGTCCTTCTTGACGCATGTAGAGAAGAACTCCTCGTCCTTCTTTGTTGATCTGTTGTAATGCGGCGGCTAGTTGTTGACCGCAATCGCAACGGCAAGAGCCAAAGACATCACCTGTTAAGCATTCGGAATGAACACGGCAAAGTACATTTTTTCCATTGCTAATATCACCTTTGACTAAGGCAACATGGTGTTCACCTGTTAAGTCGTTGACATAGCCATAAATTTTGAAATCTCCAAATTTTGTAGGCAGTTCAGCGACAGCTTCACGCACGACATGTTTATCGTGACGACGA
>NZ_KQ960950.1 GCF_001553405.1 Megasphaera hutchinsoni | reverse complement strand
CACCTATATTGCCTGCGTCTTTATCGGCTTTATTATCAAGCAATCCATTCGTTTTCGTGATATTTTCTATCTTAGTATCTAAATTATTGATCGTTGTATTTCCACTCAAATCAAGCGTTTTCAAGTCTACTTCACCGGTAACGGCATTGTTATCTGTGTCAGCAACATTTAATTTCAATTTCCCGTCAGCTACACTAAGTCCGGTTGTCCCGGTTTTCAGTGTCGTGTTCTTGCCGGTAATCTTATAGCCGACTTTCTTACCGCCTTTTTCTATGTCAGATACGCTAACACTGCCTTCTCCTGTTATCTCCGGTCCTTTAACAGTAAAGGTATTACCTGTTTCCTTATTAGCGATTGTCGTAACGGTGACATAATCGCCTGCTACTACCGTCGCTTTATCTTCTTTCAATGTATTATTGATATTGGTAATCGCCGTATTATTCGTTAAATCAACCTTACTGCCTTCAATGCCATACTTAATCGTGTTTCCCTCACGGCTTACGGTCAGTCCTTTACCGGTTTCTACGTCAAAGGTAACGGTGTTTCCGTTTTTAATTTCTTGTTCATCGCCTGTTCCTGCTTTGACTTTAAAGCCATGCATAGCATCGGTTAATCCCAATTTTGTGAGCCATACCGACGAATCTATATTTGTTGCGTCTTTATTTGCTTTATTGTCAAGCAATCCACCGGTTTTCGTGATATTCGTAATCGCCGTATTTTTACTTAAATCAATCTTATCTCCATCAACGTTTGTTATCTTCTTCGTTGTCGAACTATTAATATTCTCAATTACCTTATCTGTATTAATGCCGTATTTAATTGTCTTTTCTGTTTGCTTAACAGTGAGTCCTTGATTTTCTTCTGTGCCGAATTCTACTGTTTCTCCATCAGCTACATTAGTTGCTGTTCCACCGGTTGCTTGTATCTTCCAAGAAGACATAGTACCTACACCTTTTCCGGTGATCCCTAATTCTTCTTTCAGTTTTTTCGTATTCAATGTATATGTTACATTTTTATTCTCATCTACAGATGCTACAAATGAAGATGTAGCTCCCTCTGTGTTTGCCGTTGCCGCTTTAAACGTAATTACCGGTGCTGGATCTCCGCCTAATGTTACATTACTTGTTCCCGTTCCTTCATCTTTAATCGTAAAACCTGTTTGCAATTTGGTAATTGCCGTTGCGTTATTATCTGATTTTATTTTAATCGGGTTCACGAAATCATAGACAGTCTTACCGGTTACAAGGTTAGTGTCATTTGCTGCAACTGTTCCCGTGCCGAGTTTATTTGCCCATTGACCGGGAGCAGTAATATTTCCACCA
>NZ_KQ960949.1 GCF_001553405.1 Megasphaera hutchinsoni | reverse complement strand
ATTGCCGTCTTTATCTACATACGTTGTCGGCGCGGATCCCTTCTTCGCATTTTCTGCGTTGACCGCTTTGGCAATCTCTTCTTTATTTACCTTGACGGTTACTTTACTTACACCATTTGCAGATTCCGTAATGACTTTGGCCAAATCTTCACCGGCAAATTCTACCGTATCGGCATGTTTTACCTGTGCAACAACATCGGTTGTTCCATCTGACGCTTTACCTTTAATGACAAATCCCAACTTCTTCAAGTCGTCCACGGTTGCTACCGTTCCGGGTACGGCATGTTCCAAATCTGCCAATCCTTTTGTCGGACCTTCTGCTGTGATATCATTCGTTCCCGGTTTGACGTTCGTAAGCTGCATCGGCTTATCTTTTTCGCCGACTTTAATACCTGCCGGTGTCTGTTCTCCAGCGTCTTTATCCGGTGTGCCGTCAGCTTTTGCCTTGTAGTACTTATCGCCATCTTTTACAAGCGGATTGCCGTCTTTATCTACATACTGTGTCGGAGCGTTTCCGGCTTTATCGTTTATGCTCTTTACGGCATCAGCCACTTTCTTGTCATCAACTTTCACCGTAAATGTACGTACATCATTTTCTGTCTTACCGCTTACTTCTGCCAAGCCTTCGCCGACAAATTTCACGGTTTGTGCATTAGTCACGGTGGCATGATAATTACCGCCGTCAGCTACGACAAAGCCTACCCGTTTCAAATCATCTACGGTTG
>NZ_KQ960948.1 GCF_001553405.1 Megasphaera hutchinsoni | reverse complement strand
CAAAAGATATGACCACCATGAAGGCGGATCAAGCGGCAAGCCAAGGTCAATTGAATGAATTATTAACTAAGGTACAAACAGAAGCAACTGATTATCGATTAGTGCCTAATGCACAAGCTACTGATAAGAAATATACAGTAGATGCGAATGGTGATATTACACTTACTGTACAAGATCAAAATCATAAAGATAAAACAGAAACAGTTACCATTAAAGATGTGGCTAAGAAATCTGATTTAACTGCGTCGGATCAGAAATTTACCGACTATGCGGTGAAATATGATAAAAATGGCGATACAGTAAACAAAAATTCTATCACCTTAGAAGGCGGTAATGATGGTACAGTTATTAAGAATGTAAAAGCTGGCGATGTATCTAGTACCAGCAAAGACGCTGTCAATGGCAGTCAATTGCACAAGACCAACCAAGGTTTCGATGTATATATCAAAGAAAATACCGATACCAATAAATTTAACGTAGGTTTAGGGGCAGATGACAAAGATGCCTTCGGTTTTGATGCCGGAAATGGTCTTGAAATCAGCAAAAACGGTAAGAAGATTACGTATGCACTGAAAGATGACATCGAAGTCGGGAAAGACGGCAACGATGGCAAGGACGGTAAAGTAGTTGTCAACGGTAAAGACGGCGAAAAAGTTACCATCAACGGTAAGAACGGTGAAATCGGTATTCAAGGACCAAAAGGTGCTGACGGAAAAGACGGTAATAGCATTACTTTGAGTGGTAAAGATGGCACGATTGGCGTTCAAGGACCAAAAGGTGCTG
>NZ_KQ960947.1 GCF_001553405.1 Megasphaera hutchinsoni | reverse complement strand
AGTTATCAAGAATGTAAAAGCTGGCGATGTATCTGAAAACAGTAAAGAAGCTATCAATGGTAGTCAATTGTACAAGACAAATCAAGGTTTCGATATTTTGGTAGGTCAAGATACAGCCGATAACAGAGCTAACGTTGCTTTAGGTCAAGATAAGAAAGAAACGGTTGAATTTGCCGCAGGTAATAGCCTGGAAGTTACATTAGACAAGAATGCTAAGAAAGTAACCTATTCCTTGAAAGATGACATCACAGTCGGTAAAGATGGAGAAGCTGGCAAAGATGGCAAGGTGACTGTCAATGGTAAAGACGGTGAAAAAGTTACTATTGACGGTAAAGATGGTAAGATCGAAAGCAAGGCGAAAGATGGCACAACCGTTACAGTAAATGGTAAAGATGGTACTGTGGGCGCTAAAGGTGCAGACGGCACAACTGTTACCATGAACGCGAAAGACGGTACAATCGGTGCGAAAGGCCCGAAAGGTGCTAATGGCAAAGATGGCGCGTCTGTTACGATCAACGGTAAAGATGGCATTACAACGATTACCGGTGCTACCGATGATAAGGATCATAAAAATGTCATCGCTCTTGACGGTAAAGATGGCAAGATGGGTATTACCGGCAAAGATGGCAATAGCGTTACATTAAATGGCCAAGATGGTTCTATCGACATGAAGGGTAAAGACGGTAAGAATGCTGTCAATATTACTACAAAAGATGGCATTGTTGGTGTTGATGGGCAAGATGGTACTACTAGAATTGTCGTTAAAGATGGCG
>NZ_KQ960946.1:14806-22296 GCF_001553405.1 Megasphaera hutchinsoni | reverse complement strand
GGCTTTCATTTTAGTCAAATCAGTTGGCAATTTTATATTGGAAAGTCCGGTAATGACCCTATTTTCTCCATCTACGGTAATACTATCAGTACTACCATCTTTACCGAAGGTCATTTTCTTGATATTTTCGATAGTCTTCGCATTGCCGTCTATCTTCATCGGAGTCGTCTTATCTTTACTGTCAAAGGTAATGCTTTCCAAGTCAGAAAGATTCTTCGCCAAACGAATCTTTATCTTCGCATTTGTTCCGTCTGCTTCATCAGCAATAGATTCTACGCCAATGTTATTATCAGTCAAGTTAGTGATGGTTTCGCCTTTTCTATCGATTTTAGCGCCACCTACGATATTTACTTGCTTATTCAATTTAACGCCAATAGCATTGCCATCATCGCCTTTGAACTTCAACCCATCATTCATGGTGGCTACTTCGTTCACATGGTTGCCTTCTTTAACGATAATACGGGTTTCGCCATCCTTACCGTCAAGTCCTACTTTACTATCTCCAGTGGTAATAGTAACCGCATTTTTACCATCTTTACCATTCATGCCGATGGATCCGTCTTTACCGTTCAATACAACCGAGCTACCATCTTTGCCATTTGTTCCAATTGTACCGTCTTTACCAGAAATAGTAACGCTATTCGACTTACCATCAGCACCTTTTGGTCCTTGAATGCCGATTTCACCGTTCTTACCGTTAATAGTAACTTTTTCGCCGTCTTTACCGTTGACAGTGACTTTACCGTCCTTGCCATTTTCTCCGGATGTACCAACGGAAACGTCATCTTGTAAGGAGTAGATAATCTTCTTACCATCGCGTGTAATAGCAAGGCCGTTTCCGGCATCAAAACCGAAGGCATCTTTGTCATCTGCCCCTAAACCTACGTTAAATTTATCGGTATTATCTTTAATATATACATCAAAGCCTTGGTTTGTCTTGTACAATTGACTGCCGTTGACAGCGTCTTTACTAGTTTCAGTGACACTACCAGCACCTACATTAGTAATAATGGTGCCAGTAGTTTTATCACCTTCCAAGGTAATGGAATTTTTATTAACCTTATTTTCCGGTGTTTTATCATATTTAACTGCATACTCTTCAAACTTAGTGTCGGCCTTATCTAAATCAGATTTCTTCGCTACATCTTTAATCGTTACCGTATCTTTATTTTTCGGATGTTTAATATCTTGTACGGTCAATACAACTTCGCCATCATCCTTCACACTATATTTCTTATCTGTGGCAGTTTCATCTTGTACCAATCGGTAATCGGCACTGTCATCGATATTCTTTCCAATTTTAGACAACACTTCTTTCAATTGTCCTTGGCTTGCTGCTTGATCATCTTTTAGATCTTTCAAATCTGTCGGCAAGGTCTTGTTGGAAAGTCCCGTAATAACTTTCTTTTCACCGTCCATAATTAAACTATCTGTACTATCCGCTACGCCGAATACCATTTTTTTAATACGACTGATTGTTTTGTTCGTGCCATCAATTTTCATTGGTGCTTCTGCATCACCTAATGTAATGGTATCGAGGCCTTGAATATTTTTTGCCAACCGAAGTGTTAATGCTTTCTTCCCATCAGCGATGACACCGATGTTATTGTCTTGACTTAATTTAGTAGTATCATTGATACCACCGGCGACAGTAAGTTGTTCATTTAATTTCAACTTGTCTTCAGTGCCAGCGTCGCCCATGAATTTCATACCATCGTTCATGGTTGCGAGTTCATGTACCTTTGTCCCTTCTTTAACCACAAGACGAGTCGTACCATCTTGGCCATCAACACCAACAGTACCATTTTGTGTGGTAATGCTTACTGCATTCGTACCATTTTTACCATTCATGCCGATAGAGCCATCTTGGCCATTCAATGTAACGTTACTACCGTCTTTGCCGGTAACGCCCATCTTGCCGTCTTTGCCATTAAGGGTAATCGTATTTTTTTGATTATTATCGTCAGTCTTACCTTCAATAGTGGTGATACCATTCTTTCCATCAATAGTGACAGAGGCGCCCGGCTTACCATCTTCACCTTTGCCTTTAGCAACAACGGTTCCGTCACCGTTCATCACAACAGTCGCACCATCTTTACCTTTAATGCCTACAGTGCCATCTTTGCCGTTCATCGTAATCGTATTCTTTTTACTTTCACCATCTTTGGCACTTTCAATGGTCACATTGCCATCTTTACCGTTAATGGCAACGGTTTCACCCTCTTTACCATGTACAGTAAGAGATCCATCCTTACCATCTTGGCCTTCTTTACCGACAGCCAAATCATCCTTCAAGGCATAGGTAATCTGTTTGCCATCTTTGTTTTTGGAAACAGTAAGGTTGTTACCTGCCAAGAAGCCAAAGGCATCATTTTTCTTTTCATCACCTAATTGTACAGTGAACTTGTTGTCAGCTTCATCGTTATTAACATACACATCGAATCCGCGTTGTGTCGATTTTTCAAAGGCTTCTAATTGTCCCTGTGTCGCCGCTTGTGATCTGTCAAATGTAGCATCTCGTTTATCTTTTGGAATCCATTTCGTATTGGACAAGCCCTTGATAACCTTATTTTCACCGTCCATGATCATACTATTTTGACTATCCGGTGCGCCGAATGTCACTTTCTTGATGTTAGAAATAGATTGATTAGTACCATCAATTTTCATCGACGTGCCGTCTTTTCCGAATGTAATTGTTTCCAAATCGGTTAAATTCTTAGCCAATTTCACATTCATTACATTTTCTTGCGTATTGACAGTGACCCCGATATTATTATCACTCAACTTAGTTGTGTCTGCGCCGCCCTTGATGGAAATATTCTGATTCGAACCGCGATGAAGGACATTCTTATCCTTTTCATGGTCATCATTTTCGCCCCATGTAGAATCATCTCCGGCGAAATGGAGCGGACGTGTCAATTGATATAATTGACTACCATTCACTGCGTCAGTGCTTGTGGCTGCCACCAATCCGGAAGCTACATTTTGAATACGGCGTTCATTTCCTTTTGCGCCCACTGTGACAACACCTACCGGTTTGGTACCTGCAAAGGCATAGCCATAAATGGAATCTTTCGTATAGTCTTTATTCGTAGCAGATAGTGTTTCATCTTCGTTGTATGCAGCATTATCGCCCAAATATACAGACTTATCCAGCGTAGTCGTAATATGGTTACCTAAGACTTGCACGTAATCATTATGTACTTTGTTGTTATTCCCCATGACCTGTGCGTCTTTAACCGCTTCCGAAACCTCTTTAGGTATGTCTTGACCTTCAGTCCCCTGTTCTGTGATATTTTTAATGATTCTAACCTCGTTAGCATTACCTATAATCTGTGTTCGATTTGCCGCTATCTTACTATTCGCATTACCCATAATTTGAGCATTAACTGTCACTCCCTCTACTTGCTCGTTTCTATACCCGAAAAGAAGAGACTGTGTTCCTGCTATATCACTATTTTCATCGCCGATAACAGAGAGTTTTTCACCACCAATAGTTTTATTCTTATTACCTAGAACGTGACCACTCTTCGTAGAAATCTTCGTATTACTATTCCCTAAAATTTGTGCCTGCGCCGCAGAAATAGACGAGTTTTCATTACCGATGAGTTGTGTATCTTCTGCTGCTGCTGTAACCTCTTTATTCTTATTCCCTAAAACGGTATTGCGGTTCCCCGTAATGTTATTATTTTCATTACCGATAACGCGTTGATCTTCGCCGGACACATTCGTATTGGTAAAGCCGATAACATGAGTTTTCTTGCCGGTAATAGTGGCATTGAAACTACCCAACACTTGTTGATTAGTGCCGGCAATCGCCTTATTCGAGAAACCGATAACATGACCATTTTCAGTAGTAACACCGGTATTGGCATTACCGAATACATTGGAACCCTCTCCAGCGACCTGTTTATTTTCATTGCCGAATACATTCGCACCGTTTCCGGAAATCTCCGTATTCGTATTACCGATAACTGCTAAATTAGAACCACTTACCTCATTACCTTCACCCAAGGTTTTTACAGAATTACCACTGATTTTGTTTTCATTGCCCAAAGTGGTTGTATTATTACCTGTAATCGTATTGGTAGCACCTAATACACCGGAAAGCGTATTACTATTCGTTAATTTATTGTTACTCCCTACAAGGAATGTGGATGTGGTTTCTACTAATTCATTCGTACTACCGGTAACAAAGGAATTATTAGTTCTTGTTAACTTATTATAATTACCTACAATGTGATTATCTTGACCGCGCTCAATCCCCTGGTACTCCGTTTCTCCGTCTAATCCTTTAAGCGTCTTAAATTTAGACACCATGGTATTCTGATTACCGAGAACGGTAGAATTTTCATCGGTAATACCTAATTCTAAGGGTCTTGCAATACTATCCAATACATTTTTACGATCATCATCTGCCAAATTCATGTTGTCATTCCCGATGACATATGTATTATCTCCGGACACACCATTACGCGTACCCATTGTGCCAGATTCTCTGCCCAATGCCGTATTGTGATTACCGATAGCTATCGCTTTATCACGAAGACTCCATGATTCATGCCCCAGAGCTATGCCTTCCGCTTGATGAGCTTCTGCCAAATGCCCGATAGCAATGCCATTTTCACCATAAACAGTAGCTAAATACCCCATGGACAGAGCATAATCTACCCCTTTATTGTTTACTCCTTCTTTTTGATATTTTTTTCTCGTCATCGCCCGAGTACCGATGGCCATACTATAATTGCCTTCTGTCTGTGCACCTGCACCAATGGCTACATTATAACGATAGTTAGAAAATGCTTGCGTCATAATCGGCTGTACTTCTTCAGTCGTGCCTTCTAACTGCGATTTATCCCCCTCATGCCAATAACCTGTACCAATAGCCAAACTACCGTCGCCTTGTGCTTGAACATAATTACCCATAGCGGCACTATTTTTAGCACTTGCCACTGCAGCTATACCAAAGGCTACCGAATTTTCACCCGTAGCACCTTCATTGGCGAAATTGCCCTTTGGCGTTAATGAATGAGTAGAAAAATAATGACCCATTCCTTTTTCTGTATATTCTTTAAGTTGTGCTAGGTTAACGGCATCACCCGCATGCACACCCTTTGCCACATTGTGAATGGCCGTACCTGTTTTTTCATCCCCCGGCTGTAACGTAATGCTAGGCGTTCCGCCAATTAATGCCGGATCATAATGAATTCCCGACTTAAACGCATCTCCCTGTGCTTTTACATTAATATCATTAATTGCCTGTTGAATTCCTGCTTGCAATTGTCCCAGGGTAACCGCATCATTATCATCCACCGCATCTGCCACATTCGTCACCCGCCGAAGAACATGATCTCCCTTACTGCCCACAGAAACAACCTTTTGTTCCGCCGTTGAATTTGTATAACGGGCATGTTTATCTTTCACATCTTGTTCTTCCGCAATTGAGCCTGAACCAATCGCCACATTTCCAGCCATTGCCTTAGCTCCAGTACCTAAGGCTAAGGAACTTTCCCCTCTCGCAACAGCATTAAACCCAAAAGCCTCTGAACCATTGCCCAATGCTTGTGCTTGATAACCTACGGCAGTACCGTTGTTAGCTGCTAATGATTCACTCCCGATAGCCGTAGATTGAACCAAACGAATTGCTTCTGAATCTTCAGCAATACGTGGAATTTTCATTTTCTTTTCCTTAGGATGTGCCGGATCCACCTCGGTTCCCGGAACCGGTTCCTCTTCATCTTGATTCGGCTGCGTCACCGCTTTTCTGAAATTTGCATGATAGCCGATAGAAACGTTCTTACCCATGGATTCTTCACGTTTCCCGATAATATTTCTGCCGGCTTCAGATCCGATGGAAATATTGTAATTGCTCTGTACATTACCGCCACTCTTATAGCCAATAGCAATATTTTCCAACCCTTCCAAATTGTTACCGGCTTGATTACCGATAATAACATGCGAAGCTGCCAACGGAATCGTACCGGTCTTTTTCATGCCAAGACCGGCCTGATTACCAATAGAAATAGTGGAATCAGACATACTCTGTGCGTTATGACCGATAGCGATCCCGTCAATACCGCTACCAAGCCCATCAATTTTCATTTCTCCATCCATAGCGGGCGGATCGATATATTCTCCTACCTGTGCACCTTGACCGATAGCAAGACTCCCTGTCATAAGCGATTTGGCACTATGTCCCAATGCCATCGTTTCTTCTGCATAAGTCTGACTTTCTGCCCCGATAGCAATGGCATTCTTATTAGTAGATACAATATTAGCAGCATTACCGATGGCAATGGCACCTTCAGACTGTTCAAGAATCTTCGCCTTTGTACCGATGGCGATGGTATTACCATTTTCCTTTTCATCAATTTTTACGCCATTACCGATACCAATGGAGTTTTCACCACCTGCTGTAAGGCGCCCTTCTTCTCCGCCAGCGGCAATCCCAATCGAACCTGCACCTGAAGTTGTGCTCACACCGATGGCCATAGAATCAGCACCTGTTGGATTTGCATCGTGCTTATTATCCATGCTAGTACGGAAATATCTAAATCCCAATTGACCAGTTTCACCAAGATCTAAGCCTAAATTTTTCTGCCCGGCCTGCTGTCCGGCTACTCTTTTATTAATAAACTCTTCAAGTTTCTTGAAATTAGCATCTGTTTTCTGCTGATTGTTAGCCACCGTCTGATTTGTTGCATTAATTTCTCCCTGCAAAGTTCTTTGTACACCGGAAATCTGACCTGACAATGCTGTCTTTGCATCGCCTACGTCTTTATTTATTTTACTCGTCAAATCCGTTTTAGCTTGATTCAAATTTTGGTTGGTGGTATCAATCTTTCCTTGCAAATCATTTTTGACTGTTGTTAACGCAGTATCGGCATCTTTTTTATTGTCGCCAATTACCTTTTCCAAATCAGATTTAGTCGTATCAATCTTACTGGACAATTCACTTTTTGCTGAATTTAACGCAGTATTAGCCGCGTCTTTATTGTCGCTAATTGTCTTGTTTAATTCTTTTTTAGCTGTTGTCAACGCATTATCTGCCGCTTCTTTATTGTCGCTAACGGTCTGTCTAAGATTTTTTATATCATCTTTATTCTGTTTGATATCTTTTTCGTTTTGTGATACACGACCTTCTAAGGCCTCATTAGTTTTACCAATTTCTTCTTGTGCTTTCTTTATTTTATCTTCTAAATCAGTCTTGGCTGTACCAATATCTGTAGTGATTTTACTTTCCAAAGCAGATTTAGTGGTGTTAATCTTATTAGATAATTCATCTTTTGTATCGGTAATTGTCTTATTTAACTCAGTTTTAGCCTCCTTTAGTGCATTTTCAGCAGCTGTTTTATTGTCACCAATGGTCTTATTTAATTCTTTTTTAGCTGCTTGTAACGCAGTATTGGCCGCTTCTTTATTATCGCTAACGGTCTGTCTAAGATTTTTTATATCTTCTTTATTCTGTTTGATATCTTTTTCGTTTTGTG
>NZ_KQ960946.1:0-14706 GCF_001553405.1 Megasphaera hutchinsoni | reverse complement strand
TTTTACCAATTTCTTCTTGTGCTTTCTTTATTTTTCCTTCTAAATCGCTCTTTGCTGCCCCGATATCTGTAGCAATTTTCCCTTCCAAAGCAGACTTTGTGGTATCAATTTTCCCGGACAACTCATTTTTTGCACTCGAAATGTCATTGGAAAGCGCTTGCTTTGCTTGATCCAATGTTCCGCCTTGCTTCGTAATATCTTCAATAGCTTTTGTATTTTTACCGATTTGGTCTTTATTCGCAGCGATATTTCCTTCGTTGGTCTTTACTCGTCCTTCCAGGGCCTTATTTGTTTGACCGATATCTTCTTGTGCTTTCTTTATTTTCCCTTCTAACTCAGTCTTTGCTGTACCAATATCTGTAGTGATTTTACTTTCCAAATCAGATTTAGTGGTATCAATTTTCCCGGACAACTCATTTTTTGCACTCGAAATGTCATTGGAAAGCGCTTGCTTTGCTTGATCCAATGTTCCGTTCGGTTTTGTGATATCTTCAATAGCTTTTGTATTCTTACCGATTTCTTCTGTGTTTTTACCAATTTGGGTTTTATTGGCTTGAATTTCTCCGGCATTCTTTGCAATGGCGTTCTTATTTGTATCCACTGCACCGCCGGTACTTGTCAACTTTTGAACGGCATTCTGAATAGCCGTGTCTAATGTTCCGCCTTGTTTCGTAATATCTCCAATGGCTTTTGCGTTATTGCCTATTTGGTCTTTATTCGTTTGAACATCATTCTTGATTTTCGCAATGGTTCCGTCAGGGCCATTTAATGTAGCTAATGCCTGTGTATTAGTAGCAATCGCCGATGTATTTGTACCAATTTGGGTTTTATTAGCCTTAATCTCTCCGGCATTCTTTGCAATGGCTCCACTATTCGTCCGTTGACTCTCTTGAAGTCGCTGCATCCCTTGTCCCGTCGCATCCAACATCGTATTAACCTGCGCAATCGTTTGATCCAATGTTCCGCCATCTTTCGTGATATCGTTAATAGCGTCTTTATTTGCTTTCACTGATGCTTCAAAATTTTTCAACGACTGATCATAGGCACCTAATGCCGTGCTATGTGCCTTAATTTCTTTTCCCTGTGCTTGAATAAGATTTTGTTGAGTAGCTAATTGCTCCAATATTTCTTGAATCCGCTGTTCCAAAGCCGGATTATTCTCATTTGGCCCTGCCGCATACGAAGAAAACGTTCCCATACCGCCTAGACAGCAAGCAATACAAAGAGCTAGACGTAACGTGTGTTTTATATGCACAGACCGTGTCGTTTTCCCCCCGTGTTTAACCAGTTCGGAAACGACCTGATACATCCCCTTTGATCGATTAAAAATAACCTTATAAATACGATTCATCTAAATACCTCCTAATATTCACTACACAGACATACGTAACATTTATAAACAAGGACTAACCTTTTTACTCTACTTTAAAAATACATGTTGCGATACTTCTATATTCTCATAATCAAATATGTGCTAATTTTTTAACGTCCATCAGCTTATCAAAAACTTCCGGAGCAATCCCTTCTTCTAAGGCGACTTCTCTTAAGGTCATACCTCGTTCTGCTGCTTTTTTCGCAATAGAACAAGCCTTATCATAGCCAATTTCCGGCACTAACCCCGTTACTAAAATAAGAGAATTATGCAAATTGCGAGCAATCTGTTCCTCCTTTGGCTGAATACCTATAATACAATGATCCGTTAAGGATATGATGGCATCACTCAATATACGAATAGATTGATTCATATTATAGGCTATCACCGGCATAAACACATTTAATTCAAAATTACCTTGTGAGGCCGCCATTCCTACGGTTACATCATTTCCCATCACTTGTACTGCCACCATCGTCACGGCTTCACATTGTGTCGGATTAACCTTAGAGGGCATAATTGAACTACCCGGTTCATTCGCAGGAATCGTAATTTCACCAATGCCACAACGTGGACCGGAGGCTAACCAGCGTATATCGTTGGCAATTTTCATGAGATCACATGCCAGGGCCTTTAACATACCATGCACAACAACCAATTCATCTTTACTGGCAAGTGCCTGGAATTTATTGGGTGCCGTTGTAAACGTTTCGTTCGTTAGTGTAGAAATCACCTCGGCAAACCGACAGGCAAATCCTTCCGGACAGTTAATTCCCGTACCTACCGCTGTACCACCCATAGCAATATCTCGTAAGAATGAAATTCCACTCTGTAAAAACTCAACATTTCGTTGAATCATTCTCATCCAGCCACTCATTTCTTGCCCTAATGTCAAAGGCGTTGCATCTTGCAAATGCGTACGACCTATTTTCACGATTTGGGCATAAGCAGCCACTTTTTCTGCCAAGGCCTCTTGCATTTTTTGCAATGCTGGCAACAGCCGCTGTTGAATATCTAAAACCGTCATTACATGTAATCCCGTGGGAAAAATGTCATTAGAACTTTGCGATTTATTGACATGATCATTGGGATGGACCGTTATTGATGAACCATGTGCTGCTGCTATTTGTACCGCTCGATTTGCAATTACTTCATTGACATTCATGTTAAATTGCGTTCCACTGCCAGTCATCCAAACAGCCAACGGGAAGTTGTCTTTCCATTTTCCCCGGATGATTTCATCACATGCTTGCACAATCGCTTCAACACGTGCCTTATCCAATACATCTAGTTCGCCATTTACGATGGCTGCGGCTTTCTTTAATTGAGCAAAGACCGTAACTAATTCAGTGGGAATTTTTTCCTTCCCAATGCGAAAATTTTCATAACTTCGTTGCGTCTGAGCCCCCCACAATTTATCACCAGGAACAGCTACTTCTCCTAACGAATCCTTTTCAATCCGATAGTCCATATACGTTACTCCTCTGAAAACAACTATATTTATATGTAAGATATCTGTAATTCCTTACAATATTCCAGTTAGAAGTATACTCCTTTTCTATTTTTTTTCAATATCGTAACACAATAAAAATTGTTTGTCGAATAAAAGTATCTATTTTCCATTATTTTTATTCTTTTTTTTGTATATCAAGTTACTAATAATGCTTGTTTTTATCACATTAATAATAATATTCAATATTCAATATTCAGAAAATTATATATGTATACTTTTTAACAATTTTCTTACAATTACATTTACACATAAGTAACCTCAAGATATTAAAAAACATTATAAAAAAAGAATGTAAGTCAACACTTACATTCTTTTTCTTTTTTAACATAATTATCGCTAATATATACAAAAGATAATTTATCCTGTGCTCTTGCGTTTTCAGCAAGAGCCTATGCACTTTCAATAATTACTTTCCCTTATATGCAATTACTTCAACTTCTACTAACGCCTGCTTCGGCAATGAACAAATTTCAACGCACGAACGAGCCGGCAATGTTTTATGGAAATAATTACCATAAATTTCATTTACAGTAGCAAAAAAGTCCATATTCGTAATATATACCGTAGTTTTAACGACATCATCAAACGTAAGTCCTGCCGCTTCTAAAATAGCACCTACATTTTTCATGCATTGCTCTGCTTGTCCTTTTACTGTATCCGCAACGATTTTTCCCTTTTCCGGATTAATTGCAATTTGTCCCGAAGCAAACAAAAAATCGCCTGCTTGAATTGCCTGTGAATACGGTCCTACTGCTCCTGGTGCCTTCTCTGTTTGAATAACCTTAACTGCCATATGTATCGTCTCCTATCTACATGTTTATTTATGTATGAATAATCATGGTTATGCCCTGCTATTAATTATTTCAACTGTACAGGATAGCCATTTTCTTTTAACATTTCCACTAAATATTCTACATGCTTTTCATTAGCCGTTTCTAATTCCAACCCTACAGCGGTAAACCCAATACTTATACCATGCTGACTTCTGTCATGCGTAATAGAAATGATATTTGCATGAGAGCGCGAAATGAGGGACAACAATTTTACCATTTCACCGGGATTATCAGAAACCACCGTTTCAAATACCATCTTTCGCCATGAACGAATTAACCCACGATTAATAACCCTGGTCATATTGTTTACATCAATATTGCCACCACTCACCATCGCAACCACACGCTTATTACGAATGCCTGAAATTTTACCATTTAATAATGCCGCAATGGGTACCGCACCGGCACCTTCAGACACGGTTTTAGCTCTTTCCAGCAATAGCAAGATGGCTTCAGCAATTTCATTTTCATCGACCGTAACAATATCGTCTACATATTGCTGACAAATACGATACGTTACATCGCCAGGAGTTTTAACGGCAATACCATCAGCTAGCGTTGCCTTGCCATTACATGTCGTAGGACTGCCCTTTGCCAGCGATTGTTGCATAGATGGCATGTTTTTAGACTGGACACCTACTATTTTAATATTGGGATTAATTGATTTTGCTGCTATAGCTAAGCCCGAAATCAAGCCACCGCCACCAATAGGTGCTACGATGACTTCCGTTTCCGCTAATTGTTCCAAAATCTCTAAGGCGATCGTTCCCTGTCCAGCAATAACTTCCGGATCATTAAACGGATGAACAAACGTATATCCCCGTTCATTCATTAATTCCACCGCTTTCGCTGCGGCTTCATCAAAAAAATCACCATGTAAAACCACATTTGCCCCATAGCCACGAGTGGCGGCGACTTTCGCCAAGGGAGCATGCTTAGGCATGCAAATCGTTGATTGACAACCGTATTCACTGGCGGCCAACGCGACTCCTTGGGCATGATTTCCTGCCGATGCAGCGATAACACCTTTCTTTCTCTCTTCATCGCTTAAGGTCGCCACCTTATTATACGCCCCACGTAATTTAAAAGAGCCGGTCCGTTGCAAATTTTCCATTTTTAAAAATACCTTGCATCCCGCTCGATCGCTTACAGAATGCGTATAAGATAATCCCGTTTTTTGGGCCACTCCTTTTAACCGTTCCCGTGCGGCTTGTATCATTGCTAATGTAACTGTTTCTTGGCTCATAAGATGGACTCCTTTCTGTACCATGAAAATCACGTTAAAAATAATATACCTTGCTCTCTCTATATATGTCAATACGAAAATGTTATATCGTATCCATACATAAAACAATCGTATATTCCGAGTGTATTATGCTAAAAAATCAAACTAAAGGAGTATTTATTACTTATGATATTAATTTTTTTGCGTAAAAAAAACAAGTTGTGACAAAATATCATGTCACAACTTGTTTTATAAAAAAGATTACATCATGCCAGGCATGCCACCCATACCAGCAGGCATAGCCGGTGCAGCCGGTGCATTTGCTTCCGGTTTATCAGCAACTAACGTTTCCGTTGTCAATACTAAAGCAGCAATAGATGCGGCATTTTGTAATGCTGACCGTGTAACTTTTGCCGGATCCACAATACCCGACGCTACCATATCTACATATTCTTCCGTCAATGCATTGAAACCAATGCCCTTAGGCGAAGATTTTACTTTAGATACAATAACAGATCCTTCTAAACCTGCATTGGCAGCGATTTGACGTACCGGTTCTTCAATAGCCCGTTTTACTAAGTTAATACCCGTTTGTACATCGCCCGTTTCATTAAATTCATCCAATACCGGTAAAATGTGGATAAACGTAGAACCACCGCCAGCAACAATACCTTCTTCAACAGCTGCACGAGTAGCATTTAACGCATCTTCCAAGCGTAATTTTTTGTCTTTTAATTCTACTTCCGTAGCAGCACCTACTTCAATAACTGCTACGCCACCAGACATTTTAGCTAACCGTTCTTGTAATTTTTCTTTATCAAAATCAGACGTTGTATCCGCGATTTGTGTGCGAATTTGAGCTACGCGATTTTTAATTTCTTCTGCATTTCCGTGACCTTCAACAATCGTGGTTTCATCTTTAGTTACACGGATTTGACGAGCCGTACCTAAATCTTCCATCGTCACGCTATCCAATTTACGACCTACATCTTCAGTAATAACCGTAGCACCCGTCAAAATAGCGATATCTTCTAACATAGCTTTACGGCGATCGCCAAAGCCAGGAGCCTTAACAGCAACCGCTTTAAACGTACCGCGAAGTTTATTCACAACCAACGTTGCTAATGCTTCCCCTTCTACATCTTCAGCGATAATCAACAATTCTTTCCCTGCTTGTACAACCTTTTCAAGCACCGGCAACATTTCCTGAATAGACGCAATTTTACGATCCGTAATCAAAATGTACGGTTCGCTCATGACTGCTTCCATTTTATCCGTATCAGTTACCATGTAAGGAGAAATATATCCGCGATCAAATTGCATCCCTTCAACTACGGATAATTGCGTTCCCATTGTTTTCGATTCTTCTACGGTAATAACGCCATCTTTACCTACTTTTTCCATCGCATCAGCAATCAACCCGCCGACTTCTTCATCACCCGCAGAAATCGAAGCAACTTGTGCAATCGCTGCTTTATCCGCAACAGGAATAGCACGAGTTTGAATTTCTGCAACCAATTTAGCTACGGCTTTTTCAATGCCTCGTTTTAAAATCATCGGATTGGCACCGGCAGCGACGTTGCGCATACCTTCTTGAATCATTGCTTGGGCTAACAACGTTGCCGTAGTAGTACCATCACCAGCAACATCATTGGTTTTCGTTGCAACTTCTTTAACCAACTGTGCTCCCATATTTTCAAAAGCATCTTCTAATTCAATATCCCGAGCAATCGTCACACCATCATTAGTAATAGTCGGTGCCCCAAATTTTTTATCCAATACAACATTACGACCTTTTGGTCCTAACGTAACTTTTACTGCATTAGCCAATGCGTCTACGCCTTTCCCCAGCGCACGACGAGCTTCTTCATTAAACAAAATTTGTTTTGCCATTATGAACACACTCCCTATATAATTATAATTATGTTTTTACTTAAATTATGCTTTTACTTAGCAAATAGCTAAAATATCTCGTTCGCTAACAATTAAATAATCTGTTCCTTCAAATTTTACTTCCGTACCTGCATATTTGGAAAAAATAATTTTTTCGCCTACTTTAACATCTAAGGCAATACGTTTTCCTTCATCGGATAATTTACCAGGTCCTACGGCCACTACTTCACCTTGACTTGGTTTTTCTTTAGCTGTATCTGGCAAAAAAATGCCGCTAGCTGTTTTTTCTTCTTGTTCTAATACACGAATTACTACGCGATCTCCTAATGGTTTTAACATAGTATATTCCTCCTTATACTACACATCTTGTTTTTGTTAGCACTCTTTGTCTTCGAGTGCTAATTACAATATATAGTGTACCCATAAAAGGTAAAAAAGTCAAGACCCTCAAAAATTTTTATTTACTTTTTCACTTTTTCTCTCGCCACTTGTTGTACTATCAATTGTGCCACCTCTTTTAACGATTGCCTGTGTTGCATACTATATTGTTGCAATCTTCGATAAGCCTCCTCTTCACTTATCGCTAAACGCCGAATCATAATCCCCTTGGCCTGTTCGACCAACTTGCGTGTTTCCATCCGCTCGTTCATTTCTTGTAATTGCTGATATGCTTTTTCCTGTCGTAAAAATTGCGCTATGGCAATTTCCATTGCGGGAAATAATTGCAATCCCGAAATCGGCTTTACTAAATAACCAAAAACACCTGATTCACCAGCCTGCATAACCATATCTTGACGATGATACGCCGTTAATAATACCACCGGTGCTATATGTTCATAACCTATCATACGGGCCGCATGAATGCCATCCAACTTGGGCATGCGAATGTCTAACAATACAATATCCGGACGTTTTTCGCGTACTAATGCAAGTGCTTGCACGCCATCTGCTGCTTCGCCGACAATATGATGTCCTGCTTCACGCAGCATCTCGCCTAAATCCATCCGAATGATGCCTTCATCATCACCAATAACAACACGATATGTCATATCTCATTTCCTCCTGGACACGGAAAAAACAATAATACTTTCGTTCCCGTAGGCTGATTAGGGACTATTTTCCACGTTCCTTGTAAATCCGTTTCAATCAATGTGCGTACTAGCTCCAACCCTAAATGTGCTTTAGGCAAAGAAGAAGGCATCGTCATTCCCTTTCCCGTGTCTGCCACACATACATTTATTTGCGTGCCTTCTTTGTGTATATCTATCGACAATACACCTGTTTTCTCAGCAAACCCATGCAGTACGGCATTGGTAATTAATTCATTTAAAATAAGTGCCATGGATGTAGCTTGCCCTGAAGGTAAGCGAATCGACTCCCCCCTGACCAAAACATCCACTTGATCTGATGTATGACAAAAACTTTTTACCAGTAATGACGCTAACGACTGGGTAACCGTTAACATATCCACATCTCGTGCTTCATGATACGCTAAAATATCGTGAATTAACGAAATACTTAAAATACGATTGACACTTTCTTGCAATGCCCTTTTCGTTTCGTCATTATCCGTACGCCGAAGTTGCATTCGCAATAAGCCCGAAATGGTTTGCAAATTATTTTTTACACGATGATGAATTTCCCGAATAACCGATGTTTTCACTAACAACTCTTCTTCTTTCTTATATAGTTCCGTCCGCTCCGTAAGAATAGACACCACTTGGCAAACTTTTCCCTGTTGCAGCAACGGAATAACACGCCGTGTAAACACGCGGTTTTCTACGGTAATATCATCCATATACCCCGTAGCACTAGCTAAGGCAACTTTAGCCCCCATAATATCCTGTTGGGCTGTGTAAATATTGACATCTCGTAATGAACCACGATGTCCACAGAACTGCATAATTTCTTCAGCCATTTCATCAGCATATAAAATAACGCCTGTATCATCTACTAAGACAATCCCATCTTGTACCGATAAGGGCCGGTACCACTGTCTTAAATCATGTTGTTGCGGCACCTGCAAGGCCAAATACGCCGTTTGCGTTAATTGACTTTTCGCCGCATCAACATAACCAAAAAAAGCCACCACCGCAATCGTAACGCCCGCATTATCCACAAAGGGATACGCATACATTGGCTCAATATGACCATAAGTCACTTCTCTCCCCGCATATACGGGATTACCCTCTTTTAGCACCCGATACAAGACCGGTTCTTCGTACCTATCTATATAATGCTTTCTCTCTCTATTGATAACTGTCGATTGGCGTGAAAAAGGCGTCCGCCACGCCACTAAAACAAGGGTATTCTCTTTCTTTCCCGGTACGAAAAGCTGCAATTCGCGATGAGATAAATCTCCCGCAAATTGCAGTAACTCTTCACTATGTTTTAAAATTTGTATTTGCACATCCGATAGTGCACTATCGCGGTGACAAATATCTTCTATCGTATCGTTCATAAGTACCTCTTATATAGAAGTCGTGGTAATAGACAAACCCGGCTTTGCATTTAACGTCAACGCGGAAAAAGCCCCGGCCTGTGCCATATAATACGCCCGACAACCAATCATGGCGGCATTATCCGTACACAAAACAGGCTCAGGATAATAAAACGAGTATCCCTTCCTATCACAGGCATGCTGCATACTTGCCCGTAAAGCCGAATTAGCTGATACACCGCCAGCCACAGCAATTGCCGTAGTGCCAATATACGCGGCGGCATCCATCGTTTTATCCACCAGCGTATCGACCACCGTCTTTTGAAAACTAGCTGCCACATCGGCGGCTACATAAGCAATTCCTCGTTGTTCTTGATTATGTAAATAATTTAAAACGGCTGATTTTAAACCACTAAAGCTAAATTCAAAATTATGTTTTTCCTGCAATGCCTTGGGAAAGAAAATCGCATTTTCATTGCCCTCTTTGGCCAACCGATCAATTTGCGGGCCGCCCGGATAAGGATATCCCATCACACGTGCAATTTTATCAAACGCTTCGCCTGCGGCATCATCCCTTGTTTGCCCCAACAAGACAAACTGATTATACGTTTTTACATGTACTAATTGCGTATGTCCACCCGATACAACCAAACACAAAAAAGGCGGTTCTAAGTTTGGATGACTTAAAAAATTCGCAAACATATGTCCTTCCATATGATTTACCCCCACCAACGGAATATCGCGGGCAAAACTAAGTGCTTTGGCCGTAGCAACGCCTACTAACAAAGCACCCACTAAACCGGGGCCATACGTAACGCCGATATGGTCTATATCCGCTAATGTACACTTGGCATCAACCAACGCCTTTTGTAAAACGGGTAATACATATTCAATATGTTGTCGTGAGGCAATTTCAGGAACGACCCCACCAAATTTTTGATGAATTGGCACTTGTGTCGAAATAATATTTGAGCAAATATGCCGTCCATCTTTCAACACAGCCGCTGAAGTTTCATCACAACTCGTTTCTAATGCTAATGTATACATAATCGATCCTTCTCTATCTATTTTATACTCCAACAATACGCTTCCTTTTTACATTCCATTATACACGCATCTTCTATCGGATCCGTATAATAAGCTTTACGTATTGACACGGTTTGATACCCTAATTTTCGATATAATGCCAGAGCCACGCTATTGGAACTACGTGCTTCTAAAAAAATAGTTTCACATCCCTCATCCCAAGCCGCTTCCATAAGTATTCTAACCAACATTTCACCATACCCTTGCCCTTGATATTCCGGCAATACGGCAATATTCGTAATCTGTCCTTCCCCTACGACATTCCATAACCCCGCATATGCCCCTAGCAGGCCATCTGCTGTTTCTAATACATAATATAGGGCAAACGCATTGTCCTCTAATTCGCGTTTAATCACGTCTTTTGACCACGGTCGCGAAAAGCTACGCTGCTCTATCTCATAAATCCCCTCAACATCATCACCAATAGCCTTACGTGCGATCATGCTTTTTTTCTCCTTGTCTTTTTTCCCAAAGAATTTCCGCTTCACTCCGCCGCTTATAAGAAGGCGTCAGATGCATGACATCATCATAATCACCTATACGTATACGCTCATCTGCGGCTAATGCCAAACTGCCTGCCCGTGGAATCACCATGGTCGCCGGAGCAAGGGAAAAAGCGGCTTCTTTTTCAATCTTATCACGCCCTTTAATAGCCGCATCACCACAAAAAACGATCCTCTTTTCTTGCCTTGCCAGGGTATCCAACACCGCTGTAAACGGTGCGATAAAAATGTCATTATACACCTGTAACTGCCCTTTTTCCCACCGATATAAAGCCGCATAGACATTGCCCTTTTGAGCATCAATAAGCGGACAAATATACGCCGCATGACCAATAAAATTCCACGCCAAACTGACGGGCGTTTCAATTCCCACCAACGGTACTTCCCATGCAAACGCCAACCCCTTTGCCGTTGCCAACCCAATACGCAAACCCGTAAACGATCCCGGTCCCAACGATACGGAGATGCTATCAATTTGTTTTTTCGTAACGCCTGCTTTCGCCAACATATCTGCAATATGTGGCATCAACTGCTCGGAATGAGTCAACTTCGCTTGAATCGTAATTTCACTACGCAAAGTTCCTTCATGCAGCAAGGCAACACTCGATACTAAACTAGATGTTTCAATGGCTAATTGCATATTGTTCTACCTCTTTTTTTACCTTATCCCAATACGGAGAATTTCCCACAAAGTGAAAGACACGCGTATGTTCTCCTGTTTTTTCTATATATACCTGTGCTGCCTCAGTGGGAATACGAGTGGGAAATTTTTCCGCCCATTCAATAACCGTAACGCCTTGCTCTACATATTCATCAAATCCCAATGCATCAAGTTCTTCTTCCTCTTCTAAGCGATAAAAATCAAAATGTTGCAACGGAATTTCATGTTCATAATAATTTAAAATAGTAAACGTAGGACTCACAATAGGTTTCCTAATCCCCATACCTTGTGCTATACCCTGAACAAAATGCGTTTTTCCTGCCCCTAAATCCCCTTGTAAAGCGAGGCATTGTCCACTTTCTAAAACGCGACCAACAGCACATCCTAACGCCATCGTTTCTTTCTCCGACCGTGTCACTATATCCATCACCAATGCCTCCTTAAAAATGGGTCCATCCTTGCGGTTGCAAAGGGCTTTCTTTATCGCCATCACGCAATAAAACCATACCCGTTCCCGGATGAACGCTACCAATGATTGTCACATCATCATATTGTTTTTTCAATCGATAAAAGTCATCTTTTGCCATCGTAAAGACCAATTCATAATCTTCTCCACCACCAAAAGCATACCTATACCTATCCTTTTTCGCATAGGCACACCATTGTTCCAAAGCAGGAGAGAAGGGAATTTTATCCTTATCTAAAATCAAATTCACGCCTGACGCCTTAGCAATTTCATTTGCCTCACTCGCCAATCCATCACTAATATCATTCGCACAATGACAATTCATACTTACTAACAAACGACCTAATGCCAATTGTGGTTGTGGATATTGATGATGCTTGACCAGCTCCTCATACCCTCTTTCTTGTTGCAGCAAGACATCAAGCCCTGCACAAGAATTTCCTAGCGTATGCGAAATAGCGACTACATCACCCACATTCGCACCACTACGCAATAAGGCTTTATCCTTTTCGATTTCACCCAATACGGTAACCGTAATAACCGTGCTTTCACGAGCCGTAACGGTATCGCCCCCGACCATATTCACGCCATAAACTTGACAAATATCCTTCATCCCACGATACAATTCTTTGACATCCGCAACCGTCATAGACGGGATCAACGCAGTTGACAATACAAGCTGTGTCGCCGTGGCTCCCATGGCGGCAATATCACTTAAATTAGAAGCTACCGCCTTATAACCAACGGCATGCCACGTTGCCGTTTTGCCAATGATAAAATGATTTCCTTCTATCATCGTATCAATAACAACCACTTGTTCCATACCCGGTGTCGTTTTATACACCGCTCCATCATCACCAATCCCGACAGTTACCGTTTCAGGAGTGACAATCGTATGATCTTGAATAGCACGAATAAACCCAAATTCACCTATATCCGAAATGTTCATTCTTACCCTCCTGAATATACCTTATCCCCTGCATTTTGTTCTTTAGCACGTATACATATGATATATTATACCCCCTTTTATAAGGGGATATCAATATATTGCATAATATCTACCTAATCATCACCGTCCCGTAAAAATAGAACAAAAAAGCACAAACGGCGACAAGCACAACTGCTTATCGCCGCTAATGTTATCCCTCATAGCTATCGCTTAATCCTTTAAAAAATAATCTTTCGCAAATTGCATATCTTGAACCGTTTCCAACGTACCTAAATACGTTCCCTTCGAATCGCGAATTGCAAAATACGTAACAAAAAATAATTTACCATTTTTTTCTGCCCACCGTTCCAGCTTATCCCGCTTGCCTTCTTTAAATTCACTAATAATCATCCGTACCATCGCTTCAATCTTAGGCGGATGACAAGAATAAACATCTCGCCCTAAAGCGGCAAAGGGCCGTTTGAAATCTTTTGGTCCTTCATTAAAAAATTGATTATGATCATTCGCATCAACCACCGTTATTTCTACGGGCAACGTATTTAAAATAGCAATCAACTGTGTAATAGTGAGATTGCCGCCTGGCATGGATATAACCCCATCACTTATGGAAGTAGAGGCGACAGATGTAGCCAAATATGCTTCTGCTTCCTGCCACGGTTCTTGCGGCACCTGAAAAGCGACCTCATAATCTTTAGCATCTCGATATATTTGATACCAATCTTCCGCTGTCAACAACCGCACACAAATGGGAAACAATATATTTTCTTCTTTATAAATCATCTCTTCCATCTTGGTTAATAATGCCAATAACGCTTCTTTCCATGGTTGCGTGCGATCTTCCCGCCGCATTAAAATTCTAAAGTCACGCCGAATATCATCATCAACCGTCCACATCACTTTTGAAGGCCCCGTTACGCCATATTTCGTGGCGATAAACGGATAGATGAGATCCCCCTTCTTCGAATAATGGCTGCTAATACCACCTATTTCCGCCAAAAGAGCATCCACCGCTTCACCGTTAGCAAGTGCTTGTTGTAGCTTCTTAATAAGACATGCCAAGGCATCATTTTCTTTTTTCAATAATGCTAACGGATGTCCCCATGTAGCATATAATTGTTCCTTTTGTTCTTCCACTTCATCCTTATTCACAATATGTTGCTTCGTGTTGTCATGAAATAAAGCCGAATGTAAATCACATAACCGCTGCATTTCCTCTATAGGCGTTCCTTCTTGGATCAATTCCTGTTCCGCCGCCATAATTTCCGCAGCTTCTACATGGGAAAAAGCACGCGTAAATTCTTGACGTACCACATCCAAGGGAATCCCCTCATTTAATTTCTGCAACATCCCTTTTAAATTTTTTTTACGTTCATCTCTATCTTTAGCAACATTCGGATCGGCAAAAGATAACATTTCATTACCTTCCACCTCATACCCATGTTTACGTAATTTACGAATAATATGCCCTAAGGGAATATTTTTTTTAGCAGCTATATCTGAAATTTTAACCACATTGAGCATTTCCGGTACGGGTGGTAAATGAATATCTACTTCCTTTAATATAGCTTCTAAATCATCATGTTCTTTTAATAAAATTCCTACGGGTTGTTTTAAATCTATAACTTGTTTCATATTATCCCCTCTTCTCCTAATAGATTATGTATTCATATTTCATCTTTTCTTTAGTATAGCACTCCCTTTCTAAAAAAACCGTTGTTTTTACAACGCAAATAAAAAAAAGAGTACCGATATATCGGTACTCTTT
>NZ_KQ960945.1 GCF_001553405.1 Megasphaera hutchinsoni | reverse complement strand
CCTTTCGCACCGATTGTACCGTCTTTCGCGTTCATGGTAACAGTGGTACCGTCTTTACCTGTACCGCCAATCGTACCGTCTTTACCGTTCATAGTAACGCTTGTACCATCTGTGCCTGTAGCACCCACTGTACCATCTTTACCATTTACTGTAACGGTTGTGCCATCTTTCGCCTTGCTTTCGATCTTACCATCTTTACCATCAATAGTAACTTTTTCACCGTCTTTACCATTGACAGTAACCTTGCCATCTTTGCCAGCCTGTCCAGGTTGTCCTTCTTTGCCGACTTCAATGTCATCTTTCAAGGAGTAGATAACTTTCTTATTATCCTTATCCAAAGTAACATCAAGGCTATTACCTGCAGCAAATTCAACCGTTTCTTTCTTATCTTTACCTAAGGCAATATTAGCTCGATGTTCTTCTGTATCTTCTCCTACTAGAATATCAAAGCCTTGATTGCTCTTCTTCAACTTTTCATCTACTGCATTTTCTACATCTTGAATTTGTCCCTGTGTAGCCGCCTTAGATACATCGAAATCAGTACCTCTTTGGTCCTTAGCCGGCCATGTTACATTGGAAAGTCCGGTAATTACCTTATTTTCTCCA
>NZ_KQ960944.1 GCF_001553405.1 Megasphaera hutchinsoni | reverse complement strand
TCATAGTGGCTAATTCGTTAGTTTTATCGCCATCCTTAACGACAATTCTAGTCGTACCATCGGTACCGTTAACACCAACAGTGCCATCTTTTGTAGTAATATTGACAGCATTCTTACCGTCTTTACCCTTCATATCGATAGAACCGTCTTGACCGTTCAACGTAACGCTATTGCCATCTTTGCCGGTAACGCCCATCTTGCCATCTTTACCGTCAAGAGCGATGACATTTTTATGATCCTTATCATCGGTAGCACCGGTAATCGTTGTAATTCCATCTTTACCGTTGATAGTAACAGACGCGCCATCTTTACCATTAGTACCTTTTGGTCCTTGGGCACCGATTGTGCCGTCTTTAGCGTTCATGGTAACAGTTGTGCCATCTGCACCTTTACCACCGATTGTGCCATCTTTGCCATTCATAGTAACGCTTGTACCATCTGTGCCTTTAGCACCCACTGTACCATCTTTACCATTTACTGTAACGGTTGTGCCATCTTTCGCCTTGC
>NZ_KQ960943.1:375-1686 GCF_001553405.1 Megasphaera hutchinsoni | reverse complement strand
CTACGATATTTACTTGCTTATTCAATTTAACGCCAATAGCATTGCCATCATCGCCTTTGAACTTCAAGCCATCGTTCATGGTTGCCAATTCATTCACGTGATTGCCTTCTGTAACGATAATTCGTGTCGTACCGTCTTTACCGTCTACGCCAACAGTACCATCACCGGAAGAAATAGTAACGCCATTTTTACCGTCTTTACCATTCATGCCGATAGAGCCGTTTTGACCGTTCAAAACAACAGCACTGCCATCTTTACCGTTTGTGCCGATCGTGCCGTCTTTACCGGAAATAGTAACAGTATTTGTCTTACCATCAGCACCTTTTGGTCCTTGAATACCGATTTCACCATTCTTACCGTTAATAGTAACTTTTTCGCCATCTTTACCATTGACAGTGACTTTACCGTCCTTACCTTTTTCTCCAGCTTTACCAACTGAAACGTCATCTTGTAAGGAGTAGGTAATCTTCTTACCGTTTTTACTGATTTCAAGACCGTTTCCGGCATCAAAACCGAAGGCATCTTTTTCATCTGCCCCTAAGCCTACATTAAAAGTATTATCTGCCGTCTTGTCTTTGATATATACATCAAAGCCTTTATTGGTCTTTCCTAAATTATTCGTTACATTAGTAACATTTTGGTTGGTTGTATTAATTTCATTGGTTAAATCATTTTTAACTTCATGTAATTGACTACCGTTAATGGCTTCTTTACTATCTGCTGCTACCTTTCCATTAGCTACGTTCTTTATAACGGTACCGGCATCTCCTCCTTCTAACGTAATGGAGTTTTTATTCACGGCATCGCCATTTTTATCATATTTCACAGCATAATCAGTGAATTTTTTATTCGCTGTATCTAACTCAGATTTCTTCGCTACATCTTTAATCGTAACCGTTTCGGTTTTAGCCGGATGCTTCTTATCTTGTACGGTCAATACAATTTCATTATGATCAGTAACACTATATTTCTTATCTGTTTCCGCTTCATTACCAATCAAACGATAATCGCTCATGGCATTGGCATTTGTCTGTACTTTTTCGGCTAATGCTTTCAACTGTCCCTGGCTTGCTGCTTGATCGACTTTCATCGTACTTAAATCATCAGGCAAAGTCGTATTAGTAAGTCCTGTAATTTTATTTACATTGCTAATCGTCTTCGCATTGCCGTCAATCTTCATCGCTGTATCACCGGTGCCTAATGTAATGCTGTCCAAACCTTTAAGCTCTTTCGCTAAGCGAAGTGTTAATGTCTTTTGACCATCAGCGATGACACCAATGTTATTATCTTGACTCAGTTTTTCATTGTCTG
>NZ_KQ960943.1:0-275 GCF_001553405.1 Megasphaera hutchinsoni | reverse complement strand
GGTAAGCTTCTGATTTAACTTCAGTTTATTTTCAGCACCAATATCACCGGCAAATTGCATTCCGTCATTCATCGTTGCCAATTCATGCGTCTTCGTACCTTCTTTGACAACAAGACGTGTTTCTCCATCTTTGCCGTCAACGCCGACTTTACCATTTTGTGTGGTAATTTGTACTTTATTTGTACCATCTTTGCCTTTGATACCGATGGAACCATCTTGACCATTCAAAGTGACACCATTACCGTCTTTTCCGTCAACGCCCATTGTACCGTCTT
>NZ_KQ960942.1 GCF_001553405.1 Megasphaera hutchinsoni | reverse complement strand
TTCTTATTTATCAGAGCTTGTGCTATAATTATTTAAGGAGAATTAATATATGGGCATTTTTAGTATTTTTGTAATCAACACAGTTGATTATCAACCAAACAAAAAATAAGTGGTTATAATGAATCGTTGATAAGCAAAATTCATTATAACCGCATTAAAGAGGGTTATAATGAACAAAAAAAATATAAAAGACAGTCAAAACTTTATTACTTCGAAACGTAATGTAGATAAAATAATGACAAATATAAGCTTAAATGAACATGATAATATCTTTGAAATTGGCTCAGGAAAAGGGCATTTTACCCTTGAATTAGTACAAAGGTGTAATTTCGTAACTGCTATTGAAATAGACCATAAATTATGCAAGACTACAGAAAATAAACTTGTTAATCACGATAATTTTCAAGTTTTAAACAAGGATATATTGCAGTTTAAATTTCCTAAAAACCAATCCTATAAAATATTTGGTAATATACCTTACAACATAAGTACGGATATAATACGCAAAGTTGTTTTTGAAAGTATAGCTGATGAGAGTTATTTAATCGTGGAATACGGGTTTGCTAAAAGGTTATTGAATACAAAGCGCTCATTGGCGTTACTTTTAATGGCAGAAGTTGATATTTCTATATTAAGTATGGTTCCAAGAGAATATTTTCATCCTAAACCTAAAGTGAATAGCTCGCTTATCAGATTAAATAGAAAAAAATCAAGAATATCGTACAAAGATAAACAGAAGTATAATTATTTCGTTATGAAATGGGTTAACAAAGAATACAAGAAAATATTTACAAAGAATCAATTTAACAAATCCTTAAAACATGCGGGAATTGACGATTTAAACAATATTAGCTTTGAGCAATTCTTGTCTCTTTTCAATAGCTATAAATTATTTAATAAGTAAGTTAAGGGGTGCGTAAACTGCACCCCTTAACTTGTCTTGTTTTGCTTAAACAATCTTGGCCCTTTTGTTGAATTACTCTTTAATAAAATAATTTTTCCGTTCCCAATTCCACATTGCAATAATAGAAAAGCCATCTTCATCTGCTTTTTCTTCATCATCTGTATGTATTAAATCGCCATCTTCTGCGTCATCAAGATTTAATTCCTTATGAATTTCCTTTAATAAACCACCATATGAAATTAATCTTTTTCGATAAAGTCCTTCCTCCAAATCAGCTAAACGCTGCAAATTTCTTTCTTCGTCATCAGTCATAAAATCTGTATCTTTTACTGGATATTTTGCAGTTTCATCAATGGCTGATTTTATATCAGATTTATGTTTATTTTTTGGTCGAATCATTTGGACTTTAACGTTTGGATCATAATCTAATTTCATAGCTCTTTTCCAAAATTGAATCCATTGCTTTTGATTCACATAGTTTTCAGTGTTATAAAAAGGGGGATTTGCTCTCGTGGCTCGTTTAAAAAAGACAAGGGACAGGTC
>NZ_KQ960941.1:79699-149897 GCF_001553405.1 Megasphaera hutchinsoni | reverse complement strand
TTCTTATTTATCAGAGCTTGTGCTATAATTATTTTAAGTTTATAAGATAGTAGACTTTCGCAAAGTTCTCTACAAAATTTTCTACATGATGAGTATCAACGTATTCCTTTTCTATGATAGTTGTTTCGTGAATAGTATGAGTATCTATAGCTGTAAAGTGCTTGAATATCGCAAAGCTGAAACTAAGCCCTAAAAGTACCCACAAGGCAATCACAACCTTTTTATGAGGATTGACCTTATAGTAGACACGAGGTTTCTTTTCCTTTGGTATCTGTTTTTCTTTATTCTGATTTTTTCTAAATTTCATCATTAAATCTTCCTTTCTCATTGTTTGATTCGTCCTGCTCCCACTAAATGCTGTTGCCAGTAGGGGCTTGTTAAGTCGGCATAACCGATTGGGTCGCCTGCATGAAACATACGGTTATTGCCAAGGTATATCCCAACATGAGTAATATAAGAGCCAGCGTTATAGGTAGAATGAAAGAAAACCAAATCGCCGGCTTTTGCTTCGGATAGTGGGATATGTTGGGTCACATCATATTGTTGTTGTGCGGTTCGTGGTAATTTAATCCCAGCTTTGCCATACGTCCATTGTGTCAGTCCGCTACAATCAAATGAAGTAGTCGGGGAAGCTCCGCCATAGACATACTTCCAACCCTCATATTTCAGTGCTTCGTTCATGATGGCTTGTACCGTATTATCATTAAATTGAGTTGTGACAAGATACTGCGTAACAAGCTGAACATAAAACATATTGCCATAGTTATATCGCCAGCCCCCATTGATGGGTATGGCTATTGGATTGGGATAGGACACTTTTTCGCCATCTGAATATTCCTTAGAGAAACTTTGAGCCAGTTCAAAGGTATATTTGTTTCCACGATTAGCCACATACCCTAAGAAGCCACCGCCATAATTGTAGGACTGGATAACCGATTCCAAATCCACACCGAGCCTATCTCTACTGGCTAATAATTCACTGAAATACTTCACACCTTGCTTGATGGATTCTTCTGTACTCAATGAATTGGGTGGTAGACCAAGGGATTCCGAGGACTGCATAACATCTTCGGCAGTACCGCCCGATTCCACCTGTATAATAGCAAGCAGTACATTGACGTATTCTTCAATGCCATATTCTCTAGCGTATTTTTCTACCATAGGCTTATGAGCCAGCACTTCTGCGGAAACATTCACACCGCCATAGTGAATGTTTGAAAAACCGCCATCTTGTTCATCTGAAAATAAAATGGCAACAAACAGAAGTAGTGAGAAGACCATCAAGAATAGCCCAGAACCACCAATCACTAAAGCTTTCAGTTTCATGGTTTCTTACTGCCTTTCTTGATAGTGGCGGATTTTATTGGTGGTCTATTTCTAAGGTTTTGACTTTGAACTCTTTGAACAGTAGACGGACGCTCTTTTGTGACTGGACGTTGTGAAGCTCTGTCTGCTGGTGTAGTTGAAGTTGCTGGCTTTTGAACTGTTCTTTCTTGTGTAGTACGGTTTTGACGTTCCGCTTTTAAACTTGAAGAATCGGACTTAACTGCTGGACGCTCCTGTTTGGCTTGTTGAGATTCCATGCGTAAAGCCTGAACAGAAGATTGTTTTGCGGTCTGTCCATCATGAGATTGTTCTTGCTTAGTAGCTGGTCTTTCATGAACGGAAGAAGCTGGCTGTTTTTTCTGTTTGACCTGTTCCATTTCAGAGCGACGCTCTGCAATGGTTTTGCGTCTTTGTTCCTGCTGTTCCTTGCGTCCGCTGGCTCTGTCTGCTCTGGTTTGAGAAATACTGGAAGTTAGGTCACGAACATTTTCTTTTGCTTTGGATTTTCCTTGATACACTGCATATCTTGCATTGGTCGGAATATCCTTAACCTGTTCTTTGAGATTACCAGCAGAATCAACGATTTTATCTTTGGTATCAGCAACTGCTCCGATTGTTTGTCCGATACGTTTTCCAAGTGTTGATTTTTCCTGTCCGTCTGGACGGGTGTGATCTGCTTGTGTCCTACCAGAACTACCCGACTGTCCTTGTTTTCCTGTAGCACTGGCAATGGCAGAGCCAGCACCTAAAGCTGTCATGGAGCGTCCAAGTTTACGCTGTAGGCGGTGCATATGAGCGTGCATAAGCATACGAGGTTTTCTCATCACACGACTTCCCACACTTTGAGAATCGTTGCTTTGAAGCGAAAACATACTCATTAAATCGCCCAGTTTGAAGTAGATTCCTGCAAAGGTCACAATCTGTAGAAAGGCAATCAAAAAGAACGGATAACCAGCCGATAAGGTATAGAGCATGGTTGAAATACTAAAGGCTGTCGTAATAATCAGCGTGATTCCAGCTCGTGTCAAAATGGTATTAAAGAGTTTAGTAATGGCTCGTTTCGACATACCATCAAAAGATGGAATCATACTTAAAATAAAGCTCACAGGCAGAAACATAGCATAGATGATAAAAAGCACCTGCGAGAAAATCATGATTCCTGTTAGTAGGAATACGAATATAGAAATCCCGATATTGAATACAAAGAGAAAGAAGACTGTACCCAAGCGGTTAATAGTTTTTGTAATCGTCATGTTCACATTGTTTCTGTCTTCGATTTCTTCTGCTACAATTTTTTCTCTGTCTTCTCCATTATTACTGTCTGGACTGGTTGAAAGTAGACTTTCCACACGGTCAGCACCAATACTTTCAATGTCTGAACTGTTGTATTGAAGCAGTAGCCACGGTTGTTGAACCTGTATGGAAAATAGGCTGTCACGTATCAAGTCCACACTGTCCTTGCCTTGACTATCGGAATGGGGCATGACAATTTTTGTGCCAAGTGATAAGCTGGCTTGACTGATGTCTGATGAAAAATCATTGATTTTTTTAATGTAGTCGGGAGCGTAGGCAATAAAGGAAGCTGATAGGATAAATACCATGACAAAGTTCACAATGGCATGAATCGCTTTTGTAGTTTCTCTTTTTATCAGTCCTGTATAGGCAACATAAACCCCAAGAACCAAAATCAAGAGTAAGAGGAATCCAACATAGAATCCCTCTGTTGATAGTCCGCTAGGCGTAACTCCTGCAAGGATCTGCATATTCTTGCCAATGGAATCTGCTGTAGCAGAAATGAAGTCAAGGGAATAGGCTTCTTGAACTAAGTAGCCAGTCGCATTGGAAACATAAAGACTGATTGTCCAAATAAAATTGGTAATGGCATATAAGCCATACATGACTTGTTTTCCAATTCCGTCCGACCAGTTCCACGGTAGCCAGCCCCAGCTATTATCAACATAAAAATCCAGTTGATAGTTTTCAAGTGGGTATCGGCTGTACTCATTTGCCACATTGATTGTATCATCTACCAAGCCCGCAGCTTGAACCACTGTTCCCATCATGGCTAAAAGAAAAATGGCAATCACAAGTGTGAAAGCCACTGTCATTGCCACTTTACCTAGACGCTTCAGCGTCCAGTTTGATTTTATTCTGTTTAATATTGATGGTTTCACATTTACACCTCTTTTCGCACAGGCGGTCTGGTATCAAAGGCATGGAGCAGTTCTTCAAATACAGGGTGGAACTGTATCACACCGACACGACCATATAAATCACTGATAAGGCACTGTCCATTTTCCAAATCACGCAATCGCTTCTGATTATTTTCGTCCTCTGGGTCAACGCCGAAAAAGGCAAGGGTCTTTTTAATCTCGTTAAGGTCAGTAGAGCGGAACGCAAATTTCAAACCAAGATTATTTTTCAGCTTTTCATCTAAAAGGTCATCTGTATTCTGGGTCACGAAATATACCCCAGCGTTCATAGCACGTCCAGCACGAACCAGTTTCATAGACAGTGTTTTACCTTGTGCCACCTGTAAGAAGCTCCACGCTTCGTCTAAGTCAACAATTTTAAAAATGCTTCTGTCTGTATGGATAAAGTCTAACGCAAAGGTACTAATGACAATCAGCATTGCCACCGATAGTAACTCCATTGTGGTATATTCCTCAAAGGAGGTTTCTTTATCGGGAAGTACCAAGTCGGCAACCTGTATGATGTTCAGTTGTTTTTCAAGACTGCCCGTCATCTTGCAGAATACGCGTATACAATTGCAGCCTTTCTCTAAACTCCTGACAAGCAATTCGTGTCTTTACTACGCTCACCCCGTTTCTTAAAATCCTACGTCCCTTTCTCCTGAAAGTAACGCCCGCAACGTTACAATCAACGCTTCATGATCGGCTTCATCCCGATGTTCATATAAATAGGCCGTGGCATACATCATCGCCATGTCCAGCATTCGGGATTGTTCCGGGGTACTTGTACGCAATATTTCCCGACATAATGCCTATGCGGTTTCCATAAGATGCTGCAGTACGATATCATCCTGCTCGCCGTCTACCCGCAGATAGGTTTTCATGTCCGACAATTGAATCATGTATACCCCTCACTTTTATTTACCTGTAGTGCTGCCGGTACCCGTGGTTAAAATCTGTACGGCCTCCGGTAAAACAAGTTTTCCGTCCACCCGTTCTTTGGCAACATAGGCAATCATCCCGTTACCGGCAAACAGCTCCCGTAATTCCTGAAAACTGCGTACGCCTCGATCCCCGATATTATAATAGCTGTAATCGCCGAAAGCGATCGCATTTTTCGGTGCAAACGCACTGGTATGTACCTTATATCCCAACAACGTATCCGGTTCCCCCTGTTGATAGCTGGGCTGCCACATGTATGCTCCGTTATTGTCTTTAAGCGTCCGTAAGGAAGCTAACGCGGTATCATGTAAAATAAACGCCGCCTTTTTTCGGTACGGGCGTTTTAAGCCATACACCAACGCCAACATATCGTCCGCTTTAATCGCCGCTACGCTTTTTCCTGCCGTACCGCCTTTCTTGGCATCAAAAAGACCTACGGGCTTACCGTTTCCGTCGCCGTTTAAAAACGCGTCTTCTTCCGCGTTGGCGATCGCTTTACCGAATTCCGTTATAATATAGCTTTCCAAATCAAAGGCGCTGTCATATAACAGTTCTTCCGTGATTTTAATGGCGACATGAAGTTTATGAGCATCCAGCAAGGTTTGTGCAAAAGTGGCATCGGTAAAGGTAAGACTTCCCCCTTCTTCAATCCAGGCTGCGGACGGTTTAGTGGCCGCAATATTGATTTTATGCTGTCCGCCGGTGGTAATCACCGTACCTAACGTACGCATAATATTTTCTTCTTGAAGGACATCGATAAGTCGCCGATCATATTCTTCCGGTACCAAATACCCGCCATCGGCATCCACGCCTTCCTGTAATACGTCCTGTACCCGTTTAAAGTTACACCGTATAGCCTCCAACATCGCCTTTTTATAAGCCTCGCCGGCACGCCCCCGTTTTTCCGCTGATGCCTGTTTTTCCACTTCCCCGACTAACGGTTTGGTTGTTGCCTGTTTCATTTCACGTTCATAGGCATCCAGCGTTTCTTGACGTTTTATCTCTTTTCCCAATTCCTGTAAGGTACTTTCCATCTTTGCGTATGCGGCATCATCTTCCGCACTGAGTACGCCGTCTTTACGGTGTGTGTCTAAAAATAGTTTCGCCTGATTCCACACGTTCATTCGTTGTTCTCTTAATTCTTGTACTATCATCGTTATCCCTCCATGTATTGGTCTTGTAAGGCCTTCTGCAGTTTTTCAACCGATCGCCCTGTACGAATAGGCGTATACGGCGGTATTAATTTATTTCGTAAGATTTTCTGCACTTGTTTTTCGGAATACATCATTTCATCGGTAACCGCTCCTTCCTGTTGCCATGCGTCTTTCCGGGACACCAGTTCATCGGCAAATCCCAAGGATATCGCTTTTTTGGCGTTCATCCAGGTTTCTTCATCCATCAGTTCGGATATTTCTTTACGCGCCAAGCCCGTTTTAAGTTCGTAGGCGTTCATAATGCTTTCTTTTACTTCCGTTAACAAATCGATCGCTTTTTGCATATCTCCCGTATCCCCCGAGGCGATGGTCATCGGGTTATGGATCATGAGCATGGAAACAGGAGTCATCCGTACGATACTCCCCGCCATCGCAATGACCGAAGCCGCCGAGGCGGCCAACCCGTCGATATGCACGGTCACCTGTCCGCTATAATCCAACAGCATGTTATATATTTGTGCGGCGGCAATGCAATCACCGCCCGGACTGTGCAACCAAACGGTAATATCTCCCGTGCCGTTTTCCAACTCTTCTTTAAATATTTTGGGAGTAATTTCATCTCCCAGCCAGGATTCTTCCGCAATGACTCCCTGTAAAAATAACGTACGATGTGTCGTTTCTTCATCCGTATGTGTATTCCAATACCAAAATTTTTTCATACTACCTTCCCTCCTTTCGCGATTCATAGGCTATTCCGGCTTGTGCCAACCGCGTCATTGATCCGTTTACCAAGTACTCGTCTCCGCCTTCTTCCGTCGGGATTCTATCCAAATGTTCCAGTCTGCGAATATCATTGGCGCTCATCCAGCCGTTTTGTCTTCCAATAGCATATCCGTTCATTCGGCTTTCATAATCCCCTCGTAATAACCCATCCACGTTAAAGGCAATGCGATATTCTCGCCGTTCTTCTCTTGCTAAAAGGCTTCGTTCCAACGCTTGCTCCCACCTCGAAACCCAAGGTCCTAACGTATACTTTACAAATTCCAACGATTTCTGCTCAATATTGGAAAAGCTGGATTTTTCCAAATCGCCGATCATATGTGGTGGTATCCTAAACATACGCGCAATTTCACTAAGCTGAAATTTTCTCGTTTCTAAAAATTGTGCTTCGTTCGGTGCAATAGAAACCGGTGTATACTTCATCCCTTCTTCCAAAACCGCCACTTTATTGGCATTTGCGCTACCGCCGAAGGTGGCATTCCAGCTTTCCCGTACCCGCTCGGGAGATTTTAATATACCGGGATGTTCCAGTACGCCGCCGGGAGTGGCACCGTTAGCAAAAAATTTTGCTCCGTATTCTTCACACGCCATAGCAATACCAAGAGAATTTTTCGCCATGGCAATGGGAGAGTACCCCACCCGTCCGTCAAATCCCAGTCCCGGAATATGCAGTACTTCTTTCGGCGATAACCGTACCGCCTCATTCCCTTTCCCTGTATTGCCGCCGCTATATTCATACCACAGTTTTCCGGCCTCATCCCGAGCCACTCTCATTTTATTGGCCATAAGCGGATATAAAGAAAGTACCTCTCCTTTCCCGTTTCGAATGATCTGGGCATAGGCGTTTCCCCATAACAGTATGTGTGTCATGAGTGTTTCTCTAAAGACAAAACTGGTCATTTCTTCGTTCGGTTCATCATGCAATAAAAAAAACAGCGGATGGTCTGCCGCTTTTTCTTTGGTACCTGTTTTTGTATACCGATATACATGTAAGGGTAACCCGGCAATAGACTCTGCTAAAATACGTATGCAAGCATACACCGCCGTAAGCTGCATAGCACTCCGTTCGGTAACTATTTTTCCCGCAGGGCTTCCCCCGTACACCGGTCTGAACGGACTTCCTTCCATGATATTCTTCGGTTTATCCCTAGTTAACCACCTAAATATAGATACCATATCTCCTCTCCTTTTATATAAACAAAATTCCTCGCTCATCATATACCGAAGCGGTATTATCATTTCCGCACCTAATGGCTCGATCCAGTGCCATAATCATAGCGATAGCACCATCTATCTTTTCGGTAGATTTTTCTTTGTCCGCTTTAATATTTCCCGACGGATCCGTACGAATAAAAATATTATCCATATTCCATCGCAGTACGGGATGCCCGCCATGGGCTATTTTTTCTTCCAATGTAAGTTTCATCAGTTCTTTCGTCGGCGGACTCATATCCTTAAAGCCTTGGCCGAAGGGAACAACCGTAAAACCCATCCCCTCTAAGTTCTGCACCATTTGTACGGCTCCCCAACGGTCAAAGGCGATTTCCCGTATGTTATACCGTTCGCCCAGCCGTTCAATAAATGTTTCAATAAAACCGTAATGCACCACGTTCCCTTCCGTAGTTTGAATGAACCCCTGTTTCTTCCACACATCATAGGGCACATGGTCTCGTTTTACCCGAAGGTCTACCGTTTCTTCCGGTATCCAAAAATAGGGTAAAATTTGATATTTATCCGTTTGTTCTTCCGGCGGAAATACCAGGACAAAAGCGGTAAGGTCAGTCGTAGCGGATAAATCAAGCCCTCCATAACATACCCGTCCCGCCAGTTCTTCCTCATTTACGGCAAACGCGCATTTATCCCACTTTTCCATCGGCATCCAACGAACGGATTGTTTCACCCACTGGTTTAACCGTAACTGCCTAAAGGAGTTCTCTTCTCCCGGATTTTGTCTGGCCGATTCAAAGGCCGCCTGCACCTTCTCCATTTGTACGGTCACGCCGAGAGAGGGATTGGCTTTCTTCCACACCTTAGGATCCGTCCAGTCGTCCGTTTCATCCGCTCCGTAAATGACCGGGTAAAAAGTGGGATCGATCTTTCTTCCCTCGAGGACATCGACAGCTTTTTGATGGGTTTCATAACAAATGCTGTGCGTATCCGTACCTGCCGTGGTAATAAGAAAATACAACGGCTGCATGCGGGCATCTCCGGATCCTTTGGTCATGACGTCAAAAAGTTTACGATTCGGCTGCGTATGAAGTTCATCAAACACCACCCCGTGTATATTAAAACCGTGCTTGGAGTACGCTTCCGCCGACAGCACTTGATAAAAACTGTTAGTGGGAAGATACACCATCCGTTTTTGGGAAGCTAATATCTTTACCCTTCGATGTAATGCCGGGCACATTTTCACCATATCCGCCGCCACATCAAAAACAATCGCCGCCTGCTGCCGATCCGCCGCACAGCCGTACACTTCCGCCCGTTCTTCATTATCCCCGCAGCATAAAAGTAAGGCCACTGCTGCGGCAAGCTCACTGTTATGAGTTGGCAAAAAAGAACGCCCCACCAAATATTGATGAGACGAACTATCTACCTGTATGCACTGCATGCCATTGTTTTCCACTTTTTCTATTCGGTCAATATAGCGGTAATGACTTCTCGTTCTTGGATGTCTTTTTACAGCATGCTTTTGTTTTCGTTTAAGCCCCGCAATTTGCGTGTCACTAAAAGCTGTAAACTTAACGTAATACAGTGTTTCTCCGGTTTTAACCCTTCCACACTCTTTACTTGGTTTTGTCCAATCAAGCCTTTGCTCACTATCTGCTGTTGTTATCGAATTCTTTATCCCTAAGCTCCATAAAAGCTCACTCACGCTTTCAGATAAAGCCCTCTCGGTAGACGTGTAAATAGCCTGCCCTTTTCGGGTAGATATAGACCCGTCCGAGTCCATGAGTCCTTGCAAAAGGTCTAACCTCTGAGAGTATGAAGCCCTTAAATACTCTAACGGGATTACTTTTTCTCTAAAGCTTTCAACGAGTATTTTCTTTAGTTCAGGTATACGGCAGACAAAAGAATCTCCCGTGTTAGGCCAACGTTCACCCAATTTATGGTTTGGCCAAACTCGATTTAACACTTCTATCACATCACAAGTTTGAATCGTAATTTCAGGCCTTATTGCATTACCGTTTCCAAGCCAATACCCCATAAGATAAGGATCAACCGCAAGCATGCTGTTATTAGTTTCAACAGCTTTAGCAACGGGGATTCTGAACCTGTAGGAAGAATCATTTTCTTTTGGCAAGCGGTAAAGCGCCTCGGTTGTGAGTGTTACTTTCTTTGTCTTACCATGTGTTCTTTCACCAATCCACTGATGCCTTGCACCTGCAACAATTTCTTCTCCGTCTTTAAACCTAATCTTATAAGCCTGCTCTTTATAGTCCACTTCACTTTTAGCAACAACATGACAAACCTTGCCCTGCTCATCAAAAACCTCATCACCGACTTTGATTTCACCCATAGTTGTAAAACCCGATGGTGTCGGAATCAAAGTTTTTAAATCAAGCTGCTTCCCCATCTTCTTCGGAATTTCAATATATGCGGTATTAAACTGACGATACCCATTCGGTTTAACCACGCCGAACAAATCCCGGATGATTTGTTCCTGCCAAGGTAACAACGTAAAGGCTTTACCCGCCCACGTACCTTTCGTATGCGTTAAGCATTCAATAAAGCTTACCGCATAATCCGCCAGGTCTTTGTTATAAATCGAATCTTCCTTTTTAAATTTCGTGACTTCATAGGTTTCCACTGCCTTCCCCCCTTTCCGGCTTTTAAGGCATAAAAAAAGACGCCTCCTCTGCGCCTATTGCTTTATTTCTACGAGAAACAGAGCCGGTGGCTCTGAAACTCTTTTGTTCGTTTTTTCTTATTTTCTTGCCGCTTTGATGGCTTGGTAGGCTTTTTGAATGGCGGCGTTCAAGGTTTCGGCTTCCGCAAAAGTCTTAAATTCTTTGTCGTTAAGCTTGCCGTTTGTAACTTTCCAGAGTTCTTCGTGTGCCCGGTCGGCGCAGGTTTTTGCGGTTTGCGCAATGTCCAAAAGGTCAATGGCGGCGCTGATGTTCCCTTCCTTTGCTTTTTCCCTTGCTCTTTCTGCGTAGTGTTTGCATGCCTTCGTTTCAATTTCCAATTGCTTTAAGGTTTCTTTTTTCATCTTTTTTTTGCTCCTTTTCTTTTGTTTTTTATTTCTTTTGTTAGTATATATATCACTCTGAACGCACATAATAGCAAGTCTTTTTAGAAAAAAATGTACTTATTTTTATGTTTTTTATAGCCTTAAAAGCCGCTACTCTTTACCGACTTTCACCCACGTATCCACTCCTAAAAGGAGGTGTAACCCCGAACCGTTTTCCCACGAAACCAATAGGGAGCCCATATCATCCACCCCCGTCACACGGCCTTCGGTTCCCGGCGGCGGTGCCTGCGGATCATCCATATAGACCAATACAATCTTCGTGCCTACGGGATAGGATTTTCGCAGGGCATTAATCTTTTCCGCACAAAGACGTTTCATCCTTTTTCACCCCGTTTCTAAAAGCGGATGATCCTTCCAGCCGTTCCAAAAGTATCCGTCGGTCCTGCTTCCATTCCTTACCGATAAACCCCAGTCGCAACAGAAAGCATCGGAACGTGTACTTTTCATTGACGATTTCACGCTGTCCCTTATGTACCCGTTTTGCGCCCCGACTGAATATCCCCAGGGCTGTAATAAACCGGGTATAGGTTAGCCGATGCGCCATATCAATCGTACCGAACCAGGGAAATGTCACCATGTCCGCCGTTTCTTTAACGGGAAGGTCGCTAACGCCCAAGGCTTTTTTTATCAATTCCCCTTTACCCTCAAGAATCTGCATAAGTTTTTCAATATCCACGGTCCCCTTCGGCAACATCACGGTAAATTCGTCCGCTCCTTCCGGTACCGGTTTTGCCGGTCGTATACCGTACGTATCGGCCAGTATCTCCCGAACTTCCCGTACCCGTTCGTCCGTATCCCCGCTGACCGTACCTTCTTTACTGACCGTAAAGGTGTCTATTTTATAGGCCATATCCGGCATTCCCAAGTACTGCGCTTTCCTTCCCGTTATCTCTTCCAAGGCTTTAACAAGCGGTTTTCTCATGCCGCCTTTTAGTTCATATCGTAATTCCATCTATATACCTCCTTTAGGGTTTTCCTTGTGTATATATATCACTCTAAAGAAGGTATTTAGCAAGTCCTTTCCGGCCTGTTTTCGATGAACCTACACATTACCTCAACGGAATTACGGTTCATGCATCGGCCGTCACTTCCTTAAAGGCATACGTGGCGCCGTCTCTATGCACACTAACCTCTTTATCACTGCCAACTTGCTCTATATACCTTTTGACAATCACATCACAATACTTTTCATCAAGCTCCATCATATAACAAATACGATCCGTTTGTTCCGCGGCGATAAGGGTACTGCCGCTCCCTCCGAACGGGTCTAAAATAAGGGCATTCGTCATGCTGGAATTCTTTATCGGATACGCCAGCAGCGGAATCGGTTTCATGGTAGGATGCTCCGTATTTTTCTTGGTTTTATCGAACTCCCATATGGTCGTTTCTTTTCTTCCGGCATACCAACGATGTTTTCCTTTTTTCTTCCACCCGTACAAACAAGGTTCATGCTGCCACTGATACGGACTTCTGCCCAATACCAACGACGGTTTCTTCCAAATGCAACATCCCGATAAATACAACCCCGCCTCCTGAAAGGCTTTTCTGAAATTCAATCCTTCCGTATCCGCATGAAACACATATATCGAGGCATCATCCGCCATCACCTGTTTAATATTCGTAAAGGCCTGTAACAAAAATTGAAAAAAGGCACCCTCTTCCAAATGATCATTTTTAATCTTACCCGCCGCCCCTTCGTAATTCACATTATACGGCGGATCGGTAAGAACCAGATTCACTTTTTTATCTTCCAACAACGCCCGATAGGTTTCTTCTTTCGTCGCATCTCCGCAAATAAGACGATGGCGACCTAACCGCCATATATCCCCCGCCTTACTTATAGTCGGCTGTTGTAATTCTTTCTCTACATCAAAGTTATCTTCTTTTACCTCTTTATCCCCTTCAAAAAGGTCTGCAAGCTCGTCGTCCTCAAAGCCTAACAGCGACAGATTAAAATCGGCGCCTTCCAATTCTTCCAACTCAATTTTCAGCAAATCCCGATCCCAACCGGCATCAAGCGCCAACTTATTATCCGCAATGACATACGCTCTTCGTTGCGCCTCCGTTAAATAGTTTTCTTTAATACAGGGCACCTTCTTAAACCCCAGCCGCTGAGCCGCAACCAAACGACAATGCCCCGCCGTTACCACGTTATCTTCCGAAATAAGAATCGGATTTAAAAACCCGAACTCCTTAATGGATGCCATTACTTTTTTTATTTGTTCTTCCGAATGCGTTCTGGAATTATTGACGTAGGGAATGATCTCCTCTATATCCCGCAATTCATATTGTAACAACTGATTTTTCATATCCCACACTTCTCCCATAAAAAAAAGACCCCGTCATTTCTTTTACTGACAGTGTCCCTTGCTATTGCAATACAACCGTTCTCTTTTTACATTTTCTTTCGTGCGACAAGCAATCGTTCCATCAAGTCGTTTTGAGGTGCCGCACCGTCAAATTCGGTGGTACAATTTTCTTTTACAATTTGAAAAATTTCATTCCACAGTCTCACGGCTTGATTCATATAGTTAATTCCGATATTAATAAATGGCGACGGGATCGGTTTTCCCGTAGTCGGATGACGAGATAAAAATCCCAGCTTGCTGGTAACTTCTTCACACTGAATCCAGCGGGCACTGCTCATGGCATACCGTTCAATAAGCGGTACAGGTACTTTTGCACTGACCCCTATCGTTTGCAGCCACTGCCAGGTTTCCGTAAAAATGTCCTTAGCTTGCAGCTGCGTTCCGTCTTTTTGTGTAGACGACAGAAACTCATGCGGCTGCGGCATCTCCGTTCCTTCCATTTCCGGTATATCCAGGATACTTAATTTTCTCCCGCCCGGATTTCCTTCCTTTGCTTTTTCCATAACGGCTTTTTTCTTTCTTCCCGCTCCGATTCGTCTGCCGCCTCGCCCGCCGATGTTATTCGATTTGCTCGGCATGCCCTAAATACCCCCTTTGATTACGCTTTTTTTGCGCGTGTGACCCCGCCTCGGCTTGGAATTGTTACCCCTGTAGAGATAACACTCCCCCCCCTCCGGGGTCAATGCGACTTTCCATTTCGATCCCCCAACTGACTATGAAGGATCATGTGACAGGATCTGCATAAACTCATTAAATTTACTTCCTCATGCGTTCCGCCCCGAGTAAGCGGTAAGATGTGATGTACTTCCGCAACGGGAGTAAGCTTCCCCTGTGCCAAACACCGTTCACAAAACGGGTGCACGCTTACATACCGTTTTCGGATCCGTTGCCACTGCCCGTTATATTTTCTCCGTATCACCGGATCTCTCGTATATCTGTCATACACGCTCGCTACTTTTTTACGGTGCTCTTCACAATATCTTCGTTCCGACAATCGCGGACAACCCGGATAGGCACACGGTTGTTTCGGCTTTCTCGGCATCGCATCACCCCAATCCTCTTTCTTACATCCTTTCCATCCTAACAGTACCACAGACGGAAACTATAATTCTATACATTTTACTACAGATTACTATATACATTTTAACGAATTTTAATACACACCCGTTCAAGCAGATAACAACGCAGATTTTAACGCACAGCTATCTTTTTATGTCCCTATTGACATACCGATAAAATCTTCGTTATACTGATAACAGATAGCTCTTTATTTTTTGTTTTACATATTTCATAATAGTGAATGGCCGCTTTAATAGAGCGGTCATTTGCTTTTCAGTCGCTCTCTCTTTTTCTTACGCTCGTTCTATCCTAACTGTACCACAGACGGGAACTATAATTCTATACATTTTACTACAGATTACTATATACATTTTAACGAATTTTAATACGTAATTATTCTGTAAAAGCCTTGAAGGACAATTTCTTCAAGGCTTTTTACGTATACTTCTTTCGTGCCGACTATACCCGTTGACCCGCTTTAATCTTTTTTAACGCCTTCCTATGTACCATAAAGCAATACTGAATGGAACGATTCATGTCGACGGCTATCTTCTCCCACGTTTCAAAGCAAAGGTATCTTTTTTCAAGAATGGTCTGTGCTTCTTTATTACTCAAGGAAAAAATCTCTCTTGCAATATCCCGCTTTAAATCAACGAGGGCATCAATGTCCCGATTGATTTCCTCTTGCAGGGCAACAATCTTTACTACCGTAGCTTCCAACCCGGACGTTGTACCGCCGGGACTCTTCGGCATATCCGACAACGTCGATGTCGCTTTGGTCGCCAACGCATTTAATCGATCCAGTTGCTCCAACTTCCCTGTAATCCTTTTATCGACATAAAAGGCTTGCTGCAAATATTCTTTTACGCTCATTCCGTTCCTCCTATACCGATTTTTAAGATATGGTTAGATTCGCTTTAACGGCATCTATCAATGCCGCCTGTGTCTTATTCTTATGGGCCAAGGCGTTCATGACGTCTTCATCAATCGTGCCTTTAGCCAACAGGTGATGAATAACTACGGTTTCTTTCTGTCCTTGCCGATATAACCTTGCGTTGGTTTGCTCGTACAACTCCAAGGACCACGTAAGCGAAAACCAAACCAATGTACACCCGCCGCTTTGAAGGTTTAACCCGTGGCCGGCGGCTGCCGGATGAATAACGGCGACCGGTATTTTTCTTTCATTCCAGTCGGCAATATCTTCTTTTGTTTTAATCTCCTGTACCGTAAAGCGTTTCTTAATCCGTTCCAAATCATGCTTATACCAATATGCCACCAGTACCGGTTTACCGTTCGCTCCTTCGATGACCTCTTCCAAAGCATCCAGCTTTCTGTCATGAATGGGGATCATCCGTTTTTCGTCATCGTATACCGCACCGCTTGCCATTTGCAGGAGTTTATTGGACAGAGACGCCGCATTAACGGCATCTATTTCTTTCCCCTTCACCGACACCGCCATCTCCCTCTTTAAGGTATCATACCGCTTTTGCTCCGTAGCCGACAAGGGTATGTTAATTTTATTTATAATACGGTCGGGCATAGGTAGATAATCCGTGGCTTTCATGGCAATCGTAATATCGCCAATCTTTTTATAAATCTTCTCCTCCGCTCCCGCTTTCGGCTTATAGGAAAATATCATCTGCTGATTGCGTTTATCCGGAAGAAAGTAGGTGTTTCTATACTGCGTAATATACCTGCCCAACCGCTCTCCTAAATCGAGGATTCTGAATTCCGCCCATAAATCCATCAGACCGTTGGAAGACGGCGTGCCCGTAAGCCCCACCACCCGTTTTACTTTCGGTCGTACTTTTAAAAGGGCTTTACTCCGTTTCGCCTGATAGGATTTAAAACCGGACAGTTCATCTATTACGACCATATCAAAGTGAAACGGCACCCCGCTTTTCGTAACCAACCAATCCACATTCTCCCGATTAATGATGTAGATATGCGCCGGCGTCCGTAAAGCTTGTAATCGTTTCTTCTCTCCGCCGGTTACTACCGAATAGGTTAAATGCTTTAAATGTTCCCATTTCCGTATTTCTTCGGGCCATGTGGTACTTGCCACCCTAAGCGGGGCAATAACGAGTGTACGGGAAACCTCAAAGGAATCCAGCATCAGTTTGTGTATAGCGGTAAGGGTAATGACACTCTTACCTAACCCCATCTCCAACAAAATGGCCGAAACGGGATGGGCAATAATAAAATCGGTCGCATATTTTTGATACTCATGTGGTTTGTATTGCATGTAACACACCTCCAATCCGCTCTTTATCATCCACTACAAAAACGGTAAACCCTAATGCCCGTAAATCGTTCATGCGTTTTACCTGCAAGGCTCTCGGCTTTTTGCCTTTCGCTTTAAGCTCCACGAACCCCGCCTTACCTCCCGGTAAAAGAATAAGCCTGTCCGGCAGTCCGTCAACGGAAGGGCTTACAAGCTTTACAGCCATACCTCCCATAGATTTAACGGCGCAAACCAATTTTCTTTCCGTTTCTTTTTCTCTCAAAACCCTATCACCCGCCTCTTTTACCGTTTCCATATGCTTTTTATCCGCACCGGTTCTCGGTATATCGTTCTTTTTTTACACACCATATTGACATCTTCTCTGTGACAATGACGGACAAGTGCCAAAAATTCCTATACGCGCGGATATACGCGTTACGCGCACGCTTGATATAGTAAATAACTATTTAGTCTAATATAGTATTTCATAAGTTGTCTGTCCGAATGTGTCCAACTCCCGTTATTTCTCCACAAAACGAACGGACCACCTGTGACATCCGGGACAACTATATGGCAAGTACCACCCTTTGTAGGCACTTGTCCCGAGGGAAGTTATCCGCTATTTCCGAGTGTATAGGCGTTGTTGCCCATATGGTCCGGTATACCCCCGTTTTCCGGTTTTCTCCCACTCTTTCACCCGTTTCATAATCGCCGATATGGCATAACTGTCCGACGGTTTAATATCCTCTTTCGCCTTACCGAAACACTCGCACCATATTTCAATATTGGATACTTCCGTACGTCTAACCGTGCCTTTAGGACGGGCGGGATCATCCCAATCACGAAAATAATCTCGCCGCCTGTAAACATCCATACTATCCCACGTATCCGGTAAAAGCATATCCAGATATGCGCGTACAAGCCCTTCACGGTCGTCCTGCTGCATGGCGTCACGCTGTTCTTCCCGTGCCAGCGTTTCCAACGCGGGATCAAGATGAAGTTTTTCCCCCGCTTCGGCTAAAACCATAGCTTCCGCCCAAATCTGATCTACGATTTCTCCCGTCATTTCCCACGGCTTATATTTCCCGTTTCCGGATACCCACACATTCCAAAACCGCCGGTTACCCGTAATATCTCTTAAATACCCGTTTTCTTCGTTCGTAGTACCGAAAAACACGCATTGTCTGGGATGGGGAATAACCCGTTTCCCGAAAGCCGCGCGATACTTATCGTCACTTCGTGAAACAAACGCTTTTACTTTATCTATATCGGCTTTTTTCATACCCGCCAATTCGCTGATTTCATGTATCCAATACCCCTGCAACTTTTCCGCCGCCGTCTTGTCGTTCATATCGGACAAGGTAAGGCTGTCTGAAAACCAATCCATACCGAGTTTGGCAATAAACGTAGATTTGCCGATTCCCTGCGCCCCGTTAAACACCGGCAAGTAATCAAACTTAATCCCCGGATGGTAAACGCGCATATACGCAGCGCACAGTGTCTTCCTGCAGACAGCGCGGATGTATTCGTTATCTTCCGCCCCGAGATAGTCGATAAAAAGCGTATCCACCCGTTTAATGCCGTCCCACGGAGGCAACTTTTCAAAGTAGCGTCGGATCGGATGATAGCTTCTGTCGTCCGTCACTTTAGTAATCGCAATATTGTAGTTCTGTTGCGAGAACGTGCCGTAATGGTCATCTACATAACAAATCAACTGCGCATCGTCGGCATCCCGCCAAAACTTCCCCGTATGCCGCCATGGCACATCGCCTTTAATTTCAAGACCGTCGGCCAGTTGATTAAAGACGATACTTTTAAGCTGCGGATCGTTTTGTATGATAAGCTTTACGTTATACAACGAATTTTCCAACACCGCTCCCTTCGATGTATACCGCAGTTGTTTCTGCCAATCCTCCTCGTCTGTAAACTCCGTTTCCGCCTCCTCAAAACGCTCGTTTGCCGCCTTGCGTTTTACCTCGTCAAGGCTCATGGCAAATTCGGTCATTTTCTTAAAGGATTCTTTATCCTCCATACCTATAAATTTATGCTTGCGTACAATATCAAAAGCATTACACAAGGTAAGATATGCAGGATCTTTAGCGTGATGGGAATACACGAATTTATCTTCAATAACTTCCACTCCCGCCACACTGTGCGAGGATATCAAATGCCAGCGGTTTGCATTATCTGTCGGCTCATACACGTCCGACAGGAACCTTTCTAACGCGGTGTTTATCGGATAAAACGTACGATTAAACAGGCCTACCGCGCCCTTTTTCGTAAGCGGATCCTGTACTTTCCGCCGTTGTACCCGATTGGCATTACTTTCCCGGGAAGATGTCGGAAGTCGGGTCGGATCCGTCCACTCCGGGTGGGCTGCAAGGATAGCGTCCGGATTAAGCGGCTCTTTTTCCACTTCCTTGTAGACAAATATGCCGTTTCGCGGCGTAGACGGCCAATACATGAGTTGATTCGGCAGGTACGAGCATTCGTCAAATTGATCAATCCCCAGCATGGCTGCTAAATATCGGGAAACCGCCACAAATTCTTCCGGTGTTACGTCCCGTGTTAACGGAAACACAATTCTGACTCTCGGTTTATCCGCCGTATGACTATGGGTCGTATACAGGAAAGAGGTATACGGCGCAATCGTTTCATACTTGGCGATAAAATCTTTAGCAATATGATCCCCATCCAAGGCCAGCATGGAACGGGATTCAACGCTGTCTACTTTCCGCCTGCCGTGCGCTAAAATTCCCGCAACAAAACCGCCATGGTCCTTTGCAACTTCACGATCGGCTTTTCCCATTTTCGCATACTCCTCCGCCGACTCCGTTGTGCGAACGGGTACCTTTAGCCGTACTTTTAAGTCCTCGTAACGGATGGTTTTATTCACCCATTCTTTCGCCCGACGGCTATTTCCGTAAGCTACCGCAAAATCACGCATCTGCCATCGCCTCCAACTCTTTATCCGTAAAATACTTAATCGGCTGTCTACGTCTTTCGGCCACCCCGATTTCCACACGCATACCTTCCGTAATTGTTTCCCCGAACACCCACAATTCATTGCATTTTCCCAAAAGAACGATATCCATAAACATCGCATCTTTACGGTGCTTTTGATTATTGTCATCCATGAACGGGAATAAAAGGTGTGGAGTTATGGGGATTGCGCCGTGCCGGTAGGCATAATCGGCATACCGGACAGCGCGTTGCACATTTTTCTCCTTTTCCCCGCGATAGGGGGCGCAAATATAGACTATAGGCTTAAAATTCGGGGTTGTTTCAAGATGCTTTTTATAAGACTTACTCATCTCTAGCCTCCTTATCTATCTTGGTTAAATACCATTCAAGCTGGCGTTTTCTAGCTTGGAAATCCGGTGTTGAAATAAGAAGACCTGCATCAATTTTCTGCAAACGATCAATTAGATACATTTGCCCTGATGTTAGATAAGGACGTATGCTTTGCCCTTTCTCAAGACCGTTTATTTCTCTTACTTGTTTTGCAGACATCCCCAAAACAAGACGGTTGATCATGTCGCACTCATTGCTGTAGTGATAAGCCTTTGGATTATCATGAATTAAGGCAATATTTTCTGTTAGAATTGGGAACATTTCTCTAGCAGAAATAATCGTTGTTATGAAGTCCTCCATTTCGTTGAACTTCTTAATATAAAGCTCTTTAAACTTCATGGCTTTTGGTCCAGTATACCCCATTGCCAAAATGGTAAAGCCATCTCTAGTAAGCAGGTAGCAAGGAAGTTTTCTTCCTGTAGAATCCTTATAACTACTTAGTTCAAAATTGAGTTCAGTGAATTCTTTACTCAGCCCAGATTTGGGCTCAGTGATTGATTGAATATCACGTATTACATGAGAATGTCTTTTTTCAAAAAACTGCGCAATAAACCTACTATCCACTCTGGCGGTGTTATTCTTATCAGCCATAATGCCGTAATCATTCATTGGAATCATTGCTTTCATGATTAATACCTCCGTTCACACATCCACTTAGTTCTTCTACTGCCACTTGAATTTCTTTTATTTTCCGGTCTCTTACTTTATCCATCGTCTCCAAGTAGGCGATTCTTTCTTCAATAGTCATCTATTTGACCTCCTAATTTTTATTGGAGGAATTTTGTCCTCCTACTTGGTAGCCGTAGCAAATACCGTAATCTGACGCCTTTGAAATATTTTTTTTCAATTTTTGTTTAGCGCGTTTAAGTTTTTGTGTAATGTTGTTAGCCATCCGTGCCACCGCCTTTTGATACTCCTCTTCCATTTCAAATTCATCGCGATTAATCATGGATGCGGCTTTTTCATTAATCGGAATACAATTAATATCAACGTCCATAAAAAGCTCCGCTACATCGGGCTTTAAAACGGCATAAACGAACCCTTCTACAGCCTCATACCCTGCAGCTTTCTCCCTATCAATTTCATCTTTGAAGAATATAGAAGAATCCCTAACATCTCTTATACGTAGTTCAAATTCCCCTATTTCTTCACCATTTTCATCCTTGACGGGCTCAATAAACCCTTTATGTCGCTCCTGTTTATGCATGACGTTGTATTCCGGGCGATTATACCTTTCGTCCACCAATGCTTGTGCCCTTACCCGAAATTTTTCTTCCGTGTCATCGGGAATAAAGGCGATATCAAGCCAATTTCTAATTTCATCTACAGACAGTTCAAATGTTATAAAGTGCTTCTCGTAGCGAACTTGAATTCTCATAAAAAAATTCCTCCATTCGATTTCCGATGAAGGAATTTCTTAAATTCAGCTCAAATAAGGCATAACAAAACACCACAAGCTAGAATGAAGAATTCCTTCATCTTGACTTGCAGCTGCCTTATTCGGTAAGACCGCTGTACTTATTTAGTTTTTCTACACGAATACCGAATCAGTCTTTGATCAAGAGACATATTCGTGTAGACTATTTGAGGCTGATGCCTCAAGTTTGAAAAGAACAAGAACGCTTTTGCATCAAAAGACTTTCGATACGCCTCTTTTTCCTTTAGTTCTGCCTATTAAAAATAAAACTTTTTTGGTAGAATATGTATAAAAGTCTTTAACGATTTTCATGCCTCGTATCTTTCAATCTCTAGCCTATAGTTAATAGAGTTAAACGCAATCGAAAAAGGTGTTAATAAGGACGAAAACAGTTAAGTTTTTTCAAAAAGGGGGTTTTTTAAGATGACTTCAAAAGAAAGCATTCCAGTGAGTATTCCTTATCTAAGTGGTGGTATTTTATTTAATCTCATGGTTGAAGCCACCAAAATAAAAAAATCCGCCCGATCTAGAACAAGCGGATATAAAGATGAGTGTAGCGACTCAAATTTAATGAAAGCACTGCTAAAAGTTATAACTGGCGAAGATGTTTCTCAATATGATAAATCCGTCAAAACAAGTACCAGTAATTACAAGCGGTGCACAACATATAAATCCTCATACACTCCTCAAGGCGACGAGGTTTCGATTAAAGCGTTTCACAATAGAGTCATGTCAAATGATTTTCACATATATCAACAAATGAAGAACCTGACCGATTATTTCCTCGCTGAACGTAAAATGCAATGGTTAATTAAAGCGATATTAGAAACAATTATTAAAGATACCTCCATTAGCTCAGATGCAGAATTTAGTATTAATTCCCAAACCAAACTAAAAAAGGAGCAACTGCAAACAGTCACTCACATTAATTTGGAATTTTTTCTAGTTAGCATATGGGATTATATTTTGATAAACAAAACAAATAATAAATTAGGTAGATTAACATTTGAAGCATGGTATAAACAATCTGCAACCAACAGTAAATGGAAATTTATTAATGAGAATATAGGCACAACAATTACTCAAAATATCGAGATTACAAGATTTGAAACACCTGTTTATAATGAAGAAAAAGCGACTGAATGTAGTAAAACTCCAGACATGAAAGAAGATAGCGAAATTTTTAACCCCGAGACAGATATACCTGTCGTTGAAGCTGATGATATAAGCAATGAGGAAAAACAGGCACCTAAACAAATAACCCAGACTATTAACAACCCTAAAATTGTCAATCAGTATGCAGATAAAATCTACAACATAGAACATGTAGATCATTTAGATTAGAGGTGTCTGTATGGGAAATAAATTAGAAAAAATCATCACTAATAAACTAGCTGCCACAAGAGAAATAAACCAACAAGCTGAAAAACTCTACAACATAAATAATGTAGAGCACATGACTGTTGTAGCTTCCCCACCAGTCCATACTCTAGATAAAGGAATAGCTATGCCTACTGATGGTTTAATATGTGATTACTATAATCTTGTTGTAGGCAGTTCTATTATTGACAGTGTTTTTGTAAAAGTAGATAAGAAAAGAGCTATAAACGGCTTTTACACAGAAGATGAATTACGAGACAAGTATGCCTCTTTATCCCTTGATGCAATTAAAGAGATTCAGCGATTCCCCATTCTTGTAGTACCTGAAGCCACAGGGTATTATGGCAAAGCTTCAGACGATCAATATGGGTACGTTGGAATAATAGAAAAAATTAGAAAAGATTCATGCGATATTGTTCTGAAATGCAAATTTGAGGAAAAAAAAACAATCCCACTAAAAAAGATTAGTGAAATTGCTCTTGATTTAGGTATCCAAAACATGGATTTAGCTATAACCGAACTCAATCATACGCATTGGGCTATTAAACCTGTCAATCTCATTGAAGAATTAACAGAAGCAAAAATAGATTTTAAGAATTCTATTTTTTAGGAGGTATCTTTATGAAAAAAATACCGGCCAGTATTCAATCTATACGTATTGATGCTGCTACATACAAACTCAATCCTGTAACAATTACCCCTACTTTTATTAATTTCTTCTATGGAAATAACGGCTCTGGAAAATCTACCATTGCTGAAACTTTAAAAAGCAGCAACGGTGTTACGTGGTCAAACAATGTAGCTACACAAGATTGTAAATTACATGTTTATAACGCTGATTATATCAAAGCTAATCTTGCTAACTATGATAACTTACCGGGTGTTTTCACCTTCAATGAAGAGAACATTCAAATTCAAAATCAAATCAATACACTTACCAAACAAAAAGAAGACTTGTTAAAGGAAAACAGTAGCCTATTAACCATAAAAAACGATAAGACTTCCGAGCTGCAAAAAGTAGCAGTTTCTTTTCAAGAAGCCTGCTGGTCCAAAACCTATAATATTCGCAATGACTTCAAACAAACCGTTACAGGCAAACTAAAAAAGACCATTTTCACAAAAGAAGTACTCAAAAATAGTAGCTCTGTGAATCATGATTTAAATAAACTAAAAAGTTTGTATGATACTGCCTATTCTAAGAATGCTGTGGCCTTTCAAAAATTCACAGTTATCGATGATACTGCGATTTTAGATAACATTGCAAATCTCGATTTGATTGCAAAAAAGATTATCAGTAGCTCTGACACCCCATTTTCCAACTTTATCAAGGCTATGAACAGTACAGCTTGGATAAAACAAGGAATGGAACGCTACCACATTGCATCTAAAGGAAAATGTCCATTTTGCCAACAACAGCTACCTGCTAGTTTTGAAGATGATATAAAAGCTTGTTTTGATGAACAGTTTGAGAAAGAAACACATGCAATCTCAAGCCTACAAGCAGAGTATAACGACTCGGCAACCACTCTCTTTGTTCCAATATCAAAAATACCTGAATCAAATATTTCTGATGCTGAAATAGCCCTATATAAAGATAAGCTAAGTGCATTAAAAGGTGTTATCGCTTCTAATCTGGAGCTTATTGCAAAAAAACAGCAAGACTATGGAATTGCATATCAGCTAGAACCAACTAAGCCTCTGTTAGATGATTTGGCAAAGATGATCACTAATTTTAATCAGTCTATAGCAGAACATAATACTATTGTTTCAACAAAACCCGCTAAACAGAACGAATGCAAAAAACAGGTCTGGGAATTGATATCTTATCAACTGAAAGACGAGATAAAATCCTATAACACGAGCATTGCCACACTTAACAAAGAATTGAAAAATGCTTGTCAACAATATCAAAATAACGCTTTACAAATTGAAGACATAGAACGAAAGATTGCTATCCTGCTTAAAAATACTGTAAATACAAGGGATTCTATTGAAAGCATCAACCGCTTGTTAAAAGATTCGGGGTTCCAAGGATTCTATCTACAAGAAAAAGTAAACACCCCTAACGTCTACGAAGTTATTCGCAATGACGGCTCTATAGCTTCAAACCTCAGTGAAGGTGAAAAAAACTTCATAGCCTTTCTCTACTTCTACCATCAAATTAAAGGCAGTGCCACTCCGGAAGAAAAAAACCCTAACAAGATTGTAATTATTGACGATCCGGTTTCCAGTATGGACAGCGGTACCTTATTTATAGTCAGTGCTTTAATCCGCGAAATGATATGTGTCTGCGAAAACAACGTTCAACCCACTGACGCCTATGTAAAAGACAGATATATAAAACAACTATTCATACTTACTCATAACACTTATTTCCATCAGGAAATAACCTACGACAGAGTGAAAGACTACCAATTTGTTAACTTCTATCTAGTATACAAAAATGACAACAAATCGTCAGTTCGTCTTTGCGAGAAACAAAACCCTGAGATTCCATCGGAGATGATGAACTATAACCCGGTACAAAACTCCTATACAGCGCTATGGGAAGAGTATAAAATACTAGAAGCACCGATTCCTCTTATAAATGTCATAAGAAGAATATTAGAATATTACTTCCTTCAGCTGTGTGGTTATGACGGAACAACACTAAGAGATGTAATTCTTAAACAAAACAAAGAGAAGTTTATTTGTACAGACAAAAATGATAATAACGACTATTCGGCATATCAGTTGGCATCCTCAATGCTGTCCTACATACAAACGAAATCATCGCTTGGCATAACTGACGGAATCAACTACGTAGATAACTGCGTGGACGTTTCACAGACGAAAGAAACATTTAAAAAGATTTTTACTCTTATGAACCAAAGTCAACACTACGAAATGATGATGAATAAAAGCTAAACGAAAGGAACAAAAAATGAAAATAAGCTATAACCGACTATGGAAACTACTAATAGATAAAAACATGAACAGAGCTGATTTGCAAAATTCTGCAAAAATCAGCTCATCGACAATTGCAAAACTTGGCAAAGGTGAAACCGTCACCACTGAAGTTCTCATCAAAATTTGCGAAGCATTGGACTGTAAACTGGAAGATATCATGGAAAACGTAGAAGAATAAGGAGGCATCTTATGAATATAAATAATATTAATGAACTATTTAACATCACTAAGGAAAAACTCGAAGGGCAAAATGGGACAATCACTATTAATTTTGCCAATAGAAGTCATGTATACTCTGGGAATGACGTTATAGGTAACTGTTTACAAGAATGGTTGCCTAATTGGTTTCAGTATCTAGGCGTAAATATTGTTCCAGGAGAGCACACACAAGAGTTTCCAGATTTTGTAGCTGTGTTTGACAACAGCAACTATGATGTTGAAGTAAAAGCTTGGAACTACAACAATAATCCAGCATTTGATATAGCGAATTTTCAAAGCTTTATAGCAAGCACCTATGAGAGCCCAAGTAAACTTGATGCATATTATTTCATCTTAGGATATAAGCCGATGAATGATGGCTTTTCTGAAGGCTTTAAAGTAGAAAAAGTTTTTCTTAAAAAAATTTGGGAAATAACAGCGCCTTCAACTAAATACCCCATAGGTATTCAGGTAAAAAGAAACCAGCCTTATGCAATGAGACCGACTGCTTTCCACAAGCATCCAGATAAGTCGTTCAAAACGAAAGAAGACTTTATTAAAGCTGTTAAAAAAGCATACGATTTATTTCCAAGCACGAGTCTAAAATTTTCTTCAGATGATTGGATAAGGAAAGTTTTATCATACTAAACAAGATAATAAAAACTGCAAGAATTAATAGTCCTTGCAGTTTTTATTATTATTTATTATTTAGATATGACTCTATTAATTTATTTGATACAGCTCTTATTACGGGAACGCATACTGTATTACCCAACAAATCTAAAGCTTCTGTTGTTTTTACATTATCGAGTGAATAGGTATCTGGAAATCCAAATAGCCTTAAACACTCTTTTACAGTTAATGACCTTATACCACCATTAACAGGAACTCCAAGCTTATGAACATCAGTAGCTACCAACGTAGGTGTAATCTCATTAGGATTTAATATTTTTGAAAACTCAAAAGATAATTTCCCTGTTACGATGTTATAGCCCTTTTTTAAACTTTCATCCCTTACTCTGCGATTCCCAACCTTTTTTTTAGGGTACTCATAAACTAGATAGCCTTTATTTACAAGATCTTTCAGCATAATTTCTAAATTTTTATGAGGATAAAAGGTATATATCATGTCGACGGTCAATGGCATACCATCCATCCAGTCAATACCTATAATATCCGCCCATTTTTTATTTCTTCGTTGCCTTAACAAAAGTTCCAATAGTTCTTTTTGTTCATCTGTAACTGCACCTTTTAGCTCTATGTCCCAGCTATGAATATTATTCTCCCCACCACGCTTATCTTTAATAGCTTTACCATAAAGCTCATCTACGCTGTAATGAGATAAAAGTTTTTGAGTAAAATCAGTCTTCTTTGCTTCAACACTACTATCAATAATATCTTTCAAAACTGAAATTTTCTTTTCAAACCCTTCTAGTTTTTTCACCTTTCCAGAGCGTAGTCCTATTATGTAAATTCGATTTCTAGATTGAGCAAGATTAAAATCTTTACTATTTAATACTCTTGCATCTATATCATATCCAAGTTCTAATAAAGTATTTTTAATAGTTTTGAGAGTTCGCCCATTATCATGGTTTACAAGTCCCTCAACATTTTCAAGTACAAAACCTATTGGCTTCTTTTCCAATAAAATCTTAGCAACATCAAAAAATAGTGTACCTCTTGTATCTTGAAACCCTAAGCCTAAACCCGCCTGAGAAAAAGCTTGACATGGGAATCCCGCTAATAAAAAATCAAAATTAGGTAAATTAGCAGGATTGATCTTAGTAATATCACATTTTGGATTTTCGCCAAAATTTGTCTTATATGCAACTATAGCAGACTCTTTTATATCGCTGGAAAAAATACATTTACCAGTAAGACCATAATCCGCTAACGCTTCCTCGAAGCCTAGTCTTATACCGCCTAGACCACTAAACAAATCTATATAAGTTATTTGATTAGCGTTCCGACTTGTGTTCATTTCTACAGTGCTAATCCCTAGTTTTATTAATTTTCTAACTCTTCCAGAAAAACTCGAGCATGCTGGTAGAGGTAAGGATTCAATACGTTCTTTTTCCTCTGAACTAATATATACTGAAACTGCTTGTCTCTTGTCGTTAATAGTTTTTCTACCAGATCCTTCACGCATTCCACCAGGCATATTGTCACCTCCTTGGATATATAGATTTTAGCATAAGAACATTGTTTTTTCAAGTACTATCAAACCCGTTTTTATTTTTAAACACCTGTGTCGCCAGCATATTTTCCAATAGATGTTTGCATGATAGCGTTAAATTACTAGTAAACAGCCATACACTATTCTCTAAAACATAAAGTCCAAATTAATAAATAAAATTTGACCTTAAAATCTATTCTTGTAGCACTGTTACTGTACAACAACCACAAACCTTCATTCCCTTTTGATACTCTACATACTCTCTCTATTACTCATACATTTTTTAAGCGTTTTCCCGATACATGCAATATGCTCTTTAGCCTTACTCCCATCAATGAAAGTAAATCCAGCATCATGATTTTCCCTGACAGTAATTCGTTTGATGATAGTTTCAAATAGTTTGTAATCGCCAACGAACTCACTCGCAGATGCCTTGTTAATTGCTCTTTTGAGTTCGTTGCCAGCTAGCCCCACTAAATGATCCATCTCATCCTGCAGTATTTTCTTTACTTCTCGCATTGGCTCATCCTCCTTGTAGCCTATACATCACTCAGTTAGACCCCCTAAGAAGTAAACGCCCCCCCTAAAAGCAAAAGTCTAGCGTAAGTTCATGCCGACCTTTATTCACGTTCGTCTGTTTCTCAAGCCTACAATAAGCCCTTATTTACAGTGTTATCCTAAGCAACAGCCACTAAACTTTGTATCGGTACACACTTTGCACTGCTGTATCGATTCTATTTTTTATCCTATTCCCAATGAACACCGCTGCCTCTTCTGTTCCGTCGATGTCTTAAAGGCATTCCTGCCCTGCAACTATATACCTGTTGCCTACTTCACAAAACCGCCTATGCTAAGACAGTATCTTCATAAGTATAAAAACTATAATTACCCCAAGAACGATTTTTCCTAAGCACCCTGATCTATCAGAACTTTCCTTTTCTTTCCCTTCAGAATTTTCCTTCTGCTTTTTTTGTAATTCATCTATCCTGTTCTGGGCATCCGGATCCCCTTGTTCCGCTTTTTTCTTATATCCCTCTATCGCCTTTTGTTCCTTCTGCTTTTTTTGTAATTCATCCATCCTGTTCCGGGCATCCGCATCTCCTTGGGCCGCCGCTTTTTTATACCATTCTACCGCCTTTGCGTAATCCTGCACTACCCCTTTTCCTTCTTCATAGCACTCGCCTAAAGCCCGCTGTGCCCTTGCAGATCCTTGCTCTGCTGCTTTCATAAACCATTCTACTGCTTTTACTTCATCCCGTGCAACTCCTATTCCCAATAGATAGCCCCCGCCTAAAACACACTGTGCATCGGCATCCCCTTGTTCCGCCGCTTTTTTAGACCATTTCACCGCCTTTACAAAATCCTGTGCTACCCCTTTTCCTTTTGCATAGCACAAGCTTAAATAATACTGTGCCGCTGTATGTCCTTGTTCTGCCGCTTTTTGATACCATTCTACAGCCTTTTTGTAATCCTGTGTTACTCCTTTTCCATGTTCATAGCATACACCTAACTGATACTGTGCCGCGGCATCCCCTTGTTCCGCCATCCTTTTTTGTAATTCATTTATCCTGTTTCGAGAAAACACATTTCCTTGATCTGCCGCTTTTTGGTACCATTTTATCGCCGTTGCGTAATCCCGTACTACTCCTTTTCCTTCTTCATAGCATACGCCTAACTGATACTGTGCCGCTGCATATCCTTGGTCTGCCGCTTTTTGATACCATTCTACCGCCTTTACATCATCCTTTTCTACCCCTTTTCCGTTTCTATAGCACCCTCCTAAATAATTTTGTGCCTCTGCATCCCCTTGTTCCGCTTTTTTCTTATATCCCTCTATCGCCTTTTGTTCCTTCTGCTTTTTTTGTAATTCATCCATCCTGTTCCGGGCATCCGGATCCCCTTGGTCTGCCGCTTTTTGATACCATTTTATCGCCGTTGCATCATCCTGTACTGCCCCATTATCTTGAATAGTGAATTGCTTATACCAACCCCAACTGTTTTCATAACTCTTTTTTACTATTTCCCCTGTATTTTTTTGCCATAACACATATTGTTCAACTGAATCTACGGCAGAAAGTTTTAAGAAAAACAGGCATGGATTTTGTGTATCACAAACTTGTTTTGCTATCATTCGATCGCAATGAATGCTAATCTGATTCGTATCGGGCATAATATTTTTTAACATATCTTTTCCATATTGAAACGGCTCTATACGAATCGGCAACAGTTGCTGTTTCAGGTCATACCGATTGCGTATAGGTATTCCCTCTCCCATAGGCAATAACGGCATTTGCTGTATTCTTTGTTTGAATTCTTCCTCGTCTTCATAATAAAATTTTTCCCAACAAATAGGATGTACCGCAATATTTTCAGTACCGTTTTTCAAATATACTCTACTATAATCGCAACAAATTTTTTCCTTATATACTTTTAAACTCGCTACCAATTCACTGTCTATAAGTTGCTCTTCCGTTGCCCCTTCTATATAAAAGGCTTGTATTTCCGAGTGCTGAATTTTATCACTATAATCCATATGATGAATCAAAAAATTAATTTGTGTATATTCTTCGATTCTTCGTGCATCCAAAATCCCGTACCCGATATGAATACACTCCATATTCTTAATTCGTTCTTTATATTCTTCGTCCGTTTCAAAAACATCTTTTTCCCATATATCGGGTTTAGCTAAATCTGTACTCGAAAAATCTCCACGACGATCCCGCCCTAACGGATCAATACCGCTATAATGTTCCGCCTTAATCGAATTTACCTTTTCTTCCCATTCCCCTATAGAGGCCAAATAGTTTTTTACTGTAACTACCTTATCCGCAGCAAATTGATTCAACTCATATTTCTTCCCTTTAGTAATGCCGTACCACAACGTTAATACCATTAATTTATCCAAACACTCATTCAACCGACTTTCATCTACGGTAATGGCATTATGAATGCTTTGATTGGCTATACAACGAAGTTCATGAAATTTCCGACTCGTATCCGCATTCAAAATATTGCTGTTTTCTAATTCCTCTATACTTTGAAACAGCTCCGGACTTTGTCCGCCTAAGTCATGTACCATATATTCCAGTGCCTGCCGTACTTTTAATAAGCCTATATCATTTTCCGACTGCTCCGCCTGTATACATTTTTCATATAACTCTCCGAAATCTTCTTTTAAAAAACCGAACCGAGATTCTGTCATGTTCTGTTCCTCCTGCTCTTTTCCTTCTAAAAATATGAAAATCTAAATATATGGCCTATATGAATACATAATTTTATTACCTAAAGTATACCATACGTCTTAAATATGAATACCTATGTGGCACGTTGAGAAAATCCCCGATTTATCCCCCGATGGGAGGGTGCAAAAGGGTGCACTTTTTAACGATATACAGCTTATACACTCAACCTTATGACGTTGATATGTTTCCGCTTACCACAAAATCGTTCTCAAAAAGGTGCTGGTAAGCAACCGCGTTATAAACCTTTTAACGATAGCACCTGAAACCCCTTGCCGCACAAGGGCTGCTATGCACCCTCCTAATCCGCCTTGGACATTACTGCAACGCTCTCGACGTGATGCGTACGGCTAAACATATCTACCGGTTGCACGCGTTCGGTTTTATAACCGTAGGTTTGTAAACAGGCCAAATCTCGTGCTAAGGTTGCGGGATTACAAGAAACGTATACGACCCGTTCCGGTTGACTGCGACCAATCGCGCGTAATACCGGTTCGCCGCACCCTGCACGCGGCGGGTCTAAAACAATAACTTGCGGTCGCACGCCGTTTTTAATAAGTTCCGGCAATTTGTATACGGCATCGCCTAAAATAAATTCCGCATTTTTAACATGGTTATCCCGCGCATTCCGGATAGCATCTTTTATGGCGGAAGGAACAATTTCAATACCATACACTTGTTTTGCTTTTTGTGCTAAAAATAAGGTTATCGTCCCCGTGCCGCAGTAAACATCGGCAACAATTTCATTTCCTTTTAAATCGGCAAATTCCAACGCCTTTTCGTACAGCCGTTGTGCTTGTTCGCTGTTAACTTGAAAAAATGATTGTGCCGAAATATGAAACCGCAAATTTCCTATGGCATCGTGTATCGTATCCTGTCCATATAGTGTTCGCGTTTTTCTTCCTAAAATGACATTAGTATGTCCGGTGTTAATATTTTGTATGACGGCGGTTAGACCGGGAATCTCCTGTCGCAAGCGGCGAATCAAATCTTTTATATGAGGGATACACTCGCAAGCGGTCACAATACAGACCATAATTTCGCCGGTTTTCACCCCCACCCGTCCCATAATATGACGAATCATACCGGTACATTTATCTTCATCATAGGCGGGAATTTTAAAATCCTTCATCCATTGCCGTACAATACGCACAATTTGGTTATTTTCTTCTTTTTGAATGGCACAATGTTCCACATTAATGACGTTATGTGTAGCCGCCGCAAAACAACCGATAGACAGTGTATTTTTTTTATCTTCGCCTACGGGAAATTGCATTTTATTGCGATAGTTCCACGGGGTTGCCGCACCTAACGTAGGCAGTACGGGTACATTCGTTATGTGTCCGATACGCGTTAACGCATCTTGTACTTGTCGTTGTTTTTCTTGTAATTCACCGTCATATGAAAAATGTTGCAATTGACAGGCCCCGCACCGATAATATACTGCACAGGTAGGGACTACTCGTGCCGGCGAAGCACATAATACTTGCCGCAGTTTTCCCACAGCATATGTTTTTTTTACCGTCGTAATGACGGCCACAATCCGCTCTCCCGGCAGTGCATAGGGGATAAATACGGTAAAATCCTGATATTTTCCCACGCCTTCCCCGTTCGTTCCCAGTCGTATAATCTCTATTTCATATGTCTTTCCCTTGGTTACAGGAATCGTACGTTGTTCTTTCATGTATGGTTTCTGTTCCTTCCTTATGTATCGCTTATTTTATATGGTTGCTTCTATACTGCCGCCTATAACGGAGGCGGGGTTATTCGGTAATTGTGCGTCAACAGTAATGGCCGCCGCCGCTTGTAACGCCAATTGCGGCAGATTATCTTCCGTCATGCTGTACAACGTGAATAACGGTTCCCCCGGTCGTACGGGATCATATAGTTCTTTAAACAAACGAATCCCCACCATCGGTTGTACGGCATCTTCTTTTTTAGCTCGACCGGCACCCATACGCATGGCAATTTCTCCCAATGTTTTAGCTTTAATAGCAGTAATATAACCGCCTTCCGTGGAAACCGCCGTATACACAAAAGGGGCTTGCGTTAAGGCGTGTTTTCCTATCCAGTCGGTTTCGCCCCCTTGTGTGCGAATAAGTTCTTTAAATTTTTTTAACCCTGCACCGCTTTTCCAAACGGCTTGCAATTTTTCTCTTCCGGCCGCCACAGTATCCGTACAATGTGCCATGTACAACATGCGACTGCCAATTTCTTCCACCACTGCCGCCAATCGTGAATTCCCTTTTCCCGCCAACGTTTCCACGGCTTCATCAATTTCCAAGCTGTTCCCGATCGCCGTTCCCAACGGAGCCTCCATGGACGTGAGCACGGCACAAGTAGGCAAGCCGGCCAGCGTGCCGATGTCCACCATTTTTTGTGCTAATTGCCGGGCCTGTGCCGGCGTTTTCATAAACGCACCGTCACCGTACTTCACGTCCAATACTACCGCATCCGCGCCGGCGGCAATTTTTTTACTCATAATCGAAGCGGCAATCAACGGCAAACTTTCTACTGTTCCAGTAGCATCCCGCAATGCATATAATAGTTTATCGGCAGGTGCCAAGTCGGTTGTCTGTCCCATAACAGCCGCACCATGTTGTCGAATCTGTTGTAAAAATCGGTTCGGTGTCAATTGCGTGGAAAAACCGGGAATAGCTTCCAATTTATCTAAGGTGCCCCCAGTAAAGCCAAGGCCACGCCCGCTCATTTTAGCAACCGGTACACCGGCCGCCGCTACTAAAGGCACTACAATAAGCGTCGTCGTATCGGCAATGCCACCGGTACTGTGTTTATCTACTTTTATTCCCGGCACGGTTGATAAATCGGCAATTCGGCCGGAATGTGCCATGGCCAATGCCAAGTCTGTCGTTTCCCTAGCCGTCATGCCTTGTAAATATACCGCCATAAGCCAGGCAGCCGCTTGATAATCCGGAATATTGCCGCTCGTATAGTCGGTAATAAAGCGATAAATTTCCTTGCGGGACAGTTCCCCTCCATCTCGTTTATGTATAATGCAATCTTGAGGCCACATTTTTTTCTCCTATTTCAATTGCGTAAGGAAACTTGTTCCCTTTTCCAAGCCTGTAAGACCGAAGTTCTCCATAACCGTTTGCCCTAAATCAGCATATGTTTCACGGACACCCAAATGAACAGCTTGCCGTAAGCCTGGACTATATACTAGCAATGGCACTTGTTCACGCGTATGATCACTTCCAGGCCAAGTAGGATCGTTGCCATGATCCGCCGTAATCATAAGTAATTCATCTTCTTGCAATTGCGCCATAAAAGGTCCCAAATCTCCATCAAAATCTTCCAACGCCTTAGCATACCCAATCGTATTTCTGCGATGACCAAATTGACTGTCAAAATCGACAAAGTTGGCCATGAGCAGTCCTTTTTCTTGTCGATGCTTATGCAATTGCTCGGTTAATACGATCATATCTTCTGTATTGTTAGCGGTGTGATGCGATTCAGTGAGATCAACATGCGCATAAATATCACCAATTTTCCCTACACCAATAACCATATATCCTGCCTCTTTTAAATAAGAAAAAACCATCTTTCGTTTTGGTAGACGACTATAATCACGTCGATCACCCGTACGAATAAAATTTCCTTGCGTGCCAATAAACGGTCGTGCAATAATGCGTCCTACTTCATAAGGTCCTACACATACTTCATGGCGTGTAATTTCGCAGATACGATATAATTCTTGGAGCGGAATCACGTCATTATGTGCAGCAATTTGAAATACGCTATCGGCAGAAGTGTAAATAATCGGCTTACCTGTCCGGAAATGTTCACGGCCTAAACGCTCAATAATCTCCGTTCCTGAAGCAATTTCATTACCGAGATATCCATATCCTGTTTTTTCTTGAAAAGTCTTAACTAAATCTGGAGGAAAAGCATGTGCAAAGGTAGGAAAAGGCTGGGCTAGGGGATTTCCCATAAATTCCCAATGCCCACTAGTCGTATCTTTTCCTGCTGCTTTTTCTTGCATTTTTCCGTACGAACCAACTACTTCAATAGAAGTATCAGGGTGAATATTCGCAATCTCGCCCATCCCCATGCTTCTCATGTGAGGTATATTTAATCCACCTGGTACAGTTGCATCAATATGCCCCAACGTATCGGCACCGGCATCCCCAAAAGCCGCCGCATCTCGTGAGTCCCCTGCACCAACGCTATCCATAACGATAATAATAATACGATTAAAGTTCATGCCTTTTCCCTCCTTTTATACTTATAAATAAGCCTTCGCTTTCATAAAAATAGCAATCGTTTTTGCATCAACAATCTCATTTGTAGCAATCAAATTTTCTACTTCTTCCCGTGTATATTCTTCAAGTTGTACAAATTCATCCGCATCTAAATGTTGCTTCCCCTGTTTTAGCTTCCTTCCTAAGAACATATACAACCGCTCATTACAAAATCCTGGTGATGTATAAATAAATCCCAAATCAATCAATTCACCCGCTTCTACACCACCTTCTTCAGACAATTCCCGTGCCGCACATGCTCGAGGGCTTTCCTTTTCGCCTTCCAATTTACCTGCCGGAACTTCTAATAGCTCGCATCCTGGAGCATACCGATATTGGCGAACTAAAAGAATTTTCCCGTCATCCGTAATCGGCAATACACATGCCGCACCTCTATGCCAAACCACTTCCCGTATTGCCGGTTCCGCTAACCCATTAATACGCACCGTATCAAGGGTTACTCGAATCACCTTGCCCTTCATAATTTCTTTGCTATCCAAACAAGTTTCCATACCAACGTCCATTTCTATTCCTCCCCAAAAAAGGGCGTTCAGACATACCTGTCCGACGCCCTTTTTACTATACTTTCCCCGTACTACCAATACCTCCCGTACGAACAGCCGTAACGGTATCACCATCGACGGTAAAGTACTTCATAAAGATACCTTGCCCAATACGTTCACCTTTTTGTATTGTATAAGGCTCTTCAGCCGTATTATAATATGCAATCATGATATGTCCCTCATTATCACTATTATTATAATAATCACTGTCAATAATTCCCGTGCCATTAGCTAACATCAAGCCGTATTTAAAAGATAAACTAGAACGGATAAAAATAGACAGATATTCATCTTCCTGCATATACGCTTTAACTCCCGTAGGTACGATAGTAATCGCATGTGGCAGCAACGTTACTGTTTCTGCTGCCGCTAAATCATACCCTGCACTCCCCGTTGTCTTCCGCACGGGTAAGGTAATATCTTGATCTGCATATTTTTTTACAATTTTAAATCCTCGTGTCATTGTCATTTCCTCATTCCATTGGGACGATGCCCTGAACGGCGTTTCTGATGAGACCGTCCATCGGATGTATCGCCCGTTAACAAGACTTTTCTTGATAAATTAACACGCCCCTGGTCGTCGATTTCGATACATTTAACGACAATTTCATCTCCCACCTGAACGACATCTTCCACCTTTTCAACTCGTTCCGGTGCAAGCTGAGAAATATGTACCATCCCTTCTTTTCCAGGCAATATTTCTACAAAAGCACCGAAGTTCATAATACGCGTTACCTTTCCTTCATAAACTTCGCCTACTTCAACGTCTTTTGTCAGATTTTCAATCCATGTTTTTGCCTTATTGCCACCGGCTGCATCAACAGAAGCAATATAAATTAATCCGGAGTCGTCAATATCTATTTTAGCTCCCGTTTCTTCCGTTATCTGTTTGATCATCTTGCCCCCCGGTCCAATGACATCACGAATTTTATCCGGATGAATATGTAGCGTAATAATTCGCGGTGCATAAGGCGACAATTCTTCTCGCGGCTGCTGAATAGCTGCCAGCATTTTTTCCATAATATGGATACGTCCTTCATGTGCTTGCTGTAAAGCTTGTTCCAAAATTTCCCTGCGAAGGCCTTTGATTTTTATATCCATCTGAATAGCTGTTACCCCTTTCATCGTACCAGCTACCTTGAAATCCATATCGCCAAGGGCATCTTCCATACCTTGAATATCCGTTAAAATCGTAAAATCGTCGCCTTTCGTAACGAGTCCCATCGCTACACCTGATACGGGTGCTTGTAACGGCACACCTGCATCCATTAAGGCCAATGTACTACCGCACACACTACCCATAGAACTGGAACCATTCGATTCTAATACTTCCGATACAACCCGAATAGCATAAGGAAATTCTTCTTCCGTCGGCAATACTTGCGTTAATGCTCGTTCTGCCAGTTTACCATGACCAATTTCCCTGCGTCCCGGTCCACGGGATGACTTCGTTTCACCTACACTAAAAGAAGGAAAATTATAATGATGCATATAACGACGATCTGTTTCCATCCCCACGCCATCAATATGCTGTGATTCAGAAAGCGGAGCTAACGTCGCAAAACTCAAAATTTGTGTTTGTCCACGCGTGAATAACCCCGTACCATGTGTACGTGCAAATAAGCCCACTTCACAACTTACAGGACGCACTTCATTGACCTTACGCCCATCCGGACGAATTTTATCGACAGCAATCATATGGCGAACAATTTCTTTGATCATCTTTTGTGTAATTACTCCAACCGTAGACATATCTTCCGGATAGATGTCTGCAAAATGATCATAAATATCCGTTTCTACGGCATTCATCTTTTCTTCCCGCGCCATTTTATCCGATGTAAATACGGCTTCTTTCATGGCGGTTTCGCCATACGCATGAATTGCTTCTACCATATCAATGGGCGGTTCTACTTCTACAAATTCCTGTTTGGGCACACTAATTTCATCTAAGAAACTTTCTTGAAAAGCAATTACCTTTTTAATTTCTTCATGAGCAGCCATGATAGCATCTAACATATCTGCTTCGGGAACTTGTTTAGCGCCCCCTTCAACCATTAAAATAGCATCCTTCGTACCGGCAACCACAATATCCATATCGCTCTTTTCACTTTGTGCTACCGTTGGATTAATAACAAAAGTACCATCAACTCGTCCTACCCGCACCCCTGCAATAGGTCCGGCAAAAGGAATATGGGACATACTCAAAGCTACAGATGCACCAATCATAGCAGCAATTTCCGGAGCATTGTCATGGTCTACACAAAAATCGTATGCAACGACATGTACATCATGGCGATAGGTTTTGGGAAATAATGGACGAATGGGACGATCGATTAACCGTGCAAATAAGGTCGCTGATTCAGGCGGTTTTCCTTCCCTTTTAATAAATCCGCCGGGAATCTTACCTACGGAATACATTTTTTCTTCATAATCTACTGTAAGCGGGAAAAAATCTGCATCTTCTCGAGCATCCTTAGATCCCGTTGCAGTCACAAATACAGCTGTATCACCGTACCGAACCAATGCGGCACCACTCGCCTGTTTAGCTAATTTGCCGACTTCTACCGTAAGCGGTCTACCGGCAAACTCCATATGAAACTTCTTTTCTTCCATACTCATCCTCCTATACATTTTCTGCACAGGTGTCAGGCACTATGATAAGTACGTGTATTACGTCATCATCATACTACCTGCCACCCTGTACCCCTTTTAAAAAAGAGGCTGATGCATCCACATCAGCCTCCCAGTGTGCAAATTATTTACGTAAGTTCAATTTTTCAAGAATTGCACGATACCGTTCCAAGTTATGTTTTTGTAAATAGCTAAGCAAGTTACGACGTTGCCCAACTAATTTTAATAAACCCCGACGAGATGCGTGATCCTTTTTGTGACTCCGTAAATGTTCTGTTAAATACAAAATACGGCTCGTAAGTAACGCGATTTGTACTTCCGGAGATCCCGTATCTGCTTCATTCTTACCAAATTTAGCAATAATATCTTTTTTTGCTTCAACACTTAACATATAGCATTCCTCCTAATATATCGTCATTCGCAAAGCACTAAGTATGCGCTGGAGAAAGCGTAACACCGAGTACCCGTACGACACTAGATATTATACTATATTCGTCTATATCTGTAAAGAAACTTTTCCTTTCTTTCACCCGAACGCATTAAAATTGCAAACTCCCTCCTATACGGAATATACGACCGCGAATATTTAAACTGGTCGATTGATAATGGAAGAGATTATTAACGCCGAAGTAATACGAAAGTGACGGTGTCACCTGTCGTTCTATCAACAGGTTGGCAATACCGTAATTCTTTTCATACCCTTCTTCAATACGTTCAAACTTGATGTGTTTGCGGTCAAAAATATCGATATAATTTGTATTATATTCTCCCCATAATGTTCCATGCCATGCCTTATTTTTGTAATTCAGCGAATAAATATATTTCCATAACGGTTTCATCGTCAGACGTTTTCCCGTACTATCATCGACTGCATGTAAATACGTTGCCGATGCAGTAAGGCTCCAATGCTTATCAAACCGATGCGTATATTCCGCTTCCACACCGGCCAACGTCACCCGTTTGAGATTGCTATAACTGTAAATCCGCGTATCATTTAAATTTGTTAAAGGATCATCCGGATCTACTTCTAATTTTTTTAAGGTGTAATACAAATTAAGATAATCGGTAATATGATTATAAAATGCCGTAAGTCGTCCTTGTCCATGAGTATATTCTTTTTCCAGAGATATATCAAACCCCAAAGCTTTTTCCGGTATTAAGGCAGGATTTCCTTGAAAATACCAGCCAGGATAAAAATATACTCTTTGTGAGTTACCATTTTTATCTTTAAAGTCCTGATAACAATCCGTTACCACCCCATCTTCTGTAATAGGAGTAAACGGTTTCATCATAAAGTGATGATACATTTCCATCATGCCGGGCGTAGAAAACCCTGTCCCGACATTTACCTTTATTTTCGTCCGGTCATCACTTTTATAAATAATACCTAACCCGACGGTCGGTCTATGCCCTGTCGTATGATGCGTATATCGCAAAGTGGGCACAACGGTTATTTTATCATTAGGTGTATACGTGTCGGTAATAGCCGCGTTCCATTCCTCCATATCCGCGCGATAAAGCTGTTTTTTTTCTGTCGTTTCCCAAATACCGTCACCGTAACCCCAAGCATTATATTCCCAATAGTGATACTTAAAACTTCCCGCTTCATTAGTGGTACGCAGACGGGTTCCTATGCCGTACGATTTTTTCCGTTGTGCGGTTACGGTAATCGAATGTTTGGGATTCCCATACCAGTTTAATTCCATATCATAAGAGCGATCGCCGCTTTCCAGCCAATCGGACGACTTATTTTTCAGAAAAGTAGTATTTAAATACGTATTCGTCAACTTACCATAGTGCGAATCTTTCACCCGCAATTTTATATCGCCTGTATTCCAACCGTACGAAATATATCCTTGGTTAGTATCCCGTTGAATATGATTAGCTATATCCATATACTCCGTATAAAAGAAACCCTTATTTTTTTCTGTTAATGCTTCGGGCCAATCCCCTCTAAGCCACCATTCAAAAGAATAGTGCCCTAAAAACTCAGACGTCCTCGTATCGTCATTCAGGCGATGAAACCCATACATGACTTCCGTACGCGATGTCGGTTGAAAAAATAACCGTCCTTCTAAATGGCGACGCGAACCGCTGAAATTATCTTGAATAAACGTATGATTCTTCGGCCAATGAGCCGTATCCATGGTTTTAACATCAGGGAAATTTTTATCTGTCATATAGGGTAAATTATAATCCGCATACTGCCAATTATAATAGGGAGCCGTAGTATTATCGGCCACCGATACTTGTGCCTGCATTCGTTTTCCTACCATATCCATACCCAAGCGATAGGTATATTCATCGTTTTTATCGTGAGCCACTACCCGATATTCATAATCAAAGTAAGCGTTTGTTTTAACCGGTCGTTTCGTAACAATACGAATGGCACCGCCTACCGCATCGGAACCGTATCGGGCTCCCGATACGCCGCGCACCACTTCAACCCGGGCCATATTATGAGTCGAAAACCGTTCCATTTCATTGGCGGCACCCATGAGCTTACTATATTCGCCCGCTTCTTTAAGACCATCAACAAAAATCGGGCAATGCCGACTGGCGGCACCGCGAATAGAATAATCAGAGCGATTCATGCCATCGACAGAGAAAGAAACGCCCGGAACCACTTCCAAAACATTCCGCAAATCTTGCATTTTTTTCTCTTTCATATCCTGCTTCGTAATAATGGTTACCGTTTCGGGACGCTTTTTCGCCCTCGCACGTGCATTTTCCGCTCGTACCACCACATTATCCGTCAAATAAGTACTTTCCGCCTGTACATATATACTTGATACAGTTGTACTGAATATAGCGGCCATAACGGCTGCCCATATATGTTTTCTCATATACTCCCCTCTCTCCATTATGATATTATTCTTATTTTCCTTTTTAATATACCCCCCCCCGAGTACTTTTTCTACTCCATTCGGACATAAAATAATCCAATCCGACATTTTTTTATATTTTGGATACAAATTTATCAACTATAATATATTAACTGAAAAAATAAGGCTTCTTGTAAAAAAAGCCAAACCAACGTATACTAAAAACACGAACAATACATCAATGGAGGATATATACAATGAAACAATATGATGTCATTATTATTGGCACCGGTGCTGCCAATATCATCGCCGATGCAGCTATTGCCGGCGGGAAAAGTGTCGCTATCATTGAACGAGGTCGCTTTGGTGGAACCTGTTTAAATCGTGGCTGTATCCCTACTAAAATACTCGTTACCGCAGCTAATCGCATCCGTGAGATGGCTGAATCCGCACGACTTGGCATTTATACAGAAAAAATAACTGTTGATTGGGACTTACTCAGCAAGCGGCTTTGGCACAAAATACAAGAAAGTGATGAAATTCGCACCTACTATGACGCCTTTCCTCATGTCACCACCTATCAAGGAACAGCTTCTTTTACAGACGATAAAACCATCACTATCACCTATGAAAACGAAACCACTGAACGTATAACGGGTACATCTATCTTTATTGCCACCGGCGGTCGCACAAATATTCCTGCCGTGGAAGGTCTAAACGATGTTGGTTATCTTACATCGGAAACCTTTTTTGGCGATGCCTATCCCCAAAAACCATACAAAAGTTTAATCATTCTCGGTGGCGGGCCTATTGGCTGTGAATTTGCTCATGTATTTAATGCATTAGGGACAAAAGTAACAGTCGTACAACATAATGTACGCTTACTCCCCAAAGAAGATGAAGCCGTATCCGCACATATGCTAACACAATTTCAACAGTACGGAATCGACGTTCGTCTAAACCAAGATACCTTATCGGTAGAAATGGAAAATGGCGAAAAGGTAGTAACTTGTTCAGATCGCACGAGTGGTGAAATAACGACAGTACGGGCCGAAGAAATTCTTGTAGCACCTGGTATTAAACCAATGACAGAATTACTTCATCTCGAAAATACACATGTACAACTAGATAAACGCGGTTATATTCGTACGAATGAATTCTTAGAAACAACGGCACCTGGTATTTGGGCATTAGGTGATATTAATGGGAAAGCACCATTTCGCCATAAAGCCAATTATGAAGCCGAAACACTCGCACATAATTTATTTTCTAATAAAGCACCTGAAGAATGGCGTTGGGTACGCTATGATGCCATACCGGCCGTAACATACACCTACCCTGAAGCAGCACATATCGGCATGAATGAAAAAGCCGCTCGCAATGCAGGTTACGAAGTAGAAATAGCTATCAATCATTATTCTTCTACCGCCAAAGGATATGCCTTAGGCTTTATGCCAAATGCCAGTGATGATGGTTTTGTAAAACTCGTCATTGATAGCAAACAGAAAAAAATCCTCGGTGTACATATTGTAGGCGTTGAAGCGTCTATCTTAATTCAACCTTTCTGCAATTTATTCTATTGCGGTCGTCAGCATCTACAGATATCCGAACCGGATATTTGTTCCGATATTACAAAAAAGCTACGTGCCTTACCTCTAACAAGGCATTTACCGCCACGTTCAGTCTATACACTTAGCGAAACGATGACGCCTCATCCAGCATTGTCCGAGTTAACCATGTGGACGCGTTACTACTATGAAAAGAAATAAAAGAAAAAAACGATGTAACCGTAGTTACATCGTTTTTTTCTTTTATTTCCATCGATTCATAATTAATTTTTCTCGCCAAAACGCAGCTTCCACCATATCCTTTTCAATGCCTTCACCATGTTCTAACGCCCGAACATAATTACGAATTCCCTCGTCATAATCAGAAAGTGCCGATTGGGCAAACCAGTAAGCGGCTTCCCTTAAGTTCTTTTCTACACCACCACCACGGCGATACAATTTACCCAAATTATTTTGAGCCATTCCATCTCCACCGATAGCGGCTTTCGTATATAAATTAGCCGCTTTTATTTCATCTATCTCTACGCCCAACCCATGTTCATATAAAAAGCCCAAATTATTCGTAGCTCGCAAGTGTTCTTGTTGTACGGCTTTGCTATACCAATAACTAGCTCTTTTATAATCAACATATCCTAATTCACCAAATTGAAGCATAATTCCATAATTGCATTGCCCATTTGAATCGCCATGTTGAGCAGCACGATGATACCAATACCCGGCAATACATACATTAGTCGGAATACTTCCAGGATAATGATAAAAATCACCAATTCCATTTTCAGCAGCCCCATATCCCTGTTCAGCTGCACAGCGATACCAATAAAAGGCTTTTTGTTTATCCACAGGCACACCCATGCCATGTTCATATTGATAAGCTAAATTATACTGGCCTGCCGCATCACCTTGTTTTGCCGCATGACTATACCAATATAAAGCCCACTTCAAATTGTCTTCACGATTACTAAAAAAATAATAATCCCCTACTTCACATTGTTTTCGGGCATCACCTGAAAAAGCTTGCTCTTTGAGCAAAGCTAACTTCATTTCTGTCATTTTCTCACCTACCTTATTTATATACTAAGTATACCATTAATTATATAATACGCCTATATAATATAGATAAACAATATCATTTTGTATTTACTTATTTTTCTCACCAGGCAAAAAAAACGCATAAACAAGAAAAAACGGTGTATCTTCACAAGATACACCGTTTATATATATCCTACCGAAAAAGCAAACCCAATTATTTCTTATAACAACTAAACCCCTATCTATTATTAACTATCTCTGGATACATATCATGCTCAGATAAGCGTTTCCATGCAACTTGTTCCCACGGAGTACCTTTTTTCCCATAATTACAAAAAGGATCAATACTAATGCCCCCCCGCGGTAAAAATTTACCCCATACTTCAATATATTTGGGATCCATTAACGAAATAAGATCGTTCATAATGATATTTACACAATCTTCATGAAAATCCCCATGGTTCCGAAAGCTAAACAAATATAATTTTAATGATTTACTTTCCACCATGCGTTCACAAGGAACGTAAGATATATAAAGCGTAGCATAATCGGGTTGTCCTGTTTTAGGGCATAAACTAGTAAATTCAGGACAATTAAATTTCACAAAATAATCATGCTCAGGATGTTTATTCACAAATGTTTCCAGCTGGGTCGGATCATAGGTTGTGCTATACTGAGTTTGTTGTTTTCCCAAGGTCGTAATGCCTTGTAATTCTTGTTTTGTTCGACTCATATGTTCTCCTTTATAAAAATATATTTATACCGTATAAATGTATGAATAAAAAATACGCCTATTCCCGCCGGAATAATTTGCCCAATAGCGATGCTACTCACCACAGCAGTATAAGGTATATGCAATAAGGGTGCTAACCATAAACCCACACCCAAAGCCGGCACAAGTACAATCGGAAAAAAAGCAAACCAAATCGGCAAGGTACGTATTTTAATTTGCACCAGTAAAAAAGTTACGATCATTCCGACCAAACTTCCCCCTATCATATCAATTATACCTAACCCACCAAATAATAAGTTGGCAAAAAAATTAGCAATTCCCATCGGAATAACTAGGAAGGGAAAACAATACGCTAATGCATACAATGCTGTGGCAATCCGAATTTGATATGCACCAAAAGAAATACCTGCTGTAAAAAATATGATAGCCAAATAAGCAGCTATTACCATCGCTGATATAGTTAATCGTCGCGAACTAGACCAAAATGAATACATAAGCGTCACCTCCTAAAAAAAATGATGGATGAAAATAGCTTTTCATCCATCAACAATGCGTATCGTTTACGATGTTCCTAGTTTTATTTAACGACAGGATGGATTGCGAACTGTCTACGTAAAATTACCAAATAACTCGTCCCAGGACATGATCCAAAGGAACGGGTCCAATATAGCGTGAATCACTGCTATGATTTCGATTATCACCCATGCAAAATACATAACCTTCCGGTATCCGTATTTCTTTGGAACTGGTGTATTCCATAGGCTCATTAATATATGTTTCCGTCAGCGGTTTGCCATTGCGCCAAACTTTTCCCTCACGAAAAGCCAAGGTGTCACCAGGTAAACCAATCACTCGCTTTACCCAGACATGGTGCGTTTGTAAATTCGCATTAAAGAAAGCAAAATAATTATGCATCGGTTCCGCCGCATCATCTTTCCATGTACGTTGATAAGCCACACGACTATCAATAATCACAATTTGTCCATATTGTGGCATCTGTTTAAAAATATGTGGCCATTTAGCTACCAGCAAATACTCTCCATTATGTAACGTGGGTACCATTGATTCACCGGAAACACGTGTTGGTTGGACAAAAAAGATATGAATTACCAAGGCAATGGCTAAGGCAATAACAATGGAATACAACCACTCATATACTTCATGTAAAAAAGTACGCACCAAATCCCTCCTTCTTCATCCCTATTTATACTACATAGGAAATACTCAAAATGGATCATCTATTACTTAGAAACAAGATCTTCTTCTACTTGAATGTGCAATTCATGCAATTGCTTCCGTGTTACTTCAGAAGGAGCTTCACTCATCGGGTCAATTGCATTCTGCGTCTTCGGGAAAGCAATGACATCACGAATTGATTTACGTTTTAACATTAACATAATCATACGATCTAAACCAAAAGCCAAACCACCATGGGGAGGTGCCCCATATTCAAATGCACGAATTAAGAAGCCAAATTTTTGTTCTGCTTCTTCTGGAGTTAAGCCAATTGCCTTAAATACACGCTGTTGAATATCCGGTTGATAAATACGCAAAGAGCCTCCCCCTAATTCAATACCATTCAACACCAAATCATATGCTTTCGCATATACATGTGCAGGATCGCTTTCCAATTTATCTAAATCATCATCACGCATAGCCGTAAACGGATGATGCATTGCGGTGTAACGTTTTTCTTCTTCATTATATTCAAACATGGGGAAATCAACAACCCACGTAAAGGCAAACGCATTTTCATCAATTAAATTCATGCGACGGGCCATTTCTTTACGCAATTCCCCCAAAGCAGCGGCTACAACGGCTGGTTTATCCGCAATCATGAGGACTAAGTCGCCTTTTTCAGCGCCACATTTTTGCCCAATAGCACGTAACATATCTTCGCTAAAGAATTTCTTAATTTGTGATTTTAACGTTCCGTCTTCTAAAAAGCCAATCCAAGCCAGTCCTTTAGCACCATAACGCCCTACATATTCTACCAGACCATCAAGTTCACGCCGTGGGATATCGGCATCCCCTTTTACGTTAATTGCCTTGACTTGTCCACCGTTATCAATAACGCTACGAAATACTTTAAATTCCGTATCTTTAACTAATTCTGTAACATCTGTAAATTTCATATCAAAACGCAAATCAGGTTTATCAGAACCATAATTTTCCATAGCGTAATCCCACGTCATACGAGGAATAGGTAAAGAAATTTCATACCCTAACGTTTCTTTAAAAATATACTGCATCATTTCTTCGGTCAACGATAATATCTCTTCTTGATCCATAAAAGACATTTCCATATCTAATTGGGTAAATTCAGGTTGTCGATCCGCACGCAAATCTTCGTCACGGAAACACCGAGCAATTTGGTAATACCGATCCATGCCTGATATCATTAATAATTGTTTAAAAATCTGAGGTGATTGAGGTAACGCATAAAACTTGCCTTCATTTACGCGACTGGGAACTAAGTAATCTCTTGCACCTTCGGGTGTACTCTTACACAATTCTGGCGTTTCAATGTCAATAAAACCATGTGCATCTAAGAAAGACCGCATCGCATGTTTAACGCGATGACGCATAACCAAGTTATGCTGCATTTCAGGACGGCGTAAATCTAAGTACCTATATTTCAAGCGAATTTTTTCATCCACATCAATGTTATCTTCGATATAGAACGGTGGCGTTTGGGACTGATTCAATATCCGTAATTCTTCACACCGTACTTCAATCGTACCAGTTTTCATTTTCGGATTAATCGTTTCCTTATCACGCATACGTACCTTGCCGCGAACAGCCAAAACATATTCATTACGAACTTGTTCCGCTTTGCTAAATGCATCTTTTTCGTAATCTGGAGAAGCAACGACTTGTACAACCCCCGTGCGATCCCGTAAATCAATAAAAATTAATCCTCCATGATCACGCCGGCGTTCTACCCAACCAAATAATATGACTTCTTTCCCTTGATCTGCTTCACTGACTTCTGCACAATATTGTGACCGGTGCAATCCTACTGTCGTTTCCATTACGCTTTCATTCCTTTCTCTTGTTCTTCTATATAAGTAATAATGTCATCTAAGGCAACACTAACTTGTTCTTTGGTTTGCATATTTCGTACCGAAACTTCTCCCTGTGCTAATTCATCATCACCCATAATAACCGTATATATAGCACGAGACTTATTGGCTGCTTTCATCTGCCCTTTCATGCTACGCCCCATGAGATCAATCTCTACATAAATTCCACGATCACGCAGTTGTTGTTGTACAACAAACGCTTGCTCGCGAGCCTTATCCCCTAAAGCAACGATGTATACGGGAATAGGCGTTTCTACATTTTTCATCAATCCTTGTTCCTGCAATGTTAGTAACAATCGTTCCATGCCTATAGCAAAGCCAATACCAGGAGTATCCGGACCTCCTACTTCTGAAATCAAGCCATCGTATCTACCGCCTCCACAAATAGTACTTTGTGCGCCCAAAGGTGTATACATAATTTCAAAAGCCGTATTCGTATAATAATCTAAACCTCGTACTAAGCGCGGATCTAACACAAAAGGAATATGAATACTCGTTAAATATGTCTGGACCTGTTCAAAGTGATCATGACACATATCACAAAGTGAATCTGTAATTAACGGCACTCCCATTTGCATCATTTTTTCTCCGTCTAGTTTACAATCTAAGACACGCAAGGGATTTTTTTCTAACCGCGTGCGACAATCTTCGCATAATTCCTCTTTTTTATTTTCCAAAAATGTTAGTAATTTTTCTCTATATCGCGGTCGACAACAAGAGCATCCTACCGAATTCAAATGCAACGTAAGATCTTCTAAGCCCAACTCATGAAATAATTGAAATGCCATTGCAATAATTTCTGCATCCACAGCAGGACTTTTAGAACCAATCGCTTCTACGCCAAATTGATTGAATTGACGGTACCGCCCAGCTTGCGGTCGATCATGACGAAACATGGGACCCATATAATATAATTTATGTACTTTTGCCTCACTGTACAGTTTATGTTCTAAAAAAGATCGTACGACCGATGCCGTGTTTTCCGGACGCAACGTCATGCTACGTCCACCTCGATCTAAAAAGGTGTACATTTCTTTTGTAACTACATCGGTTGTTTCTCCGATTCCACGTAAAAACAACTCCGTCTGTTCAAATATAGGTGTTCTAATTTCACCAAATCCATATAGCGCACATATATTGCGAATCTTAGACTCCAACATTTGCCACGCTACCGTTTGTTCTGGTAAAAAATCTTGCGTACCTCGCGGTGCGGTAATTGACATGACTTATCCTCTCCTCCATATATCGGCACACAAACGGTGTCTCTCCTTTATCGTTTCTGGTAATTCTTGTATATACCGATCTATATCTTTAGGCTGATACATTTTAGCTAATGTATACTTTCCCGTAATGAGCTTGGTTGCACCTCCAGGACCAACGGCAAATATGTTTTGACGTTCTTCCATCATTTCTATATTATAAGCACTAACCGTGCCGGGTTGAGCATACCCAATATTGGCAAAGCCCGTAGCCATGTATTTTTGTCGATAAAGATAATAGGGAATATAACCCGCATCTTTTAACGTATGGTGACAACATGCCAGCATATCCGTTACAATGGCTTCCGACGGAATCTCTTGTCGTAAGGGATGTGAAAATAAAGGAGCTTGTTTTTTTAACGCTAACGTATGAATTGTAACATTTTCCGGTAAGAGTTGGCAAACAATTTTCATATTCTCTTGCATATCTGCTACGGTTTGTCTAGGTAACCCAGCAATAAAATCCATGTTAATAATCGAAAAATGTAATGCACGACACTGTTCATACATGCGATAAACATCCTCTATCACATGTTTTCTCCCCATACAGTCAAGCAACGATTGTTGCATCGTCTGTGGATTTACACTAATTCGATGGACACCACATTCGGCCAACAGCGTTAATTTATCAAGTGATGCCGTATCCGGTCGTCCTGCTTCTACGGTCCATTCTTGAACATTAGGAAACGCTTCTTTAATAGCACATAAAATATTCTGTAATGCTTGTACAGGCAAACAAGTAGGAGTTCCTCCGCCGACATAAATAGAATGTACGTGCAACCCATATTGACGACATATGCTTCCCCAATCATCAATATCCTGTACTAACGCATCAATAAAACTCGGTATACCCACATTCTGTTGCACCAAACGAGACGGGAATGAGCAATATAAGCAATGACTAGAACAATAAGGAATCCCTACATATATAGATACTTGATTGGCTGGTACCTTAATATAGGGTTGTTGTAATACCGCCATACGTACTAATTGACTAGCTAATTCTGCATCCACTTCATATGTATGTACCAATTCATACTGCACTTGCTTTTCATCTAATCCCTTATCAAGTAAATGGTGTACCAATTTTGTTGGGCGAACACCAATTAAGATTCCCCACCTGCCTCGTTCTACACCTTGCCACGTATCATACCAATGCAATAAATATCGTTTTATCTCTTGCCCGATAAGACTTGTTTTTAATTCTCCCACAAAAGATCGTGCCATTTCATCATGACCATATAAACAATGCAAGAAGAAACGGTGGTTTTCTTCTTTTATCAAAACCACCGCTTCCACTAGACCAGGTAATCTCCCGCCAGTAAAACCCAAATATGCCATCACTTGCCCTACCATGGCATGATATTCTGTTGGTCCTCGATAAATGTACTTTTGCGTGCTACTCATGCCTGCTCTATGGATGAGTCGGTTTCTTCGCCTTCTTTTTGGCGTTTTGCATCACATTCTTCACAGTAACCATACACTTTTAATTGATGATCGACTGTGCGGAAATGATATTGTTTTTGTAAATTAGCTTCTAATGTTTCTAATAAATCATCCTTACATTCTCGCACTTTATTACATCCTAAGCAAATTAAATGGTGGTGAAAATGTTCTTCATTTTCCCGATCATTTAATTCATAACGACTGCACCCATCATCGAAGTCCAGTTTTTTCAATAAATCCATTTCCGTAAATAAATCCAACGTACGATAAATAGTTGCCAACCCAATATCGGGAGACGTTTTCTTCACCAATTCAAATACTTCTTCTGCACTCATATGACGAATCGTACTTTCAACAAAAGCACGTAAAATGACTTGCCGTTGGGTCGTCATTTTATAACGATTATCCTTAATTTTCTCTTTCATACGTTTCATCATAACTTCCATCAATTCAACCTTATCTTTTTCCATAATTCTCCATCTCCCTGTCTGTACACGTTTCATAAAACCATAAATGCGTACCAATAATTTGTAATACTGCCGTAATTGGAACCGTTAAGATCATTCCTGTAATCCCCATCAGTGTCCCGCCAATAAGCAAAGCAATAATAATCACTACAGGATGTAATCTAATAACCGCCCCCATTACTTGAGGCATAATAACGTGACTGTCAATTTGTTGTACAATCACATAAAAAACGAACACTTTAAGTGCAAGAGAACCACTAATTGTCGCTCCCAATAAAATGGCAGGAACAGCTCCGACAATAGGTCCAACAATAGGAATCCATTCAGTAATTGCCGCTAATAAACCAATGACCAAGGGATAAGGTACCCCCATAATCCACATTCCCAAAAAGATGACCCCCGCCATAATGCAACTCAATATAATTTGACCTCGAATATATCGACTCAATACGCGGTGTATTTCACTGACCACCATATTTAACCGTCCGCGATAAGCACTAGGAAATATCGATATAAAGGATGTCACTAAATTACTACCATCTTTCATAAAATAAAACGTAATAAAAGGCACTACACAAAATTCTACTAGCGTGCCGGCAATGACCACTAAAGATCGAACCACATCGGTAATACTATCGACCCCGTAATTTCCAATTCGTAGTAATGTATCATTGATCAGTTGCTTGACCTGTTCAGGTATATATATATGCGTTTGATCGTTTTCCAAATGTGCTATAAGTGCTGCCATTTGTGCTACGATCGAATTAAAATTCGCAGCTAATAAATTCAATTGATACAATAAGGGTCGTAAAATAACGTTCATCATGCAAGTCAAAATCACAATCAATACAAAAAATGAAATGACAATTCCCACACTACTTGGCAACGTACGATGCGTCATGTACCGAACAAGTCGAATGATCAAATCACGAATAGGCATTAAAATGAAAGTAAAAATTAATGAAATAACAATGGGCCAATAAACAGCATGGATAGAAATGCAAAACACCATTGCCAGCAATCCCAAAACAATCCTCATCCAAAATTGTACGCCTCTATCCCGGAACATCCATTACCAGCCTCCATCCAAATAGGGATTGCCTGTTTTTTCTTCCCCTATCGTGGTCGCCGGTCCGTGTCCTGGTAATACCACCGTATCGGGTGGTAAGATCATTAATTTTTCGTTGATACTCTGAATCAATGTATCCCAAGCACCCCCATATAAATCAGTTCTACCCACGGAATAACGGAATAACGTATCACCAGAAAACAGTGTATTCTGTCCATAAAGGCAAATTCCTCCGGGCGTATGTCCCGGTGTCGTAATAACGCGAAATGATAATTTTCCTAAGTGTAATACATCCCCATCTGCCAAAATATACTCTGGTAAATCGCATACAATTTCTCGCCCCACAAACATAGACATATTATTGCGTGAATTAGAAATTAGTGCTTTATCTCCTGCACCTATGTATACGGGGACATGTTCTTTTTGTCGCAATTCTTGCAAGGCCCCAATGTGATCAGCATGCCCATGGGTCAGGACAATATATTGCAAGGATACACCCAATGCCTGTAAGCGTGCATGAATAACATCATAATCCCAAGACGGATCGATGACCATACCTTCTTTAGTATCCGTATCATATACAATATAACAATTCGTCATAACTGGACCTAATACATTTACTTCATATTTCATACTCATTATTATCGTTATTATCCACCTTTCATTAAAATATTTTTTTACTATCTAATAATATGGTAACAGGACCATCATTTTCCAATGTCACGAGCATCTCTGTTTGAAACTTGCCTGTTTCAACCGTAAGTCCCGTTGCTCGCAATGCGTCAATCAAACGTTGATACCATTTAGCGGCTACCTCTGGAGCCGCTGCGCCCGTAAAACCGGGGCGTCGGCCATGACGTAAATCACCATATAAGGTAAACTGAGATATCACGAGAATAGACCCTTGAATATCCTGAACGGATATGTTCATTTTTCCCTGTTCATCCTCAAATATTCGCATATGAACAAGCTTATCTACCATATAAGCGACATCACGTTCATCATCATCAGGTGCCACGCCCAATAAAACAGTTAGCCCTCGCTTAATAGCACCTGTTACAACGCCTTCCGAAGTAACCTGTGAAGATAACGTTCGCTGTACTACTGCCCTCATAATTGACCTCCTGTATATCGTGCCACTGAATACACATCTTTTAACCGGCGAATTTTAGTAGTGACAAATTCAAATTGAGCTAAATCTTTAATACTGATGCCCATATAAATCATAGCTGTTTTGGTATCATTCACCTTGGCATTCATACTTAATATAGAAATTTTCAATTCCGCTAATACTGCCATAATCTCTGCCATAATCCCTGTTCGATCATAAGCGACAATTTCAATATGCACTTCAAACCATTCCTTACCACTACATTCCCATTCAACATCAATCAAGCGCTCGACATCACTACGGACGTGATTAATATTAGGACAATCAGCTCGATGGACGGAAATACCCCGACCTTTCGTAATAAAACCAATAATCGGATCACCTGGTACAGGACTACAACATTTTGCTATACGAATAAGTAGTCCTGCCTCCCCTTTTACTAAAATACCCGAACCGGTAGTTTGTACATTTTTCACCGATTTTACCGTTTCCATAACTTGTATCGGCTCTAAGCCTTCTTTATCTTGATCCGCTTGTTTATACATTTTAATCAATTTAATTAAAATGGTATTGACGGCAAAACCTCCATACCCAATAGCTGCTACTAGATCCTCTTCCGTCCCTGCGTTCATCTGCTTAGCAATATGTGCCAAACGACTAGTCGTATAAACGGCTTTCCATTCATAGCCCAAACGTTTACACTCTTTTTCTAAGGCTTCCATCCCTTTTTCAATATTCTCTTCACGATTTTCTCGTTTAAACCATGTACGAATTTTAGAACGACTTTCCGAACTACCTACAATTTTCAACCAATCCATACTAGGTTTTCCCGTCTTCGTCGTAATGATTTCAACGATATCACCATTTTTTAAAGAATAATCCAAGGGGACAATTTTACCATTAATTTTCGCCCCTACGCAATGATGTCCCACATCCGTATGAATCCGATAGGCAAAGTCAATCGGAATCGCACCTTGCGGCAAATCAATAACATCGCCCTGTGGCGTAAATACAAACACCTCATCCGAAAAGGCATCTAATTTTAACGCATTCATAAACTCACGGGGATTACTCGTATCTTGCCATTCCAACAAATTTCGTAACCACCCCATTTTTTCATCAAATTCATTAGCTCCTGCATTGGCATGTCCTTCTTTATAACGCCAATGAGCGGCTACACCATATTCTGCAACATGATGCATTTCCCACGTACGAATTTGAATTTCAACGGGCTGTCCCTGCGAACCGATAACCGTCGTATGAAGTGATTGATAATTATTGGGTTTCGGCATAGCAATATAGTCTTTAAATCGATACGGCAAAGGTTTCCATAAGCTATGTACAATACCTAACACACCATAACAATCTTGCACCGTATCAACGATAATACGAATGGCATATAAATCGTAGACCTGACTCAAATCTCGATTATCTTTTTTCATTTTTTTATAAATACTATATAAATGTTTCGGTCTGCCATTAATTTCAAAAGAAATATGTGAGTCTGCTAACGCCTTCTGTAAAACCGTAATCGCATCATTAACAATTTCTTCACGGGCGTGCCGTTTTTGCTTCATCTGATCGACTAAATCATAATATTTATCTGGTTCTAAATAACGAAATGATAAATCTTCCAGTTCCCATTTAATATTAAAAATACCTAATCGATGGGCTAAAGGAGCAAATATTTCCAGTGTTTCTTGCGATATACGTTTTTGTTTATCACTACGCATATAACGCAACGTCCGCATATTATGTAGCCTATCCGCCAGTTTAATTACCACTACCCGAATATCTTTTGCCATCGCCAAAAACATTTTTCGCAAACTATTAAGTTGCTGATCTTCTTTTGTCCGATAATCTAACCGATTTAATTTCGTAACCCCATCTACTAAAAAAGCAACTTCTTTACCAAATCGTTCTTCAATTTCCTCTAATGTATATTTCGTATCCTCCACTACATCATGTAACAAAGAGGCGGTAATCGTCGTCGCATCAATTTTCATATCTGCCAAAATTTGAGCAACTGCCAACGGATGGACAATGTAAAGTTCTCCACTTACACGGCGTTGCGTTTTATGTGCATCAGCAGCTAAGATAAAAGCTTTAGTCAATATATCTTCCGATAGATCTGGTTGATACTTCCGTATTGTAGCCAGTAAATATTGAAATTTTTCTTCTACTGTTCCTTCTGGAATATGTTCTGTCTCCACATTATCCCTCCTCTCGTGCATAATATTTTCTATATGTTGCAGAATCTAAAAGCTGCAATTTATGTGCAATAAGTGGTAATACATAAACGGGTCCATGAGAGCTTAACCGCAGTTGTAATATTCCCAATTCCATCAACACCCGCACTACCGCATAAACAACAGCGCCACCATATTGCCGTTGCCGTTCTTGTAACAAGTATTGTTGTAATCTACCTTGTTCTATCTCCGGAACAGAATTAGACGAACCATAAAAAGCAAATCGTTTTGCGTAACTATGAATCAATTGATATATATCGACCATAACAGCACGATTTAAATGAATATCTTCTTTTTTAGCTCGAATATCTTTTAAAACCAATTGAGGCGTTATTTCTCCCCTAAATTCATTCAGGTCTAATTGAAAGGCTATATCTGCTGTATCAAGCCAATAATTACTATACATCTCTCCCATAGACCAACCAATAGCAGTCAATACGTTTGGTGTAGTCGATCGAATTTTCATCTGTAAGTGGCTTTTATCAGTACCTACCATTTTCACATCGTTGATATTCGCTTCTTTTATTGCAAATATAGGACGAGCATTTTTCATTCCATACGGTTCTAATTGTTCCATTTCCTGTACTAACGCCAACGTAATATCGCTCGCCAATAATTCCCCCTCAATAACAATCTTAGGCACATAATCTTCCGCTTTCATTTCCTTGGCTGCATATTCACATAACCGTTGTCGTAATGCTTCGATATTCTCAACAGCAACAGAAAATCCCGCCGCCATTTGGTGTCCCCCGAATTGTATCAATAAATCGGCTGCGTACTGCAAAGCCTGATACATATGGAAACCATCAATACTCCGACAAGATCCTTTCCCTATACCATTATGTACACTAATCACTAAAGCTGGTCGATAATATTTTTCTACCACGCGAGAAGCGGCAATACCAATCACACCAGGATGCCACTCTTCACCATAGGCAATCAATACCCCATCCTGTTCATGTCCACCGGCCTTAATTTGTTGAACCGCTTGTTGCGATATCTGCTTTTCAATCGCCTGTCGTTCCTTATTTAAAGCACTCAACTCTTCGGCTATCAATGTAATCTGCGGATCTGTTTCCTCCGCTAAGAGTAATTGCACCCCCCGTTTGGCATGGCTTAATCGCCCTGACGCATTTAACCGTGGTGCAATCAGATAGGCAATCGTGCCGGCTTGCACACGCTGACGAGGAATGTTCGCTATGGAAAACAACTTATTTAACCCTGGGTTCGCCCCCTCTCTCATTCGTTGCAATCCGGCTTTAACCAATGCCCGATTTTCGCCTGTTAACGGAACTAAATCAGCAATCGTTCCCAGGGCCGCGATTTCCGCATACTTCGTTAATGTCGTATGTCGCATTTGTTTCCACAACGTACGTCCCAACAGATATGCGACACCTGCACCAGCAAGCTCCTTATAAGGATAAGTACAATCAGGTTGTTTCGCATCTAACACAGCATATGCAGGTGGCACCTGTGGTGGCGGTTCATGGTGATCCGTAATAATAATATCCATCGCCGAATTAAACGCTGATACCAATGCTGCCGAGGCAATACCACAATCAACGGTAACCAACAGATCGGTTTGTGCCTGCACTAACTGCTCTAAGGCCTCTTGATGTAAACCATAACCTTCACTTTGTCGTTCAGGAATATAATAATCAACACAGGCCCCTAAATCCCGTAAAATAGAATATAAAATGACCGTCGCTGTAATACCGTCTACATCATAATCACCATAGACAACAATTTTTTCTTTCTTTTCAATAGCACTCTGCAAGCGTTCAACAGCCTTATCTAAGCCTTTCATTAAGTGCGGATCAGCCGCATCCGCTACGGTATCATGCAAAAAATGGACACCTTCTTCAACTGTCGTAATTCCTCTCCCCAATAATATTTCTGCTAAAAAAGTAGAAATATGAAGAGATTGTGCCATTTCGCTTGCTAAAAAAGGCTCATGTTTCCGCCATTGCCATTGTTTTTTCATATATTGCCTCTATTATCATAAATAATCACTATCAAAAATACACCTATATTTTATCACCTTTAATTCTCAAAATCAAAGAAAATATAAAAAAAATATAAACCTAGCAATTTTTATCTACTGTTTAACAGACTTTCCTTAATATGATGATAAGGTTCGAATAATATTTGAAGATATATCATCTACACTCGGTGTACCTGTAATAATTAACGCTTCAGAAAACTCTTGATATAATTGTTCTAAATATATACGTACGCCCTCACGACCACCACCGATAGCCGCAATAGCTACGGGCCGACCGATAAGTACGGCATCTGCACCTAACGCCAACATTTTCAATATATCTTCACCATGACGAATGCCCCCATCGACAAAAATCGTAAGTTTTCCTTTGACGGCAGCCGCAATTTCAGGTAACACATCAGCCGTACCCGCTAAGCCATCCAATGCCCTACCGCCATGATTGCTCACAACAATGCCAGAAACACCCGCTTCAGCACAAATCAATGCTTCTTTTGCTGACATAATCCCCTTTACGATAAAAGGAAGGGAAGAGATGCCGGCCAACGTACGAATACTCGCTGGTGATTTCGGTTCAACTGGTTGTCCTAACAACCGCATATTCACTAAAGTAGCTGCATCTATATCACAGGCTACAGCTAAGGCATTCGCTGCTTCTGCACGATGAATACGGTCAATAATTTCTTCATCCACCCGCGGTTTAATCGTAGGAATAACGGTCTTAGCAAATTTTTGTGCCATATCCATCCCAGCTTGATATACAAACGGAATCCCTCCGTCACCAGTCCAAGCCGCCACACCGGCATCCGCAGCGCCACCACAAATGGCTTCAACATATTCATATTCACGAGCTTCTGTTTCTTCTTGCCAGCCACAATTTAAGGCAATCGCCCCAATAGGTGCGATCATCACCGGAAAACGCAACGTCTTTCCAAAAAAAGATACATCCGTTTTAGGACAGACCGTACCACTCATACTATTCATAACTAGTCCATATGCTGCTAACGCTTCTATATTACGCTGAAACGAACGCCCCGTTCGCAATCCGCCAAATCCTGGAATTTTTCCTCTACAACCATTCCCATCACAATAAGAACAGACAATGCATGCCTTTTGACGTTCTTTGGCTTTCTTTCGAATGGTTTGTATATCCATATATATACCTCCTTATTGAGATAACGTTTTCTTTTTATTGTAACAAAGAGCATTTATATCGTCTATACAAATTACTTGTTGATAAGTAACTTTTTCTTTTTATAAAAAAAAGGGGTTACGGTTTTACACCATAACCCCTTTATGTTTTATATCCATTAATCAACCTTAACGAACGAACCTTTATCAGCCCCACACATTGGACACATCCAATCAGGAGCTAAATCAGCAAATTTCGTGCCTGCACTAATGCCGTTATCAGCATCTCCTTCTGCTTCATCATAAATATATCCACAAACTGTGCATTCGTATTTATCCATTGTTATTGCCTCCCTAAAAATTGTAACTAACAAATATTAATTATCTTTTATCTGTATTTATAATACCACATCGTAAAATATTTGGCAACCTATTTTTGTATATTTTTTATATTTTTTCTTTATTTCTTTATTTATATTGATTATCATTAGCATTTTATTGTTATTTATGTATATATATTCTCTTCTTTTTCTTTTCAATATATGCTTCACAATAAATTATATATATCTCTCAAAGCATTTATTATTTTACGATAATGATTATTAAGTACTGTTTATACTAAAATAGTCGCTACATATTCTTTGAATATAGCGACTATCCCTATATTTATTTAACTTTTACTTATCCCTACGCGTTTTTTCCTTTCATCTAATCCGAGTCTAAAAAAATTATAAATATTTTCAGCAACTTTTTTATTCATCCCCGGCACTGCCGTAAGTGCTTCCACATTAGCTTGTTTAATTTCTTCCATATTTTTAAAATGTAACCACAACGCTTTGCGTCGCTTAGGTCCTACGCCTTCAATATGATCCAAAAGAGAAACTAATCCCCTTTTACCTCGCAATGTCCGATGATACGTAATCGCAAAGCGATGTGATTCATCCCGAATCGCTTGCAAGAGCTGTAATTCCGGCGTGTGATGACTTAATATAATCGATTGATTGCTTCCCTCAACAAACACTTCTTCGATACGCTTCGCCAAACTAATAACGGGGGCCATACAGCCCGCTTTTCTAATAATAGGAAGGGCTGCGTGTAATTGACCTAATCCCCCATCAATAATAATCAAATCGGGTATAGGCCACTCTTTTTCACCATATCGGCGCTGCATAATTTCTGCCATTGATTTAAAATCATCCGGTTTTCCCTGCACCGTTCGTAATTTAAACCGCCGATACTCACGCTTCGCGGGACGACCATTTTCAAAAACAACCATAGATGCCACTGTTTCTATTCCCTGGGTATGGGAAATATCAAAGCACTCCATCCGTAAAGGCAACCGTGGTAAGTCAAATATCTCTGCCAAAGCTTCTACGGCACCCATCGTTTTATCTTGATTGTACTGCCACTGTAAACGCCGCTGCTGTAAAATAATTTTTCCATTTGTTTCCGCCATGGTGAGTAATTTTTTTTTCAAGCCACGTTGGGGAATAGTTATCGATACGGGATGACCATAACGACATCTTAATTGCTCTTCGTATTCATTCTTATTTAGCAAAGCCGGAACGATTATTTCCTGAGGAATATCAACGTATTTATCATAATATTGATCTAATACAACTTCTGTCAAAATATCCACTGTTTCGGCATTACTATTTTCTAAATAAAATATTTCTCGCCCCAGCAATTTTCCTGAACGTATTTGGTAAATCTGTACACACGTTTGTCCCGCTTCTGTTACTAACGAAATGACATCTAGATCTCCTCCACCCACATGAATAACATGTTGTTGTTCTTGAATACTTTCAATTGCTTTTATTTGATCTCTATATAAAGCGGCTTTTTCAAAATCCATCTTCTCTGCTGCCTCCGCCATAAAGCGTGTTAAGATAGCAATAAGTTCTTTATCTTTGCCTTCTAATATTGCCACAACTTGCATCACTAAAGCACGGTATGTTTCCTCTGGAATCAACTTTGCACAAGGGGCCTTACAATAATCTAAATGATATTGTAAACAAGGACGATCGGTTCTCATCGTTCGACATGTTCGTAAATGAAATCGGCGTTGTATTAAGTCTAATATGCGATGAACTGCCCCCACATCGGTAAAAGGGCCAAAATACCGAGCGCCATCATGACGAATTTGACGTGTAAGAAAAACACGAGGATATACTTCTTGCACCGTAACTTTAATATACGGATAGGTCTTATCATCTCGCAATAAAATATTATATCGCGGTTGATATTTTTTAATATATGTGTTTTCTAATAACAATGCTTCCATTTCAGTAGATACCATAATCGTTTCTAAATCCACGGCATGTTTCATCATTGCCGCAACCTTAAGTGATCGATTGGCATCTTTACGAATATAACTGAGTACACGATTACGCAATTGAACGGCTTTTCCCACATAAATAATACGACCTTGAGCATTTTTCCATAAATATACCCCTGGACTCAACGGTAGTTGGTGAATTTTTTCTACTACGGCTTCACTCAACATATTTACCTTCTCCTTGCATACGTTTCTTCGTCTTTTCTAAGACAGGTTTCAAAAATTGTCCTGTATAAGAAGCCGAAACATTACAAATTTCTTCAGGCGTACCAATAGCGACAATCGTTCCACCACCATCTCCACCTTCCGGTCCTAAATCAATAATATGATCGGCTACTTTTATAACATCCAAATTATGTTCAATAACCACTACCGTATTACCACTATCAACTAATAATTGTAATACTTCTAGTAACTTATGTATGTCGGCTGTATGTAAACCCGTTGTTGGTTCATCTAATATATACAACGTTTTTCCTGTGCTTCGTTTAGATAATTCTGAAGCTAATTTGATCCGTTGTGCTTCCCCACCTGACAACGTTGTTGCGGATTGTCCCAACTGAATGTAGCCTAAACCTACGTCTTGTAATGTTTTCAATTTATTAACAATCCGCGGTATCGCTGAAAAAAATTCGCACGCTTCGGCAACAGTCATATGTAATACATCAGAAATTGTTTTCCCTTTATATTTTACTTCTAACGTTTCTCGATTATATCTAGCACCATGACATACTTCGCAAGGCACATATACATCAGGTAAAAAATTCATTTCAATCCGAATGATGCCATCACCCCGACAAGCTTCGCACCGTCCACCTTTAACATTAAAACTAAAGCGTCCTGCCGCATATCCTCTAACCTTAGCCTCCGCGGTTTGACTGAATAACTGACGAATAGAATCAAACACACCCGTATACGTTACCGGATTAGACCGCGGCGTTCTCCCAATAGGGGACTGATCTATATTAATTACTTTATCAATATATTCAGCCCCATCCAATGCTAAAAATTTTCCTGCTCGATGTAGCGTACCATATATGGCTTCTGCCATTCCCTTATATAATATTTCATTCACCAAGGTTGATTTTCCCGATCCAGACACACCCGTAACAACAGTTAGCACACCCAAAGGAAATGCTACATCAATATTTTTTAAATTATGTTCGGCCGCACCGTGCACAACAATCTCATGTCCCTTGCCCTTACGTCGTTTTAAGGGCAAAGGAATATATTTCTTGCCACTCAAATATTGACCCGTATATGACTCGTTACATTCCATAATATTCGCAATCGGTCCTTGAGCAACCACCATCCCCCCCTGGTTACCTGCAGCTGGACCAATATCTACCAACCAATCAGCTGTATACATCGTATCTTCATCATGTTCTACTACAATAAGGGTATTCCCGATATCGCGCAAATGACACAACGCTTCTAATAATTTGCTATTATCTCGTTGATGTAACCCAATCGAAGGTTCATCTAATATATATAAAACACCCACCAAAGCAGAACCGATTTGTGTTGCCAAACGAATCCGCTGCGATTCTCCCCCCGATAAGGTTCCGGCTCTGCGTGCTAAGGTTAGATATTCTAAGCCAACCGTTTGCAAAAAATATAACCGTGATGCTATTTCTTTCAAAATTTGCTTACCAATTATTTTTTGGCGAGAAGTTAACGTAAGCTTTTGAAAAAACAAAATCATTTCAGCGATAGATAATTTAGTCATTTCATATATGTTTAATCCCCCAATGCGAATCGCTAAAGCCTCCGGTCTTAATCTGGCACCATTGCATGTACCACATGGTTTAATCCGCATAAACTCGGCAAACTGTTCGCGCATCATATCCGTTGACGCTTCTTGATATCGTCTCCGTACCATAGGAATAACACCTTCAAAAGGAACAGCAAAAGTTTTTGATTCCCCCCGCATGTTTTCATATTCAAATTCACATGTTTCTTCCGTCCCCCACCATAACTTGGCTTGTACTTCTGGCGTCAAATCTGCTAATGACTGATTTATATCTGCTCCTTGTGCAGTTAAAAAACCCCCTAACTGACGCATAAACCATGAGTTCGGATTACTACTTAACGCCGCTACGGCACCTTCTGAAAAAGGCACATGCGTGTCTGGAATAATTAATTTTTCATCCGCTTCCATCGTGCTACCTATACCCGAACAAGCTGGACATGCCCCAAAAGGACTATTAAAAGAAAATAAATGGGGTTCAATTTCAGGTAAACTAATATGACAAGTAGGGCATGCAAAATATTGACTATACACTTGTACCTGCTGCGTAGCCATGTCCAACACACGCACTAAACCATTACTCAATTTTGCCGCCGTTTCCAGTGAATCGGTTAAACGTGATAAAATGGTATCCTTCATTACTAACCTATCGATAATGACTTCAATCGTATGCTTCTTATTTTTCTCTAAAGGAATATCCTCAGATAGCATATATACTTCTCCATCTACCCGAACTCGCACATACCCTTCCTTAATAAGATGAGTAAATGTCTTTTGATGCATTCCTTTACGCCCCTCAACAACAGGAGCCATAATCATGATTTTACTCCCTGCAGGCATCTTCATTATGTTATCAGCCATCTGTTGAATGGTCTGTTGGGTAATCGGTTTATGACATTTGGGACAAAACGCTTCTCCTATACGAGCATATAACAACCGTAAATAATCATATATTTCCGTTACAGTACCCACGGTCGAACGAGGATTGCGACTGGTTGTCTTTTGATCAATAGCAATTGCTGGTGATAATCCTTCAATATAATCTACATCAGGCTTATCCATTTGTCCTAAAAATTGACGTGCATACGCCGAAAGAGATTCGACATATCGTCGCTGACCTTCTGCATAAATCGTATCAAACGCTAACGACGACTTTCCCGAACCAGACAATCCTGTAAATACAATAAGTTTATCTCTAGGAATACGAATATCTATGTTTTTTAAATTATGCTGTCGGGCACCTTTAATCGTAATATATTCTTCTGCCATTATTATGTTACTCCTTTTTTAGCCCATCTCATCGCCGCTTGTGCTGATCAGGACGACTAACTTTTCGCCGATACCGCCGTTTGGGCATATCCTTACCTGCCAATGCAGAAGGTAACGTATCGTCATAAATCTGAAGTGTAGACTGTTTTTGCAAGACCGAAATACGATCTCGTAAAGCTGCGGCTTGTTCAAATTCCATCCGCTTAGCAGCCTCTTGCATTTGTTTCTCTAACGTATGAATAAGATTTTTCATGTCACTAGGCGACACGCTCGTCTTACCATCATACGACGGTGTTGTTTCTGCTACCTTAGTTGATTCAATTAAAGACACCACTTCTTTAGATACCGTTTTCGGTATAATGTGATGCTGTTTATTATACGCTTCTTGGATTGTTCTTCTTCGCTTAGTTTCATCTATCGCCCGTTTCATAGAATCAGTAATCCGATCGGCATACATAATAACCGTTCCCTCCGCATTACGTGCCGCTCTACCTATTGTTTGAATAAAAGCCGTATCCGAACGCAAAAAGCCTTCTTTATCCGCATCTAAAATAGCCACTAACGATACTTCCGGCAAATCCAATCCTTCACGCAATAAATTAATCCCTACAAGCACATCAAATTCTCCAGCCCGTAAATCTTTAATAATTTCAGCTCGTTCAAAGGTAGCAATATCCGAATGTAAATAACGAATACGAACCTGCATATCTTCTAAATATTGCGTTAAATCTTCAGCCATTTTTTTAGTAAGTGTCGTAATCAAAACACGTTCATTTTTTTGTACACGTATACGAATTTCCCCCAATAAGTCATCCAATTGTCCCATAATAGGTCGAACTTCCACCAGGGGATCCAATAACCCGGTAGGCCTGATAATTTGTTGAACCGTATTCGTCGATACTTCCATTTCATATGAACCAGGCGTTGCACTAACATATACAATTTGATTAATACGATCAACAAATTCATCAAAGCGTAATGGTCTATTATCTAAAGCTGATGGTAAACGAAACCCATATTCAATTAAATTTTCTTTCCGTGAGCGATCGCCTGCATACATAGCACGAAGCTGAGGTAAGGTAACATGCGATTCATCCACCATAATTAAAAAATCTTTAGGAAAATAATCCAATAATGTATATGGTGTTTGCCCTGCTTTACGCCCAGCTAGATGCCTAGAATAATTTTCAATCCCCGAGCAATAGCCCATCTCCATCATCATTTCCATATCATATTTAGTTCGTTGTTCTAATCGCTGTGCTTCTAATAATCGCCCTTCCTCTTTTAATTCCGTTAAACGTTCCGTCAATTCCGTTTGAATCGTTCCTAACGCTCGTTCCATTTTTGCTTGCGTTGTCACATAGTGACTAGCTGGATAAATAGCTATGTGATTTCGCTCTGCTATAATTTTACCTGTCAACGCATCTACTTCCACTAAGCGCTCAATTTCATCGCCAAACATTTCAATCCGGATAACCGTATTATCAAAAGAAACGGGATATACTTCAATCGTATCCCCACGCACGCGAAAGGTTCCACGTTGCAACACCAAATCATTGCGTGTATATTGAATAGATACCAATTTATGTAAAATATCCGTTTGTGTTTTTTCTTGCCCAGGCCGTAAGGAAACCACTAATTCACTGTAATCTTCCGGATCGCCTAACCCGTAAATACATGATACAGAAGCAACAATAATAACATCACGTCGCTCAAATAAACTCATCGTAGCAGAGTGACGCATTTTATCAATTTCATCATTAATAGATGAATCTTTTTCTATATAGGTATCCGTTGTCGCAATATATGCTTCCGGTTGATAATAATCATAATAACTAACGAAATAGGCTACTTCATTATTCGGAAAAAAAGACTTAAATTCGCTACAAAGTTGTGCTGCCAAAGTCTTATTATGTGCAATCACCAAGGTCGGTTTTTGAACCGCCTCAATTACCTTAGCCATCGTAAACGTCTTTCCCGTTCCTGTCGCCCCTAATAATACTTGTGCCCATTGCCCCGATTGAATCCCCTTAACCAAGGAGGCAATCGCTTCAGGCTGATCTCCCGTTGGTTTATAAGGAGCATGAACTTGAAATGGATGCGAACAATCATACGTATCGCTTAAATGGTCGCGTATATCCATATTTCCCTCCTAATAAAGAATAATCATTATTGATTATTCTAGTATACCATTTACCACTTCAGATGTACAGTAAAACAAAACGACACACCTAACGAGATGTGTCGCCCTTATTATACACGTTCAATCTGACATTGTATAACGATTTCCAATGCCGATAAAACCATACCTGTCATATATTCAATTTCCTGTTGAATCGTTCGCTTAATCTGAGCCATAAGTTTTTTTATCACCACATCACAATATATCGTAATTTTTAATTGAACACGAACGCCTTTATACTTATTTTTTCGCCATTTTTCTACATATATACGATGAACTTTAGCAATGCCATCTATTGGTGCTATCCCATGTTGCACAAGCGTAGATAATACGTTATTAGCAAAAATTAATTTACCATAATAACTAAAAACAGGCCTAACCACAGATCGATCCATCGCTTCTTTGCCATTTCGTCCATACCACCAAGAACGTAACGGATTAAAAATATACCCACTAAAATGAGGACGAAGTTCAAACACTGGCACGGGAATAATATGTGTACCTTCTTCCATTCTATTTTTTTGAGCCATTTTTATTTCCTCTGCACTCGCCACGTCTGTAATCGATATGAACGAATTCGCCATCGGCAAAGACAAATTTTGACAAATCCGTTCTATCATATGAACCGATGTCCCTAAAATAAGAATACCCGCTGGATTAATTCGTTTTAATGCCAAACGGACATCCTTTTGTTGTTGCAGATCCATAAAAATAGCTTTCCTCACAGCTTGCATGTGATTATTCGCCGATTTCGCCGTAGAACCCGCTACAATTCGATTCTGATACACTAAAATGCCGTCATCAATTAAACAATCTAGTTGATGTTCATACGCAATAGCTAACGCTCGATAACTTTTTCCCGTACCGCTAGGCCCAATAAAACCTACAATATTCATACTTTCACCCACTATACATGCTATTGATTGTTCTTTTCTATACTCCCACTTCGCAATAATTCCAAAATAGATTTAATACCAACACCCGTTGCTCCATAAAATCCCGTCTTATCAGCCTGTTCACAAAAAGCCGTTCCAGCAATATCCACATGCAACCAGGGAATATCCGCACGCACAAAATGATTCAAAAACATCCCTGCCGTAATCGCTCCCGCATCACGTCCTCCAATATTTTTTAAATCCGCCACCTGGCTTTTAAGACTCTCTCCATATTCCGCATCAAAGGGAAATTGCCAAACTTTTTCATGATTTTGTTCTGCCACACAGAAAAATTGATTCATCCATTCTTGATTATTACCTACCATCCCTGAACGAATCGTCCCTAAAGCGGTAACACATGCCCCCGTAAGTGTAGCTAAATCAATTAAACGAGTAGCACCCTTTTCTTGTGCATACGATAATGCATCCGCTAAAATCAACCGTCCTTCAGCATCCGTATTTTTAATTTCTACAGTGGTTCCATCATACATAGTAATAATATCATCTACATGATATGACATACTTGAAGGAATATTTTCAACCAAAGGAATAACCCCCATAACATTAACGGGATATTTCAAATATTGCAACGCTTTAATAATCCCCACTACGGTTGCTGCTCCTGCCATATCATCTTTCATAAATTCTTGATTGGCTGCACTTTTTAAAGATAATCCTCCACTGTCATACGTAACGCCTTTACCGATTAACCCCAACTTATCCGGATTATCTGGATCCCCCAAATACTGTATTACCACTAATTGAGGCGGGTTCATACTTCCCTTACCAACAGCACTAATACCGCCCATTTTCATTTTTTCTAACGACCATTTGTTAAAATATTCTACTTTACCCCCGCCACCTTGTAATATCGTTGCCATGAGATCAACAAATTTTCTCGGCGTCAATTCATTCGGTGGCATATTCACTAAATCTCTTGCCTTATAAATCCCTTCATACATAGACATGTATTTATAACACAATGAATTTATTTCTTTTACTTGTAACGATGAGGTGATAACATTAATTTTTTCAACTACGCACCTCTCTTTATTTTTCATATACTGTATAAATTCATAATTTCTATCTAATAATCCGTCAATCAATGTTTCTATCCGCATCGATAAAGTATCTACATATACAGCAAGGGACTGACAATGTTCTTTCATCGCTAACGCCATAACTTGTCGGGCCGCCGTATAATCACTGAAATCTCGTGTTTTGCTCATGCCATTTTCTTGACCAATTAAAAAATATACTTTTACCCGCTCTTCACAAACACAATGAAATACTTGAACAGATGCAAATGCCAAGTTGGATGACCTTGTTTCCAAATATTTATAGATAAGTGTCGCATCTTCTTTGGGTATATGTTGCATCAATTGCTTTGTTTTATCAATTCCAACAACAATTGCATCCGCTTGAATATTTCCATTGCATGTAATCATCCCTGTATCTCCTTCATAACCATAATTATTTATTATTTTATCTGTATACTACCAATTATTATGTACTCCACTTGACATATAAACTAATAAAATATCGCTAGCTAAAACTGCATAAAAAGCCTACATGATTATATTTTTCTATCTTAGTATATCATAATTTTATCTCTTCATGAGTAAATTAATGTACATAAAAAAAAGAAAAAAAAACAGGGACCAGCATAACTGATCCCTGTTACATGCCATTTACCGGCGTTCCCGAATACGTGCAGCCTTACCTGTTAAGCCACGCAGATAATGTAGCTTAGCACGACGGACAATACCGCGACGAACAACTTCGATTTTAGCTAAGCGCGGAGAATGTACTAAAAATGTACGTTCTACACCGACACCATAAGAAATACGACGAACCGTAAAGGTTTCACGTACTCCTCCATTTTGTCTGCCAATAACAACCCCTTCAAATACCTGTACACGTTCCCGATTTCCTTCGACAACTTTAACATGCACTTTCACTGTATCTCCAGGACGAAAGGCAGGGATGTCTTGACGTAATTGTTCTTGTTCTAATACGCTGATAATGTTCATCTTTCTATTCCTCCTATAAGACAATCTTACCCTCCGCTATTCATTATTACATAGTCGTCTTACTGGCAGCGGATTGCCTAAAATAAAAGAGAGTACAAACGATATGCGTTCTACTCTACATACGTTTGTTAGTATATCATGTATATTACGGTCTGTCAATTAGCGTATACATACTCATGTATCTAGCATCTTAGTTATCAACACATATGTTACACGTTGAGAAGTATTCCGACACAACTTGGTTAGGATTTTTGAAATTAAGACCAGTCTTCGCAGTTTTATTATATCTGGCTTCATGTTTTGCTACTTGTCTTATCATTTCTTGTTCGCTTGTAAAAACTTGCCTTTCATAAAGAATTTTTCCATCTTCCCTATGACTTTTCTCACCTTTACCATCCCACCATATATTGTATCAAAAGTCCTCTCTTTTTTCTTTATTTACCGAACAAAATTACTATCCCATTATATGCATCCGCTTACATTTACCGCTTGACCTGTGCTAATGCCTGCAACACTTCCGCCAACTTGGCATCCCGCGCTTTATTTTCCCTTTCCAACTGTCTAATCCGTTCTTCTTGTTGATGAATCACTATATTTTGCTGTTTTACCGCCGTTGCCAAAGCCGTCTTAGTTAACAACATACCGTTTCCGCCCTTACCGATGCGGAAAGATATCCCCGCATTCATGACATTTTTATCCTTACCAAAAGCACCGCCCACACTAATCAACGTATTTTCATCAGGATGATAAAACATACCTAACGCCGCCGCATTCGCATCACCGTAATGGCCTACACCGACAGCCGCTTCCAACTTGTCATCCGGATCAAATTCCATCGGATGCAAGGCCGCCAGGGCCGCATTCCCCGCACCCATACTGTTCATACGTTTTCCTAAAACCGCCATATGAGTCTGCATCCCTTGCGACACTTGTTCCAATTGTGCCGCAGTGACTCCGTTGGTGCCTTCTTTTCCTTTCGACGAAGCCGTTTTCAACACGGTCTCATCAATACTAACCAATGTATATTGCTGCCCGTCTTTGGTTACTTGTTTTGCTTGCAACCCTGCCCCGAAATCTAAGCGAAATTCATTAGAAGACAATTCCCGTGTAACAGTTCCCGGTTTATATTCGTTACCTTGTATCACACCTCCGGAATACACGCCGATGGAATTAAATCCGCCGGAAGAACTGCCGCTCAACTGCGTTTTCAATTTGCTCGTATCCAGCGTATACGTAATAACAT
>NZ_KQ960941.1:6476-79599 GCF_001553405.1 Megasphaera hutchinsoni | reverse complement strand
GCATACGTATCTCCCAGTTTTTGTTCAATAACGGTTCCTAATTGATCCGTCGGCGTATACTTGCTGAGATCAACAGCCTTCGGTATATCCGCTTTCTTGGCATACGTGTCTCCCAGTTTTTGTTCAATAACGGCCCCTAATTTGTCCGTCGTTGTGTACTTACTGAGATCAACAGCCGCCGGTATTTTTGCTTCCAACGCCTTTAATTGTTTTACATTCACTGCGTCCGTATCTGCCGCACCGCCGGCAACGTGAATAATGCGACGCGTTACTTCCGCCCGTGCACCGCTGAGATCGCGACCCAATGACAACACGCCATTATAATCGCCATTCCAATCTTCCTTCGTCAAATACGATTGTTTACCTTGTTGTGATAATGTTAAATTCGCAATACTTCCTTCTCCTAAGGCAATAGAATTTGACATCGGGGCTTCCGCATTCGAACCGATAGCAATAGAAAAATTATTTCCCGTTGCAGAGGCCTGATTACCGATAGCAATGGCATCTTTTCCTCCGGCTACGGCATTGATGCCGGCGGCAAATAAGCCGCTATAACCTTTTTGTCGATCAAAGGCGACACTCCCCTCTCCCAAAACGATGTGTTCCCCTTTTAAATCGTTGTTATATCTTTGTTCGGTAACATATACGCCATCCGTTCCGCCATCCGTAACCATAAAGTTCATGGGAAAAGGCACCCGATCCGTCAATTTCTTTAATTCTTTATTGAATAAAACCGGCGTTTCCGCTTTTTTCGCTTTGCCGTTATCTTTCGTAAGCACCCGTCCCTCTACGGCCTGCACTACCTGATTGGTTGCAGCAATAGTGCTGCCCTGTGCCATACTGCAAGCAGGAATCCCCGTCAGTAATCCTGCCGCCGCCACTGCCGCCCAGGTCGCTTTAGCCGCAGATTTACTGCTGTGCTTATAATGTGACCGTGCAACCGTCTCGGCTACTGCCATATAACAATGACGCACACGACTCCAAATAACTTGATATACTTTATTCATAACTGCTCCTCTCCCGGCATGAAATATCCATACCGCTACCTATATACATATTAAAAATATTTATGATTTTAATAATCATTTTTATTTTAATATATTTGTATATTAAAATGTAATATATATATTGCATTATTTCCCGCTATGAATACTCTACAGTTATTGTTTACCTATATAAACCGAACCGTATGCTCGCCAACACCAAAACAAGTACACACGAAAAACGTTGTTAATGAAGGAGTGCAAGTGTCCGAAATTCAACGGAAATCCGTATCCGACGACCGGAATTGCAAAATTCAGCAGCAGGACTGCACGCAAGGCGGTACGACTGCCGTAGTTTGTCGTCCGCCTTTCTTTTTTTAGTTTTGTATCCTTATTACCGATAAAAAATCAATGTATTTATTACAAAAAAAAGACCCTGTCTACACAAGGTCTTTTCCCGCCATATTACCGTATAGAAACGTCTTCTCCATTTAAAATTTTCTTCATCGTCCGTGCGAGGCACATTTCTATATTCCTTCCTACATTACAATGAATCGTCTTTTACCATCGACTTTATTGGTTCAAAACTACGTCTATGCAAAGGACATGGGCCAAATTTCATAATCGCATCCCGATGAGCTTGCGTTAAATAACCTTTGTGTATCGCAAAACCATATTGAGGGTAAACGACATCCCATTTTTGCATGCACCTATCTCGTGTCACTTTAGCCACAATCGATGCGGCTGCTATCGAAGCACTAAGGGCATCTCCATGAACGGGAGATTGATGTAACATCGTCAACTTAGGTAAGGGCATAGCATCAATTAATACAGCTTGTGGCGAAACAGATAACGCTGCAATAGCATCATACATCCCTTGTTGTGTTGCCTGATAAATATTCAACCGATCAATTTCTTCGCGTTCTTTCATAATACACGAAACAGCAATAGCCTCTTTTAAAATTTTATCGTATAACACATCTCTTTTCTGAGCAGAAATTTTTTTACTATCGTTTAACCCTTGACATACCCAATAAGGCGGTAAAATAACGGCGGCAATGGCTACCGGCCCAGCGACTGGACCTCTTCCGGCTTCATCAACACCAGCAACTTCATACAATCCTTGTGCATAATATGCCTGCTCTAATTGATATAGGTGAAGTATACGCTCTTGTTCCTTTGCCTCTTTTTGGGCTTTTTTCAACGCCTGGGCATATAATTTTTGTACGGCTTTTCGCGGATCGGTTCGCATAGCATCAAGCAATTCCATAAGTCCTTGCTTCGCTTGCAAACGGTCTTCGATTTCGCGTATCGACAACGCTTCAATATTTATCATAGTTTCCTTATCCTCTATCTATGTGATCTAATGAAATAAGACCCCATTTTCCTTCTCGAAATTCTTTCAAAATAACTTTATATGTTTTTTCCCAATCCAGTTCATTTCCTTTTTTCAAGCAGCCTCGTTTTCTTCCAATCGTGCTAATGATATCTTCCCGTGATGTCGATAAATCCGTTAATGAAAACCGTGCTTGTAATGCTTGAGGATAATGCAACCGCACCTCTTCAATTAAAGAAAATACAACCGTTTCCATATCAAAAACAGTATCTGAAATAGCACCTGTTGCTGCCAAACGATAAGCACTCACTTGATCTTCTAACTTCGGCCATAATACGCCTGGGGTATCTAATAGATCTAACTGATCGCCTAAGTGAACCCACTGCTTCCCCTTCGTTTCGCCAGGTTTATCCGCTGTTTTTGCTGCATTTCTTCCAGCTAAACGGTTCATTAAAGTTGATTTTCCTACATTAGGTATACCTAAAATCATGGTTCGAACCGACCGATTTTTCAAGCCTCTGCTACGCCAATGTGCTAGCTTGGGTCCTGCTAACGAACGTATTTCTTGAATAAGACGCTTTATACTTTTACTCTCTTTACTATTTAAAGGAATCGCAATTCTTCCTTCGCTACGATAATATTGTAGCCACCGCTTTACTTCTTCCGGATCCGCTAAATCAGCCTTATTCAAGACAATAATCGCTGGTTTTTGACCAATCAAGTTGCCAATCATAGGATTTGTACTACTTTTAGGAATACGGGCATCTACTAATTCAATAACTACATCAATCATTTTCATGTTTTCTTGAATTAATTTTTTTGCTTTAGCCATATGTCCAGGATACCAATTAATAATCATCTATATGTCCTCACTTATATCAATATAACAAATATTCTTTCCTCGTCTATACCTATATTATACATGGTTTATATAAAGAAAAAAGAGATGCCTAAGGCACCTCCTTTTTTTTATACGCCAGGCCAAGACATCTCTTTTCCGCCTAAAATATGAGCATGTAAATGATGTACCGTTTGACCTGCTTTTTTACCTGTATTGTATACTACACGATAACCATCTTCTGCTAATCCCAAGGTTGCCGCAACCTTTTGGATAGTAAAAAGCATATTACGGGCAATATCTTCATCATTTTCCGTAAGAGTGGCTAAACTAGCAACATGCTTTTTCGGGACTACTAACACATGGATTGGGGCTACTGGTTCGATATCTTTAAACGCATAAAAATAGGTATCTTCATATACCTTAGTACTAGGAATCTTACCAGCTACAATATCACAAAAAATACAACCTTCCATACTATACATCCTCCTTTATAATACCATACAACGCATTATCTGTTGCTTGTATAATATTCACCATTACCATATCACCCTGCTTAAGCGTCGACACAGGACTAATATATACGCGCTCATAATTTTCACAAAAACCTTCCGCCCTAGTCTGATCTACCCGTTCAATCAACACGCATACCGTTTTGTGTAAGAACCCTTGCAAAAGCGATTTTTTCTGCCTTGCAGAAAAAGCATTAACTATTTCTACCCGTCGTTTTCGTTCTGCCATATCTATCTGCCCCATCATCTTAGCCGCTGGGGTGCCTGGCCGTGCCGAATAGGGAAATGCATGAATATGTGAATACGGAATGCCTCGCAATGTTTCCATTGTTTCAGAAAATAATTCTTCTGTTTCACCGGGAAAACCTAAAATTAGATCAGTAGAAAAGGTGACATTATTTATTTTCTCTTTTAATACTTGAATTAATTCTACATACTCTTCTTTTGTATACTGACGATTCATTGCTTTTAAAATAGCGTTTGATCCCGCTTGTATCGGTATATGTAAATGTGGACATATCCTCTGATTAAACGCATTAAACACTTCTATCAACGCTTCATCAACCTCTAACGAATCAATAGATCCCAAACGCAGTCTAGCAACATCAGTTTCTTGTACCAATCGCTTAAGAATATGTGCTAGCGTGGGTTTATCGGGCAATTCTTTGCCATATGCCCCTAAATGAATTCCCGTCAAAACTAATTCCTTAAAACCTGCTTTTACAAGTCGTTTTGCTTCTTCTACAATGGCATCAGGCTGACGTGACTTTAAAGCACCGCGTGTATACGGAATAATACAATAAGTGCAAAAATTATTACACCCTTCTTGAATTTTTAAATCCGCACGAGTATGTTCTACTGCCGAAGGATATAAAGGTATTTCTTCAAAAGTATCGCCACTGTGCCGTATATCATGAATCGCTGTTACCGGTTCAAATGCCTCCGTATGCAATAATTGTTGCACAATAGAAACAATATTTTTTTTCTCATTAGTACCAATAACTGCATCAACACCTTGTATGCTCGCAATCTCTTCTGGTGATAGTTGAGCATAACACCCCGTAACTACAACTATCCCTTGAGGGTTATATTTTTTTGCACGGCGAATTAGTTGTCGTGATTTTTTTTCCCCCATTTGCGTAACTGAACAAGTGTTAATCACATAAACATCCGCCGGGGAATTAAATGATGCATCCACAAATCCCTGTGCGATAAATAACCCGCGCATACTATCCGTATCATATTGATTTACACGACATCCTAACGTCGCAAAAGCAATGGTAGGCATGCTACAATCCTCTTTCATACATAATAATCGCTAACGTTGCTAAAGCCGCAGTTTCTGCCCGCAAAATCCGTGTGCCCAATGAAACACTATAAGTTGCTCCTACCATCGACTTAACAACATCAATCTCAGATAAACTAAAGCCACCTTCTGGGCCTATACAAACCACTATGTTTCCCTGACGAAACGCCGGTATAACATCTCGTAAAGGTCGCGTTTCTCGTTCATAAGGTACAAGAAAGTGATAATCCTTATAATCTATACACAATTTATCCCATGTAGCTATTTCATCAACAATAGGAATATCATCACGACCACATTGCTTAGCTGCTTCTATAGCAATTCTTCGCCATCTATTCAATTTATTCGATTGACGATTATCATTTAATTTTACTACACAATGTTCCATTTGTATAGGAACGATAACATCTACACCCAGTTCCGTTCCCTTTTGTATAACCCAATCAAATTTATCATTTTTTAAAAGTCCTACCGCTAATACAACTACCCCTGATGATGCTTTTTTACTTGATATATGCTTAAGTGGCTGTAACCGAGCAACTACACCATCACTTTCAACAATCTCACATGCATATGTATTTCCTGTGCAATCGGTCACCATAACCGTATCTCCTACATCATACCGTAATACACGCAATACATGTTTAGCATCGATCCCCTGTAAGATAAATTCATCTGTAATAGGAAAGTCTGTAAAAATTTTTCGCATTTAGCCCTCCCGCTTTAAACAAAGAGCATACCATCCTTCTTGTAGGTGTTCTTCCAATATAATAAATCCATACTTACTAGCAGCAGAACGAATCTCCTGAATTCTTTCATCAATAATTCCACTAATAATAAGTTTTCCCTGCATGTCCATATAATGTCCAATTTCCGTAAATAATGCCAAAATAGCATCCGTTACCAAATTAGCAACAACTAAATCAGCACGATAAGATACCCCTGCTAACGCTGCTACCAAATCACTTTGTTGTACTTTCACCCGTGAAGATACCTCATTACATAACACATTCTTTTTAGCCTGTATAACCGCTTGTTCATCTAAATCAACAGCTATGACCTCTTGTGCACCACATTTAGCTGCCATAATAGCTAAAATACCCGTGCCAGTTCCAATATCAAGGACATTCCCTTGCGTGCCACATTTCTCTATCAATTGCATACACATCGACGTGGTCACATGTAACCCGCTACCAAATGATACCCCTGGATCAATAATAATATCTTTCTCTTGCAAAGACATCCCACTTACTTCCTTATAAGGAATCACTCGACAAGTATCAGTAATAGGCGTAACGTGAAAATAATCTTGCCATGTATATAACCAAGAAGTATCATCAACGTCTTTTGTTGTTACATGCCATGGGCCATTAATAAGGCCGGCGTCTTCCCATTCTTTCATTTTTTCCACAACAAGTGCCTTTCCCTGATTACCGCCAAGAGGAAAATAGCCTGTCACCCGAACCAGCGTAGTATCATCTATCTTTGTATCTTCAACAATTGCTCCGTTAGATCCACATTCATATAAAAGAAGAGCCACCATTTCGGTGGCCCCCGGAGAAATAATTACATGAACTTCTTGCCATTGCATAAATCATTCTCCTTTATATTCATAATTTATCTTTTAGTTTACTCCAAAATCCCTTTTTTTTTTAGAAGTATCCTCTTTCTTTTTTGTATCAACTGCATCTGTTTTATTTCCCTGTGCCCACGCTTCACCGCACGCACAAGCAAATTCTTTTAATTTTTCTTTTTGTTCTTCCGTAAGTTTTTTAGGTACGGCTACACGTATCCGTACATGATGATCTCCTCTACGATTACGTGAACCTAAAACAGGGACACCCTTATTGGGAATACGCAAAATCATACCATTTTGTGTACCTACTGGAATCGTAAGATCAACCCAGCCTTCCAACGTACGTACACGCGTGGTTGCACCCAATGCCGCTTGTGCAAATGAAATCGTTTCTTCCGAAATAATATTATTTCCATCACGTATAAAATCAGCATCCTTACGTACTAAAATATATACGTATAAATCACCATGTCCGCCACCACGAATACCCGGTTCGCCTTCACCCGCAACACGCAGACGTGCTCCCGAATCAACACCAGCAGGTATGGTAATTTTCAATTTCTTCCTCACACGCATAATGCCCGTTCCATGGCAAGTAGCACATTTCTTTTTGATTATTTTTCCTGTACCATCGCAATGTTTACACGTTCTGACATTTACCATCTGTCCAAAGGGTGTATTTTGTACAACCCGTTCCTGTCCTGTGCCTCGACAATGCGAACACGTTTCGACTGTCGATCCGGGTGCTGCACCAGTACCTTTACATGTACTACATGTATCTTCCTTCGGAACTTGAATATCCAACTCTGTACCAAAAACAGCCTGCTTAAACGAAATCGTTACATCAAACCGCAAATCTGATCCGCGTTGGGGGCCATTTTGCTGGGTTCTACCTTGACCACCAAAAAAGTTATCAAAAATATCTTCAAAACCAAAACCACCCTGACTAAAGCCCCCAAAGCCGCCTTGTCCAAAACCACCAAAGCCGCCAAAGCCGCCTGCACCAGATGCATTTCCATTTTGAAATGCATCTGGTCCAAAGCGATCATATTGTTCTCGTTTATTGGGATCAGACAATACACTATACGCTTCATTGATTTCTTTAAATTTTTCTTCTGCTGCTTTAGGATTATCCCGATTTTTATCAGGGTGATATTTAATAGCCAATTTACGGAATGCTTTTTTTATATCGGCTTCACTAGCCGATTTAGATACCCCTAATACTTCATAATAATCTTTTTTACTCATCGTGGGAAACCCCTTTTATATTGCAATTATTTTTTATCATCATCAACAACAGTGTAATCTGCATCAACTACATTTTCATCATTTTCATGCGATTGTGCTTGTGCACTATCTTGTTGTGCCTGTGCTTGCTGTTGTTCAGCTGCTTCTTTATACATTTCACTTGACAATTCATATAACGGCTTCGTCAATTCTTCCGATGCACTCTTAATTTTGTCTACATCATCCGTATTGATAGCTTCTTTTAAGCTTGCAATTTTTTCTTTAATCGCATCAACTTTCGTTTGATCTGCTTTATCGCCTAATTCTTTAATCGTCTTTTCAGCCTGATAAATTAACGAATCAGCATTATTTTTTACTTCAATTGCTTCCTTCCGTTTTTTATCTTCCGCTTCATGAGCAGCTGCTTCTTTAACCATGCGATCAATTTCACTTTGATCTAAGTTGGTCTTTGATGTAATCGTAATTTTTTGTTCTTTTCCTGTACCCAAATCTTTTGCCGTTACATTAACAATACCATTGGCATCAATATTAAATGTAACTTCAATCTTAGGCACTCCACGCGGTGCCGCTGGAATACCCGAAAGTTCAAAACGGCCTAACGATTTATTATCTGCTGCCATTTCACGTTCACCTTGCAATACATGAATATCTACGGAAGGTTGATTATCGGCAGCCGTAGAGAATACCTGACTTCCCGATGTAGGAATCGTCGTATTGCGGTCAATAATCTTAGTAAATACGCCGCCTAACGTTTCAATCCCTAGTGACAACGGAGTTACATCCAACAATAATACGTCTTTTACATCACCAACTAAAACACCCGCCTGAATCGCTGCACCAATAGCTACACATTCATCCGGATTAACGCCTTTACTTGGTTCTTTACCCAAAATTGATTTAATAGCATCTTGAACTGCGGGAATACGACTCGAACCACCTACCAAAATGATTTTATCAATTTCATCAATTGATAAACCTGAATCTTGAATAGCCTTACGAGTCGGTTCCATTGTTGCATGTACCAACGATTCAGTCAATTCATTAAACTTAGCCCGCGTTAAATTCAAATCCATGTGCTTCGGTCCCGTTGCATCGGCTGTAACGAAGGGAAGATTAATATTCGTGGTCATAACGGTTGATAATTCAATCTTAGCTTTTTCAGCTGCTTCTTTTAACCGTTGTTCAGCCATTTTATCTTGAGATAAATCAATTCCAGTTTGACCTTTAAATTCTTGAATCATCCAATTCATAACTGCGTTATCAAAATCATCCCCACCAAGATGGGTATTACCATTCGTAGCTTTAACTTCAAATACGCCGTCACCTAATTCCAAAATAGAAACATCAAACGTGCCACCGCCTAAGTCAAATACCAAAATTTTGCCATCGCCGCCTTTATCCAAACCATATGCTAATGCGGCTGCCGTTGGTTCGTTAACAATACGCAATACATCTAAACCAGCAATCTTACCGGCGTCTTTCGTTGCTTGACGTTGACTATCCGAAAAATATGCAGGAACTGTAATAACCGCTTGTGTAACTTTTTCACCTAAATAGCTTTCTGCATCCTCTTTCAACTTTTGCAAAACCATAGCGGAAATTTCCTGTGGTGTATATTGTTTATCATTTATATTTACTTTATAATCTTCACCCATGTGACGTTTAATAGATGCGATTGTATTTTCCGGATTAGACACAGCCTGACGCTTAGCTAATTGCCCTACTAATCGTTCCCCTGTTTTAGAAAAGCCCACAACGGATGGAGTTAAACGAGATCCTTCAGCGTTCGTAATAACGGTAGGTTCTCCCCCTTCCATAACTGCTACTACCGAATTTGTTGTACCTAAATCAATACCAATTACCTTGCTCATAATAGTTCCTCCTCTATATTCACTAAATTATCCATTATATACTACTTTTACCATTGCCGGACGCAACGTTTTATCACCCAACAAATACCCTTCTTGTAACACTTCTGCAATCGTATCATTTTCCTTTTCTGCCACCGCTACACGACTAACGGCTTGATGATATTGCGGATCAAAAGGTTGTCCAACTGGCTGCATTTTCGTAACGCCCGCTTTTTCTAAAATACCAATCAACTGTTTATAAATCATATCATATCCATCAACAAACGATTTTACTTCTTCACCAATCTGTTCTGATGGATGTTGCAATGCTCGTTCAAAATTATCCACTACAGGTAAAATAGAAAGTAATATTTCTGCCTTGATTAATTCGGAGAGTTGTTGTTTTTCCCCAACTGTTCTTTTTTTATAATTAGCAAAATCAGCTTGCAACCGCATATACCGTTGTTTTTCTTCTTCTAATGCATGAGCAGTGGCTTCCAGTTTAGATAAATCGTTTTCATCATGCTTTTCGGTTACCTGTTCTTCTGATGCTTCTTGCGGCATATCTTGCTGGTTATCCATATTGTGTTCTTCTGTCGCAGCATGATTATTTTCTTCTATTCTATCTTTTTCTTCTTCGCTCATCCTGTCTGTAACCTCCTATTTTTCTTGCTCATATTGTATTAAAATTTGTTTCATATGCTCTTTCATAAAATTCAATAGTCCAATAATCCGAGCATATTCCATACGGGTTGGTCCCAAGACAGCAATTTTGCCAATAACATCGTTCCCCGCTGTAAAGGTAGCCTCAATAACACTACACTCCTGTATAGGCGGCAATTTTACTTCCTCGCCAATACGCACGGTTACCATTCCACTATCTTCTGACTTCCCTACAAATAAATGATTTACTACATCCTGTTCCTCTAATGAAACCAGTAAATTTTTAGCTTTATGCACATCTCTAAATTCAGGCTTATCAAAAAGTTCCAAGGTACCTTCTTTATAAACACGATGATTCTTTTTCAAAGCTTGTTCTAACGATGCGAAAGCATTACGATATAATGCAGGATCGTCAATCACGACATCACGAATATTCTCCAACGTGGGCAAATCAATTTCACTCATCGTCTTTCCTGCCAAATACCGTGTCAAATGTACGGCCAAACGATTTAAATCGTCTAGAGAAACCTTTTCAGGTTTAGCATACAAGCAATTTTCAACATGTCCAGAATCTGTAACAACAAGCATAATAGCTCTTCGTTCATCTAATGGCAAAAACCGAATATACTTTAACCGCGCCTGCTCCTGTTGTGACGCCATAACAAAAATTGCATTATGTGTAATTTCAGCTAACACCTTAGCTGTCGAGCTAAAGATTTGATCCATCCCATTCATTCGACTGCGAATCCAATCTTCTACCATTTTTTGTTCTTCTGGTAAAATCGTTTTCGGTTCTAATAAGCAATCTACATAGAACCGATAACCTTTAACCGATGGAATTCTTCCTGCCGAAGCATGCGGCTGTTTCAAATAACCTTGAATCTCTAAATCAAACATTTCATTTCGTATGGTCGCGGCCCCTACCCCCAAATCGTACTTTCTCGCAATGGTTCGAGAACCCACAGGCTCGGCTGATGTGATATAGTCTTGAACAATCGCCTGTAAAATACGACGTTTTCGTTCATCTAAAGCCATATCCACCACCTCAGCTTTAATAGTTTGTATTAGCACTCTTCGAATAAGAGTGCTAATAACTACATATATAAGATATCATTTACATTTTTATTTGTCAATAGATTTTAAGCCAAAAAAGCCTCTTTTGGTCAAAAAGTCAAAAAAATTTTTATATTTCTCCCTTTCCTACATACTGATTTAACTACCAATTACCTATGGTATAATAAATGCATCACGTAATAAAGAAAGGAATGATTTTAATGAATAAAATTGCTACAGGCTTACTCTCCTTTATTCATACTTCTACTTCACCTTTTCATACTGTAAATACGGGAACCGCCATGCTGGCAGCAGCAGGTTTTACCGAACTGTCACCGCATATGCCTTGGACTATAACCACAGGCGGCACCTACTATATTCGCCTATATGATTCGACTTTACTTGCCTTTACCATTGGTAAATCACCTTTACATAATCTTCGCATAGCCGCTGCACACACAGACTCCCCGTGCTTGCGTATAAAACCGCTTTCGCATATGATTACAGAAGACTATCTAAAATTGAATGTAGAAGTTTACGGCGGTCTTATTCGCGAATCTTGGCTAGATAGACCCCTTTCATTTGCTGGAAAAATAATAGTCAAAGGAAAAAATATATTTCAGCCGACGGTTCAATTTATCGACTATAAAACCCCCTTTTGCATTATCCCCCGTTTAGCCATTCACTTAAATCGTCAAACCAATGACGGCGTAATACAAAATCCCCAGCTTCATCTGCTCCCCTTATATGGTTTAAAAATAACAGAAACCGAATCATTTCTATCCTTTTTAGCAGCGTATATAGATGTTCCCAAAGAAGAAATATTATCCTATGATCTTTCTTTATATCCAACAGAAGAAGGATGTTTATTGGGACTGCATAACGAATTACTCTCTGCCCCCAGGCTTGATAACCTAACATCTTCCTATGGCTGCTTAATGGGCTTAATCGAAAGTAAAGCGAGTGACGGTATTCACGTGGCAATCTTATTTGATAACGAAGAAGTCGGCAATCGCACAAAGCAAGGGGCCGCATCTACGGCAATACCACATCTGCTAAAACAAATTTATCACTATTTAGGCTATACCCATGAAAACTACTTACATGCCTTGCATTCGGGTTTTCTATTATCTGTTGATGTCGCTCATGCCGTTCATCCTAATCTACCGGAAAAACACGACCCAACACATCGTCCCCTCTTAGGCAAAGGGCCTGCCTTAAAAACAGCCTGCAGTCAAGCTTATGTAGGAGATGCAGAAGCATTGGCCATTATTCGCGGTTTATGTCAAAAATACCAAATACCTTATCAATACTTTGTCAATAGAAATGACATCCCCGGTGGCTCTACCCTCGGTTCCGCACTTTCTACGACACTATCCATACGAGGAATGGATATCGGTATTCCTATTTTGTCAATGCATTCAGCACGAGAAGTAATGAGCTTAGAAGATCAGTGCTTATTGCAGCAATTATTAATCGCCTTTTTCTCTGAACCTTAGCATTACTTTCATCTATTAGAATATATTATTCACTATATTATTATCATTATTATAAATAAATTGTTATAATAACATGTAATCTCATCTTTATTTGACGTACATTTATATTCATATTATAATGTAATCGCATAATAACTATACTCTTACATTCATTTAGGAAGTGGTTACCTCATGACAATTGGGCAGCAAATAAAATTTTATCGAAAACAAAAAGGCTTAACACAGCAAGAATTAGGAGCTATGTTCGGAATGTCTAAACAAGCCGTATATGCATGGGAATCTGAATTGTACACCCCCGACATTTCCCTCCTATTAAAACTAGCTGATTTTTTTCAAATTCCTATTTGCAAGCTCTTAGGCAGACCTGGTATATATTGTCAAGAAAAACATACGGATTCGCAATATGATGATTGTACTTTTTTATCACCTCAAGATCACCGTATTTTACAGGCATTACACTATTTATCGCCAGAAGAGCAACATGCCGTTGAAATATTATTACATATATCCCCCGCTATGCCCAAACCCAAAAAATCATTATAGGAGGCCGCAGTGTTCCCCGTATATAAATCAATCTACGGCATAGCCAACGCAGAATATATTATAAAAAAATCACGTTTCATTGTTACACTTGCCCAAGTAGATACAGAAGAAAAAGGACTAGCACAAATCCAATCCTGTAAAAAGCAATACTACGATGCACGACACAACTGCTTTGCCTATTGTATTGGCAGCGATAGAAAATATCAACGCTCTTCCGATGATGGAGAGCCATCAGGAACGGCCGGAAAACCTATACTAGAAGTATTAAAACAACATCAGTTAACTAATACCGTTGCTATTGTTACACGCTATTTTGGTGGCATTAAATTAGGTGCCGCAGGACTTATTCGTGCCTATAGTCATACCGTATCCTTAGGGATCGAAAATGCTACTATTGCCACTTATGCACCTTTTGAAATAGCTAATATTACACTAACTTATCCTTATATCGGTATAGTTGAACAATATTGTATAGATAATAAGATAACCATTCGCGAGCGAATATTTACGGATAAAGTAACCTTTTCACTGCAAATTTCTATAAATCAAGTGAATATACTACGAAAAAATCTACAAAATATAACGGCCGGTACCTTAACATATGATTGCCAAGAAATACAATATCTACCTACGTTGCAAGCACCACCATGCCGGTAACAGGTCCATAAATAAAAAAACTACTTCATATAACACGAAGTAGTTTTTTCATTTTCGCTATAAAAATAGACTTTAACTCTCCTTATGCCTACCTAAAACAAATCCCATTTTTCCTTCGGCAAAAATACGTGCATCCATTTCCTTTAAATCCGGATTAATCGCAATAGGAAAATCAATAAAAGGAAAAATATGTTGCCGCACATCAATTCCGGGAGCAATCTCATCTAATCTCCACCCATTATCAGCAAGAGCAAACACAGCTCGTTCTGTAATGCATAATACTTTTTGCCGTCTGTCCCTTGCCCTTTTTCCTGAAAAAGTGACCTGTTCCACTTTTGTTTTAAATTTATTATATAGACCTTCCTGCACAATAGATAATTTTCCATCGTGACACTGTATAGCCAAACCAGATGCCGTAAAGGTGCCTAAAAAAATAAGATTTTTCGTCTGCATCGTCAGATCAATAAAGCCCCCCGGTCCTACCATACGACCATTAAAGCGAGACACATTGATATTACCATCGCGATCCGTTTCCGCTAACCCTAACACACAAACGTCTAACCCCCCACCATTACATAATGCCATCATATCCACCATAGGCATAACAGATTCAGGATGAATTGCACTCCCCATAGCAATTCCCGATTGCTGTGTCCCCCCAATAACACCTGAATCTGCTGCCAAGATGCACTGTTTCGTAAGTCCTTCTTCTTCCATAATACTTGCAAGACTTTCAGGCATACCAATTCCTAAATTAACAAATTGATTGCTCTTAATTTCCATGACCGCTCTTCTCGCACAAATTTTTCGTGCGGTCATCGGCATAACCGAAACTTTTTCCGCTGTCCGTTTTCTTTCCACACAGGCTTCATCAGCTGAATCTTTTACCACTGTAATGTAATCTACCAAATGACTAGGGATAGCTACTTGCCGGGCTTCTAGTGTCCCCTGTCTAACCACCTCTTCCACTTGCACCATAACCACGCCGCCACTTTGTTTTACGGCCATAGCAATTTCCAACTGTTCGCCAATCATCTGTTCATGTACTAATGAAACATTCCCCTTTTCATCGGCAATAGAGCCTCGAATAATACCTATTTGTATAGGAAAAGTCGCATAATATAAATATTCTTTTCCTGCAATGGATACAACAGAAGCAAGATTATTCCCCTGTTGTTCTGTTCGCTCATTACCACATCCACCTTCTTGACGCGGATCAACAGTTGTATTTAACCCTACGGTTGTCAAAAAACCTTTTTCACCTAACGTCTGCGAACGATATAAGCGAAGAATCGTACCTGCCGGAAGCAAATACGCCAAACACTGATTTTTACTTATTGTTTCGGCTAATTTAGGTTCAAAGCCAATATGACTCGTAATGACTTTTTCCAATAATCCTGGTGCCGCTAATCTATTGCCACCCCGCATTTGTCCATCGCCCGCACTCGCCACTTTAACTAACGTCATTCGCTTAGGCTCATGCCTACACTCATATCGCTCTTGAATAGCTTGTAAAATAGCATCGGCTGTACCAAATTTACCATACCCACTCATGGCAACAACATCCCCGTCATGTAACAAACTCGCTGCTTGTTTTGCCGTAATAAACTGAACCATACCATACCCCCTCCTGTCTGTCTCCCCTTCATTATAATACAACTCTTACTAATAAGAAAAATATTTCTACGTTCTATCCCCCATAAACAGAAGAGAAAGAATATAACAAAATAGTTATATTCTTTCTCTTTTTACCCCTACATCTTCCTACATCTTATAATATATAAAATAGCTACTTTTATAAACTAACATGAAACAAAAAACAACTCCACATAACATTATTTATCACGAGAATGAACAAACACCAAATCATAAATCGTTAATGTTTTTAAATATGCTTCAATATGGTCTTGCACTTCACACAACGATTCATGCATCACACAATTATCATAAGTATCCCGATACATACAAACAAAGGAATCATTCAAACAGGAGGTAACCATATTTTCACGATCCATCACATGAATAACTTCCCATAACGTAATTTCATGCAAATCTTTTTTTAACCGGCAGCCCCCTTGGGCTCCTCGAATAACCTCAATCAACCCAGCAATTTCTAATTTTTTTGCTATTTTATAGGCAAATTGTTGTGGCATATATTCAGTTTCACATATTTCTCGAATACTTTTTAAATCTGACCTAGCCAGAGCACGTAAAATGCGAATTGCATAGTCCGTTTCTCTAGTAATAATCACAATATCCCTCCTCAAATAGACGTTATCGGTATAAATACCAATATACTGTATCTACTCTTTATCTATTATACACAATCACATACATTTTTCCACTTTTTTCTTTTTTAAGCTAAAATATATCCGATATAACCTTAATCTTGCATAAGATAAAAAAAACTTATATAATTACCTATGTATATTTTGCTTTTATTCATAAATTGAGGTGTAATATGTCTTTTCTTGATGCAATAAATTCACGTCGTACCTTTGCTATTATTTCCCATCCCGATGCAGGGAAAACGACCTTAACAGAAAAACTACTTTTATATGGTGGTGCTATTCATTTAGCTGGTTCCGTAAAAGCACGCAAAACGACAAAACACGCCGTTTCAGACTGGATGGAAATCGAAAAACAACGTGGCATATCTGTTACCAGCTCGGTGCTTCAATTTGATTATAACGGTCATCATGTAAATATTTTAGATACCCCAGGACATCAAGACTTCAGTGAAGATACGTACCGTACACTCATGGCTGCAGATAGTGCGGTAATGCTCATTGATGTTGCAAAAGGGGTAGAAGCCCAAACAAAAAAACTATTCAAAGTATGCAAAGAACGACACATTCCTATTTTTACATTTATCAATAAGATAGATCACTTTGGACGAAATCCTTTTGATTTAATGGATGAAATTGAATCTATTTTAGGCATTCACGCCTATCCTATCAATTGGCCCATTGGGTTAAATGGTAATTACCAAGGAATTTACGATCGTGCTACCGCTTCAATCGAATTATTTGAAAAAGATACCACACATGGTCAACGTAAACTCGCTTCTACCAAAGGTTCTGCCGCCGATCCCATCTTCAAAGAATTACTTGACGAAGAAGTTCATCAAGGACTCATCGACGACATTGAATTATTAGACATGGCTGGTGATAGTTTTGATATGGAAAAAGTAAAAAAAGGCGAACTTACGCCACTATTTTTTGGCTCAGCAATGACCAATTTTGGCGTAAAACCCTTTTTGGAATCGTTTCTATCCATGGCACCTAAACCCCAACCTCGACATGCTTTAGAAGGGGATGTTATGCCTGAATCAGAAGAATTTACTTCTTTCGTTTTTAAAATTCAAGCCAATATGAATCCTCATCACCATGATCGGATTGTGTTTATGCGTATTTGCTCAGGCATGTTCCAAAAAAACATGACCGTCACCCATAGACAATCAGGTAAATCAATCCGTTTAACACAGCCCCAACAATTTTTAGCAACCGAACGAACCTTAGTAGAAAATGCCTATCCCGGGGATATTATCGGCGTATTCGATACGGGGACCTTAGGGGTCGGCGATACCTTGTATAGCGGAAAGAAAAAAGTAACATTCAAAGATTTCCCTACTTTCCCGCCCGAATTATTTTCCCGTATCCGTGCCAAAGACTCTATGAAAAAGAAACAATTTCTAAAAGGTATGACTCAACTCGCACAAGAAGGTGCTGTCCAAATTTATGAAAACCTTGCATCGATGGATAGTTATATTGTCGGTGCCGTAGGTCAATTACAATTTGAAGTGCTGTCCTATCGGCTAGAACATGAGTATGGCGTTATCCTAGAAATGAATCCCTTACCATATACAGTAGCTCGTTGGTTCACCTCTATCGATCACGATTATACAGAATTAAAAAATGTCGATAGTGCAATGTTAGTAAAAGATCATAAACAACGCCTAGTATTACTCATTACAAATGAATGGCAATCGAACTGGATTGCCGAGCGAAATCCTAATTTTATTTTTTGTGCATCACCCGATGAATTACCGGAATGATAATATTCACCCTTCATGTATGAAGGGTGAATATTGCCTAAAACGCTATTAATGTGTAATCCTTTTATTTTTCCCATCACATAAACTGTACAAAAAAATCTCTTACATCCCAAATTTACGGGGTAAGAGATTTTTTTATATCATTTACTAATTCAATACACTTATTCTTTCGTATAAATAGTTCCACTTATAATAAGGGCCTTATTCGCTTCTTTTATACTATCTTCATCTAATCGAACATGCCGAAGTGTCGTAAAATCCGGCTTCCCATCATCACCTGAACAGATTTCTAAGAAACGATCTTCTTCTCCATTTACACGAAACGTGTCTACTAAAATTTTCTTGTGCGGTGCTGTCGCTGTTATTTTTATCTGTTCGTGAATCGGTTGATCTTTATGCTGAATAGAAATAAATACATCATAATCTTTAATCGATTTCATAATACCCTCTCCTTATACATAACCCCTTTATTATTTTCCCTACCCAAATAACCAAGAACGGCTAAGCCGTTCTCCTAGTTAAATTGGATGTAATGTAGACTTAACAGATTCTTTAAATTTACCGGCTTCCCGTAATAAACGATTTAATTCGTCTACATCTTCTTGTTTTATTCGCACATGGCGAACTGTCTGAAAATCTACTTTTCCTTCATCATCCGTTTTTACTTCTAAAAAACGGATCTGCGGATGCTCTCCATGCACCACATAGGTATCCACCAGCATGGTCAAATTAGGTGAGGTAGCCGTCGCTTTTACCTGCTCTTCAATCGTCTTATCATCACGTAATATGGTAATTAAAATGTCATAATCACTAATAGATTTCATAATTTCCTCCTTCTTCATTTTTAATTAATTATATACTTTTTTGGTCTTCTTTTCAAACCCTAAATAAAGTTCCAAAAGACCAAACAAATCACATGTATTAAGTATTTTATCTTATCAATACTATTTTCAACACATAAACTCGCATCAATAAAGAATTAACAAAAAAGAAAATTATGATTTCTTATAAAAAAATTTCCCCACAAACTTTTAGCAAAAATAAAAGCGGTCTATTGACTAAACATGCACGCAATAAACCGCTTTACTTAACATTTTTTGATCACCAATTTTAGCATTCTATACTAAGACTTTATTGCCCTCGATAATGATTAACTACATGTATCCGACATAATGCCCGTTTCAAAGCAAGTTCTGCTCTAGCTACATCAATATCCGAATCTTTCTTATCCTGTAACCGGTGTTCTGCTCTGTCTTTAGCACTATTAGCTCTAGAAAGATCAATATCTGTCGGTCGTTCTGCGGCGGGAGTCAAAATAGTAACCACATCATCATGAACTTCCAAAAACCCCGCGGAAACAGCCAAAATATGTCTAGTCCCATCTTGATCATATGAAAATTCTTGAATATCCAGTGCACTTATCATCGCGGTATGTCCTGGTAAAATACCAATATCTCCATCTAAAGCCCTAGCAATAATAAAATCTACCTTTTCTTGTAGTACCACTGCATCTGGCGTAATCACTTCCAACTGCAATGTTTTCTTGGTTTCAGACATTGCCTATTCTCCTTTCAGAGTCTTGGCCTTTTCATATGCTTCCTCGATATTTCCGACCATATAAAAGGCTTGTTCTGGCATATCATCACAATCACCAGAAAGGATTTTCTTAAAGCCGGCAATTGTATCCTTTAATGGTACATAACGTCCTGGTTGTCCCGTAAACTGTTCAGCAACGGCAAACGGTTGACTCAAGAAACGTTGAATTTTTCTTGCTCTTGCAACCGTCAATTTATCGTCTTCTGACAATTCATCGATACCGAGAATAGCAATAATATCTTGTAAATCATTATATTTCTGCAAAATAGCTTGTACTTCACGAGCCGTATTATAATGGTCTTCTCCTATTACATTCGGATCCAAAATACGTGATGTTGAATCCAAAGGATCAACGGCCGGATAAATACCTAATTCAGCAATTTGCCGTGATAATACAGTAGTTGCATCCAAATGTGCAAACGTTGCCGCTGGTGCAGGGTCTGTCAAGTCATCGGCTGGTACATATACCGCTTGAACCGATGTAATAGATCCATTCTTAGTTGAAGTAATACGTTCTTGTAATGCCCCTACGTCTGTCCCTAACGTAGGTTGATATCCAACGGCCGAAGGAATACGACCCAACAGAGCCGAAACTTCTGAACCAGCTTGAATGAACCGGAAAATGTTATCAATAAATAACAACACATCTTGGTGTTCTTTATCACGGAAATATTCTGCCATCGTAAGACCTGTTAAGCCTACACGCATACGTGCTCCTGGTGGTTCATTCATTTGTCCATATACAAGTGCAGTTTTACTAATAACGCCAGATTCCTTCATTTCGTTCCATAAGTCATTACCTTCACGGGTACGTTCACCAACACCAGTGAAAACAGAATAACCACCATGTTCCGTAGCTACATTATGAATCAATTCCATGATTAAAACCGTTTTTCCAACACCAGCACCACCGAACAAGCCAATTTTACCGCCTTTCGCATATGGAGCGATCAAATCAACTACTTTAATACCCGTTTCCAAAATTTCGGTTCCCGTTGACTGATCTTCAAACTTAGGTGCCGTACGATGAATTGGCCAATATTCCTGTGCTTCTACTGGTTTATCAACTTTATCTACCGCTTGTCCTAAAACATTAAAAATGCGTCCTAACACACCTGCTCCTACAGGTACTTTAATAGGGCTTCCCGTATCTTCTGCTGCCATTCCACGAACAACCCCGTCCGTAGAGCTCATCGCTACACAGCGCACAACATCATCGCCCAAATGTTGCATAACTTCTACAATTAAATCAATAGCCCGTTCACCGCTTCCGCCAGTAATACGGATAGCATTATAAATAGCAGGCAAATCTGCTTCAGAAGCAAATCGCACGTCAATAACCGGGCCGATAACCTGTACTACTTTTCCAATGTTATTACTCATGAAGAGGCTCTCCTCTCTTTCTTTTCTTACGGCCACTCTTTATTTCAGAGCATTGGCTCCACTAACAATTTCTGTTAATTCATTTGTAATTCCAGCTTGGCGTACTTTGTTATAATTCACGGTTAATTTTTCAATCAACTCACCCGCATTATCGGTAGCTGATGTCATAGCCGTCATCCGTGCGCCTAATTCACTAGCTGCAGACTGTAACAAACTATTATACACCATCATATCTAAATATTGAGGCAATAAATTTTTTAATACAGACTGTGGTTCAGGAATAAATAAATATTCCTCTTGTGGTCCCTGCTTTTCGCTTTTTGGAGCTGCCAAGGGCAACATATCCATGGTTGTTACTTCTTGGGTTAATGCCGATTTAAAGTGCGTATAAATGATTTTAACTGCATCGACTTTGCCCTGAAGAAATAATTCTGTCGCAGCTTGCGCCATCTCTTTTGCATCCGTATAGCTGGGTTTATCAGAAAAACCACTCCAATATTTATCTGCCGTAATATGCAAATGTTGCAAATATTCATTAGGCTTTCTCCCTACTACAAACAAAACAAAAGATTCTCTTGGCTGCGTTGTAATAGAAGCAGCCATCGCCTTATTAAGATTCGCATTAAAAGCACCTGCCAACCCCTTATCTGCGCCAACCACCAAATAACAAATTTTCTTTATCTCACTGCGAGCTTGCAATAACGGATTATCGCTACTACCTGCCGCAGATACACGCTTTAGCATTCCTTCTAACTTTGCAATATACGGAGCTGTTGCCAAAGCTCGTTCTTGTGCACGGCGCAGTCGTACAGAAGATACCATCTTCATTGCTTTGGTAATCTGCTGTGTATTTTTGACGGATTTTATACGTCTATTTATTTCACGTGCACTCGGCATAGCTTATTCCCCCTCTTTAATGAGTTCATGAGAAGCACCATACTGCTTAGTATATTCTTCAATCGCCTTACAAAGAGTGTCTTCTGCTTCCTTACCGAGTTCTTTCGTGTTTTTAATACTTTCTCCTACTTCTGGATAATTACTATGCATGAAAGAAATAAATCCATTTGCAAAAGCAGCTACTTCTTTTACCTGCACGGGCATTAAATAATCATGGACAGCCAAATAAATTTGCAATACCTGATCTTCAACGCTCATCGGTTTATATTGCGGCTGAATCAACAATTGCATTGTCCGTTCGCCCTTATCAATTTGTGCCTTTGTGCTTTTATCCAAATCTGAGCCAAACTGTGCAAATGCTGCCAATTCACGATACTGTGCTAAATCTAAGCGCAAGGTTCCGGCAATTTTCTTCATCGCTTTAATCTGGGCCGAACCACCAACACGTGATACAGACAAACCAACATTAATAGCGGGGCGAATCCCAGCGTTAAACGCTTCTGTTTCCAAGAAAATCTGTCCATCCGTAATAGAAATAACATTTGTCGGAACATATGCAGATAAATCGCCTGCCAATGTTTCAATAATAGGTAATGCCGTAATAGATCCACCACCTAATTCATCAGACAACTTCGCAGCCCGTTCCAATAACCGAGAATGTAGGTAAAAAACATCGCCCGGATACGCTTCACGTCCTGGTGGACGACGTAATAACAAACTCATTGCCCGATACGCTTGAGCATGTTTTGATAAATCATCGTACACACATAATACGTCTTTACCTTGATACATAAAGTATTCTGCAATGGAAACACCTGAATAAGGTGCTAAATATTGCAACGGTGCCCCATCTGATGCAGTCGCAGCCACTACAATCGTGTATCCTAAGGCTCCATGCTTTTCCAATGTGCGTACAACACGTGCTACGGTAGATGCTTTTTGACCAATAGCTACGTATACACAAATAACATCACTATCTTTTTGATTCAAAATCGTATCAACAGCAATCGCCGTTTTCCCTGTACCACGGTCACCAATGATTAATTCACGTTGACCGCGTCCAATAGGCACCATCGAATCAATTGCTTTTAACCCTGTTTGTAACGGAACTTTTACGGGTTGCCGATCCGCAATCCCTGAAGCGGTCACTTCAATTAATCGTGATTCGGTAGTATTAATTGCTCCTTTACCGTCAATTGGAATCCCTAAAGGATTTACTACACGTCCAATCATTTCTTCGCCTACAGGAACGCTCATAACTTTTCCCGTACGCTTTACTGTATCGCCTTCCTTAATTTCTGCATCATTACCAAGCAATACAGCACCAACATTATCTTCTTCCAGGTTTAATGCTAGCCCCTTTACACCATGAGGCAATTCCAGCAATTCCCCGGACATAACTTTATCTAATCCATAAATGTGCGCAATACCATCGCCAACTTCTAGAACGGTACCAACATCATCCACATTTACTTCAACATTATAATCTTGAATTTGTTTTTTGATTATCGCCGTAATTTCTTCTGGCTTCATGTTCATGGTTCGTCCGTCACCTCATTTACTGCGTCAGTATCCAATAGCTTCAGTTGCAAATCTTGTAACTGCCTTTTTATACTGCCATCAATTAACCGATCACCAATTTGCACTACAATCCCCCCAATAATAGATGGATCCGTATAATACAATACTTCGATCTTCTTACCTGTTAGTGCTTTTAAACCGGTTATCAATTTTTCTTCTTCTGCCGATGAAAGCGGTTTAACTACCCGTACCTTAGCAACTTCAATCCCTTGCGCTTGCCTTACCAAAGCGATAAACCCATCAATTGCTAACGCAATAACAGATTCCCGTTTTCGATCAATCATGACGTATAAAAATTGCATGACAATAGGTGCTACCTCGGCAGCAAAAATACTTTTTAACGTATCTTTTTTTATCTGCGGTGTAAGTAGAGGATGACAAATGAATTTTCGTAAATCTTCATTTTCTTGCCATACATCTCGAATCTGCCGCAAATCATTTCCAATGGCTTCCAACTGATGTTGTTCAGCCGCAATATCGAACATAGCTTGGCTGTATTTTTCATACACTGCTTCCGATATCATCATTAACTTTCCTTTGTTTGTTTAGGCAATGTATCTAAATAATCAGATACCCACTTTGCATTGACGTCATCATCGATATGTTTATGGAGTAGTTTTTCTGCCACAGCCATAGACAGCGTTACTACTTCTTGTCGCATCTGTTTCAATGCTATTTCACGTTCGTTTACAATTTCTGCTTGAGCGATTTCTTTTTCTCGAGCAATTTGTTCACGAATTGCTTGTACATGTGCCTGAGCTTCTTGATCCGCCACTTTTACAGCTTTATCTACAATCGCTTGTGCTTGTGCACGTGCATCTCGTAATTGCTGTTCATAATCTGCTTTTAGTTGAGCTGCATCTTCTTTAGCTTGAGCGGCTTCGTGCAAATCTGTCTCAATACGTTCTCGCCGTTCTTCCATTACTTTTAATAAAGGCTTATACGCAAACTTAGCTAAAATTAAAACCAACACGATAAAGTTGACGAATTGGAATATGAGTGTTCCATTAATATCAACCAACAGTATTCCCTCCTTGACCGCAATGGCATATCATAATTTGCCAACCTTAGAACATGGCTGCAAACGGATTAGCGAATACCAAAATAATAGCAATAACTACCATGATGATAGGTACAGATTCAATCAAGCCGATAGAAATCAACATATTAATAAACAATTTCCCCGCCATTTCAGGTTGACGAGCTGTTCCTTCCAACATCTTCGCTGCTGCTTGGCTATCCCCTAAAGCAGCGCCTAATGCCGCTAAACCTAAACCTATAAAAGCGCCTAATCCTGTAAGTGCTATTACAATTGCTTTTTCCATGATACATAACCTCCCGAATTATCAAACCACATATTTTTTCTTAATCTTGAATTGATGGTGCTAAATAAGCAGCCGTTAAAATAGTAAATACAAAAGCTTGAATCAAACCAATTACTAAGCTAAATGCGATCCACACGATAGGAATACCAGCGGGGACTAAATAATACAATACTTCTAACATGATTTCACCAGCTAAAATATTACCAAACAGACGAAATGCTAATGTAATCGGTTTTGTAAACTCTTCCATGATATTAATAATCAAGAACGGGTAAAAAGGCTCAACAAAATGCTTAAAATAGCGTTTTACGCCATGATTTTTTAATGCCAAAATATGCACTAAAAATGATGTAATAAGTGCTAATGCCACCGTAGTATTTAAATCTGTAGTTGGCGATGCTAATAACTCATGGCTTGGAATCATTCCTAACTCATTAGCAAAAAAGATGAAAAAGAACATCGTCAATAATACAGAAACAACTTGGCCATACTTAGGTCCTATGGTGGCTTTAAATTGAGTCATCAGCGCTTCAATTGCCATTTCCATCACATTTTGCATTCCCGATGGAACTAACGCTCTACCACGTGTAGTGCCGATCGAAACAAGTATGACAATAACAGCTACCAACCAGGTCACCATTATCGTATCTAGGTTGACGTGCATTCCCAGAAGTTGAACTACCCAATGATGTCCTGCATGCATTTCCATATGCTATGCCTCCTTTCTTTTCCGTACATGAAAATGTTGCCACACTGCATCCATATAAATAATAATACGATACGAAAAGCAGCCTGCCATCACACCCCCTAAGTGAATTTGAGGAAAATGAACAATAACAATCATTGCCAAGCAGATTACCAAAAAACGTATTACAAATCCCCCACGAATGCATTGAACTACATGTTCAGGCGGTAAATTTATGGCTCGTGCTGAACGACTTCCCAACATGGCAAAATAAATCATGTTGATAAGATTTCCAATACACCAGCCCGCCACAATATATGTCAACCCGGTGATATATAAAATCACCGCACCGACCAAAGTAAATGCCACAAGTTGCCATAGTGTTCGCTTAATATAGTATAATAACTCTTCCACAACTAGGTTTCTCCCTTCTTTTCCTTCGCATCTCGTTCAATTTCTCGTATAGCTTGTCTATACAATGAATAAAAGCCAAAAAAGGAACCGAAAAGGCCACCGCTAATGCTTCCCCATGGACTAATATGAAAATAGCGTTCTATTACACAGCCTAAGGCAATGCCTATACCAATAGAACCAAACAGCGTAAATCCAAATGCACTCATCGTCATGCATAAAGCTAACCATTCACTTCTGCCTTTTTGAGTTGTATTAGCCGTTTGTTTTTTCTTTTTTTCCATAGGTTTTTATCCTCCTACGGCGTGACAAATATCGGCTATAAATACATGCCGGTTCATATATCTTGTATTTACAACCATCATTGCTATCTTAGCATAGAACATTTCTAAAATCAACGCTTCTAGTTATCAATATTTTCACTAGCTAACCCTAAAAAAAATTTAATTCTCCTAAAAGAAACACTCCCTTCGCATATTCTCTTTTTATTAAATATAAAAAAAAATAAAAACAGAAATACTTTGTAATAAAAAGTTTTCTGCTTTTATTTTTTATCTTGTATTGTTTTGATATTTATTATTAAAACTAAATATAATTGTGATATTTAATTTTCTACTTAATTTCTGTTATCAACAATCATCTTAATGAAAAAGCACAATTTTTAACGCACCCCAACAAATTCATGAGGCCTTTCTTTTTGAATATGATATGCAAACAAAATCGCATCACAAATACGGGCGGCTGCCTTTCCATCGCCATAGGGATTAATCGCATGCCGCATCGCATCATATGCTTTTTGATCATGTAAAAGTTTTATTGTTTCCTTATATACGCGCTTTTCATCCGTCCCAATTAACCGTACGGTACCCGCTTCTACCGCTTCGGGACGTTCCGTTGTATCACGCAAAACCAATACAGGTTTTCCCAACGCAGGGGCCTCTTCTTGAATGCCACCGGAATCCGTAAGGATCAAATTACACCGACTCATAACATTAACAAACGGCTCATATTCCAATGTTTCAATCAAATGAACCCGTTCTTTTCCCGCTAATTCTTCTTCCACCACTTTTCGAACTTCCGGGTTTCTATGTACAGGGAAAATGATTTCCGTTTGTTCATTTTCTTTGACAACGGCATAAAGAGCTTTATAAATATGTCGCATCGGCTCACCTAAATTTTCACGACGATGCGTCGTTACCAATATTACTTTTTTATGCTGAAAGTCAATGCGTTGTAATGTAGGATCCGCAAAAGTATAACTAGATAATACCGTATTCATCAATGCGTCAATAACCGTATTACCCGTTACATAAATCTGATCATCACGTATATTTTCATGCAATAAATTCGCTTTTGCTGTTAGCGTAGGTGCAAAATGCATGGTCGCCATCGCCCCAGTCAATTTTCGATTCATTTCTTCCGGAAATGGCGAATATATATTTCCCGTACGTAGCCCTGCCTCTACATGCCCAACCGGAATTTTCTGATAATATGCGGCTAAAGCTCCTACAAACGTAGTCGTCGTATCGCCATGTACTAAAACCAAGTCAGGCTTTTCTTTTGCTAACACAACTTGTAATCCTTGTAACGCCTTCGTTGTAATATCATACAACGTTTGCCCTTGTGACATGATATCTAAATCATAATCAGGGGTAATATGAAACAAGTGTAATACCTGATCTAACATTTGTCGATGTTGGGCCGTTACCGTCACGACCGTCTGTATATGTTCAGAACAGGCCTTTAACGCCAATACCACTGGTGCCATTTTAATTGCTTCTGGTCGCGTACCAAAAACTGTCATTACCTTAATCATAAAAAATGCCTCCTACTGCTTACCTCGATCAGCTTTACTTCAAATGCGTCGTATTCGTTGTTTTTTGTAAAATGCCGATACGCTTTGCTGAATAAATAATCACCCCTAAAACAATTATTACCGTGACCATACCTATTTTATATCCCACATGAGCGACAAATAACGCGACTATCCCTAAGGCAATACTAACGCAATACATAATTAACACAACTTGCTTTTGCGAAAGCCCCAAAGCTAATAAACGATGGTGTAGATGGCCCTTGTCCGGCTGAAATACAGGTTTTCCACTCATTTTACGGCGAACAATAGCAAAGAGCGTATCTAAAATAGGTACACCTAATGCAATGATAGGTACCACAAGTGCCACCGTCGCTGCCGTTTTAACCACACCAAATACAGCGGCTACAGATAATGTATATCCAAGTAACATACTTCCCGTATCGCCCATAAAAATTTTAGCAGGATTAAAATTATATTGCAAAAAGCCTAACGCCGCTCCAGCAATAGCTGCGATAAGTAACGCTGGTGTATCTTGTCCCATACTATACGTTATAAAAAATATAGAAATCGAAGCAATAACGGAAACGCCTGCGGCTAAACCATCTAATCCGTCAATTAAATTCACCGTATTCGTAAACCCGATAATCCAAAATATCGTAAGAGGAATAGCAATAAATTCAGGTAATACCCATAACGTACCAAACGGATTATTCAACCAATCAATTTGTATACCACTCGCAACAGGAATTAAGGCGGCTATAATCTGCCCTACCAGTTTAGTGCGAGCAGGAATATTACAAATATCATCCCAAATACCTACCGCCACAATAACCGTGCAACCAATTAATATCCCTATCAATTCAGATTGCCAAGGAGCAAATAGTAGTACTGTTACTATAAAACCGATAAAAATAGCTACTCCGCCTAATCGTGGAATAACATGGGTATGTACCTTCCTAGCATTGGGTTTATCAATTGCTCCGACCCGAATGGCTATTTTCTTTACACTCGGTGTCAATGCATAGGAAATAACTAATGCTAGCACAAAAGGAACAATATATCTAATGAGCACTACACACGCCTACTTTCTTTTTTTAGTACGATTCATATCGTTTCTAATAACGCCTTTACGCGGCCTCTAAAAACACACCTATTTCTAAAATCCCTAACAAATGGTCTATCCACTTCTTATCCGTTACATTATACCATATATTGCTTTGAATATCATATCGAGAACAACTAAATTCCCTGCCCCATATTAATACTTACATTCTATTTTTGACAAGGGTTCTTTTATTCTATACAATAAACGTATTATCTATGTCAATAATAGAAAGGAGTTTCTCATGAAATATATTTCTTGGAACGTCAATGGCTTACGGGCTATCATGAAAAAAGGATTTATAGATATCTTTCAGACCTTAGATGCAGACTTTTTTTGTCTTCAAGAAACAAAGTTACAAGCCGGACAAATAGACTTAACTTTGCCCGGTTATCATCAATATTGGAATTATGCCGATCGAAAAGGATATAGTGGCACGGCTATTTTCACCAAACACGAACCCTTACAAGTAACCTATGGCATGGGTATCGACGCCCACGACCACGAAGGACGGCTAATCACATTAGAATATCCCGATCGCTATGTTGTTACCTGTTATACCCCTAACAGTCAAAATGAATTGGCCCGCTTACCTTATCGAATGCAATGGGAAGATGATTGTCGCCATTATCTTTCCCAATTAAAAGAGCAAAAAAGCGTTATTTTCTGTGGTGATTTAAACGTGGCCCACGAAGAAATTGATTTAAAAAATCCCAAAAACAATCGTAAAAATGCAGGTTTTTCTGATGAAGAGCGAGAAAAAATGACAAACTTATTAAATAGCGGCTTTACCGATACATGGCGATATTTTTATCCTGATACAGCAAATGTCTATTCCTGGTGGAGTTACCGTTTTAACGCCCGCAAAAACAATGCAGGGTGGAGAATTGACTATTTTATCACTTCGGATGATCTGAATTCTTGCTTAAAAGAAGCTCACATTTATACCGATATCATGGGCAGTGATCATTGCCCCGTAGGTTTGATTTTATAACCAAAAATAAACTATTTTATGCTATGTCCACTAAATCTTATAGTTAAGGACATAGCAATTTTATTACACCCTATTTTTTCATTCCGTATATATCATTTACGTTGTCTTTTATATATCCAAAGAGATGTAGCCAGCCAGAGAATAGTAAAAAAAACCGCGACTATCACCGTACCGGGACGATCATGTAAAATGACTTGACCCCAAGCAATAATTACCATTGCTAATAATATGGTTCGTATCATATATGTATGACCTCCTTTCTGGGTTCATCATACACAAAAAAAATTCATTTGTCGATATCCATACATAAGATCCCATCACATGTATATTACCATATTATTTTTTTAGCGAAATTCGTATATAATGTAAATAAAAAATGATTTCCCCATCTATCGATACCATTCTTAACGAGGTGATATCATGTCCGCTACAACAAAAAGGAATAAACATTTTTATTGGTTGCTATTTAAATCTACGTTTATTATCAGTGCTATAACTGTCGGCGGTGGTTTTGTCATCCTCCCGCTATTGAAAGCAAAGTTTGTTGACGAATTTAAATGGATACAAGAAGAAGAAGCCCTAGACATGGTTGCTATTGCACAATCCATCCCCGGTGTTATTGCTGCCAATGCAGCTATTTTATTAGGCTATCGCATGGCTCGCATACGTGGAGCCATCATCGCACTACTAGCTACGGTGTTACCCTGTTTAATCACCTTGACAATCGTCTTTTATTGCTATCATTCAATTATCAATAATATATATATAGAAATGATCCTAAAAGGGATGCAATGTGGTGCAACCATTTTAATTGGAAAAGTAGCACTAGCGTTACTATATAAGCAATGGAAAAAACGATACTTATTGCCACTCGGCATTCTTATCGCCACATTTATGGCCGGCATATTTCATCTACTACCGCTTATGTTGCTACTATTCATTGATGGGATCATCGGTTTTCTCGTCTTACAAGATACCAAATACAATTAGGAGTTCCTTATGATTTATTTTATCTTATACTGGGAATTTTGCCGTATCGGACTTTTTTGTGTCGGCGGCGGATACGCTTCCCTGCCTTTATTAAAACAAGTAGTAGTTGAACAATATGGATGGTTAAGCACAAGCCAATTTTTAGATGTTTTTGCCATTTCCCAAATGACACCAGGCCCGATTGGCATCAACGCAGCTACCTTTATTGGCACCCATGTCGCAGGAATGGGCGGTGCTATTGCCGCAACAATTGGCTTTGTTACACCTTCCTTTATCTTAGGCATTACCTTAGCTCGTCTCTTACAAAAATATCATCATCTTGCTGCTATAAATGGTATTTTAAATGGATTAAGACCAGCTGTAATTGCCTTAATTGCCACCGCTTTTTGTTCCTTTCTATGTGCCACTCTTTGGCAACAAGAAACGCCCCCCTCACCGCTATCCGTTCCTCATATCGGAAACATTATCTTATTAGTACTAACCGCTCTGTTTGCACATCGCTATCATAATGTCATTCTTCTCTTAGGCTTCTCCGGCTTATGTGGTCTTATACTCGGCTTATGTGGTCTATTTCCATAGGCCTTATAGTAATCCCCTACCTATTTTCTAAAAATATTTTTTTCATAAAACACTACGCCCCTCTAAGTCTATTCATCAAAAAGAACACCTCCGAAAGGGGTGTACAATAAGGGATTAAAAAACGACTGAAAGCCTTTAAGCGAGAACCCAAGAAAGCCTACCTAGTGTACATTGCACGAAGTAGGCTTTTCTTGTTTTTAATCATTACCATGATGCCTTTCGATCAATCTTACTTTCAGACATTTTTGTCGAAAAGTTCTTTGAATAAGACTTGCTATGTTCCAAATTCTGAGCAATATATGTAGTAGCAAACTTAAAGGAGCGATTGCCATGAAAGACGAACTACTAACTATTGCTAAGAAACACAACTACACTGTTAAGGTGAGAAGTGCCTTGAGAGACGAAAGGACGACTCCGAAGACTTTCTCGATATTTCAGTCTGGTCACTCCAAACCATGCTTGAGGAAGCATATGAGCTGGGGAAGAAAAGCAAAGATCCCGATCGCACAAAATAATTATTATTCACCGGCATGTTCTTCAAAGTTTTCTACTTGTTCCATCACTTTGTTAAATACTTCAGGACTGTACTGTGGCGGATAACCATTCTTAACCAAACAAATCTTGATATCAAGTTTTAACTGATTACGCACATTCAGATTATTCAGCCAGTCCGCAAAGGAAGACTTGGTATCGATGATTTCCTTAACTTTTTTAGCAAGCATCTTACATTTATCATTTAGAACAACACCGTCAACTTCTTTGTCAGTGCCATATTCAAACTTATACTTGTCACGAAGAGCAATCAAAATATCATAGAATGCCTTTTCTTCAAAGGTTAATCCTATTTTACGAAAGCTTTCACGATTTTCGTTCATCTTACGAAGTATTACTAAAGCTTGTTCAGTTGCTGCCTTAATAATATCTTCAGAGGCGGCTTCCTGTGTTGCCCCGGCTTCCTCAGCAGTAAGGTGCTTACGTCTTTCATGGTATTCAGCAATAGTCGCCTCAAGCATCTCTTGGAAAGTCTTCGATGCTAACTGATTGACCTTGCCATATTCTTTTATTTGCTTACGGAGCATTTTGACAAGTAACTCTAACTTCGTAGCGGGCATTTTTACATCGTACATTCTTCATTTCTTGAGATGTAGTTTCTACACTTCTGGAGTGTAAATTTTTCACTTCTGAAGTGTAATTTTTACACTCGGAGCGAAATACGCTCATAAAATCTTTAACATAGATGATATTGGGCTTTCCAAGACCTCGTTTCTTTCTTTCGATAAGTCCAATACCTCCCGATGTGCTATCAAGCTCATTAAGGATTTTGACTGCCGTCTTATTGGAGCTTCCTAAAGTCTCCATAATCTCTTCCACGGTGAAGATGATATATACTCTGTTTTCTTCATAAAGCCATTTATTTCTGAAAGACAGACTTGTTCGCTCTAAAAGGCAAGAATATAAAATTTTTGCGTCCGAAGATAAGTTTTTAAACCTTTCATCAGTTACTATGATTTTCGGTAACATATAGTAGCTGAAACGGTCTCCGTCCCGATTATAAAAATAATCAAATTCCACTTCTCACACCTCCTCTCTTTTTAATTTTTTGCACAAGAAAAGACGATAGATTTTTTATTTTCTATCGCCTTGTATCTTTAATATTCAGTTTTATTCAACTCGACAAACTGGAATTTGTCACTCTAGAAAACTCCTATTTTTCTTGCTAAATATGTGACGATGTGTTATACTTAATGATAAATAAAGGGAATGAAGTTCTCCCTAAGTAATATATTTACTTAAAACGCCTATTAAAGCTGATGACTTCTGCGATTAAATTAATGCAGATAGTGTCAGCTTTTTCTGCGTTTAAAGGAGGATTTTTATGTTGTTAAGTATTTCATTAATTCTTATCGTTGGTATGTCTATGGGCTGGATATGTCAGAAAATCAAACTGCCAAGTTTGCTCGGAATGCTGGCTGTTGGTATTATTCTGGGACCATATGTGCTTCATTTATTGGACAGTAGCATTCTTGGAATATCGGCAGAGATTCGAAAAATTGCACTTATTATTATTCTTACAAGAGCAGGTTTGGGTTTAGATATTTCAGGTCTTAAAAAACTTGGAAGGCCTGCTGTTTTAATGTGTTTTGTTCCTGCATCTTTTGAACTGGTAGGAATGATTCTGCTTGCACCAAAGTTTATGGGACTATCAGTCTTGGAAGCAGCTATTATGGGAGCTGTTCTTGCTGCGGTTTCTCCAGCAGTTGTAGTTCCAAGAATGGTTAGACTAATGGATGAGGGGTACGGAGTAAAAGAAGGAATCCCACAACTAATTCTTGCTGGTGCGTCAGTTGATGATGTCTATGTAATTGTTTTGTTTTCTACTTTTATTGGAATGATGCAAGGAGACGGGGTCTCGTTAATCAGTTTTGTTAATATTCCTGTTTCAATATTCTTGGGAATTGTAATAGGATTGTTGATTGGATTTCTGCTGGCATATTTCTTTAAGAAGATACATATCAGAGATACTTCAAAAGTGCTTATTATTCTTAGCATTTCATTACTGCTTGTGGTACTTGAAGACAAATTAACTACAGCAATCACATTTTCTGCCCTAATAGCAATTATGTTTATTGGAGTAGGATTACAAAAGAAAAGAGAAGTTGTTGCCAAAAGGCTTTCTGTAAAATATGGGAAATTATGGGTTGCTGCGGAAATATTCTTATTTGTATTGGTTGGTGCAACAGTCAATATTGGATATCTTGGAAAGGTTGGAGTAAAAGCGCTTATAGTGATAATAGGTGCATTGATGTTTAGAATGTTAGGTGTATTTATATGTCTGTTAGGTACGAACATCAAGGGAAAAGAAAGATTATTTATTATGATGGCATATACACCCAAAGCAACTGTGCAGGCCGCCATAGGAGGAGTACCGCTTGCTCTTGGATTTGCATGTGGTGATGCAGTGCTTACAGTGGCAGTACTTGCTATAGTACTTACTGCTCCACTTGGTGCATTTGCAATAGATATATCATATAAAAAAATGTTGCAGAGAAATAGTGGGGTTAATTAGAAGTGTAGGTAGCAAAATTGTTATTTTCTTTACACACAGAACTCGATAAGTTCCAATTTGTCTACACCGCTTTAATCTTCTCATTTATCAATTCAATAAATGCTATCACAGTTGCTCCTATCATCGGAAGCCCATAAGGACTAAATAGAAAACCGATGACCAAGCCCGATATACCTATTCCGACTTCTCCTTGAATGAAAGATGCTAACGCCCCAAATATGCAGAACACCATAACGATATACAGTAATGCTGTTCCTATGCCAAGTAAGAATGTTAGAAAAGCAGTCAGAATTGATAAAACAAGACTAATCAGAAATAAGATAATTTTTAATATCCATCGCATACACTACCTCTTTTTCTCTTTGGTTTATGTGCTGCTTACAACCATTATTTTAGTCGATAGTGGCTCTAAGCAACACATAAACCATCAGTTTCTTCAGTTTTTAACTTTGGTAGAAGCTTCAAAACCTTTGATTTTACTGAACTATTTGCCTCTGTCATTATTATGACACGAGACCCGCAGGCGGGGTCGTAAAGTGTACCTTCAAACGGTTCAATCATAGCTGCAATAAGCTTAACTACATCGTGAGGAGTATAAAATTCTCCTTCTTCTTTTGTCGCATTGACGGCAAATTCCTTAAGAAAGTATTCATACACATAGCCGATTAAATCTTTTTCTTCGCCAAAAGCCTTGTGGCTTATTTTAACTTCATCAACAAGTTTCTTGATGTCATTAGCCGCTAAATTACGGGTGGTAAATGTACCTTTTATAAAGCAACCTTTAAGCTGAGGATCTTCCTCTTCAAGTCTGCTTAATGCAGTGTCAAGTGCAACATTGAGTTTGGGAGCCGGTGTGTTGATGATGGTTGACCATCTTGCTTCTACAGGAAGATTATATGTTCCGTCTGCAAAAGTAGCATCTTCAAAGAAAGCGGCCCGAATGTTCTCATCATCAGGATCAAACCCTTGATCAATGAGTGTTTTACGAAGTGCCTCAATACCATCTTCGTATTTCTCGCCAATGAATCGCAGAAATACCAAGGTGAGCATCATATCTCTTTTTTCAAAAAATGAACCGGAATTTCGTGCCGCACGCAAGATATCTCGGCAATTAAACAAAATAGTATCTATATTTAATGTCTTTTCAGCAGTTTTCTTCTTTGCCATTACTTCCCATCCTCCGCTGTAAATTCCAAAATATCATTGGGCGTACAGTGTAAAGCTCTGCAGATACTTTCAACTTTCTCTAGGGATATATATTGCCCTGTACGCAGTTTCGTAATAATGTTGGCGGAAATATTGCTCATTTTCATTAAGTCCTGATTTGAAATGTCGTCTTCAATCATCTTATGTAAGAGTTTTTTATAACTAACAGCCATAGTCTCCTCCTGCCTTTTAATTGCATATAGCATATCACGTTTCTGTGAATATATCAACGATACTAATTGATAAGCAAAGTTCTAAATAATGAAATAAGAAGTCTCCTTATCCTTCTCATAGCGAAGCAGCTACTGCTCTTACTTCTATTCTTGCCTTTTACTGTAGTGATGACAGGGAGCAAATAGACAGTCTGTTTCGCAAGTCTGCTTTATTCCGTCCTAAGTTGGATGAATACCGAGGCTCTGACACTTACGGCAACATCATGAACTAACGGACAAGATTGCAGAACTTGAAGCCTTTGTTACTAAAGCACAAGAGGAAAGCCTTAATATAGATTCTTTCCTGAAATTAGTACGACAGTACACCGATATACAGGAACTCGATGCAGAGATCATTCGCACTTTTATAGACAAGATTTATGTTGAAAAACCGGAAAAGGTAGCAGGAACAAGAACCAAGAAACAAACCATATGAATACAGTGGAGTTACATTGGTGTAGTCGATATTCCACTCCATAAATCAGAATCGGCGTAACCAGAAACACTTCCGATTACGCCGATAAATTTCAAAGAATTAAATCCCTAAGTGAATACCCCTAATATCATTTTTTTTGATTTCTTTATCTCTACCTGGATTTATTCCCTATCTTCCTCATTTTCTCATCATGTACCCCAGAAATTAACGAATACCTTGTAACTCAAATACACTCACTTCTCTTGAACAGCCAATACGCACAGGTAACCAATCACCAGTGCCGCGATTAACATACCCATAACAATCGACATCACGATACATGCCTCGCACATACGTAAATATATGTCCTTGTACCCACGGATATAAAAAATTAATTTGTCCCCCGTGCGTATGCCCACACAAGGTTAATGGTACATGCCAGGCAAATGCTTCTTTAATAAACGCAGAATGATGTGCTAATAACAGCACAAAAGCATTATCAGGTACATGCTGCATCGCTTTTTTTATAAACCGCTCTCGCTCTAGCTGAAAATTTTTTCCTTTCGCAAAACTAAAATCTACACCGCTAACATAAAAAGGCGTTTCTCTATCCTCTATCGCACAATATGCTTCATTTTTTACAATACGCACACCAGCCCGTCGTAGCATAGCCGTAATCTTCATTACATCTCTATAATATTCGTGATTACCATAACAAAAATCAATTCCGTGCGGAATTTTTTTAGTCCATTTTTTCAACACCACTTCACATGCGGGCAAAAGAGATAATTCATCAATCAGATCACCCGTAATCGCTAACCTTTGAATTCCTTTTACAAAAAGCAATTGTATCGCTTCATCCAACTGGCGAGGACTAAAAAAATAACCCATATGAGGATCGGAAATTTGTCCAATACGATATCCCTGTAAATAAAGTGGTACCTTAGATGTACAAATGCGATGATACGTTAGTGCCAGAAAATGACTTTCTCCTTGCATGATGCCCAACGAAGCAGCACTCGTCAAAACAGGAATACCTAATGCTACGCCCCCTAAGAAAGCTTTACGCGAACATTCCTTTGACTGTATAAGTTCTCCTTTCACACCCTCACCAGTCCTATGCCTATGTTTATTCCAATATGAAAAACCATACCAAAGTGCTAATAGAGGAAACGCCAAAGCCAATCCCAAAACGATTGCTATCCCAAGTGTACCTAACCACTGCCCTTGTCTTATGAAGGCCATTGACAGCGTAGAAAAAGAAAAGGCATACCCTAAGAATATCAATTCACCTAAAATCCCCACACCTAAGACCAACCAGCACTGATATTTACGTATATCAATATAAGATAATAAAATATATGTTCCTACCATCGCTATTGATAGAATCCATAAAAACACCAGTAAAAAAAGTCCTTTCATTATAATAATGCCGTGATTTTACCATGTGGTCCTGCCCATGGAACCGTTTGATACGCTTGTATCGGTAACCACTGCCACTCCTTTCTTAAATTGGTATTACCGTGTACACACGGTATCAAATAAATACCTAGTTGCCAAATTTTATGTGAAAAAACATGTTTTCGTTTCTCTAAAAGCTCCCAAGTTGTATCAACCGTCACACCTATTTGATTTAATAATTGTGTTAACGCTCCTTTACCCTTTTTTCCACGCCCCGCTCCCATCGGAAATTCCCACATAGATGCTAACAATCCCTTGTCAGGACGTTGATGCACCAACACACAATCGCCTTGTTTAATCACCCCAACAGTCCAATATTCAATTGGCACTTTTCGTTTCTCACCTCGATAAGGAACGTCCTTTTCACAACCCCTTTGATGAGCCAAACATAACCTTCGCAATGGACAGACCGGACAAGTCGGATGTTTAGGAATGCAAACAAGTGATCCAAAATCCATTAAAGCTTCATTGAATTTTCCTGCCTGCCCCATTGGTATTTGCACTTGTGCTAATTGTAAAACCTTTTGTTTTACCGCTACCTGTAACACATTATCCTTAATATCATATAATCGTGCAAATATCCTTAAAACATTGCCATCGACAGCAACTTCATCCTTGCCATAGGCAAGACTTAAAATAGCACCTGCCGTATATTCACCAATGCCTTTTAAGGACATAATTTCTTGTTTGGTATCGGGTACTTTTCCGTCATATTGCCGAACTACTTCTTTAACAGCCTGATGTAAATTACGAGCTCGCGAATAATACCCTAATCCTTGCCATTGTCGCAACACATCCTCTTCCGATGCTGCCGCTAAGGTTTCTAATGTAGGAAACGTATCAATCCAATTTTCATAATAAGGTTTAACCGTTTCCACCTTCGTTTGTTGCAACATAATTTCCGATACCCATACCTTATAAGGGTCTCGTGCACTCTCACGCCACGGCAATTCTCGTCTATGTAGATTAAACCACTCGAACAATAACGATGCCCATTGCGTTTGATATATATTTGCTTGACATACCATACTCTATTCTCCTGCCTTATCGTTAGCTCAATAATTATTTTTATTTAATCCATTTAAAAAAACTACATTCAATGCTACAATAAACTATATACACATATAAGGAGTACCTACTATGGAGCGGAATCCCCTGGAACATTTATTGAAATATAATATGGATATTGGGAAAACGAAACCAAATACAGTTCGTAAAGCATCCACTTATTGTCCTTTTTGTGATGCCACCAATTTAAAAAACATATTAGAAAAACGTGATACCATGATTTGGTTGGAAAATGCCTATCCTGTTTTAAAAGACACGTGGCAAACCTTAGTCATCGAAAGTGACAAATGTAATGACGATTTTTCTTCTTATTCGCTTGCTTATGCAGTAAACTTGATATCTTTTTGTTTAGAGAAATGGGATCAAGTAAAAGCAATGAATAAATTTGCCTCCGTATTATTATATCGCAACTATGGACGTATGTCTGGCGGCTCAATTCATCACCCTCATAGTCAAATCATCGGCTTAAAAAACTATGATTATCACGAAGATATCAAGCATTATCATTTTATCGGTACACCACTGCTACATGAGGAATCATTAGAAATAAATCTTTCCATTCGACCCATTATCGGGTTTTATGAAATTAATTTTATTATAAAAAATCATTATGCCCTAAATTATCCTGTGTTGTATATGCAAAAAACAGCACATTATATTTTAACGCAAATCAGTCATAGCTACAATGTTTTTTATTATGATTTTCCCGGTGATACTAATTTATATGTTAAAATAGTCCCACGTTTCTTAACTAATCCTCTGTTTGTAGGATACATGGTTCCGCAAATTGCAACAGAGGAAGAAACAACTCCTTTTATTGATAAATTAAAACAAGCAATTCTTACATAGAAAGGATAAAATATGCGTTTATTTGCCATTGGAGATTTACATTTATCTGGACATCCTCCAAAAAAACCAATGGAAATATTTGGTTCTCGCTGGAAAAACCATTGGCTTCGTATTCAAGAAGATTGGAAAAATCGCGTAACAGAAAAGGATACCGTGTTAATAGCGGGAGATACCTCTTGGGCAATGCGATTACAAGAAGCACAAGAAGATTTAGATGAAATTCGTGCTTTACCAGGTCATAAAATTATAATTAGAGGTAATCATGATTACTGGTGGGAAAGTGCGGGAAAATTAAATCGCTTAGATGCAGGAAATAGAATGCAATACTTATACGGTACTACCATAGTCACACACGATGGTCGTTTTGCCATTTGTGGCACCCATGGTTGGCTTTGTCCTAACGATAAACACTTTCATCCAGAAAAAGATGCAAAGCCGTATCGCCGAGAATTATTACGCGTAGAACGAACCTTACAAGAGGCGGTTACATTAAATTGCCTATGCACCATTTTATTGCTTCATTACCCCCCTGTGCACGATTTATTTCATCCTAGCGGATTTACAGAATTACTAAAAAAATATCATGTTCCCCTTTGTATTTTCGGTCATCTCCATGGTCTAACTCCCCATTCTATATTTCCTCGAAAATATGATGAAACCTTACTACACTTAGTTTCTGCTGATTATCGCGAATGCAAACTCTTAGAGATAAAAATAAATGAAAAAGGAGTTCCTTATGAGTCAGATTGCTAAAAGTCACCTCTTATCTGGCATTATTTTTGGTGATGCCGAAACAAATGAATATGTTTATTTACCTGGAGGCGAAGTAGGTTCAACCTCTCCTATTTGCATTTTTGAACACGACAAAAAGAAAGATGATATTTCCCTCGAACAAGCAGCTTATTTAATTGAACATCTAACATTAAAGCCTTGCATTCACCCGGTTCTAGGAAAACATTCCTTTTAAAAATAAAATAAAAAAAGACTGTCATAGACAGTCTTTTTTTTTGGTGGGCCCACCTGGATTTGAACCAGGGACCAACCGGTTATGAGCCGGTGGCTCTACCACTGAGCTATAGGCCCATAGGATAAGGAAAACCTTACCCAGTTATTGTACATGATTACACCTACATCGTCAAGTCTTAAAGAAAATCTTTAATTTTTTCTCTTTTTCCCCAATTTCTTAATTTTCCTAAAGCTTTACCTTCAATCTGTCTAATTCGTTCTCTCGTAACATTGAAATATTGACCAACCTCTTCTAATGTACGCTGTCGCCCATCTTTTAAACCAAAGCGAAGATATAACACCTTTCGTTCCCGTTCAGTAAGACAGGAGAATACCTCTTCAATTTGCTCTTTTAATAAAATAAATGCTGCAGCTTCATCGGGTGCTACCGCATCTTGGTCTTCAATAAAATCACCTAAATGCGAATCTTCTTCTTCTCCAATCGGCGTTTCTAAAGAAACCGGTTCTTGCGAAATCTTCATGATTTCCCTTACTCTTTCTACGGGAATCTCCATGCGTTCAGCAATTTCTTCAGGCAAAGCATCTCTTCCCTTTTCTTGGATAAGCTGACGCGAAATACGAACTAATTTATTAATCGTTTCCACCATATGTACGGGTATCCGAATCGTTCTAGCCTGATCGGCAATCGCACGAGTGATTGCCTGCCGAATCCACCACGTAGCATATGTACTAAATTTATACCCTTTACTATAATCAAATTTATCTACTGCTTTTAATAAACCTAAATTTCCTTCTTGAATCAAATCTAAAAACAACATTCCCCGACCAACATATCGTTTCGCAATACTAACAACTAACCGTAAATTAGCATCTGTTAATTTTTTCTTTGCCGTAATCCCATTTTTAATATCCGCTTCCGTCGCATCTTCCATATTTCCCTTTTCAATAGCCTTTGCTAACGTAATTTCTTCTTCTGCTGATAATAATGGTACTCGTCCAATTTCTTTTAAATACATCCGCACCGGATCATCAATATTAATGCCATCAGGAACACTTAAATCAACATTGCGTATATCTGGTACTTGTTCTGTATTTTCCGCTTCCTCATCTAGTGCATCATGTTCTGAATTATTCGTATCTTCCCCCACAATATCGATTCCCTTATCGGCAAATACTTCATACATTTTATCGATTTGTTCCGGATTCAAATCATCTTCTTCCATAACATTCATAATCTCTGTATAGGTCAAGCACCCCTGCTTTTGCCCCAACTGAATGAGCTGAGTTATATGTTCCATTACTATTTTACGCCGATCATTTTCATTTAATGTAGCATCTACCTTAGTTTTTCCCCTTTTTACCACTTTTTTGGTGCCTTTTTTCGTACTCTCTTTTTTCGATTTCACTGTTATATTTTCTTTTTCTACTTCGTTCATTCCCTTGGCCTTTTTAGTATTTACCATAATAATTAGCTCCTTTCCTCTCTACAAGACACTTTCTTTATTTCTTCATTGAGCCGTTGACATTCTTTTAATGCTTCAATAACCTTTTGATTCCCCGTACGACTGTACTCAGCAGCACGCTTACTCCATTCAAGATATTGATTCTGCAATGCGGTTAAACGAAAACGCTTAGCATAATCTAATACTACTTGTTCATCGAGCGGCACATCTTGTAATATCATAATTCGTGCTAATTCCTCTGCTTCTTCCGGTGTTAATCGCATTTGAATATCTGATGCTGTATACGAATGATTTTCATTATAAGCACTAATAATAATCTGATATATATGACGCCGTACAGGCTGTTGAAATAAACCATCCTCAATTTGTGTAATAATCCGTTGACACTCCGAAGGATGTTCCAATAAAAAGCGCAAGATATTTTCTTCCGCCACCGCCATTGGTTCTGTCCCCCGTTTATCCGTCAATTGATAAGCTAACTTAGGCGTAATAACAACAGGCACTTGTGCCGTTTCAGGATGTTGTTTTAAATATCGATTAAATTCACTGCGTACAGCCGTTTCATCAACGTGCAACGTACGTGCCATTTTAGACAAAAAAGACTCTAATACAATACGATTATCAACAAGTGCTAAAACAGGTAGCAACATCGCCGTAATAGCCGACTTTCCTTCAAAGGTCGTACTATCATGAGTCCCTACTGCCGTCTGTAATAGATAATCTAAAGCATGCGGTGCTTCTTGTACAGCCTTTTGTAACGCCTCCGGTCCAAAGTGTTTAATGTATTCATCCGGATCTTTTCCCTGCGGCAACGATAAAACACGAATATGTAAATGCAGCCCTCTTCCTATTTCCAAGGCCCGTAATGTTGCCTTTCTCCCCGCCGCATCCATATCATATGCTAACACTAAATCTGATGCTTGCCGCTGTAATAACCGTGCCTGTTCTACCGTAAAAGCCGTTCCCAATGAGGCTACAACATTCGTAATCCCCCGATTATGTAATGAAATAACATCCATATATCCTTCTACTAAAATCGCCTGCTTTTTTTTATATATCGCTTCATGCGACAAATCCATAGCAAATAACAATTTTCGCTTATTAAAAATAGGCGTTTCAGGTGAGTTTAAATATTTCGGTTTACTATCATCCAAAACACGTCCGCCAAAACCAACGATACGGCCGCGACCATCACGAATAGGAAAAATGACACGTCTGCGAAAAGCATCATAATATCGCCCATTCTTTTCTTTCGCCAAACCTAATTGTACCAACAACGAACCGGCGATTCCTCGTTTTTGAAAAGCATCCGTTAACGTGGTCCAACCATCGGGTGCATATCCCAACTTAAATGCACGAATGGTGTCATCCGTAACTTCGCGATGATGAAAATATACTAACCCCTCCTTTCCCAAAGAAGTTTTCATTAAGCAATTATGAAAAAAATTACTAGCCATCTCATTAATTTCCAATAATTGCTTTTTCAATTCATCTCGAGCTTTTTCGGTGGGTGTTTCCTCTACTTGTGGTAACGGCATATGTACTCGCTCTGCTAATCGTTCAACCGCTTCCACAAAAGATAAATTTTCTTGCTTCATCACAAAAGAAAACACATCTCCTGCAGCATGACAACCAAAACAGTAAAAAAAGCCTTTTTCTGCAGATACACTAAACGATGCCGTTTTTTCATGATGAAATGGACAGCATGCCCAAAAATTTTGTCCCTGCTTCTTTAATGAAACATATTCTGATATAACCGATACAATATCATTTGCTTCTCGCACTTGTTCCAAAAATGCAGAAGAAAACTTTTTCATGGACCTCACCTTTCTATTCCCGTATATTGTATAATATTCTATTTACATATAAAAATTTCCTTTTTTCCAATACAAATTTACCAATCTTTCGTTTTTCCGCTAAAATACGCTATGAACACACCTCTATAATCGCACTAATTTGATATAGATTTATTAGCACACTTTAGGTATAATAAACATAGACAGAAGAAATAGGATGAGATGTATGATTCATTTTACGGTAGGACCATTACGAAAACCGACAACCTTAAGCAGTGCATTAAAAATGTCAGGCATATCGTCGACACTACGTCGCCGGATAAAACATAACGGAACATGTCGTTGTAACGGCATTATCGTTCCCCCTTACCATATGGTTCATACAGGGGATACAATATGTATAACCTTGCCTATACGCAATGCTTTTGAACCAGAATACATCCCCATTCGTATTGCCTATGAAGATGACTATCTACTTATCATCGATAAAGCGGCAGGATTACTGATGCATCCCACATCTGCACAACGTCAGGGAACATTAGCAAATGCCGTGGCTTATTATTATAACACTACCAATCAATATAGAGGCTATCATCCCGTTCATCGCCTGGACAAAAATACTTCCGGTCTTTGTCTCATTGCCAAAGAACCACATATACAATCCCTGTTTGATAAACAAAAATTATTATACAGAAGAGTATATTGGGCTATCGTAACAGGGTATTTTCCGGCTTCCTTAGCTACTATAAACATGCCCATTGCACGAGAGCCCGCTAGTATTATTAAACGTCATGTCGACAATGACGGTAAACCAGCACAATCCTATATGACAAGATTGGCCATGAATGAAACGTACAGTTTACTACAAATATTTCTGGCAACAGGTAGAACACATCAAATTCGTGTTCATTGCAGTGCCTTAGGGTATCCACTCATCGGCGATGATCTATATGGAGGCACGCAAGACAAAATATCCCGGCAAGCACTGCACGCTTGTGCAATGGAACTCATTCACCCCATCACCCACAAGCACCTATTTATTACTGCACCTTTACCGCCAGATATGCAATCATTACTAATACAAGCCCGATGGGAACATCTACTTAGACCCCTGTCACAATTTACTTAGGAGGAATGTCACATGCCATTAATAGGTACCACAGAAATGTTTAAAAAAGCATATGAAGGTCATTATGCAATCGGAGCTTTTAATATTAACAATATGGAAATCGTCCAAGGCGTCACCGATGCTGCGGCTGATTTACATTCACCAATTATTTTACAGGCTTCTGCCGGAGCAAGAAAATATGCGAGACCAGCCTATTTACGGCATCTCGTTGAAGCGGCATTAGAAGAACATGATATTCCTGTTGCCTTACACTTAGATCATGGTGCCGATTTTGAAATTTGCAAAGATTGTATCGATAGCGGATTTACTTCCGTAATGATTGATGCTTCTAAATATGACTTTGAAGATAATATCGCCTTAACTAAAAAAGTCGTAGACTATGCACACGCACACGGCGTTGTAGTTGAAGGCGAATTAGGAAAACTAGCGGGTATTGAAGACGATGTAAAAGTAGCTGCTGCGGATGCAATGTACACTCGCCCGGAAGAAGTAGAAGAATTTGTATCGCGAACAGGTGTTGATTCATTAGCCATTGCCATTGGAACCAGTCATGGTGCTTACAAATTCACCCCTGCCCAATGCAAACGCAATGCCGAAGGCGTATGGGTTCCACCAGAATTACGGTTTGACATTTTAGCCCAAATAGCCGATCGTTTGCCTAATTTCCCGATCGTTTTACACGGGGCTTCCTCGGTTGTACCCGAATATGTAAAAATCATCAATGCCAATGGAGGAAAAATGCCTGATGCCATCGGTATCCCAGAAGATCAATTACGTAAATCAGCCACCATGGCCGTATGCAAAATAAACATCGATTCCGACTTACGGTTAGGCTTAACAGCAGGCGTGCGACAACATCTAACAGCACATCCTGAACATTTTGATCCACGCGAATATTTAAAAGACGGTCGCCAAAACATTTATGATATTGTCGCACATAAAATTAAACACGTATTAGGTTCAGAAGGACAAGCATAATGGTAAGAAAAATCAATACATCTCCACCTTAGATGTATTGATTTTTTGCCTGTATTATGATAAAATCTGTTTTAGTGTTCTTATAATGCAGGGAGGTGAACCAATTGCCGCAAATAAAATCCAATATAAAAACAATGGAAAAAGATGCCGCTCGTCACGCTGCTAACTCTCAAGTAAAATCTTCTGTACATACAGCCATTCGTCGTACGACAGAAGCAATTGAGTCGGGTGATGTTACAGCTATCAAAACAGCGTTTACAAAAGCAAATAGCGTTATTGATAGTGCTGCTCGTAAAGGTGTTATTCATAAAAACACAGCTGCTCGTAAAAAATCTCGTTTAGCTGCAAAAGTAAATGCGATAGCAAAATAACATGAATGTTAATAAACCCCGTCCCCGACGGGGTTTATTTTCTATATTATCAATTAAAAGGAGTACGAATACATGTATCTCTCTTCTTCATATAAATACTTTATTACCTTATTTTTACCACTGTTACTCACCCAAGCAGCACAAGTAGGAACCAATACATTCAGCAGTATTTTCAGTGGTCAAGCGAGTACCATTGATTTAGCCGGTGTGGCTGTGGCAGTCAATATTTGGTATCCCATCTTTGCTGGTATTAATGGATTATTTTTTGGTGTTTCTCCCATTATCGCCCAATTACGTGGTGCAGAAAAAACAGAAGAAATTCCGCAATATATCATTCATAGCATTTATATTGCTATTTTTTTTACTATTTTTATTATTATTTTCGGCAGCCTGTGCTTAACACCTTTTTTAAACATTATGGGCTTAGATCCTGCCGTATATCATATTGCCAAACATTATCTCATCGCATTATCATTTGGTATTCTTCCTATATTTATTCAAGCCACTTTACGCTATATCGTAGATGCTCATGGTATGACACGTATTTCCATGGGAATTTTGCTCATTAATTTACTTTGTACACTCATTTTATTTAGACTACTTATTTTTGGTGCCGGTCCCATTCCTGCACTAGGTGGAATCGGTACAGGCTATGCCATTACCATCGCCTCCTGGATTTCTTGTTTACTATTTCTCTCTCTTTTCAAATGGTATTCACCCTTTTCTACCTATCGCATCCATCACCTATTTCCTACCTTTAAATGGTATTACTGCCTACAAGAATTAAAAATTGGCATACCTATCTTCATTGCCGTTTTTTGTGAATCCAGTTTATTTAGTATTGTCGGCTTACTCATGGCAGAATTTGGCACCGTTTACATTGCCGCTAACCAAGCTGCCATAAGTTACTCAACCTTCCTCTATACCTTCCCTTGGAGTATCAGTTTAGCTGCCACCATCTTAATCGGCTATGAAGTAGGTGCCAAACGTTATGCCGGAGCACGCCAATATGCCCGTTTATGTCAAATAACCGCGTTGGGAATGTCTGCTTTCTTTGCCATATTAACTTATCGTTTTACAATGCCCATCAGTCATTTATTCACTAACGATCCCATTACGATGCAAGCTATTTCCCACTTTCTGTTTTTTGCCATGATGTTTACTATTGTCGATGCCGCAGGCACACCCCTACAAGGAATGCTACGAGGCTATAAAGACGTAACGATTATTACCTATGTAGCCTTTATTACCTATTGGTTAATCAGCATTCCTTTAGGCTATTCCATTGCCCATTATACTCATTTTGGTCCATATGGATACTGGATTAGCTCGGTCATTAGTTTAACCATAAATGCTATTGCCTTAAATTATCGACTGTGGGGACATACGGCCTATCCTGAACGACAACTAAACGCATTAACAAAATAATCCTCATCCAACTGATGCGTTTATCCAAAAATCCTATACCAACGAAAAAAGCCTACTATATAGTAGGCTTTTTTCTATGCTCTCCCTTAGCTAATAACTGTATCACCATACCAAAAATAAATTCATTTTATTAATCAACAATATTTTTATATACTATTTATTTCTTTGTTTTACAATTATATTTTCCATTTAGCTTTTATTTACAAGGCTCCATAAGCTCACATCAACTACACCTAAAAACCCCGTTAATTAATAAACTTATTTTATTTTCATAAATTTCTATGAACTATAAAAAAGAAAAAAGCTACTTTCTAAGCGAAAGTAGCTTTTTTCTCTTATCTAAAAACGATATGTTCCTTGTATCCGTACATAATCACCAAGGGTAAATCGTTCTGCCCCATATAAACTATCTCGTTGCTGAATTCCCTTAGCGCCAAAGGTATAAAAGCCTTCTAATAACATATGCTTTGTTGCCATATATCTTGCACCCACGGTAAAGCTTTGAATGCCGTCTAAATACCGATCCGGCAATGTTTCTGTACCATTACCACCAAAGAAAGATCCATGCATAAAATACTTATAATCCAAAAAGGCGTTCCAACTCCCTTGCCTATCCATATCAAGTTGCCCAATATCTATACGATATACCATAAAATAAGGATTATCTCCTAACGAATGCTCTTTGACCCGGAATATATTACTATTCGCCGTATGATCATATATCGTTGTTCCATTTAAATATCGACCTAAGGCGGTATGATTCATCCCCCATTCGGCAGTCAAGATAACGTCTGGATACAGTCGAATTTTAGCTCCCAATCCTATCATCTCTGCTCGTGTAGCAAACAATTTATGTTTTGGTTGGAAATTAACTACTTGTGTGATCTGATATGCAGAATCTCCAGTAGAACGCAAATACCATCCTTGTACACCTAACCAATCATTAACTTGTCGTTTCACTTGTACAAAGGCAGCTCGTTGCAAAGCAGGCACCTTTGACGTTTCCAGAATAATCCCCCGTTGTTCTCGTATATATCCTTCTTGCTCTAAAAACTTCAGCGGTAAAGAACTATTGTCTTCAGGCTTCCAGGCACTTAGCAAAGTCTCTAAATTCCCCTTCATGATCGGCGAAACATGTGCCTTTGTATATCCCGTTACGACTTCATTATTCCGTAATGCATACACTTGTTCCCATGCGGTCTGGTGGTCATGAGCCGATGTCTTGGATAATTGCAATGCCTCATTACGACTCATCTGTTTAAATTGACCTTCTTTCACCTTATCCCACGGAATAACACCACGTCTTCCCATGTAGTCTATCCCTAAATCTTGTAATACTTCCTCTCCCGTATAAGTTCCATAACCATAAAATTCTGATTTGAACGTATATCTACCATTCTTAACAATTCCCGATTTACTTAGATATTTATCTCCCTGTAAAGGCTTGTTCTTAATGTTATTTTCCGTTGTGAGAAAAGCCTTTTCAAGCGTATCTTCGATTGGTTTTTTATCTCCCCATTTATCCGCATTTAAATACGCCAAAGGAATAACCGCCGCTAAGAACGTTTGCTGTTTTCCTTTGTTATGTGTATCTGTAATAGTTATTTTTTCCCACATATACGAATTAAGATAAACGCTACCTTTTCCATGGATACGAGGTTTTATAGCTGTTTCATATGAATTGTCCGAATGTCGTTCTATTATTTTTTCAAATTTAGCAAATACCTGTTTTTCTTCTTCAAACGTTTTAGCTTTACTCAATTGTTCATACAACGAGTCTTCACCTTGACTAGGAATTGTATTGTGCGTATATGTTTCTGATACAATATCTGCTTTATTATTTATTCCTAACCATTCTTTTTTCGAAAAAGTCCGTTTAAATACACCCGGTACGGCACGCGAATAAGCCGAATCTGCTACGCCTGTATGACCTGAAAAATCGCCATACCCCAGACGAACTTGCGTATCCCCTTTCGTCCATACAGCACGAACGCCATCAAAGGCTTGATTAAACCAATATCCACTAGTTCCCACCGCTTCAGCAAGACGACCGACAGAGAAATTCCACTTTTGTGCCTGATGAACCACTTCTCCTGTTGTTACTTCTTGTTTATTTATCCCACGTGAAGGACTAATATCATAGGTCGTATCCGCTTTATTCACTCCATGTGCCTTGCCACTAAGCGTAATATACGTCTGTTTACTCAGTGGAGCTGTCAACGTAATCTGAAGCTCTTGTTCAAACCCATGTTCCCCTTTTTCTATATAATTTTTATAAGCAGAACCGATCGCCGCCTGTGCCGTTACCCGTGCCTCCGTTGGTTTAATACGTCCCGTAAAAGCATTCCATCGCAACCGATAACTGCCGGTGAGTTGTAACGTATCAGCAGCTGATATGGCTCCCGTTTCTATAAACCAATAGGGATTTCCTTTATACGTAGACATCGTAACAGAAGGAATTGATTTTACCTTCCTATAATCCGTCCCCCCTAATTTCATATAAAAGCCAATTTTATAGTTTCTTTCCGCCATCGCCTGATCATCATCACGATGATTAAACAAATTATCAATTCCTGCATATACCATTGTATCGTTATTAATTTGCTTTTGTATAACTACATTCCAAACGCCAAATGTCTTTTCTTTATATGTTTGCTGTTTTTTGTTTGAAAACTTATATTCCAGTTCATGATATCCTCGTTTTCCCTTATGTTTTGGATCTGGAACCGTTGGTTCAGATAATAGTTTTTCTCGCTTGTAATCCGCTGGCGATACATGAAATTCATCAGTCAATTCCACATAATTGCCTGCACCACTCACGGTATTACTATCGAGCATATGGATATAATAATCCCCCCATAGCGATACTCGCCACTGCTTGTTTGTATACGTAATACTAGCATCAATTTTATGAGAAGGCTTATTTAATAATTTTTTAGGCATATCGGCATCACTCTTATTGCGTGCCTGCAAATAAGTATAACCCAATTGACTTTTCCAATGCTCATTCCACCGATGTGTTACCGACGCTTCTACGCCCGTAATCTCCGCTCTCCCAATATTTTTAAAACTATAAATCATATCGGGTGGATTCATCCAAGTATAAATATCTTGTTTTCTAAAATGCATCAATTTGCCCGTAAAATATACACTCATATAATCGCTAATGCGGTTATGAAAAATCGTAACTTTTGTGGATGTATCTTTCGTATCCTTTTCCCATGAAGCATCAACATTAATTGACCTTTCCGGCTTTAAATTAGGATTCCCAATCCAATAAAATCCTAATTTACCTACCCCCATATCATAAGGCACGCCACGATACATTTCCCAGTTATAATACAGCTCTCCCATCCCCGGCTCTGTATACCCAGTGCCAACATTTGCTTTAAACTGAGTATGTCCATCCTTGCTAAGCTGCTTTGTCATACCGACATTAAAAGTCACCGTCGAACCAAACACACTACTGTGATCTAGACGAATAGAAGGTGATATGATCATGCCCTCATTAACTTGCCACAGGTCTTGCAAAAAAGCATATTTTTTCGAAATAGAAGCTTCTCCGATGGTAATCCTATTTTGACGTAATTTATTTTCTTCCCTAAACTTCTTTCCATGCCAGGTTAACGGGAAATTTTCTTCATCTTCACCCAGTAAGTCAAAATCATAGGCATAATACCGACGCATCATCTTATCGTCATCCCAATCATCAGCGTCTAATATGTCACTGTTTCGTTTTCCATTTTCATTACGAAGCTCCATCGCAAATTGCTTTTTTCGCTTTTCTCGATCTGCTTGTATCTCTTGTGATTCAACTATATCGTGTTCCTCTTTTTCATAATCATCAATCGTATAGGCAGGAGCCACACCTTTATTTCCCTTGCGATATCCATAATATTCAAAATTCAAATCCACACCCGGTATCCCTTCTTCGTCCCTAGAAAAAGCCCACTCATGGATACGCGAAGAGGGAGATCCTGTCCCTTTGACCGTATACAAATTTTTATCATAATCCCATGGATCAATTTGTCGTGAAAATTGTTTCGGTGCATTTTTCACCCGTGCTCCCGAGCCATTCTCTACGCTAGAGCCAATCCCATATGTCAACATATGCTTAGCATTTAATTGTGTATTGGCAAATATCTTCACCTGTTTTTGCGTATGTTTTAATGTATCTAAATATGCTAACGTATTTTTCCCTTCATACTTAGAAAAAGCTTCATTTGAACCAATGGCTAAATCAGTCTCCCGTAAATCAGCAAAATTCATTTCCACATGCCAATCCGTTTTTTGCAAATGGTTATCATCATATCGCAATTGATAAGTATTTCTCTTGATATTACGAGTATACGTTACAACAGGCTCCGGACTATCCTCCGTATGCTTAACCAACCGTTTCATATCTTCCCGTACCGTATCCGTAGAAAGATGAAGTGTTCGCCCCGTACCGACATCATATGTAGCCAATGCCCCCGCTGTTTTAATATCCCCATAGTACCGTAAGGACGAACGAAAATCGCCGTCCCAATTCATAGCCCCCCGAAATATCTTTTCACTATATACGGGTGCAATATCGCGGCGGCTACTATAAATCGCCGTACGCCATTTCCCATGTATACCACTATCGGCACGCAAAAAATAGTTTTTATAAGGAAATACCTTTTCACCAGCTATGCGGCGACCTTCTAAGCGCACGGTCAACCCTGCCTTTTTACTCGCTCCTTTCGTAACTACATTGATGACACCTCCAATAGCATCTGAACCATATTTAGCTGAAGCAGCTCCTTGTATATACTCTATATGATCCACATTATCTGTGCCTAAACGAGATAATTCATCTCCAGCTCCCATGTACTTAGATAAATCCCCTAAGACAGGTTGCCCATCCACTAAAATTAATGTATGCCGTGGTTCAGCACCACGAATAGATAAGGTTACTCGCCCCATCGCATCTACCGAACGAACGGCTCCCGGTTCGCTAAAAATAATATCTTCCACGGATTTTGCCGCTTTCTGCATGATATCTGCCTGCGTAAGAATTGTCGTCTGTTGCGATTCTTGCTTAGCTGTTTCCAATATCGGATTGGTGTGTACGAAAACATCCGTTGTCTTGCCTACATCAACCCCTTGTGCATGTACAAGATACGCCGTTCCACTTAAATAAGATAATATAAAAAAAGATAAAAGAGAATTTTTCCATTGTTGTGTATTAAAAAAATATTTCATAACTACTCCTTTCTATATTGATAAATATTTTTAACATTAAACTAATTCATTTTTATCATAACTGATAACAATTGTCAACTCATTGTATCTTGTTTATAACGTATTATTTTTCTTCTTTATTAACTATAAATAAAAAAAAAGCTGCACAACTTACGTGCAGCTTTTGTTATCAGCTATTAATCTATATCCGTATACAATAAATCATTAATAAACAAAGTTCGTGTCGCATTTAAAATAGCAATAATCATGACGCCTACATCCGCAAAAATAGCTAACCACATATTGGCTACCCCTAATGCACCTAGTAGTAAGCAAAGTAATTTGATACCAATAGCAAAATAAATATTTTGATAAACAATACGTAGACACTTCTTAGCAATTCCGATTGCCGAAGCGACTTTTCGCGGATCATCATCCATTAATACCACATCGGCCGCTTCAATCGCCGCATCCGATCCCATGGCACCCATTGCAATTCCTATATCAGCTCGCGATAAAACAGGTGCATCATTAATACCATCACCAATAAAAGCTAATTTACCTTTACCTTGAAGAGGTTGCAACAATTCTTCCACTTTCTGTACTTTATCAGCTGGCAACAGATCACTGTATACTGCATCCATCCCCAACTGTGTAGCCGTTTTTTCAGCAACAGGACGAATATCACCGGTTAACATAACCGTCTTCTTTACGCCTCTTTGTTTCAATGCATCAATTGCCATTTTAGATTCTACTTTTATCGTATCCGAAATCACAATATGACCAGCATATTCACCATTAATAGCCACATGAATAATCGTGCCAATAGCATGACATAAAATCGCCTTTACCCCAATAGCATTCATCATTTTTTCATTACCTATAGCTACGGGTATACCATCTACAATGGCTGTTACACCGTTACCACTAATTTCTTCAATTTGTGTAACCCGTTTCATATCAATTACTTTTCCGTATGCCTTTTTCAAGCTAAGACTAATCGGATGAGAAGAAGCACATTCAGCCAATGCCGCAAATTCCAGTATCTTATTATCTTCTAATGTCGAATGATGAACCCCTTGAACTTCAAAAGTTCCTGCCGTTAACGTCCCTGTTTTATCAAATACGGTAATTTCTGTTTTTGCCAATGTTTCTAAGTAATTAGATCCTTTGATCAATATCCCGGCCTTACTAGCACCCCCGATACCGGCAAAAAAACTCAACGGAATACTAATAACCAACGCACAAGGACAGCTAATAACTAAAAAGGTCAGTGCACGATAAATCCATTCTGTCCACATAGGTTCTATGCTTAAAAACAAGACCCGAATAAGCGGTGGCAAAATAGCTAATGCTAACGCACTATAACAAACAGCAGGAGTATACACACGAGCAAATTTAGAAATAAATGCTTCTGACTTCGACTTGCGGGAGCTTGCATTTTCTACTAATTCTAAAATCTTCGATGCCGTTGATTCTTCAAATTCTTTAGTCGTTTTTATTTTTAATGGGCCCGTTAAATTAATACACCCACTCATTACTTCAACATCTTTACTAGCTTCGCGTGGTACACTTTCCCCCGTAAGAGCACTCGTGTTTAACATGGACTTTCCTTCTACGACCACACCATCTAAAGGCACTTTTTCCCCTGGGAAAACAATAATATATGAACCGATAGCAACTTCATCAGGATCAACCTTACAAATTTCCCCATCTTTTTCAATATTAGCGTAATCAGGAAGAATATCTATTAAATCACTAATATTTTTCCGGCTTTTCCCCACTGCATATCCCTGAAATAAATCACCCACTTGATAAAATAACATAACCGCTACGGCTTCAGTATAATCACCAACTCTATATACAGCCAAAATAAATGCCCCAATAGTAGCTACAGCTAATAAAAAGTTTTCATCAAAAACTTGTCGGTTACGAATTCCTCGCAAGGCCTTACAGACAATATCGCCCCCGATAATAATATAAGGAATAATGTACGCAAATAACCGTGCTATCCCCGTGATAGGTACAATATGAAGTCCTATCAAGCAAATAGCCGTAACAATAATCCGTACAACCATCTTTTTTTGTTTACTATTCATATTTTTCTCCTTTATATCGCCTAATATGAATGTTTGTTCATATATTAAATTAAAGAAAAATGCGGTTATACCGCGTTTTCCTTATTACAACAAAATTTCACCATCTGAAGTGGCTTTCTTACAGTTAATAACAGCATCTTGCATAACGTCTTGCGGATTTGATCCATCTTCAAATTCAACTTTCAGTTTTAAGGTCATGAAATTTAAAACCGCATCTTTAACTCCTTTAGTGTTCTTTACAGCATCTTCCATCTTATTTGCACAGTTTGCACAATCAACATCAACTTTATACGTTTTTTTCATTTTGATAACCCCTCTCATTTTATATGTTGATATGAACATATGATTACTTGTTCATCTGTTATTTATAATATACCAAATCCCTTATACCGTGTCAAGAGGTAAAAACAAAAAGCCGGATCTCATAGTGAGATTCGGCTTTTTCTTATTAACGTCCGACTGAACTTAAGCTTTTACTACATTAGCAGCTTGTGGTCCACGTGCTCCTTCAACAACTTCAAATTCAACTTCTTGCCCTTCAGCTAAAGATTTGAAACCGTCTTCTTGGATAGCTGAAAAATGTACAAATACATCACCGCCACCGTCTTTTTCAATAAAACCATAACCTTTTTCTGCGCTAAACCATTTTACTTTACCGTGCATGTTACATCCTCCTAAAAAAACATTTCCAGCTATCTTGTAGCTCTTGTTTAGTGTACCATACCCACTGTATAATGTCAAACAATAATATATATAAAATATACCACCATTGACTTTCAGTCATGTCTAAAGTTAGGGTTTTTCCCTATTTTTTTTTTCATAACGGACAAAATCAAACGCATATTTATGATTTTGATCAACCCCAAAATGTTCCCGTTGTACTTCATGCCACATCCTTTTATCAATAGAAGGGAAAAAAGTATCTGCTGCAAAGACAGCCTCTATTTCCGTTAACAATAATACATCAGCTTTCGATAAAAAAGCCTTGTATAAGCTACTTCCACCAATAATAAAATAATCTTCCTCCGCCCGTAACAACGGCATCAACTCACTTATGGAATGACAAATACTAACCGCCGGATTGTCGACTTTATATGTATGTTGCCCCGTTAAGATGATGTGTTTTCTCCGGGGCAGCACACGAGGCAAACTTTCCCATGTTTTTCGCCCCATAATAATCGTATGTCCCGAAGTACATTGTTTAAATCGTTTCAAATCCGCCGGCAAATGGCAAAGTAACTGATTATCCTTGCCAATACCACCATTTTTATCTACGGCTGCAATAATTTGTATCATTATACGGCGACCTCCATAGGTAATTTTCCTAGATGCTGATAATGTACTAGATTTATATCATCTGGCGTAAATTGATAAAAATCATGTATATCCGGATTAACGGATATCGTTGGAGCAGCAAAAGCACTGTTCCTTCGTTGGAGTTGTTTTTGCAGTGCCTCTACATGATTTTCATAAATATGAGCATTATTAATGACATGGGTAAAAATGCCCGGCTGAAACCCCGTTACTTGTGCAATCAAATAGATCAGTACGGCATACTGAGTCATATTAAATGGCACGCCAAGACCCATATCTCCGCTTCTTTGAATTAACATACAATTCAACCTACCATCATTAACATCCCATAACGTTTCGTACGCACAAGGTTGCAATGCCATATCAGATAAATCATCAATATTCCATAATGTAACGATCATACGCCGACTTTGCGGATCTTTCCGTAACGTATCTAACAGCCGATCCACTTGTTTATATTTACGAATTTGATATCCATAGGCCTTACCAATCGTTCCATCGGGACGCATCCACTCATCCCATACATGACAATTCATGCGTTGCAAATCTCGCACATCATTACTTTGTAGTTGCCAAATCCATAATAATTCCTTGACGGCTGTTTTAAATGCGACAAACTTCGTTGTTAAAATCGGAAATTCCTGAGCTAAATCGAATTGCATTATCTGATGCGGCAATTTATAAGTACAAATACCCGTACGATTATTGTCATAATATCCATGTTGTAAAATATTATCTACCATCGTTAAATATTGATCATCGGCTAAACTCAATATACTTACCTCCCATCCATGTCATTCATTATAACCTCTAAAAATGCTTTGCCATATTTATGCAATTTAAATGTGCCTACCCCTTTAATCGTTTCCATTTCTTCAAAGGTACGCGGTTTCTTACGTGCCATTTCCCATAAGGTCGCATCTGAAAAAATAACAAAAGGAGGAATATGGGCTCGTTTAGACCATTCATACCGCACGTTACGTAATTTTTCAAAAAGATATTCTTGTGCTTGCGTTTTTACAGGTATTGCCTCATTAGCGATAGAACATGATCCCCTACTCCGCCTTTGTAAAAATGACTGCCGGCTATTCATCGCTTCTCGTCCTGCGCGGCTCAATGATAAGGTCGGATATCGACCTACCGATTTGATAATATAGCCATCCTCACAAGCTTGTTGAATCAACGCTTGTAAATCCGCCACGTCCATATCGGCTAACAATGCAAATGTCGCATTCCGTTCAAATCGGTATTGCCGCACTTTAGCACTAGCCTTTCCTCGTAAAATATCGCATACCATCGTACTACCAAAACGTCCATTTAATTCATCAATACAAAGAAGCATATTTCTGACTTCTTTCGTATAATCTTCTTGTATCCATTCTTGCTGACAATTACTACACTTTTCACATCGTTGCCACGTTGGATGTTCACCAAAATAAGTCAATAAAGCATATCGCAAACACCCTGTCTGCTGTGCATATACTTCCATTGCCCGTAACTGACATAGGTCTTTTTCTATTTGTGCCGGACTACTTTCTCGTTGCTCCAACATATATTGATGCAACATAATATCTTGCCGATTAAATAGTAATATGCATTCAGCATACTCCCCATCACGACCAGCTCTACCTGCTTCCTGATAATACGATTCTATATTTTTCGGCATTTGATAGTGAATAACAAAGCGAACATTACTTTTATCAATACCCATTCCAAATGCATTTGTCGCAACGATTATACGCACCTGATCATATGAAAAAGCATCTTGAGCCTGCCTCCGTTCTAACGGATCCACGCCGGCATGATATCTGCCAACACTATACTTATGACGCTGAAGAAGACTATATAACCGCTCCACTTCTTTACGAGTTGCCGCATAAATAATTCCACTTTCCGTAGCATGTTTCTGTAAATACCCCAATATAAATCGATCTCTGTCCGCAGCCTGAACCACGCGAAAATATAAATTAGGCCTATCAAAACTGCTCGTAAAAACCTTAGGATTATTCATCCCAAGTAATTCCAACATATCCTTTTTTACCGGTTCTGTTGCCGTTGCCGTAAAAGCTCCTATTACCGGTCGTTTTGGTAATTTTGCGACCCACTGCTTGATTTGTGCATAGCCGGGACGAAAATCATGTCCCCATTGGGAAACACAATGCGCCTCATCTACGATAACCATGCATACGGGCATTTTCTGCATAAGGGATGTAAAAAAATCAACTTGTAATCGTTCGGGCGAAACATATAAAAGGCGAACACGACCTTCATAGATTTCTTTTATCCGGCAACGGTACTCTTCTATATCACAATCACTGGTAATATAAGTAGCTGGAATTTGTTGGGCTGTGAGTGCATCCACTTGATCTTTCATAAGCGAAATCAAAGGAGATATAACAAGCGTAATACCTCGACTCATTACCGCAGGTATTTGAAAACATAAGGATTTTCCCGCTCCTGTCGGCATAATTGCTAAACAATCTCGTCCTCCTAATAACGTTTTAATAATCTCTTCTTGACCGGGACGAAATGAGTCATAGCCAAAATATTGTTTTAATATTTTTTTTAGTTCCATATTAAATCGCTCTCTTACCCCTATAATGTACATACTAGTAATTATTTTATCATAAACAAAAGAATCCGCAATATTAGACCTCAATAAAACCAATGCTACTTCCTATATAAGGTCTCCTTATAAAAAGCAAAGCCCTTTTGTCTTTTTCCCTGTAATAAAAGAGAGGAACCCATTCTAGGTCCTCTCTTTTTATTTGCTACTATAAATACACACGTCTAACCGCTGCTCATAAAAAAAACAAGGTCAATACTTTAACATTGACCTTGTTTTATACTTATTTAAGTTTCGCCACTTCTTCTTTTAATACTTCGGCTAACCGTTTTACGCCTTCTACAATGCGATCATCAGGCATATTAGAATAATTTAAACGGAAGTGATTTCTATGTCCACCATTAGGATAGAATGGGCCACCCGGTACATAAGCTACTTTCTTTTCTAATACTTTAGGCATCATTTCAGTAGCATCCATTCCTTCCGGTAACGTAACCCAAGTAAACAAACCGCCTTCAGGATAGGTAAAGGAAACTTCTTTCGGGAAGTATTCTTTCATCGTATTATACATAAGTGTACGACGTTTTCCATATACTTCAACCAAGTTTTTAACATGTGCATCAATATCATACATCGTCATATAATAATAAGCTTGACGCTGTGCGAAAGTCGACGACTGTAAATCAACGGCTTGTTTTAATTTAATTACTTTATCAAGAATAACAGGATCTGCTACCATCCATGCTACACGCAAGCCCGGCAAAAAGATTTTAGAGAAAGATCCCAAGAAAATAACTTGTCCTTTTGTATCTAAAGACTTCAAGGACGGTACTTTTTCACCATCATACCGTAATTCACCATACGGATCATCTTCAAGAATCGGGAAATCATACTGTTCAACTAATTTCAAAAAGGCTTTTCTACGTTCTAATGGCCACGTAATGCCCGTAGGATTTTGGAATTCAGGAATAACATACATAAGACGTACATTTTTACCATGTTCCTGTAAAATCTTATCTAACTCTTCCGGAATAATTCCTTTTTCATCCGTCGGAACGGCAATAAATTTAGGTCCTTGCAAAGAAAATGCATTAAGCGCACCTAAATAAGTTGGACTTTCTACTAACACAACATCATCTGCATCTAAGAACACTTGGGACAATAACGATAACCCTTGTTGTGAGCCAGATGTAATAATAATTTCTTCCGCGGTACAGTCCACGCCAAAAGAAGACTTCATGTGTTCTGCAATTTTTTCACGTAACGGTAAGTATCCTTCCGTTGTGCTATATTGCACTGCTGCACGACCATCTTTTTCTAAAACTGCCACATCAACCTTTTTCAATTCTTCAATAGGGAAAAATTCGGGTGCCGGTAACCCCCCTGCAAAAGATATAATTTCTGGCTGTGTTGTCAATTTCAAAATTTCACGAATCTCCGATGCTTTTAATCCACTAGCAAGCTTTGAAAACTTCATACCGTTCACTCCTTCTTAAATGACATATTCAGTATGTATTATACTTTAATTATATCATTGTTATGATATTTATACAACTTTAAAACTTATCAACTTATAATCTATAAGTTTTTGTTGTATTGGTATTCATTATACTTTTATTTACTTTTTTTTGCAACACTTAGTGTGGTTTTTATATAAATTTACATAAGAAAAAAATGACGGCAATCAAAAAACATAAAACAGTACTTTCAAAGCACGTTCTCGCAAAATCACTTTTACTACTTACTTAACTTTTCCCATGTATGAGGAAAGCCATTTTCAAGTAACCATTCCTGTTGTTTCTTTTCAATGGCTTCTTTCAATTCTTTGACACACAAATTTTCCATTTGCACAGCACTTTTGGTTGATGTTAAATACTTTGTTTCTTCAAATAAATACGCATCTAATTCGTCTTGTTCAACCACAGATGATAATAAAAAGATAATATCTTCCGACTCCTGTTGTTGTGCTAATATGTCCTGCCAATACTTGTATTCCGCTTCAGTCATACAAAAAGAGCCATACTCATCCGTATCCAATTGTTCTTGTGCACAAACCAAAATTTTAGCATAGTCTTTTTCTTGCTTGCGATCGTAGACATGTAGTTCCCGCTCTTGTCCATTAACATAAACGTACATATGACACCTCCCAAAATAAAAAAAATCCCACAGAATACTCTGCAGGATTTTATTATATTACGCTTCCGCTTCTACGGGATATACACTAATTTGACGATTATAACGGCCAGCTCGTTCAAAAGCTACACGACCTGAAACTTTAGCAAATAATGTATCATCTTTTCCAATGCCAACATTGGTTCCCGGATGAAAATGCGTTCCCCGTTGGCGAACAAGAATATTACCTGCTTTTACGACAACACCATCATGGCGCTTTACGCCTAATCGTTTAGATTCACTATCACGACCATTTCGCGTAGACCCTGTCCCTTTTTTATGTGCGAAAAGTTGTAAATCAAATTTAAACATTACGTCCACCTCCTGACGTCTTAATATGCATCTCAACATATTGGTTATACTGTGCTACGAGTTCTTGTAATCCCAAATACATCGTATCAATAATAATTTGTGTATATTCACTACTCTGTCCTAGCGTTACAGATAAATTTCCCTCCTGTACTGCATACTGCACATCTTTCCCTGCATACTTCAACAACCCCAATAAGGCAGTTTGACTCAACATAGATACGGCAGCACACACAATATCCTGTCCCGAAGCAGCATAATCAGCATGCCCTTGGACAGAAAAGGATGTAAATTGACCTGCTTTATTCTTACCTAAAATAACACAAATCATTAGCCTTCAATCTTTTCAATAACAACCTTTGTAAAAGGTTGACGATGTCCTTGGCGACGACGATAATTCGATTTTGCTTTATATTTAAACACGAGAATTTTCTTTTCTTTCCCTTGCTTTAATACTTTAGCAGTAACCTTTGCCCCCGCTACAACAGGAGTTCCGAACGTAACATCTCCATCTTTCACAACTGCCAACACTTGATCGAATACAACTTCAGAATCAACTTCACCGGCGATTTTTTCAACAAAAATACTATCGCCTTCTTGTACACGATACTGTTTTCCACCTGTCTTAATAATAGCGTACATAGTGACACCTCCTCTTAATATACTCGCTGAATACGGCGCCTTACGGACTTACTTGCCTCTTCATGCGGCTTATCCTAGCCACCTATGCTACGACTATTCTAGTTTATCAAAATTTATATAGAATAGCAAGAAAAAAATGGTGTTTCTCCATAAAAATTACATTCCGTGACAAACTAATTCCGCTGCCGTTTCCTGCAAAGACTGTAACCCATATACGCGATAAGCTTCTTCCCATGGCAAATACGCCTGTTCCAACTGCGGCATATCTTCCTGCGAAAAGATATACCTTAACGCATGTTCTAACGTATCTTCTTTACCGTTTATTTCTACTTTAACAGCTGGCGGCGTATCTAATTCAGACCATCGCTCAAGAGACTCTTTAATATCCTGACATTTGCTTTTCCAGACATTAACTCCTTCTCCTACCAATTGTCCATCTAAACTCATAAATTCAAATTGTCGCCGCTGTACATCTAATAAAGCAAATATCTCTGAATTAGCCGGAAAATAAGCCCCTGCTGCTCGACGATATACATATAATACACTAATAAAAATAGACGTAATTCCCGATGATGGCAAGAGTGGTTGCTGCAATAAGGCTAAGACCCTATCCATATTCAGTTGATCCTCAGCCGTTAATTCTTCCCGTTTGACAAAATGCCCACCCAGACGAAAATTATTATCTTCATACTGTACAACTAGTTTATCTGACCGCCGTCCTAAGCGATAAAGTATGATGCTTTGCCCATCTTTTTCTACCTGTGCCCGTACACCCGCTTGCATTAATCGATGCACCGTTGGCAACACATCTTCTCGCGACACTGTAATACAATCCATATTTTCCTTACTCCTTTATGCTCCCCACGCGTAACTATTACATAGTATCCTTAACCCCAACAGCAACCATACGTGCCTTTGCCCGTAATTCTCCCTCCACTTCCATCTGCATCAACACAATTACCTTTCGTGCTCCTATTTCTTCTGCTTGCGAAGTAATAGTAATTTCCTTTTTCATTGGCAGCGGTTTTTTAAAGTCAACTTCTAAACGAGCCGTAATAAAGCGCCCAATAATAGTATCCCCTGTCAACGTAAGTCCTTTATGATGATGTGCAAAATACGCCGCTGATGCCGTACCATGACAATCAAACAAAACAGCCATCATACCGCCAAATAAATTTTCCGGCACACCACCAGTATAACATTCCCCCGGGGTCAGGCGACAAATGCACCGAGATCCATCTTCCGTTGGATAAGATTTGAGATGAAGTCCCGCTTCATTTTTTGCCCCACAGCCCCAACAATGCTGAAAACGCTCACCATACGTATCTTGTATCGCTATCTTTTGCTCCATATATATCACCTTTTTCTCTAAATAACTATCGGCTCTCATTTACACGCTTTATAGTAAAAGCGAATAATTAATGTATCCATTATCAAATAAATTATACCATTCTCTGCATTTATTTTCACCCTCTAACGGGCCACCGTTCGATATCCATATTATTCCCTACCCATCCATTTAGCCAAAATACAATCTCACTTCATATAACCACGAGAGCGATATTTCTTTTCTCTAAGCCGCTCTCCCTTCACGGCGCTGATACAGATGTCTTCATTTTCGCTTTAAATTCTTCTATTTCATTTTTCTTTATTTTATGAAATAAAATAACCGCATTACTCGTGCGATTGCTATATATCAAGACATCATTTTCATCTCTGTACGTATAGCTGACTAAATTAAGTTTATGATCGACAACCAAGCGACCTTGTACTATACTCCCCGTAACCGTAGGTAATATATCATTTTTCCACACAAACTGTCCGGCCGCATTTTTTTGCCAATATGCATCTTCAACGGAAATAAGATATCCCTTTTCCTGTTTTTGAATTTTTGTAATGTAAATAACATGAGGTTTAGCAGCATAATATCCCACCCACGTACCGGCATATGAATCTCCCTGACCACACCCGGCCAAGAGCATACTTACACACGTGACTATTCCCATGAGCATGAATGATATTCTTTTTTTCATCCCTATTCCTCCTCCCTATTTTTCTATCATAACAATACACGCTCACCATGTCCACAACCAAAAAAACGACTACACGATTATCGTGTAGTCGTTTTTGATAAGCTATATAATTATGCTTCAAATCCCTGTTGGAAACGAACATATGTATCGCGTCTAGCTTTTGCATCTGCTTCTGTCTTAGCATACAAGCCTGCCGCTTCTTCCGGGAAGGATTTTTGTAATGAAGCATACCGTACTTCCCCTTGTAGGAAGTCTTGGAATTTACTATAATCAGGTGTCTTAGAATCAAGATGGAACGGATTCTTGCCTTGTGCTTTAAGGTCAGGATTATACCGATAGAGATCCCAATAACCGCATTCAACAGCCAATTTTTCTTCCAACTGACTCTGACCCATACCTTTGCGAATACCATGGTTGATACATGGAGCATAGCAAATCAATAAGGATGGACCATGATAAGCTTCTGCTTCTGTAAAGGCTTTCATAAGCTGATTCTTATCTGCACCCATAGCAACCTGTGCTACATACACATAACCATAAGAAATAGCCATCATACCCAAGTCTTTTTTCTTCGTACGTTTACCGGATGCAGCAAACTGTGCAATCGCTGCCGTTGGTGTAGCTTTAGAGGATTGTCCACCTGTATTAGAATATACTTCTGTATCAAGAACAAGAATGTTTACATCATAATCAGAAGCTAATACATGGTCAACACCGCCGTAACCAATATCGTAAGACCAACCGTCACCACCGATAATCCATTGCGAACGTTTTACAAAGAATTTCTTCTTGCCGAGGAATTCTTCTAAAACAGGCTTACCAGCAGCTTCTTTTTCTAACAATGCCGTTAATTTATCAGCACGTTCACGTGTGCCTTCACCTTCATCCACATTAGCAGCCCAATCGCTCAATGCTTCTTGTAATTCAGGAGAAGCCACTGCCTTTGCTTCATCTACGCGAGCCACTAAGTCATGACGAACTTTATAAACACCCATGAACATACCGAAACCATATTCAGCAGCATCTTCAAACAAGCTATTTGCCCAAGAAGGACCATGTCCATGTTCGTTCATTGTATACGGTGATACAGGAGCTGATGCACCCCAAATAGAGGAACAACCTGTTGCATTAGCAATCATCATGCGATCACCAAACAATTGTGTTAACAATTTAGCGTACGGAGTTTCACCACAACCTGCACAAGCACCGGAGAATTCAAGTAACGGCGTTTCAAATTGAGAGCCGATAACAGTAGTCTTCTTCTGCGGATTTTCTTTTGGTGTAACCGTTTCCGTTGCATAATACCAAAGATCCATCTTAGCTCGTTCCGAATCTGTATTCGGTACCATCGTCAATGCATTTACCGGACATACATCTACGCAAGATCCGCATTCCAAGCAGTCAGCCTGATCGACAACAATGGCAACATCATATTGTTTACCCGAGCGAGCTTTTGGAGCTACCTTATAACCAGCAGGTGCTGCTGCCGTTTCTTCTTTAGTCGTCAAAGAAGGACGAATGGTAGCATGCGGACATACGAATGAACATTGCATACAACCAATACACTTTTCAGCATCCCACGAAGGAACATGCAATGCAGGAGCTGCTTTTTCATATTTGGATGTACCTGAAGGCATCGTACCATCTTCACGTCCTAAGAACGCAGATACAGGCAAATCGTCTCCCACTTGACCAAGCATTGGAGCTGCAACATTTTTGAAGTAATCTGTCGTAGGACGAGATTCAATCACTTCATCTACTGCATCTGCCCATGCTGCAGGATAATGAACTTCCTTAAATTCACCAATACCGGCATCAACAGCTGCCCAGTTCATATCAACAATTTTTTGTCCTTTTTTACCGTAACTCTTTACGATAGAATCTTTCAAGTATTTAACAGCGTCTTCCAAAGGAATAACTTTTGCTAAAGCAAAGAATGCTGCCTGCATAACCATGTTAATACGTGTGCCTAAGCCTAATTTTTGACCAATAGCATCACCATTTAATGTATAGAATTTTACATGATTACGTGCAATATCACGTTTGATTTTTGCCGGCAATTCATGTTCTAATTCTTCTTCTGTCCACGTACAGTTCAACATAAATGTGCCGCCGTCTTTAATTCCTCTTAATAAATCAAAACGATTTACATAGGATTGTCTATGACAGGCAATATAATCAGCGTTCGCAATCAAATAAGGCATTTCAATTGGTTTCGTACCAAAACGCAAGTGAGACATCGTTACGCCGCCGGATTTCTTGGAGTCATATGCAAAATATGCTTGTGCATACAAATCAGTGTGGTCACCAATAATCTTAATAGCCGATTTATTAGCACCAACCGTACCATCGGAACCGAAGCCCCAGAACTTACAGGATGTAAGACCGGTCGTATCCAATGCCATACGAGGTGCACGAGGCAAGCTGAGATTCGTTACATCATCAACGATACCTAACGTAAAGCCGTTCAATGGATGTTCTTTCTTGAGTTCTTCAAATACGCTGAGCATATCTTCCGGTAATACGTCTTTAGAACCCATACCTGCACGACCACCAATAACTTGAATGTCTAATTTTTCTTCTGTTACAAAACCGACAATATCAAGATATAAAGGTTCGCCTAAAGAACCGGGTTCTTTTGTCCGATCGACAACAGCAATTTTCTTTACTGTTTTAGGCAAAACATTGAGCAAATATTTGCTGGAGAATGGACGATACAAATGAACATTGATTGCCCCTACTTTTTCTCCTTTACTTACTAAATATTCAACCGTCTTCTTTGCTACGTCTGACAAGGAGCCCATAGATACAATTACATATTCTGCATCAGGTGCACCTACATAATTAAACGGTTTATAAGTACGTCCCGTAATTTCAGAAATTTTATCCATGTAATCTGCTACGATATCCGGCATAGCATCATAATATTTATTGCTTGCTTCCGTGTGTTGGAAATAAATATCCGGGTTTTCTGCAGTACCACGAATTTCCGGATTATCCGGATTTAATCCACGTTCACGGAATTTTTTGATAGCATCCCAGTCAACTAATTTTTTCAAATTTTCAAAGTCCATTACTTCTACTTTTTGAATTTCATGAGATGTACGGAAACCATCAAAGAAATTAATAAAAGGCAACGAACCTTTAATTGCTGCCAAGTGAGCAATACCGCCGATATCCATTACTTCTTGTACGTTGGATTCGGCCAAAAGACAGCAGCCGGTAGCACGAGCAGACATAACGTCTTGGTGATCGCCAAAAATGCTTAATGCGTGATTAGCTAAAGCACGAGCTGCTACATGAAATACCCCGGGAAGAAGCTCGCCTGCTACTTTGTACATCGTTGGAATCATGAGCAAAAAGCCTTGTGATGCCGTATACGTAGACGTCAATGCCCCTGCTTGTAATGATCCGTGAAATGTTCCTGCGGCACCTGCTTCAGATTGCATTTCTACAACCTTTGCGGTGTGCCCAAAAATGTTTTTCATACCTACTGCAGACCAATCATCCACATGTTCAGCCATAGGTGATGACGGCGTGATCGGATAGATAGCTGCAACTTCAGTAAATGCATAGGAGACCCATGCAGCTGCTTCATTACCATCCATGGTTTTAAATTTACTCATAGATAAAACACGCTCCTTCAAAAAATAATAATATGATAATGAAGAGATAACCTCTTACCAGAATGAAGAGATAGCCTCTTGCAATGAAACCATTAAGCACATAAACTATATTCAGTCACACTGAATGAATCCCGAACAAATGCCCGCGACTCAAAAAACAATTTGCATTCTACCCCATATGCAAAAAAGTAAAGAATGAGCAATAATTGCTTCTAATATTCAAAAAAGGTATTGCTATTACAGCAAATGTGTAATACTATATACTATAAGATTACCATATTACAAACCTTTACTCTGACCCAATATAGTCAATCTACTTTTTAACTTTCTTCTTACAGTTTCATTATATTCTTTGAGAAGATGAAATTCAATAGATTTGGCTTGCTATTTTGAGAATTGATTTGTGCTATTTAGTAAACATATACCGTATGAGTATCTATTTATACAGGAGGTGTCCTATGGATTTTCATCATCTAAAATACTTTGTGGAAGTAGCTGATAAAAAGTCATTCAGTAAGGCGGCGCGCACGTTGCATATTTCACAATCCGCTATTAGTCGTACTATAAAAGCATTAGAAGAAGAACTGGGGGTAGTGCTTTTTATGCGGAATGCAAAGGCCGTAGAATTAACAGATGCGGGAACTATTTTTCTTTCACATGCAAAACGGGTTGTATTTATGTTCGAACATCTAAAGACTGATTTTGAGAATGAGTTTAAATTGGAACAAGGTACAGTATTAATTGGCCTGCCCCCCATCACGGGTGCTCCCATTTTTGCCAATTTACTAGGTGCCTTTAAACAAGAATATCCTCAAATTGAATTAGACTTATATGAACACGGTTCAAAAAAAGTCGAAGTCAGCGTCCAAGAAGGTCTTATCGATCTGGGCATTGTTTGTACCCAACCAAAGGAAAAAGAATTTGAATCTTTCTTTTTAACACAAGATCCCATGAATGTTATCATTCATAGAGATAATTCTTTAAGTAAAGAGAAACATATTTCCTTAAAACAATTAGCCTCTGAATCATTAGTATTATACCGCGATGACTTCAATTTACATGATGAAATTATTCAACAATGCAAAAAAATCGGCTTTCAACCTAAAATTGTCTTTGAAACAAGTCAACGTGACCTCATGATTCAAACAGTTGTAGCCAATTTAGGGGTAGCACTACTGCCTAGTCGCCTTTGTCCCACACGTGAAACCAATCCACGTACAACAGAATCAGTGGTCGTCAGACCCTTAACAGATCCGGAAATCATGCATGTTGTCTATGTTATCTGGAAACGTGGTCATTATCTTTCTCATGCAGCACAATTATGGTTAGACTTTGTACGTAATAAATCACGTGTTATTTCCAATCTCTAATCTATAAAAAGCGGTTCTTCTCTTTTACCAAAAGATAAGAACCGCCTTTTTTCAACATATTTTCGTAGTTACGAAATGACGTGCCAGTTTACGTACGCAACCACATATACGCCTATGCGTGACATAATATCTGCCGCTTCAAATAGGCAAAGCCATATAATAAAGAATATATTTGTTGAGCCATCGCTTGGCAACCGCCCACTTTTTTACTTTCCAAATTCAAAGGCATTTCTGCATCATGTAACGACATCCGCAATAAAGCCCAGCCCTCAGGAAAAATCAATCGCACGCCTTCATAAGAAGGCGTAGCGATAGAAATATGTTGTTCCCTTGCCCGTTGAGCAAGAACAGCTAATACCAAATTACCATACCCTACGGGATCATCCGTTTCTGTAATAGGCAATCTATATTCCCTGCTTTCTACCGGCTGTTGTAAGCGACTAATATAATGATATAACGTTCTTCCTTCTTGTTTTGCCCGTGCGGCCGCAATAACCAATTTAACAGCCAAATACGCACCATCATCTAAATAATAGTTTTCCTTTAACGCTCCATGTCCCGACGTTTCAATAGCTAAAGGGGATATAATACCTTCTTTATTTAGACGCTTGCACTCATTAATTACATTTTTATAGCCGCGCATATACCGATGATGAACTAAACCTAGCTCTTTTTCCAAAAAAACAGTCAATTCATCTGATGTTACGGAATCGGTTACAATGGTACTGCCTGGATATTCAGCGGATAAAATAGCAGCCATCATGGCAATCAACCCATTTCTATTGATTAACTTACCATCCGCAAGCACAGCACTCATGCGATCAACATCCGTATCGAAAATAAAGCCTATATCACAACCGGAACGTATGACCGCTTGTTGAATAGCCTGCATAGCCGTTTCATCCTCCGGATTGGGAACATGATGCGGAAAATATCCATCCGGTTCTAAATATTGACTTCCTTCTATATTAGCCCCTAACGGTGCTAACACGGCGGTCGCAAAAAAACCGCCTGCCCCATTACCGGCATCCACCACCATGTGCATGCCTTGCAAAGGCTGACGCTTTCCACCCAAAGCTGACGTAATGTTATCTCGCAAAAATTGAGCATATCGTTCCATCAAAGGCAATGATTGTACCTTGTCCGAACGTTCTGATGCGAATGAAAGAGATGCGGCCCTACGCAATATGTTTTTAATATCTTCCTTTTCTAATCCCCCTTCTCCGGTAAAAAACTTTAATCCATTGCGATTATACGGTAAATGACTCGCCGTAATCATAATCGCACCATCCATCGCAATATCCGGAAAAACCGTACTCATAAACATAGCCGGCGTTGATGCCATACCGCATGTAAACACAGAAACCCCCTGTTTTTGCAACCCAACTACGGCTGCTTGCATCAAGTCCTGTGCGGAAAGCCGCGAATCATGCCCAATAGCCAGATGAATATCTGTTACCGCTTTATGTAAACGCATGCCAATCCATTCAGCAAAGGCTGCACTTATCCGTTGTACTACATCAGACGTTAAATTAACGGCTTCTCCCTCTACACCTTCTAATGCAATCCCACGAATATCACTACCATTCTGCAACTTCAAAAATTCATGTATCGTATTCATTACGTATCCTCCTAAATTTCCTACTACGTACTTATAGTACGTGAAAACACAAGAAAATACAAGAAAGGAATATACTATGAAACCTTATAAACTAATTGCCTGTGATATGGATGAAACACTATTAAGTAGCGATGCATCCATTTGTCAACGTAATATCACCGCTATCAAAAAAGCCCTCCACGAGGGCATCTATTTTGTGCCTTGCACAGGACGTGGTTTTCACTCCATTGATCATATACTAAAAACGCTTCACTTATACGGGCAGAAAAATCAATATGTCATTTCCTTTAATGGCAGTTGTATTACAGAAAACAAAGATTTTTCCTCTTCTTATTGGCTTCCCTTAGCCTTCGATCTTGCTAATGAAATATACCGTTTCTGTACTAAATATTCATTATGTCAACATATTTACACGAAAAATAATGTATATATCCGAAACATTACCCCCGCTGAAAAAGCATTTTTACATAATCGGATGACCTATACCTTAACCGATGAAGTAGACTTACAATTTCTGCGTGGAAAAGAGGAAATTGCCAAACTAATCATTACTCATACGGATACGGCTGTACTCCACTCCATTGTAAACGAAATGGCTTCATTACTACACAATGTAACTACCACCTATTCTAGCAATCGCTATTTAGAATTCATGCCCGCCGGTGTAAACAAGGGTAATGGACTGGTAAAACTAGCCGAATTATTACATATTGCACCAGAACATACCATGGCCATAGGCGATAACATCAATGATATTGAAATGCTGCAAGCCGCCGGGCTTGCCGTTGGTGTCCACAATTTAAACCCGGCTATACGTACATATTGCGATGTAATAACCAACGCTACTAATAACGAAGGTGCCGTTGCAGAAGCAATTGAACGATTTATCCTTACCCCCTGAGTACGAGTAAAAAATGTGCTAACTAAAAGCGATTTACGAAAAGCCCCTGCAATACGACAAAAACAAACGTCATGGAACCCATTAAAGACGCAGAAACATAAAACTAAATAAAAAGCACGCTTTTTAAAAACGTGCTTTTTTATTATAGATAAAGATAGGAATTATCTATTTTTCAATGCTTCTATTTCTTGCCTCTGACGAGCTATTTCATCTTGCAATTTACCAACAATGTCATAGAACTCAGTCGCAGAAATCATTCCTTCCGCTGCACCCGACATTTCCTTATGCCCGGAGCGACCCACACGGATAGATGCCCCAACTGTATACGCATCATCACCACCGGATACCGTTCCTGCAAAACTCAAGAGCACATGCCGATTCGGTTGGAAGAAAGCTCCCATAGCGATGGCATTTTCACTTTTATAATGCCCCGTAGCCACAGAAATATTCCACTTGCTCGCTGCATCATATCCTAAGGGATGAAGACCGGACAAAGCAGTCACCTTTGCCAACCCTTTATTTGTATACCCTTCCATGCGTGCCAATTTATCGCCAAAAGTTTTTTCCACTTCCTTAATCCGCGCTTCCGGATTAGCCAATTTCGTCACCTTTTCATCTACAGTCTTAATCGTCTTTTCCAAATCCGTTTTTGTGTTATCAATTTTCTGATCCAATGCATCTGCCTTATTCGCTTTTTTCTTTACCTGATCATAATCAACTAACTTAGCTTCTAAATCACCAACCTTATTAGCAGCTGAATCTGCCTTACCGGAAATAGCCTTCACTTTTTCATCCGTTTCCGTTTTTGCCTGCCGTAACTGTCCTGCAATGCCTTCTTGAAACTCTTGATTCCCGTCTTTTATTTTGGTAATCTCTTCATTGTGACTTTTCACAGTAGTATCAATCTGTGTTACGTTTTTCTCTAAATCACCGACCTTATCAGCTTTCTGCTTTAAATCAATAATATCCGCTTTATTTTGAACTGCATTCGCTGCATTTGTTTTAACGGTATCATAATCTTGAAGCTTATTTTCTAAAGTATCCGTCTTTCCTTTATATGTAGTTAAATCGGTTTCCATATGTTGCACTTTTCCATCTACATCATTTACTTTATTAAGTGCTTCCTCTGCTTTCTGCTTTGCTTCCTTAGCATTCTGATCTACGCCTTGTCCCACATTACGGAAAACTTCTGCCTGTTTATTCAAATTAGTCTCAGCAGCCTCTACCTTCTTCTCAGCCGCTGCTACCTTCTGCTTTAAATCAGTAATATCCGTTTTATTTTGAACTGCATTCTCTGCATTTGTTTTAACGGTATCATAATCTTGAAGATCTTTTTCTAACTTATCCGTCTTTCCTTTATATGTAGTTAAATCGGT
>NZ_KQ960941.1:2965-6376 GCF_001553405.1 Megasphaera hutchinsoni | reverse complement strand
CCGTCTTTCCTTTATATGTAGTTAAATCGGTTTCTATATTTTTTACTTTTCCATCTAGGGCAGTTACTTGCCCAAATGCTTGCTCTGCCTTATTCTTAGCCTCTTGTATATCAGCTGCCTGATCTGCCATAACACCACTGCTCACCAATGACGCCAATAATGCACTTACTAAAATCGCCTTCTTTCTCATTTTCATTCTCATTTCCTCCATTGAATTAATTATATTTATTGCGAGATGTTTTTAATATTACCATAAGGCTTGTATAAAGTCAATATCCTTCTATTACAAATAAAATATTGTGTGCTATATCCTCTTTCTGTAATCAAATATAGTTAACTAATTATATACAACTAAATCATATCAATTTATATTTTATTTTCACAAAATACCGCTAATACTTGACTCTGCACTTATTACTTCCCCATCGCCGAAAATAAAAACCGGCCAAAGTAACTATTAAATTGTTTATAAAAATCACCATAACAAGGGTAATATCATATTATAAATCTCAATCAACTATTCTACCATGTTTTACTTCCTCAATTATTTTTTCTGCCTTTTCATTCCTACCATAAAGGATGTACATCAACGCTATATACCTGCAAATATCTACACCGAACACACAAAAAAAACAGCGAGGCTGTAACTTACCTCGCTGTTTCATCAGTATGATTAGGAATTAACCTGAGATTGTTTCGTATCTGGTACGTCATTAACGCGAACCCGATTAATCATATCGCCTTGTACATCACTTCTTAAGCGGTCTACGCGAATGCGTACATCTCTCACCTCTCTTATTTCATTTTCAAACTCGCTCAACGCTCTATCCATCGTATCATCGACAGCTGCCCCCTTCTTCAAGGCCGTATAAAGTAATTGAGCTATTTCATGACGTGTAAATTGTTTTTTATTCGCCATATCTTGGAATGCTCCGAGAAGCTCCTTCGCCTGCAACGTTTTAATGTAATGATATACCCAATGATTTTCCGGTACATCTGGATACATAGCAGGTGTATACAACGATTCTTTCGGTGCACCTACTTTCGTAAGCACTTGATTCATCTTTTCTTCCATACCATCTAATCGTGTTTTCAACGCTTTATTTTCTTTGCGTAAATCCAAGATTTCTTTAGCCATAGCAATGCGCGAATTGGTAATGTTATTATTACCTCGTCCCATTTTAAGGCTTACACCAATGTTAAACATATTATTATCATTGCCTAATGTACCGCCAACGCTAACCATAGAGCTTTCACTTGGTCTATAATATGCTCCTAGTGCAAACGCACCATTGCCACTATAACTACCATAAGCCGCAGAAAAATCCCATTTATCATCGGGGTCAAAATCAAGCGGATGAAGTCCTGCTAAGGCACTCGCGCCAGCCCCTACACGATTTATATGAGCTCCTAAGAGTGTAACCCGCATTTCTGTACCAAAGAGTTGTGCCCCATTAACAGCGTCTTGGCTATTTGCGGCAATAACGCCCGGTGCGACATGATGAATAGCTTTACCACCGGCATCGATACCTGCTTTGGTCACAGCCGGTCCATTCTTGATAGTAAGACCCGTTTCATTCAAGGTCACATCACCCATCTTCATGGATTTAGTTTCGATGGTATCCGCTTTAAGTGCTTTCGTTTCTACCCGTTCGAGGTTCTTCAACTCTTTAGCCAGTTTCACCGTCATCTTACCGTTTGCCTTGTCTGTGACAACTCCGATATTACCATCAGAAAGCTTGGTAGCATCTTTCACTCCGCCTTCAATGGAAAGGGTTTCGTTCAATTTACGATTGACTACATCACCGCTGTCACCGGCAAACTTCATGCCGTCATTCATCGTTGCCAATTCATTGACTTTATCGCCATCTTTGACAACAATACGTGTTTCTCCATCTTTGCCGTCAACGCCGACCTTGCCATCTTTGGTCGTAATTTGAACTGTATTTTTACCGTCTTTACCTTTCATGCCGATAGAACCGTCTTGACCGTTCAACGTAACACTATTACCGTCTTTACCGGTAACACCCATCTTGCCGTTTTTACCGTCAAGGGAAATCGTATTTTTCTTACCGTCTTTATCAGTAGCACCGTTAATAGTCGTAGTACCGTCTTTACCGTTGATCATAACGGAAGCACCATCTCTACCATCAGCACCTTTTGGTCCTTGAGCTCCGATTGTACCATCTTTAGCATTCATAGTAACCGTTGTACCATCTGTGCCTTTACCGCCGATGGTGCCGTCTTTACCATTCATGGTAACGCTTGTACCATCTGTGCCTTTAGCGCCCACAGTACCATCTTTACCGTTCATAGTAACCGTTGTACCATCTGTGCCTTTAGTTTCAACGATACCATCCTTGCCATTCATGGTAATGGATTCTCCATCTTTGCCATTAACAACTAATTTACCATCTTTTTCACCTTTTTTACCGATTTCGATATTATCTTTCATCGCATAGGTAATCTTCTTGGTATCTTTGTCAATAGTAGCAATCAAACCATTGCCGGCGGCAAATTCTACGGTTTCTTTCTTATCCTTACCTAAGGCAACATTAGCTCTGTTTTTCGGTGTATCTTCTCCTACCAATATATCAAAACCTTGATTTGTCTTGTAAAGTTGACCGCCGTTCACAGCATCTTTTGAATCTTTACTAATATCACCATCTGTAATAGAGGTTAGTTTATTGCCGCCATTATCTAGTCCTTTGTCGGTTAAAGAAACAGCTTTCTTATCTTTTGCCTGAATGGTAATACCGCCCTTATTGATAACAGTCGTGTTACCTTTTCCGTCAGTGGTTGTTACACCATCGGCTGTGGTGGTAGTACTATTCCCTTTTCCATCAGTAGTTGTTACGCCTGTAGCGTTTGTAGTAGTTGTATTACCCTTAGTATCGGTTGTAGTTGTGCCGGCACCGGTCATATTGGTCGTATTACCTTGATCGTCCTTCGTTTCTACACTTGTCAAGTCTTTCAAGTCTTTTGCCAATTTAACTGACATCTTGCCATTTGCTGCATCGGTTACTACGCCGATATTCTTATCAGATAATTTTGTTGTATCTGCACCGCCTTCAATGGAAAGGGTTTCATTCAATTTACGGTTGACTACATCGCCACTATCACCCTTGAATTTCAAGCCATCATTCATGGTAGCTAATTCATTGACTTTATCGCCTTCTTTGACAACAACGCGGGTTGTACCGTTCGTGCCATCTATGCCGACGTTACCTTCTTGCGTGCCTATGGTGACTTTATTTTTACCGTCTTTACCGTTCATATCGATAGTGCCGTCTTTACCATTTAATACAACTGCACTGCCATCAGCGCCTTTTGCACCGACAGTACCGGCATCTGCATTCATTTCAAACGCATTGCCACTCTTACCATCGCCGCGAACACTACCATCTTTAC
>NZ_KQ960941.1:0-2865 GCF_001553405.1 Megasphaera hutchinsoni | reverse complement strand
TACCATCTTTGCCATCTACGGCTACGGAGTTGCCATCTTTACCAGTAACAGTGAATTTACCATCCTTGCCATCATCTTGGCCATCGCTATTTTTATGACCTAATGTAATGTCATCTTTCAATGCCACTTTGAAAGGATCGCCTTCCTTACCAGAACCGGATACAGCAATATTATCACTACCTTCAAGTCTCGTACGATTTTTTTCTATTTCGTCTTTCAACTGTTTAACATTTACTGCATCTGTATCATTAACACCAGTGGCTACGCCAGTAATAGTCTTGCCACCATTATTAAGACCATCTTTCGTTAAGGAAATCACATCTTGTCCTGCGTGAGTAATCGTCATGCCTTCTTTGTTAATAACAGTCTTATTGCCATCTTTATCGGCTACTGTTATATCTTTAGCTGTCGATACGTTTGTATTCTTATCTTTATCTTCTGTTGTCACGCTGGTAGCACTCACTGTAGTCTGATTGCCATCCTTATCCTTTGTGATAACGCCAGTTGCGGTAGTAGATGTTTCATGTTCATCCTTATCTTTTACAACTGTACCTGTTGCAGTTAGGCTTGTTTCATTCTTATCTTTATCTTTTGCAACCACACCGGATGCCGTAGTATTTGTCACATGTCCGGCAGCATCCGTATTAGTCATGCCGGTAGCTGTTGTCGCAGTAATATTACCCTTATCATCTTTTGTAGTAACACCGGCACCGGTCATATTGGTCGTATTGCCTTGATCGTCCTTCGTTTCTACACTTGTCAAGTCTTTCAAGTCTTTTGCCAATTTAACTGACATCTTGCCATTTGCTGCATCGGTTACTACGCCGATATTCTTATCAGATAATTTTGTTGTATCTGCACCACCTTCAATTGTGAGGGTTTCATTCAATTTACGGTTGACTACATCACCACTGTCACCCTTGAATTTCAAGCCGTCATTCATGGTAGCTAATTCATTGACTTTATCGCCTTCTTTGACAACAACGCGGGTTGTACCGTTCGTGCCATCTATGCCGACGTTACCTTCTTGCGTGCCTATGGTGACTTTATTTTTACCGTCTTTACCGTTCATATCGATAGTGCCGTCTTTACCATTTAATACAACAGCACTGCCATCAGCACCTTTTGCACCGACCGTACCGGCGTCTGCATTCATTTCAAACGCATTGCCGCTCTTACCATCGCCGCGAACACTACCATCTTTACCATTCAAGGCTATCTGATTTTTCTTGCCCTTATCATCAGTAGCACTCGCTAATGTCAACTGACCATCTTTGCCATCTACGGCTACGGAGTTGCCGGCTTTACCGGTAACAGTGAACTTCCCGTCCTTGCCATCATCTTGACCAGCACTATTTGTATGACCTAAGGTGATGTCATCTTTCATAGCATAGGTAATTTCTTTGCCGTTTCGTGTAATTTCAAGTCCGTTACCTGCTAAGAATCCAAAGGCTTCTTTTTCATCTTTTCCAAGGGCAATGTTAAAGGTATTTTCATTGGTTTTTTCTTTGATATACACATCAAAACCGGCATTGCTCTTCTTGAATTTTTCATCCACTGCATTTTCTACATCTTGAATTTGTCCTTGTGTAGCTGCCTTAGATACATCGAAATCAGTACCTCTTTGTTCCTTAGCCGGCCATGTTACATTGGAAAGTCCCGTAATGAAATTATTTTTTCCATCCTTCAAGAATGTCATAGTCGTCAAATCTTTAATCGTACGTCCAACACCGTCAATCGTCATCGGATTGGTCTTATCCTGACTATTAAAGGTAATACTTTCCATGTCAGAAAGTTTCTTAGCTAAACGAATCTTCATCTTCGCATTCTTACCATTTTGATCGTCTACGATGGATTCAACGCCAATGTTGTTGTCAGTTAAGTTCTTAACTACATCGCCTTCTTTTTCAGCTACAACACCACCAACAATATTGATTTGGTTGTTTAATTTTACACCTACCGTAGTGCCGCTATCACCCATGAATTTCAAGCCATCATCCATCGTAGCCAATGCATGAGGAATATTTCCTTCTTTCATCAAAAGACGTGTGGAACTACCTTGACCATCAACCCCAACTTGTCCTTTTTCTGTTGTCAAATCGATAGCTTTATCACTGCCGGCACCTTTGATTTGTACAAATCCTTCACCATGTAAAGTGACTCCATTGTTTTCTTTACCGATAACTCCCATAGTACCATCATGGCTCTTAAGGAATACTTCATTCTTCTTACCATTTTCATCGGTTGTTTCAATGATAACTTCACCATTTTTTCCATCCATAGTCATCTTTTCACCAGTAGTACCATGGATAGTGATCTTACCATTTACACCAGGCTTATCGGCAGTCTTTGCTTCACCCAATTCAATTTCATCATTTAACCGATAGGATACTTTCTTGGATGCCTTATCAAGTGAAGCTGACAAGTTCTTACCGGCATCAAATTTAACTGTTTCTTTCTTATCTTGTCCAAGTGCTACATTAGCTCGATTAGCTTCTGTATCTTCACCGACTAAAATATCAAAACCTTGGTTGGTCTTGTACAATTGACTACCGTTGACAGCTTCTTTACTGTTTTCAGACACATCACCAGCTTTTACATTCTTGATAACTGTACCATCGTTACCACCTTCTAAGGTAATGCTACTTGTATCTACGGTACCATCTTGTTTTTTATCATACTTCACAGCATTATCCAAAACTTCTTTTAATTGGCCTTGGCTCGCTGCTTGATCCGCCTTCATGGTGGTCATATCTTTTGGCAATGTAGTATTGGAAAGTCCAGTAATTACTTTATCGGTACCATCTACTACGATGCTATCCTTGTTATCTGGTGTTTTGAAAGTCATCTTCGTAATGTTATTGA
>NZ_KQ960940.1:2607-79874 GCF_001553405.1 Megasphaera hutchinsoni | reverse complement strand
TTCCCATGTGTCCGCCTTGCGGTGTTCCCATGTGTCCACCCGAATAAACATAATGTAAAATCTTACGCTTACTATCAAGACGAGCATCAAAAGCCGTTGTCCAACGCCCATGCTTTCCTAAATTAGCATGCAAAAAAGTAGCTGTATCATACGTTCCCGTATTAATACCCATAGTGATACCCATTTTTGTTGGCACTTTTGTAATAATATTAATAACCCCACCAATAGCATCCGATCCATATAACGCACTTGATGGTCCACGTACAATTTCAATGCGTTCAATATCATTTACGCTTAACCGTTGTAAGGCATAAGAATTCGCAGTAGATCTCGTATCTTCTCCTGCCATACGCCGACCATCAACTAAAATTAATGTGTGATCTGAATTCATCCCACGTATACGAACAGCATTTCCAGTCATTACCGCGCGAGATAAATCAATGTTACTTGCATACGCAAGTACGGAACGAACGTCATTAAAACCTAATGTCTTAATTTCTTTTTCCGTAATAATTTCTACTGCTGCTGGTGATGTACGTACCTTCATTGCTGTTTTATTCGCCGTAACTACGACATCCTTCGTTTGTACATCTGCTGCCGAAGCACTTCCAAACGAGGTCATTAATGCGATAAAAACAGCCGCACTCAAAAAAGATTTTCTATTCCATGCTGAATTCTTCATTCTCCCCACTCTCCTTTATTTTTAAACATGATTATATATTATACACAAACATAGTGGCATACCAACTTATGTTGCATAAGGTAAACAAATACGTTGTATATGTTCTCCACTTCCTACGGTTGTAACGATAGCTTTAATATCATAAAGCGGTTCCAATATTTCCGCCTTAAATACCTCCTCCACACTACCATCAGCTACAATTTTACCGTTTTTCAATGCCACCAACCGATGACTATAACGCACGGCGTGATTGAGATCATGCATAACCATAACTACCAAAATGCCTAATTCTTTATATAGATTCATAACTAATTCCATCAAATCTAATTGATGATGGATATCTAAATATGTCGTTGGTTCATCTAATAATAAAATTTTTGGTTCTTTTGCTAATGCCATGGCAAGCCAAGCACGCTGCCGTTCACCACCTGAAATTGATGTCAATTGTGCATATTGTAAATCCCACATAGCCGTATTATGTAAGGCCTTATTAATCGCTTGATTATCGTCTTCCGTAAGAGAAGAAAAAATGGTTTGGTACGGTAATCTTCCATACCGTACCAATTCCCGTACCGTCATATCCCCTGGTGCCTGCACTGATTGCGGTAAAACAGAAATAATCTTTGCCAAGGATGAAACAGAAATCTCTTGTAAATCCTTTCCATCCAGATAAACTGCCCCCTGCGTCGGTATCAATAATTTTGCCAATGCTTTTAACAATGTTGACTTTCCCGAACCATTAGGACCAATAATAGATATAATTTCCGGTTTATCTAAGGAAATCGTCAAATCTTGTACGATCACCCTTGAACCATAGGCAAGCCTAATGCTTTTGGCAAACAACTTATTCATACTTATTCATCCTCCTTTTGAGCAAATACAAGAAGAAGGGTGCCCCTACAAAAGACATAAAGATGCCCACAGGAATTTCCATCGGACTCAATAACGTTCTGGCAACAATATCAGCTACTAATACCAATACCGCACCAAATAACGCAGAGGCTGGCAATAACGTTTCAAAATCCGAACCAATAAGTAATCGCATAACATGCGGAATAATCAGTCCGACAAATCCAAGCAAGCCTGCTACACTTACGGCTGATGCTGCTAACAATGCCGATAAAGCAACCAAAATAGTCCGAGTACGTTCGGCATGCACACCTAATGTTTTGGCTACTTCATCACCTAACTGCAAGGCGTTAAGTTGCCGAAAACTACACAATGCCCCCACTATACCGATTAGACTATAAGGAAAGATCATACGTACATATTCCCAACTACTGCCAGCAAACCCGCCCGCTAGCCATGCCACCGTCCCTTGAATACGATCGGAAAAGAAAACGGATAATGCCGTCATGCCGCCGCCAAAAAAAGCCGCTACAGCCACACCTGCCAGCACCAATCGCAACGGATTAATACCGCGATTCCAAGACAAAGCAAACACAATCACCGCAGCTGCAATTGCACCTCCAAATGCAGCCATGGGAACAAATGCAGTTAAGGTTGGTGCCACTAACATCAAAAACATTGCCGCTAACCCTGCACCAGCAGAAATACCAATAATCCCAGGATCAGCTAGAGGATTTCGCAAAATCCCTTGTAAAATACAGCCAGACAAGGCTAAATTAGCACCAGCCAGTGTAGCACATAATACCCGCGGTAAGCGCAACGTATAAATAATGCGAAATGTTTCGATATCACCTTTTCCAGCAAAGGACTGGAAAATATCAGTAATAGGAATATGTACAGCTCCTATTGCTACGGCAAACAACATTGCCAAAAACAAAAACACAACGCCTGCAAAAAGCGTAGCCAAGCGTATCATTTCACGCCGATCCTGTATCGGTTTCGTCATCCTTACTTTCCTCCCTGACCATACAAACAATTTGCCATATATACCATGGCATCACCAATATGACTGCCTGGGTTAACGGTAAATAAATTCATCGGTAAATCAAATACTCTATTTTCTTGAACCGCTTTTAATTGATTCCACGCCGAATTAAGTTTCATCTGTCCCCGTAATTGTGCTTTCATTTGTTCTGATGTACCCATAGAAATGATAAAAATCGTATCCGGATTTTGTTTAACCACATATTCCATACTCAGCGGTACATACGCCCCCTTTAAGGAAGTATCAAAATCAGCAATATTCGTTCCACCTAAACGATGTAAGATATCTCCAGAAAAACTCTTCCCCGTAGCCATGTTATTACTTGCGGGTGAACTAAAAATAATCAATGTTTTAGGACTCTTTTTTCCTTGCTTAATTTTTTCAATCTCCTGAACCTTAGTATTCAATTCATCAATTTTTTGTTTTACCAGATCCGTTTTTCCTGTCAATGTGCCAAAAAATGTAAGTGTTTTTACCGTATCTTCATAATTATCTAACGAATTAATATATAATGGAATTCCATTATCTGCTAAGGTTTTTCTAATTTGATTATGAAATGGAACGTTAACTCCAATTACTAAATCAGGTTTCAATGACAAAATTTTTTCAACATTAGGCGAATGAATAATTCCTATTTCAGTAACATTAGCCACCGCTTGCTTTACTTCTGGTGAAAATGCTTCCGACTTAGGCTTACCCACAATCATGTCAGCACCACCAGCAGCAACAAACAAGTCTAAATTAGACGGATTTAAAAATACGATCCGCTTAGGATGTGTAGGTATATCTACCTGTGTTCCCGTACTGTCCGTTACCGTTTGCATCGCCCCTACCGATGCAGAAGACTGCGTTTGCCACACATGTGTAATACCTGCAATAATGCCGATTACCACTACAACAATAATACCAATAATAACTTTTCTCACAAATAGCCCCCCTTGACTTTTAGATAATGATAATCACTAGTAAATAGTATATCAATATATTTGCATAAAATCTAGTCCTAACTAACAACGTATCACTAAAAAACGATGCTAATAAAATATAATAGTAAATATCACTTTTATATTTAAAAGAAATATGCTATACTAAGTGTATAAAAAATAAAGGAGTTGTAGCATGAATAAAAAAGCGGAATCATTTAAAAAAGCATTAGACGAAAAAAAAATCAACGATTTTAGTGTAGAAGAATTAAAAGACGATGAACTACATACAGTCCTTTTTAGATCAAAATTAGTGATTACAGGCACTGAATTTAATACCATCTTTGTTTTAGATGACAGTGTATATAGTATGATTCGTGTCTTTATTGCTCCTAATGCAGTTAATGAAAAAAATAAGAACGCACTATACACCTTATTAAATGAATACAATGGTTCTTACAAAGCATTTAAATATGTCATCGATACGGAAGGTAATATCACCTTAGATCTTTGCATCATTAACGAAACAGATACAGTAAATCTGGATTTAGTCTACGCATTATACGATACCATTATTACCCACTTAAACGACAATTACAAACAAATCGTAAATGCATTTTAAGATAAACTTACCACTCCCATAAAGAGAAACCAAAGAGAAAACAAAGAGAAACGCTATTCATAAATTGAATAGCGTTTTTCTTTGTTTCGTATACGAGAACCATCTCTATCCCTGTTCTTGATATCGTTGTTCTATTTTCTTTTCTAATTGTTCTGCCTGTACTTCTGCTGTGGCTAATTGTTCCCTAATAGAATAAACAAAAGCTTCGTCACGAATGAATTTCAAATTAATCTGCACACTATAAAAAGCAGCACGCATTGCGGCTCGTGCTTGTATAGCACCAATCATCGCATCCGTAACAGCCCATGTATTCCCGATAAGCATAATTTTATCAGCTAATCGTAATAACTCGATCATCTGTTTGCCCAAGTAAAAAGGCACACAAGCTGCTTCTCGAAAAGCAAGTTGCACCAGAGCATCTCGTTCAGCCTTTTCTTTCGGTAGTCTTAACTGTTGTAGCACCTGTTGAAACGCCTTCCCATCCGCTGCAATACCCTCAACCGCAGATTTACGAATGGCGTGAGCCGCAACTCCTATCGCTTGTACTTCTGCTTGTATCTGTTCATATCCTTTTTTATGAACCGTCAAATTAGCTACCATTTCAATAAGTGCAGCCGAAGAAGCTGCCATCAATGCAGCAACTCCGCCTCCACCAGGAGCAGGTGCATCAGATCCAACCATATCTAAAAATGTTTCTACTGATACGTCTTTAAATTTTTCTACATCTATCATTAAAACAACCCCACAATTTTTCCATTCTCATCTATATCAACCCCATTAGCAGCAGGGACTTTAGGTAAGCCTGGCATAACTAAAATATTTCTTGTTTGGCACACAATAAATCCTGCGCCTGCACAAAGCCGAACTTGATCTATCGTAATCACAAAATCTCGTGGAGATCCTTTAGCCTGCGGATCATCAGACAAAGAATACTGTGTCTTCGCCATGCAAATCGGCAAAGAAGTTTTCCCTAACGCTACCAATTGTTGTATTTCTTTTTTAGCTTGTGCCGAAAAAGCCACATCTTTACCACCATATACCTTTTGTACAATTGCTCGTACTTTATTTTCTATCGAATCATGTACATCATATAATGGCTGATAAGAAGCCTTGTCCTGTTTTTGTAAAACATCTATGACAACCTGTGCCAACGCACGGCCGCCCTTACCGCCATCACGATGACATGTTTGCAAGGCCATCGGAATATGCTGTGCATCACACCATTTTTGAATCGCTTGAACTTCTTCCGTTGTGTCCGCGGCAAAATGATTCATCCCAACAATAGCGGGAACACCAAATTGTCGTAATGTATCTATATGTTTGGCCAAATTCGCCAAACCCGCTTGCACGGCAATAACATTTGCTTGATCTAAAGCATCACGTGCTACGCCGCCATGCATCTTTAAAGCACGTACAGTCACGACAACTACCACTGCATGTGGTGCAAACCCCGCATTTGCACAAACGATATGGAAAAATTTTTCTGCTCCTAAATCAGCTCCAAAACCAGCTTCCGTAATTGCAATATCGCCCATTTTCAATGCCATCTTAGTCGCCATAATAGAATTACAGCCATGAGCGATATTGGCAAAAGGTCCCCCATGAATAAGTGCTGGCGTATGCTCAATCGTTTGCACCAAATTCGGTTTGATTGCATCTTTTAAAAGTACCGCCATTGCACCAGTTACCTGTAATTGTTCTGCCCGTACAGGCTTTCCATCCATATCATAGCCGACAATAATTGCAGCCATACGCCGTTTTAAATCGGCTATATCTGTTGCTAAACATAAAATTGCCATAATTTCAGAGGCGACCGTAATCATAAAATGTTCTTCCCTCGGAATCCCCGAATTCATGCCGCCCATCCCGATAACCGTATGCCGCAATGCACGGTCATTCATATCTAACACACGCTTCCAGACAATCCGCCGACTATCTAACCTCAATTCATTTCCCTGTTGCAAGTGATTGTCGATCGCAGCTGCTAATAGATTATTCGCTGCCGTAATAGCATGCATATCCCCCGTAAAATGTAAATTAATATCTTCCATCGGTAACACTTGTGCATAACCGCCACCAGCAGCTCCCCCTTTCATACCGAAAACGGGACCCATCGAAGGCTCACGCAAAGCAACGACCGCATTTTTCCCTAACGCCTGTAATCCCTGAGCAAGCCCGATAGTCGTCAACGTTTTTCCCTCTCCTGCAGGAGTCGGATTAATAGATGTCACTAACACTAATTTACCATCTTGCTTTTGAGATAATCGTTTCATCGCACCAAAAGACAATTTTCCCTTATACCGTCCATATAGTTCTATTTCATCTTCTTGTATCCCTACACTCGCTGCCACCTTTATAATCGGTTCTAAAACAGCTTGTTGGGCTATATCTATGTCACTTTTTATCTGCACGTCAAAACCTCCTATATCTCAAAAAAGCCGACCCATCCAGACAGTTGCCTAGACGGTCGGCTATTTACAATCATGATCCCTGTGGTTATTCCACTGCCGTCAGTCCATGATGATGTTGTTATTATACAAAAAGGTAAAACCTACTGTCAACCTTAACGGTATATGTACCAAAAGCTACCCCACAAATATATCTCGTAACAATCATTCCAATACCGTACCCTTACACATTAAAAAGCATTATGAGAATATTCATAGTACAATTCATTTAATTCTTCCATTTTATCACTCATTATAGCCATTAAATCAGAAGCTTCATCATAATTTTTTTCATTCAAGGCTTGTTTAATACGAGAAAAAATAGATAAACCGCATTCTGTATCCCGGCCTAATTCCGTACGTAATGCATTAATTTTCATCCATCGATTTATTTCTAACTGATTGCCATCATTATCATCATGTAATTTATGTGCCCCAATTACTTTCGTTAAATTTTCCGGAATAATACGATATTGTAATTCCAAAGCCCAACGATTTAAAGCCCCCAAACGGAATGATTCCATAATCCGCCGTTCAAAAGCTGGGCATACTAAATCATCCCATTTTTCTGGATATATATCTAATGCTTTAAAATTTTCCCAAACCGTTTTTGGTGCTTTGCCAAAACGTGCGTTACGTTCTGCTTCATTAAAATGTTCAAATACATCTACTTCCGAACGATAAGCCCTATCTTTCTCTAAATAAGTTGCTTCTTCACCTGGCTCTTTAGATAATTCTTGCAATAATTCTGCCGACGTTTTATTTGCTCGCAAAACATAATCAATCCCATGCAATGCAGCTAAATAGAACAAGGCTATCGCAATATACGTGTTTGTAAAAGGATTAGGTGCACGCATTTCAATACGAGTTGCCAAAGGTGCTTCGACACTGCGAATTAACCCAGCCAATACACTCCGATTACGCGTTGGCACATCTGGTCTTTCCCCTCCCAAAGCAGTTACGATGCACACAGGTGCTTCAAATCCTGGCTTTAACCGATTCAATGAATCTGTCGTAGAAGAAACGAAGGGATTGATTACTTCATAATGCTTTAATATCCCCATTAATGCCCCATATCCCAAGGGTGATAAAAATTCCTTATTCATATCAGTCGGATTAAATAAATTTACCACCTTACCATTTTTGAGGACCGCCCCAATGCCTACATGCGTATGTTCACCGCTACCGGCCACACCTGGAATTGGTTTCGCCTGAAATGTAACATCTAAACCATTTTCTCTAAATACTTCACGAATAATAATCCGTGCCTGAATTTCGTTATCAGCAGTTTGTACGGGATCATGCGAATATTTCCAATCCACTTCCAACTGTTCCAAGACAAAAATAAGTTTGCCCGAATCATCAATATGTGCCTTAATACCCCCTACTTCTTTATGCCCCATTTCTGGTTGTAAACCATAATCATGCAACCGCGTAATCGTCTGTTCCAACGCGGTGCGAACAACCCCATGCGTACGTTGCCAATACTGTTCTTGCAATTTTTGTGAAGCCGATAATAAGCGACTCGCTACATCTTGACTTGGTGTTTTAACCCAAAATTCTAATTCCGTCGCCGTAGTAAAAACAATTCGTTCAATATCTTCCACTGGAACAGCTATCCCTTGCATGCCAAACTCTTTAAGGAGAGAAAGAATTTGTTCGCCCACATGTTGTACCGTATTGCGTAAAATAGAACGTGAATCAATATACCCACTAGCATGATGCAAAAAACTCGGAATCCGGAGAGTTCCTACAGGTTTACCCGTTCCTTTATCAATATTTTCATCATTATAATCGACAAACCAATTCACCCCTGGATCAGCCTTAATATCCACACGAGCATTAGACAAGGTAGCAATGCCTGGTAAAACAACAGATGAACCATCCGTTTGGCAAGCAGTCGCATTAAAAAATTTATCATAATCTTCAAAAAACACGGAAATAGGAATTTTTTCATCCGTATCATTACCCGCTAAATCAACCCCTACTAACGAAACAAACTGAATTTCTGGATGCTGTTTTAATAATGCCAAAATACCTTCTTTGCCATATTGTCCTGCTGGAATTACATAAATTAGTTCATCTTTATTCATGATATACTCCTTCCAAAAAAAAGAAGACTTCTCCTTCTAAAAGAATGAAAGTCTTCTTTGACTACGTCTTATATTATGTTGTTTCTATATGTTATACGATACAATAAGATACACATCTTGTCAAGCAATATCCATTGTTATGACTGTTGCAAAAGTTCTTTTACCACTTGAGAAACGATACGTCCGTCTGTCTTTCCCTGTACCTGGGGCATAACAAGTTTCATTACTTCACCCATTGTTATGCTAGATTTTCCTGCAATAGCTCGTACAACAATTTGTCGTACTTCTTCAGGAGATAATTGTTTTGGCATGTATTTTTCCAAAACCATTATTTCATCCTTTATTTGAGCAATTAAATCATCTCGCCCAGCCTTTTCAAACTCTACCAACGATTCTTTTCGCTGTTTCATTTCTTTCGCAATAACGGCACCTACACCAGCATCATCTAATTCAATTTTTTCATCAATTTCTTTATTCCGTATGGCTGAACGAATCATACGAATAACAGCTAGTGCGGTTTTCCCTTCCGCTTTTGCTTTCATTGCTTCTTTCATATCCTGCAGCAATATTTCTTTTAAAGACATTTTATCACCTTCTGTGTGTCAACATCTATGCTCTAAACTTACGTTTCCGTGCTGCCTCGGACTTTTTCTTTCTACGTACACTCGGTTTTTCATAGTGTTCACGTTTCCGTACTTCGGAAAGTACCCCCGCCTTTTGGCAAGAGCGTTTAAAACGACGAAGTGCACTATCTAACGTTTCGTTTTTACCAACTTTAATTTCGGACATCCTCTATCCCTCCAATATATGTTAGGGAGTGCTTTACTGCACACACTAAAATTATACTCAAAAAGAGTTCTTTTGTCAATATCCACTAACCGCTTACCGAGCGTATACAGGTGTTATCATTCCTAACTTATCCGCTTGTCCTATATCTACAAAAAAACTTAATCCACTTGCCATGTGCGACTCACTTGTGCCTTTTCTTCCTCTTCCCACATCACTTGAATTTGCTTTTCCTTTTCATACGCCTGCATCGCAAGGACCAATTGTTGTTCCCAAAAAGCTTGTTCTTGCCGTAGCTTATCTAGCGTTTCTTCGATAGACGATGTTGCCATTTCTTCCTGTCGATACCCCTCTCTTCCATCGTCTTGTACGGGGGAAAGATGATCTTTCGGTTCTCCTTCATACATAGCCGCCTTTGCTTCTTGATAAGCCTTACGATATGCCATTACTTGTGCTTGTGCAACATCAACTTGCTTACGGCAGGCTGCTAAACGATCTGCTCGTAATTTTTTACGTACATTAATTTCATCAACAGCCTTTCCATCTAGTCGGATATGTACTTCCACTTCAAACAACCGTTGCCACGGGAATGTAACCTCTATTTGATTTGGTTGTAACCCCAGATACATACGACCATATCGCTGTAATTGCTCTGTGGCTAAACTTTCTAATTCTCTGTTTTCATCTGCATAATACGGCTTCATATGATATCGATTCATCTTCATTTTCATACGCGAAATATAATCGCGCACATTGGCTTGATATGCCCAATTATCTAAGTATTGTGTCGCTAACATGACCCGCCGTGAATCAGTGGACATATGCGTAGACAGTACCCCTTGGGCAATCCCAAAACCAATGGAATTACTTGCCGTATTCCATCCATTATATGCAGCAATAGCATATAACAAGTGTTGCTTATACAACCCATACAGCAATGTATTATCAGCCCCATTAGAAAAACCCACATCCACTACACTAACAGGAATCTGTTGTTGTGTAGCTTGCTGTATAGCCTGTAAAAACTGTTTGGTCGATGACAATAAAACCGGTATATTATCAACGGTTGACGCTTCACCCGCCGTGCGTAAAAAAGGCGTATTAATCGCTAACAATATATCTGGTTTATCTGTATCCACAACCTGACCACCCATCGCATCAATGTGCTCTCGCAACGTATTACCAAGCGGTTGTCCATCATAACGAGGCAACATATCCTCTTCTTCCCCTAACGAATATAGCAACTTAATTTTAGGCGATTGATGCATAAACTCATTATGCACACGAGTAATAAGCAATAAACCAAGTTGATCCGCTCCAGGAAAAGAGCCAAACGAATGCACATCTATGTTTCTTTTAGTAGCTTCTAAATACGCTGATTCTAAAGAAGATTGGGTATTTTGTGAATGATCATCATGACCCAAGCAATAGTACGCAAAAATACCTCGTTGTGTTGCTTCTATTAACTTTTCGTTAATTTGCATATTTTTTGCACGTCGTTCATACCAGTCCTGTATGTATTCCAATGGCACCTGTCGCAGGTGAGCAAATAATTGTGCTTCTTCTGCTGCTGACAATACTTGCTTATCCATTTTTGCTTGCCCACTGGCCAGTCCATAAATATGAGAACCATATACTAGATAATAATCAGGCTCAACGCCTTTTCCTCCTGCCCAGGGACTGCGCATAACCGTGCTAAAAACATAAATAGGTATCTGCGGATATAATTGATGAATCTTTTCTATCCGTTGCAATCGCTGTTTTACCAGTGCCAGCGAATAATTATGTTTACGTGAATCCACTAAACCACCATATAACAACGAATCCATTGATAAAACCATCGCATCCGCCTTAGGTGCTTGCTGATATACCCACGCCCCTAACGCATCAGCATCACCAACAAAAGACCTCCCTGAAAGTATCGTTTGAGAAGGGGTATATATCGTATAACCAGCCGCCTGTGCCGTAGAAACAGTGTATGCCAAATCAACAGGTCGATCATCTTGCGGCACATATATAATCGTCTTCGCCCACACGCCTCCTATAAGTGCCATATATACACACGTTCCTAGAACTATAATTTTTTTGATTATTCCCACATTACTACCTCCCCTATCTCTACTTATAAAAATGACCGCCGATGTTTCCGCCTAATTAAAGGCAAATTCCAATGAAACGTAACCGCCAATAAACGAATAACGACCGTAAGGATAAATGACAATATGGCACCACCCGCCAACGATAAACAATGTGTATAGAAGCATCCTGTCAAAACGGTACTTCCCACTAAAGAAGCCGTAGCATAAATTTCACGTCGAAAAACAAAAGGAATTTTAGCCGCAAAAATGTCCCGTATAATGCCTCCACCAACAGCCGTTAAAACGCCTAATAACACAGCAAACAAACTGTATTCCGGATAATAATGACACCCTAAAAGCGTACCTGTTACCGAAAAAGAACCTAAGCCAATCGCATCAAAAATAGTATACAACCAAAAAAAAGCTGGCATAATCCGTGAAAATTTTCGTTTCACCTGTACATTGCGAATCGTAATAATCGCTAAGACCATCGCTAAGACAATAATAATTACATACAAAGACGTGCGAAAAGCGGCAGGCGGGAAATTGCCTAACATAGTATCACGTACAATTCCACCGCCCACAGCCGTAGCTGATGATAAAGCAAAAACGCCAAATAAATCCATCCGACGTGAAACGGCAACCAACGCCCCCGAATAAGCAAATGCAGCCGTTCCTAATATATCAAAAACATGCCACCAAAATGATTCCATCGATATATCCTCTCATTAAAAAGTATTATTATCATTATAACACATATTATATCTTACCGGACATAGTAACCCCATATTCCCCTATCATATTGTTTTTTTATAACATCCTTTATATAATAAAAGAATGAATATACGTGAAAGGAATGTATTATGGTACAAGATGAACTTTATATGAAAGAAGCATTACACCAAGCTTCTCTCGCCTTTTCCGTTGGCGAAATTCCTATCGGTGCTGTCATCACCTACAATGATACTATCATTGCTACGGCTTATAATTTACGTGAAAGTCTTCCTTGTGCAACAGCACATGCCGAACTGCTCGCAATTGAAAAAGCTTGTCGTACATTACAGCGTTGGCGCCTTACCGGCTGTACCTTATACGTTACAGTTGAACCTTGTCCCATGTGTGCTGGTGCCATTGTCAACAGTCGCTTAGACCGACTAATATATGGCTGTCCCGATCCTAAAGGAGGTGCTGTCCATACACTCTTTCAAATACTCTCTCATCCTCAACTCAACCACCACCCCGAAGTTATCGCTGGCATTCAACAAGAATCCTGTGCTAATCTCTTAAAAGACTTTTTCAGACAAAGACGGCAGAAAAAAAAAGGTTCCCTTACCTAAAAAGGGAACCTTTTTTTCTTATCCCTTGCGCGTAACCGCAAGTTCTTTAATTAATGCCAACACCTCATCCGCTGGTTTTACGCCCATATCACCTTGTGACCGTTCACGTACAGCAATTGTATGATCGGCCATTTCTTTATCCCCTACGACAGCCATATAAGGAGTTTTTTCCATCTGGGCCTTCCGAATTTTATACCCGATTTTTTCATTACTCGTATCAACTTCAACTCGTAAACCAGCTTGTTTAAACTGTTGTGCCAATTCTTTTGCATATGCTAAATGCTTGTCCGAAATCGGCAAAAATTTAATTTGTACAGGTGCCAACCAAACAGGGAATGCACCTGCGTAATTTTCTGTAATAATCCCTAAAAAGCGTTCAATACTCCCAAAACAAGCCCGATGAACCATAACAGGACGATGTTTCTGTCCATCTTCACCCACATAAGTCACATCAAATCGTTCAGGCATTAACATATCCAATTGAATCGTGCCACATTGCCAAGTACGACCAATGCAATCTTTTAAATGGAAATCCAACTTCGGTCCATAAAAAGCACCATCGCCTTCATTGATAACATACGGAATCTTCTTTTCTTCAATCACTTCATGTAACGTCCGTGTTGCTAATTCCCATATTTCATCTGATCCCATCGAATCTTCAGGACGTGTAGATAATTCCACATGATATTCCAAACCAAATTGTTTATATGCCGTATCAAATAAATCCATGATACCCGAAATTTCTTTCTTCATCTGACTTGGTAACATAAATAGATGGGCATCATCTTGTGTAAAGCAACGTACTCGGAATAATCCATGTAATGCCCCATGTAATTCATGACGATGTACTAATCCCAATTCAGCTGCTCGAATAGGAAAATCACGATAACTATGAACATTACTCTTATATACTAATATTCCGCCAGGGCAATTCATTGGTTTAATCGCATAAGGTTGTTCATCAATCGTCGTAAAATACATATTATCCCGATAATGATCCCAATGACCTGATTGTTCCCATAATTGACGGTTTAAAATCGTTGGGGTCATAATTTCATCATATCCAGCAGCTTTATGCAATTCTCGCCAAAAATCCAGTAAGCAATTCCGTACAACCATCCCTTTAGCATGAAAGAATGGGAAACCTGGCCCTTCTTCATGAAAACTGAATAAGTCCAACTGTTTTCCTAATTTACGATGATCTCGTTTTTCCGCTTCTTCTCTCATTTTAACATATGCATCTAAATCACTTTTCTTTTCAAACGCCGTCCCATAAATACGTTGCAACATCTTATTTTTTTCATCGCCACGCCAATACGCCCCAGCAACAGTCAGCAATTTAAAAGCCTTAACACTTCCCGTAGTTTCACAATGCGGGCCTGCACACAAATCCACAAAATCGCCTTGTCTATATAACGAAATAACTTCTTCTTCCGGTAAATCTTCTATTAATTCTACCTTATAGTCTTGATGAGCTGCACGATAACGTTGTAACGCTTCTTCACGCGATACTACTATTTTTTCAATAGGTTGATTTTCTTTCACAATGCGAGCCATTTCTTTTTCAATTGCTGCAAAATCTTCCTGTGTAAATCGATGTTCTGTATCTAAATCATAATAAAACCCTTGTTCAATTGCTGGTCCAATCGCAAATTTTACATCTGGATATAAGTGAGAAATAGCCTGAGCCATAACATGCGAAGCTGTATGACGAAGCGTATCTTTTCCTTCTTGTGCTTCAAATGTTAAAAATTCAACGGTCGTTCCATCTACTACAGGTTCACATAAATCTGTAACAATGCCATTTACCTTTGCTACCAATACCTTTTTAGCCAAGCTATTACTAAGTTGTTTAACGGCTTCCCGCAAGGAAATACCATCAGGAAATGTTTTTTTACTACCATCTTTTAATATTACTTCTGCCATACTAAAATCCTCCTTAATAAAAAAAGCCCCGTCCCCAAGGGACGAGAGCTTGCTCACGTGGTTCCACCCTAGTTTATCGTTGCCGATATCTCTAGTGCGATAACGGTGCTACCGGATATTCTTACTAATTTCAGAATATCAGCTCCGAGGTGGTAACAATTCGTTTTTATAGGATACTTTCACCCTTATATCCCTCTCTGCAATAAAAAAGCCAAATTGCCATATCCTCTTCTATGCTTTTCTTATATAATGTATGCGTTCATTATACGTCTGTCTTTTTTGCTTGTCAAGAAAAAACAGTTTATTTTTTCTATGAAAAACCGCCCAAGACAAATGGGCGGTTTTTCACGTATGTCCTATGTTAGCACTCAGGGGGATGAGGCTATATCTAAAACATATACGCTTATAATAAAAATAACAAGAAAAAAAAGACAAACTGCCTATTTTTTATTACCAACGAAAATATATGCCAACGAAAAAAACCTATCCAAAAAAGATAGGTTTTTTTCTGTGCATCATGAACTAACTATATTAAAAAAGGAGAGTTCACTAATTACATACGCATTGTCTTCGTTTCAGCAAAGCGTTGATGCCAAGACAGTGCTTCCGATAAAATATGTGGTGTATTCGCATGTTGTGTAACGCCCATCGCTCGTTGAAAATAATCTAATAACATAGGTCTATACTCGGGATGTGCACAATTTTCAATAATACGCAAGGCACGTTCTTTTGGACATAAACCGCGAACATCCGCAATTCCCTGTTCCGTAATAAACACATCCACATCATGTTCTGTATGGTCAATATGCGAACACATCGGTACAACAGATGAAATATCACCATTTTTTGCAATTGATTTAGTAAAAAAGAAAGTTAAGTAAGCATTCCGAGCAAAGTCGCCCGAACCGCCAATACCATTCATGATTTTACTCCCCAATACATGGGTCGAATTAACATTGCCATAAATATCAAATTCTAATGCCGTATTCATCGCAATAACACCTAAGCGCCGAATAACACCAGGACTATTCGATATTTCAAGAGGTCGCAACAATATTTTCTTACGATACATATCCAAATTATCATAAAACCGTTGCAACCCTTTCGCCGATAACGTCATAGATGTACCTGAAGCAAAATCTAATTTACCGGTATCAAACAAATCAAAAATCCCTTCTTGAATAACTTCCGTATATACCGTTAAATGCTCAAAATCAGCTTGACATAAACCTTGTATAACTGCATTGGCCACAGAACCAACGCCCGATTGCAAGGGCAATAAATTATCTGGTAACCGCCCAGCTTGCACTTCTTGATGCAAAAATTGAATCAAATATGAACTCATGGCTTGAAAATCTTCATCTGGTGCCGCTAATGTCGCTGGTTTATCGGGAATATCACAAGGCACAATAGCCTTTATTTTCTGCGGATCGCAAACAATATAAGGCACACCAATACGATCATCGGAATGAACAATAGGTATTACTTCACGATGTGGGACAGGGCGAACATCATAGATATCATGGAATCCTCGTAATGCTTTCGGCTGAGTCATATTCACTTCTACGATAACCACATCCGCACATTCTACAAAAGCGGTCGTATTCCCTACGGATGTTGTCGGAATTAAATACCCTTCTTCCGTAATCGCACAAACTTCAACAATAGCAACATCCACCTTATGTAAAAAGCCCGAACGAACCATTTGTGACATATGGCTTAAATGAAGATCTCCATACTCAACATCACCCGAATTAATTTGATTACGCAACGTACTATTCGTTTGATAGGGCAAGCGTTGAGCGATACCATTAACCGCTGATAACGCACCATCTAATTCAGGTCCTACGGATGCACCGGTCCACAAATTAATTTTAAATTTTTCTTTTTTAATTCGTTCTGCCAACGCTAAAGGTACCGCCTTAGGATAACCAGCTGAAGTAAACCCACTAGTACCAATCGTCATTCCTGGTTTAATAAGTGCTGCCGCTTCTTCCGGGGTCCTAATCAGTTCACGCAAACATACATTATCAATTCTATCTTGTATATTCATATTATCCACCACCTTGAAGTTAATATGTACGTGCTAACTCGGTATTCTTTTCCACTACTTCTGCATTAAAATCGCGAATAGCTATGGGTATTTCTGGTAAAGCATCTGCTTGTGCTTGTGTTAATACAGATGTTCCATGTTCTACATATCGTCCTGCTGCAATATGTACACCCACTACTTGTGCTCCATGTCCAATATATACATGCTCGTCTATTTCACTACCAATAACTACGGCATTAAAACCTATAAAGGTATCATCATGAATAACACAAGGGCCATGTACAACACAACAATGACCACATGATACACGATTGCCCACATAAATCGAATATTCATTTCCTTGCACTACTTTTCTTTTATTCATCAATCCATGCAATACGGCTCCGTCCTGTATATTACTATCTTCACCGATAAAAATCGGCATTCCTTCATCTCCTCGGATCGAAGCCCCTGGACAGACCATCACGCCAGCTGAAATGGTAACACTACCAATAACACTAGCTGCTTCCGCAATATGTGCTGATGCGTTGATCTTAGGGAGTACTTCTGTCTGAGACCAAAATGTTTTAGGCGATGCTTTAAGCATATCTATTCCTCCTTAAATTAATCCCCACCAATGCCAATATGTAAAAACAAAAATACCTAATACAACCAACGAGATAATCGTAAATGGTACACCCATTCTAACCATATCTTTCACTTCAAACGCCTGTGTTCCATAAGGAATCATCGCTTGCGGTGAATGCACGGGCAAGATAAACGAAAAATATACAGTCATCGTAGCAATAAATGCCATTCCCCACATAGGTAGTGCATCGTTATTTAAACTTAATAAAAAGCCAATAACCGTTGGAACCAATGCAGCAGCAGAAGAAGTGGTACTAGCAAACGCAAAGCGAATGATCAACAAAGCAATCATAATCGGGACCATCATCAACAAGGGCGGCAAATGTTCAAGATGCAAATGCCCCAACGACACATCTGCTAGCCATAGGGCCGCTTTCGTTTTTAAAAGGACATTTCCTAAAGAAATACCTGCACCAAAAAGAAGAATCGTACCTGCATCTACACCACGGCACAGTTCTTTCCACCCAGCAATACCAATCGTTGGAAAAATCATCGCCACTACCGACAGCATCGAAATAGTATTCGCATCAATATGATGAATGCCTTGAGTCATCCAAAATAAAATTGTAATTCCAAAAATCAAAGCAATTTTTTTCTCTTTCCGACTCATTGGACCTAATTCTTCCAATTTTTTAGCAATAAATTCCTTACCGCCGGGTGCTTCGTCAAACTCAAACTTATTAAATCGTGTCACTACAAAATAAAATATAATAAGCAATATTATCGAATATGGAGCAGCATATATAAACCATTCCATCCACGAAATATCATGACCTAACTGCGTGGCAATAAACGATAATGCCACCGGATTCGGTGCTCCAGAAGTCAACAATAACATCCCCGAAACAGACGATGTAATAGCCACGGTAACCAGTAACATACGGCTGAAAGTACTACGTAAATGCAACCCCAATGCCTCTACCAAACCCACAGCAATCGGAGTAATCGTAGCCGCTCGTGCGGTCATCGAAGGGATAACAAAACACAATAATGCCATTAATGCGATAATCCCAGCAAAAATATTTTTTACCTTCGTACCAAAAATCATTAAAACATGATAAGCAATACGTTTTTCCAAACTACAATGGATAATACCCGATGCCATAAATAATCCTGCTACAACGAGTACCCATCCGCCATTAATAAAGCCACTTAAAGCTAATGGTATAGCTTTACTCGTTCCTAATAAGGCTCCACTTGTTCCTTCGGCAGGAGAAAATCCTAACAATAACGCTAAAAAAGCAATGATTGCAACGGCACTGACAGGATATGATACAGCCTGTGTTACCCACATGATAACCGCAAATACCAATACTCCTAATGTTGCTTTCCCGGCACTAGTCAACCCTGGTAAATCAGGCATAAAAAAAATACCGATCATAAGCACTAAAGCAAATAGAACCGTTGCCTTTTTTCGATCAATCATATAAGACCTCCTTTATATATATTCCGTGTGTATCCTGTTATCACTATAACAAGGATCTTTTCTATGTCTCAACAAAATTCCTACTAACGACATAAAAATAGTGACAATCGCCAAAAAACACGAAAATTTGGAGTTCTTTTTTTCACAAACACACAAAAAAAATAAAGTATGTCATACTATATACAATGACATACTTTATTTCTCTATATTACGCACTTACTGTAATTTTTGCTGTAACAACTGATTTACCAGGCCAGGATTTGCTCTGCCTTTGGTTTCTTTCATAATTTGTCCTACTAAAAAACCAATAGCTTTTTTCTTACCTGCTTGATAATCTGCTACCGATTGAGGATTTGCATCAATAATTTTTTGTACAATCTCTTCTAAGGCATTCGTATCTGTAATTTGTACTAATCCTTTTTCCTTGACTACTTCATCTGCACTCTTCTGAGTACTCCACATTTCAGGTAATACCTGTTTTGCCATAGTACCAGAAATTGTCCCGCCTTGAATTAACCGCAAAAGTGCGGCTAATGCCGTAGGTGTCACAGGAATATGTTCAATAGAAATTCCTTCTTCGTTCAACTTTTTAGCAATTTCACCTAAAATCCAATTCGATACCGTTTTTGCATCAATACCATCCTGCACTACCGCTTCAAAATAATCTGCCGTAGCCTTATCCGCTGTTAATAACGACGAATCATAATCGGATAAACCAAATTCCGTTTTAAATCGTTCTTTCCGAACATCTGGTAATTCTGGTAATTCACGCCGTACCTCTTCAATATATTCTGACGATACTTCAATAGGAATTAAATCGGGTTCAGGGAAATACCGATAATCGCTACTTCCTTCTTTAATACGTTGTAATACCGTAATTCCCTTGGCTTCTTCCCATCCGCGTGTTGCTTGCTGGATCGTACCGCCTTCTTCTAAAATTTGTGCTTGTCGTACCGCTTCATACTCAATTCCTTTTTGCACCCCACTAAAGGAATTAATATTTTTAATTTCTGTCTTCGTACCTAATGTTTCTGACCCAACTGGTCGAATAGAAATATTGGCATCACACCGCATACTTCCTTCTTCCATCCGGCAATCCGAAACACCTAAATACTGTAAAATAGAACGGAGTTTTTCTAAATACGCACGTGCTTCTTCTCCACTTCGAATATCTGGTTCCGACACAATTTCAATAAGAGGTACACCCGTACGATTATAATCGACACAAGAGGAATCGGATGTATCAATAGTAGAGCCACTATGCACTAACTTGCCTGCATCTTCTTCCATATGAATACGGGTTAAATGAATACGACGCTGTTTACCCCCTACCTCAATATCCACATACCCATTTAAACAAATAGGCAAATCAAACTGAGATGTTTGAAAATTTTTAGGCAAATCAGGATAATAATAATTTTTCCGATCAAACTTGCTAAATGGTAAAATATCACAATGTAAAGCCAACCCAGCTTTCACAGCAAAATGCAATACTTCTTTATTCAATACGGGCAATACCCCAGGCAACCCTAAGCATACAGGGCATACATGTGTATTGGGATCTGCTCCAAATTCTGTGCTACAACCACAAAAAATTTTAGTCTTTGTTTTTAATTCAGCATGGACTTCTAATCCAATGACAGATTCATATTTCATGATAGCGTAACCTCCCCGACAGGTGCTTGTTGCTGCACATCTGTCCGCTCTTGTTCAAAAGCATAAGCAACGCGAAGCAACGTTTCTTCTCCTAAAGCTCTGCCAATTAGCTGCATCCCTATAGGCAATCCATTTTTATACCCACAAGGAATACTCATACCAGGCAATCCTGCCAAATTTAACGTTACAGTGCATACATCCGCAAGATACATTGCCAACGGATCATTCACATGTTCACCCACTAAAAAGGCCACATCTGGTGCCGTTGGGGTGAGCAATACATCACATTGTTTTAAAGCTTTATCATAATCTTGCTTCACTAAAGTACGCACTTTCATAGCCCGCAAATAATACGCATCGTAATAGCCTGAGCTAAGTACATATGTCCCTAACAAAATACGCCGTTGTACTTCCGGGCCAAACCCAGCGGTACGCGTTTTTTCATACATTTCAACAATATTTTTACCTGGTACACGCATGCCAAAGCCAACGCCATCATAACGTGCTAAATTAGAACTTGCTTCCGCTGGAGCAATAATATAGTACGCGGCTAAACCATATTTCAAATGCGGCATAGAAACGGATACAATTTCTGCCCCCAACGATTGATAGGTCTTTATCGCTTCTTCTAATGCTTGACGACAAGTAGCATCCAACCCATCACCAAAAAATTCTTGAGGAACACCAATTTTTAATCCCTTGACATCCCGTATAAGTGCTTTTGTATAATCTTTTTCTTCTTGGCATATAGATGTACTATCCTTTTCATCATGTCCAGCAATTGCATTTAAAACAATAGCACAATCCATAACATCCTGCGTGATAGGTCCAATTTGATCTAAAGAAGAAGCATAAGCGATAAGGCCATACCGCGAAACCAACCCATATGTAGGTTTCAACCCGACAACACCACAATATGACGCGGGTTGTCGAATCGACCCCCCCGTATCCGAACCCAATGACCAAACGCATTCCCCTGCAGCAACTGCAGCAGCACTACCACCGGAAGAGCCTCCTGGTACATGTGCAACATTCCACGGATTATAAGTGGGATGAAAAGCAGAATTTTCTGTCGAACTACCCATAGCAAATTCATCCATATTCGTTTTACCTAAACTAATATAATCCTGCTGCAGCAACCGTTCAATAACCGTTGCATCATAAGGAGCACGAAAAGATTCCAAAATATGTGATGCACAAGATGATTGCTGTCCTTTTTCACAAATATTATCTTTAATCGCCCCTGGAATCCCTGCCATCATACTAATTTCCTGACCAGCCGAAAGTTTCGCATCCACAGCAGCCGCTTGCTGTAAAGCGGTTTCACGCTGATCTGATAAAAAGGCCTGTACTTTCGGTTCTACCTTATCTTTATGTGCTAAATACGCTTCCGTCAATTCCACAGCCGTAATTTCACGATGTATCAATTTGTCATGCAATCCATGAATCGTCATTGATTTCACAATATCCCTCCTTAATCCTGTAACACTTTCGGTACTTTAAAATATCCATTTTCTTCCTCTGGTGCATTGGATAATGCTTCTCCATGATCTAACGACTTACGCGGTTCATCCGCACGCATAACATTCCGTAACGGAACGGCATGAGCTGTCGGTTCTACGTCCGTCAAATCTACTTCCCCGATTAAATCCATATAAGACAAAATATCACTCATCTGTTTTTCTACTACTGCCATCTGCTCTTCTTTCACAGTAAGCCGTGATAAGAGGGCTATTTTTTTTATTTCTTCGCTAGTGATTTTCATAAAGACACCCCTTAGCCAATAATACTAATCATTTACAACTTCATATTATATCATTTTTACACTTTTACATCTACTCATCCTGTAAGCGAGCTTGAAATTCTTCTTCCCTAATAATCGGCACACCCATTTTTTTTGCTTTATCATATTTACTTCCAGGATCACTTCCACAAACAAGCAATGTCGTCTTTTTGGTTACCGTAGAAGAACAACTTCCCCCTCGCAAAACCACAGCTTGTTCAGCTGCTTTCCTTGAAAAAGATGCTAACTTACCCGTTACCACTACCAGTTCACCGACAAAAGTATGATTAATAACCATTTTTTCTGGTACAGTCATTTGCACGCCCGCCCTAACTAATTTATCCACGAGTCTTTGATTTTCCTCATCATGAAAGAAAGACACCACACTCTTCGCCGTACGCGGACCAATATCAGGAATCACCATTAATTCTTCTTCCGTTGCTTTTCTCAATCCAGCCAACGATCCCATATGTTCTGCCAATACTTGCCCGGTCTTTGCACCAACAAACCGTATGCCTAACGCAAACAACACACGTCCTAAGCCAACTACCTTGCTCTTTTCAATGGCCCCCAGCACATTATCTGCCGCCTTTTCACCATATCCTTCTAACGAAAGGAGTTGCTCTTTTTGCAATGTATATAAATCAGCCGCATCCCGAATCAATTGATGTTCTAACAATTGCCGTACTAACGCATCACCTACCCCATCTATATTCATGGCCTGTCGCGAAGTAAAATGAATCACTTGTTCAGCAATCATTGCCGGACATGCTGGATTGACACAACGAATAGCGGCTTCACCAGTAACACGTACAACCATCTTACCACAACTAGGGCATTGCGTCGGCATACGATAAACCTGTTCACTTCCCGTTCGCACAGATGTAATTGCCCGTACTACTTCTGGTATAATTTCACCAGCTTTTTGAATGATCACCGTGTCGCCAATGCGAATATCCTTTTCTGCAATGTAATCTTCATTATGTAATGTCGCTCGTTTTACTATCGTCCCAGCTAAAGAGACTGGTTTTAAATCAGCCGTCGGAGTCAAGACTCCCGTACGACCAACGGAAATCGAAATATCAGCAACCTGTGTTTTCACCTGTTCCGGCGGAAATTTATAAGCAATTGCCCAACGAGGAATTTTAACCGTATTGCCTAATTGGCGTTGTTGTGAAAAAGCATTTACCTTGATCACCATACCATCCGTAGCATACCCTAAACTATCTCTTTTTTCATCCCACGTATGAATATAGTCGATAACATCTTCAATAGTAAAAAAAACACGATATTCGGGATTAACTTGAAAGTGCCACGTTTGCAACTGCTGTAACAACTCCGCTTGACTTGATATAACCAAGCCATCCATGCCACCTACGGCATAAGCAAAAAAGGCCAATTTACGCTCTGCCGTTATCTGCGGATCTTGTTGCCGCAATGAACCAGCGGCGGCATTGCGTGGATTAGCAAAAGGCTCCATCCCATCAGCAAGCCGTTGTTCATTTAAGATCTGAAAAGACCCAATAGGCATATAAACTTCGCCCCGAATTTCCACATGTGCAGCGGTAGTCGGAATACGCAACGGGATAGTCCGAATTGTCCGCACATTATGCGTAATATCCTCACCTACCCGTCCATCTCCACGGGTTACGCCTCGAACAAAACGCCCCTTTTCATAAATCAAATTAACCGCTAAGCCATCAATCTTCAATTCAACAACATATTGAATCGGTGTGGATCGTAATTCCGCACGTACCCGTGCATCAAATTCTCGCACTTCATCATCCGAAAACACATCACCTAAACTAAGCATCGGCTGATCATGCGTATATTTGGCAAAGCCACCAGCTAACTTAGATCCGACCCGTTGTGTCGGCGAATCAGGAGTAATCCATTCAGGATGAGCTTTTTCTGCCTGTTCTAATTGCCGATACAACATATCATATTCATAATCAGAAACAGTCGGTGCATCTAACGTATAATATTGATAACTTAACTCTTCAATTTTATGACGTAGCTCTTTTATTTGCTTTTCCGTTACTTCACACATCCGCTATCCTCCTATTATACTTTTTCAATCGGTGCATACTTTGCCATCACCTGCCGTACACCTTGCGTTGGAAATTGTATTTTTAATTGCATGCTATCACCCGAACCAAAAACCTCTACTACCTTTCCCTTACCCCAAATTTTATGTTGTACCAGATCACCTTTTTGAATGGACATATCCACCTGATGTTTCTTTGGTAAGGACGTAGACACGGCAGTCGATAATACAGAAACACGTTGTTTATTAGAAACAGAAAGCCGTTTTTGCTTCATCAAACGAGTCATTTCTTTTACTTCTTTTAATTCTGCTGGAATTTCCTCTAAAAATCGACTTGGCATATGCGATGATATACTGCCATACCACATACGCGAGACAGCATTTGTCACGTATAATTGACGTTTAGCTCGTGTAATCCCAACATAAGCCAGTCGCCGTTCTTCTTCCAATTGCATCGGATCCATCAAAGAACGACTGTGCGGAAACAGCCCTTCTTCTAACCCCACTAAAAAGACAATAGGAAACTCTAATCCCTTCGCTGCATGCAGTGACATAAGCGTAACTTGCGATTCCTTATTTTCAAAAGAATCAGCATCACTAACTAATGCTACCGTTTCTAAAAAGTCTTGTATCGTCCCGTTAGGATTCCCATCAACATACTCTTTTGCAACTGACAAAAATTCCCCTACATTGGCTTGCCTAGTCTCGCCTCGCGTATCCTTACGAGCTTCAGCGGCTAATAAATCACCATATCCCGTATCCTTTATAACCGTTTCCAATAAAGAAAATACATCCATCGTTGTCGCTTTTTCTGCCAAAGAAAAAATAACATCAATAAAAGCCTTCATTGTCTGTTTTACCCGTTCAGCTATATCAATATTTTCCACTTCTGTCAAGGCATAAAACACACTCATTTGCCGTTCTTCCGCATATGCCACTACCTTTTCCAACGTGATTTGTCCAACGCCCCGTTTGGGCACATTAATAACCCGTAGCAAACTTAGACTATCTTGCGGATTTACTAACAAACGCAAATAGGCAATAACATCCTTAATTTCTTTGCGATCATAAAATTTTGTTCCGCCTACCATCGTATAAGGAATTCCTCGCCTAATAAGTTCTTCTTCCAATATACGTGATTGAGCATTTATGCGAAATAAGATTGCCATATCACCATAAGGCTCGCCTCTTTTATCATGGCGATTATAAATACATCCCGCCACATAATCCGCTTCATCACGTTCTGTGGCACCCTGATAATGAATAATCTTTTTGCCACATTCATTATCCGTCCACAAAACCTTCGATGGCCGTTTTTCATTATGCGAAATAACCGCATTTGCCGCTTGTAAAATCGTTTTCGTTGAGCGATAATTTTGCTCCAACTTAATAGAAACCGCTTCAGGATAATCACGTGTAAAATCAATAATATTACGAATATCTGCGCCACGCCAGGCATAAATACTCTGATCTGCATCACCGACCACACAAATATTACGCCACTTTTTTGCTAAAATCCTTGTCAACATATATTGTGCATAATTTGTATCTTGGTATTCATCAATAAGAATATATTGAAATCGGTCTTGATACCTCGCCCGTATCGTTTCGTCTTCTTGCAATAATTTCACTGTATATGTCAATAAATCATCAAAATCCAAGGCATTATTTTCCTGTAATTCCCGTTCATACCGAAAATACACTTCTGCCACTTTCTGCTGATAAAAATCACCTGCTTGTTTTGCCCATTCTTTCGCTGTAAGCAAAGCATTTTTAGCATTAGAAATCGTACTTAATACAACATGAGGTAAAAACCTATTTTCATCCAGCTGTAATTCCTTGAGCATCTTTTTGACAACCGTCAATTGATCCGTACTGTCATATATAACAAAATTGCGATGATAACCAAATTTCCCATCAAGATGCATACGCAAGAGTTTGGCACAAAACGAATGAAACGTACTAATCCACATAGACTTTGCCACATCGCCAATTAACAAAGCTACCCGTTCCTGCATTTCTTTAGCCGCTTTATTGGTAAATGTGATCGCTAAAATTCGTTGCGGTGCCACGCCCGTTTCCAAGATATGAGCAATTCGACACGTAAGCACCTTTGTCTTTCCTGACCCAGCACCAGCCGTAACAAGAACAGGGCCTTCAATCTGTAATACCGCTTCCTGTTGTCGTGAATTTAGTCCTTCTAAAATAGAACTCATCAACATATCTCCTCACTCTCTCAAAAAAAAAGTCTCACCTCACGATGAGCCTTTTTTCTCTCTTTACTTCATTGCCTCTAACAAAGGAGGTATAATTTGTTTTTTTCGACTCATAACATGAGGTAAATAAACAGCCTGATCGGCTACGTCCTTAGCAAACGCCTTGGCCACTACATGTTCTATGTCCCCAGCAAACAAAAACGTCGTTGCTTCATCAATAATACTCGTAACCATCAAAAAGGACGCAATAAAATCTTTCGATGCACGCAACCGTTCTAAAGCAGCTAATAACTCCGTTTTTTGCTTTAACACATCAGTCGTATCCATTACTTGTACTTGTGCAACCGTAAAGGTATGAATACCATCTGAAAATTCTTTCATATCATTATGAACAATTTGATCTGGTGTTAAATCAGATACATTCGCACCTGCTTTCAACATTTCCATCCCATACGTTTCAACATCGACACCAGCTATTGCCGCTAATTTAATCGCCGTTTTCTTATCTTCTGCTGTACACGTTGGAGAGCGGAACAATACCGTATCCGAAAGAATTGCCGAAAGTAATAATCCCGCAATCGCTTTAGGTATCTCTACGCCCTCTTGCTCATACAGAGAAGTAACAATCGTTGCCGTACATCCTACGGGACGGAACAAAATAAAGATAGGGCCATCCGTCATCAACGTTCCACCAATGCGATGATGATCTACCACACTTACAATTTCAGCATCTTCAATTCCATCAATAATCTGTTTTTGTTCATTGTGGTCAACTAACATCACTTTTTGTTTTTCAGCCAATTCTACATCGGCAGCATTAATCATGCCCACATAAGTTTCGCCATCAACAACAACAAATTCCCCTGTGTCAGGAACATCTAATCCCTTATCACTCGGAGCAAAAACCTGTTTAGGTGTATGCACTAAATCGGCAATTAGTGGTAATTCTTTCCCCAAAACCGAAAGAATAAACGCATCGGCAAATACTTGTTTATCCACCACACCGACAAACGTATTTCCCTCAACAACAGGTGCCACATCTACACCCTGTTGAGAAAACCACTGAACTGCATCTTTTAAACTTGCCTGCTTCGGCAAAGCAGGCACATCGCAACGCACTGCATCTCCCACTTTTCGATATACATCGGTTACTAACGGCTGTGGCTCAACCTTAAAATATTGTAAAGCAAACATCGATTCTTTATTTATTTCACCTGCTCGTATAGGTATCGTATTCATGCCTTGTAACTGACGCAATGTTGCAAATGCAATAGAAGTGCAAATAGAATCAGTATCCGGGCTTTTATGCCCCGTAACAAAAATCGGCTTAGACAAAAAAATCACCTCATTTAAAATTATAACTATGTTGATTATAACACACCGCCCCAATTAATGCATACAAAATTACTAAAAATAATTATTATCGTATGCTGTTTTGTAACAGCCATATCCGTAAACACCATTATGATTTGCTCTAGTCCAATTTTGTCACATTTTTCTCTTTCTCACTAAAAAACACGCAATGATATCTCGCCTCATTGCGTGTCTATATACAACTTCTTTTCTCACTCCATTACTATGCGTCTTTTCGCACAAACTGCCTCTTGTTCCACTTCTTATAAATACCCTTGTACAGATATATCATTTTCCCATATTGACGACACTTTTTGCCTTTCCATCGTAGCATCAAGTTGCAAAATAGCTGATAATAATAACTTCATTATAAGCATGACACGGATTAGTAAATAATGTTTCCGACAGGCCCCCCTTTCCTTGATTTTTCCTGAGCATCACTAGCGTGCGAGTACTAATATATCGTACTACCGCCAAATCGTTGGTGCAAAAATCATCACAATCCGTTGCCCACTAAAAATTTTTCCTAGATAAGCATACCGATAACGTAATTTCAAACCAACGCTATCTAACAATTCATCTATGCCCATCGTTCCTCCCCCTATCCCGTACCACTCAAATAGAGTGCCTCAGCCAAACTTTCCTGACGGACATCCGTGGGGCAACCGCACTATCCGAATCTTGAAAAGTAAGATAAATCGACAAATGTCCCTTACAACGTTGTGTCATCGCCAACAACAGCATATCTCAAAAATAAATCATGCCAGCCGTTGGTATATATACCCCACCACTAATCGTGCTAACGTAGATTTTCCGCACCCCGTTTCGCCTTCTCAAAAGGAAAAAGAAATATCATCGTTCGCTTTAATCAGCCGACCTGACGAAAGGAATAAATCTTTTTTACCTAATCCATCAAACCAAAAGGAACCGTTCATATGAACGGTTCCTTTTGGTTTGCGTAACTTTTTCGTAACTATTATTAAATTAATGGTGACAATTCGTACCACAATCGCTGCCACAACCACAACTGCAAGAATTTCTTTTCTTGTATACACTACGGGCAGCTCCTACAATAACAGCCAACACAATAATTCCTACAATAATGTTTGCCATAATAATTACTTCCTTTCAAATCATTATTTATTTTTATTTCCTTGAACAGCTGATTCCACTGCTTCAATAACTTCAAATTGATCTTGTTGTTTTGGTTTTGCCGCTTTCTTAACAAAGATCAGGTATAAGAAGACAAGAGCAACAATAATAGCTACAACTGTGGAAATAGTAAAGGCACCAGTCGTAATCCACAAGCCAATACGATAAATCATCAAGCACATTGCATAAGCAAATACGCATTGATAAGTAACAGCAAATAAAGTGTACTTAGCGGACATCATTTCACGACGTAACGCACCAACAGCAGCCATGCAAGGTACGCACAATAAGTTAAATACCATCAAGCTATACCCAGCAAGCGGTGTATATTGACTATGAAGCGTCTGCCAAATAGCAACACTGTCATCCGCATCCACATCAGCAAAGCCATACAATATACCAAATGTACCAACCAAGTTTTCTTTTGCCATTAAGCCCGTAATAGACGCAACGGTTGCTTTCCAGTCGCCAAAACCAACGGGCACAAAGATATGACCAATAACACGACCAATCGTAGCCAAAATAGAATTACCGATATCGTCAACCATGCATAAATGCCAATCAAAGCTGGATAAGAACCAAACGATAACCGTAGCCAATAAGATAACCGTACCAGCTTTTTTTACAAAGGCCAAACCACGATCCAACATAACGTGTAATACGTTCAATGGACTTGGAATATGATAAGCCGGCAATTCAATAACAAACGGTGTCGGATCTCCTGCAAAGAGAGATGTTTTCTTTAATATAATACCAGAAATAACAATGGACAGAATACCTAAGAAATAAGCAGATGGTGCAATCCATGTAGAATCAGGGAATAACGCACCCGTGATCAATGCAATAATAGGTAACTTAGCCCCACATGGCATAAATGTAGCCGTTAAAACAGTCAACCGACGGTCATTATCACTTTCAATCGTACGCGAAGCCATGATTCCCGGGATACCACAACCAGTAGATACCAATACAGGAATAAAAGATTTACCCGATAAACCAAATTTACGGAAAATACGGTCTAAGATGAAGGCAATACGAGCCATATACCCACAGTCTTCCAAAATAGCCAAGCAAATAAACAAGACTAACATCTGCGGTAAGAAACCAATAACGGCACCTACGCCAGCAACAATACCATCCATGATCAATGCATGTAACCATTCGGAAAGACCAATAGATGTTAAGAACGGATCTAAGATGCTAGGAACAATATCGCCAAACAAGTTATCATTGATCCAATCTGTACCAGCTGTACCAATTGTCGAAATCGAAAGATAGTAAACGATAAATATAATAAATACAAAAATCGGCAATGCTAAAATTCGGTTTGTAACAATTTGGTCAATTCGGTCGGAAACAGTCAAGCCTGTTTTATTTTTCTTTTCATAGCAATGTTCTATAAGACCAGAAATATATTCGTATCGAGCATTCGTAACGATACCTTCACTATCGTCATCTTCGCGTTCTTCACAGTCTTTAATAATTGATTCTACTTTAGCTTGTGTATCTGCATCTAAATCAAGTGCTTTTAAAATTTGTGCATCTCGTTCAAACGCTTTCGTTGTATACCAACGAATACCATCTTGATCCGCCTTATCCTTAATCAAAGCACCAATTTCATCCAAACACTTTTCTAATTGATCGTTATATGTATGGCGAGATACATGAGGTTTCTTCGCTTTAGCTAATTCTACTGCCTTTAATGCAGCTTCTTTAATCCCTTCCCCTTTTAATGCGGAAATAGGGACTACTGTACAGCCCAGTTCTTCGCCCAATTTTTCCATATCAATCTTATCGCCATTGCGCTTAACAATATCCATCATGTTTAACGCAAGCAACACAGGAACCCCTACTTCAACGAGTTGTGTCGTTAAATATAAGTTACGTTCCAGGTTCGATGCATCGACGATGTTCAAAATAGCATCAGGACGTTCATTTACGATATACGTACGTGTAACAATTTCTTCAGTTGTATATGGTGATAACGAATAAATACCTGGCAAGTCTTCGATAATAACTGATTTATCATAACGTAAAGCAGCTTCTTTCTTTTCTACCGTAACACCAGGCCAGTTACCAACATGCTGAACACTACCAGTCAACGCGTTAAACAACGTTGTTTTCCCAGTATTCGGATTCCCGGCAAGTGCAATTCTAATAGTCATAATTTCCTCTCCTTTATTCAACTTCTACCATTTCTGAGTCACTTTTACGAATACTAAGTTCATATCCCCGTACAGTAAGCTCTAATGGATCCCCTAACGGTGCCGATTTACGAATATAAATTTTCGCACCTCTTGTAATCCCCATGTCTAAAATACGGCGTCTTAACGCACCATCGCCACGGACTTTTACGACCGTTACAGTTTCGCCTACAGACACATCACGTAAAGTTTTCATGCCGCTCTCTCCTTTCATCATACGTCGAGGATAATGCGATTCGCCATTATTTTATTCATGGCTAGCCGAGAGCCTTTTACTTCTATAATAATATTACCCTCAATTTCATTCACAGCTTTAACTGTAGCGCCTACCACTACTCCTAAGTCAGCTAAGTGCCGAATGTCTTTTTGTTTTCCGTGAATCGATTTTACAACACCGCTTTCTCCACGTTGCAACATTGATAATGGCATTGTCGCTTACCTCCCTCTTATTATTTTTTAGAAGCAGCGCCTTCACACACAAATGCTAGATGACGTACTACCCCTTCAATAATAATACATGAATTGTTCTGCATATGTTATTCTAATATTGACTTCTTATTCAATTATTTTTATTCCAAATTTACCTGCCATAAAAATGAATGTTAATATCAATATATTTTACACACTCCATATGTTATAATAACAATTAATAAGACCCCCTCGTAAAGAAAGGAGTACATTACCATGACCGATGAAGAATGGACCGCCATAAAGACACGTAACCATGAATATGATGACCAGTTTGTCTATGGCGTGAGCACGACAAAAATAGTTTGCCGTCCCTCTTGTTCGACACGCTTAGCAAACCCTAGTCATATCGTTATATTTCCTACATTTAAAATAGCCGAAATGCATGGCTATCGTCCTTGTTTTCGTTGTCGTCCCGACCTTCCGACATGGAAAGGAGCAAAAAAAGAGTTAACCGAACAAGCACAAAAGTACATCCAACAACACTATACAGAAAAATTTTCATTGCCACAACTAAGTCAAACACTCTATGTCAATGCTTGCTATCTCGTACGCGTATTTCACGAAACGACGGGAGAAACTCCCTTATCGTATCATCATCGATTGCGTTGCCAGGAAGCAAAAAAACTGCTACGATCTAACGAATACTCCATTGCCTATATTGCGACAATAGTCGGTTATGCCTCGGCTTCCCATTTTTCACGGGTGTTTAAGAAATATATACATAGTACCCCCCACATATATAGACTTACTCATACACGCAAAAAAAAATAAATTTTTTTTTGCGTGTACTTTATTTATATGTAGAATAAGATTATCATCTTCATCATCATTTATACTCTATCTGGTTAAATGAATTTTCGTTCATATTATTATATAAATACTATTTTTACGGTTTTATATTCATATATTTTTTTATTCAAAAAATGAATAAAAATTCTCTTTAATCTCAATTGTAACTCATTTTAAAAACTATCGTTTTTTTCTGTCACCGTTCTCTCCATCTAAAGATTACTGTTAAAACAGGCTTTATACAGTCTTACCACTTTTTTATCAAATATATTGCTTTCTTTTCTCATTTTTCTTTATACGTTTTTTTCAATTTATCTTCAAATATATTCTTTTTTCGTATGCTTTTATAAAAATTAAATTTATAATCCTTATTGACAAATCCAGATTTACCTTCTCGTTCAGATAATCGCTATTATAAATTTTAAGTTTTTCTTCTATCTGACAAAAAAGCTCCAAGAGGATACCAATCAACTATAAGCAATATAAAAGAGCGTTCTCCCTATTTCTCAGGAAAACGCTCTTTTACGTGCTTTATAACAAGTAATGATCGCACAACTCACAACAGCGGATCAGCCCCATACTTATTTTCACCTTCAGTACCACGCTTAAACAATAAGTATAGGCTCACAACGAAATTAACGATCGGAATAAAACCCAATAAAGTATACCATCCAGATCGATTTAAATCATGAAACCGGCGTATCGTTAATAGAATAGATGCGATGGAGCATAAACAAATAACAATCACACTAACTAACGACACTATAAATATATCCCCTGCCCCCTCACTAAGGCAAGAAAAGAATCCTGTCACAATGCCTAATATAATCATAGATATAATATATGGCTTACGATTCACTCGTCCTCGTGAAGAAAAAAGAAATGCTCCCATTCCGTATCACTCCTCGTAATTTAAGATACTTTTGAAAAGCTATATTGTTGTGTACGATACATTCCGGATGTGCCTAGCAAATATAATACAACACCTATATTAACGCCAGGGATCACTCCCAGTATCATCCACCAACCGGTTTTACCTAAATCATGAAACCGGCGAATACCTAAGGTAATCCCCGAAATACCAGCAACGATAGCTAATATACCACCAACAACCGCATCCATACCTTGTGCTTGTATCAAACTGGATGCAATCATTCCTACCAATGCCAATGCAATCATTCGCCAAACATATTGTTTTTGTCTAAGGCAACCTTGACAAGAGAAAAAACATGTAATCATGCCTTGGTTCTGTTTATAGACATCTTCTTGTACTTGTTTCATGATGTAACGCCTCACTTTCTACCAGCCTTTCTACCGAAAGGGGTAATACCACTCCAATGTGGTATTCTTTCTATGCTTAGTATACCACGTATTTGTGAAAAGTAAAACAATCTTATCCGTTCATATTGTCTGCGTTTTCTCATTTATTTTATTATAACTCATATAGAGGCGTATATATAACTATATCATTATCACTTTCATTTTTACATTACAAATTAGCATGTGCCTTTTATAACGTATGTAAAAAAGTAATACCCCTATTCCACTAAATATTCTAACCGCCGTACCACTTCACCACCCTGCACATACACACGTGGCACTCGGCGATTAATATTGCAAAGAATTTCATGTGCAATCGTACCAATACAACATGCTAATTCTTCTAACGGCACCGACTCATCACCTTGCTGTCCAAACAACACAACCTCATCGCCAACGGCTACCTGAGGGATATCCGTAACATCGATCATACATTGATCCATACAAATATTCCCTACCTGCCTTGCTCGTTTTCCTCGCACTAATACATCGCCACGATTAGATAATGCCCGAGGATACCCATCAGCATAACCAATCGGCAGTGTGGCAATTACTCGTTGTTCCTTGGCTTGAAAATGCCGTCCATAACTAACCGTTTCCCCCGCTTCTAAAACCTTAATATGGGTAATACAAGCCCGCAAAGACATGACGGGACGTGGACAAAACGAGGTAGCCTGTACCGTTGCCGATGGATGATAACCATATTGTAAAATTCCCGGACGCACCATGCCTGCCAAAAGCGATTTTCCCCACACTACGCCAGCACTATTACAGCAATGAACATACGCCGGTACAATATTCACTTGTCGCAGCTCATCTAAAAACGCTTGTAATCGCTTATATTGCAATTGTGTATACTCAATAGAAGCCACATCACTTTCATCGGATACGGCAAAATGAGTAAACACACTATCTAACTGAACATGCGGCAACATCGCTATTTGTTGTATCTCGGCAATACTAGCCGCATCCGGTCGATACCCAATACGCCCCATCCCCGTATCCACGGCAATATGAACATGAACCATACGTTGTTGTGCTACAGCCGCCTGCGAAAAAGCAAGCGCATCTTCATACCGAAAAACCGTCACATCAATACCATAATTCACCAACTCCGCCGCCTGACTGCCATCGGTATGCCCTAAAATAACAATACGCCCCGTAATTCCCCCTTGTCTCAACTCGATAGCCTCACCAAGACAGGCCACAGCCACTCGATCAGCGCCATGCTCCAAAAACACCCGTGCTAACTCTACCGATCCATGCCCATACGCATTCGCTTTCACGACAGACATAATCGCCACATCCGGTCCAACCATACGACGAATCTGACGTATATTAAACGCGGCTGCATCTAAATCTATTTGTGCCCAAACAGGACGTTGCATAAAATGCTGAATTGACAGATTTCTATCCACAGTACACGCTTCTTTCTCTTCATAATTTATATAAAACACACAAAATTCTCTTCCTAAATAAAAGAATAGCCCCATATTTGCGTTATATATGGGGCTATCAAGCAACCTAGCTCAATCGTTTAATATCACCTAAAGGCTGAATCAACTGATATACCCAAGTCAACAGATGTAAGCGATTTTCTTTTACCGCTAGATTGTCATGCATAACCAATACATGATCTAAAAATTGATGAATTGGTTCTACACCACGTGCTAATAGACGCAACGCTTCTGCGTAATCATATACAGCATAACAAGCTGACAAAGCATTCGCTAACGTTTGGCATACATGATACAGCCCTTCTTCTTCGGGTGTTTCAAACAAAGTAGGATCTACGGTTATAATCGATTCTTCTTTAACCATATTGCCCACCCGCGTATACGCCTGTAAAAGCGTTTCTTGCTGCATAATATCCACCTTAGTCAACGCGGCTGCTCGTTTCTCTATATCCACAACATTCAACGTATCCGCTTCAGACACACATTCTAAAATACGGTAGTCGTACCCTTTTTCTTGTAACATATTCTTAAACCGCAATTGGAAATAATCATGTAAAGTCGCTTGCACAGCTGCCGCCTTATCCGCATCTACACCCAATAATTCCAATACGACCGTGAATATTTCATGACAATTAATATTCCACCCCGATGTCAATAGCATATGCAGTACACCTATGGTCTGTCGCCGTAATGCAAAGGGATCTTGTGATCCCGTTGGTACATGGCCTAAACTAAACATCCCTACAATGGTATCTACTTTATCAGCCAAGCTCAACACCGTTCCTACCATCGTGGTGGGTAATACATCACCAGCAAACCGTGGTTCATACTGTTCCTTCAACGCTTCCGCTACAACTTCATCTTCCCCATCAAGCAGAGCATATTCCTTGCCCATCACACCTTGCAATTCCGTAAATTCCATGACCATTTGTGTTGCTAAATCGGTCTTTGCTAAAAAGGCTGCTCGTTGCAACACGTCATCAGACAAGCCTAAATCTAGTTTATGATTCAAATAATAACAAAGCTGTTGTAACCGCAGCGACTTATCATATAATGTACCTAAGCCATCTTGAAAAACAATTTTCTTTAATTTATCAATTCGTGATGCTAAAGGTACTTTCCTATCTTCCGCAAAGAAGAATGCCGCATCATCTAACCTAGCTCGCAACACTCGCTCGTTCCCATGTTGCACTGTTGCCAAATGAAAATCATCACCATTGCGAACAGTTAAAAAGCGATTCATCACGGTACCATCTGCATCACGTAATGGGAAATACCGTTGATGATCTTTCATGGGAGTAATAACGGCCGCTTCAGGAAGCTGTAAATAAGCTTGATCAAACGTGCCACAAAGGACAGTCGGATATTCAACTAAATACACCACTTCTTCTAATAAATCTTCATCCATTAAGACCATACCGCCCTGCTGCTTGGCCATCTCTTCCAATCCTGCCACAATACGCTGTTTCCGTTCTTCCGGATCGACTAACACAAAATTATTCCGCACCGTTTCTTCATACGCCTTTGCCGAAGGAATAAGAAAATCGCCCGTTCCCAAAAAACGATGACCTCTACTCATATTGCCTGAAACGACTCGTGCCACTTCAAAAGGAATAACCTCATCACCAAAAAGAGCCACCAACCACCGTAAGGGACGAACAAAGCGAAACTCTCCATCGCCCCAGCGCATGCTACGTGGAAAAGATAAGCCCGTAACCACTTGCTTGCAAATATCGCCCAACAACAATGCCGTTTCTTTTCCCTTATGCAACACCTTGGCAAAAATATATCCGTCTTCTACAGCTAACTTATCTACCTCAATTCCCTGACCACGAGCAAACCCAATCGCAGCGGAAGTTGGTTTTCCGTCTTGTTCATAGGCAATCTTAACAGATGGACCTTTGCGCACAGTCGAAATATCATCTTGCCATTCAGCTACGTCGGTGACATATAAAACCAACCGCCGAGGAGTTCCCCACGTTTTCACATTGCCATACGAAATATGTGCTTCTTGAAAAGACCGCTGTGCTAATTCGGCCATTTGCGTTAACGCTCCCGGCATATAATGAGCCGGTATTTCTTCTGTACCAATTTCTAATACCATATCTTTGCTCATTTGTGTTCCTCCTTCTTAAGCAACGGAAAGCCTAACGCTTCACGTTGTGTCAAATACGTCTTCGCACATAACCGTGCCATCGCACGTACACGACCAATAAACGCAGCTCGTTCACTCACACTGATAGCACCTCGTGCATCCAATAAATTAAACGTATGCGAGCATTTCAACACATAATCATATGCTGGAATAACCAATCCAACCGCCGCAACCCGCTTTGCTTCGCTTTCAAACTGATCAAATAACGCAAACAATAACTTCGCATCACTCTGTTCAAAAGAATACGTTGACTGTTCCACCTCATTTTGATGGAAAATATCACCGTACGTGACCTGATCATTCCACTGCAAATCGTATACATTCTCTACGCCCTGAATATACATAGCAAGTCGTTCCATACCATACGTAATTTCCGATGCCACTGGATGCACATCAATGCCACCCACTTGTTGAAAATACGTGAACTGCGTGATTTCCATGCCATCAAGCCATACTTCCCAACCTAATCCCCACGCACCGAGTGTTGGCGATTCCCAGTTATCTTCAACGAAACGAATATCATGTTCTTTCGGATTAATACCCAATTCTTCCAAACTTTTAATATATAATTCTTGAATATTATCAGGTGACGGTTTACAAATAACTTGAAACTGGTGATGTTGATACAACCGATTCGGATTATCACCATACCGACCATCCGCAGGACGCCGTGACGGTTCCACATATGCAACCTTCCATGGTTCTGGTCCAATAACGCGTAAAAATGTCGCTGGATTCATCGTGCCTGCCCCTTTTTCCACATCATATGGTTCATAAATAATGCACCCTTGGGAGGCCCAAAAACGCTTCAATGCAAAAATCATATCCTGAAAATTCATCCACTCTACCTCCTACATACAAAAAGTCCCTGTAACACCATGTGTTACAGGGACGAGTATACACCCGCGGTTCCACCCTCATTGGTCATTGACCCACTTTTTGACTAAGCCATACACATTCAACTGAACTTCCGGCTTCGGCCTTCAGAGCGCCTTCAGCATCGTAACGGCTTACACCATCCCGTTTCGCTATACATGATACCTACTACTCTCCTGCATCGCCACTTTTATTGTCTTCTCCATCATAGCAAACCCATGAAATCTTGTCAAACCTTATTTTCGTCTACCATGACCGTTTACTTAAAACAAATATGTAACTTGTACCCGTGCATAATCACCAAGCCGGAAGTTTTCTGGTCCATAAATGGTATCCCGTGCTTTCATGCCCTTTGCATCAAAAGTGTAATATCCTTGTAAAAAGACATTCTTTCTTGGGACATATCCTGCACCGACCGTAAAGCTACGAATGCCATCCAAATACCGATCCGGCACACCTTCCGCGCCGGTACCGCCGAAGAAGGCACCATGTTGAAATGCCTTATAATCGACAAACGCATTCCAGCTACCTTCCACATTAATATTACTACGCCCCATTGCTAATTTCACTGCCCAGAAGGACGGCGTAGAACCGACAGTTCTGCCAAGTACTCTAAAATCGGCCGTGCCTTTCGTATGCTCAAAAATACTCGAACCGTTCATAAAACGCCCGAAGTCAGTGTAGTTACGACCATAATCAAAAGATAAGGACAAATCTGATCCGATTTGTGCTTTTACACCAATACCCACAACTTGAGCTAATTGCGTGAATGAAGCAACTCCATTTTGCTCTGCCGCACCAGCTTGTTGCTTAGCATATTCCATCTTCTCAGCAGTGTTATTTTGTCCACGGAAATACCACGCTTGTACCCCAAGGCGTGTATTCATTTGTCGTTTTACTTGCAAGAAAGCTGCCCGTGAAAGAGACGGAATGACATCCTTACGAGTAACCAATCCTTTTGTTTTGATCGGTCTGCCCAATTGTTTTTCCAAAGCTGCTCGAGGCCCTTGAGAGCCACTATCGGAAGCTCGTAAAACAGTCTTATCCAATTGTTCTAAGAAGTTTGCCACAAACTGGGGCATATGTAAGTCATAAATACTATCTTTGCCTTGTCTATTATTTTTAGCCAAGGTATAATTCCCCTTATATAAAATCTCACCCAATTTATCTCCATAATTATCAAACTTATACATCGTTCGCGATGGATATTTCTTCCGTGCTTCTGTCGTCGCCGCCTCATCTTGGTCCAGGCGACCGATTAAATGAGATTCTACGCCATCTAATACCCATTCATCATCTTCAGCATCTTCTATGGACTTACCATTACCAGCATATCTATATTCCTTAGTATCATCTCTATCCTGATACCATTCCCCTTTTTCATTGCGTTTAAACATGCCAGCAGTATCATTTAAATTGCCTTGACTGTAATTATCCAACTCAGCTAACGCATTCGCACGAGCTAGCAATTTATAGGCTTCTTGGGTCTTAGGAGACATCTTGTTAAAGGCTTCAATACCAACCGTACCATCCGGATTATGCACCATCGTCAACCCCTTCGGATCATTTAAATTCAATCCGGCATATGATTGCAATGCTTCCTTTGCTTTTGCCCGAGCCTCTTTAATAATATCAGAATCGAACACACCCGGTTCTACACCAGTATCCGTCGCTGCACGATAGATATATTCACCTTTTTTATTTTTCAACCGATACATCCAAATCTTCTTGGACTGATCCGTACCATCACCCAAATCTCTTTCAAAAGGAACAAATCTGGATGTCTTCGTATTCGTCTTCTTATCATACTGATAAAAAGCATCCGGATAAGCATGGGTTAAAATTTCTTGGAACCGTTTCACCAATTTTAACTGGCGTTCTACAAAAACAGCCTCTTTTTTATCACGTTCCGGACCTTTCGGCGGATTTGTTTTTAAATAGGCATCCCATTCATCTGAAATATCCCGTAATTGTTGATAGAAGAACATATCTACCTGTTTGCCCGCTTTTACATCTTGTTGATATTTTTCTTTATAAATCTTATCGTATTTTTCAGTCTGTTTAGCTAAATCGGTATCACTGGCATCACCATACCCCAAACCTAACAACTCTGCTGCTGTGGGGGGACGATAGAATTCCGTGTACACCGAATGCGTATACGCTGAATCATGAATACCCGTACTCTTATCAAAGGCACCAAAACCAACGCGAACCTGAGTCTGCGGTTTCGTATATACGGCACGGATACCATCAAATTCACGACCGAACCAATATCCCGTTACCCCCATCACTTCTTGCAAACGACCTAACGAAACATCCCACTTACCGGCATGTTGTGTTACGTCGGCCTTTTCTAAACGCATCTTAGTCAAGCCGCGAGATGGTGCTATATCATACTTAGTCGATACCTGTGCAGAAGCCGAAAGACTCCCTTGGATATCAATCGACGTATGGGATGACAACTTTCCTTTAACGCCTACGGTCAATCGTTGTTCAAACCCATGTTCCGGTGCATTTTTAAGATTACGCCATGCATTTTTTTCTACCATCGTATTACTGCGGAAAGGAGGAATAGCTCGCTTTCGTCCCCCAACAGAAGCGAAAATAGTTTGATATGATCCTACTATCTGTAATCCCGTTTTTTCATCTTCAACAAATCCAGGGGTAATAAAATCAGTCAATACGGTCTGTTTTAAAGTTTTACGAACAGCTTTCGGCGAAATGCCTTTTGATGCACCCCATTTCACATTAATCCCCCAACGATACATGCGTTCTTGCGTTGCCCGATCGTCATCACGATGATCAAATAAGTTATTAATACCAAAATATACTTTCATATCCGGGGAAATTCTTTTTTGTACCATCACATTCCATGTGCCAAACGTTTTTCGCTCGTACATCGTTACCGTTTTCTTCGTTCCTGCTTGCGGTACTTCCGACAATATATCCGGCCAATAATTTCCCTTGCCTTTAAGCGTATGGCTATCGAGCATATTAATATAATAATCGCCCCATAATTGTCCACTCCAACCGGATTGTTGATTGTCATAGTTTAAGGAAATATCCACCTTATGAACAGGCTTATCAAGCAATTGTTTCGGCATCAATGGATCGCTTTTATTGACTCCATGTAAATAGGTCCATCCCGTTTTTAATGACCAGTGTTGATTGAAATGATGCTTGATTTCCGCTTCTATACCTGTAATTTCAACTTGACCTATATTTTTAAAGCTATAAATCAAATCAGGTGCTTGGGTCCATTTATTTTCCGGTCGTAAATCGGGAGCAAAATCTTGCCATTCGCCCGTATAATATACCGTCATATAATTTTTTATCCGATTGTGGAATACGCCTAAACGTGCCGATGTGCGATTGCTTTCACCTTCAATACTCATGTCAAAATTGATAGATGTTTCCGGTTTTAAATCCGGATTACCACGCCAATACCATCCCATTTTAGCCCGATTCATACTTACGGGATTACTTCCATACATTTCCCAGTTATACCATAATTCTCCCATCCCCGGTTCGGTATATCCCGTTCCGATGTTCACCTTAAAACGACGATGCGGATTGGCATTAATACTGTGTGTCAAACCGATGTTTCCGGATACATGCGTACCAAACAACGAGCTGTTATCTACACGAATAATCGGCATAAAAATCGTATTTTCATTAATTTTAATCGTATCTTGTAAAAAAGCATTATATTTTTTTATGGTTCCCCAACCAGTGGTAATACGATTATTCCGTTCCCAATAATTTTCCAAAAAGCGTTTCCCATTTAAACGAGGAATTTTCTTTTCCAAATCTTTCCACTTTTCTGGCTGAGTTGCTAAGTTTTTCGCCTTATATTCTTCATATTCAATGCCGTACTTAAAATAATCCCCGACAATATTGCCTCGTGCAACTCCATGATTTTCTTTTTCTAAACGATTTTTCAACTCACGCCACGCATCTTTTTTTTCATCAGACATGGAGCCATAAACTTCGCTGTCAATATCCCCGCTCTTCCAAAGCTTATAATTATAATAATCATCAATCGTCAATTGTGGTTTATACGTCTGCTTATTTTTTTCATCATATCCATAGTATTCAAAATCTTTATCCCAAGTTTTACCGTCTTCTTGAAATTTATGGTCATGCAAATGAGACCAAATATATTCCCCTTGACGATTATCATCTTTCATAAAGCTATCTAATTTTTCTACTAACAATTCTTTATCGTAATCAAAGGGATCCACATATTTATATCTTGTATTAGGCGATGATTTTAACCGACTACCTTCGCCAAATTCATGCACATAACCTACACCATAAGAAAGCAAGTGCTTATCATTGACCTGTGTATTTGCCGTTGCCTTTAAATCCGTTTGGCGATGACGAACATCATCTACATAACGCAATTCATTTTTTCCGTCATATTGTGACTTGCCAAAATAATTAATCAAAGAAATGTCATCTTCTTGTAATTTAGAATAATTTGCTTCTATATTCCAATCAGTATTTCCTTTTCTACCGTTCCATGCAACATTATAGCTGTCCCGTGTAGAATTACGACGAAAAATTTGCTGTGGCTCCAATTCATTATCCGTATGCTTCATCGTGCGTTCTAAATCTTCCGTATAATGTTCGCCTCGCCAATTCAGTTTGTGATTATCGGACACATCATACGCACCAGTTATCCCGACGGAATTTACCGTACCATAAAAGCGCAACGCATTCGGTTTAAATTGGTTTTTATCTTGTCCTACCAAAATAGAATTGGTTTTCTTCCACTCCCGTGTTGCCAATACGGGCATCACATCCCGTTTACTCATGTATACGCCGACTCGTGCTTTACCTATCTTGCCTGAATCAGCCCGCAAGAAGTAATTGGCATAAGGAGCTATTCCACTCATACCAGCAACACGCATACCTTCTGCATTAAAGAGAATTTGCGGTTTTTTAGTGGCCTTTTTCGTAACGATATTAATAACGCCGCCGATGGCATCGGATCCGTATTTTGCACTGGCCGCCCCTTGAATCACTTCAATATGATCGACATTTTCTGTCCCGATCCGCATGACTTCATCCATTTGTCCGGAGTATTTTGACAAATCTCCCATAACGGACTGTCCGTCTATAAGAATCAACGTATGCCGCGGTTCCGCGCCTCGTATGGATACGCCTACACGTCCCATAGAATCAACCGTACGGGATACGCCCGTTTGTGTAAAAATAATATCTTCAACGGTCTTTGCTTGTTTCTGTTCGATATCTTTCCGCGTAATAATAGATACCTGTTGCGAATTAAATTTCGCTTCTTCTTCCGCTGCCGTAGCTTTAACTACAACATCATGTGTCGAAACCGTTTTTGCTTCTACCCCTTGTTGACCTATAAGTGGTGCTGTCAGCCACAGCGAAACAGCGCAGGATAACAATAATCCCATTCGTTGTTTTTTCAAATTGCTCTGAAAACGCATTTCATTCCCTCTTTTCGTAAAATTGATGACTAGTATTTTGAATATTTATTTCATTATTTTTTTAAGTATATGGTATATAGTATAATTTATCAACTCCATTTAGACACAAAACAATCCATTCAGACATTTATTTCTGCATATTTGTGTCTTTTTCCTTTATTAACTATATTTCCACCAAAAATACAATGAAACTATTCAAAAATTTCTTTCAAAACAGCGTTCTATAATTCGTATATGATTATCAAAAAAAGGTGGTAGCCATACCTTTTATAGCTACCACCTTTATCATTTGCTGTTATCGCCCATCTGGCCATAACAATGTTATTTTTCCCTGCTCTAAACTTGGTGTAATCTGAATAATACGCTGATTTGAAGATCCCCTAAAATACAACGCCGGATCTTTCAACGCATCTATAAATGGTCCATCGACAAGAATATCACAAATGGACAAAAGTTTTTTTTTCTCTTTATCCTTAATAATTTGTTCATATACAAACCCCGAATACACCCAAATATCTTTGTGCGGAAAAAACTTTTTCACCGCTTGGACTAAGGGAATCAATCCTTCCGTATTTTGCATCGGTTCTCCACCTAAGAGGGTGAGTCCCTTCACAGCGGGATTTTGTAAATACGTCAATACTTGCTGTGTTTCTTTTTTCGTCCATACGTTACCTGCATCAAATCGTTGATATTCTACATTAAAACAATTTACACATCCATGCGTACATCCCGTGACAAACACGGATACGCGAATCCCTGGACCATTGGCTATATCAAACTGCCGTATTTGTCCATACCGCATACTATCATCACCTAAATGTGAAGAACCCGATTTTTAATTTCTTTCGTCCGTCCTTCATTCCAAAAATTTTCACCTAAATACCCACACGTACGGCGAATAACCGTCAACTTTGTGCGTTCTGTATTATGACACCGTGGGCATTCCCAATCATTTTGTTCATTCAACACAATTTCGCCATCAAAACCGCAATTATGGCAATAATCCAACTTCGTATTAAATTCAGCATAGGAAATATTGTCGTAGATATACTGAATCATCGCCAATACGGCATCTATATTATGAGTCATATTCGGTATTTCTGCATAGGAAATACAACCACCCGTAGATTTTTTCTGAAATTCTGATTCAAAAGCAAATTTATCAAAAACGTTGATTTTTTCTCGCACATCGACATGATAGCTATTCGTGTAATAGCCTTTATCGGTCACATTTTCGATATCGCCAAAACGAGTCTGATCAATCTTGCAAAAACGATGGGTCAAGTTTTCTGCCGGCGTACCATATAAAGCAAAACCAATACCCGTTTCTTTTTTCCACGCTTGAATATGTTCATCAAAAACATCCATAACTTTCAGTGCAAACCGCTTACCTTCCGGAGCTGTATGGGAACAATGTTTTGTCAACATCGTCGCTTCATACATGCCGATATACCCTAATGAAAGCGTTGCATAACCACCATAAATAAAACGTTCTACCGTTTCGCCTGGTTTTAACCGTGCAATAGCACCGTATTGCCAATGAATCGGCGATACATCCGACGTGATTTGTTTCAATAATTCTACCCGCAAGAGCAATGCCTTTTTGCAAAGTTCTAAGCGCTTATCCAAAATTTGAAAAAACTTTTCTTCATCGCCATCGGCTAAAATGCCAATTTGGGGTAAATTAATCGAAACAACGCCCATATTAAAGCGGCCATCGAATTTATACTTGCCAGTTTCATCCTTCCACGGTGATAAAAAGGAACGACACCCCATTGGACTAAATACATTTCCTTCATAATTTTCTTTCATCTTTTTTGCAGAAATATAATCAGGATACATTCGTTTTGCCGTACATTCTGCCGCTAATTTCGTCAAATAAAAATAAGGACTATCAGCCGTCACGTTATGTTCATCTAAGACATAAATCAATTTTGGAAAAGCAGGAGTTACATATACATCTGCTTCATTTTTTATGCCTTGAATCCGTTGCCGCAACAATTCTTCCGTAATCAATGCCGCTTCTTTAGCGTATTCATAATCAGGTTTAAAGTACATAAATAGAGTTACAAACGGTGCTTGCCCATTCGTTGTCATCAAGGTGTTAATTTGATATTGTACGGTTTGGATTCCATCTTTAATTTCTTTACGTGTACGCTTCCATGCAATTTCTTCCGCTTTTTTCATATCCGGTTCAATACCATATACTTCTTGCTGTTCTTCCACGACAGCCGCCATGTATTTTTCAAAAGATTTCCGTACATAGGGCGCTAAAATACGATCAATACCATTAATCGACTGACCTCCATATTGACCACTCGCTACTTGGGCAATAATTTGAGTCGTCACCGTGCAAGCTACTTGGAACGATTTCGGCGTATCAATTCTTTTTCCATTAATAACCGTACCATTTGCCAACATATCTTCTAAGTTAATCAAGCAACAATTAAACATGGGTTGAATGATATAATCCATATCATGAAAATGAATTGCCCCCGAATCATGTGCCTGCACAATATCCGCAGGAATCAATTTACGCCGAGCAATATCTTTAGATACTTCCCCCGCAATTAAATCGCGTTGTGTCGATACAACATGACCATTTTTATTAGAATTTTCATTCAACACATCCACGTTTGTATTATCCAACAAACCAAACACATCTGAGTCAGTCGTATTGGTCTGGCGTTTAAACGCTTGAATGGCCTTATAATTTTCATAAGCCCGTGCCGTAGCCGGATTATTGTACTTTAATAAGTATTCATAAACCTTATCTTCAATACCATATATAGTCATATCTTTGCGAATCGCTACGGCATACGCTTCAATCTCTTGGGCAATGCGTTCCGCTTGTCCTGGTTCATAAACACCACTACTACTATTCATTGCCTTTTCAATAGCAATAACAATTTTATTACGATCAAAAGGAACGCGTTTTCCATTACGTTTGATTACTTCCACTTCTATGTACCCCCCATATATAAGTAATACGGATTATATTTATCTAATTTATATTGTAAATAAACACCATTTCGATGGTTTTTTTAACGTGCTTTAATAATACTATATATAGTAGAGAGTGTCAATATAAATATACTCTATCATGTTGTTTTTAGTTTTTATCAAAAAAACACACATCCTACACAGAGACTACTTTCTCATTTTACATGTCGTTTTTTAATCAATCTGTACCAATTCACGAATCACCGCACCAGCGATAATAAGTCCAACCGCCCCGGGAACAAAAGAAATACTTCCTGGCGATGCATTTTCCGTTTCCTCTTTTTGCGGTATTATCGGCTTTTCTTTGGAATACACGACCAAAATACCTTGTATGCCTCGTTGCTTTAATTCTTTGCGTATTTTTTTTGCCAACGGATCAACAGACGTCTTTTCAATCTTCTCTATTTCAAACTGTTCAGGATGTAATTTATTGCCAGCTCCCATAGAAGAGATGACGGGAATATGTAAGGTGTATGATTCTTCAATAATAGAAATCTTGGCCGCCACCGTATCAATCGCATCAACCACATAATCTGGTTGTATCTGCGAAATGAAGTCACGATGCGTTTCCGGTAAATAAAAAAACTGATGAGTTTGTATATCCGCAGTAGGATTAATCATTAGCAATCGTTCCTTCATAGCGTTTACTTTTGGCTGTCCTATCGTAATAACAGTAGCACCTAATTGACGATTGATATTTGACGGTTCAAAAACATCTGCATCGACAAGTACAAGATGTCCAATACCAGCACGAATCAACGCTTCGGCTACAAACGACCCTACCCCACCTACGCCAAACAGCAAGATCTTCTTTTCGCCCAATTTCTGCACATTATCCTTGCCTAAAAGCCATGCCGTTCGCTGTGTATATTTTTCTTCCATTTATAGTACCTCTGGAATAATTTCTAACCAATAGCCATCGGGATCGACAATAAAATAAATACCCATATCAGGGTTTTCATAAACCACACAATCCATACTTCGGTGTAAAGCCAATGCATTATCCATATCCGAGACGGCAAACGCCGTATGAAATTCATTCTCCCCTAAATTATACGGGGTAGTACGAGCCTTAAGCCACGTGAGTTCCAAACAAAACGAAGAAACGCCATCGCCTATATATACAATCGTAAAATCTGGTCGTTCAATCCGCCGAATTTCTTTTAATCCTAACGCTTTTTCATAAAAAGCAAGACTTCGCGATAAATCTAATACATTAAAATTAGTATGTCGAAATGTAAATTGCATCTTATACGCTTCCTTTCTGCAATGTTCCCTATTATACTCGATTATACTCGCTTCTTTAACCACTGCCAATATAATCGTTAATTCAACAATTCAAAAGCCGCCGTACTTCCCTGTTTTGTTTTTTGAATAGCCAAACGAGTCGTAATGCGTTCTTTTAATTCAGCTACATGCGAAATGATCCCTACCAACCTACCATTACCTTGTAATTGCAACAACGTTTTCAGTGCAAAATCAAGGGTTTCATCATCAAGAGTACCAAAGCCTTCATCAATAAAAATAGTATCCAAATGAATACCGCCCGAATAGGTCTGTACTACATCTGCTAATCCCAGGGCAAGTGCCAGTGAAGCTAAAAAAGTTTCACCACCAGAAAGCGTATTGGCTGGACGAGCATAGCCTGTATAGTTATCAAACACTTCAATATCTAAGCCAATTTGTTTCACCCGTTTATCATCCCAACTATGAGAACGCTGCAATTCATATCGTTGCCTACTCATCGTATGTAATCGCAAATTCGCTGCTGCCAATACTTCATCTAATAACGCACCTAAGACATAGCGTTCAAAATTAATTCCCGTTTGCTTACCACTGACCAGTTCATACACCGAACCAACCACCTTATATTCTTCCATTAACACGTTTTGTCGCTGTTTCCCTGCTTGCATCCGTTCATATAATTTAGTATCTTGTTGCACCTGTTCATTCAAGGTTGCTTTTTTTTCACTCGCCTGTCGCACCTGTTCATTCACTGCTTGCATGGCTTGTTTTTTTTCTTCTACGGCGGGGCGAACCTGTCCTTGTATGCATGCTTCTTCTTTTTTGATCACGCCAATATGCCGCGACTGTTTTTCTTCGTAATCCTGAAGTATTTGTTTTTCTTTGTCCCGTTCTTTCCAACGTTCTTGCAACATACGACACCGGTCCGGACTATCAAAACCAGCCTCTTGTACACGTGTAACTAACAGCTTCCATGCTTCTTTATAATCCGCTTGTAACTGTTTATGCTTCTTGCATTCTTGATCAAATACGGTTTGCAACTGCACTTCTAATTGCCCTTGCTGAAGCCGTTCTTTTTCGGCCTGCTGTACGTTTTCTTTAAACTTAGCTACCGTTTTTTCTTCCTTTTGTATCGCCCTATCTACCGCGTTAGGCATTCTATATTCCACGGGAATTTCCTGTTCTACTATTGCTATGTCCGTGGCTAACCGAATGGCTTCTTCATGATATGTCATATATGTATCTTGTTGTTCCTTTATATCTACCTCTATCGTTTGTAACTGTTTCTCCATATCCGGCATACACTGAAGACTTGTCGTTATCATCTGTACCTGTGTCGATAAAGTCTTAAGCATCTCTTCTAATGTATCTATCTCCTTTTGACACTGTGCCACAGTTTTATCCGCCTCATCTCCAGTTATAAGTTTCCCGTATTCCCGTTTCCAGTTTTCTATCTTCGTCATACTTTCCTGAATAATTACTTCTTTTTTCTGACACTTTTCCTTTACTTCTTCTACCTTTTTCTTCTTTTCCTCTACCTCGTCTTGCGTTGGTATGGCTGCCAACGGTATCGCTGGTGCCGGATGTTCTTGCGAACCGCACACAGGGCATGGCATATCATCCTGTAAAGTTGTTGCCAGTACCGCTGCCTGCCCTTGAATAAACAAACAATACACTTGTTCATACTCCCGTGTAAGACGAGATGCCTCGTCTTGCATACGCTTCAATTGGTCTAACCCAAACTGCATATTTTTTTCTTCGGTCTCTATTTTCTGCTTATACTCTTGTCTACTATTTGCCCTATTTTGTTCATCGTGGGCTTGTTTCAACGCTAGTTGCTTATCCCCTATCGTCGTTTGTATCTGTGCTAACTGTACTTCCGCTTGACGTACGTGTTGTATTTTTGCCTCAACTTCAACCCGCAGCTTTTCCTGTGCAGCCACTTTTTCTTTTACATCCTTTTCTTTCTTTTGTATTAAATCCCACCGTTTTTTCTGTTTATGGTATTCGTTAATCCGCGATTGCCATCCTTTCCACTGTTGAATTGTACCCGTCAACACCTCAATTTCTCCTTGTTGTGCCTGCAACTTTGCATAGGTTTGTGCCGCTTGCTTTGCCTTTTCACATGCGTCATTCCGCTGCTGTTCTACTTGCTGCTTACGAATACTTGCTTCTTTTCCTTTCGTTATAATATCATCTACTTGTTGAAAAGCATCCACTAAGATATGTGCCTGCTCAAGCTGTTCTATATATACTTTCCGCTGTGCCATCTCCTTTTCTTGCTTTTGTAACTGTTCATACGCTAACTGTGCTTCCGCAAGTGCCTTAAAATGGCTCTCCAACTCCGTTGCCACTTGTAATTCTTGCGTTCGCTGTTCCTGTAACCGTTGAGCTACCTCAATCTGCTGTTTTATCGCTTGTATCTGATGAGTATTTTCAGTTATCCGTGCTTGTAACAACTCTACCGTTGATAAGTCTGCACTTTCTAATCCCTGTTTTTCCTGTTGCACCAGTTGCTGATATTCTTGCTGTATGGCATCATGCTTTTCTTTCATAAAAAGTTGAAACCGTGCATAACGCTCTGTATGAAACAAAATCTGCATAATTTGTTGTCGTTCAGCTGAACCGGCTAAAAGGAGTTTACGAAAATCTCCTTGTGGTAAAAGAACAACTTGCCGAAATTGTTCCGACTTAAACCCTAAGATAGATTCTACCTGTGCATTTACATTCTTCGTTGCGATCACTTTCGTATCTTCACCATTCGCATCTGTTTCATACAAAGCCACCATTGCGGCCGCCTTTTTTAACCCCGAACCTCGTAATTTTGCAATTTCTTGCTCGGGACTACGTTCAATCCGATAATAATGAGATCCCACTGTAAAAGCAAAGCTCACCTTAGTCGGCACCTGTGGCGAGGCATATTCACTCCGCATATGTGCCCCCGAACGGCGATTACCACTCGTATCACCATACAAGGCATAACACATAGCATCTAAGATCGTCGTCTTACCTGCACCAGTAGGCCCATAAATTAAAAATAACCGCCGTTCTTTCAAATCTCTAAAATCAATACACTGCTTACCCGCATATGGTCCAAAAGCCTGCATTTCCAAATATAAAGGCCTCATAACATTCCATCACCATCCTCTGCTAGTAACCGTTGCCAAATATCCGTTGCACATGCTTGTTCTTGCACCGATAGCCCCTCGCCTCGCATAGACTGTACAAAACTCTGAAATAACTCAAACTCTGTCGTTTTTCCCACCGCCCGTGGCCCTTCCTGCATTCCCATCATACGGCGATTTGGGGTTTCTAAGGCCAACGCATTAGGATACTTTTGTCGAATCTTCGTCATGCCATCTAAAATAGGTTCACTATCCAACACTCGTGCCAAGATAAAATCATCCGTCTGCGTATCCTCCGCAGCCATCAACGTAGCAAAATCACCTTCGATAATACGTACATCGCGCCGCGACATAATGGGAATGGACTCAAAGCCCACCTGCCCATTGCCATCCATATCAACAAGAAGAAATGATTTTTTCTGCCGTGCTTCTCCAAAGGAATATTTCAATAAACTCCCCGCATAGCGAACGTTTTTTCTGCTCCCAGCCTGTTGTGGTCCATGTAAATGTCCCAGTGCAGTATAGGAAAAACCATCGAAACAAGACACATCGACCACTTCTGTTCCCCCAATCGCCAACGGGCGTTCTGAATCACTGGTAATTCCCCCCTTAACAAAGGCATGTGCGACACAAACGGAACGTGCTGTTCCTCGAGGATAATACGCTAACACCTGTCGCAACGCACTTTCATGATCATGCACATCCCGATTGCCAAATTGTTGTCGTATTTCCGCTGGATCAGCAAAAGGAATCAAATAAAAAGACACCTTCCCAAACTTGTCTTCCATAATCACGGGATTAACCAATTTATTCCAATCACCAGCTATATAAATCCCCTGTGCTGACAATAGATTGTTACCAAAGGAAAGACGAGTAGCACTGTCATGATTGCCACTAATAATCATACAAGGTATATGTGCTTCATTGGCAATTTTGGTAATCATTTCATCAAATAATTCCACTGCCCCTGTCGGTGGTAAGCTCCGGTCATAAATATCACCTGCAATTACAACCACGTCCACCGCCGCTTCTTTTAACAGCGGTAAAAACTGTTGTCGTAACACATATTCTTGATCATCCGTCAAATATTCACCATAAAACATCTTACCTAAATGCCAATCGGCCGTATGCAATATTCTCATCATCTACTCCTTACTCATATGACTGCCCCAAAAAAAAGAGTACAGACCATTCGTCCTGTACCCTTTATATTACTATATTATTCTTTTTCTTGACAATCTTTACATGTCCCAATAAATGATAGGCTTACATCATCTATGGTAAAGCCCGTTTGACTAGCCGCTAATTCGATTAATGGTGCCTGATCAATATTGACATCATAAATACGATTACACTTCACACAACGAATATGTGCATGCGAATCTATTTTATAGTCATATCGATGTGAATCCTCTCCACATTGCAATACCCTAACTACACCAATCTTAGCAAAAATTTCCATCGTTTTATATACGGTCGCTAAACTCATAGAGGGATAATTAGGTTGTAACTTTTTATAAATAGACTCCGCATTAGGATGAGACATGTTATTATTGATCGCATCATATACAGCCAATCGCTGTGGTGTAACCTTATATCCATTCGTTCTCAGCTTTTCGGCAATATTCATAAAAAACCTCCTTTGCTATTACGATGCATATTGTAATAAATAGTAAACAACTTGCATCTTAATGAACATCATTTATTATATTGTAACCGTTATTAAAAAGAATTACAATATTATAATATAACTTTTATCCCTTATACCTATTTATTATGCATCAATAAAATCGATTATACGCCACCTATGCTTATATAGCAACTGTCTTTTTCCATTTCTACGCAAATACACAAAAAAAAAAGAACCTACCATAGTAGATTCTTTGTATGCTGGCGGAGAGGGAGGGATTCGAACCCTCGGTAGAGCGATAGCCCTACACATGATTTCCAATCATGCTCCTTAAACCACTCGGACACCTCTCCAAGTATATTGGAACCGCTTTTGCTATATGGTCGGGGCGACAGGATTTGAACCTGCGACCTCTTAGTCCCGAACCAAGCGCGCTACCAAACTGCGCCACGCCCCGTTATCCTGACTTGTATATGATACCACACATCATAAAAAAGTCAAGCTATTTTTTCATTCCGCCCCCTTACTATGGCTGTATTTCCATAGGAAACCGCCACCAACAGTAAGTACTAAAAAAACGGCTTTTACGATTCCACTATATGCACGAATATCGCCTATATGAGTAGCTAAATACTGATCCGTAATCACCATAGACGCCGCAGCCCAAGCTAAAATAGCACCCCCTATATAAATCAAGACTGGCAACTTATGCATCACCTTCACTACAACAGTACTACCAAAGACGATGATCGGAACAGAAATCAACATGCCCAAAATCAACAATCCCCAGTGATTATTCGTAACGCCAACGATACCTAGAACATTATCCATACTCATTAACATATCAGCCATCATGATAGTTTTGATTGCACCCAGCAAGGTATTTTTTGCGTCTACCTTCATATCTCCCTCTGCTTCTTTAGCACCAATTAGGGAAATACCAATATACACCAATATCAAGCCTCCAATCGTCTTGGCATAGGGAATTTGCAGTACCCATGAAACGGCAAACGCCATTAAGAAACGCAATAAAATAGCACCAGCCGTACCATACCATATAGCTTTCCGCTGCAACTCCGGTCTTAAATTTTTAGCAGCTAAGCCAATAACAACTGAGTTATCGGCACCTAAGGCTAAATCAATTAAAATAACTTGTATAACCATCGTGATATCAAATACTAATATAGATTCTAACGATTGCAACACACTACCTCCATTATCCTCAACATAAATATCACCACTTGCTCGCTCCGTTCACATAGAAACAAAGGCAACCTTATTTTATTATTATGAAAAAGAACTTTCAATTTTGTACACATGTACAAATTGAAAGTTCTCCTATTCATATGGTGGGCGATGACAGGATCGAACTGCCGACATCCTGCTTGTAAGGCAGGCGCTCTCCCAGCTGAGCTAATCGCCCATATGTGGTGACCCCTACGGGATTTGAACCCATGTTCCCGCCGTGAAAGGGCGGTGTCTTAGACCACTTGACCAAGGGGCCATGGCTCCTCAAGTAGGACTCGAACCTACGACAAATCGGTTAACAGCCGATTGCTCTACCAACTGAGCTATTGAGGAATATGTATTGTTCGCTATCGAACAATAAGAATTATACTATGACTTTCATTCTTTGGCAAGTACTTTTTTCTTATTTTTTTATTTTTTTACTAAAAAAGCAAACTGGTCCCTACATTTCGGGTTACAGCTTGCTTTTTTCTTACTTATATTGTTGCATTACTTGTTCAAATACGGGTAAAGCACGATGAATCATATCTTCCTCTACGCAATACGAAATCCGCACATAGCCAGGACAGCCAAATGAATCAGCTGGCACAATAAGCAAATTTAAGGCTTTTGCCTTATCCGAAAAGGCCTTGGCATCCGTTTCTGGTGATTTAACAAAGAGATAAAATGCACCATCAGGATACACACATTCATAGCCCATCTTCGTCAACTCAGTATACAATAATTTACGGTTTCTATCATAAATGCTGATATCTGACACCTCGCCCAAGCATTGTAAGATAACATGTTGAAAAAGATGGGGGGCACATACAAAACCCATAGAACGACCAGCACCACAAATCGCCGTATATACATCTGCTGCTGAGGTTACTTGTGGTGGTACTAAAATATACCCAATACGTTCTCCCGGTAAGGACAACGATTTGCTATAAGAATAACAGATAATCGTATCCTGATAATGCGAAGGGACATACACAATCGGCTTACCGTCATAAATAATTTCACGATATGGTTCATCCGCAATAATATAAATCGGATGTCCATATTCCTTTGATTTTTCCGCTAAAATAGTCGCTACTTGCTGATATGTTTCTGGTGTATATACGACGCCTGAAGGATTGTTCGGCGAATTTAAGATAACCGCCCGTGTGTGCTCATTAATTGCGTTGGCAAACTCAGCCAGCGGAATTTGGAAATGTTCCGTGTCGGGTGGCACGACACACACCTTTGCACCTGCATTTTTGATGAACACGGTATACTCAGGGAAAAATGGAGCAATAACAATAATTTCATCTGATGATTTTTCCACAATCGCCTTCAAGGTAATCGTCAAAGACGCTGCTGCCCCACAGGTAAGGTAAAAACAATCACCCGTTACATTAGCGCCATATTGCTCATTCATGTACGCAGCCAACCCATCGCGCACCTTCTTATCACCAGCCGCTGCCGTGTAACCATGGATATCCGTTGACGAATATGTCATAAATACTTGATGAATAGCTTTTGCCACACACGCTGGAGCAGGTACAGTCGGGTTTCCAATACTAAAATCAAATACATGTTCCTTTCCTATCTTGGCAGCTTGTTCCTGCCCATAAGCAAATAAATCGCGAATAACCGATGCTTGTGATCCTAACGCCATCATATCTGGTGATGCCATATTTATCGCCTCCATTACACTTTTTATAATCATACCACACTTCTATTATATTATAAAATATTTTATTTCTTTTTCTTGATATTTTAATAAAAAAACAGGTTCTTTTTAGAACCTGTTTTTTTTACTCACAAATCTCAATAATTTTGGGTTTAATTGTATCGTCCGTCCGAAAGGTTCGATCAAACCATTTCATAAGCACAACACCAATAACAAGCCCAACTATGCCACCAAAAACCGCAAAATGTACTTCTTCAACACCCGTTGAAAGTCCATAATAATAGCCGCCAATTGCCCCTAACCCAATTAACAGTAAAGGCAAAATAAAGCAAACAAATGCCCCCATGATAACATTCATTTCACGCATTTCAAATTTCACTTGTTGTCCCACTTTTACACCAATAGGATCAACAACCATAACCACGATGTTATCCGATCCTGGACAGGCTCCACACGCTATACAATCGGAATGACGCCCTACTTTAACTTCAGCCAATCCATTTTCATGCACCATAATGACTGAACCTTCTTCTATTTTCATATCATCCCTTCTTTCTTTTATTCTTATATTTTTCTTCATTATACCATATTCCCATTCTAACGATAATACATCGTAACCGAAAAAAAATATCCTCCTCCATTGTTTTTTCCTTGAAACAATACAAAATGATGTACTAAACCAATATGCCTATCACAGACCGTCGGTATTTCCTTCCCTCTTTTGCAGTTATAAAAACACATTGACACATACCCTATTGTGTTGAGGTCATATGCTTCTCTACGTGTGTTGTCACCGCTTGCATTTTTGTATCCATGCCTTTACCCGTCACTGCACAGCCTATTAACTACACTTACCATTCAAGAATAACGTGATAAAACATGCCCATCGCATTACTCTCCCCCATACAAACTAATACAGCTACAAACAACTTACCTTCTTATTTAAGTGCCTATTACCGTGCTTCTCAACTAATAACCACTTAAAAGTCACGTACCATAAATGGAAAGAGATGCAGCCCCATCGCGGACAATGCATCAATACCATTTCAGCATAGCAAAAAACACCTTACTAATCTACCTTCAAAATACGTTAATAACAGTATAATTAAGTTCTTATACTGCTGCAACACCTGCTATAATACAACCTAGCGTTTGTCATGTACAGTGGTTTCCTTCCCCTATTTATCGGTAATCGTACCATTGTTCCCAGAAATTTCTAGTAACAACGTAAAACCTAAAAAGGTATATCGATCTCAACAATTGTGATCGCCCTACTTTCTAAAATATAACCACTAACACTATCTTGACGTAATCGACACAACATTTCAATTAGTATACATCCATCGACAAGCATACATGTACTCACTAACACAACCGTATACCCATCTTTATATGTATCTATTTTCTTAAACGATAACATATGCTTTCCAAAAAAATCCGTCCAGACAATTATTTGTCAGGGACGGATACATCTGAGATACACCTTGGCTTAAGACTTGCCTCCTATTATGAATAGAATGTCAACATATTACTTCCGCCTCGAAAAATACCCGGATTTTTCCTTTAACTGCCCTCTCAACATTCCTTTTGACACGCTGCATTCGATCAATTCTCTGTACATGCACGACACCATTTTAACTTCTCCTTCACAGATTTTCATAAACAATGTTTTATTATTATATTGTATATTACTCCCAAAAATATATTTCATCAATTACTTTTCTGTTGTTATTTTCTAAATATAAATCATTTTTTCAAAAATCTTTACGATCCTCTTATCCATTACCACTAATACGGATAACAAAAAAAATCGTACCACCAAAGGATTATCCTACGGGTGGTACGATTTTATTGTCCTTACCGGCGTATACGTTTCCGTGTCGACCTTAAAATACTTGCACTATTAAGCACTACCGCTAACGTTGCCGTATTATGAATAACCGCTGCCCATAATGGACTAATACGGCCTAATGCTCCCAGCAACATCGCTGCCGAATTAACTACAATGGTAGCAGTAAAATTCTGATTGATTACCTTCATCGTCCGTTTACCAATCCGCAGAGCTTCATACAAGCGACTAGGATCTTCCGAACGAATAGTGATGGCTGCCGATTCAGCAGCTATATCTGTCTTATTCCCTCCCAGGCTAACGCCGATATCGGCCCAAGCCAAAGCTGGTGCATCATTAATTCCATCGCCAACCATCATAACGTTTCCGCGTTTTTGCAATTTTAAGACATAATTTGCCTTATCTTCTGGTAAAATTTCCGCATGATAGGAATCAATATCCATATTTCTTGCTACTTCTGCTGCTACTTCCTTGGAATCACCCGTCAGCATTACCACTTCATCAATACCAATACGACGCATTTGATTTAATGTTTTTTTCATTTCTGGTCGTACTGGATCTTGTATAGTCAAACTACCTATATATTGGCCATCGCGAGCAATATACAGTATATTATTGCCCCACGTTGTATCACTAACTAAAGGAACGCCTAACACCTGTTCTTCCGACATGAAACGCCGGCTACCAACTAATACAGTCCCACCAATAAAATCTTCAAATGGTGGCACGATGGCACGCATTCCCCGTGCCACAACCGTTTCCGAAAGGTCATGATGAGGTGTTTCCCAACCTTGTTCTTTGACATATTTCTGCACCGCCACCGCTAACGGATGAACCGAATGCATTTCTGCCGATGCCGCAAGCAATACCATTTCTTTTTCCGTAACGCCATCAATCGTTTCAATGTGTGAAATTTGTGGTACGCCCATCGTGATCGTCCCCGTTTTATCCAAAACAACCGTATCAATATTCGCTAAATTTTCAATATAGTTACCACCTTTGACAAGAATCCCTTGTCGAGCCGATAAGCCGATAGCCGCCGAAATCGCCGTTGCTGTAGATAATTTTAAACCACACGAAAAATCAATAAAGAGCAAATTTAACACACGCTGCCAATCTTTCGTAGCACCATACACAATAGCCGCACCAATAAAAGAAATCGGCACTAGCATATTTGCCATTTTATCAGCAAAATTTTGTACGGGTGCCCGACGAGTTTGTGCTTCTTCTACCAAATGAATGATTTGTGCTAATGATGTATCGGCTCCTACCTTTTCTACAGTAATAACCAGATCCCCTGCCTCAATGATACTACCTGCATAGACAACCGATCCCCCCTGTTTAATAGCCGGATTCGATTCCCCTGTAATAGATGCCTGATTAACAGCAGCATTACCAGCCAAGACGACCCCATCAACACAAATTTTTTCACCTAAATGCACCGCAATGTGATCGCCCACCTGCAATGATTCAACAGGAACTTTCCGTTCACGCCCATCTTCAATAAGCCATACATCACGCTGATCCAATTTTAACAAGCCCGAAATCTGACGCCGAGCTTTTTCTGCGGCATATTCTGTCAACATTTCCGCACCATTAGACAAGGCAAGAAGGGTCAGACTAGATTCAGGCTTACCAGCCAAGACAGATGCCACAACAGCCGTTGCAGTCAACGTATCCGCATTTGCTTGATGATCTTTAATGATGCCCATAACCCCAGTTTTCATGATACGACGAGCAATAAACAACGTAAACAAGCGACGAACCATTAACATACTATCGTAAAATTCTGGATTCGTCTTACGCAATATATTCATCACAATAAAGCCGCCGACCGATAAAATTGCTTCCCGTCGATAAGCTGCTACGTCCCATTCTTTTTTCTCTTCCTTTTGTTTCCCATATGCTTTTTCAAAAAGCGAAATAAGGGAGCGAACATATAACCAATCTATTTCACCTCGATGAAACAGACTAAGCCTATTATCTTCAATTGTAACCGACACAATTCCCGAAACATGACGCAATTTTGCTCCCAATAATGGTCGTACACGAGGGGGCAATTTTTTTTGTAACGTCACTACTGTACGAACATACATGCCTATCGCCGTCCTCTCAACAAGGCGGCAGCCCACCACAACATCTGCGGTCCTGTCGGTCTTTGATCAAATGTCAAAATCTTACGAATCCCCCTAACAATGAGCACCAACGAGATAATAGAACGCAAATCAAATAACCGTCCCGTTTTTTGTAAAATAAAATGACTCAATACATCTAACGTTTCATAAATCTTTTCCATATATACCGTCGGTCCGCCATGTGACGACGATACATCATTTTCTTCTTGTTTTACTTGGGGGAATAATTGAAAACGCAAAAATTGTTCAATTTCATCTAAAACGATTTCCTCATGTGCACAAATTAAAATACTACCAGTCAACGCACTAACTTGCACTTTATCCACTCGCGATAATTGAGACAACTGTTCTTCCAACAACGTGGCTAATTCCTGATTTTGCACTAACGAAGCAACTCGATACCGCCGTCTTCCTGGCGTAGCCGCTACACAAGAAAACGCCAACATATGACCAGTATCTGCTTGCCCCTGTTTTGGTGCTTCCGTTCCTTGCTTTACCTTTCTACCTAATAAAGGTGACACATGTAGTCCTGCGGACCCATTTTTTAAAAACATACCATGAATTGCCTTCCCTATGGAAGCCCCTAACATAAGCCCTGAAATTAAAGACATGGCTACCCTCTCCTTTCTGCATGCATCTTAATATATTGTTCTACCTTAGCAAATTGACTATTGACACGAACCGCTTGAGCATTATATAAGATCAAAGCTGAGCCGGTCGTTGTATTAATTTCCACTTTGCGAATTTCTGGGTATTCACTAGCCATTGTCGTCAACTTGTTCCCTAACTCCGTATTACCAATTAATTTACTACTCCGCAATCGAATGCGTCCCGGAATATAAGAAGAAATCTGTACGGCACGCAATATAAACTCCCATTTTACATTCGCCAGACCAAAAAAGCCCAACTTGCTCCCTCCTTTTTATGCACTATATGATACCATGCCGAAAAAAGACTGCTACCTCCAAGGCAACAGTCTTTTTTGACTATCTTATTGTTGCTGAGCTGCTTCCTGTGCGGCGATCATATCTTCTAATTCTTCTTTCTGCCGTTGCAATTCAGCTAATGGTACATTTGCTGCAACTGCTCCACCTGCAGGTTGTTGTAATGCCATCAATTGTTGTTCTCTTTCGCTCATCAATTTATAACCAAAAATACCTGCAATTACACCAACACCTAAACCAATCCAAAAATCACTATTCTGAAACATAATAGCACCTCTCCTTTTCATATAAACAAATTTAATAATTTTGATGTTTTTATTATACGACGGTAATGTTTATTTGTCAATGAGAATGGGCGTTTTTTTTATTTATTTTTCGGCTTATTTTACCTATTTACCGTTATTCTCATTTTCATTATCTTTAATTGTTAACAGTTTTGTGTTCCATATTTAATAAGAAATATTTACAAAATAACCATGCCTTCTCATCTTTATCCCATTTATTTTTATGAATTTTATTTATTGCTCCCTTTTCTAGTATTACAAAAACGAATATCTCTTAAAACAAAACGGCCGGTACACTACATTAATACTAACAATACTTTTCAAAAAAATATATCCATACAGGCATTTGCTGTATGGATATATTGTCTATTCTACCCAGCGTGAAATATCGACTGTTTCACCAATCTCACTTTTAATATAACCTTGTGCTAAATATAAGCCTAATAAAGATAGTGTTGACACCTTCAAAGGCGAACTATCCCAAATATCACTTAATTCTGACAATATGGGTGAAATACGTTCCATAATATATAGGGCTTCTTCGCCACTAAAGTGAACGGGACGTTTTTTCGCTAATTGCAATAACCGTTGTTGTATTTTCCTATCTTGAATGCACGCATCTCGGAAAAACTTCGTCATTCCTAGCTCATTCGCCAAAGCTAATTTGAAGAAAGACGCATAAACCGATGGTACTATCCACCCCTTCGGAGAATACTTACCATGCAAAGCCTGATGCAATTCATCCTCCGTCATCCCTCGATAACCAAATAATAAGGGATAAGAATTAGCTAATATTTCAGCAAAACGCGTTTCTTTATTTTCTCTAAATAAGCACCGTACATGCTCTAATTGTTGATAATATGCCGTAGCCATAGGAAAATTCGTAAAAAAAGGTAATACTTTTGTATCCAAAAAAGAACAAAACGTTTCTTTATCTACATTAGTTTGATCCGGCAAATATAAAAAGCGTAATAAAATAGATAAAATTTGATAATGGGGCGTTGTTAAATAAGGCATCACATTAAGTGCATCCATAGCGACAACAGGTCGTGTCGAAATAGTGCGACCTCTGGCAATATCATAAAATGCGGTTAATGCCATATGTTTCACATAAGGATACGGTTGAGTTACATACACTCGTTGTACTTTTTCCAACGCTTCTTGTACAGAAAGAGAGGCTACCAACTGTTGCCGTTCCGCATCCTTCTGACATCCCACACAAGCAAAGGCAGAAGCCGTAATAGAGCTAACTAATCTACGCCGTTCTCCCATGCCTTCACCAAAACGCTGAATAAACCGCTGTACCCATTCTTGCATAAAGGGAGAAGCCGCTACGGCTTGTTCTGCCTGTTTATCCGTAAGTATAACAAGGGGGGATGCCGGCACACTCGTCTCAGTAATCATAATATTTTCTCGTCTTCCCAAAAGCGACGTTTCCTTGCGTGGTACCTCTTTGGAAAGATCCTGCCGCTGAATAATCTGTGTTGCTTCGTCCACCTCATCGTCTTTTTCTCCCATAGAGGAAGAAGACTGTGTCTTAGCTAATAAATCGGCCGTCACAATCGCCCCTAATTGATCTAACGGATTTGTTTCTTCTGCCGCCTGTTGTAAGCATGTCTTTTTTTTCTGCTCTTCCTGTATTGCCTTTTTCGATGCAGCCTCTTCTTTATCTACTTTTTCCATCGCTGCTAATAATTCCGCTCGCGATAAAGCCCGTGTAAATTCCCTATTCGTTGTGCCAGATGCCGTTGCTGGAGGTTCTTCATACACCATTTTTCCATCACGCCGTACAACTTCCCCCTTCGTCGTCACAAACCGTGTTTCCTGTGGATTTTCCTCCCGTTGCTGTATCGGTACTTGCGATACTCGTGGCACTGGTGACGTCTGAAAGGAATTTTGCATACCCCGATTATCTAGATACCCTTGCTGTTCCATCTTGAGGAGTTTACGTTTTTTCTTTTTTTTCGTTGATGATCCTGAAAACAAAACATAGCAAATACAGAAAAAAATTACCACTACACCCACAACAATAGCATATGGTAAAAAACTATTCATAACTCTCTCCCCTATTCTTCCTCGAAACATCCTCTAGACTATATAAAAACAACTGCTTTAACCTATTACTTAAATCCAGCTATCCATGAATTAAACTATACTCAAAATCCCGAATAAGCCGTTCCATATCAGCTGTAATCCCCACTGCATAAGGTGCATAATAAATACCTTTTACGGTGGTATCACGATCTGCTTTTACCGGTTTCTCACCAAGCAAAACAAACTGCACATGCCTAGATCCCACCAATGCTACAACCTGTTGTTTTGTCTTTTCGCCAACAGGATGAGGTACCACACAAAGCAAGCGTTCTTGTTCAAAATCGGGAATGATATATCCCGTTGCATTCAGCGGTTCCCTTACCGCAAGCACCTGTTGTACCTCTTTCATATACGTAGTATACGTTTCATAACTCCACCGAATCGGTTTAATACGTACGAATTCTCGCATTTCTGCAAAGAGAGCTATCATTTGTTCCATTTTTTCCGGATACACGCCAATAATATACGTTTCCCCTTGACGATATAGTACCCCTTCTGTCAAAAATGCCGTTGAAGAACCATAATATGACAGCAATCGTTGCCAAATCTGCTCTTCTCGTAACTGATAATTTACATGTACTTTATTTCCATATAACGCAGCGTACACCGCTTGTATCGCTTCTAACCGTGATACAGGCGTTGTTGACATAGATAACGTTTGTCCTTTTATTGGCTGCCATTGATTTACCTTCTGCCATGCCTCCAAAATATCCGCTAATTCCGCTTTTGTCACTACTTTTGACAGTGTCTGTTCTTTCCAAGAAGATGGCACAATCATCGCCAACACTAGCGGAGCGAATCTTTTCTCCTGTAATGACAATCTCCCCAAATTCCCATCGACATCCCAAATCAACTGCATCAATTCTTGCCGTGTAATGGGCTTATGAGGCTGCAATAACGGACCAGGAAACACACGTAAACCCTGGGTCTGCTGCAAATAAGTGATCGCATCCTGTCCCTGTACTAATGCGATATCTTGATATGGCTCCATCCCATATGCCGACAAAGAGAATATACCTCCAATCAGCAAACAGCATATAACTTGTTTTACTTTCATCTCTTCCATCCTATATGACGATCAATAACAAGACATTTCCCACCGCATCTTGTAACGCTTGACGCGTTTCGGTCGACATTCCTTTCATTTTAAACACAATTTTTTCCTGTATGTAATTAATGCGAGCATCTTGTACCTTGCCTTGTGGATTATGAGCAATGTACACCTGTTTTGCTTTCTCTATCAATCGCTGATAATCGACTGTGCTATACTGTGCAGCTTGTACGGTAACCCGTACCGCCATAGTCTGCGGCATCACCGCTACACAACGTTGTACGGCTTCTCGATGCACCGTGCTTTTCATACGCACATGCAATATATCCCCTTGCCAATACAATACGCCATCTTCCGAAAACGCTTTAATGGAACCATATTCCTTTTCTAGTATCGCAAAAACAGCCTGTTCGATTTGTTTTTCCTCAACTACAACTGGTACAACACCTTTTGCTGATGCAGGTACAATTCCTTTCACACCACTGGTTTCCATAAGATTTGTCGTATGAGCCTGCTTCATCCGTGCTTCTTCCTGTACATATAACCGATGCAACCACATTACCGCTTCTTTCCGTGTAACCCATGCACGAGGTAAAAAGGATTCTTTCGTCATAGGCATAATATCATACGTAGCAACAGCATACACCGCCCGTTTCGCCTTCGCCTCAATCTGTTTATCATCTCGATAACGTTTTCCTTGACGTGATACATCCCATTTCTGATATTTCATATAATTATATAAAATAATAGCAAATTGCTGCCGCGATATTCGTCTTTCTGGATAAAACAGCCGTGTCTTCGTACCCGTCATAATTTTCTTTTGCTGTACGGTAGCAATAGCTTGTTCCGACCAACGTCCTTTTACATCCTTATATGAATGCATCCGCCCAACAGGTGAACCAATCATACGTGCAAGAATCGTCGCCAATCCTTCCCGTGTAATATATTCATTCGGATGAAAAGCCTCGCCTCGTCCCTGAATAAACTTATGCTGATAAAACGACTCTATCGCCAACGTACTTTCTGGGGATTTTCCCATTATATCACCCTGCATACACCCCATACCTAACGTCATCACCATACTCATCAAGCAAATCCGACGCATTATTGCCTTCATCATCCAATCCTCCTTAAAAACAGCAATAGCCTTCTTTCGCTGTTATTGTACCATAGTAACAAAAAGAGAACAAGAAAATCCCCCTAATGTGTGTTAAGGATATCTTGTATCTGTGCAGCTGAATACCCCTGTGATAAGGCCAACTGCACAACGATCTTTGCTTTTTGTGGCGACAAAGAATTCGCCCACAACCACGTTGCATACTCATCAACTTTCGTCACCATGCCACCGAAGGTTCGACTCGTACGCACACATAAAATTCTTCGCTGTTGTAACGCCATAACCTCATTTTTAATCACTTCTGACACACGTCCATGTCCCATACCTACCAAAATAATCGCCTTAGCATTGTCATTAGCAAAAAAGGGGAAAATATTACCACGCATACCGACATGACAATACACAATCGGTACATAGGGCAAGGTATTTGTCACGGGTAAATATAATTGCGATTGCTGCGTACACCGTTTCACTGGCCGCTGATAAAATTCGGGTTTTCCATCTTGAACGATCCCCACATATCCCTGTTGCCGTGACTGAAACGCGTCCACCTGCATCGTATCCATTTTTTCCACAAAACGAGCAGCACACAAACGATTATTAAGCAGTACTAACACGCCATACGAACCAGCCGCAGCATCACAAGCCGTTTGTACGGCTGCTAGAAAATTCAATGGACCATCCGCACTTAACGCCGTTGCCGGCCGCATCGCCCCCGTTATCACCACCGGTTTTTCCGTATGCACCAAAAGATTCAACGCATACGCCGTTTCTTCAAGAGTATCTGTACCATGCGTAAGCACAACCCCATCATATATTGGATCATCCACAATCGCTTGTACACGTGCAGCCAATCCTAACCAATGAGCTTCTGTCATATCGGAACTGTCTATATTACAATACTGTTCCCCTTCTAGCTCTGCTATCTCCCGTACAAATGGTACGGCTTGTACCATTTCTTGCCACGTTGTTTGCCCTGCCTTATATTGCGTAAGATCGCAGGCATCCGTGCCAATTCCGGCAATCGTACCACCACAAGCAATCAAATAAATACGCTTTCGCTTCATTTCCTCGTCCTCCCATAGACTTTACCTCAGTATAACATATTTATCCCAAATTCATCTTCTCCCTTTTCATATTCAGCCTATTCTTGTTATAATGAGTCATATTGATAAACAGGAGGCTCTATGAAAAAACATATAATGAACGTATTAATAGGGCAATGTATCTGGGGATTACTGCCTTTATTTTGGTTATTACTACAACAAGTTCCCTCTCTTTACATTTTAGCTAACCGTATTATTTGGTCCGCCGTACTATGTGTTATCATCCTTTTCATCCAAAAGAAATTCTCCCTTTCAGTCTGTCTTAGACAAATAAAAAAGGAATGGCTCTACATTCTCGGTGCCTGTCTAATGATTACATGTAACTGGGCCATCTTTATTTATTCTATGACGCATGAGTACATCTTACAATCCAGTTTAGCCTACTTCGTGAATCCCGTAGTGGTCATTTTTTTTGGCGGTATTCTCTTTCACGAACCCCTCAGCCGCTTGCAAAAACTCGCCGTATTTTTTGCAAGTCTAGGCTTTGTCATCGCCATTTTCTTATATGGAGAAGTACCCTATATCGCAATCCTTACCTGTGCTACTTGGGCAGCATACAGCCTATTAAAAAAACGAATCACCTTAGACAGCCTTCTTTCGGTCGGACTCGAATCAATTAGCATGGTTCCCTTTGCACTCCTCTTTATTTTCTTTTCCGAATGGAATCATATCGGTGCATACGGGGTCTTAACAGGTTGGCAATGGCTCTTATTACCCGCAACGGGACCCGTAACAGCTATTCCCATGCTCTTTTTTACAGCAGGCATCAAATATGCTCCCATCACCGTTTCGGGTATTTGTTTGTACGTTTCACCTACCCTATCCTTAATTATCGGACTGCTCACTGGTGAAGCTTTTACCTTTCCCTTGCAAATTACCTTTTTCTTTACCGGCATTTCCATTATCCTCTACTTAACAGGATTATTTCTCCAATATAAACAATAAAACTCCTACAAAAAAGCAATTTCATGTTAACCATGAAATTGCTTTTTTTATTAATACCGCGGAATGTTTTTATCAAGCCATTCCAAGGCATCGCCCATCATATTTGTCGTCACAACATGACCAACCCCATCATACGTTTTATACAAACTCCGCACCTCTTCATGCGTTGCTAAAGCTTGCATATATCCCTGTTGGGAAAGGGGATTAACCGTCTTATCGTCCGCTCCATTCAAAGCTAAAATAGCTCGCCCTTTTAATAAATGCATATGCCGATACGGATCAGTCACACGGAAATTCATATCCAACGCATGTTGCGTCCGTAAAGGAGGAATATTTAAATCTTCATGAAAATGTCGGTCCGCTTCTTCCCACCAACCTGTACCATTGATAGCAACAGCTGCACAAAATTCATCATAAAAAGTCATAATACCCAGAGCGGTAATCGCCCCCATCGAATGTCCCATAACAATTTTAGGAACACGACGATTCCAATGAATAATATACTTTAACCATAAAGTCACTTCTCGATAAGATTGGAAAATAGTTTTCCAAAAAGAACCGTATAAACGCGGAGAGTCATAATCTAACGTACCCCGTTCGCCATGATTAACCGCATCCGGAATAATCACATCATAACCATACGCTGCCAATAAACGAGCACGTACTAACTGATTTTCTTTATTCGATGACCAGCCATGATAAAAAAGAATAACTCCTTTTGGGCGTTGTCCACACGATACATGCAAACAAGGAAAACCCTCCATATAATGCTTCGTTACGTCAATCATCAATATCCCCCTTTTCTATTTATGCCGATACCGATATCGTTGCGATACCGGTGGCTCCCATAATTCAGCCCACACCAATCCCGCATAAATATCACGCGTTTCTGGTGTCAACTCTTGCCACCCTTCTATTGGTTCCTCTCTTCGCACAGGTGTAACCACTACATGTGTTGTAGTAGCTACCGTTGCTGGTGCTACCATTTGGCTAGGCATGACAACTGTTGTTGTCGGCCGAATCACCACCGGCGGAACAGGTGCTAACACCGGTTCCTCTACCATTGTTTGCCCTGCTTTAGAGCGCCTTTCCGGGACAGGCACAGGCCCCTTACGTGGCTTGTACCTCCGTTTCTTCCGCAATGCATCCGATAAAAAAACCACTAAAAATACCAAAATAGGAAAAAACGCCGATGCATTCTGCACGTGATGCCACCATTGCCAAATCACATCCATACGCTCACCTACTGTTCTGTACGGGGCGTATCATGACTCCCCTTAGGCTTCTCTCCGCCAGCTGATTTCCCCTTACTTTTAGGAACGCCCGCCTTCGCTACAGCATCACGCATTTGCGTATCCGCCATAATATTTTGCATTTGATAATAATCCATTACACCTAAATTTCCCTCTTTTAAAGCTTGGGCCATCGCCAACGGCACTTCTGCCTGTGCTTCCACCACTTTTGCTTGCATTTCTTGTGTATACGCCTGCATTTCTTGTTCTTTCGCTACAGCCATAGCCCGACGTTCTTCTGCCTTCGCTTGTGCAATTTGCTTATCTGCTTCCGCCTGATCCGTTTGTAATCGTGCGCCAATATTCCGCCCCACATCAATATCTGCAATATCAATAGAAAGAATTTCAAATGCCGTACCTGCATCTAACCCTTTATTTAACACCGTTTTTGAAATTTCATCAGGATTTTCTAGCACAGATGCATGATCCATTGCCGAACCAACACTCGTAACAATTCCTTCCCCAACACGAGCAATAACTGTCGCTTCACCAGCCCCACCAACTAAGCGTTCAATATTCGCCCGCACGGTAACTCTGGCCCGTACCTTTAATTCAATCCCATTTTGTGCTACTGCGGAAATAAAAGGCGTTTCAATAACCTTAGGATTGACACTCATCTGTACGGCTTCTAATACATCGCGTCCGGCCAAGTCAATCGCACAAGCACGAGCAAACGTCAACGCCATCGCCGCCCGATGTGCAGCAATCAAAGCATCCACCACACGATCTACATCGCCACCTGCCAAATAATGTGCTTCCAACTGATTTACATTCATATCCAACCCAGCTTTATTCGCCTTCACTAACGGTAATACAATTTTAGACGGAACAACACGCCGTAACCGCATACCGATTAACGTATGAATGCCTACAGGAACACCCGCTGCCATTGCTGAAATCCACAACCCTAAGGGAACAAAATGCAAAAGCAACGAAAGTCCTACAATAACGACAAAAATGATAAACACTGGAAAAATAATAAACATACACACGCCTCCTTTACTGTACTCTAAACTAAATTATTTCAGCAACAACCAAACGATTACCTTCTAGACGTATAACTCGTACAGGCCGTTTCTTCTCAATAACCATAGTCCGTGTTACCGCTTCCAATAATTCGCCATTAATTTTTATCATCCCCACTGGTTTCAATGTAGTTACAGAAACACCTGTCATCCCAAGATAACGATGATTATCTACATTAGTAGCATACTCCACATCTCCAAATTCTCTTTCATGCAAAATAAGCTCAGCCGTTATCGACGTTTTAGGCAAACGACGCAAGATGATATAAAACAAAACTGCTGCCACAACAGAACCAATTGCCAATATGTATATAGCGTGAACCGTTGCTCCAAAAAAGAAGAATAAACTACCATATAATAGACAGATACCCATCACACCAAATATGCCTACACCAGGAATAACTAGTTCTAACATCAAACACAATATCCCAACAACAAAGGCCATAAACGTTCGTATATCTGCGTATTCTGGTTCCACGCCAAAACAAAATAAAATACCACCAATAACAATCGCTGTTATCACACCGATACCAATACCAGCCATCTTAATTTCCACAAGAATCGTCAGTGCAATCAATACCACGATAATTACATGAATATAATCATTTTGCAACACTCCCGATAGACGATCGCTCCACGTTTGTGTTTCATAATACACAGGAAGATTATCTAAACTAAACAAATGCAACGCATCAACAAGTGTTTTTGCCGTTCCTTCCGATATAGACAATGTTTTTGCCTGATCTGCCGTAAGCCGCAAAAACATCCCCTGTGCCGAATACGGTGGATAAGCAACCTGATTATCCACTAGAGCCATAGCTACTTGTGCATTACGTCCAGTTAACGTTGCAAGTGCCTGTGCCAACTCATTCCACTGCGGTCTTGTTGCATCCTCCAACGAGTCTTGTTTTGCCCCACCTAAACGACTCTGAGGCGACATGACAATATGTCGACAAGACAACGCCGCAATAGTATTCATACGACTTCCCGCATCCATCGTAACATACGCAATAGTCGGTACCGAAGAAGCACGAATAATACTATTCAAGGTCTGTGCCGCTCTTATATCATCACCTTGTAATGCCAAATTCAACACAACAGCCTTATCACCTTGTTTTGCAGCCTTTTTCAATCCTCGTTGCAACAATGATACCTGACTACCATCAAGCTGTCCCTGCAACGTAAGTACTTGTACGCTAGCACCTTGGGTAGATGAACCAAAACTAGCAAAAAAACAAAATAATAAACTGACTACCCCTACCCAAAACCACTTTCCTTTCCGCATAGAAATAACCTCCTGTGCATACTACCTAGGTATGATTTTTTCCTTAGAGGAAACACCTTGAAAATATCCTGCTTTTTGAAAATAACACAATTCTTCTTCAGATAACGTATAAGCGACTTGTTTTTCCAACGCCTCCATACTTTTTTCTTTTTCTCTTGCCATTTTTTCTATAATTGCTGCATATACAGCCGAAGATCGATGTTCTTTTACCCACGCAACCATATGCTCTAACCACACGCGACAAGTCCATTCTTCTGTGCCATGATTATGCCCATGCAACAACCTAACCTGCTCCGATTCGGGTATTTTGGTCAAAAACCAATTCCACCGTTCTCGAGCAATAAGATAATGATACTGCTCATCTACCTCGCGCATATGTTGTGCCCGCAATTCCAACGTATATCGCGACCAAAACAAACTGAGTGTCATCGTGACAACCTCCATCTTCTGTATCATTATATGCGATTACATTATACTTCACATACCTTAATATTCTACTTCATATAACTAAATTCCTTTATTTGTTTTACACTTTATGCATTTGGTCCAGCGATAAACGAAAACTAGGTGCATATTCTTTCAAAAATAAAGTTACTTCAGGTAAATGTAAAGATTGTAACCGTGCTTCTAACGTCTGAAAAGCATCATTAAATTCATGATTGCCATCCGTTACTTCTTGTACACATTTTAAATATGCCGAAAGAATATCTGCGGCCTTCACAAAAGGCCACACAGGATCCGCTTCAGGCTGACAAATAAGGGGTTCATATACCTGTTGCAACTCTTGTGGCAACGTAGACAATAACCGCAGTGCTGCCTGCTTTTCAACATCCCCGTAAGTTTGTCGCATATGCGGTGTAAAATATTTTACTGGCGTCGGCATATCGCCCGTAAACACCTCTGTCGCATCATGATACATGGCTAACACTGCTGCATGTTCGCAATTTACATGTCCTTCAAAATAAGTATTATGAAGGACACACAAATGATACGCCAAAAGAGCAGTTTCTAACGCATGTTCTTGTACATTTTCTTTGCGACGATTATACATCAAACTCCACCGACGTATTAACTTCATTCTCGAAAGAATCGCAAAAAAATGACTCATGTCTCCTCCTACTTTCGATACAATCCCATCGCCTCTACCACACGTTGATATGTTACAGCTGCTTTTGCTTCCGCCTTCCGTGCTCCCTGATCCAAAATATCATCCAATTCCGTTGCATCTAACAACGCAGCATATCGCTGTTGAATTGGTTCCAAAGCCGCAATAACCGCTTCTGCCACTGCTTTTTTAAAGGCTCCATACCCCTGTCCAGCAAATTCCCGTTCTACCTCTTCATGCGTTGAATCGGTAAGTGCTGCATAAATATCCATTAAATTAGAAATGCCTGGTTTTTGAACCACATCATAATGCACCGAATTTTCACTATCCGTTTGTGCCCGTTTAATCTTCTTTTCAATTACCTTTGGTTCATCTAACACGTAAATCGTTGCGGTCGTATTAGCGTCAGATTTACTCATCTTTTTCGTCGGTTCTTGCAAACTCATAACCCGTGTACCACCTTGCCCCAAATAAATTTCAGGTACGACAAAAATGTCTTCACCATATAACCGATTAAACCGTTGTGCTAAATCCCGCGTAATTTCCAAATGTTGCTTTTGATCTTCACCAACTGGCACAAAATTCGTTCGGTACAATAAAATATCTGCTGCCATAAGAGGAGGATATGTAAGTAATCCTGCTGGAATAGAATCGCCCTGCTTTGACGCTTTATCTTTATATTGAGTCATCCGTTCTAACTCACCCACATACGATAAAGTAGTCATAATCCAACCTAATTGTGCATGTTGCGGCACTTCCGATTGAACGAACAACGTTGCTTTTTCCGGATCTAATCCTGATGCCAAATAAATAGCTGCCAATTCACGCGTCCGTTGATGTAATAACGATGGTTCTTGATGCACTGTAATCGCATGTTGATTAACCACACAATAATAACATTCATTTTCTTCTTGCATTTTTGAAAAATTTCTCAATGCCCCTAAATAGTTACCTAATGTAAGATTTCCACTGGGCTGAATCCCCGAAAAAATAACTGCCATATGCTTTCCTCCTAAAAAAAAAACTTTCGCCCCTCCATATAGGGACGAAAGGAACGATCTTTCCGTGGCACCACCCTGATTAGCTTATAGCTCACTCATCAAGTCCCCACCTAACGGAGCGGATCCGTTGATTCTTACTATCATTTCAAATCGTATCTCCCAAGTCCATTTCCTCTACCCGTCCATAGCGGTCTCACACCTACACCGACTCGCTGTAACAACTACAATAAAAGTACTTGCACCTGATCATTGATTTTTTCTTTACGTATGGTTATTTTATACTTTTTTATCCCTACTGTCAACGCTATGCCAACTTGCGATATGCTAGTCATTAGCTTAACAAGTTGGTATAATAAAAAGATAATCCTAGATTATATAAAGAAAGGAATACACTATGACCGATACATTTCAGCAATTAGGCCTTATTACATGCCTCACGGAGACCCTAAAAAAACAAGGCATTACCACTCCCACTAAAGTACAACAACAAACCATTCCCCCTCTCTTAAAGGGGAAAGATATTCTCTGCCGTGCACAAACAGGAACGGGCAAAACCTTGGCTTTTCTTCTGCCAATCTTACAACAAATACAAGTCACTCAGTCCCAAGAGCAAGTATTAATTCTTGCTCCCACGCGAGAACTCGCCAATCAAATTACCTCCGTTGCTACAACCTTAGGTGCACCATTGCACATTGACGTGTTAAATCTCATCGGCGGTAAAACCATCGAAAATCAACTGCAAAAATTACACCGCCATCCTCATCTCATCATCGGTACGCCAGGTCGCTTATTAGATCATTGTACCCGGCGAGCTCTCCATTTGAGCGGTATACGCCGTATCATCGTCGATGAGGCTGATCAAATGCTGCAACAAGGCTTTTTAGAAGAAGTAGATACCTTAATCGGCATGACCTCTAAACGTCGTCAACTACTCTTTTTCTCAGCAACCATTCCCGATAAAATCAAAGGACTTGCAAAAAAACACATGAATGCCCCCCTCGTCCTATCCATTCAAGAAGGCGACACCATTACATTAGAACAAATTGAACAACGCATTTACATGATCCGAGAAGAAAAAAAATTATCTCTCTTATGTCAACAAATTCATGAAATGTCCCCCTACTTAGCCGTGGTTTTCTGCAACACGCGCGAACGTACTTCCATCTTAGCGGGGCAACTCATTCAAGCTGGTTTTTTAGTCAGTGAACTCCGCGGCGATATGTCCCAAGGCAGACGAACACAAGTATTAAAGGACTTCGCCAAAGCTAAAACGCAATTACTAGTTACCACCGATATCGCCGCCCGCGGCATTGATATAGAAGGAATTACCCATGTATTTAATTATGATGTTCCCCGTGATGTCGATTACTACATCCACCGCATTGGTCGCACCGGACGGGCAGGTCAAACGGGATTATCCATCATGTATGCTACAAACAAGGACGAAATGACTGTCCGCCGAATTGAGCAACACATCCAAGCGACAATCACCAAATACACTGCAACGGGCCAAGTAAAAGTAAAGAAATCTCACCAAACCTGGAAAAAGAAGAAAAACCCTCGCCCTACCTTACCTCCTTCAACATACCAAACTACCAAAAGCAAACGACATAAAACATTACACAAAGGTAGCGACAACCGTCGCCGCCGGTAAGGAGCTGTCATGAAAAAACAACTATGCATTGGTCTATTAACCTTTTTCATCCTATCTTGCACAGGCTGTAAAAACATTACTTACACAGATAATAAACCAGATGAACCAATCAAAAAAATACACCAAGACATCTCCTCTCGCCACGAAAGAGATACTACAACCTCCCCCGAATCGAAACACTCCTCCCGTACAACCGTAGACAAAGAAAACGTTGATGACGAAGAAACCCCATCACTAACACGCAATCTCCGCAAGCGCAAACAATCGAACAAATCAACAGATCTTAACGGATTAGGGGCTACACCTGCCTCTTGGAATCACCATTTTGGTCATCCCTATACGCAAGGCAATACCCTTAAAATATATCAAGAAGGAGCATGTAAAGTCATTTTTGAAAACGACCATGCCACCTCTATTACCTTGATTTCTCAAGATGGCAAAAATCCCTTACAATACGATTTATTACCAGACGATCGTTCTCTCGTCACAACCAAGAAAAAAGTTATTGGCTCAATAACAATGATCACCCAACACTGGCACAGCGAAAAACTCCGCAAAAGTATACCTAAAACCAAGGGAAACTTTACTATCATTCACAACCTAAGCGGTACTACCTATACAGATGTCGTTATCAATTGTTCGCCTGGTGTAAAAAAATAAATACCACTTCAGAACAACCTTTAGCAATTGACAAATCATTTTCTATTATGGTATGCTTAGACATATTGTGACTATACATAGCACAAAATAAATTTATGAGGTGAAATGCACAATGGCAACGAGGAGAGAAGCACGTTTTAAACAATGCCGTCGTTTTGGACTGAATGTATTCGGCCACCCGAAAGCACTAAAACGTGTGAAAAAAGATCAACGTCAGAAAAAAATGTCTGAATATGGAACCCAATTATTAGAAAAACAAAAACTGAGAGCATATTACAATTTGCTCGAACGTCAGTTTGTTCGTTATTACGATAAAGCCAAAAAGATGAATGGCGTTACTGGTGAAAACATGCTGAAATTATTAGAATGCCGTTTAGACAACATCGTCTATCGTATTGGCTTCGCTAATTCCATGCGTCAAGCTCGTCAAATGGTAAATCATGGGCACATCTTAGTAAATGGCAAACGTTGTGATATTCCATCAGCTTCAGTAAAAGTTGGTTCTACTATCACATTAAAAGAAGCTTCTCGCAACAATGAAATGTACAAAAAGACATTCCAAGAAATCAAAACTTTCGATCTTCCTTATATCGAAAAGAACTTCGATGGCTTTGAAGCAACCTTAACACGAATGCCTGAACGGGATGAAATCCCCGTAGAAATCAATGAAACACTAATTGTCGAATTGTATTCTAAATAAGCTACAAAAAAAAGCAGATTCCTTTTACAAGGTATCTGCTTTTTTTGTACTACCATAAAGTTCACTTTCGCAAAACAAAACCCACGGAAAAAATTCCTTTCCGTGGGTTTTTCCTTTGCTATCGACTAGCTCTCATTACTACCAAACAACCTATTTTTTCTGTTGTAAAGCCGTAACCATTGCCATCAATTGCTGTATCTGTTCTTCATGTTTTGCTTCTTTTTCTTTCAAATAGCGAATTTCTTCATCTTTCACATCACTATTTTCCTTCAACTGAATAATTTCTCGTGCCATCACCGCTTTCGTTGATATAAGGGCAATACCTCTCCCTACTTTCAAGGATACGCCTGCATTCACCATATTATGTCCACTACCGAAAGAACCTCCCATCGAGAACATCGTATTTTCATTCGGCCGATAGAAAGCACCAATAGCCACGGCATTAGCACCCATATAGTTGCCAACACCTGCCGCTACATCCCACTTATCATCAGGATCATATTCCAGCGGATGCAAACTAGCTAATGCGGCCGAGCTTGCACCAGCACGAACTACCTTATCTTGCAACACATTCATGCCTTGCTGAATACCATTAACAAGCGGACTCATATCAACATTATACAGCTTGCCATCGTTGCGCTTAAATTCGATTTTCTTTCCTTTTTCATCATATCGACCACTTGCTGTGTACGTATTCTGCAACCCTTTAACTTCAACTTTGTTAGCTGTTTCTCCATCTCCTTGCGTAAGTGTCATTACCCCATTTCCTGTCTTTTCGTCATAGGAAACAGTTCCTTCTTTCAAACGCAAATCATTCTTGGCTGCAAACAGTTGTCCGCCATTGACTGCATCCTTACTATCCTTAGAAATATCTCCATCTTTCAAATTGGTGATTTTCGTCCCGGCTTTCCCGGCAAGAGCAATCTCATTCTTCTCCTTATCCTTGTAAGTCACAGTTTTATCACTTAATTCTTTTATGTCTTTTATTTCTTTTTGCACGGAAGCTTGAACATCGTTCAACTGATCTTCCGTAGCAGCACGACCGGATGTAATATTCTTACTATCCCATTTTGTATTCGTCAGTCCCGTAATCGTTCCTGTCGTTCCATCTACGGTGACTTTCTTATCGCCGATAGTAATTTTGTTATTCAAGCTGTAGGTAATCTTTCCTTGTTCTACCTTCGATGTCAAATTTCCATCGCCGGCAAATTCAATAGTCGGTGCTGTATCACCGCCTAAGGTTACATTACTTGTTCCCGTTCCTTCATCTTTAA
>NZ_KQ960940.1:0-2507 GCF_001553405.1 Megasphaera hutchinsoni | reverse complement strand
TTACATTACTTGTTCCCGTTCCTTCATCTTTAATATTAAACCCGGCTTTAAGTTTAGAAATATCTTTACCAACAGTATTTTTTACTTCATTAACCTGAGCTACCGTAGCCGCATCGTTATCGGCTATACCATTAGCGATATTGGTAATTCTATTACCGCCGTTATCGAATCCGTCCTTCGTCAAAGAAATCGTCTTACCCGGATGAGCAAGTGTACCATCTCCGGCATCCATAATGGTAATACCGTTTTTCGTTATTTCTACCTTTTCTGTGCCAGCTTTATTCTGAATTACCGTACCGCCGGCAGTCGTTTTATTGGTATTACCGTCTTTATCCGTAAACGTAGCACTTTCCAAACCGGTTAGATTCTTAGCTAATTTTACATTAAGCTTTCCATCTTTAGCCACCACACCGATGTTATTATCGGTCAACTTGGTTTCATCTGTTACGCCACCGGAAATAGTAACGGTTTCATTCAATTTCTTCGCAATAGCTTCTCCGCTGTCGCCGGCAAATTTCAAGCCGTCATCCAAAGTAGCCACAGAGTGCGGATTCTGTCCGTTCGAATCGGTAATGACAATGCGTTTAATGGTTGTCGTGCCGTCTACACCCGGTTTCCCTTCGTCACCTTTTTCACCGCGAATGGAAAGACCGTTTTGTCCATTTGTCCCGTTCAAACCGATAGAGCCGTCTTTACCGTTGATAACAACAGCACTGCCGTCTTTTCCGATAACTTCCACTTTACCATCTTTACCCGGTTTACCGGCTTCTCCCGGTACCGCTTTTTCACCAAATACCGGTGTATCCGATAAGCGATAAATCACTTTTTGTGTATGCGTTGCTACATCCGTCAACAAATCTACGGACAATCCGCTTCCGGATGACAAAAATTCAACAGTCGGTTTTTCCTTCGCTTTCAAGGAAACGGTTCCTGTTACATTTCCTGCCTTAACATCAAAGCCTGCTGTTAATGTATCCATTGCTTCTTTCTTAGCTGCATTTACTTGTCCTACTGTGGCGGCACTGGTGACGGTCGTACTTTCTTTGACATTCGTGATTTCCTGACCGCCCATATTGAGTCCGTCTTTGGTTAAAGAAACCTTCTTTTTCGGATTATCAAGTGTTCCATCTTCGACGTCCGTAATGGTAATACCGTCTTTCGTAATTTCTACCTTTTCTTTGCCATCTTTATTCTGAATGACCGTACCGCCGGCAGTCGTTTGATTGGTATTGCCGTCTTTATCCGTAACCGTCGTTCCCATGTCATTAATAACGGTACTCGTAGTTTCCTCTTTATCTCCATTTTGAACGGTCTTGGTAAACGTAGCACTTGACAAATCCTTCAGATTCTTCGCCAGTTTAATATCCAGTTTACCGTTCTTCCCGGCTTCTTTATTAGCCACTACACCGATATTTTCATCGGTCAGTTTATCTTCTGCCTTTTCATGTTCTCCTACCGTAACACCACCGACAATTTCCACGGTTTCATTCAGTTTGGAGTAGAAGTTTCCTACATTGCCGGCAAATCTCAAGCCGTCATCCAAAGTAGCCACAGAATGCGGATTCTGTCCGGTCGGATCGGCAATGACAATGCGTTTAATGGTTGTCGTGCCGTCTACACCCGGTTTCCCTTCGTCACCTTTTTCACCGCGAATGGAAAGACCGTTTTGTCCATTTGTCCCGTTCAAGCCGATAGAGCCGTCTTTACCGTTGATAACAACAGAGCTTCCGTCTTTTCCGATAACTTCCACTTTCCCGTCTTTACCGGCTTCTCCGGCTTCTCCTACCGTAAACCCTTCTTCTAATTTCTTTTGTACCTTAACTAATTCAGTTTGCTTTGCCACATCGGAAATTGTAATCGTTTCTATATTACCCTTATGCTTTTTATCTTGAACTAATAAATCTATCTTTCCATCTGTCCCCGGCGTATATACACCGTTTCCGTCTGTTGTCGTTGTCGTACCGGCTTTCACTAATTGATAATCCGTCGAACCGGAAGCATTACTGCTCACTGTCTCGGATAAAGATTTCAACTGATCTTCCGTTGCAGCACGACCGGATGTAATAGCATTTGCATTCCATGTCGTATTCGTCAATCCTGTAATCGTTCCTGCTGTACCGTCAATGGTAAGTGCCTTGCTTGTGGCACCCGGTGCCGGAGTCGGAGCTGCAAAGGTAATGCTGTTCATATTTGTCAATGCACTATTTAATCCATACGTTACACTGCCATCAGCACCAACTTTACTCGTAAGATTTGCATCGCTCTTAAAGGTAATTGTATCTTTTGCTTTGATTACTTTCTTCCCTGCCGTCGGAGTAGCTTCGTCTTGAATAGTGAATCCTTCTTGCAAAGTGGCAATATCTTTTTTATTCGTTTCCGCTTGTTTCTTGACCGGGTTCACGAAATCATAGACAGTCTTGCCGGTTACAAGGTTAGTGTCATTCGCTTCCACTTTACCCGTGCCGAGTTTTCCTGCCCATGCAGTTCTTTCTGTATCACCTATATTG
>NZ_KQ960939.1:2217-5480 GCF_001553405.1 Megasphaera hutchinsoni | reverse complement strand
CCGCTACTTTGTCTACTTTCGTATTCAATACTTTGAGCTGTGCCACGTTGACCGCATCGGTATCCTTGGTACCGGCAGCCACTCCCGTAATCTGGCGGGTAACTCCGTCTTCTTCATTACCGATAGCCAGTGCCGCTTTGTTTCCGACCCATGCACCTTTACCTAAGTTGGCTCCGCCATTCAATTCTTTTTGTAAGTTGTTATATTTATTGGTCAACTCTTGTCCTTTGTTCCACAATTTTTGTTGTTCATTACGTGCATGGAGAACCCATTCCACCCATTCATTGTTTCCGTTCAATGTATTTCCGTTAGCTTCTGCATAGGCTTTACGCTCATCCAAATATTTATCGGGATATTTTTCTTTATCCACCCATGCTTGATATGTAGGTCCCATTTGAGCGACTTCATCTGAAAGGGCGTTCATTTCACGTTGAATTTCCTGTTCTCGTGCCGCACCGATACCTGCTTCCGGATGTGCCTTTTTAAAGTCCGTCCATGTTTTTGCATCACTTGTCGGGTCGTAGCCGAAAATACCGGCATTACGGGTAGCAAGGGACTGATTGCCCAACGCAATTGCACCGTCAAGATTTTCTCCTACTTTCGCTTCCGAACCGATTGCTATGGCGGACGCACTGTATACTTTGGTACGACGACCGATAGCAATACTGCTCTCCATGTCTTTCATTGTATTTTTCATAGACGGAGAAGTCATCTGCGGAAGTTGTTCCATCGCCAACGTACGGAGTTTTTGCTCCAAATATTCACTGCCCATAGCAGCAGGCATGTTTTTCGCTCTTCGTTCCCATTCTGCAAATTTTTCGGGGAATTTGGCTTTCAATTCATCTCTCAATCCCTTATCCAAAAAGCTTCGTGTCAAAACCCACTTATTAACATTTTGTGCCTTTTGCGTTTCATCATCAAGCCACTTCGTACCGACATAAGCGCCCGCTCCGAGTGCCACACTGCCGCTGCCGCCGGCTACCGCTCCGGTTCCGGAAGCAAACGATCCGCCTCTCGACAACGCATTCCAACCGATAGCTATCGTATCGTTCCATGACGTATTCGTATTATCCGAACCGACCGCATGTGAACCGTAACCGATCGCAATATCTCTGGCGCCCGATGCCGTACTTTCCACACCGAATACAATACTTGAGTGACCTATCGCTCTTGCTCTGTACCCGAACGCTTGCGAATTTTCTTCCGTTGCCATAGCATCCGGTCCGACCGCCGTAGTATATCCGGCTCTTGCACCTTGATTATCATAATTAATACCGGAGTCACTCCCGTTGGCAGAGAAGAAATGAATATCCTTCTTACCATCAACTTTCTTATTCAATGCTTTAAGCTGCCGCAAATTGACCGCATCCGTATCTTCTGTCCCGTCAGCCACATTAATAAGTTGTCGCCCGTGCGTTTTATTCCCGACAGATACAGCCCCCAACGTATTTTGATTGGTTAATTCAAATTCACTGAACGGGGCTTTTACAGTTACTGTCCCGCGATCGGCTTCAGAAAATGCACCCAAAGCAACACCCCCGGCTGCTGTAGCTTCAGACCGGAATCCCAATGCCGTAGTATAGTCGCTTCCATCCTTAGACAACACCATATGCCATCCTAATTGCTGTAGTACAGATTCCCACTCCGTCACTCTTGCTTTTAATACATCAAAAGATGAAATTTTAATACTCGAAAAATATTCTTTGTAATGCTCAAAAATCAATTTTCCAATTCTTTCTGATCTCGCTGATGAATCTTCAGCCGGATTAACTGCACCAAAAACATCAGGGTATTTTTCCTGCAATTGTGAAAAATAGGGTTGATACTCATACTGATTTTTTCCTCCCCCCAATAAATATCTCTTTATATCCGGTACTCCCGCACTGGATTGTACACCGATAGCAATGCTGCCCGTTCCCATAGCTTTTGCAAATGCTCCATAAGCATTCCCTAAATTCCCTGCCCATGCTGCAGCACCAATCGCATTCGACGATCCAATTTGGGTAGCCCGAAGAGGAAAAGCCACTGAATTTGTTCCCATAGCAATCGCATTCTCCCCGAATGCGGTTGGTTGATATCCAATAGCGACAGCATTTGAGCCAAAATTGTTTCCATCATTCCCGATAGTTGCGGCCGCATCAGAAACATATTGATGATTACCGCCATATACAGCTCGTCCTTGTATAGAGTTACTATCAACGGCATGATTATCACCACCGATAACTTGTGTATACGTAGAATATAAGCGGATATATTGGTCCCAAGTGCTAATATTGTTAAAGACTTGATTAAGTGAGTTTTTTTCTTCTTCTGTCAACTCTCCTGCTTTGTTTGCCAATAGTTTTTCCCATGCACTTTTTTGTAATTCCTCCGGTGATGCCGCCGTAACTTGTGCTGTCATAGACGCCGTATGCACATAACCGCCTGTTAAAGCCATCACAGCAAGCAGTATAGCTACTTTTTTCCCGATTCGTTTCATAATGACCTCCTTATATGTCTCCCAACTACAAAACTCATTCGAACATCGATTTATTTTCATTCTCTATGCAACATAAAAATAGCATGAGTTTTACCTGATTTTTTACATTTCATCTATATCATTACAATTATAAATATATTTTATCGTCAAGGAAATTGTATAAATACTTTATTTTACTATACTCTAATTCTGTTTTCTTTGTCAACCAAATGATAATTCTTCCCCCCTGCTAACCAACCATTATATATAGATATTCCCCACTAATGAACGGTAAAACAAAAACCAATTCCTCTCTCTATCTCCTAGAGAAAGGAATTGGTTTCATATACATGATCTTATTTCAAGCGTGCCTCCAAGGCAGCCAATCGTTGTTCCAATTGTGCAATACGATCATTAGCCGCTTCATTTTGTTTCCGCATCACTTCATTTTTACGTTGTAATTCCTGAATTTCTTTTGCCATAGCCATGCGTAACGTGCTGATATGATTCAAATTGCCCTTACCGACTTTAAAGCTCAGCCCTACATTCATCGCATCGGCACCGGAACCGATCGTGCCGCCGACACTGACCATGGAACTTTCACTCGGACGATAATACGCTCCCAACGCATACGCCTGATAATGCCCGTACGTGCCGTACGAGGCGGCTACATTCCATTTCGCATCGGGATCGAAATCCAGCGGATGCAAAGCTGCCAAAGCGGCCGAACCTGCTGCCGCCGGCTACCGCGCCGCTTCCGGAAGCAAAAGCTCCGCCTCTCGACAACGCATTCCAACCGATAGCT
>NZ_KQ960939.1:0-2117 GCF_001553405.1 Megasphaera hutchinsoni | reverse complement strand
CATTCCAACCGATAGCTATCGTATCGTTCCATGAAGTATTCGTATTATCCGAGCCGACCGCATGTGAACCGTAACCAATTGCAATATCTCTGGCACCCGATGCCGTACTTTCCACACCGAATACGATACTGGAGTGACCTATCGCTCTTGCTCTGTACCCGAACGCTTGCGAATTTTCTTCCGTTGCCATAGCATCCGGTCCGACCGCCGTAGTATATCCGGCTCTTGCACCTTGATTATCATAATTAATACCGGAGTCACTCCCGTTGGAAGAAAAGAAATGAATATCCTTCTTACCGTTTTCTTGTGCCAACTGTTGCATCACCGCATCATATACCGCCTGTTGATCCGGTGTCAGTGCCGCATGTATGCCGAACGGTACCGAAGAAGTCAATATCAAAACGGCCGCAAATGCCGCTTTTATATCTATAACGTGTCTGCCCTTCGATTTGCCGCAAGAATTGGCAATTTCCGACACAACAACATACATATTTTTTGTACGACTCCACACCGTTTTGAATATTCTGTTCATAAAAGCCCCCTGCCGATTCGGCAAATATATTTATAAATTTGCAAATTTATATGAAATAAAATTTTTATAGTTTATTTTTGAAAATATTATATTTTTTATTCTTATTATTAAAGAATACATACATTTTGATTATATACCACCCCCACGCTCTTATCGATTTAGAGAACGAATTATATATATGTTTAGAAATATAGATACAAATATATTTTTCACATTCAAGCCGATTGTAAACTTACGAAAAATATTTGGATAATAATCCTGCAAATATTGCGAAAAATGATCATAATAAAGCAATATAACCGATGTTTCCGTACAATGAATAATACTCATTGTTACTTTAGTATTCGTAAACAAAGGTAAATATGAAATGCTTGTAAAAATTTAAATGTTTATACCTCTAAAGGAAACATTTTATAGAATATTACAAGCAAAAATGTAAATTCATTTAAACACTTGATAATTCGATTCCTAAATTTAATTTATCCTATAATGCCTTTAAGGCAATACAAAACGCTTTCACCTTTATCGGTGAAAGCGTTTTATGTATGAATATCAATTTACTCTTATTCTTTCAATTGTCGGATTTCCGTCTTTGTCTTTTGCGATGACGTCAATTCTGAAGCGTTCGAGTTCGACTTCAAATTCATCGAGAATTTTCTTGTCTACGTTAATTCCTTTTTGCATTGCTTTGTAGAGCATTGCCGCAAATTCGTAACGTGTCATCATTCGATCGCCTTTGAATGTACCGTCCGGATAACCATCTATTGCACCTTGTTTTACAAGTTCTTTGACATATTCATATACCCAATGATTTTCCGGCACATCAGGGAACAGTTTCATCTTTATCGGATCGACTTTTTCGCCTTGTGAAATTCCTGCAACGGCTTTTCTCAACGTTTCAAGTTCAGTTCTCATGTCTTTGATTTCTTTTGCCATTGCAATTCTTGATTTGGAAACATTATTTCCTTGTCCTACTTTTACGGATACTCCGGCATTTACCATATTCTTTCCGCTGCCGAATGAACCGCCTACGCTTATCATAGCGCTTTCGTTCGGTCTGTAGTACGCTCCGATTGCAACCGCATTGGATCCGTTGTAGTTACCTACTCCGGCTGCAATATCAAGTTTTTCATCGGGATCGAAGTCGAGCGGATGAAGTGCCGCAAGTGCTGCAGAATGTGCACCCACGTGATTGATTTCTCCGGAAATATCAGCCATTCCTTGCGTTGCCGCTTTCAACTGATCTTCGGTTGCCGCACGTCCCGATTCGATTTTATTCGGATCCCATGTCTTGTTGGAAAGTCCAGTAATCGTACTTTTGCCTTTTTCTCCATTTATCTTCACATCGCCGACAGCAATATTTTCTTTATCTTTCGTTCCGTCAATCGTAACTTTGCCCGCTTTAATTGTTTCTCCTAAACCGATAGTATAAGTCTTTTTACCCGCATTGTCCGTAGTCGGTTTTACACTTACTCCGCTATCGGCATCACCTTTTATGTCGATGTCCGCACCTGTTCCGTCTTTGCCGTCTTTTCCTTTCAGACTATTAAGGAAATCTTGTTCGGAGCTATTTTCATTAGGCTTT
>NZ_KQ960938.1:1515-2244 GCF_001553405.1 Megasphaera hutchinsoni | reverse complement strand
CGAAGACGCATGAATTGGCAACGATGAATGACGGCATGCAATTTGCCGGCGACATCGGTAATGAAAATAAACTGAAGTTAAATCAGAAGCTTACCGTTACCGGTGGAATTACAGATAATGCAAAATTGAGTCAAGATAATAACATCGGCGTTATTGCAGACGGCACATCTACATTGACACTCCGTTTGGCTAAAGCAATCAAAGGTTTGGACAGCATTACATTAGGCACCGGTGATACAGCGATGAAGATTGACGGTGCAGCTAAGACAATCAGTAATGTAAGTACAATTACAGGACTTACTAATACGACTTTGCCTGATGATTTAAGTACGATGAAAGTCGATCAAGCAGCAAGCCAGGGACAGTTGAAAGCATTAGCCGAAAAAGTACAGACAAATGCCAATGCCATGAGCGATTATCGTTTGATTGGTAATGAAGCGGAAACAGATAAGAAATATAGTGTTACTGATCATAATGAAATTGTATTGACCGTACAAGATAAGAAGCATCCGGCTAAAACCGAAACGGTTACGATTAAAGATGTGGCGAAGAAATCTGAGTTAGTGGCATCGGATCAGAAATTTACTGATTATGCGGTGAAATATGATAAAAATGGCGATACCGTGAATAAAAACTCCATTACGTTGGAAGGCGGAGATGCCGGTACCGTTATCAAGAACGTAGCTAATGGAAAAGTAGCAGCAGATAGTAAAGAAGCCATTAACGGTA
>NZ_KQ960938.1:560-1415 GCF_001553405.1 Megasphaera hutchinsoni | reverse complement strand
ATGTTACGAATATAACGAACAATTTGGACAAGACCAATAAAGGCTTTGACGTATATATCAAAGATAATAGCGATGCCAACAAATTTGATGTGAAATTGGGCGACGTTAAAAAAGACGCTTTCGGTTTCGATGCAGGCAACGGTCTTGCTATTGCACGCGATGGTAAGAAGATTATCTATTCCTTACAAGATGACGTTTCCATTGGTAAAGCTGGAGACAATGGTAAGGATGGTAAAATCACTGTCAATGGTAAAGACGGCGAATCGGTTACTATCAAGGGTAAAAATGGCGAAATTGGAATTCAAGGACCAAAAGGTGCTGATGGTAAGTCGAATAGCGTTACTTTGAGTGGTAAAGATGGTACTATTGGCGTTCAAGGACCAACAGGTGCTGATGGTAAAGATGGCAACAGCGTTACTTTGAATGGTAAAGACGGTTCTATCGGTATCAAAGGTAAAGATGGTGAGAATAAAGTAGACATTACCACTGGAAATGGAAAAGTGGGTCTTGACGGTACAGATGGTGAAACCCGTATTATCGTTAAAGATGGTAATAAGAACAATGAATTGGCAACCATGAATGATGGCTTGAAATTCAAAGGCGATGATGGCACAGCGGTAGGCGTAAAATTAAATAATCAAGTGAATATCGTTGGCGGCGCTAAAATCGTTAGAGATCATGAAACCATTACTAACTTGACCGATAATAACATCGGCGTAGAATCCATTGTAGATGAAACAGATGGTAACAATGCGAAGATGAAGATCCGTTTGGCGAAGAATCTTTCTGATTTAGAAAGCATTACTTTTAATAGTAAAGACAAAACAAATCCAATGAAGATTGATGGCGACGCTA
>NZ_KQ960938.1:0-460 GCF_001553405.1 Megasphaera hutchinsoni | reverse complement strand
ACGCTAAGACTATCGAAAACATCAAGAAAATGACTTTCGGTCCATCGAATAGTACAGACAGTATCACCGTAGATGGAGAAAAAAAGGTGATTACCGGACTTTCCAATACAACCTTGCCAACTGATTTGAGCAAATTAAAAGATGATCAAGCAGCGAGCCAAGGTCAATTGAAAGCAATTTTGAATAAAGCGACTGCTACCGATGATTTCTCTGTTAAGTATGATAAAAAAGATACTGGTGAAGTCGACAAAAACTCTGTTACCTTAGGTGGCGATACAAATGGCACAGTTATCAAGAATGTAAAAGCCGGCGATGTGTCTGAAAACAGTAAAGAAGCTGTCAATGGCGGTCAATTGTACAAGACAAATCAAGGTTTCGATATTTTGGTAGGTCAAGATACAGCCGATAACAGAGCTAACGTTGCTTTAGGTCAAGATAAGAAAGAAACGGTTGAATTTGC
>NZ_KQ960937.1 GCF_001553405.1 Megasphaera hutchinsoni | reverse complement strand
CAACCGTAGATGATTTGAAACGGGTAGGCTTTGTGGTAGCTGACGGCGGTAATTATCATGCCACCGTAACCAATGCACAAACCGTGAAATTTGTCGGTGAAGGCTTGGCAACGGTTACCGGTGAAACGAAAGATAATGTACGTACATTTACGGTGAAAGTCGATGACAAGAAAGTGGCTGATGCCGTAAAGAGCATAAACGATAAAGCCGGAAACGCACCGACACAGTATGTAGATAAAGACGGCAATCCGCTTGTAAAAGATGGCGATAAGTACTACAAGGCAAAAGCTGACGGCACACCGGATAAAGACGCTGGAGAACAGACACCGGCAGGTATTAAAGTCGGCGAAAAAGATAAGCCTATGCAGATCACGAATGTTAAACCGGGAACAAATGACATCACGGCAGAAGGACCGACCAAAGGATTGGCAGATTTAGAACATGCAGTACCCGGAACGGTAGCAACTGTGGATGATTTGCAGAAGTTAGGATTTGTCATTAAAGGTAAAGCGGCAGATGGTACTACAGATGTAACCGGTCAAGTGAAACATGCCAATACGGTAGAATTTGCCGGCGAAGATTTGGCGAAAGTTGTTACTGAATCTGCAAACGGTGCAAGCAAAGTAACGGTCAAGGTAAATAAAGAAGATATTGTCAAAGTAGTGAATGACGCAAATGACAAGAAGGGATCTGCACCGACACAGTATGTAGATAAAGACGGCAATC
>NZ_KQ960936.1 GCF_001553405.1 Megasphaera hutchinsoni | reverse complement strand
TAAAGCTTATTTAGTATATCTTACTTTTATTCTATTGTCAAGACTTTTTTCTTTTCCCTTTTTATTTCTTTTTATACATAAATATAGTATAATCTGTTTTGTATAATTGTTATTTTACTTATTTTTCACAACTTAAAGGAGATGCAAAAAATGAATAAAAAATACCTCATATGTGCAGCCACAATTATGACTGCAGCAGCCCTAATAGCAGGCTGTGGTTCTTCAACCACTTCCGAAAACACAACTAAAAATACATTTACAATTGGTTTAGAACCTACTTTTCCGCCTTTTGAATTTTCAGATAACGATACCTTCAAAGGGTTTGATGTAGACTTATCTCAAGCTATTGCCGATAAATTAGGTGAAAAATTAGAAGTGAAAAGCATGGGCTTTGATGCCTTAATTCCTGCTTTAAAAAGTGGTCAAATTGATATGATTGCCTCTGGCATGGATGCTACACCGGAACGCAGTAAACAAGTTGATTTTACCAAACCTTATTTTCATGACGGCTATGTTGTCGTTGTCCGGAAAGATAATAACTCCATTTCCGGCTTTGATGGGCTTGCCGGAAAAACAGTTGGCTCACAAGTCGGTACTCAAGGTGTAGATTTAGCCCAAGCAGCAGGAGCAACCGTAAAACAATATGATGCCAATAGTCAAGGATGGATGGAATTAAATAATAAAACGTGCGATGCCGTGATTATTAATAAATCCGTTGCTTTATATTACTTACAACAAGGGGCTAGTAAAGATCTAAAAATAGCAGGAGATGCAAAATTAGCTCCAGACCCCGTAGCACTTGCATTAAAGAAGGGTAATAAAGAGCAGTTAGAAAAAGTAAATAAAGCTTTGGACGAATTAAAAGCAGATGGTACTTATGCAAAACTATATAAGAAATGGTTCGGCACGGAGCCCCCTAAAGAATAATGTATGGTTCCTATGTGTTTGATTTTGATTATACGTTAGCAAATTCAGAAAAAGGTATTGTCATGTGTTTTGAAATGCTCTTTGCGGCCGAAGGTTATCCACCTATCCCCCGTGACATTATTTGCCAAACCATAGGCATGCCTATGTTCGATGCCATGCAACAATTAACGCAAGAAAAAGATCCACAAAAAGTACAAGCGTTAATATATAGATATAAAGTAAATTATTCTGATAAATATATGACAAAATACACGTATTTATACGCTGATACAAAATCAACCCTCCAAGGGTTGAAAGATAAAGGTGCAAATTGTTATATTCTCTCTTCCAAAACACGTTCCCGTATTTATGAGACGCTAACGAAAGAGCACATGACATCCCTTATTGACGGCGTAATCGGCAGCGAAGATGTACAGCATCTAAAGCCTAGTCCCGAAGGAATGTCTGCTTTATGCAGTATATACGGCTGTCAAAAAAAGGATATGTTATATATCGGCGATAATGTCATTGATGCCCAAACAGCAAATACGTATGGTTGTGATTTTGCCGCAGTAACCACAGGTACTACTCCGGCTACAGCCTTTTATCAATTTCCCCACATTAAAATCATGAACCATCTACATGAATTATTGTCCATAAAAAAAGGTAAGGTATAATTATACCTTACCTTTTTTCTTTTATCTCAATCGTCTTGTAATGGCCGTAATAATTGTTCTAAGTCTTTCTTAGAAATCAACATATTGTAATGATTTCGTTTGTTATGTACTTCTTCTCTTTCTACCGCAGTATGAGGATGGTTGCTATCCGCTTCATCGGATATAACTTGTGCTATATTTTTTTCTGGCACTAAAATAAATCGTACCGGTAAATTAGCTGCACCTGGTGGCATGAACAAAATTTGGACATCCTTCCCTGCAGAAAACGTATCCATGTATTGAATGGCATACATATCTTTATGTCCGATATGTAATCCTTTTTCTGGCAAAGAAATATCCTTTGTCATTTCATTCCGTTGCCCTTTATTGTAAATAAGTTTTGCCACTCCTGCATATGCCCCACCTTGAGGATTAAAATATAGATGAATATCCCCCTTCCCCTTTGTTTTTACATGTATCGTATAGGCCACGCCATAATTTCCTCGATTATCCGCAAGGCGACTATCCATGCTGTCCCAACCTTGTAAAAATCTATCATTTTTGTTATCTACCAATTTGATATGGCAAATTCCCATTTGCGTAGAATACGGTGTCGTCCCTTGTAAATATCGTTCTTTTCCTTGGAATGTGCCTCGTAATTTTGCCCTATCACTAGGTAAATATTGTTGCTTTTTCACAAACGTTATCGCATCTTCTGTAATCGGCATCATCATTGCAGATATAAACAGCGGTTTAGCGGTGTATAAGTCAACTATCCCTGAAAATAACTCTTGAGGATGTACAACAACCTGGTCCAATCGTTCATCTAAAATCGCATAATCTTGTGGCATAATAAGTACTGTTTTCGTATATTGCTGTGTACGATAATACAACGTAGATAATTCTTTCCCCACCTTATAATAAGATCTACTAGGTTTCGCATATTGGCTATTGCGTACTTGTACCAATATAATCTTTGGTGATGGATTATATGCCATAACGACAATTTTTCGATCATAAAAATTATCGTTTACATGATAAAAATAAAAGCGAATATCACCTTGCACTTTATCTGCATATAAAATACCATCTTGTACTACATATTCAGGCGAATCAGAAAACAATAACGTCCCCGTATCTATCGGTGCCATTAATTCTAAAGCTTTACTATTTACTCGAGCAATATTGTACATCACCTGTGGCGTTGTCGGTGATAGTGCGTATAAATAACTATACGTACTTACCCATAGTATTATTCCTACGATAATGTTACCTAATCGTACATATTTCATATATCATTACCTTCTATCGCTTGTGCTAATTTTTCTATTTTTTTTAATCGATGAGATAATCCCGATTTAGTAATTTCCGAATGTGCTGCCAACTCACTAAGTGGTGCCTCAGGATATAATAAGCGCAACGTTGCCGCCTCTTTTAGCTTTTCTGACAACCGTATATATGCCCCATTTTTCTTCAATACTTCTATACAATGCCTTTGCCGTATAGCCGCATCCACTGTTTTCTGTAAATTAGCCGTTTCGCAATTTACAATTCGATTCACATTATTTCTCATATCTTTCATCACACGTACACTTTCAAATTGCAAATAAGCTTGTGCTGCACCTATCTGCTGTAAAAACTCGGCTACACTATTACCTTCTTTTATATATATCACATGCATACCCTTGCGTTCAGTCATACTAGCCATCAACCGTAGGCCCCGCATAATTTTTAAAATCACCTTGGCAACAGATGCATAAAGGGTGATTATTTCTAAATGATAATCGCGTTGTGGCGGATTAACAGAACCACTTCCCATAAAAGCTCCCCGCAAAAAAATGCGTTGTATTTGCTTTGGCTGTGCCAATATAGTGCTAAAATCGGGTTCATCATGCAGCAAATGTAGTTGTTTTAATGCCGTTGTACCACTTATCACGGGTGGGATATGCAGTACATAATAATTCCGCTTATGCAAACGTACTCCTTGCCGAACACTGACTTCTGGACGCAAGGAAAAACAATGATTCCACATTTGCAATACTTTTCGTGCTACGGCACTATGAATCGTGCTAAATTCAAATCCCCGCCGGTCATGCTCTGTATAAAAGACCGTTCCACCGCAACTTAATATAGCGGCTAACTCCACTTGTCTATCTATATCATTTTCCACGGCACAATGAGCAACTTCATGTTTTACTTCTTCTGAAAAAGACATGATTAGCCCCCCTAACGGTGTTTAATATTATATCGTTTTAAATAATACTGCAATAATTCAGGCGACAAGTCCGTACGCATTGCGTTAATTAAATCCATTAGAACATTCGCTAATTTTTTAGCATCATGCGTAACACCTCTTTCCGGATTGACCAAATCCGTGGAAATCAAAATAGTATCTTCCGATTGGATGTCTTTTTTATCAATATGTACAGGACGTGCACCTTTTTTAGCATAACGTTGTAACACGTCTGTATGAATATGTCCATTATTTGCTACAACAAAATCAATAACACGGCATCCTACTTGTTTATGAATAGCACGAACGTGATCGGCTACGGTATAATTGTCCGTTTCGCCTGATTGAGTCATAACATTACATATATATATTTTTTTTGCTTTACTTTCGCAAAGTGCTTGAGCAATACGCGGAATACATAAATTAGGAATAATACTTGTATACAAACTTCCCGGACCTAATACAATCGCATCTGCATCATATATTGCATCGATAGCAGACTGTATGGCTTGTGGGCATATCGGTGTTGTAAATACTCGTTTTATTTTGCCCCGTGCTAGAGGAATATGCGATTCACCATCAACAACAGTCCCATCCATCATTTCCGCATGCAATAATATTTTATCGGCCGAAGAAGGAATAACTTTCCCTCGTACCTTTAATATTTTACTCGTTGCTTCCATTGCTTCTTCTACATCACCTAATACTTCTATTAAGGCGGCAATAAATAGATTTCCAAAGCTATGTCCTGTTAAATTTCCGGAACCACCAAACCGATGGGCAAATAATTTTTCCATCAGCCCTTCTTTTTCGGCTAAAGCAACTAAGCAATTTCGTAAATCACCAGGAGCTATAATATCTAAATCTTGTCGAATTCTCCCTGTCGAGCCGCCATCATCCGCAACCGCGACAATCGCCGTTACATTATATGTCTTGGTCTTTAACCCACGCAACATAATAGATAACCCTGTACCGCCACCAATAACCACTACTTTGGGGCCCTTTGTACGCTTTAAATTCGATAAAATTAAATCACTTATATTCTCATATTCACTCGGCATTACTACACCAACCATCGTACGAATAAGCTTTCGTGTAGCAAAACTCATGATTCCAACACCAATAAGTGCAATAATAATACCCACTGTCGCTAAAACAGTATAGTTATAATGTCCCGTCATTTCATATAAAATGCGAAATAGCCATTCTTCGATTTGTGCTAACCACTGATAATTAAACATTAGCACTAAGCCAAAACTCGTGCCCATCATACCTAGGCCAAACAAAAAAAGCCATCGCTTAATATGCAATCCTGGATGCAACCACTTAAAAAATCGCATATCATCCCTCCCTATACGCCTTCATATCCGGGTGCATCTTCTTCCACTTCATTTTTTTGTAAATCACGATGTTCAATGGAAACCAATACCCCGTTATCGTGTAAATGTTTATACAGTGCTTCTGCCATGCATACACTACGATGCATTCCACCCGTGCAACCTACGGCAATGATTAATTGACTCTTTCCTTCACGTTCATAATGAGGCAATAAAAAATCAACCATATCAAACCATTTTTCTTTATACGCTTTAGTTACGGCAAACTGTTCTACATATTGGCGTACGACAGGTACTCGCCCTGATTTATTTCGATATTCTTCGATATAATAGGGATTTGGCAAAAATCGAACATCTTCTACTAAATCTGCATCAATGGGCATGCCATATTTAAAACCAAAGGAAACGATCATAACGTCAATCCCCTTTTTAGGTTCATGAATCATATATTTTTTCATGATTAATTCCTTTAATTCTTTTGGCTTTAAGTGGGATGTATTAATAATATCATTCGCTTGGCATCTTAAATTAGCAAGGCGTTTTCGTTCTTGTGCAATCCCTTGAATCAGTCTACCATGAGGGGCTAATGGATGTACACGACGCGTTTCTTTATATCTCCGCACCAACGTCTGATCAGATGCTTCGATAAATAAAATTTCATAAGAAATATGCTGTTCTTTTAATTCTTTTAAAGATTGACTCATTGCATCAAAAAATTCTCCGCCTCGAATATCCGCAATAAGCACAACATGACGAACCCGTTCTCCTCCTTTAATACAAAGTTCAGCGAATTTAGGTATGAGCACTGGTGGAATATTATCAATACAAAAATATCCCATATCTTCCAACACTTGCACCGCATGGGTTTTCCCCGCACCAGACATGCCTGTCACAATAATCAGTCGAAAATTATCCATTCTTATCTCCCTTATCTAATATATAATCTTCAATAAACTGTGCAATACCATCGTCATCATTCGTACCGGTCACATAATCAGCTTCTTCTTTCACACATGCTACCGCATTTCCCATGGCAACTGATACGCCTACCATTTTAAACATATCTAAATCATTAGGTGAATCCCCAAAAGCCACCATATTTTCCGGCTTAATACCCACGATTTCACTTAATCGGCATATACCGTTTCCCTTATTAATTGTTTTAGGTATAATTTCTAAAAACGTCGGTGCCGAATATACGAGCGTAAAAGTCTGTGGAAATAACGCTTCTATCATCTTTCTCCGTGCTTCTAGTATAGTATGTTCTCCCCTACATACCATTTTAGTGGGTTCAGCTTGTATTTGATAAAACGCCTTCCCCTCAACAATGGCTTTACATTTCGTAATTTTTTCATACGATTGTACCCACGCACATCGTTCTGCAACATGTAATGTATCTTGTATATACGTTTGAATTTGCCATTGCTTTTCTTTTGCTACTTGCAATAATGCTTGGGCCACTGATTTATCAATGGTTTGTTCAAATAATTTTTTCTCTGTTTCTATCGTTTTAATTAATCCCCCATTATACAATACAATCGGTATATCTCCTAATTGCAATTGCCTTCCATACGGAACAGCTGTTGCATACATTCTACCCGTAACCAACGTGACAAAATATCCGCTCTTAACCAGTTGTCGCAATGCCTGCATTGTTCTTATACCTATCGTACCATCTGTATGTAATAAAGTGCCATCTAAATCGAGGGCTATTCCCTTTATTATGTTTGCTTCTTTCATAAGTATCCCTATTTTCCTTCTTCATTGTGTTTATATGGGGTAACATATTGCAACTCATGATCCAGTTTTTTTTGCAACGAATCAATCAACCGTTGTACGGATTCGGAAACACGCTCACGCCGTTGAATAGCTACCGCAACAAATTGCACTAATTCAAATCGAGTTAACCGATAGGAATCGTTAAATTTAAAAGCCATTTCTGGTGCAATCCCACTTTTGCTCACCTGTTGACTTACTTTATATTCCCAAGAATTATGTTCCACTACATCAAATTGATTCGGTGCATATGGATTATACGCATATACATTTCCTATCAATAATCCCACCATCCATATCAACAACATACGACTTTTCATACCATCCCCCCCATATAAAGATACTCTCTTCGGTGATACCCATTACAATATACCTGAAGAGAGCGTCTGTCTTATTATAAATTATTAAACTTCATCTGTTTTTGCATCGTCATTTTCTTGTACATCATTCGTCGTGGCACCATCAACATTATCATGTCCGGACTGGTCCAATGTCATATCATCTAATAAACGAATTTGACTAGTCAAAATAGCACGACATTTTTCTCTAAATTCCCGAGTCTTAGCCATGATATAATCTAATTCTTGTTTCGATTTTTGTAAATTATTTTGTGCTTCTTGTACGATGAGTTCAGCTTCTTTCTGAGCCGTAACCTTAACATTATCCGCTGTTTGTTGGGCTAACATTAACGTGTTATTCATCGTTGTTTCCATTCTTTCATATTGATTTAACTTATCTTGTAATTTTTCACATTTTTCTTGTAATTCACAATAATCACGATACACTTTTTCATAATCTGCTGCTAAATCGGACATAAATGAATCTACATCTTCTTCGCTGTATCCACGAAATCCTCGTTTAAATTCTTTATTATGAATATCCATTGGTGTTAACATATAAAAACCTCCTATCGAATGGCTCGCACAATATGTATCTACATATATCGTTTTAATAATACACCTGTCCGTCCTTTACGAGATATTCCCGTTATGTCAGCCACTTCCATCCGACCTTTGCCCCGCAATGAAATAACATCTCCAACCTGTACTTCGCGGGAAACACTTTGTACGGGTAACCAATTTACTTGTACACGTTCACCTTTAATCGCTTCTGCTGCTTTTGTACGAGAAATACCAAAACCAGAAGCCGTAATCGCATCTAATCGCAGCGAAGCAACCGTTGTTTTAATCTCTTTTACTTTTTCCTGTTTAGGCACAATATCCTTTAGTGAATATGGTTCTACCGTTACGGTAACCATCGCAATTTTATGTAATTCCGCACATACACATTGTGCTGTAACGGTATCCAATAAAACAATTGCATCGCTTTCTTGCATAAGAATATCGCCAAAACGAGATCGCTCTATCCCCATAGACATCAACGAACCTAATACATCACGATGACTTAGTAATCTATATCGGCTATCCCACCCTATATGACAAGCTTGAATATCGTATTGAACAGCTCCCTCATAAGTCCGGTCTACAAAGGCTAAGCGCACTCGTTCCGCTCCTTCATAGCCCCCAAAAACACGCAATTGTAGCATTTTTTCATGTGCACAAATGGTTTCGCCTATTTGTATTGCCCCAGGCGATACAAATTCACTAATTGCATAAGGTCTACCGCGTAATACACTATCTGCTAAATCAATAAACCGTGCTGCTAATTCACCTTGATCTGTACCTTGATAATATCGAATAATACGATCTCTATTTTTCACACTAACACCTCAATTGTTCTATTGCGGATCTTGAACATCCGGGGCAGACCAATTTAATTTACTCACCTTAAAATCAGGTTTACTATTATCAATTTCTATGTTTTCTGGTACACACACTAATATGTTTTTTCCTACCGAACGAATTCGTCCATCCACAGCATAGGTTGCCCCGCTAACATAGTCGTTTACCCGTTCTTTAATTTTTTGCTCTGTTGCCTCAAAATTAATAATAACGGGAGTACGTGCACGCAAATGATCTACGATAACTTTTGAATCTTCAAATACTTCAGGTTCTACTACCACCATTTTTAACGGTTCTTCTCGCCGTGATACATAGCCGCTACGCCCAATACCCGTAGCCCCTAAGCTAACATTTCTTGTTTGCGATGGTTTTTGCACTTCCTTATCGTCTGCCTCTGTTTCATACCCATATCCATCTGTTTCAAACTCTTCTTCTTCACCGCCTCCTAAAAAATTGACAGTACGAGTTAATAACCCTTTTAATCCCATGGTGTACTCCTCCTTAATAATTTCTTGACCCAAAAATTGCCGTACCTATACGAACCATATTTGCGCCTTCTTCTATTGCAATTTCAAAATCATGTGTCATCCCCATAGACAGATATTGAATTTGTCCCTCCATAAATGTGTGTTTCATATTCTCATATAAAGCATGTGCTATGCGAAAAATAGGACGTACGTCTTCTACATTTTCCATATCGGGTGCTATACACATAAGTCCTCGCACACAAACATTCGGTAGTGTTGATGCCAGTTTGCAAATTTCCGGAAAGTCTTCAACCGTCATACCAAACTTACTTTCTTCTCGTGCTATATTTACTTGCAATAATATATCTTGCACTTTTTGTATCTGTGCTGCCGCATGTTGAACCGCTTGCAACACATGTACTGAATCAATTGAATGAATTAAATCAAAATGAGATACCGCCATTTTAGCCTTGTTTGTCTGCAAATGACCAATAAGATGCCACGTTGCTCCATTGTCAGGAAATTCTTCTTGCTTACGCAAGGCTTCTTGCACTTTATTTTCTCCTACATGAATAATGCCATTATTTATCGCATCTCGCATAGAAGAAACAGGATGATTTTTAGTTACAGCGATTAAAATGACTGGATCTGTCCTCCCTACTCGAGATAAAGCAGCTTGTATTCTCGACTGCACTATTTCTATTTGATCCTTAATCAAGAAAATCCCTCCGAACTATTTATGTATTACTAAGTAAAATACTACATCTTTTATTATATCTATTACTGCTAATAAATGCTAGTTATTTTTAGAAAAAAGCACGTCAAACCTCTTTAAAGAAGAAAAATGACTATTATCGCTGAACATGTTTTCTATTGTAACATAGCAAAGGCAACCATTCTCCCTGTTGTACCACCATCACGACGATAAGAAAAGAATCGTCTTTCTTGCGAAAATACGCATTGCTTTGTAACCGTAATATGTGCAGGGTCTATACCTTTTTCCACCAATTGCAAATAATTAACTTGCCATAAGTCAACGGTTCTTCGCTCTGCCTCATCTTTCACACAAGTATGATAAGCCTCCCCTAAGTCTTTAAATATCAACGCCGTTGTACGACTAACTTCAAAATGTGCCGCCGATATGGAAGGGCCAATAAACGCAAAAATATTTTGGGGATTAGAGCCATAAACAACGGACATGGCAAATACTGTCTTTGTTACGATATTTGCCGCCGAACCTCGCCATCCCGCATGAATAACTGCACAAGCGTGTCTTTTATAGTCATATAAAATAACGGGTACACAATCAGCTACGCAAATAAATAACGGCATATTTTTATGATCGGTCATTAACGCATCTGTATGATCTAATGCAGAATCATAACTTCCTGCTCCGCTTCCACATTCCGCGGGCCCTACCGCGACAATATGATCCATGTGGGTCTGTTTGGCAAACGTCATATCGGTTACTTTACAACCTATGGTGTGACATAGCCTTCTTCTATTTTCTAATACATCTTTAGGATTATCACCTACATGTAGTGCTAAATTTAACGATTCATAAGGGTAATGACTAACGCCACCCATTTTTCCGGTAACGCCATGGATAAAGCCACGCTGTTGCATGGCTGTTGCCATTTCCCATGCAATTCCATTTGCATGACAGCACCATTGCGTATCCATTAGATTATTCATATCTTTTTTACTCCATGTTCAACATATCTACGCTTATTCTATCTTTACTTGACTACTTGTTACTATGATAACTTCTATTATTTTACTATATAACACCATTGTCAACAACTACTTGGCATATCCTATATGTTACATTTCCATATACTTATAAAAAAAACAAGGTCACCTAATTGTGCCTTGTTTTTATGGCGGAGTGGGAGAGATTCGAACTCTCGCGACCCTCACGAGCCCTAACGATTTAGCAAACCGTCCTCTTCAGCCTCTTGAGTACCACTCCTCGTATTGACTATGTTAGTTTACTATAAATATATTTTTTTGTCAATAACTTTATTTGAAAATTAAAATGCTATCTCTGTATACTTAGGGCTTACCCTCTTTTGCTTGAAGAATCGTTTCGACAGCCAACGGCTTATTCTCCATCATATGAGTATAGCCTGGCCGTATATCTGCCTTCAATATCACTTCTGTTCGCAACCCTTTATTGGTCAAGTATTCAGTCGCTTCTTTAACAACGGCCATCACATCATCCCATTCGCCTTCTATTTCTGTAAACATAGCATGCGTACGATTGGGTAGTCCTGATTTTCTAATAATACGTACAATTTCTGCAACATACGGAGCGTATTCATCTCCCGTTCCACAAGGGGCAATGCATAAAGCAATTAATGTATTCATCCTTATCTCTCCTTTTTTTATAATATCCGTTTCGTTTTTTATATATTGTATCATATATTTCTAGTAGTAATAAATAAAAAGCCAATTTCAAAATAGAAATTGGCTTTTTATTTATTATGTATTAGTGTATTTTAAATCGGTTTTAAGAAGTTCTTCGCCATTCGCAGAAAAAAGAATCGTTCCACTTACTTTTTCCCTTGCCAACACATGAGGCAGCCATATCCTATCGGCTTTCCACATGTATGTATATGGTATCGCATCTAACGCAAACCATTGCGGCAACATTTCTTCTGATTCTATAGGCGTGCCTTGAAAAGAAGTTGCAATATACACATATCCCTTATGATTCCAATCTCTATTATTTTGAAATTCAAAAAACAGTATTCCATATAATACTAGTTCTTCCGGGGTAACATGCAAGCCAACTTCTTCTTTTACTTCTCGTATAGCACATGCTAGATATGATTCTGAGCCTTCCAACTTGCCTCCAAAACCATTCCATTTGCCTACACCAAAGCCTCGCTTTTTTTTACCTAACAAAATATCACCAGTTATACTAATAGGAAACACTAAAGATGTATCTCTCATTTGCGTTGCCTAAAATATTCATACTCTTTAGCTAGTTCGATTAACATATCTGAAATTTTCCATGTAATATTGTATGAAGTTAACATAGCTTTTAATGGTACGCTCTTCAATGAACTGCCTCTAATCGCATCTAACAATGTATGCACATCTTTATTTTCAAAGCCGCAAAGAACAATAGCCTCTTTTGTCACCGGTTCTTCAATGATAATATCTTCATTGTCCATATTATCGGTAGTTTGATTTTCATTGTTTGCTGCAATTTGTTCTGTTATCGCCTTGATCTCTTGCTCAGTAAAGCCTACTACTTTTCCTAACGGTTCTTCTTTATCTAGTTCAGTAACTGCTTTAACTTGAGCTTTGACTAACAGTGATAATCGTTTTAATTGTTTCAACCGCTCTTCATTAAAATTAATGGCTAACACACTCTTTTTTACCATATCAATTCCTCCGAAAAAAAGCCGTTGCAGTTTCCCACAACGGCGTAATAACATCCCCTTACCTTCACTAAGTGGGACTATTCAACTTATACTAATTCGATAATAACCATCGGAGCTGCATCACCTTGACGCACGCCAGATTTAATAATCCGCGTATAGCCGCCTTGACGATCTGCATATTTACCAGCGATTTCATCGAATAATTTTTTTACTACACTTTCATCCATCATGTATGCTAGCACTTGTCGACGAGCATGTAAATCTCCGCGTTTAGCTAATGTTATCATTTTATCTGCTATTTTACGAAGTTCTTTTGCCTTTGCTTCTGTCGTTTCAATGCGTTCATGCTGGAATAACGAGGTAACAATGCTACGCAATAAAGCTTTACGAGCAGAGCTGTCACGTCCTAACTTTCTATAAGCCATCGTTCATCCTCCTCGAACTATTCTTCGTTAGATTTCAGATCAAATCCGTAATCTTTAAGTTTTTCAATGATTTCATCAACGGACTTTCTACCTAAATTACGTATTTTCGATAAATCATCTTCTGTCCGTTCTACTAAATCCCCTAAAGTATAAATATTGGCCCGTTTCAAGCAATTCGATGCCCGTACGGATAAATCCAAGACATCTATTTTTACTTGCTCTAATTCTGGTCCTTTATCTTCTTCTTCTTCTTCTCCCTCAAGAGTCGTAAATGGTGCTAATGCTTCATTTGCAAGTGGATCACTTGCAATCTTTTGAAAATAATCCAAATAGCTTACCATAATCGACGCTGCTTTAGCAACCGCATTTTCTGCGGCAATACTCCCATCGGTTTGTACTTCTAAAGTCAACGAATCATAGTCCATTTCGTTTCCGACTCGAATATTTCCCACTTCATACTTTGTACGAACAATGGGTGAGAAGATAGAGTCAATAGGAATGACTCCAATAACATCCGTATCTTTCTTGTTTTTGGTAGACGGAACATACCCTTTTCCTCGTTCAATATGGCATACCATATAAATATGAGCATCCGTGTCCAAAGTAGCAATATGAAGTTCCGGATTTAAAATTTCTACGTCTGAGTTCACATCAAGATCTTTTGCGGTAAATTCACATTCACCATTAATATCGACGATGATATCCAACTGTTCTACTTCTTCTCGCGTAAATCGCAACCGCAATTGTTTTAAGTTCAAAATAATTTCAGAAATATCTTCTCGAACACCTGGAATTGTAGAAAATTCATGTAATACACCGTCAATTTTTATAGAAGTGATTGCAACGCCATCCAATGAAGAAAGTAGGACGCGACGCAAACTGTTTCCCAACGTGATTCCGTACCCCCGATCCAAGGGTTCACATACGAATTTTCCATAGGTACCGTTGTCACTTCTTTCAACGATCGTTACTTTAAATTTATTATCATCCATCATTTGGAAAATCCTCCCATTCCAGAATCAATCTAATTCGGTAACTATTATACACGTCTACGTTTTGGTGGACGGCAACCATTATGCGGGATAGGAGTTACGTCTTTAATCGCATTGACTTCTAAACCTGCGGCTTGTAATGCACGAATAGCTGCCTCACGACCTGAACCTGGTCCTTTTACAAAGACTTCAACTTGACGCAATCCATGTTCCATTGCTGCTTTTGCAGCCTGTTCTGCCGCCATTTGAGCTGCAAACGGAGTGCTTTTACGCGAACCACGAAAGCCCATACCACCAGCACTAGCCCAAGATAAAGCATTTCCCTTTGTATCACTAATGGTGACAATCGTATTATTAAATGTAGACCGAATGTGTGCTGCTCCTGATTCTACATGTTTCTTTTCTTTTCTTTTAGTATTTCTTACGTTATTCTTTGCCAAAATCATTTCCCTCCTTACTCAATAAGTTATTTCTTTTTACCTGCAATAGCTTTTCTTGGACCTTTACGTGTACGTGCGTTCGTTTTACTACGTTGTCCCCGGACAGGAAGGCCTGCACGATGACGTTTTCCTCTGTACGAGTTAATTTCAATTAAACGCTTTACGTTCAATGCACCTTCTCGACGAAGATCCCCTTCTACCTTGTAATCAGCTCCAATTACTTCGCGAATTTTCTGAACTTCATCTTCTGTCAAATCTCGAACGCGAGTATCTGGATTAATTCCCGTTTTTTTCAAAATTTCTTGAGAAGAAGAAAGACCAATACCAAAAATATATGTTAAACCTACTTCCACTCGCTTATCGCGTGGTAAATCCACACCGGCTATACGTGCCATCTATTCATCCACCTCCAGTCTATTATCCTTGTTTCTGCTTATGTTTAGGATTTTCGCAAATAACCATAACACGGCCTTTGCGCTTAATAATTTTACATTTTTCACAAATCTTTTTTACTGACGGTTTTACCTTCATAATTAACCTCCTACGTAATTCATCTTACTTAAAGCGGTATGTAATACGACCGCGATTCAGATCATACGGGGTCAACTCCATCGTTACCCGATCACCTGGTAAGATACGAATAAAATTCATACGCATTTTTCCTGATACATGAGCTAACACAATATGCTCATTTTCTAATTTTACTTTAAACATGGCATTGGGCAGTGCTTCTACAACTATACCTTCTACTTCAATGACATCTTCCTTAGACATGTATAACCTCCCTGATCAAATCCGTCTCAATCCGTTTTTATTACGAATCATATCCATTCATTGCTGATTATCATGAACATCTAATATAACCCTTCATGATACGGAGTTGCCGGCATTGTTCTACGGCTTATCCACTTTGTACTTTCTCCCGTCAGCAATCCATACGTTAGGATAATCCACTTTGCCAACAATCACATACAAATGATTTTGTCTTTCGCCTAACTACCAAATCCATCTCTATGTAAGCCCTTTATCACGGTAATGTCAAAATTTCCGGACCATTATCAGTAATCGCCACGGTATGTTCAAAATGAGCAGCTGGTTTTTTATCTTTTGTAACAACAGTCCAACCGTTTTTCAATTGATATACCTTTTCTGTTCCCATGTTAATCATAGGTTCAATAGCAATTACCAAGCCAGACTCTAATATTTCACCATGACCAGGTAATCCATAATTTCGCACTTCTGGATCCTCATGCATATCTGTTCCGATCCCGTGCCCAACATAATCACGAACCACCCCATATCCATGAGATTCTGCATGTGTTTGCACAGCGTGTCCGATATCACCTAAATGATTTCCTACAACAGCTTGTTCTATACCTTTTTGCAAACACTCTTCAGTTACTTGCACTAACTTCATAATTTCTGGAGCAACATGTCCAATGGGAATCGTCACAGTGGCATCTCCATGATAGCCATTTTTGTTAACTACCAGGTCAACACTGATTATGTCCCCTTCTTTTAACTTACGCCTTCCCGGAATACCGTGAACTACTTCTTCATTCACACTAGCACAAATCGTGGCTGGAAAACCATAATATCCTTTACAGCTAGGAAAGGCTCCACAACTGCGAATAAATTCTTCGCAACGCCGATCTAACTCTCCAGTTGTAACACCTGGCTTCGCTAACTCTCTCATCAGTAACAGAGCGTTTGCCGTTATTTTTCCTGCTTCGCGAATATATTCAATTTCCCGTTTAGACTTCAATATGACCATATCATTTACTCTTTCCAAGGCGTTCTACAATATCATTGAAAACCGCCTCCATATCACGTTCACCATTAATTTCAATATACAAATTGGAATTTTTATAGTAATCAATTAACGGCTTTGTTTGAGCAGCGTATACACTAAGTCTTTTTTTTACTGTTTCCATTTTGTCATCATCACGCTGGTATAATTCACCACCGCATTTATCACATACCCCTTGTTTTTTAGTGGGCTTAAACGAAAGATGATACGTTGCTCCACAAGTACGACAAATTTGTCTGCCCGTAGTACGTTCTATTAGTGCATCATCAGAAACCACGATATTCACCACACCATTTAAAGTGATATGTAAGTCACGTAAAATGGCATCAAGTGATACTGCTTGAGATGTAGTACGAGGAAATCCATCTAAAATAAAACCTTTTTTGCAATCCTCTTTTGCCAACCGTTCTTTGACAATTCCTACAGTAACAGCATCTGGAACTAATTGACCATTATCCATATATTTTTGTGCTTCTAATCCCAACGGAGTTTGTTCTTTTACAGCTGCACGGAACATATCTCCTGTCGAAATCTGAGAGATTCCATAAGTTTCAATCAATCTCTCAGCTTGTGTACCTTTACCGGCCCCAGGAGGACCCATTAAAAGAATATACACACTAATCTTCCTCCTTTACTTCATAAACCCTTGATATTGCTTATTCAAAACCAAAGATTCTGCCTGTTTCATCGTATCAATTGCAACACCTACAACAATCAACAATGCCGTACCGCCAAAATATACTCCTTGAACTCCTGTAATCCACCCAATAAAATTAGGTAAAATAGCTACAAACGCCAAGAAAAATGCACCGGCTAACGTAATACGCGTCATAATTTTGTCGATATGTTTTGCTGTTGGTTGACCTGGACGAATTCCAGGAATAAAACCACCATATTTTTGCATATTTTCCGTAAGCTGCGGAATATTCAATGAAATGGCCGTGTAGAAATACGTGAAGAAGAAAATCAAAATCGCATACATCACTGTATTTGTTACAGTCCCCCACGCGAACCATCCTGCAACCATCTTAATCGTTGCATTCTGTGAAAATTGAGCAATAGTAACAGGGAACATCAAAACGGAAGAAGCAAAAATAAGCGGAATAACACCAGCTTGATTTACTTTTAAAGGAATATGCGTGGAATGTCCTCCATACATTTTCCTGCCGACAATACGTTTTGCATATTGTACGGTAACACGTCGCGTTCCTTGTGTTACTTCAACAACTATTGCAATCATAAAGAATGCAATAATAACAAATAAAATCGCTTGAAAAATATTAATCGATCCAGCTTGTATATACTTATACACCGTAGCACAACCATTGGGAAAACGAGCGACGATACCGGCAAAAATAATCAACGATATCCCATTTCCAATCCCCCCCGCCGTAATTTGGTCACCTAACCACATCAAGAAACAAGTTCCTGCTGTCAATATTAATGTAACCATAATAACCGTACTCCAGCTATCAACCACCAAAGCATTATTTACTTTTAAAGCATAACTCATAGCTAAAGCCTGGATAAGTGCTAGGGCAACGGTACCATAACGGGTAACCTTTTGAATTTTATCACGACCGTCTTGATTATCTTTTGCCCACTGTTCAAATGTAGGAACAACAGACGTAAGTAATTGCATGATAATAGATGCGTTAATATAAGGTGTAATACTCATGGCAAGGATAGAAAACTTACTTAACGCCCCACCAGAAAACAAGTCTAACAAGCCAAACAGATTTCCACTGGTAAATAAATTTTCGATAACTGAGGAGTCCACACCTGGTACAGGAATATGGACACCCAGTCTAAAAACGATAAACATGATCAAGGTAAATATAGCACGTTTCCTAAATTCAGAAACGTTTATTACATTTTGGAGGTTTTCCAACACCTTAGATCACCTCTACTTTACCACCGGCCGCTTCAATTTTCTGCTGTGCTGATTTAGTGAATCCTTGTGCGACAACAGTCAATTTTTTTTCTAATTCGCCGTTTCCAAGAATACGCACTCCATCGCAAACATTCTTGAGAATACCTGCTTCTACTAAAGCCACGGGATCTACGGTTGTTCCATCTTCAAAACGATTTAACACAGACACATTAACTTCTGCGTATTCTTTTGCCCAAATATTGGTAAATCCACGTTTTGGAAGCAACCGATACAAAGGCATTTGTCCACCTTCAAATCCTGGTCTTTTGCCACCGCCACTTCTAGAAAGTTGCCCTTTCATTCCTTTCCCTGATGTTTTGCCGTTTCCCGATCCAATACCACGGCCTACGCGATTGCGTTTTTTCTTAGAACCAGGAACAATAGTCATTTCATGAAGTTTCAATGAACCGCACCTCCTTTATATTAAATTTCTTCAACCTTTACTAAATGTCTAACTTTATGAAGCATCCCTTTTATCTGAGGATTTATATCTTTAACGACACTAGAATTGGTTTTTCCCAATCCTAAAGCAACAACGGTTGCCCGTTGATCCCCAGGGTGCCCAGCAAGACTCTTGACAAGGGTAACTTTTACTTGAGCCATTATATATATCCTCCTTCTTAACCATAAATTTCTTCTACCGTTTTGCCTCGAAGTTCTGCTACTTTATTAACATCCTTTAAGCGACTTAATCCTTCAATAGTAGCTTGTACCATATTATTAGGATTTGAAGAACCGATAGATTTTGTAAGAATATTACGTACGCCAGCTAGTTCCAAGACAGCACGAACAGGACCACCCGCAATAACACCCGTACCTTCAGCAGCAGGCTTTAACAATACTTGCCCCGCTCCAAAAATACCTGTAACTTGATGTGGAATAGATCCATTCTTAAGAGAAATAGATACTAAATGCTTTTTCGCATCTTCTACGCCTTTACGAATTGCTTCCGGAACTTCACCGGCTTTACCTAAGCCAGCTCCTACACGTCCATTCCCATCGCCAACGACAACAAGTGCACTGAAGGAAAAACGACGGCCACCTTTAACTACCTTAGCAACACGATTTATGAATACAACATTTTCTTGTAACTCAAGACCTGCATGGTCAACTTTTGCCATGTGTTATTTCCTCCTCTTTTAAAATTTCAAACCTGCTTCGCGAGCTGCCGTAGCTAACGCAGCAACACGACCATGATAAATATAACCACCACGGTCAAAAACAACTGTAGTAATGCCTTTTTCAATAGCTCTTTTAGCAACCAAAGCACCAACTAATTTAGCACCTTCAGCATTACCACCATTTTTTTGATCCTTAATTTCTTTGTCTAACGAACTAGCAGCTACTAAGGTTACACCCTTTTGATCATCAATAATTTGTGCATAGATATTAGTCAAACTACGAAAAACGTTCAAACGAGGACGTTCTGCTGTACCGCTAATTTGTTTGCGTAAACGCCAATGCCTTTTTACACGAACGGCATTTTTACTCTTCTTCAAGGAATTCACTCCTTTCTATAATAACTAGTATTTCTATTTCTTCGTACCAGCTTTACCTGCTTTACGACGAATATGTTCGCCTACATATTTAATACCTTTTCCTTTATAAGGTTCAGGCAAACGATATCCACGTACTTTAGCTGCAAATTCACCAACATGTTCTTTATTGGCCCCAGAAATAACAATAGATGTGGCACTAGGGCATTCAATCTTAATACCTTCTGGTGCTTCTAATTCCAAAGGATGTGAAAAGCCTAACGTCAAGGCTAATTTATTGCCTTTCATTTGAGCTCTATATCCAACACCAACAATTTCCAATTCTTTTTTAAACCCTTCTGTAACGCCTATAACCATATTAGCGACTAAAGCACGCGTAAGGCCATGTAAGGCACGATGATTTTTTTCATCTGATGGACGTTCCACCGTAATAACATTATCTGCTACTGAAACTTTTATATCCTGGTGAAGCGTACGTGTAAGTTCACCTTTTGGTCCTTTGACGGTAATCACGGGGCCGTTAAGGCTTACACTTACGCCTGCAGGGATATCAATAGGCATTCTACCTACTCGAGACATACTGACACCTCCAATTTTTACCAGACGTAAGCGATAACTTCGCCACCTAAACCGATTTTACGAGCTTGTTTGTCACTCATAACTCCTTTAGATGTAGAAATTACTGCAATTCCCAAACCACCAAGAACGCGTGGAAGTTCTTCTTTTCCTGCATATACGCGTAATCCTGGCTTAGAAATCCTCTTGATACCGGTAATTACTCTTTCTTTATTAGAACCATATTTTAAAACAACACGTAGTTGTTTCCCTTCATTAATGGATTCATAATTCTTTATAAAACCTTCTTCTTTAAGAATTTCAAGCACCGCTGCTTTCATCTTAGAAGCCGGCATTTCTACTGTTTGATGCTCTGCCGAATTGGCATTGCGGATTCGAGTGAGCATATCCGCAATCGGATCGGTCATTGCCATAATCTAAAAACCTCCCTCCATGGAATACCTTACCAGCTGGCTTTTTTGACGCCAGGAATTTGGCCTTTATAAGCCAGTTCACGGAATGTAATACGGCAGATACCGAATTTACGCATATAACCGTGAGGACGGCCGGTTACTTTGCAACGATTGTGCAAGCGTACCGGTGATGCATTTGCCGGAAGCTGAGAAAGCGCTTCATAATCCCCTTTCGCTTTCAACTCTGCCCGGAGTTTAGCATATTTGGCAACCACTTTTTCACGTTTCTTTTCACGTTCAAGCATAGATTTCTTTGCCATGTATTCAAATCCTCCTTATTACTTTTCAAAAGGCATGCCCATTAACGCTAGCATATCACGACTTTCTTCGTCCGTGTTTGCCGTAGTAACGATAGTTATATCCATGCCACGAGTCTTATCAATTTTATCATACTCAATTTCAGGGAAAATAAGCTGTTCTTTTAATCCCAGCGTATAATTTCCTCTACCATCAAATCCAGTAGCACTAACGCCATGAAAGTCACGTACACGAGGTAATGCCAAATTCATCAATTTATCTAAAAATTCATACATTTGCTGACCACGCAACGTTACTTTACAACCCAATTTCATGCCTTCACGAACTTTAAAAGCAGCGATAGATTTTTTTGCTTTTGTGATAATGGGTTTTTGTCCGGAAATGATCGTCATATCATTAACTGCTGCATCTAACGCTTTAGAATTACTAACAGCTTCACCTACTGCCATGTTAATAACAACTTTAGTTACCTTTGGAATTTGCATGACATTTTTATAATTATATTTTTCCTGTAATCCTTTCGCCACTTCGGAAAGGTATTTGTCTTTTAATCTGGACACTCTCAAGGCCCTCCTTTCTGAATTAGATTGCTTTACCGCTCTTTACAGCTGTCCGCACTTTCGTCCCATCTGCTTGCAGTACCATTCTTACACGAGTCGGTTTACCACTTTCAGGATCCACGAGCATAACATTAGAAACATGAATTGGTGCTTCTTTTGTTAAAATTCCACCTTGAGGATTATTCTGACTAGGTTTTGTATGTCGTTTTACAAGATTGAGTCCTTCCACAACAACACGTTCTTTCTTTGGAAGCGCTTCAATAACCTTACCTTTTTTACCTTTTTCTTTACCAGCAATAACAATAACCGTATCGCCTTTTTTTACGTGCAATTTACTCACTTAGAACACCCCCTCCGATTACAATACTTCCGGAGCCAAGGAGATAATTTTCATGAAATCTTTTTCACGCAATTCTCTAGCAACCGGTCCAAAAATACGAGTACCTTTAGGGTTTTTATCATTATTTATTACTACTGCTGCATTTTCATCAAAACGAATATACGATCCATCAACACGACGTAATCCCTTTTTCGAACGAACGATAACAGCTTTTACTACGTCGCCTTTCTTGACAACGCCACCGGGTGATGCATCTTTAACAGATGCCGTAATGATATCACCAATGTTGCCATATTTACGATATGAACCACCCATAACTTGAATGCACAATAACTTTTTAGCGCCCGTGTTATCGGCAACATTCAACATAGTTTCTTGCTGAATCATGGCTTACCCTCCTAATTCTCACAAACTTATTGAGCCTTTTCCAAAATCGAAACAACTCTCCAATGTTTATCTTTAGATAAACGACGAGTTTCTTCTATACGCACAATATCGCCAACATGGCATTCATTATTTTCATCATGTGCTTTAAATTTGACCGAAGAAACAATTGGTTTTCTATACAACTTATGTTGTGTCTTATATTCGACAGTAACTACAACGGTTTTGTCCATTTTATCACTAACAACTTTACCAATACGGATTTTCCGTTCATTTCTTTCCATCTGTGCTGTGACCTCCTTTTAGATTACCAATATGATTATAACTCTTATGCGTTTAATTCAGCTTCACGCTGTACCGTCTTAATACGAGCAATTGTCTTTTTTACTTCACGGATACGCTTTGGATTTTCTAATTGGCCGGTCGCATGTTGAAAACGGAGGTTAAACAACTCTTCTTTTAAACTAACCACTTTTTCATTCAATTCGGCAGCACTCAGATTACGGATTTCTTTAACCTTCATGTTGTTCACCACCTAATTCCTGACCTCTAACAACAAACTTCGTTTTAATTGGTAATTTATGGCTTGCAAGACGCATTGCTTCACGTGCAACAACTTCTGATACACCACCCATTTCAAAAAGAACCCGTCCTGGCTTCGCTACAGCTACCCAATATTCGGGGGCCCCTTTACCAGAACCCATACGAGTACCAGCCGGCTTAGCCGTAATAGGCTTATCAGGGAATATCTTAATCCATACCTTACCACCACGTTTAATATAACGTGTCATAGCAATACGTGCAGCTTCAATTTGACGATTCGTAATCCATGATGGCTCAGCTGCTACTAATCCAAATTCGCCATGAGCAACTTTATTACCGCGCATAGCACGTCCCTTCATGCGACCACGAAATTGTTTACGATATTTAACACGTTTCGGAATTAACATTAAGCCTCACTCCTTTCGTGCTTTGTAGATGCAGTTTGCTTTGCTTCTGGTAAAATTTCGCCTTTATAAATCCAGCATTTAATACCAATACAACCATAGGTAGTATGTGCTTCAGCAAAGCCATAATCAATATCTGCACGAAGAGTATGAAGTGGAATAGATCCATCGCGAACGCTTTCGCTACGTGCTATTTCAGCTCCGCCCAAACGTCCTGAGCACATAATCTTAATTCCCTTAGCACCCATACGCATCGTACGTCCTACGCTTTGTTTCATTGCACGACGAAAACCAATTCGACGTTCCAATTGACTAGCAATATTTTCTGCTACCAATGTAGCATCTAATTCCGCTTGTTTAATTTCTGCAATATTAACATCTACTGTCTTTGAAGTAAATTTCTTCAACGCTTTTTTAATATCTTCAATACCCGCACCACCGCGACCAATAACCATTCCTGGTTTTGCCGTGTGAATAATTAATTTAATACGTTTAGCAGACCGTTCAATTTCAATACGAGAAACGCCCGCAATAAACAGCTGTTCCTTTAAGAATTCCCGGATTTTCACGTCTTCATTTAACAATGTTGCATAATCCTTTTCTGCATACCATTTGGCATCCCAGGGTTTTACAACACCTACACGAAATCCATGGGCATTAACTTTTTGACCCACTACGTTTCCCTCCTTATGCTCTTTCTTTTACCACAACAGTCACATGACTAGAATGCTTTAAAATCTTAAAAGCTTGTCCACGACTACGCGGATGAATACGTTTCATTGTCGCATCTTGATCAACAAAAATTTCTGAAACATATAACTTATCAACATTCATATCATTATTATGTTCTGCATTTGCAATAGCAGACCGAAGCGTTTTTTCCACTACACGTGAGCCTACTTTTGGAGTAAATTTCAAAATTGCAAGTGCTTCCGCAACATTTTTGCCCCGAATTAAGTCCACTACGATGCGAATCTTCCGGGGGGCAATGCGAATATGTTTAGCAATAGCTTTTGCTTCCATTTATTTTACCTCCCTTATCTTCCCGTCACTTTTTCGGACTTAGCGTGACCTTTAAATGTACGTGTAGGAGCAAATTCTCCTAATTTATGGCCAACCATATCTTCTGTAACATATACTGGTACATGTTTACGACCATCATGAACAGCAATCGTATGTCCTACAAAGCTAGGCAATATAGTAGATGCACGTGACCATGTTTTCACTACTTTCTTTTCATTGGCTTCATTCATAGCTTCCACTTTTTTCAAGAGATGTGCAGCAACAAATGGGCCCTTCTTTACGGATCTGGACACTGATTTATCTCCTTTCCAAGACCTATTTACGTCTCTTCACAATAAACTTACTAGAAGCTTTTTTAGCATCACGAGTTTTAACACCGTAAGCCGGTTTACCCCAAGGAGTAACTGGACGTTTACGCCCAACAGGAGCCTTCCCTTCACCACCGCCATGAGGATGATCACATGGATTCATAACAACCCCGCGGTTGCCAGGACGAATGCCTTTCCACCGAGAACGACCAGCTTTACCAATCGTAATGTTTTCATAGTCCGTATTTCCCACTACGCCTACCGTAGCTCGGCACCGAATATGAACTTGACGCAATTCCCCTGAAGGCAAACGCAACAATGCATAATTTCCTTCTTTGGCCATAAGTTGAGCAGATTCACCTGCAGAGCGCACCATTTGAGCACCCTTGCCAATTTTCATTTCAACATTATGTACCAATGTCCCCAACGGAATATTGGCCAACGGCAATGCATTTCCGATTTTAATATCTGATTCAGGGCCACTATATAAAACATCGCCCACTTTTAATCCATTTGGTGCAATAATATATTTCTTTTCTCCATCTGCATAGAATAATAAAGCAATATTAGCAGAGCGATTCGGATCGTATTCAATTGTCGCCACTTTTGCTGGAATATTATCTTTAATACGTTTAAAATCAATTAAACGATAACGGCGTTTATGTCCACCACCTTGATGGCGAACAGTCATCCGACCGCTGTTGTTACGGCCGCCCTTATTAGTTAATTTCACTAACAAGGATTTTTCCGGTTTAGACGTCGTAATTTCTTCAAATGTAGAAACTGTCATGAATCGACGACTAGCGGAATACGGCTTAAATGATTTAATGGCCATTATTGTGCCTCCTTTATTTCCTTATTCCTTAAGCCCCTTCAAAGAATTCGATTGTTTCGCCTTCTTGAAGTGTTACAATAGCTTTTTTATAATCCGAACGTTTTCCTTCGAATTTTCCCATTCTCTTTACTTTGCCTAATACGCGAATCGTGTTTACTTTCGTAACATGCACGTTGAATACCTGTTCAACAGCTTTACGAATTTCTACCTTATTCGCTTTCAATGGAACTCTAAACGTATATTTTCCATCCGACATAAGCATCGTTGTTTTTTCTGTAATAACGGGTTTTAACAAGAGATCATGCATTTCCATTATGCAAGCACCTCCTCAATCTTAGCTACTGCACTTTTTGTCACAAACAATTTCGTATAATGAAGCAAATCAAACATATTGACGCCTTCCGTCGAAATAGCCTTAACTCCTTCAATATTACGAGCACAGCGTTCTACAATCACGTCATTATCAGTAACAAACAACACTTTTTCGCCCGTAAATTTAAAGTTATTAATCAACGCTACAATTTCTTTTGTTTTTGATGCAGCTAAATTAATTTCATCCAACACAAATAATTCATTCGTATTTACCTTATCACTCAATGCCGACTTAACAGCTAGACGTCTAGCTTTACGAGGCATTTTTTGTGCATATGAGCGAGGATGGGGTCCCCAAATGGTTCCGCCACCAACCCACAAGGGGCTTCGCGAACTCCCTACACGAGCACGACCAGTTCCTTTTTGTTTCCATGGCTTTCTGCCGCCACCGCGAACCAAGCCTCTCGTTTTTGTAGAATGCGTGCCCAGACGTTCATTAGCAAGTTGACGAAGCAACGCTTGTCGCATTACCGCTTCATTTACTTCAACGCCAAACACACTATCATTTAATTCTATTTCGCCAGTTTGTGTACCAGCAATATTATAGGTATGTACTTTTGGCATATTATTTTTTCCTCCTTCCTGTATGACAACTATTAGCGTGGTTTCACCGTATCACGGATCATAACAAGGCTACCTTTGGCACCCGGAATGCCACCTTTAATCAAGATAAGATTTTTCTCCGTATCCACTTTAACTACCGAAAGATGCAATACCGTTGCTTGATTACCACCCATTTGCCCAGGAAGTTTTTTGCCTTTGATGACTTTACCGCCACCACCACTGATCATAGGTCCGAGTGACCCTGGTTCACGATGAGATTTAGAACCATGTCCCATGGGTCCGCGATGGAACCCGTGACGTTTAATCGTACCGGCAAAACCCTTTCCTTTGCTGGTGCCAATTACATCGACGAGATCGCCGCTTGCGAAAATATCAGCTGCCAGAGTTTGGCCAACCGTATATTCCGGCACATCCGTCATACGCAATTCGCGAAGATATTTAACAGGCGTCACGCCTGCCTTGTCAAATTGTCCTTTAACAGGTTTTGTTAAATGCTTTTCTTTAATTTCGCCGTAGCCGATTTGAATCGAATTATAGCCGTCCGTATCTACTGTTTTTACACGCACCACTACATTCGGGGTTGCTTCTACGACCGTTACAGGAACAACCGTACCTTCTTCAGTGAAGATTTGAGTCATTCCTAACTTTTTACCCAAAATAGCTTTAGACATAATCGCACCTCCTCCTATGCTTTAATTTCAATGTCTACACCTGCGGGGAGATCGAGACGCATCAAAGCATCCACGGTTTTGCTAGATGCTTCAAGAATATCAATCAACCGTTTGTGTGTACGTAATTCGAATTGTTCACGCGAGTCTTTATTGACATGAGGTGAACGCAAAATCGTGAAAATGTTTTTTTCCGTCGGAAGTGGAATCGGGCCAGATACCATGGCACCTGTCCGTTTCGCCGTATCGACGATTTTCGCCGCACTTTGATCTAATATTTTGTGATCATAAGCTTTTAGGCGAATTCTGATTCTTTCCTGTTTTGCCATTACTGAATTCCTCCTATCGTCCATTTCTTTGAATAGACTGCTCCATAAGAGTTTCCCCAAAACTGGGCAACATCTTACATCATAGTTTTACATGCAACAGATCATACTATGCCTGTTGTCACGTACTTACCCATTTTACTACAAACCGTGTGTGCATGCAAGTTTTTTTCTTTTTTTTGCACAAATTTCGCTATTCAATTATATTTTTTTTGCATAAATAATATGCTAAAAGGGTTACAGAATAATCTGTAACCCTTTTAGATAAGTGATTATGCTTCAATTTCTGAAACAACACCAGCGCCT
>NZ_KQ960934.1 GCF_001553405.1 Megasphaera hutchinsoni | reverse complement strand
GTCGCATCGCTTCATCCGATAAATAAAACATTAATTTTTTACGTAACGATCGCTGTGATAAGTAGCGAATTTTTTTCGTCAATATTTCATTCTTTTGTGCTAATAGAGTGACTAAATTTTTCCATACTCGCATTTGAAGCGGACCCATTGACGAATCAACAGAAGATAGTGACAAAATACAGAAAAATAATATTTTAGTTGGTTCTATCGCAATAACCGACACCGTTGCTTCGCGATCTGGTTGACAGGCAAAGGCTTCACCAAACATCTGCGTTGGTGCAAGATGAGCTAAAATATTCCGATTTCCCCAATAATCTTCTTGAATAATATGTGCCGCCCCCGAAAGAACGATGCCAATCGACTCCATATGATCACCTGCAAAAAAGACAAACTCCCCTTTTTGATATGACTGCATCCTAACTCCCATCAACTGTTGTAAGGTGTGTATTTCCTCATCCTTCATCCCTACAAACAAGGGGGTTTGTTTTAATACGCCTAGCCATGTATTCATATCTATCTCCCTCGACTACTCATTCTTCATATAATTCTTTATTACGCTTTACAATATCCATCACTAAATTAGCCGTTTCTTCAATAGCCTTCGTTGATACATCAATAACCGGACAATGTAACCGCCGCATCACACTCCGTGCATACGTGAGTTCTTCGTTAATACGTTCCATATTGGCATAACTAGCATCAGCATTCAACCCCATACTACGTAACCGTTCAGAACGAATAAAATTCAACTTAAACGGATCTATCACCAACCCGACTATTTTACGTGACGGAATGTTAAATAACTCCGGTGGCAGTGAAACTTCCGGTACAAGTGGCAAATTAGCCGCTTTAATCCGCTTATGAGCCAAATACATGGAAAGCGGTGTCTTAGAAGTCCTCGATACACCTACAATGACAATATCCGCTTTAAAAAAGCCATTCGGATTTTTCCCATCATCATACTTCACGGCAAATTCAATAGCTTCTACCCGTTTAAAATACTCTTCATCCAACTGATGTATCATTCCCGGTTTTACGGTTGGTTCCGTTTCAGTCAATGTGCCTATGCCAGAAAGCATAGGACCAATAATATCAACGGCTGTCACACAATATAGCGTCGTTAATTCACGTAACTTCCTCCGTAAGGTAGGCGAAATAATGGTATAACAAATCATAGCATTGCTATGACGTGCTTTATCAACTAAATCTTGAATTTGCTGTTCCGAACGAATATACGGCATACGAACAATATCAAATACTTCTTTATCATATTGACTAGCAGCGGCACGTGCTACCCGTTCAGCCGTATCCCCCAGCGAATCAGAACATGCATAAATAACTGGTTTTGTCATATCACGTTCTCCTTCCCATTCCACATTCAACAAATACGCGGGCAATATTTGTCTTTGAAATTCTACCTACTATTTGCAATTCTTTTTTTTGCGTATCATCCTCAGCCGTATGAATATGAACGACGGGCAAACAATCAATTTCATATTCTAACAACCGTTGTGCAGCCACTACCGCTTTTTCCTCGGGTGTACTATATAACATCTTACTTACAGGCGTCATCACAAGGCGTACGGGAATCGCATGTAAGTCATTGCCGCCCATGGCGGTTTTTAATAAATCTTTACGTGAAACAACCCCGCACAATACGTTATTATCACCAACAAAAATGGTTCCTACATCTTCCGTAAATAAGGTAATAATCGCATCATATATACTCATATCTGCACCTACCACAACGGACTGGGATAAACAAGAGGAAACGGTAATTTCTGAAAGAGCTTTCACCACAGGATCTTGTGCTTGATTACCTGTAAAAAAATACCCTAATTTAGGCCGTGCATCTACTAAACCTAACATCGTTAAAATAGCTAAATCGGATCGCAGAGCAGCTCGTGTCACATGCAATCGGCCAGCAATACAATGCCCCGTAATCGGACTATGATGTTGTATAATCTCCAGTATTTTTTCTTGTCGTTCCGACAACAACACTTTCCCCTCCTATCACACCAAAACGAAAAGGCAGTCCGTCATTCCTGACGTGCCGCCTTTTTCGCTATTACCATGTATAATCTTCTGTGTCCGACCGTCCACGTTTAGTCAACGAATCAAGCAGCAACCGTTGTTCAATTTGGGCAATACGTTTTTTCGTTTCTACTACTGTATCGGGGTTTACCGATACAGAATCAATCCCACTTTTCACTAAAAATTCTGTAAAATCAGGATATACACTCGGTGCTTGACCACAAATTGAAACAGTCTTACCATCTCTATGGGCCACCTCAATTAGATGACGAATAGCACGTTTTACCGCTAAATTACGTTCATCAAATAAAGATGCTACCGTTTCATTATCTCGATCGCAACCTAAAACAAGCATCGTCAAATCGTTAGAGCCAATCGAATAACCGTCAACATATTTATTAAATTGATCCGCTAAAATAATATTAGCGGGAATTTCTGCCATGAGCCATATTTTAAAATCAGGACTGCGATATAAGCCTTCGCTTTCCATCAAGCGAACAATTTTTTCCATTTCATCGACACAACGACAAAATGGAATCATGACATGTAAATTGGTAAAGCCAAAATCTTCACGCACTTTTCGTACGGCTTGTACTTCTAATTTAAATGCTTCTCTATATTTGGGATTATAATACCGGGATGCCCCACGCCAACCCAAAAGGGCACTATTTTCTTGTGGTTCATACTTATCTCCCCCCGTAAGATTGCGATATTCTGACGATTTAAAATCACTAAACCGCAACGTAACAGGACGTGGTGCCATCGCTTGGCAAACCTTACGGATACCTTCAGCTAACTGATTGACCACACGTTCCGGCTGTCCTTGTTCAATTAAGTACAACGGATGTTCATGAATAAACGTAGTCCAAATAAATTCTTCTCGCATCAAACCGATACCATCGCAAGGCAAAGCCCCATGTTTAGCTGCTAAGTCAGGGTTACCTAAATTCATATATACTTTCGTCCCCGTAATCGGTACCTGTTCTGCCACCGCTAACGCGGTGTGTTGTTCCTTTTTTTCCTCTTCAACAAGGTCTTTCAATATGCCGTCATAGACAATACCGTTCGTTGCATCAACAGTAATTTGCTGTCCATTTGCAATAGACGTAGTCGCTTCATTACTTCGACTTTTCGTACCAACAATACAAGGAATACCTAATTCACGACTGACAATCGAAGCATGACACGTCATACCACCTGCATCGGTAACAATAGCCTTTGCCTTTTTCATTGCGGGAACCCAGTCTGGGGCTGTCATGGTCGTAACTAAAATTTCGCCTTCTTTAAATTCCGCAATTTGTGCAGGATCTAAAATAACATGTGCCTTACCCGTTGCCTGTCCAGGACTAGCGGGCAACCCTTTAACAACAACAACTCGTTCAGCAGGCGTTTCTTTGGCTTGATTTTTTTTCGACCATACTGTTTCAGGACGAGCTTGTAAAATCCAAATTTTATTCGTCCGTTCATCAATACCCCATTCCATATCCATATAACAACCATAATGTGCTTCTATATCTTTTGCATATTGTGCTAATTCTTGTACCTGTTCATCCGTCAACACTAATTGTTGTTGTTCTGCTTCCGGCACCACTTGCTCTTCGCAATCTCCTCCAGGTAAGCGCACTAATTTAATGGGTTTTGTATTTGCCATTTTAGAAATAATACGTAAGTCTTCTTTATTAACACGGAAATTATCGGGTGTTACCGTTCCCTGCACAACATACTCACCCAATCCCCAAGCACCTTCAATCGTAATCGTCGAATCGTCACCCGTAACTAAATCTACCGTAAACATAACCCCGGCAGCCTTAGAAAAGACCATCATCTGAATTGCTGCACTTAAGGCAACATCCATATGATCAAACCCTTTTTTCTCCCGATAATACGTAGCTCTATCGGTAAAAGTAGAGGCATAGCATTCCTTTACTTTTTGAATGACCATATCTGCCCCTTGTACATTAAGATAGGTATCTTGTTGGCCGGCAAAACTTGCATCAGGCAAATCTTCTGCGGTTGCACTCGAACGAACAGCTACAAAAGGATTTTCAACTCCCATCTTTTCGCCCAATACTTCATAGCCTGTACGAATAGCCTGGGCCAACGCATCCGGCATAGTTGCTTGACATACAGCTTGACGAATCATCGAGGTAACATCCCGCAATTGAACGGGATCTTCTACATCAGTCAACTGCTTCAACAATGCTTTAATTTTTTCATCCAATCCCGTTTCTTTCATAAAATAGCGATAGCCCCATGCCGTCGTGGCAAAGCCATACGGAACGGGTACATTTGTCGAAGACGTCAATTCACCTAAAGAAGATGATTTTCCACCTACCAATGCCACATCACTCCGATGTACTTCATCAAACCATAAAACAAAAGCCTGTTCTCTATCCATATGTACGCCCTCCATCTTATATAGTATACATCATTTATCGGTTTTTCCTTTATTATAGTACTCTATTTGTTATTCTCCGTCAAGTTTTCTTCTTCATACATTTCTTATTTTAGTAAATCGGCACTCATGCTATGCTTTATCGTTGCAATAGTATATACTTTATATATGTGTATAAAGACACTGCTTCTATTTTCTAAATTATGGTATAATAAGAAGTCAGTACCTTAGTTATTATTAGTGTTTTTATTTTAATATCTATCACAGCATGCGAGGAGGATTTATGTATACACCCAGACATAAAGCGAAACGTGTACAAAAAAAAGGCTTTTTTCGACGCCTTCGTTTCCTCATATTATTTTGTATAGTCGTTGTTGCAGGCTTAGGATTCGGCTATATTTTTGCAGCCTATCAAACCTTACCCCCAGTCAATCATAATATGCGCCCCATTGCTTCATCGCAATTATTTGATATTAAGGGACGACTCATTACTACGCTGTATTCAGAAGAAAATCGACTGCCCATTGATATTAATCAAGTGCCGCCGACATTACAGAATGCCTTTATTTCGGCCGAAGATAATCGTTTTTATCAACATATGGGAATCGATCCCATCGGTATCGGGAGGGCATTTGTTGCCAATATATTACATCGTGGTATCTCTCAAGGGGGTAGTACCATTACCCAACAATTGGCTAAAAATGCCTTTTTATCACAAAAACAAACCTTACGGCGTAAAGTGCAAGAAGCCATGCTCGCCATAGAATTAGAACGCAAGTACAGTAAAAAAGAAATTTTAGAAATGTACATGAATGAAATTTACTTCGGACAAGGTTCCTATGGTATCCAAACTGCTGCCAAAACATATTTCAACAAAAACGTCAACGAGTTATCATTAAAAGAATGTGCCGTCTTAGCTGGATTACCAAAGAGCCCAAATTATTATTCTCCTTTTAATAATCCGCAGGTAGCAAATGAACGAGCTAATGTCATTCTTGATCAAATGCAGCGATATGGTTATATTTCTGCCCAAGAATGCCACCAGGCACAGCAAGAACCACTAAAACTTGCCCCGAAAAAACGCAATGCTAAAGAAAATGATCCTATCGACTTTATCGATTATGTCACACGCCAAGTATCTGAAAAATACGGCGATGACATATTATATAAACAAGGTTTAAAAATTTACACTACGTTAGATTTAGATAAGCAAAAAGCGGCTATGCAAGCTTTCGCTAATCTTCCTACCAATTACACCGACAAAAATGGCTTGTCTCAACCTCAAGCCGCTCTCGTTTCCATCGATCCTAAAACGGGCTATATTGTGGCTATGATTGGCGGTCGGAATCACGATAGCTTTAACCGTGCAACCATGGCCAGACGTCAACCAGGTTCCGCCTTTAAGCCCTTCGTCTATGCGGCGGCTCTCCAAAAAGGCATGACTCCTGACACAACCTTTGTTGATAAGCCGATCTCCTTCGGTTCTTGGTCCCCTCGTAATGCCGATGGCTCTTACCGTGGCACACTAACCATTCGCGATGCCTTAATATTCTCGGTTAATACGGTTGCCGTACAAACGGCCAATGCGGTCGGTCCCAATCGTATACTCAGTTTGGCTGAAAAAATGGGCATTACGACATTACAAAAAAATGACAACAATTTAGCCATGGCTTTAGGCGGGCTAACACGTGGTGTAAGTCCTCTTGAATTAGCTAGTGCCTATGGTACCTTTGCTAACGAAGGGATTCACGTCAAACCAATGGCAATTATAAAAATCCTTGATCAAAATAACCATGTTCTCGAAGATCACTCATCGGAAGAACCAGAACAAACACAAGTGCTTTCAGCGAAAGAAGCCTACGAAATGACGAATATGCTCGAAGGCGTTATTCAAAGCGGTACCGGTCGTGCCGCCGCCATTGGCATTCCTGCCGCCGGAAAAACAGGTACTACCGACAACAATGTCGATGCGTGGTTTGTCGGCTATACGACTGATCTTGTAACGGCCGTATGGATGGGTGATGATACGGGTTCACGAAGTCTAGGTGCCGTATATGGTGGTACTATACCGGCCCGTATTTGGCGTGATTATATGCGCATTGCCGCTAGTCGCGGGGGGCATTTTGCCGTTCCACCGGGAGTGGTTGTGCCTAAGAAGGCAACTGAAGAGAACGATGCTGCCAACGATGCAGAAACGGATGATGACGAAACCGAAACGGATACAACCGCCTACACCGATAGCAAAGAGCACAAATCGCCCGTATCTAAAAATCAACAACATACAGAAACAGCCATTGAACCTTATAGTAAAGCTCATTAAACATGAAGCACCGATAAAATCGGTGCTTTTTTTATTATCTCATTTCTATCCCATTACATCTTATGTTGATATCGCTTAAACGTTTCATCGCCAGTACATGCAAAAATGGCATAGCCGTTTATAACGACTATGCCAAATAATATCAGAATAAACCGTCTTATGTTTTACCGCTTATTGCCTTTACTTGTTTACGATCTTATGAATAATTACGCTAATTATCATCACGATAACCACTACTGGGAAGGTAACTCCTACGGGTGTATCAAAGGTAATGAAGAAGCGATAAATAACAAAACCAATAAGCCAAATAATCAAATTTAACCAGTTTACTGTTTCTAACCGATGGTCATGATGCAAGAAGTAATAATCAGCTAATAAAATCGCTGTCATCGGTGCAAATACCGAGCCGATGAAGTAAAGGAAATCTTGATAGGTATCCGTAGATACGGTAATCGCCAAAATAACGCCGATAACCGTAGCAATAATGGCCATCCATTTTTCTGAAGATGCCGGTGCGGCGTTGCATAAACTACGTGCACTCACTCCTGCCGAAAAGGCATCGAGGAAGGTCGTCGTTACAGTCGAAAGTAAAACGATTAAAATACCGCATAAGCCAAGGCCTGCTTTCACCATAACGGCGGCAATATCGCTTTCGCCCGTCCAAATAGCTACACCCATACCGATCAAGAACATCCACATGCTAGCAATAAAATAAGCGATACAACTAGCCGTCGTTCCGGCTACCGGTTTATAGGCACGCCGTGTGTAGTCTGCTATAACCGGCAACCACGATAAAGGCATGGCTACGGCCATTTCTACACCAGCACCAAAGGTAATCATTTGCCCTGCTAGATGATAAGACGTTCCCTTGCTAATAACAACGCTCATAACAATAGTAAGAATAAATAATAGCGTCATGACAACGACATTCACTTTGTCTAATTTTTTTACCCCCAATAAAATCCAAATGACAATGAGTACGCCTACAATGATGCTCCATACCGTAGTTCCCCAAGCTTGAATAATATTCGCTGCATTGGCGGCACTAATAATCATAACTGCCGTCCAACCAATTAATTGAATAACATTTAAAATGGAAAAAAGTCTACCACCGCAATGACCAAACGAAATACGTACCGTTTCCATTGCACTAGCACCTTGCTTAGCACCAATAAGGCCCGCCCCATACATAATAATACCACCAATAATGTGACCAATAAGAATAGCAAAAAAGCCTTTGGTAAATCCCAATGGAGCAAGCAACATCCCCGTTAAAATTTCGGCGATTGAAATGCCTGCACCAAACCACAATAAGCTTAAAGAAAACGTGGTTGATTTGGTTTCTTCATGTTCCATAAAACTATCCCCCTTCTTATATAAAGTATACTTATATGGGATAGTATAGCATAACCAATGGCGTATCACAATATATGAATAATGAGAAAAAGCATCTCTTTTTCTATAAAAGAGATGCTTTTTTATCTTATTCGGCCAACACGCTTGCACATCTAGCACATAACGTGGGATGGTTCGGATCGACACCGACGGTCTTACTATGGGTCCAACAACGTTCACATTTAGCATGTGTTGATGCTTCTACCACTACAGCTAATTCAGGATGTGCTTCGCCTTGAATAGCCTTCTCTGGTGCTTTATCTTGAACCAACATCGCGTTGCTAACAATCAATAAGGTCGCGAGCTGATCTTGCCAATCTTTTAAGAAATCATAGGTTTTACCTGTCGCATATAAGGTAACTTCTGCATCTAAGGCATGCCCAATCGTCTTATCTTGACGTGCTTTTTCTAAGGCCCGCATCATATCCTGACGATACGAGAGGAAGGTATCCCAACGTGTAGCAATGTCTTTTTGAATATATTCAGGATGTGTCTTTGGCCAATCCGTAAGATGAACACTTTCCTTATCTTTAAATCCTACTGGCATAAATTGCCATACTTCTTCAGCCGTAAAGGAAAGGACCGGTGCTGTTATTTTTACGAGTGTCATTAACACTTCATACATCACCGTTTGTGCACTCCGACGAAGTAATGCGTCTTGTTTTTCCGTATACAACCGATCTTTAATAATATCTAAATAAACCGCACTTAAATCAATCGTGCAAAAATTATGAATCGTATGATACATTACATGGAACTGATAGGTTTCATATGATTCAGTTACACTTTCTAACACTTCTTCCAAGCGCATCAAGGCCCATTTATCTAAATCTGTCAATTGATCATATGCAACGGCATCCTGCTGTGGATCAAAGTCGGCTAAACTTCCTAACAAATACCGGAACGTATTACGAATTTTACGATATACATCGGATAATTGTTTTAAAATTTTAGGCGATAAACGAATATCTCCTTGATAATCCGCTGATGATACCCATAAACGCATGACGTCAGCACCATATTTTTCAATAACTTCTTGCGGTGCTACCGTATTACCTACGGATTTACTCATTTTTCTACCTTCCCCATCAACCGTAAAGCCATGTGTGAGAACCGCTTTATATGGAGGAATCCCATTTGCTGCCACGGAGGTCAATAAGGAGGAATTAAACCAACCACGATGTTGGTCCGATCCTTCTAAGTAAAGATCACAAGGATAGGCTAACTCTGGATCATGGTTCAATACGCCTTGATGCGTACAACCACTATCAAACCAAACATCCATAATATCGCTTTCTTTTCTAAAGTGCTTGCCGCCACAAGAAGGGCAAACAAACCCATCCGGCAATAATTCCGTTTCACTGTGAGCCCACCACGCATCAGAGCCTTCTTTTGCAAAAATGCCTTGTAAATGAGAGATAGTATCATCATTAATGATGGGTGTGCCGCAATCTTCACAATAAAAAATAGGAATAGGCACACCCCAAACCCGTTGCCGTGAAATGCACCAGTCACCGCGATCACGAATCATATTATAAATACGATCATGCCCCCATGCAGGAATCCACTGGACATTATCAATCGCTTGTAATGCTTCTTGACGATACCCATCGACCGAAGAGAACCACTGTTCTGTTGCCCGATAGATAATAGGCTCTTTACACCGCCAACAATGCGGATACTGATGGCGGAACGTTTCTTTAGCAAATAAAGCATTTACAGCCGCTAAATCCTTAATAACGGGTACATTGTTATCAAAGACGAATACGCCTTCATAACGTGGAACTTTATTCGTGTATCGCCCACTACTGTCCACCGTTCCCAAGGGTTGTAATTCTGGTTTCCCCGATTGTTTGCAAACATCAAAGTCATCTTGACCATGGTCTGGTGCCGTATGAACTAAACCTGTACCAGCATCTAACGTAACATGTTCCCCTAAGAGAATCGGTGAATTTCGTTCATATAAAGGATGACGGAAAACAAACGATTTAATGTCTTCACCCGTAAGTGTTTCCGGCAATACTTCATAATCGGTGATATGTGCTGCTTCCATAACAACAGCTACGCGATCCTGTGCCATGAGCAAATATTCTTCCCCAATCCGTACCCACACATAGGTAAAGGCAGCATTTGCACTGATCGCCAAGTTACAAGGTATAGTCCATGGCGTAGTCGTCCAAATCAAAGCATAGACATTTTTCAGATCTGCCCCTTTCGGTAATGCAGTCCCTACTTGTACCGCCTGAAATTTAACAAACAAGGAAAATGATTTATCATCTTTATATTCAATTTCCGCTTCGGCTAAGGCCGTTTCACAATGAGGGCACCAATATACCGTTTTCATGCCTTTGTAAATATGACCTTTTTTCGCCATCTTACCAAAAACGCCAATTTGTTCCACTTCAATATGATGTTGCAACGTTAAATAGGGGTTTTCCCAATCTCCTAACACGCCAAAGCGAATAAATTCCTGCCGCTGTAAATTCATTTGTTCCATTGCATAGTCATGACACTTTTTACGCAATGCGAGTGGCGTCATTTCATGACGATTTAATCCTGTATTTTTAATAACAGCATGTTCAATTGGCAAACCGTGTGTATCCCAGCCTGGTACATATTTCGTATAAAAACCGCGTTGCGTTTTATATTTCAAAACAATATCTTTAAGTACTTTATTTAATGCATGCCCAATATGAAGTTTCCCATTGGCATAAGGAGGTCCATCATGCAAAATAAACTTAGGTCCATTTTTTCGTTGCTCTAATCGTTTGTGATAAATATCGTGATCTTGCCAAAACGCTAAAAATTCCGGTTCCCGTTTCGGTAAGTTTCCGCGCATCGGAAATTCCGTTTCCGGTAAATGTAATGTTTTACCATAATCCATATAAATTCCTCCCTAAAAAAAAATCATCTTCGCCCCAAAGGGACGAAGATGTAAGATCACCGTGGTACCACCCTATTAACTGCATTGCAGCCACTTGACGCCAATAACGGAGCGACCCGTCAACATGAGGCTCCCAAGTGATCCACTTGTATCTCGCTCCCATCGAGCTTCCACCATCCTCGATTCGCTATATAAGCTCCCGTTACAAGCCGTCTTGTTCTCTGCCTTTATCAATATATGTTGTATATAGACGTATTGTAAAGGGAAAAACAAACTTTGTCAAGGGAAATTTAATATAAATCAAAAAATATTAATTCTTACTTTTATAAATAAACAAAATATCAATAAAGAGAATAAAAGATAAATTTCTCCTTTGTGATAAATATATTGTTTCACTCGTTAGTAAATCATCACCGTTTTTCTTCAATAACACCACTTGCACCTGTATCTACACCCGAAAGAATATGCGTTTGTACGGCAACCTGCTGACTAGCAAATGCTTCGGTCATCGCCCTTGCAATTTCTTGCGTTTTCGTTGTCGCCACAGCCAATAAAGTAGATCCTGAACCGCTAATTGTCGCTCCGTGTGCACCTGCTGCAAGAGCAGCTTGCAAGGCTTCCTTTCCCCCACGAATGAGAGGCAACCGATACGGTACATGTATTTTATCCTGCATAGCCTCTTGTAACTGATCATATTGATGAAGCCATAAAGACGAAAGCAAATACCCAATCCGCCCCATATTATATATAGCCGTTTGTCTATCTACTTGTGCCGGTAAAATCTTCCGTGCCGTTTCCGTTTCAATTTCTATCTCTGGAATCACCACGACAAATTGTAACTCTTGCGGTAGCCGCAAAGTATGGGTTAACGGCTTTTGGTCTACCATAATAGATACGGTCAAACCGCCAAACAATGCAGGTGCTACATTATCAGGATGGCCTTCAATCTCTGTCGCTAAGGCCAATAATTGATTTTTCCTTAACGTATTTCCTGCAAGTTGATTTCCTACCAATAGTCCACCGACAATGGCAGCCGAACTGCTCCCTAACCCTCGTTTAAAAGGAATTCGATTTACAAGATGCAATCGCCCCCCTCGCGGCAAGGTATTTCCCGTTGCCACCAATGCAGACTGAATGGATTTTACCACCAAATTTTCTTCTGCCGGAAGTGTTTCTATCCCCTTCCCTTCACCTGTTACGGTAACCGTTATCCCCTTTGCTGTATCATCTGTCCAAAAATAAACCTCATTGTATAAAGACAAGGCAAGTCCTAACGAATCAAAACCAGGCCCTAAATTAGCTGAAGTAGCAGGTACTTTCACATGTACACAAGTGTTCATCATTACACCTCAATTACACGAATGGCATTCGCAATTTTATAAATACACGCTAAGGATTCGAGCTTTTTCAACGCCTGTTGCACAATACTATCAGCAGAACTATCAATAAGTAATACTACTTCTGCTACTTCTGCGGTTTCATCTTTTTGAATTAACGAACGGATACTAATACCATACGTAGCAAGTACATTAGCCGTATCAGCTAAAACGCCCGTAGAATTTTTTACCATCAACCGTAAATAATAAGGAGAGGAAATGCGATCTTGTGACTTTAACTTTGCTTCATGGTTGACAAAATTACGTTGTCCTGTCATACCGATATTAAGATGCATCACCACATTCATTAAATCGCTAACGACCGCACTAGCCGTTGGCAACGAGCCGGCACCAGCACCATAAAACATGACATCACCCACACAATTTCCCCGCACGCAAATAGCATTATAAGCATCGGCCACATTGGCGAGCGGGTGATTTTTGCGAATAAGTCCTGGATGAACATTCAAGGAAATACCTTCTTCATCTTGTCGTGCTATCGCTAATAATTTGATCACATACCCCATTTCAGCTGCATGCTTAATATCTTCGGCCGTTATTTTTTCAATGCCTTCTACACGAACATCGCGAAAGGTCAATTCTGCATGAAACCCTAATGTTCCTAAAATGGCAATTTTACGTGCTGCATCATAGCCACTAACGTCATTTGTCGGATCTGCTTCAGCATATCCCTTCGCTTGGGCTTCTTCCAACGCTTGTTGATAAGAAATTCCCCGTTCCGTCATTTGTGACAAGATATAATTGGTGGTTCCATTCATAATACCAATAATTTCGCTAATGCGATTACTATTTAAAGACGCATACATTGCTCGAACAATCGGTACTCCGCCAGCAACACTAGCTTCAAATTGAAAATCTACGTTTTTCATATTTGATAATTTTAATAAAGGAATGCCGTAATCTGCAATTAAATCCTTATTAGCACTGACGACACTTTTTCCATGATGAAAACATTGTTCAATGCATTCACGAGCGAAATCGGCACTGCCCATGACTTCCACGACAACAGATATATCATCATCTTGAATAATCTCTTGAAAATTATCCGTAAAAGAAACGGGACCGGCTATTTCTAAGTTGCTATATTTTTCTACATCCCGTACGAGCACCCGTTTTACACTAATCTTAGTATGTAATTGCTCTTCAATTAATGCCCCGTTGTGCTGCAACAATTCAATCACACCACTACCTACCGTACCGCATCCCAATAAGGCAATATTTACTTGCTTCATTCCATACACTCCTTTATTATGCTTGACCGATAATGTTTACATTACTAACACTAGGCAATGCTTTTAATCGGGTTACCAATTCATCTACAGGAATACTTAAATTTTTCGTTTCTACCGAAATCGTAACATCGGCCATTCCTTGTAACGGAATACCTTGATTGATAGTCAAAATACTCCCTTGATTTAAGGCTACCGTATTTAACACTTGTGATAATTCCCCGGGTCGATCAAAAATCATTAACGCAAGCGTTACAATTTTCCCTTGTGATACCTCATAAAAAGGAAACACATAATCTTTATATTTATAGTAGGCACTCCGACTTAAGTCCATCATTTGCACGGCTTCATAAATCGTTTTATCTTGATGACTCTTTAATATTTCTTTAACACGAATCGTCTTTTTAATCGCTTCCGGCAAAATTTCTTCACTTACCAAATATAATTTTTCCCCATTCCCCTTTTTCATGGTTCCTCTCCCATCTTAAAATATGCATACGTCTGTTGTAAGCCAGTACGTAAATCTACTTGTGGTTTCCACTTTAACTCCTTAATAGTTCGCCTATTATCTAATACAGAGCGATAAATATCCCCACTACGCACTGCTTGATACCGTATCGTTGGTTGATATGTAGCAAAAGATACCAACTGATTTTTTATCTCTTCGATGGTCGTTTCTTTAGCCGTACTAACATTGTAAATGCCTGATCGGATCGCTGATTCTAAAGCTGCTACATTCGCCTGAGCCACGTCTTTGACGTAAATAAAATCACGTGTCTGCGTGCCATCACCAAAAATAGTAAGTGCTTGTTGATGAACCAAACGATTAGCAAAGATATATACTACTCCGCCTTCTCCGTTGCTTCCCTGTCTTTCCCCATATACATTTGCATACCGCAAAATAACATAAGGCAAGCGGTATAAGCGATGATACATCTGAATATATGCCTCAGCAGTAGCTTTGGTTAATCCATAAAAAGAAGTCGGTTCAACCGGTTCTGTTTCTTGTAGCGGCAATTGCTGATTATCGCCATACACAGCCGCTGAAGAAGAAAAAATAAATTTCTTAATGTGATATGTTCGACATAAATCAAGTACCTTAATCAACCCTATGATATTCAAATCTGCATCTTCTAAGGGGTGTTCCAATGAATAGGGAACCATCGTTTGTGCGGCTTCATGAAATACCACGTCAAATTTTCCTTGGGCAAAAATAGTTTCCATCTGTGCGATGTCACGAATATCCGCTTCATAAAACACAGCTTCTTTCGGTACATTTTGCAAACTACCCGTTGACAAATTATCCACTACCGTAATCTGATGTCCCGCCATAATAAGTGCATCCCCAATATGGGAACCAATAAAACCTGCTCCTCCAGTTATCAATATATTCATATTGTTACTCCTCTGTTAAAGCAACTCGCCATAATGAACTAATTGTATTTTTCTTGTTGTTACCAAATTTCGTATACGTACAGACAATAAAGCCTGTAATTCGTCTTCCCAATGGTATCCCCACGTAAATTGCTGCTTCATCTCATCTGTACTCATCGCTGGATGCATCATAATTTCATGTATACCAACGGGAAGTTGCTTAATAATATATTGCAAATGAGCTTCTGTCATGGATCCGCCATCCACCATGCCCCAAAAGTAATCCGTTGTCGTATAATGCCATTTCCGTACGGCCGTCATCGCTTGTTCGGATAGCCAAGTCAAGCCATTACGCCCCATAACACGAACTGGATTACCCGCAAACGCTTTAAATAAATAGGATTCGCGAGGAATGCGTACCCGATGAATATCATGTTTTTTCATAAGTGCTTGAAGAATATTCCAAATCGGCGGCAACATATGTACATGCTGATGACTATCCACATGGGTAATGACTAACCCCGTTTGCTTGATTTTTTCAATTTGTGCATCCCATTCGTTATATACTTGCCTATAATCAATCTTGCCTAAGAACCCTTTTTTCATAACAGTTCCATAGGATTCAGGAAAAAGCCCTTCCGCATTTACCAAAGAAGGTACTTCTCGAATCCCCAAAATAGGCGGTAAAAAACCAACCAAGCACAAATGAATACCAATTCCAAGTCCGGGATTTTCCTTTGCAAGACGCACCGCTTCTTCGTAACAAGGACCATTAGCTAACAACGAAGTACTCGTCAATACGCCCTCTTGAAAAGCTTTGATTACGGCCTGATTCACTGACGTATGAATGCCGAAATCATCCGCATTAATAATTAAACGAGTCATATCTACCTCACCGTAAAAAATCAAATGTTTTAAAATGTAATTTTCCTACATAGGTCAGCTCATTTTTATCATGGGTTGACAAAAAATTTTCTATCGCTTTATGCACGCCTTGAAAGGCTCCTTTGGGAAACACCATCCCATAGGTATCAGAAAGTTGTTGCATACTTTCTAAAAAAGCCTGTCTTGCCAGAATGGATGCAGCTGCAACTGCCATATCCCGTTCGCCTTGCGGAATTTGAATGATACGATGTGTATCCGCAATAGGACCCACCGCTTGCAGTACATACTCATCTTTACCGAACTTGTCGACTATTATACACGTACATTTGTCCGTTGACAAGAGTTGTTTTATGTTTTCTCCATGAATACTACCTAAAAGATCATTTAAATTTTTGTGTTTCTTTACAAAAGCGGTATATTTTTCATTATATACACAAGGCATCCATACTTGCAAGGAATAGCGAGTGCCTAATTGTGTCTTAATTTTCTCTGCCAATAAGGAAATTTTAGTATCCCCTATGCTTTTACTATCTTGAACTCCCCATTGTCTAAAGAGCTGTTCTTCTTGTGTCGTAATAATACACGCTGCCGCAACTAAAGGTCCAAAAACATCCCCTTTTCCCGATTCATCACAACCCATCCAACGGGGAGATCTATCTTCTTGGCTATATGCAATAGTCGCTGCGACCGGTGACGCAGCTGCACTAGCCACCGTTCCTAAGGTTTCCAACTGTCGTTTAATTTCCGTATCCTTACCCATACCGACAATAGATATTCCTTTTTTCTTGCTATAATATAAGTTAACTTGACCCTGTATTCCACTGGTTGCACCGAATCGTAATTGGCAACCATAATTAATTTCTTTCTGCTCTAACAAGTGCAAGCCTTTTGCTGTCGCTTGATTAATATAGGCGGTAACCGCCGCTTGTAATACGGGGTTCACCTCATGCACCTCCTTCATAAGAAAAGCCATTCATTTCCCATGCTTTATATAATATCAAGCCAGCTGAAATGGCTACATTCAATGACTCTGTATTCACACACATAGGAATCGTAACCGTTTCCTCACACCGCTGCATAAAGAGCGGAGAAAGACCATTTCCTTCATTGCCAAAGGCCCACACAAAAGGCTGTTTATAATTCATTTTTTCATAAGAGCAAGCCGCTCCTGCCGCAGCAGCTACTAATCGCCGTGTAGTATGCTGACAAAATGACTGTAGCATATCCTCATCTACATGAGAAATGACCAAAATTTTAAACATGGCCCCCATCGCACTACGCCATACTTTGTCATTATAAATATCCACACAGTTTGGACTTAAAAGAATCGCACCAACGTCACAAGCTGCAGCCGTACGAATAATCGTACCGACATTTCCCGGATCTTGTATATCCTGTAAGTATACAACTGGTTGTAATAGCTGTAATGTTTCCGCTTCCGCAAGCGTATGGTTAAAGAAAGGTAACATGGCAATAATACCTTGTGAGGATGAAGTCATTTGTAATTTTTGATATACCGATGTGGATACACGAAAAAATTGCCACTGCAGTTCCTTGCCTCGTGTATATAACGCCATATGGTCAGTAGTTTTCTCCGTATCAACAATAAAACAAATACCTTGCCGTATCCCCTGTTGCAGGGCATCCGTAATTAACCGCCATCCTTCTACTAGCACGTGCTGCTCTTGTTGTCTACCTTTTTTTTGCTTCAACGAACAAGCCCGCATAATCAACCTATTATGGCGTGATGTAATCTCTTGCATATACGTTCTTCCTCTCTTCGGTACATAAAAAATCTAAAAATAAATGCAATATCAAATGATATTGCATTTATGTCTTCCCTTACACCTTATTCACGATGACTATCTTTTTTATTCGACTTCAATAAGCTTTCCCTATTCTGCTGAATACTAAACAACGTCTTTTCTAACGTTGTTTCTACATATTTCAAGACATCACCTGCATAGGTAATGGAACTCCCTTTTAACTCTTCTGAAGAGGCATTCGCTTGTGCTAAAATTTGCTGAGCTCGCTCTTGGGCCTGACGCACCAATTCATGTTCTTCGGTTAACTTAGCAATATAATCCTTTGCTTGTATAATCATATTATCTGCATGTTGTTTCGCATCAGCCAATATTTTTTCCCGTTCAGCAATAATCTGTTTCGACTGTACTAATTCTTCTGGCAATGTTTCTTTCAATTCGTCAATAATTTGCAATACTTCTTCTTCGCTAACTACTTTTTTGTTCGTAAACGGCATTTGTTTTGCATTTAATATGATGCTTTCCAAATCTTCTACTAATTTGTCCGACTTCATGTCTTCCACCCCTATGCCTTATATTTATCTTTAAATCGTTCTTTTAATCGCTTTTCTACATATGCAGGAACCATACCATCCAAGGTCCCACCAAAGCAAGCTAATTCTCTAATACCCGTAGAACTAATATACGAATATTGGGTACCTGTCATAATAAACACCGTTTCAAGGTCAGGTTCCACTTTTTTCATTAACAAAGCTCGTTGAAACTCATATTCAAAATCACTCAAGGCACGCAAGCCTCGAATAATAAATTTAGCACCGCGTTGCATCGCATATTCATTTAACAACCCTTGAAAGCTAACCACTTCCACCTGCGGTATGTGTTTCGTTGTCGCCACGAGCATTTCTTCCCGTTCTTGCATGGTAAATAAAGGTTTTTTTGAGGGATTTTCAAACACAGCAATAATTAATTTATCAACTAGTTTGCTTCCCCGTTCAAATATATCAATATGTCCATTCGTAACAGGATCAAAACTCCCTGGGCAAATTCCAATTCGCACGTTTACACTCCTTCCCGATAAGCGCGAATAAATGTAATTCGCGTATCCTTACCATAGGATTTTTCTCTAATAACGGTATACAATGGATGGACTTCAATAGATTCTTCCTTGCTATGTTCCATAAGTATTAGCCCGTCTGGACATAATAAGTGATAGTGAAATATATCGCTAATCGTATCATTCACCAACCGTTTATTATATGGAGGATCCGCAAAAATAAAGTGAAATTGACGCCCTTGCAATTGTTTTAACGCACGATGTACATCATAGTGCAAAATTTCCATTTGCTCTAAAAATCCACACCGTTTGCCATTTTCCCGAATAAGATCGACCGTATGATGATCAATAAATACGCCCTGCTTAGCACCGCGACTCAATGCTTCTAGCCCTAACGCACCCGTTCCAGCAAAAATATCCAACACATGTGTATCGTGTAACGATGTTGCTGTTAATATATTGAATAGACTTTCACGTGTCCGATCTAATGTCGGTCTTGTTAACCTTCCCGCAGGAGATTTTAATATACGCCCACGAGCCTTACCGGATATGATTCTCACACCATCACCTACCCGTATGGTTTTATTATACACGGTTTTATATATAGATTAAAGACTTTCCTACAAAGATTTTTGTATTGTTTACTCTTTCGTAATACGTTGTACTTTTAATTCTTTGCCCTGAATTAAACGGACTATGTTATCTTTGTGACGTACTACCACTAATATTGCGGCGATTACACCCAACACAACAACTGGCATAGGTTCGCCCCACACGTACATGATAAGAGGTGCTACTATAGCACCCACAATGGATCCTAAGGAAACTAACCGTGTCAGTCCCACTAAAACAGCCCACACCAAAAACACAATAAGCGTCGGAACTGGTGCCAAAAAGAGAATAACACCTAAGCCTGTGGCGACTCCTTTTCCCCCTTTAAATCGTAAAAAGCAAGAACATGAATGCCCTACAATGGAAATTAAACCGCCCACAATCATGCCATACAGAAGTGCATGGGGAAAAGCAGCTTGGGCCGCCAATCCTCCTAAATATACTCCTAATAAGCCTTTGCAAAGATCCATAATAAGCACCGCCGCACCGCCGGCTTTACCAAATATACGGTACGAATTAGTGGCCCCTGTATTATGACTACCATATAAGCGCGGATCCGTATGAAAAAACAATTTACCAACCACTAAGCCACTTGGAATAGAGCCAATAACATACGATAAAACAAGCCACAAAATACCCGTCATCATAGTTCTAATTCCTCCCGTTTTCCTCGTATAATCAAACGAATAGGTGTTCCTTCAAACCCAAATGTTTCACGCAATTTATTTTCTAAAAACCGCTCATAAGAAAAATGCATTAATGAAGGTTCATTGACAAATAAAATAAATGTCGGTGGTTGTACTGAGGCTTGTGTCATATAATAAATTTTTAATAATTTACCGCCTTTAGCTGGTGGCGGATTTGTTAATTGTGCATCTTCTAGTAATTCATTTAACACACTCGTAGAAACACGCATGTGCTGCTGTTCTGAAACAAATTTTACCATATCTGCCAACCGATGAATGCGTTGTTTCGTTAAAGCGGAAGCAAATAAAATAGGAGCATATTGCAAAAAAGCAAGTTCTCGCCGTATATCCTCTTCAAATTTTTGACTCGTCTTACTATCTTTTTCAATTAAGTCCCACTTATTCACGACAATAATACACCCTTTACCTGCTTCGTGAACATAACCAGCGATTTTTTTATCTTGTTCCGTTACACCTTCCGTTCCGTCAAGCATCAATACCGCTACATCAGACCTATCCACCGCTCGTAATGCCCGCACGACACTATACCGTTCTACGGGGATATCCACCTTGGCTTTCCGTCGCATCCCAGCCGTATCAATCAGTACAAAAGGAGTTCCCTCATAACTCCAATGAGTATCAATAGAATCACGAGTAGTACCCGGTACATTACTAACAATCACTCGTTCTTGTCCAAGCAAGGCATTGGTCATCGACGACTTCCCCACATTAGGACGCCCAACTAAAGCAATATGAATAACGTCATCGCCGTCTTCTTCGCCAGGATTCGTTTGAATATGTTTCAATACTTCATCTAACAAATCACCTAAATTCATCAAATTAATCGCTGAAACACCTATCGGATCACCTATACCGAGTCCATAAAATTCATACATATTCATTTCTTGTTCCACACTATCAATCTTATTAACCACCAGAATAACCGGTTTTCCTGACGTACGCAAGATCGTTGCCACTTCTTCATCTTGTGGTTGTATGCCTGTCTTTCCATCCACAACAAAAAGGATTACATCCGCTTCACGAATAGCTAATTCTGCTTGATACCGCATACTAGAAAAAATATGTTCCTTTTCATCGACAAATTCAATTCCACCTGTATCAATCATAGTAAATTCATGACCTAACCATTCTGCGTCAAAATATATACGATCACGTGTTACCCCTGGAATATCTTCGACAATAGAAATTCTTTTTTTGACAATAGCATTAAACAGTGTTGATTTTCCCACATTGGGACGCCCCACTACAGCTACTAAGGGTTTATACATAACGTTCTCCTTTTAAAAAAGGATAACCGGTATTTGCCGGCTATCCTTTCATTTTTTCAAATAATATATACAGCTATCACATACGTTCACATGCTATACGATAATGCCTTCACTGTTTATTCATTATCACCGGTATCTACTATCGCTAATGCACTTAATGAAACCTTATGTTTATCAGGATCAATTTTAATAATTTTCACCTTCATCGTATCGCCAATTTGAACAATGTCTTTTACGGCTACGCCCCGTTGTGGTGTTAATTCAGAAATATGTAACAACCCTTGTATTTCTGGATCAATAGCTAAAATAGCTCCAATATTTAAAATTTTGATAACCTTTCCTTCTACGACATCCCCTACGGCAAATTTTTCAATCGCTTCAATCCAGGGATTTTTCTGTAATGCTTTTATGGATAAGGAAATACGATTACGTTCCCGATCAAATTGCTGTACCAATGCATGTACTGTATCGCCAACGGAAAGTACATCTTCAACTGTATTGATCCGTTTCCACGAAATATCAGAAATGTGCAATAATCCTTCAACGCCACCTAAATCAACAAATGCTCCATATGGCATAATTTTAACAACGGCTCCGTCTACTTCTGTATTTTCTGCAATCGTAGCTAATGCTTTTTCTCTTTTTTCTTCTCGTTCTGCTTCTAAAACAGCTTTTCTTGACAGAACCAACCGATTTTTATGTTCATCCAAATCGATAATTTGGGCCTCGAATGTTTTTCCTACTAAATGCTCTAACGTTTTAACAAAATGAATATCCCCTTGCGATAACGGAATAAACCCACGTAATGTTTTAATCGAAACAACTAACCCCGCCTTATTGGTTTCTTTTCCTACGCATTCTACCACTTGATTGGCATCATATGCTTGACGCACTTCTTCCCAATCAGCTTCTTTCTGCATCTTCACAAGAGAAACAACAATAGCGCTTTCTTCCTTAATCGCACTGGCAATAACTACTTTAAAGGTATCGCCAACAGCAACAAAATCACTTGCTTTTTCTGGTGCAGGAACGGCCATTTCCTTTTTTGGCAGGATTGCTTCTGCTTTCGTACCAATGGAAACAAAAGCAGCATCATCATTCACAGAAATAACGGTACCGTCAACCACGTCACCCTTCTTTAAATTTTCATCGTAATCATACTGGTTTAACAATTCTTCGCTCATTACTTCTGCGTTGTCTGCTTGACAATTTTCCATAACTTTAACAACCTCCTGTATTATCCAATCCGGCGTAGAAGCACCGGCTGTAATGCCTATATGATGCATATCATGAAACTGGGTTAAATCTAATTCTTCCGCCGTTTCTATATGATATGTTGGGCAATCTTGTTCACGACAAACTTGGGCAAGGCGACCTGTATTGGCACTATTTCTTCCCCCAACAACAATCATCGCATCAACTCGTCTTGCTAATTCAATTGCCGCTTCTTGACGTTGTTGTGTAGCCGTACAAATAGTCATATGCGTTTCTAAATGATTTGTTTTTAATTTCAAAATATTCACGATATGATTATACTTTTCTTGCGAAAAAGTTGTTTGTACAACGACCCCCATATTTTCACAAAAAGGAATTTCCTGTGCTTCTTCTTCCTTATCTATTATAATAGCACGATTTACCCCCCATTGGGAAATACTAATTACTTCAGGATGATTTTTTTCTCCAATAATGACTAATTTTTTTTCTTGAGACACTATTTTCTTCGCATCTTGTTGAGCTTTTTTAACATGTGGACAAGTTGCATCTACTAATTGCACTTTTTTTTCTTGGGCTTCCTCATATACTTCAGGTCCCACACCATGCGAACGAATTAACACCGTTTCCCCCGCATGGACTGATCGCAAGTTATCTATCGGTGTCACTCCTTGTTGCGCCAACTGTTGTACCACTTGAGGGTTATGAATAATCGGTCCTAGTGTATGCGTCCCCGCTGTTGCCTTAGAGGCCATATCCACTGCACGCCGTACACCATAGCAAAAGCCACAATCCTTGGCTATTTCTACTTTCATACGTCCGTTCCTCCATGTTCAATTAACATCTGATATAGTGTCTGTCTCATCTGTTCACAAAATTGCTGTATCGCTTCTTTATCCGTTGCTTTCGCTGTAGGCGGAAAAACAAGATCCCCAAATATAACTTTAACGGGACCCCTTTTTTTCGGCAATGGTCGAGAATTAATAATCGCAACGGGTAAAACGGGCACCCCTGTTTTGATTGCTAATGACGCAAATCCATCATGAAACCTTCCTAAAACACCTTTTTTATGCCGTGTGCCTTCAGGAAAAATACCTAAAATTTCACCGCTTTTAAGTACTTTTAATGATTCTACAATCGCAGTTCGATCTGTCACCCCTCGTCGCACAGGAAATGATTTCATATAGCGTAAAATATACCGCATAACAGGATGCCGAAACAATTCTTCTTTAGCCATAAAATGAATAAACCGATGTGATACGGCTGTTCCTACTAAAGGTGGATCAAAGTAGCTTTCATGATTAAAAATCATAATAACTGGTCCTTGTCGTGGTACCTTTTCTTTACCGCTAACACGCATGCCGATAAACACATACATCACCAAATTAAATAGCTGCCGCAATATTGGATCAATATATTTTCTCATGCCTGTTTCTCCTTAATAAGCTTAATAATATATGTCGCCGTTTCCTCTAAAGACAAATTACTGTTATCTACGATAATTGCATCGTCGGCACAAGTTAAAGGAGCTATTTCCCGATGAGAATCTTGATAATCTCGTGCTTTAATATTTTCTATAACGGCATCTAATGTAATCGCTTCCCCTTGTTGTTGATATTCAGCAAATCGCCGTTTAGCTCGTGCCTCTACAGAGGCGGTTAAAAAAATTTTCAATTCCGCCTGCGGTAATACAACCGTGCCAATATCTCTACCATCTAAAATAACACCACCCCCTGCCGCCATCTGTCGTTGTAATTCTACCATTTTTCTCCGTACAACCCCTAAGGCTGCAACGGAGGATACCTGATCAGATACAATGGGTGTGCGAATCGCAGTAGTCACATCACGTCCATTCAAATACACTTTATACCCCGCGGCTTCTCGATTTAAGCTGATTTCGCTTTGTGCTAACATACGTTCCACCGCTACTTCATCGCATATGTCAACTTGTGCTTCTTGTAACGCTAACGTAACGGCTCGATACATCGCCCCTGTATCAATATATAAATACTGAACTTGTGAGGCCACTATTTTTGATACGCTACTTTTGCCAGAACCAGCCGGTCCATCAATAGCTACGCTAATGAGCTTCATCCAACTTCCTCCTGTGCCGCTTGTTTTCCTGCCACATAACCCGTAGAAAAAGCAGCCTGTAAATTATATCCTCCAGTAAACGCATCAATATCCAATACTTCTCCCGCAAAATATAGGTGTTGTATTATTTTGGATTCCATCGTTTTAGGATTAATTTCTTTAACATTGACACCGCCAGCAGTAACAATCGCTTCCGTTAACGGACGGGTCCCCGTAATAGTCAAAGGTATATGTTGCAATACCTCTACCAATGCACTTCGTTGTTCCTTCGTCAGTTGATTCACTACCAAGTCTTCAGGAATATGAGCTTGTGCTAAGACAATGGGCAATAATCGCTGAGGCAACAATTTTTTCAACGCATGTCCAACCTGTTTACGAATATTTGCTTCTACATCTCGTTGTATCCGTTTGTCCAATTGCTCGACCCGTAATGCGGGCTTAACATTTAACTTCAATATAAGCGGATACGTCCATTTACGTTGATGTGCTAAGATACTACTTAATCGCAATATCGTAGGCCCTGATACACCAAAATGCGTACATAATACTTCTCCAAATTCATTGCCAATTTGCTTTTTTCCTTGCCACAATGATACTTCCGTATTTTTTAACGTAAGCCCCGATAATTGATTGGGCCACGTTTCTCGTGTAACAAAAGGAACAAGTGCAGGTCGCAATTCAGTCACTTCATGCCCTAACTGTCGAGCAAACCGATACCCATCACCAGTCGAACCGGTCGAGGGATACGACATGCCCCCTGTCGCAATAATACATGCATCAAACGTGTATGTACATTGCATCGTTTCAACAACAAAATGACCCATTGTATGTTCAATCGCTCGTACCGTTTCATTAAGCTGTATATCCACGCCTACCCGAAGTAATGCCTTGTACCATAATTTACGCACTTCAATAGCACTATCACGCAAAGGAAAAACTCTGCCTCCACGTTCCACCTTGGTTTCTAATCCCCATTGATGTACTAATTTGCATAAATCTTGATTTGAAAATTGACCGTACGCACTATATAAAAACCGTCCATGCCCTGGTGTATTAGCAATAAATTCTTCCATCGAACAAGCATTCGTTAGATTACATCTTCCTTTTCCCGTAATGCCCATTTTCTTACCGACAATATCATTTTTTTCTAAAAGCGTAACCTTTACTCCCGCTTGAGCCGCCGCAAATGCAGCCATACACCCTGCGGCACCACCACCAATAACACCAACACGTTTCATATCCATATATTCCCCTACTTATATTTATATAAATCGGCAACTTCTTCTCGCGTCAATGATCGATACGCACCTCGTTTAACTCCACTTAACGTCAAAAAAGCATATTGAACTCGCCGTAAATTATGTACTTGATAACCTACATATTCCATCATCCGACGTACCTGTCTATTTCGCCCTTCATGAATCGTAATTTCTAAAGAAGTAATATTCGTATGACTATCATACCCAATATAATATACATCCGCCGGTGCGGTCATACCATCCGCTAAAGGTACTCCATCTGCTAACTGTTGTAAAACGGCATCACGAATACGCCCTTTTACTTTAATTTCATACGTTTTATCTACCATTTTACTCGGATGCATTAATATATTGGCCAATGTCCCATCATTGGTCATCAGTAATAAGCCTTCCGTATTTTGGTCTAATCTACCAACCGCATAAATTCGTTCTGGCACCTTTTTAAAATAATCCATCACCGTTTCCCGGCCTTTTTCATCACTCGCCGTAGTGATGACCCCTTTCGGCTTATTAAATAAATAATACCGTTTCGGTTGTGCTTCTATCCGTTTACCATCAACAATAATAATATCTCGTTGCGGATCTACCTTTAGACCTACTTCCCGAATAATGATGCCATTAACTCGAACCCGTCCTTCTAAAATAAGTTTTTCCGATGCACGACGCGAAGCCACACCATAGTTACTCATCACCTTTTGTAATCGTTCCATCCATATCCTCCCTTGTTTCTTTCTGCAACGTCATGTTCACACTCGCAACCAACTCATCTACCGAATTTATTCCTAAACACTCCAAAAAATAGGGAGACGTTCCATACATAATAGGTCTTCCCGTCACCTCTTTACGCCCTAAATCAACAATCAATCCTTGATGAATTAATGTCCCCAATATGCGTTCAGAAGATACCCCTCGAATTTGTTCAATTTCCACTCGCGTAATCGGTTGTTTAAAGGCTACAATAGCTAATACTTCCATGGCAACAGTAGATAATTCCTTGGTTTCTTTTTTAACCCAATGAATCTGTTCATATAAGGTTGGATCTGTCGCTAACTGATATCCGCCAGCTACATTAATCAGAATGATGCCTCGTTGTTGAATTTGTAATTCCCTTTGTAATTCCCTTGCAACCTGTATTACTTGCTCCATCGTCCATCCTGTATGGGCAACAATTTCCTGTCCCGTTAGCGGTTGACCGCTTAAAAAAAGAAGGGCTTCTAAAATCGCTGTTTTTCGTTCTTTTTTATCTTCCTGAAGCTCGTAAGGCAATACTATTTCCATCCTTTCCGCAAGCGATCGTCTTCCCTTTTCCCTGTTTTAATAATTCCAATACAGCCAAAAAGGTAACAATCAATTCTACCTTACTTTGACATTCCGCAAAAATAGCATATAGTGCTACTGCTTGGGAAGCTTTATCTAGCTGATACAGAATACGCTGCATACATTCTTCTACGCTATAAATTTCTCGTTGTAAATAAATCGGTCTCTTTTTTTCTTTTTTTAATGCTTGATAAGCTACTGAAAATGCCTGATATAATCTAGGTGCCTCTATGTTTCCGACAAACTTTTCTGAACACATGGCAGGCGTTCGTTCACGTGCTACCATTTGACGACGTATGTCCCAAAAAGAACGTAACACATTGGCGGCTTGTTTCATTTGTTTATATTCGACTAATTGCTGCACTAATTCATCCCGTAATGACGTTTCTTCTGTTTCATTCTGTCCTGCCGTCTTCGGTAAAAGGGAATATGATTTTATTTTTAATAATGTGGCCGCCATCAAAAAAAATTTACTAGCATAATTTACATCAAATCCATGTAGTTGTTTAATATACGCTTGAAATTGATCGGTAATTTCAACAATAGGAATGTTATAAATATCGACTTTGTTCTTTTCGATTAAATATAACAGTAAATCTAATGGACCTTCAAAGTCAGATACTTTATATTGATATTCCATATGCCGCTCCTATTTTATTATAAGGTAAGTAAAGAAAAATTACAAAAAAAGGTTTGGACATATATCCAAACCTTTTTTTTGATGATGAAGGCCTTACAAAACCTTACTTCCACCGCCATTTTCTTGTTGGTGCCGGGGACCGGAGTCGAACCGGTACGGATATCACTATCCGACGGATTTTAAGTCCGTTGCGTCTGCCAATTCCGCCACCTCGGCATGATGAAGTAAAAAATGGAGGCGGCACCCAGAATCGAACTGGGGATGAAGGTTTTGCAGACCTCTGCCTTACCGCTTGGCTATGCCGCCATTTGGAGCGGAAAACGAGGCTCGAACTCGCGACCCC
>NZ_KQ960933.1 GCF_001553405.1 Megasphaera hutchinsoni | reverse complement strand
TTATGCTTCAATTTCTGAAACAACACCAGCGCCTACCGTACGGCCACCTTCACGAATAGCGAAACGTAAGCCTACTTCAATAGCAATCGGTGTAATCAATTCTACATCCATTTTTACATTATCACCAGGCATGCACATTTCTGTTCCTTCTGGTAACTGGATAACTCCCGTTACGTCCGTTGTTCTGAAATAAAACTGTGGGCGATAACCATTAAAGAACGGCGTATGACGACCACCTTCATCTTTTGTCAACACGTATACTTGTGCTTTAAATTTAGTGTGTGGATGAATGGATCCTGGTTTTGCCAATACTTGTCCACGTTCAATTTCTTTACGATCTACACCACGCAACAATGCACCGATATTGTCACCAGCTTCTGCCAAATCCAACAATTTACGGAACATTTCAACACCCGTAACAACGGTCTGTTTTGGTTCTTCTGCTAACCCTACGATTTCTACCGTATCGCCTACTTTAACCGTTCCGCGTTCTACACGTCCCGTAGCAACAGTACCACGACCAGTAATCGTAAATACATCTTCAACTGGCATCAAGAACGGTTTGTCCGTCGGACGATCTGGTGTCGGAATATATTCGTCAACCTTAGCCATCAATTCCAAAATGCTCTTTTCTGCTTCTGCGTCCCCTTCTAATGCTTTCAATGCAGAACCTACAACGATAGGGATATCGTCTCCTGGGAAGTCATAAGAGCTGAGCAATTCACGTACTTCCATTTCGACCAATTCTATTAATTCCGGGTCATCTACCTGATCCGCTTTATTGAGGTATACGACAATAGCAGGAACCCCTACCTGACGAGCTAACAAAATATGTTCACGGGTCTGTGGCATAGGACCATCTGCTGCGGATACAACCAAAATAGCTCCGTCCATCTGAGCTGCACCGGTGATCATATTTTTTACATAATCGGCATGCCCCGGGCAATCCACATGTGCATAATGACGTGCGTCTGTTTCATATTCTACGTGTGCCGTGTTGATTGTAATACCACGTTCACGTTCTTCTGGTGCCTTATCAATATCTGCATAATCTTCAAATTTTGCATATCCTTTTTGAGATAATACTTTTGTAATAGCAGCTGTCAATGTTGTTTTACCATGGTCAACGTGACCAATGGTTCCGATATTAACATGCGGTTTCGTTCTTTCAAAATGTTCTTTTGCCATTTTTCTCGATTCCTCCTTTAGGATCAAAATAGTGTATATTTGTATTTTACCATAATTTTCTTCAATTTTAAAACATAGAAACGTTTCAAATTTACAATAAAAGTAACTATGATACATAATAATAGATAAAAAATGACCCCGTTTAAAAACGAGGTCATTACTATATTGGTGGCGACTCGGAGATTCGAACTCTGGACACTGCGGGTATGAACCGCATGCTCTAGCCAACTGAGCTAAGCCGCCATGTATGGAGCTATTGACCGGGATTGAACCGGTGACCTTATCCTTACCAAGGATACGCTCTACCGACTGAGCTACAACAGCTTATTACCCTGCAAAGAACACCATAAAAAACAATAAAAAGTATGGTAGCGGGGGCAGGACTTGAACCTACGACCTTCGGGTTATGAGCCCGACGAGCTACCAACTGCTCCACCCCGCGACATTTGGTGGTGGGGGAAGGATTCGAACCTTCGAAGGCGAAAGCCGGCAGATTTACAGTCTGCTCCCTTTGACCGCTCGGGAACCCCACCAAATACTGGAGCCGACGATAGGACTTGAACCTACAACCTACTGATTACAAGTCAGTTGCTCTACCAATTGAGCTACGTCGGCTTGTTCACTAAATCAGAGAACGAATATATTATACTAATTTACATGCTGCTTGTCAACACTAAATATGTATTTTGTAAATAAATAACGTCATAACTGATTTCTATCTTATAACATCCCCTCTGCTGCCACTCGTGAATACATAGACTTATATATTTCTACTCTATATCGCATATGCTATAATAAATCCAATATAACTATACGAAAAGAGGTCTCCCCATGGAGCGAGATACAAACCTAATAAAACAATATATCCATACGTTAGGAATTCCTTGTGTTGGCATCGCTCCTGGTACATTTTCTATTCCTTCTTATCCACAAGATATATGTCCCTTAGCTGCTGGAGAAGGCGATGCACGCTATCAACCTACTACCTTATTACCTTCTTGTCAATCCGTCATCGTCTTACTATTTCCATATTATGTAAAGGATCCACATCCTTATAACTTATCTTTATATTGCCGCAGTATCGACTATCATACCATCATTCACCACTATTTAAATGAAGTTACTTGTTTTTTAACCCAAACATATCCTCACCAAGACTTTCTATCTATTGTGGATACAGCCCCTCTATCCGATCGTTATTTAGCTTATCTCGCTGGACTGGGCTTTATCGGTGACAATAATTGTTTTATTAATGAAACCTATGGTTCATTTTGTTTCATTGGCAGTATTTTAACTTCTCTCCCCCTTAAACCAGATCATCCTCAACAACGTGAATGCTTTCATTGTGGTGCATGCAAACGGTCTTGCTTGGGCCATTGTTTAGATACAGCCGAATATGATTACCATCTATGTAAATCCTATTTAACACAAAAAAAAGGCGAGTTATCGCCTATGGAAATTCAAGTAATTCAAAAAACACCGCTTGTATTCGGTTGTGATATATGTCAAGATGTATGTCCCCACAATCATGATATTCCCGAAACACCTATAAAAGAATTTCATCAATCTCGCATCGCTTATTTAAAAAAATCAGATTTACAAGAGCTATCTAACCGCCAATTTCAACAGCTATATAAAAATAGAGCCTTTTCCTGGCGAGGAAAAGGCATTCTATTAAGAAATATACAATATTTAGAAGAAGTACAATCAAACTCAGAACAACGACAAAACCCAAATACCAAAAACGATCCCTCCCACAAATAATCCTATTATACATAAAATAGGAATAATCGTAGGAATAATCGCAACGACAAGTCCTTTACGCCAATTCAATTGATAATTACATTGAATGGCAATGATCCACAATATAAATGACCAGATACCCATTATAACAGAAATAAATGTACCACCCCAACTATTTCCAATTAATGGTAAGGCATATACAACCCCTCGAATATACTGTGGAATAAAAGAAAAACAACAACCCGCAAATATACCCGTAAAAGTTCCGTTTTTAGTAAATAGCCGTGAAACACCATGCGTAATGGCTGCCAAGTACAAAAGCCAGAATGCTTTTCCTATGGTGATACCATAAAAATAACTATCGCCATGATCAGCCAAAATCCCCTGTGGGATCATAAATAACATAGCAAGAATCCATACCGCTATCCCTTCACGCCAATGGGATTGACTTGTGATAAGCTGAAATGTCTGATACGGGTCACAAACAACGCCATAGATATCTAATAAAATTTGCTTACCATATGATTTCATTGCATGTTTGCCTCCTTCATCAATGCTAACGGACGCACTACTTCTTGCCCATATAAGGCAAATCTATTCTGAAAAACAGCCGTAGACTGCAACTGACCATGAACCCACTGTTTCCAATTTTCCATATCATCATACGTAACAATACAATCATCATCACTAATATGTAATTTCTTTTTTGTATAATTTAATGCATCATAATAATTTCCTAATTCATCAATAAGTCCCAACGCTTTTGCCTGTGTTCCCGTATAGATACGCCCATCTGCTAACGGTTTTACAACGGCAGGATCCATGTGTCGGCCCTTAGCGACAACCATAACAAATTGATTGTACATATCATTAACCATCTGTTGTGTTATTTGTCGTTCTTCCGGGGTCATATCGCGAAATGGGGAAAAAATATCTTTATGCATACCCGATTTTATTTTTTCTTCATGTACCCCTATTTTTTTGCTCAGTCCTTGTACATCATAATAAGACATATATACCCCGATACTTCCCGTAATCGTCGATGGATTAGCAAAAATTTTATCACCATAAGTGGCTAACCAATATGCACCTGATGCTGCCGTATCCCCCATAGAAACAATAATGGGAATGTGTTTATCCTTAGCTCGTTGTAATTCACGGGCAACTTCTTGTGTCGCCGCCGCACTTCCCCCTGGACTATCTAATCGTAATAAAATAGCCCCTACTTGTTCGTCTGCTGTCGCTTCACGAATTTGTCGCATCAACGTTCCCGATGTAGCCGTAGTAGCACCAAAAACGGCTCCTTTTTCATTCCCCCCAACAATCGGGCCGTCTACCGTAATCAAGGCAATTTTTTTCTCAGTCGAACAAAAGACTCCCCTTTTATCCATTTGCATTGCCACAGATACTATTGCTAATACCAATAACACACAAAGAATAATTCCCGTAATATATACCTTTTTATTCTTTTCCATCATACCCTCCATGACATGATTCTGTACATAAGCTCACATATTACATACGTTCTTCTTGCCTAGTATCTAAATCCATAAACAAAGTAAATTCGTTTTTAAAGTATAATTTTACCGACCCAACTGGTCCATTACGATGTTTAGCAATAATAATTTCTGTAATATTTTTATCCACCGTTTCTTTATCATAATAATCTTCCCTATATAAGAAAGAAACCACATCCGCATCTTGTTCCAATGCACCCGATTCACGCAAATCACTAAGCATTGGCCGTTTGTCTTGACGACTTTCTACGCCTCGACTTAATTGAGATAACGCAATAAGTGGTACTTTTAATTCCCTAGCTAAGCTTTTTAAAGAACGGGAAATTTCAGAAATTTCTTGCTGCCTACTTTCAGAGTTTCTCCCTTGCATCAATTGTAAATAATCAACAATAATTAAATCTAATCCATGTTCTGCTTTATGTCTTCGTGCCCTAGAACGCATTTCTGCAATAGATATACCCGGCGTATCATCAATATAAATAGGCGCAGTATATATTTTTTCACATGCCTGCCACACATTTTTCCATTCATCATCACTATAAATTTGCCCCGTACGAATTTTTTGCGAATCCACATGTGCTAATTGACAAATCATGCGTTGCGTTAATTGTTCCGCTGACATTTCTAATGAAAAAAATGCAACCGATTTATGTAAACGTACGCCCACATGTTGTGCTATATTCAAGGTAAAAGCGGTTTTCCCCATACTAGGACGTGCAGCAATTAAAATTAAATCAGACGGTTGCAATCCGGAAGTCATCCGATCAAAATCTCTAAACCCCGTAGGCAACCCCGTTAAGCCCGCTTTATTTTCATATAATTTTTCTACCTGCTTGACCACTGTTGAGACAACTTGTCCAATCGGAACTAAAGAATCTTTGTTTTGATTATCCGCTAATTTTAAAATTTTTTGTTCCGCTTGATCCATCAACTCTTCCGTACCTTTTTCTCCACTATATGCTTCAACAGATAATTCTGTACAAGTAGATATCAAATCGCGTGACAATGCTTTTTCGCGTACAATATTGGCATGATAAGATAAATTCGCGGCTGTTGCAACTACATTAGGTAAACTAAGAATATATTCCAATCCACCTACATCATCCAACTTTTTCATCTTTCGCAACTCTTCAGGCAGCGTAATAATGTCAACTTCTTGCTGATTTTTATACAACCGTTCCATTGCTGTAAAGATTATTTTATGAGTATCTCTATAAAAATCACGTGCCCGTAATTTTTCCAAAGCCGTAATAACCGCATCTTTTTCTAACATCATTGCTCCTAATACGGCTTGTTCTGCTTCTACATTTTGCGGGGGAATTCGTTGATCCATCAATCGCCCTCCTATTATACCAACATTATTTTTAAAATATCTTGTATTGTTTCAACAGACCGAATATCCAACTGTAAATGTCCCTCTGGTATATCCATCTCATTTTCTTTAGGGATGATTATCCCTTTCATTCCCGCCTGTTTTGCACCATATGCTTTTTCAAAAACACCACCCACTGGTTTTACCTTACCTTGTACCGAAATTTCTCCTGTAACAGCATAATCTTGCCGAATCGGAGTATTCATTAAAGCGGAAATTAACAAGGTAGTTATCGCACATCCCGCAGATGGACCATCAATATTTCCGCCCCCAACAAAATTAATATTCACATCATAATCCGATAATTCTTTTCCCGTAATTTGACGTACTACGGCAGCGGCATTAAACATAGAATCTTTCGCCATCGACCCCGCCGTATCATTAAAGCGATAATATCCTTTTCCCGACTGATGTGCTGGAAACGCGATAGCTTCAATTTCTAATGCCGATCCCAAATAACCTGCAACGCCTAAGCCAAATATTTTTCCTACGATAGGCGTATCCGATGCTTTTTTTACTGCATAAGGAACGAGTCTACTAATTTGTGCTACTCGCTTAACATGTTCACAAGTCAATAAAATATTATCTTTATCTTTTTTTTGATATACCGCAACACCATAGGCATCAGCTAAAATATTAACGGCCTTTCTCCCTTCAACCGTATATAACGCAATTTGTTCTGGTACCCCTGCTTCTATAGTAACGCCTAACTGTACTGCTGCATTTCTCACAATTTTTTCAATATCCTGAGGTACTAATGGCTCAAAAAATACTTCTGCACAACGAGAACGAATAGCTGGATTAATCTCCGATGCGTCCCTTGTCGTCGCCCCAACAAGAATAAAATCCGCTGGTGCTCCCTCACAAAATAATTTTCGAATATATTCTGGCACATTAGGATCTGTTTCATCATAATAAGCAGAATCGAAAGACACTTTTTTATCTTCCAATACTTTTAATAACTTATTAAGTAACATCGGATCCATTTCCCCAATTTCATCAATAAACAATATTCCACCATGTGCATCTGTAACTAAGCCTGGTTTAGGTTCGGGAATTCCTGTATCTGCCAAATCCCTTTTGGCACCCTGATAAATGGGATCATGCACAGAACCAAGCAAAGGATTAGTCATATCTCTCGAATCCCAACGTAATGTCGTCCCATCCGTTTCAATAAAAGGAGCGTTCTCTTTAAATGGAGTAAATGACATTTTCTTCGCTTCTTCTAAAATAATACGGGCGGCTGTCGTTTTCCCTACCCCTGGTGGTCCGTACAACAATAGATGTTGAGGATAAACCGATGCAAGCTTACTTTGCATCGCCTCCACAGCACGCTCTTGTCCAATAATATTGCCTAATGTTTTCGGACGAACTCGTTCCATAACAGACTCTGTTAATTGAACTGTATCCAATTTTTTCAATTCTTCTAATTTTCGTTTTGTTTGTGGCGTTTCCACATCTTGTGACTCTTCAGAAATAATCTGCATCTTAATTTCCTGGACATATTCTTGCTGTTTTTCTTCCATACGTTGTGCTATTTTCTTTTCTAATCTTTCTTCAACAGCTTGCCGTGCTAACATTTCTGCCAAAACCGACTCTAAATCATTCAATATATCTACGACTTCATTATCATCTGGAATACGATCGTACGATGTACTTTCATATACCAACCGTTGTAATCCCACTAAACGTTGCCGTGGATCTTCTGAATGAATGTACGTTAATGCAGAATATTTGCTAGCCCTAAGCACCATTTTTTCCGAGCCAATAAGTCCCGTAAAAGCACCATATAAAACATTTACTTGCCGCCGTAACTCCTCTTCTGCCGTTGGTTCTAAATATTTATGTCGCTGTAATAATTTATCTAATAACTCTTTCATAATGCTCCCCTAAAAATTCAGCCTTCTACAACATGGATTTTTATCACACTAGTAATGGTAGGATGAACACGAATAATCACCTCATAAGAGCCTAGTCCTTTAATTGCCTCTTTCGTCTCTATTTTCTTTTTATCTAATATGATATTATACTGTTCTTTCGCGGCATCACAAATTTGTTTTCCCGTGATAGTACCAAAAATTTTTCCACCTTCGCCTACTTTAACAGGAATAGTTAGTTCTACTTTTTTTAATTGACTTGCTAATAAAACCGCTTCATCTTTAGCAACCTGAGCTTTATGTTGATTGGCTTCTTTCTTTTGTTGTGCATCATTGATATTTTCCCGTGTTCCCGGTGCAGCTAATCTTCTAGGCAATAAAAAATTCCGCCCATATCCTTCTGTAACTTCTACAATTTCACCTTTTTTTCCTAATTTTTTTACATCTTGTAATAATATAACCTTCATTCTCACTCATTCTCCTTCTCTATATCATTTATCAATAATTTCTGTATTACATCACGTACTGCTTGTTGTGCACTTTGTATCGTTTGTCCTTTTAGTTGAACACCTGCCACTGTCCGATGTCCACCCCCACCTAACGCCTCCATAACTAGTTGTACATTTATTTCTCCTTTAGACCGTGCACTTACCCCGATATTATCATCTGGTAATTCATAAAAAGTAAAACTAGCTTGTACATGATCAATATTAATTAATGTATCCGCACTTTGTGCTGCTAAAATAGTCGCATTTTTAACCCCTTTAGGGCATACAGCAAAAGCAATGCCCCCAGAAATATGTGCCTCTGACAAAATCTTAGCCCGATTTTTTAATGTTTCAAAATCCGAACTAAATAATTCTCTAACGATTTCTGGATCAGCACCACTTCGCCTTAAATAAGCAGCTGCATCAAACGTACGTACGCCTGTCTGTACGGCAAAATTTTTCGTATCAACAATAATACCTGCATATAATGCCGTAGCTTCTAACTTATCTAATTCCATATCTTCTTGATAATATTGAAGTAATTCCGTTACCAATTCACATGTCGAAGAACTAGACGGCTCTAAATAAGTTAATAATGGTTTTTGAATAAAATCTGAGCTACGACGATGATGATCTATCACTACCCTTTTTTCCGTCCGTTCTATTAACCGTGGTGCCACCGTCATATATGGACGATGTGTATCCACAATAAACAATAAAGTCCCCCCATCACAAATTTCTTCTGCCATTTCTGCCGAAATAAACAAATCCTTATATTCTGATTGTTCGCTAATTTGCACTTTTAATCGTTGTATTGCATCAGTTTGCTTACTTACCACAATATGAACTGGTTTATTGGCTACATATGCCATATGTGCTACACCAACAGCTGCACCAATACTATCGTAATCTTCTCGTTCATGTCCCATAATCAGGATACGTTCACTTGTATCTACTAATTCACGAATAGCTTGTGCTACTACTCGAGCTCTAACCCTAGTGTTTTTCTCTACCGATTTTGTTTTACCTCCATAAAAGTGCGGGGTTCCATCTGCTTCATATACAACTGCCTGATCTCCCCCGCGCCCTAACGCTAAATCTAATCCTGCCTGAGTCTTTTCGGCTAATTCATTAAAATTAGCCTTCCCTTGAATAACCATATCTTCGGTAGCCGCAGCAATCCCCATGCTAATCGTAACAGGTATACGATTTACCGTATGAATCGAGCGAATTTTCTCAAAAAAAGAAAAGTTATCTTCTTGTAAATACGATAAAGCTTTATAACTCATACAAGCAAAATATTTCGCATTCCCATAAGCACGAACAAATCCACCTAAATTTGTCAATTCATCAATTAAACAATTATTAACATTTGTCCATAAGGTGGCCTGTTGCACGGGCGATAATCCCTTTCCAACTTCCTCCATGTTATCAATTTCAATATCACAAAAAACGGGAATCGTTTCTAAGCAATGCTTTTTCTGTATTTCCGTTTCACTAATATCTTCAAAATATAAAATTAAATAATTATCATCTATATCGTCTTCAGTTTGTAAATATTTATAAACAACGCGATAATAACGGGCTCCAATTTGTTCAAAAAAATAGCCAACTTTTCCCCAACATTTATCCATATCTAAATGAGGCATTAATTGACTAAGTTCCGTTTCTTCACATGCATCACCCAGCCAATCACGAAAAACGCTATTCGACCAACATACGTTCGTTTGCATATCAATAATAGCTATTCCCATCGGCAAATTTTGTACCGCATAAGTAGAGGCTTGATCCACACTTTGCGAAATAGAATTTAGTAATTGCCTCATTTCTAAATTGCGTTCATTACTACTTTTTCGCATCAATAAATAGGCACCTATACTTACAATAAGTGCTAATAAGGCAACTACCCAACTATATATATAAACAACTACTAAAAGTCCAATAGTAATCCAAAAAAAAGGTTGTTCTGTCCTTTGTGATAATATTTTTTTCAACATAATAAGGTCTCCTATATGTGATAACAGTCCTCATTTTTTACGATAATTAGCGACCATACTAATTGCACCAAGAATAAATGTAATATACGAAAATAGAGGCATACAAAAAAACAGAAACAAACACAAAACTTGTACCCCTTTTCTTCTATATTTACGATGCAACATACTAAATATACTGGCTAACCCCTGAACACTAACAAAAAAGAAAGAAACTTGCATAAGATTAACACCTACAACATATACCCACGTAAGCGACAGCACATCTCCCCAGTATTTAATAATTAAAGACAATATATATAAGTATAACACACCCCACCCAATTTCCCAACTATGAATAGGGGCAAAAGGGGCTACTTGTTTGGGTCCACGCTGTGCTAAAAAGAGGCCAAACTTATTCACCACATATGCCAATATAGACATGATAACAATACCTGTCCCCGGCAAAACATACGGAATAAGTTGCACGATTTCCTTTACTTCTTTCGCTGCAATCAAACGATCATCTTCGATAGCCTGAGATACACCATATTGAGATACAGCCATCTGTAAAATTTTTTGGCTCTCTTGTTGTATTATCGTCAAGATAGATATAGATTCAAACCATTGCATGCCTATACATAATAGTCCAATACATACACACATATATACCATTGTCACTACCCATAAACGCGAAGAATGCCACTGTCTATGACTCCCCCAAGCCACAAGTGCCCCGCTCCCCCATCCAAAAAGCACCAGACATACCGCAAATGCAGGAGGCAACCACTGTGCTACGATAACCATAGCTATCATCCCCAATAAGGCAGTTCCAGTCCATCCCATTTGTTGTTGTAGGCCGATTACCAAGATAGAAAATAGTACCATACAAGGGATACTGATAAGAGGCATACTTCCACACAAAAAAGCTAACAATAGTATTCCTCCAATAAAACTTATTCGAGATCTCAGTGATATTCCTTTCATAATACTTATCCTCCATTAACAATAATATAATGAGTTATCTATATAGTAAACAGCGGAGGCAAAGGCCTCCGCTGTTTACTTATCATTAGACTTCCATAATAATCGGCAAAATCATCGGTCGACGTCTCGTTTTTTCATATAAATATCGACTCAACGTATCCCGAACTTGAGATTTTATCGTTGACCATTCCTTAATATTACCTGCTTCACATCGTTCTAAAACAGCCGTCACTCTTCCATGTGCTTCGTCCATCAACATTTCCGAATCACGTACGTAAACAAAGCCCCGCGAAACAATATCTGGTCCCGCAACAACATGACTAGTTCCCTTAGCCAATGTCATCACTACAACAACCATTCCTTCCATCGCCAATTGTTGCCGATCACGAATAACAATATTTCCAACATCTCCAACGCCTAAGCCGTCAACAAAGACTCTCCCTGCATTAACACGCCCTGTTTTACGACCACTTCGATTGGTAAATTCAAAAATTTGACCATTATCGCCGATGAGAACGTGATCTTTTTCAACTCCCATCATGACTGCTAAATCACCATGTACACGTAACATTCGATACTCTCCATGTACAGGAATAAAGTACTTAGGCTTAATCAATTCCAACATAATTTTTAATTCTTCTTGACTTGCATGACCAGAAACATGGATTTTTTTATCTCGACCAGCCACTACATTAGCCCCTAATTTTAACAAATTATCAATCGTACGGGACACGCCTGTTTCATTTCCAGGAATTGGAGTTGCCGAAATAATAACCGTATCACCAGGCATAATCGTAACACTACGATGGTTATTCACAGCCATACGAGATAAGCCGGCCATTGGTTCTCCCTGACTCCCGGTTGTCAAAATCAACACTTGATCCGCTGGATAACGATTTAATTCATCCGGTTCAATTAGCATTCCTTGTGGTACTTCTAAATATCCCAATTCAGTAGCAATCTGCACATTATTGACCATACTGCGTCCCAATACAGTTACCTTTCGTTTAAACTGTGCCGCCGTGTTAATCGCCTGTTGGATTCTAGATATATTTGATGCAAAGGTAGCTAAAATAATACGCCCCTTAGCTTCACGAAAAGCTTTGCGAAATGCATCTCCTACAGTTGTTTCTGACTCCGTATACCCTGGTCTTTCCGCATTAGTACTATCGGACATCAACAATAAAACACCACGTTTTCCCAATTCGGCAAATTTATGAATATCCATTTGCAATCCATCAACAGGCGTTAAATCCATTTTCCAATCGCCCGTATGTACGACAGTGCCTACAGGTGTTTTAAAATATAATGCACTAGAATCCGGAATCGAATGATTAGTGTGAATAAAACCTACTCGCATAGAAGCAATCTGCACTTCATCACCATGATGAACCTCATGCAAGGTATACCGCGAAATATGATTTTCCTTTAATTTACCTTCAATAAGTCCACAAACTAACTTAGTAGCATATACGGGCACATTCACTTCATTCAATAAATATGCCAAACTTCCTATATGATCTTCATGTCCATGAGTGATGACAACAGCCCGAACCTTATCCCTGTTCTCAATTAAATAACTGATATCAGGAATGACTAAATCAATACCAAACATATCGTCATCAGGAAAAGCCAGTCCCGCATCAATAACAATAATATCATCACCATACTGAATGACAGTCATATTTTTGCCAACTTCACCTAATCCGCCCAAAGGAATGATCATCAATTTTTCCTTTTTAGCCAAAACATATACCTCCTATATAAAATAAAAACGTTTCATTCTTTATGTCCCCGTTTTAATATTGCGTAAAAAAACAACTGCAAATTTCCGTACCAATACAAACAGCAAGGGACAATAACACCATAAAATTACTCAACAGTATAATTCGAAAATACTTTATCTATTCTATTTTCCTCTATTTTTTTTACGCTGTCAACTATTTTTATGAAACTTTATTTTGTTAAAAGGAGCTTTTTTATTTGTAAAGAGGATTAGAAGGTGAAAGGGGTACAGCTACTTTTTTGACAGTCTTCGGAACAATAATAGCCTCTTTTTTTCCTTCACGATAATCTGCAAAAAAGCGCACACGACAATTAGCCGCAATCTGACTAATCAAATTATATCCCGCTAAAGGAATGTTTGTTTTATATCCCAAATTCGGTGCTTGCATAACGATCAATTGCACAAATGGTGTAAGGTCACCTTCTATATGAACAATATGTTTAGTTACTGGATCAACACGAACATACATAACAATCTGTATGTTCTGCATCTGTTTCTGTAAAAAAGCTATTTTATCTACCTGCATTGCCATCATGCCCTGTGTTTGTTGAACCTTCTGCAACACTTTTGCAAAATAAGATGGTCCTAATACAAGTCGATATACATTAGGTTCTATTTGCATTACATCGGAAACAGATTGCCAATCAACAGCAGCATTCATTTGCTTTTTATCCATTATATTTAAAACAGGTACAGTAAATGTTACCCATTTTCCACCATACATTTGAGGCACCTTATAATAAAAAGAATACAAATTTCCCTTTTTTTCACCCCACATAGGAACAGAAATATGTTCATTCACTACGCCAAAAAAATGAGCGTCTACTACTCCGGTGCTATTTCCCTTCGCATCCATTCGCACATTTAACTGCCCATATCCATTACCTACAACAGGCATCTCTACGGCCATATTCACTTGCATTTCCATTGGTTGCCAATTAACATTGTGTTGCACAATTTGCTGCCAATCAGCGGCTCCCACGGTTTTATCAGCGGCTTGTATATGTAATGCTCCTACCATACCAATAACCACTACGGCTATCCCCATACAAAGATATCGGAATATTGTTTTACACGTCGCCATAAATAAGCCCTCCTTTTTTATTCCCATCCAGCCTGATGATAAAGATAGTAAAAATGTTGAATCGGTCCATTTCCCTTGCCAATATTAGGAGCATGCAAAATTCCTTGAAAAACATATTCTTTCGCTGCTTGAACTGCTTCTACTACACGTTTTCCCATTGCCAAATTCGCTGCAATAGCACTAGACAAAGAACATCCCGTACCATGTGTATTCGTGCTATCTAAATGATCGCCTTTTAAATAATAAAATTGAGTGCCATCATATAGCACATCAATAGAATCCGCTACACGATGACCACCTTTAATCAATACCCACTCTGGTTGTAATTCCTTAATTTTTTTAGCACTTTTTTCCATATCTTCTATCGTCTTTATTTCCATATTTGACAACACTTCTGCCTCTGGGATATTAGGCGTCAACACATACGCTTGCGGAAGCAATTCTTGTACAAGTGTACGTTCCGCTTCAGCTGCTAACAACCGATGTCCACTCGTTGCAACCATAACGGGATCAATAACCGTAAAACGAGGCTTGTATTTTTTCAATGCCTGTACAATAACATGAATCGTTTTTGGATTACTTACCATACCAATTTTAACCGCATCTACTGACATATCATCATACACGGCATCAATTTGTGATGTAATCAACTGTGGTGGCACATCCATAAAATCACGTACGCCCTGTGTATTTTGTGATACTACTGCGGTAATAACATTAAATGCAAAACAACCATGAGCACAAATCGTCTTACAATCCGCCGCGGCGCCGGCCCCACCCGACGGATCTGTTCCAGCAATCGACAATACTGTTTTCATCATCATTTCTCCTCCTATATATTTTTTCCTAACAACCAACGACACCCACCATTACTAATATATACGCTAAGTTGCATATTGCCTTTTGCCATATCATCTTTCTTCAAATAGGTCAAAACAGCCATATCCGCAGGTTCAAAAGGTAATGCAATACCCGACCACTGCTGCACCCACTGATTAACATAAGGAATATGTCCCACAATGCATACATTTTCTTCCGTTGATGCACCTAGTAACTCCCGTTCTATCTTTTCTCGATTTCCCGTGGCAATTGCTTCGTGGACGCCCACTAAAGCCAACGGCAATGCAGTACGAAGATACGTAACTGTTTCTATTGATCGTTTATAGGGACTCGCCCAAAGGCGAATAGATTCTCTTTTTAAATATTGCTCTAATAAACGCCCCACTTGCTTAGCTTGTTGTATTCCCGTGGACGACAATACTCGCTGTCTATCAGCTGTATCCAAGGTAGCCGCTGTTGCTTCGCCATGTCGCATAATAAAAATACGCATATAACCTCTCTTCCATATATTAAAATTCTGAAACATGTTCTATGCCAACAGAAAGTAATGTGAATACGTGGTCATCTGCTAGCGAATAATATACAACCTTTCCTTCTCGCCGAAAAATAACTAATCCTGCATCACGCAATGTCCGCAATTGATGCGAAACAGCGGACTGTTCCATATGTATCAAGTCAGCAATATCACGAACACATAATTCATGATTCATAAGAACTTGCAAAATACGTAATCTTGTAGGATCACCTAAAATTTTAAAATTATTGGCTAATACTTGAATATATCGTTTCAATCTCTGCTCATCATGCTGAAATAAGCCCTCACTTAACGCTTGCATAGCAATCTTCTTGGACTCTTCTTGCGTCACCGCTGTTCCCCCTATCCATTATATATCCATTTATGAAACATATTATACCATATTCATACATTACGTTCTTTGATAATGTACTATATCATGCTAGATAATCTATGCACTTTCCGTAGCAGCTAGCGCCTCTTGCAGTCGTTCTTCTTGACATATTTGACAATATCCATAGATTTCTAAATGATGTCCTGCAATTTGAAAATGTGTATTCTGAGCTAGTATATTTTCAAAATCAGACAATGGACAGTCTGCAATTTCAACAATTTGATGACACCGCAAACAAATCAAACGATGCGTATGCCCAGAAGCCCGTAATAAAAATCCATACGTACGAGAATTTGGTAATAAAGTCTTAATGATAACTTTTTTCTCTGTAAACATTTCTAAAATACGATATACCGTTGAAAAATTAATACGATGCTGATCACCAATTAACTGTCGATAAATGGTTTCTGCTGTTAATACCCCTTCATTTTCAATAAACATATGCAATACCATATTCCGTGTGCGTGTACTCTTCAATCCATATCGATGCAAATAATCTCGATAATCTTCGCCCATGTATTTTTTATTAACCATGTATGTCCCTCACTTTTTTCCCAATGTAATAAACTCTTTACTTATAATAACAACTACCAGCATAAGCACAGAAATAATCGCAGTCATCCCACCTGGTGCAGTATTAAACCAATACGAAGTAACTAACCCAACTAGAATATCAAAAAAGCTAAAAAAGATCGCTATTACCATTGTTTTTCGGAATCCTACATGTAATTGCAATGCCGTGGCAACAGGTAATGCAATTAACGAACTAATCACTAAAATTCCCACAATACGAATAGCAACCGAAACCGTTGCTGCCACTAAAACAGCAAACACGTAATTAATAAGCCTACTATGAACCCCCGCAATCTGTGCGCCATCTTCATCAAACGTAAGTAACAACAAGCGAGAATACAATACACAAACCGTCACTAACGTGGCTATACACAAAACACCTACAGCCAAAACATCTGCATATGATACAGTTAAAATACTCCCAAACAGAAATGACTCTACGTTCGCATGTACATGTCCTGAACTAATAATGGTAATCGCAATACCGACAGACAACGATAAGACGATAACTAAAATTAGTTCTGCATACCGTTTAAATTTATTTCTCAATATTTCAATTAAAATTCCAAATACAGACGTAAACACAAATGCACTAACAATCGGATTAATTTGAAATAGCAATCCTGCAGCTACCCCAGCTAACGAAGTATGCGCCAATGTATCGCCAATCATAGCATAACGACGCAACACTAAAAATATCCCAATAATGGGGCAAACAACCGATATCAATATCGAAACCATAAAAGCATTTTGCATAAACGTATATTCAAACATTAGGTTCACTCCCTACCTTATGATGCAAAAACTCTTGTACATATTCACGTGATGTACAAATGTGTGCCGCTCCATCGGCAACATGAATCATTTTCATAGCATAATGCACAGCAAATTTCAAATTATGTTCAACCGTAATAATGGTAATTCCCTTATCTTTATTAAGCGAATGAATAAATGGATATAATTCCATTTGGCTAGGCATATCAATCCCCGTAGATGGCTCATCGAATATCAACACATCCGGATTTCCCAAGAGAGCTCTGGCAATCATCACTTTCTGACATTGTCCCCCCGATAAATCCCCAATCAAATGGTTTCGTAAATCAAAAATTTTTAAATTATCCAAACACATTTTGATCGTCGTTTTATCCTTTATATGCAAGACTTTTCTATAACAATCTAATACTTCATAAACAGTAATAGGAAATTGACTATTGAGAGATTCAAATCGTTGCGGTACATAAGCACAGCGGTTCCATTCCCTTTTTATATATCCTCTCGTTGGTGATAACAGCCCTAATAAAAGCTTTACCAATGTGCTTTTACCACTACCATTTTCACCTACAACAGCCGTATATTCCCCTTTATTAATAGTAAAATTAATATTTTTCAATATATATTCTCCATTACCATATGTAAAATATACATTTTTAAACAAAATCATAGATTACCCCTTTTATCAATATACAAAAATATACACTTTTACACTTACATTATATAGTCGGCCATTACAAAATGCAAGTTGTTTGCATTTAGTTGACGTTCTTGTCATAACGTGTTATGATATCTATCGCAATGCAAATGCATTTTATTTGCATTTAATAAAAAGGAGGGATATATATGTTAAAAAAATGGTTATCCGCAGGTATCTTAACAATTGCAGCTGCATTCATGCTTACCGCATGTGGGAATCAGGAAGCACAAAATACACCAGCAACTCCTAATGCGGAAAAATTGCAAGTAGCGACGAGCTTTAATGCGATGAAAGAATTTGTAGAAGCTGTAGGAAAAGATAAAGTAAATGTAGTTACTATTATTCCCGATGGAACAGAGCCTCATGATTTTGAATTAACCACCAAAGACATGAAATCCTTAAGTTCAGTCAAAGTATTTGTATATAGCGGATTAGGGATGGAACCTTGGGCAGACCAAGCAATTCAGTCAGCGAACAACAAAGACTTAATCACCGTAGAAGCATCAAAAGGCATCAAAGCGATTATGAATACGGATGAAGACGAAATTAAAGAACACGGTCAATATGATCCGCATTGCTGGTTAGGTCTAAATGAAGCACAAATAGAAGTGCAAAATATTGCGAATGCATTAGCTAAAGCCGATCCCAAAAACGCAGATTTTTATCAAAAAAATGCAAAAGAATATATTGTTCAGCTCAAAACATTACATGATCAATATGCTTCTAAATTTGCAAGCGTCAAAAAAAAACACTTTGTAACTGGTCATGCTGCTTTTGCTTATTTATGCCGTGAATTCGGACTAGAACAAAACAGTGTTGAAGACGTATTTGCCGATGGCGAACCAAGCCCGCAAAACATGACGGAACTCGTAAAATATTGCAAACAACATAAAGTAAAAACAATTTTTGCAGAAGAAATGGTAAGTCCCAAAGTATCTCAAACATTGGCAAAAGAAGTAGGTGCACAAGTACAAACAATTAACACCTTAGAAAGCAGCGAAGGTGGAAAAACATATATTAATGCAATGCAAGAAAATCTCGATAAAATTTTTAAAAGCTTACAATAAATTTTCTTAACATAACTAGCACTTTATAACAACAAAAAATCTGCAGCCACATGGTTGCAGATTTTTTTATTATATTTCAATTATCCCTGTAAATAATTAAAAGCTACTTTTCGTAAATTATCTAATTGTGCATAAAGATGATCGCCTGGACACTCCGTCTTATTTAAATCGCGATGTCCAAAAATAGTATCCTTTCCTGGTACAATATCATATAAACTACAAACATACGCAATTAATTTTCCCGCCGTTTCTAACTGCCTATCGGTTGGATAATACTCTTGAAAATTTCCAATTGAACAGATACCTACCGAATCAGAATTATAACGATAACAGTGTGCTCCAATCATCTCAATAGGTCGCCCCTGTTCAATACTCCCATCTTTATGAATAATAAAATGATAACCAATACCAGCCCATCCATTTTGTAAATGCCACTGATGTATTTCCTCTGCCTTTGCTTCCCGATTCGTTCCTCCTACGTGATGCATAATAATTCTTTTTGTTTCAAGCCGAGGCTGTAATGCTTCAGCAAAAACTAATTTGGGACGATGAATGTGCAATTTCACCTCTTCGGACATCGGTTTTGTTTCATCAATGATCTTTTGTATATCTAAACCACTTGCACTTGCGATCCCAGAAAGTAACGCTGATCCAACCGTTACACTCACAATTGATAAAAATGACTTACATAAAAAATCCTTACGACTTACATCTCTCATAATAAAAGCCTCTACCCATACTAAAAATTCTAATTACTCCTATATTATACCACTAGCAATAACTACTGTCTAAGAATTGTTATTATTTATAATTGAATGAATAAAAACAGGTTGTATCACTATTCAAGTACATAGCTGAAGATGTTATTATTGCCCACCACCATGTCAGAAGCATCAAGCATTAGTATCGTAAGTAAGGAAAATGTCTACTTGCGTAAAATATCGCTAAGCCATGAGCCGTGATTATAAATAGCTCCCCCCATTTTAATACTTGGCAGTAATTCAGATTACACCTATGATGAAAACCGCTGTTATTTTTAAAATGCAAAATATTTTTAAATTTTATGCTAATTAACCTCTCTCCATATGACAACTATTTCAGTTAAACTGTCATCAACATATAATCAAACAAAAAGAGCGTTTCTCGAATTTCTCGAGAAACGCTTATTTACTATTGGTGCGGTCGATGGGACTTGAACCCATACGAACAATATGTTCACTACCCCCTCAAAGTAGCGCGTCTGCCATTCCGCCACGACCGCCTGTACTTATTTGGTGCTCAGGGACGGAATCGAACCGCCGACACGGGGATTTTCAGTCCCCTGCTCTACCGACTGAGCTACCTGAGCAAATATGGCGACCCCGATCGGATTTGAACCGACGATCTTCGCCGTGACAGGGCGACATGTTAAACCGCTACACCACGGGGCCATCTCATACTTTCCTCCGAAGCCACAGCTTCGAACAAGAATCATTTTACCATGCAACCTAATATTTGGCAAGTCTTTTTTCCGCCTTCTTGCCCGGAACAAGGGAAGCAAGAAAAAAGCAAGATTTTTCTTATATTATTTTGGACAATCCGTGTTACAATAAGGATAATCATTGATAAAAAGAAAGGATGAACGCCATATGGCACAGGATTCTCATGACGCCCCCGATTTTGCCGCCATGTCGGGCGACGCCGTATTGCAACACCTGCAGGTAACCCTTGACGGCTTACGCCCGGAAGAAGTCCGCCGCCGCCGTACGCAAGACGGTGAAAATACGTTTTCGCAGGCACCTGCCGATACCTTATGCTATCGTATACGCTGTGCATTTATTAATCCTTTTTGTATTATTTTGGCCATTGTCGCCTTTATTTCGTATGTCACCGATTCCTATACGAACGGCTTTTCCGCCGGCGGGAAAGTAGAGGCGGGCATTATTGTCATCATGATTGTCATCGGCGGTCTGCTGCGATTTTCACAAGAAATAAAAGCCAAACATGCAGGCGACCAATTACGCGCCTTACTCCATACGACCGTCACCGTACGGCGGCAAGGCAAGTGCTGCCATATTGCCCATACGGAACTGGTCGTCGGCGATATTGTCCTGCTCACGGCCGGGCAAACCATTCCGGCGGATATTCGCTTATTACAAACTGCCGATTTATTTGTTTCGGAAGCCGCCCTGACCGGCGAAAGCCGCATTATAGAAAAAACGGCCGCTCCCGCCGCACCGGCCGCCGGTCGTACGGCGCCCGATATGGCCTACATGTCCACGACGGTTCTCTCCGGCACAGGACTGGGTGCGGTCATTGCCGTCGGTAACCGGACCCGATACGGAAAAGCCGCCCGGGTGTCCCGCCCGTTTAAGGACAGTTTCCAAAAAGGCACCCGCTCCATTTCCTATGTCATGTTGCGCTTTATTTTTATTTTTATTCCCCTCATTTTTATTTTACGGGGTCTTCCCGATCACCATTGGAGCAGCGCCTTGGCCTTTTCCCTGGCCGTAGCCGTAGGCTTGATTCCGGAAATGCTGCCCATGGTCTTAACGGCCTGCTTGGCCAAGGGAAGTATTTCCTTATCGCACAAAAAAACGATCGTCAAAAACTTAAATACGCTCCAGGGGCTCGGCAGTTTGCAAGTGCTTTGTCTGGATAAAACGGGCACCTTAACTCGGGAAAATATAGTTCTCGAATATTTTATGGATATTTTAGGCAAAGAAAGTCATAAAGTCCTGGATTTGGCCTATATCAACAGTTTTTACCATACAGGCATTCGCAATCCCATAGACACGGCCATTTTGTCCTGCGCCGCCATGCCTCACCGCACCGACTATTACCGCACCTTAACCGAATATTATCATAAATTGGCGGAAATTCCTTTCGATTACACCCGTAAAATTGCGACAGTACTGGTGGGCGCCCCCAAAAAACACCCCGTATTGATTGCCAAAGGAAATTTAAAAGATATTTATAAACGCTGCACCGCCGTCGCCTATGAAAACAAAACCTTGCCGATTCGCAACGGTTCTTTTGCCGATGTCTATACGATCGTACAGGATATGTTGGAAGACGGCATGAAAGTCATTGCCGTTGCCGTCAAAACGTTTCCGAAAGGCACGACCGTCATCCGTCCGCAGGATGAAAAAGACTTAACCCTCCTCGGGTATATTGCCTTTTTCGATGCGCCCAAACCGTCGGCCCGCATTTCCCTGGAAGAATTAAAAGCCCTGCACATTACCCCCAAACTGCTGACCGGCGATGCCGAAGAAATTGCCAAATCCGTCTGCCGTCGCGTCGGCATTCCGGCGCAGCATATTGTCAGCGGGACGGACTTACAGGACCTGGATGCCGCGGCCTTCGACGCAACGGTACGAAAAAACACGGTGTTTGCCGAACTCAGTCCGGAACAAAAAGTGCAAATCGTCCAAAGTATCAACCGTCAACCGGCCATGACCGGCTTTATGGGCGACGGCATTAACGACATGCCGGCATTACTGGCCGCCCATGTGGGCATTTCCGTCGATACGGCCGTACCGGCCACAAAAGATTCCGCCGATCTCGTATTACTGGATAAAGATTTACAAATTTTGGCAACCGCCATTAGGGAAGGGCGAAAAACCTTTACTAATATGTTAAAATATTTAAAAATTACGGCCGGCTCCAATTTGGGAAATATTATTTCCGTCGTCATGGCCGGACTTTGCCTGCCCTTCCTGCCCATGACGTCCCTGCAATTGCTGCTGTTAAATTTATTTTATGACGCCCTTTGTATTGTCCTGCCGTGGGATACGGTCGATGAAGAAGATATTGCCTATCCGAAAGACTGGTCGGGAAAACATTTGGGCAAATTCATGCTGCTATTCGGTTCTATCAGCGCCGTCTTCGACGGCATTACCTTCGCCTTTCTGTACTACATGTTCATTCCGCTCGTCCTGCATTGTCCCGTTTTTTCCGCCGCCCTGCCGCCGGTCCTGCAGGAACAATATATCCGCTTGTTTCAAACCGGCTGGTTCCTGGAATCCTTATGGACGCAAATTGTCATTTTATATTTTTTACGGACCTCCAAAATGCCCTTTATTGAAAGTCGTCCTTCTTGGCAGGTCATGAGTGTCACCCTGGCGGGGCTCTTCGTCTTTACGGGCCTGCTCTTTACTGTCGGCATCCCCGTAGTGGGTTTGGTCACCATGCCGGCTCCCTACTTTGTCTTTTTACCGGGAATTTGTGCGGCGTATATTCTCTGTGTCGGTGCGGGCAAATATATTTATATTCGAAAATACAAAAAATTACTGTAAGGAGGCGGTTCGGTGAAAAAACATATCAGTATTATTCGCTTGGATCCGGAATTGGAAACCGGGCTTATTGCCCACTTACAACACGCCCATCCCGACTCCCCCGCAGCCCGTACGCTGGCCGCGGATCTGCAGGAATTACTGCGGGGCACCTTACAATCCGTAGTCCTGGACGGCACGCCCGCCGGCGCTGCCGACGCTTCCGGTCCGCCCCCGCCCGCCTTACGGCTGGGCGCCTTAACCATCTCCGCCACGTCCCATACGGTCACCCTGCAGGATCGCCCCGTCAATTTAACGCCCAAAGAATTTGATATTTTATATTTTTTAGCCCGCAATCGCGGTCAAGTATTTACGAAAGAAGAAATTTATACTGCCGTTTGGGGTCATGCGTATGTATATGATGACAGCAATATTATGGCTTTTATTCGCAAATTACGAAAAAAAATAGAAGTCCAGCCGGACAGTCCCCAATACATTCTGACGGTCTGGGGAATCGGCTACAAATTTAATGACCGTTTCTGACCGATAACAAGAAAAACGCAAGGATTTAACCATGTTAAGTCGTTGCGTTTTTTTTTATACTACTAACCGGAGAAAATAAAAAGGAGATGAGGATCATGAAAAAAATTTTTTCTACCCGTACGACCGCCCCGAAGGCGGTATATGCGGCTAAATCCGCCCTTGATTTTGCCGCCATACATCCCGTATCGGACACGCTGCAACGCTATGAAACAACCCCCGAAGGCTTACCGGAAACCTTCGTTGCCGCCCATCGGCTCAAATACGGATCCAACAAAATCGAACACGGAAAAAGTAAAACACAGTGGGAATTATTGCGAAATGCCTTTATTAATCCGTTTACCGTTATTTTAATCTGTTTAGCGTTAATTTCCGCAGTTACGGACATTATTTTTCCTATGTTTTCCTTGTTCGGCAATACGCCGGCCGATACCAATCCCGTTACGGTACTGATTATTGTCATTATGGTAGTGATTTCCGGCATCTTGCGCTATGTACAGGAATCCCGCAGCGACAATGCGGTCGGCAAACTTCTGGACATGATCAGCGCCACCTGTACCGTCCTGCGGCCGCAGCAACCGCGCCGGGAAATTCCCATGGATACGGTCGTAGTAGGGGACATCCTGCATTTATCCACCGGCGATATGGTACCCGCCGATTGTCGCATTGTAACCGGCAAAGATTTTTTCGTCAGTGAGGCCGCCCTGACCGGCGAAAGCGATACGGTCGAAAAAGTTGCCGCCGTCAATCCCTTTCAAGAACGCATGACGGCGTACACCAATATAGCCTTTATGGGCAGCAATGTCGTATCCGGCCAGGCTACGGCCCTGGTCATCGGCACCGGTTCCCGCACCTTGTTCGGCGCCTTGGCCGCCAATCTTACGCAGGCCCCGGTAGAAACGAACTTTACGAAAGGCGTCAACGGCGTTACCCGCGTATTAATTCGTTTTATGCTGCTCATGACGCCCGTCGTCTTTGTCCTGAACGGGCTTACCAAAGGGGATTGGTTGCAGTCCTTATTATTCGGCATTTCCATTGCCGTCGGTCTGACCCCGGAAATGCTCCCCATGATCGTCACGGCCGCCCTGGCGAAAGGGGCGCTGTCCATGAGTAAAGAAAAAACGATTGTCAAAAATTTGAACGCCATTCAAAATCTAGGCGCCATTGATATTCTCTGCACCGATAAAACCGGCACCTTAACCCAAAATAAAGTGGCTCTGGAATATCATCTCAATGTCTCCGGTCGGGAAGATCCGCGCGTCCTGCACTATGCCTATTTAAACAGTTATTTTCAAACCGGCTATAAAAATCTTATGGATATTGCCATTATAGAAAAAGCCGCCGAAGAAATCGACGCGTCGACCCTGCAGGAACGTACGACGCACTATGAAAAAGTGGATGAAATTCCCTTCGATTTTAAAAGACGACGCCTGTCGGTAGTCGTGCGGGACCGTCACGGGCGGCGACAAATGATCACCAAAGGCGCCGTCGATGAAATGACCGCCATTTGTACGACCGTGGAAACGCCGCAGGGAATCCGTCCCTTATCCGACAAAGAAATTGCCGCCATTACCGCCGTAACGGCCGACCTAAATAAAAAAGGCTTTCGTGTATTGGCCCTGGCGAAAAAATCCGATCCCCCGCAAGCCGGTATTTGTACGGCCGAAGATGAACGGGAAATGACCCTCCTCGGCTATTTGGCCTTTTTGGATCCGCCCAAAGAATCGGCCGCCCGGGCCGTCGCCGCGTTACAAGACTACGGAATTGAAACCAAAATTTTAACCGGCGACAACGAATATGTTTCCCGTACGGTTTGCCGGCAAGTCGGCTTGGATTGCACAAGCCTCTTATGCGGCGACGAAATCGCCGCCATGACGGACGACGACCTGGCCGCGGCCGCCGCCCGCACGCAAGTCTTCGCCCGCCTGACGCCGGATCAAAAAGTGCGCGTTCTGACGGCCCTGCGGACGGCCGGCCATACAGTCGGCTTTCTCGGCGACGGCATTAATGATGCGGGCGCCATGAAAGCCGCCGATGTGGGCATTTCCGTCGATACGGCGGTGGATATTGCCAAAGAATCGGCACATATTATTTTATTGGAAAAAGACCTGACCGTCTTGGTAAAAGGCATTATTGCCGGCCGAAAAACCTATGCCAACATGATAAAATACATAAAAATCACGGCCTCTTCCAATTTCGGCAACATGTTTTCCGTCTTAGTCTCCGCCGCCTTACTGCCCTTTCTGCCCATGATGAGTCTGCATTTGCTCTTATTAAACCTCATTTACGACTTATCTTGTACCGCCCTGCCCTGGGACAATGTGGATGCGGAATACCTGCGCCGGCCGCGTCCGTGGGACGCCTCTTCCGTCAGTCGGTTCATGCTTTGGCTGGGACCTACGAGCTCGATTTTCGACATTACCACGTATTTAGTAATGTACTTCATTATTTGCCCGCTCTGCACCTCCCACGGCATTCTCTATAACGAATTGCCGCAGCATTTTTCCGGAGCCGCTTTAGCGGCGCATCAAGCCGCCTATGCCGGCATGTTTCAAGCCGGTTGGTTTATAGAATCCATGTGGACCCAAACCTTGGTCATCCATATGCTGCGCACTGCCAAACTGCCCTTTATCCACAGTCATGCCTCGTTCCGCCTGTCCTTTTTAACGGCCTGCGGCATCCTCGGGCTGACCCTCATTCCCTATACGCATATGGGGCAAGCTATCGGCTTTTTACCGTTGCCGGCAGGCTTCTTCGCCTACTTACTTCCGTGTGTCGCACTCTATATGGGCCTCACGACGAGCATCAAAAAAATATATCTGCATCGTTACGGGCAGTTATTATAACCGCTGTAGAACCTGTTGCGCCTGCCGTCCGAAACGGCAGGCGCAAAAAGTTTCGGAGTGCCGCCGTCCCGCCGGCGGAAAAAACATAAATAAATATGATTCTCTTCTAGGTTATTCCGTCGGTTTGCGGTATAATAGGTTCGTCATATAAAAGAAAACGTACACACAAAGAAAGGATTAATGCCATGTCTATTCAAAATCGTTCTACTTTTTTATCTCGACTTTTTCCTGCGGGCAGCAAAAAACGCACCCTCGCTACCCTTATTCTACTTTATATCATACTATATGCTATACTCTATCGTTGGCAATATAGTGTATCGCTAGGATTAGGTGCAGATAATATCCAAAATGTAATACTAGGATTAATACCGGCCGTATTGGCGGTAGTACTCCCGCTAGGACTATATTGGCACAATATATCAATCACTTCCATTTTGCCTCCCGCTATAGTTGCCCTAGGTTGGATAATCACAGGACCTTATTTAAATTACACCACCCTATTAACCCATAACGTTATTTATATTAATAACATTTATGATATCTATGTGGGCCTTTACTTATTTGCTATTCTTTTTTGTATTAATATGGCTCTCATTCGATATATTCCGCGCTTTCTCAGTGCACTAATTGTAACCATATTACAATTAGCCTCATTTTTTATCATTATCATTCAATGGGTATATTATTTATTATACAATTCTTGTATTACCATTACAGGTGCTCTTTTAATTAACCAAACAGGGCCTCGTGAAACAAAAGAATATTTTGGTTCTTTAGGTATGTACAGAATATCCGGCATTATTCTTGTATTATTAATTCTCATCATCGGTTCTTATATACTAAATTATCGTCAAAAAAAAGCAGCCATTACACCTCTATACACTCCATTTATTCCATTAATTTCATTATTTATTATTTTTCCATCAATTGGTGCTTTAGCCGGCGAAATTTTACCAACAGCATTTCCTATCAAAACATTTATAGATTCTAAAGAATATCTACAACATGCCAAATTATACGCTACTACGCATGACAATCGCTATGCAAAATTAAATGCTATACAATTGCATCCCCGTAAAGATCCTAATACGATTATTTTAGTTATTGGCGAATCTGAAACACGTACGTATATGCATGTTTACAACCCTTCTCAGCCACCTAATACACCCTGGCTATCAGCAATGAAACAAGATCCTCATTTTACCTTCTTTACCAATGCGTATGCATGCGTATGGTATACAGTTCCAGTTTTAGAACACGCCTTAACCGAAGCCAATTTTTATAATCACAAAGAATTTAATCAGTCCATATCAATTATTGATATGGCACGAAAAGCAGGCTATAAAACCTACTGGTTCAGTAATCAAGGCTCTGTCGGCGTATCTGACACCCCGATTTCCTTAGTAGCCCATACAGCAGATGTTCATGAATGGGTTGATCGTGATGCTAAATATTCCACCTTAGATGAATCCTTACTAAAGTTTTTGAAAAAGGTAAATCCCAAAGATCGTAACTTTGTCGTTTTACATTTAATGGGAAGCCATGTTGAATATCGCAATCGCTATCCTGCTAAATTCCAAAAATTTAATGATGGCCAAATCAATCGCGTTGCCGACTTTCATAATACAATTTTATATAACGACTGGTTTTTACACGAAGTATATAAGTATGGCAAGGATCATTTAAACTTAGATGCTATGCTTTATTTTTCCGATCACGGTAGTGATCCTACGCGGTTACGTCAACCAGATATTGCACCTTTTACAGTACTCCGGATACCAATGTTCTGCTATTTATCCGATAATTACTTACAACGAAATACCGAAATAGCACAAACCTTAAAGAATCATCAAAACAAGTATTTTACAAACGACTTAGCCTATGAATTGGTTTGCGGCATTTTAAATATGAAATCACCTCATTATGATCCCTCTATGAGTCTTGCTTCACCTTTATGGAAAATGGAAAGAAAAGATTTAGTAACACGCTTCGGAAAAAGTAGCTTATTAGAAGATAAAGAATACTAACGTAATAAAAAAGACCAAACATAATTGTTTGGTCTTTTTTATTACCCTTAAAAGAATGCTAAAAATGGGGAGATAATCAATAAAACACCAGCAATAACAATCAATATTAACGATACACCGCGGAACCGCTCTAAATGTTTTACTTTATACACTAAGTACGCGGGTATCAAACATGCAATAAAACCAAAAATAGGACCGAGTAACGTCAACAATTTTAAAATGGGAACATCTAAAACTATCGCTCCCCAGGCTATTATAATAGCAAATAATAGTATGCCTTTTTTTACAATAACCTTATTAATTTTTTCTTCTGGCATAATTCGGCGCAATATATTCAAAGCAATTCCTTGACATGCTTCTCTAAAGCCCATAAAAACGCTGAAAAAGGCTGTCACTACTGCAAAAATATTTAAGATAAGGCTAAAAATTTTAACGGCACTACCATCAAATCCGCGGGCAACAATAGCCAAAGCTGAAATATTTTGAGAATATGCCAAAACAGCTTGATCGTGTCCCATCGCTAAATTAAAGGAAATAGCATAAGAGAAAACCGTAACAAACAAGACGCCAAAAGAAATCTTCATAGCTCGCATCGCTTTATACTGTGCGACATGAATAGATTGATTATGTGAACGATAAGAAATAACCATCGGACTTAAGCTAGGAACAAATAAAATTGATGTCAATGTAATCGGTAACATCGCAATCATATTCTTTACTAAATAGCCCGTTTCCGGAAATGTCCCAATATTCATAAGATTCCAGTGTTTTACCATAATCAGGCCTAAACATACAACAACAAGCAATTTAGTTAATACCATAAAACTTGCCATTTTAAACAACAATTTTTCTCCTTGAGCTGCCAAAAATACCATCACGCATATAATTGCCAATCCATACAATGGATTTGCCGAAAGCACTGTCTTCGTGACCCCAAAGGAATATAAAAACGAAGCACTATCATTAGTTAACGCCGTTGAGTACATAAAGACACAAATCAAAATACTAAGGAAATATAAAATACCTAAGAAAAATCCCCAGTTTTTACCTAAATATCCACTAATAACACTGGGATAATCTTCACACTTAGGCGATGAAGCTAACGTATTAATAAATAAACGTTGAAGTAAATAAATCGCAGGATAAGCAATAATTGCAGAAAACAAATATACCCAAACACCCACTAATCCCACTTGTACTGGTAAAAAGACAATTCCCGCACCAATTGCCATACCAATACTCATGATAATCCAACCCCAGTCCGTACTATCAAAACGGACTGCATCTTTCCACTCACTTTCGGTCATTCCCGCTCGTTGAGCTAATGCTGCCACTGAATTCATAATTTCTTCCTCCTAACTAATTCATTATAAATTTAAGTATCTTTTTTATTATGTATATTTTTTTTCTATATATATACATAAAATAAATAACTTCATTTTCCATATGCATAGTTGCAAACACTTCGTCATACATCTATAATAAAGTAAAATCAACAATATTTAATAACATAACGGCTTACTTGTAGTATACCACGCACAAAAAAAGATGTAAAAATTTATATTTTCTCTCCGTTTTATATAGTTTTAAACTATATAAAAATACTTTTACGCTTTATTTTTTTAATTATATTTTTAAGTAATTTTGACTATTACTTTTCTTTTAGTCATTTTTTATATATTTTTTTTATACATAAAAAAACACTTCTTTTTGTCCCTATCCGCATATTATTTTTTATTTTTTTCTCAGCTTATATTTTTTAATAAAAAGAATAATTTTTTTATCTACTATTTTTATCTTTTTTTATCATCCTCGTTTCTATCGTTTCTATTTTTTTTCATTATTCATGCTAAACAGTCATTCTTACCTTTCCCTAGTCCATAGTCTAACTATATAAGGAGTCTGTATTATGACCTTACAACAATTAAAATATCTATCTGAGTTATTATATCATCCTTCAATTTCCTCAGCAGCACAAGCTTTATCTATTTCTCAACCCAGTCTTAGTGCTGCTATTAAAGATTTAGAAAAAGAATTTCAAATAAAATTAATAACCCGCACACACAATGGAATTTCTTTTACAACAGAAGGAAGAGAATTTTTATATTTTGCACAAACCATATTACGTCAAGCAACAAACTTACAGCATCATTTTCATGGCCCTGTTGATTATCCCTTACCTTACGAAGTATCCCTTGCTTATCAGTATCACCCTTTATTTTTAACCGCTATTACAGATGTTTTACTTACCGCTAATAGCCACCCGTTGTATACCCTTAATATACTGCAAAAACCACCTTCGGAAATTATCCGTGCTGTTACTTTAGAAAAATTACAAGTTGGTTTACTGTATTTACCCTCGCCAATTTTACAAAAGCGTCGTGAACATTGGATTAAACAAGGCTTACATATTTTTATATTAGGTGAATTATCCCCTTATGTATATCTAAAGCCTTACCACCCTTTATCTATTTATCCCTGCTTAACCATTGGTCAATTGCGTACTTTTTCACAAGTTTCCTTTGCTACTTCACCTGATGATACTCTTACCAATGCCTTAAAAACATATCTTTTTAGTGATAGCAAAAAAAATATATCTGTCACGGATGCCGCTATGCTCTGGCGAATTATCAAAAATACCACCGCTTTTACCATTGGACCTGGTACATTATATTCTAACATCGCCGAAAATTCCCTCCAATCTATAAAATTGACTGATCCAAATTTTCATTTTACCTTATTTGCTGTCACTCATGCCTCATATCCAGCAACACTTGAAATTTCTACACTTTTTCATACGTTGAAAAAAAGAATTACCATAAAATACGCCTATGATAGCCGAGATTCCTCTTCAGAAAAATAAAACAAACGGGTGAAAGTATCTACTTTTACCCGTTTGTTTTATCCTACCATATCACTTAATTAATTTGAAAAATTCGTTTTCCATTTTCTAACGTAATTCGTGCTACCTCGCTAGTCTCCATATTTCTCAACCGTGCAATCTCGGCAGCTACATATTGTACATATCGGGGTTCATTCCGTTTGCCTCTATATGGTGGTGGTGTTAAATAGGGACTATCTGTTTCAATCAATATTCGTTCTAACGGTAATTCCGCCGCCAACCGCTTTACTTTTTTAGAATTAGGGAAAACAGTCGTTCCTGTAAAGCCAAAATAAAATCCCATTTTCATCAATTCCTGAGCCATTTCCAAACTGCCCGAATAACAATGAAATACACCACGAATGCCCTTACCATAAGTATGCAAAATATCCATCATATCCCCATGTGCTTCACGATCATGAATATCTATAGGAATATCTAATTCCACCGCCATCTTAACCTGTTCAATAAATACCTTCTTTTGAATTTCCCGTGAAGGTTCAGGCCAGTGATAATCTAGCCCGACTTCCCCTAACGCCACTACTTTGGGCTCATGAGTTATCCAATATCGAATCTGTGCAAATGCTTCATCCGTAATTTCCGCCGCTTCTTCTGGATGAATTCCTACCGCTGCATAAACGCCTTCATACCGACGTGCTAATTCAACTGCTGCTGCCGACGTAGGAATATCGGTACCAGGAAACATCATATATTGTACACCTGATTGAAAAGCACGTTGAATAACGGCATCTCGATCTTCATTATAAGCCTCGTCATGTACATGACAATGTGTATCAAACAACATCTTATCGCACCCGACTTCCTGGCATCATACCATCTACAAATACGACTTGTAATTTTTCATCTCCATCAGAAGCTGCTAAAAGCATTCCTTTTGATTCTTCTCCGCATAGGGTAACTGGTTTCAAATTAGTAACGACAACAACCTGCCGCCCGATTAACTCTTCCGGGGTATAATACAAAGCAATACCACTAACAATCTGCCGTTCTTCTGTACCTAAATCAACTTGTAATTTCAATAATTTCTTAGCTTTTTTTACTTTTTCACATGCCAAAATTTTTCCCACGCGCAAATCAACAACACCAAAATCATCAATTCCAATTTCTGGCTTAATAGCCTCTTTAGCAGCCGTACAAATGTCTTTCGTTGCAGATGCTATAGGTGCCATGTCGACAATCTCTTCTTGTAAATCATACCGTGGGAATAATGCATCACCCTTACAAATCATTGTATTAGCTGGATATCCACCCCATACCGCATCCGCTAATAAGGTCTTTTCAAAATGTTTTAGTCCTAGCTGTTCCCACATACGTTGTGCCGCTTTTGGCATAATCGGACTGATTAAAATAGCAATAATTCTAAGCGCTTCGCTCAAATCATATAATACTGTATCTAAACGATTTCGTTGACTCTCATCTTTAGCTAATACCCAAGGCATGGTTTCGTCAATATATTTATTCGTACGACGAATAAATGTCCATACAGATTGAATTGCATCATTAAGTTTCATCGTATTCATTTCTTGTTCAAATGCCTTTACGGCCTGCACAGCATACAATTTCAAATTCTCATCTACAGGCAATTTTTCTTTTGCCTCCCTTACAATGCCGGCATTATACTTTTCCACCATAGCTAATGTACGTTGCAATAAATTACCTAAATCATTCGCCAAATCAGAATTAATCCGCTTAATAAACGACGCTAAGGAAAAATTCCCATCATTCCCTAAACTAATTTCTCGTAATAAATAATATCGCAACGCATCCGCCCCATAGTGCTCAATCAACGGAATCGGATCTACTACATTACCTAAAGACTTACTCATTTTTGTTCCATCAACAATAAGCCAACCATGTCCAAATACCTTTTTAGGTATAGGGATATCACAACTCATCAAAATAATCGGCCAAATAATCGTATGGAAACGAACAATTTCTTTTCCTACTAAATGTAAATCGGCCGGCCAAAATTTTTCAAAAAGCGCTTGATCTGAGTCATAGCCAATCGCTGTCAAATAATTAGCCAATGCATCAAACCAAACATATACTACATGTTTAGGATCCCAGGGCACGGGAATCCCCCAATCAAAAGAAGTCCGAGATACACACAAATCTTCTAAGCCACTTTTGACAAACGCAATCATTTCATTACGCCGAGCTTCTGGTTGTATAAAGTCAGGATTTTCTTCAATAAAACGCAGCCATGCATCAGCATATTTGTTCATTTTCAAAAAATAGGCTTCTTCTTTAACCAATTCTAAATCTCGTCCACAATCAGGGCAAATATACTTTCTCTCAGGAAGTTTATTTTCAGGCCAGAACGTTTCACATGGTGTACAGTACCAACCAGCATATTCCCCCTTATAAATATCTCCTTTTTTATAAGAAATTTCCATTAATTTTTGAACCACTTTTTCATGTCGTGCTTCACTAGTTCTAATAAAATCATCATACGAAACATTTAACTTTTTCCATAATTCTTGAAACAACAAAACAATCTGATCTACATACTCAATAGGAGCGATTCCTTTTTCTTCTGCCGCCCGTTGAATTTTCTGACCATGTTCATCCGAACCCGTTAAAAAAAATACATCTTCCCCACATAACCGATGGAATCGTGCTAATGCATCCGCTATTGTTGTACAGTAAGTATGTCCTATATGTAATTTTGCACTAGGATAATAAATTGGGGTGGTAATATAATACTTTTTTTTATCACTCATTGTAGAAGCCTCCTAAATTAACTTTTATGATAATCAGCCATTTGTATTGTAGCTTGATATACATCCCGCTTTGGTACGCCCAGTTGTATTGCAACCATACGTATCGCCGCTTTCTTTTTTATTCCCTGTTCTGTTAATTTCTGTACTTTTTCTATATAGTCCTCTTTTGTCCAATGTACATCGCATGTTTCCTGCATGCCTTCTATCAATATGACAAATTCACCTTTATAAGTATCTTCCGAAAATAACTCCAACACATTGTCTAAGGTGCCCCGTAAATATTCTTCATACCGTTTAGTTAATTCTCGACAAATAACCACTGCTCGACTTCCAAGAATTTTTTGCATCTCTTGTAAAACCGTCCGTAAGCGATGCGGTGCTTCATAAAAAATTAACGTACCCTTTATTTCCTGCAAAGATCTTAATACTGGTATGCGATGTTTTTTTGTCTTAGGTAAAAAACCAATAAAAGTAAATCTCGTTGTATCCATACCTGAAGCAATTAATCCAGTTAATCCCGCATTGGCCCCAGGCAATGGAACCACTCTTATGCTATGTTGTAAGGCAAGCCGAACCAAGTCACTCCCTGGATCACAAATCGCTGGCATACCCGCATCACTAACCAAAGCAATCATCTCCCCCGCCTGCAACCGTTCGATTAACTTTGGTCCCTTTGTCAACTTATTATGCTCATAATAACTAGTAAGTGGTGTTTCTATTTGGTATGCTTCCAATAATTGTTTCGTATGTCGCGTATCTTCAGCGGCAATTACATCAGCTGACTGCAAGCAGCGTACAGTCCGATAAGTAATATCTTCCAAATTGCCTATCGGCGTTGGGCAAAGATATAATGTCCCTTTTTGAAAAACTTCTGCCATCTACATTTCTCCCTGTCCTTGATAATAGGATAAAATTTCATCGCAATACGATCCATCATCACGATGTACCACTAAAGGTGGTAGTATTTCTAATCCAGGATTACCACCCCGACTACCTTCCATTAAAAAAATTTTACTTGCTTTATCTAACCGTGAATGAACAAATTGCAATCGTTTCGGTTCTATACCATATCTACGTAAAAGGGCTAAAATATCCGTTAATCGCTCCGTAATATGAACCATACGAAAATATCCTCCATACTTCAAAGCAAATGATGCGGCTTTAATAACTTCTTCTAACGTAACTGTTTCTTCATGACAAGCACGCCGAATCCCAGCTTGCTGGCTATACGCCCCCCGACTTTTTTCACGATAAGGCGGATTAGCGTAAACCATAGCAAAAGATCCGCTAGCATACCATGCTTGTAACTTTCTATAATCCCCTTTTTGAATATGAATATCTGACTCTTTCTGATTAAGTAAAACATTTCGTTGTGCAATATCTGCCATAATAGGATTATATTCTATCGCTTCAATAGATGTCGCTCCTCGAGCTGCTAAAATAAGTGGAATAACTGCGGTCCCTGTCCCTAAATCTAAAATAGGTCCCCGCGGTCTACTACCAAAATGAGCTAATAAAATCGTATCCAACGAAAAACAAAATTGATCAGACCGCTGAATAATTTTCATGCCTTCCAACAACAAAGAGTCTATTCTTTCTCCTTGTTTAACTTTCATGTTCAATTTCAGCCACATCCGTCCAGTTTACCTTAATCGTTTGCCCTGATTCTAATTGTACCCGCACGGTATGTTCTTTTCCCTGTATGCGTAAAACAGTCCCCACCCCTTCATCGGTCATAACTTTTTTTCCAATAGCTGGTGGTGCTTGGTGCATACAAATTTTAGAACAATTTTGACAAGTTAATTCACCAGATGTATATGATTGATTTTCATATCGCAAACAACACATCAATCTACCGCAACTACCGGAAATTTTAGTTGGGTTCAAAAACATTCCTTGTGTTTTCGCCATCCGAATAGACACTGGTTTAAATTCTCCTAAAAAAGTAGCACAACATAAAGGTCTACCACAACACCCAATACCACCAATCAGCTTTGCTTCATCTCGTAATCCAATCTGACGTAATTCAATGCGCGTGCGAAAAACAGCTGCCAAATCACGCACGAGTTCGCGAAAATCAATTCGCCCCTCTGCCGAAAAGAAAAAGATTATTTTCCCCATATCAAAAGTATAATCCACCTCAATAAGTTTCATCGGCAATTTATGTTTAGCAATTTTTTCTAAACATACCGTAAAGGCCTTTTTTTCCCGTTCTTTGTTTTTTTCTACTTGTTTTATATCTTTGGGAAGTGCTCGGCGAATAATCGGTTTTAATGGTTGAACAACCTCTTTCTCGGAAACTTCGCGAGGCGGAATAACTACTTTTCCAAATTCCATTCCTCGTGCTGTTTCGACAATAACGCCATCTTCTATATCTAAGGTCACTTCCTGGGGATCAAAATAATATACTTTTCCCGCAGGTTTAAAGCGTACACCTACTACTATCAACGCAAGTCCTCCTTATTCGTAATACTCTGAATACAAAGATAATCAAAAATGGTTTTTACATTTAAATTTAATCTTAACGCTTTTCTACATTCTTCTACAACTTTCATAAGTCGTGCCAATGAAGAAAGAGTCCAATTCCTTTTAATGTATTGTAATTGTTCTCTGTGACTTGCCGATATATTCACTATATCTCCGGCTTCATAATGTACTATCATCACATCGTGTATCACTTGTACAAGACTTTGTAAAAAAAGTGCCAAATCTTCTTTTCCCCATAACGCAGCAAGCGTTAGACTTTTTGCATAAGGACTCGGATGCGTTCCTAAAATTCTTAAAAATTCCATGGCCTTAGGACGCCAATCCTCCGTAGTTCCTTCTAATAAAGCAAATGCTCTTACTACATTTCCATTTGCCTGTTGAACAACTTGTTGAATTTGTTCTAATGAACGACCTCCAACAGTAGCTAATCCCATTTGTAAGCTCTCTTTATCGACATAATCAAAATGGCAGCTTACACAACGTGAAACAATCGTCGGCAATAATATTTCTGGTTGATTCGTAATAATAATAAAAATAACGCCCATAGGCGGCTCTTCTATTATTTTTAACATGCCATTAGCAAAAGCAGCATTCATTGTTTCGGCATGATCAATAATACACACCTTCATAGCCTTTTCAGCATTACGCAATATCAATTTTTCTCGTACCTGACGAAATTGTTCCACCTTTAATTGAGCTGTAATAGGGGATATAAAATATACGTCTTCCCCCCAAGCCAAATAAGGGTGATCTCCCATCTTCGGCATCCCTTTTTGAAACACTTTCCGTTGTACTAAAACCTCTGCTAAAGCACATGCAAAGGTCGTTTTCCCTACACCCTCCGGTCCAGAAAAGATCAATGCATGCGGCATACGATCAGACGCTAACCACTTTTTTATTTTATTTTTTATCGCTGCATGCCCAATTACATAATCCCAATACTGAAAATCCATCTATAGATTCTTCCTTTGCTAGCGTTCTTAATATTTAATTATAAAAAAAAATAACTATAAAGTCTAGTTCTAGTGACTTATTCACTATAGTTTCTTTATACATTCTCATTTATCATAGAAACAACTTTGTGAAATATTTCTTCATGAATATCTAAACGATTTCGCAATACCCCGTCGACAGCACACTGTATCCGCTGCCACCCATATAATTTTGCCAACATATCATAAGCATCATGACATTGTTTTAAAAACAATTTATTTTTTTCATGAATATCGCCTGTTTCTCCCCCTGTTTTTCCAATTCTTTCCAACATTAGCTTTTCCGTAATGTCCAGTGGCACATCTAATAAGATGACTTCATCTGGTATTGGTAAGTCTAATTTATTAAATTCAAAATCCCATAGCCACTTTAAATAAACCTTACGTTCTTCTATCGAATCTATTTTAATCATTTGATATAACATATTACTTGTCGTATACCGATCTGCCAAAATCGTCATTCCTTGTGCCAAAAAATCACGCCACTTCATTTGATAAGAAGCAAAGCGATCAATAGCATAAAAAGTGGATGCCGCATAAGGATTTATTTCTTCTGGTTTTTTCCCGAAATCGCCATGTAAGTACATCTTAACTAATGTACTAGAAGGACTATCATAATCAGGAAAGCTAACTGCCTGTACAGCATATCCTTCTTGCTGTAACCGCCTTTTTAATAATTGCGTTTGCGTCGCCTTACCGCTACCATCGCCACCTTCAATAATAATGAGTTTTCCTTTCATTCTTTTCCATCCTTTACTACCAAAATCGTTTTAAGTGTATGATCTGAAGCTCCATGAGGTACATATCCTTCATTCATCTTCTTCTGTATATAAGCAATACACAAAGATGTTATTCTTTCTCCGATAGCCACCACAGGAATCCCCGGAGGATAAAACAGAATAGTTTCGCCAGCAATACGCTGATTTGCTTGTGCAAAAGGAATCTGCTCTAATGTCTTATTCCATGCTTCTCCTGGTGTAATCACTACCTCTGGCTGAGGCAAAGGTAGTTCTTTAACCGCTTGCACTTTGTGTACTTTGTGATTAGAGGAAATAATCTGACAAGCTTTAATAAGTGCTTGAATAGATTCCATATCATCACCGATAGTAATCAACACAAGAACATGTGTGCCTGCTACTAGTTCCACTTCAATACCTTGTTTGCGCAATTCTTTTTCCGCCTGAACGCCCATTAGCCCCAAGTCCGCAAAATCAATCACTATTTTTGTTTCATCTACCCCAATAACACCAGTGTATCGTTCAACCTCGCGCCCCCAGACATAAATCCCTGGCAATTTATTCAGTTCTTCTCTTGCATATCTCGCAAGCTCCATCGTCTTTGCTAACAGTACTTTTCCCTCAACAGCTAATTGTTGCCTTGCACTATCTAAAGAGGCAAGAAACCAATAATGCGGACTTGTCGATTGTACTATTTCCATTGCTCTCGCCATACGTTCTACGTAAGGAAAACCCTGCCGACAATGTAGCATCGATGTTTGCGTGAGTGATCCTGCTAATTTATGAGTACTTTGGGCTACGCAATCTGCACCACAAGCAAGTGCTTCGGGTGGTAAATCAGGATGAAACGGCAAATGTGCACCATGTGCTTCATCAACCAACACATATAATCCATTTTCATGTGCATATTGTATGATTGAAGGTAAATCAATCGCAATTCCATCATAAGTTGGATACGTCAACATCAATGCTTTGGCATGTGGATGACTATCCACGGTAGCTTTAATATCCTCAAGCGTCGGTCCTAACGAAACCTGTTCTTTTTCTGCAAATTGACTAGAAACATATACAGGAATAGTTCGACTAAGAAGAATTCCATGAAATACACTTTTATGTGCTTCTCGCGAAAGAATAATTTCATCACCAGCTTGACATACTGCTAACAACATAGCTTCTACACAGGCCGTTGTCCCATTGACAGAAAAAAAAGTATGTCCCGCACCATATAAATCAGCGGCTAAATCCATCGCTTCCCGTAACGCTCCCTTTGGTTGAAACAAATCATCTAAAGCATACATAACACCTAAATCTCGTATTAAAGCCTCCCCAAACAACATCTTCTGATATGCTGATGACTGATGCCCAAGTTTATGTCCTGGTGTATGAAAGGGGACCATATGCAGTTGACAATATGCTTCTAAGGCCTCAACAAAAGGAGCCCGTTGTTGATTTACCACATCCATATCATGCACCTCCTAATATACTATTGTACCATACTACAAAAAAATAATCCCTCGCATATCTCCGAGGGATTATTTTTATTATTTCTTATTACTTTTACGCCAAATTTTCATACTTTCTGCTGCCGCTATTAAAGATTCTCTAAAATCAGGATGAGCCAAGCTAATCAAGCGTTCTGCACGTTCCCATGTTGAAGCCCCCATAAGGTTCGTCATACCATATTCCGTTGCTATCCAATGCACTTGTGAACGAGGATCGGTAACAATCGTACCATCACGAAACGTAGGCAAAATCCGCGAATGAACTTGGTTCGTCTTTTTGTCATAAAAAGTGGAGCGTAATGTAATAATACTCATGCCGCCGGGTGAACGATAAGCACCATCCGTAAAATCAAGCTGTCCTCCACTCCCACTAATATGTTGAAAACCCGTTGATTCTGACGATACTTGACCAAAAAGATCAATGTCAATACAACTATTAATAGAGATAAACCGCGATATCTGACCTACAACAAAGGGGTCATTAATAAAATCAACAGGAAAAGCCGATAGAGAAGGATTATCATCTATCCATTCATACAATTCGGAAGATCCGCAAGCAAAAGACCAAGCTGTCTTATCGGTATTAATTTCCTTATACTTATTCGTTAATCTCCCTGTTTGATGCATCTTATAAAAAGAATCAACTAACATTTCCGTATGCACACTCAAATCCTTTAAATCTGATTCAGCGATCATCACACCAATCGTATTAGGTAAGCTACCTATTCCTAATTGCAACGTTGCATAGTCTGGAACTTTTTCCACTACCATTTTAGCAATCTTTAAATCGATATCATCACCTAGCACAAAAGGCAACGTCGGCATTTCTCGTCTCGGCCCTTCAACAACCACATCGACATCGGAAATATGAATGACTTCACCCCGACCGCCGCGTACTTTAGGCACCGCTTCATTCACTTCCACAATCACTCGTTTGGCTTTCTTCGTTATTGCTTCTGTTGCTGAAACAGTTAATCCAAAATTAAAATACCCATGTTCATCCATAGGACCAACCATAATCATTGCAACATCTACATCTAGAATATCTCTATACATAGATGGCTCATTGCGATAGCTCATGGGTAAAAAAAACATACTTCCACGGGCACATTGTTTCCGATCATAACTCCCCATATGCCAATTCATAGCAGTAAACGTTTCTCTTGTTGGATCACATTCCACCACTTTTCGCGGTGCTAAAGACAGTGCCATGCGAACCTTGACATCGTGTAACTCTTCTTTTCGTGCTGCTAACGCCTCATCCAATAAAACAGGTTGCGACGTCGCCATCCCATAATCAACCCAATCACCTGAACACACCAATTTTACTGCTTCTGTAGCAGACTTACATTTTTGTCTATACATATCGCTCCATGTAGACATTTGCATTCATTCCTTTCCTATATAGTACGTTCATTATTGCACAATATCATTATAAGTTTTACTTCCCTCACTTTTCAAGAACATATAGTTGTTTTTCATTTGCTATTTTTGCATAGCTTTTCTTTTTATCTTTTTTTATTTATTTTTATTTAACATTTTAATAAAAAAACAAGACAGATTATATTCCATCTGTCCTGTTTACGAATAGTCCCATTATACGTACAATAAAAGATAATCTATTACTAGGAGGTTTTACTATGTCTACCAAACGTGTTCTTGCTATTCATGATCTTTGTTCTTTTGGTCGCTGTTCATTAACTGCCGCTATCCCCATTATTTCTGCTATGGGTTTTCAAGTTTGCCCTTTACCCACAGCCTTATTTAGTAATAATTTAACCTACCCATCTTTTATTTCTACAGATTGCACAAAAACCATGCCGCAATTCATTAATAAATGGGAAGAGTTAAACTACACTTATAGTGCTATTTATAGTGGCTTTCTCGGCGATATCTCACAAATCAACTTAGTCGAACATGCAATTGACCGCTTAGGTGCTAATACGGAATGGATTATTGTCGATCCTGCCATGGGTGATAATGGTAAATTATACCCCATCTTTACGCCAGAAATTGTTCCAGCGATGCGTAAACTCATTCAAAAAGCAACCCTCATTACACCAAACTATACAGAAGCCACCTTATTATCAGATATACCTTATAAGCAAACAGAAATCCCTACTTCAAAAAAAATAAAAGAGATTTGCCAAAAATTATCTTCTCTCGGTCCAAAAAAAGTAATCATCACTAGTATCCCCGATACGGAAAAACATATAAAAATTGTCTGCTATGACCATGATACGATGCTTTATGATGAATACACGGTCAAAAGAATTCCTTTTTCCACCTGTGGAACAGGCGATATATTTACCAGCATAATTACGGGTTCTTTATTAAGCGGAATGAACCTCTTTACAGCTATAAAAACAGCTGCTGATTTCTTAAGTGAAGTTATCACATATACATACGAAGCAAAAACGGATTATCGTGAAGGCATTCAATTAGAACCCCATTTGCATAAATTATGGAATATGAAATAATCCTATAAAAATACACTAAAGGGTGACTGTTTTTATCCTCTTAATAGAAACAGTCACCCTTTATCATTTAAAAATCCAAACTTTTCTAGACATATAATTCCAAACGGTAACAATGGCACTCGCTAATACTTTCGCATAAAAAGGGGTTATCCCTAGCCATATAGGAGAAGTAAAAAACCACATGAGTAATAAATTCCAACCTAACCCAATGGTACTAACTAAAAAAATCAAAGAAATTTCCGTTGTTCTTGCGTGACGACTCCCCTGTTCAAAAACAAATATATTTCCTAACCAATAATGATATAATGTTGCTAACCCAAACGCTACTGCCGTAGCTACCAATACACGCGGCGTCTGAAGTAAAAAAATATTACCTACAGTAAATGAATAAAACAACACATAAAACAAAATCCATTCAACGATAGCTGCTGTTCCGCCAATACATAAATACAATATAACTTTCATCCATTCTTTATCCGTATATATAAAGCCAAACAGCTTTTTTTCTTTCATGACTCCCAACCTTTCTTATCTATCTCTTCATCCATTATATCTCACGAAATAATACCTGTCATCCTTCTCTAATTAAGAATAAGTATGTCAATTCTGATATATTTTTCACAAATTAATATCTAAATATGGTCATCATTTCAAAAGTATGCTACACTATACTTACTTTGCAATACGAATTATTTTCACAATGTTTAAGAGAAAGGAGATCCCTACTATGCCTCATAAAAACTGTATTAATTTTGCACTCACCATTGCTCAACACGAAGTGTTTCTTGTCTTTTCAAATGCATTAAGCCGTTTCGGCATTACACCAGGACAATATGGGGTTTTAACCTGTCTTTGGGATAAAGAAACCAGTATCACTCCAAAAGAAATTGCCCAAACCTTGCATGTAGAAAACTCCACCATCTCTGGTGTCCTTGATCGTATGCAAAAACAAGGGTTAGTTACACGCATTCTAAATCCTAATAATCGTCGAAGCATCCGCGTAGAAGCAACTGAAAAGGGATGGCAACTAAAAGATCCATTATTACACGAAATAGATAGTCTAAACCAACGCCTCTTAAGTAATTTAACGCCAGCAGAGCGGCAAGAACTATTTAGACTATTAGGACGTATTCAAGGTGTTTCCTTGTCTTCTTAATCACAAAAACTAAATACATATAATATAAACCGCCTACATCACTCCAAACGTGACATAGACGGTTATTTTTATCTTAAGTTAGCTAAAATGCATGCATCCAAACGATTCATCCGAACATCTTCAACTATCTTCATAAATGTCTGCAAATGAATAGGATTTTCTTTAAACGCAAACAAATGTGTTTTACAAGCACAATCAGTACAGCCAAAGCCGCGTATATGCCAGTCACAAATCCGCACTACCTGAGACGCTAAAATATGTTCCACATCGGCACTAGTCCGAATAGGAATAACCGCCCGTACCGTTGCCACCTGCCTAAGATAATCAATATGCCAATGTAACCTTTTTAGATTTCTCTTATGTCGTGCAATGCGAGCAGCCAAATTTTTCTTAGCTGAACCGACATATACATAATACCCAGGACAAACGTGTACGATCCCCTTTTTCCCGACCTCTATATCCCGTTCTTGCTCCACTTCTAACACTAGCATATATGCTCCCGCATCCTTGTTTTCCTGTTGTAATATTGCCGAAGGATATAGCAATCTTTCCCTGGGCCTAGGCATTTGAAACGATTCATCCCACTGCACTGAAACAGCTTGCCAATCCAATTTATGCTCAACTTTTGAAAAAACAGTAGCAAATTCAGGATCTGTATGATAATCAGGTAAAAACCACTTCGCCCTATCCCAATGAACTAAAAATAAAAGGCCTGTCCGGATTCCCTTATCATGCATCGCCGCTAATGCCAGCAAATGTTTTTTTCCTCGTTCCGTCACAGCATCAGGAAACATAGCCCCATTTTTGCTAAATAAGGTGCAAGACTTAACCTCTACATAAAAACGCTCATCTCCTCGCCCCAACAGCAAATCAAACCGACTATGCCCTACGGTCACTTCTCTTCGAATCAGCTTCCATGACCGCCATTCAGGTATTTGCTTATGCTGAATAAAATAAGCCGCTACGTCATTCGTATATTGAGTATCTAATAAAACCGGAATCCCTTCCCGCTCTACGCCAACTAGATCATAAGGGGTCTTGCGCGTTGCATTCATACATTGCCGAACGTAAACAGGAACTTGTGAAAACAATAACTCCCACATTCGTCCTGGATTCGGCAAATGACATATCGTGGAAATGCCATCAATTTCCACTTCACACACAAAACGATTCATGCGACGTATAAAGGTACCTTTTTTTAATAACGAAGTATTCCATTCCATATATTTACTCCTAAAAAAAAATCTACCGTACTTCGGAGGAATGTACGGCAGAAATAGGGAAATAAAACTGAAAAGATAGACAAAATAGGAAAAGACTTATTATGCTATATCAACATAGTATTTCTTCTTCTATTCAAATAAATCATACTATATCTTATTATTTTTGTCAAATATAAGTGATAAATTCCTTATCATATTTTTTCTTTTCTGTTAGATAAAAATAGAAATGCCAACATTACGCTTGTCATTTCTATTTTTATCTACAACTATCTAGTTATTCTCCTTCGACAGTAATCGTATCTAATGCAGCAACTTTATCATTTTCTTCTAGTTTTTGAATCTTTACACCGGATGTGTTTCTACCTTTTTTTACACCTATACTTTCAATATCTGTCCGAATAACGATACCATTTGTCGTAATAAGCATTAATTCTTGTTCTTCTCTAACCACTTCTACACCGACAATCGCTCCAGTTTTTTGCGTGATTTTAAAGTTTTTAACGCCTTTGCCACCTCGCCGTTGAATATTATATGCATCCATATTATTTCGCTTGCCAAACCCTTCCTCGCTGACAGTAAGTACTTGGCATTCTAGTGCCAGTACATCCGCTCCGATAACCAAATCATCTGGAGCTAGAGAAATACCACGAACGCCTCGCGTATTACGCCCAGTCGGTCGTACATCATTTTCATTGAAGCAAATCGCCATCCCCTGTTTTGTTGCCAAAATAATCCGCTGATCTCCTTTAGTTAAGCGAACTTTTGCCAAATGATCTCCTTCTACTAGAGAAATCGCAATTAAACCATTACGACGAACATTCTTGAACTCAATCAGCGGCGTTTTCTTTACTAATCCCTGTTCTGTTGCCATGAACAAATGCATGGAAAGATCCGCCTGATCTAAGTCAATTAAGGCATTAACTTTTTCTCCTTCATCAAGAGGTAAAATATTAATAGCTGCAATTCCCTTAGAATTTCGATTATTCGCTTCAGGAATTTCATATGCTTTTAATCTGTATACTCTCCCTAAATTAGTGAAAAACAACACCGTATGCAAAGATGACGTATACAATAAATGATTTACCGTATCTTCCTCTTTCGTACCCATACCTCGCACACCGCGACCGCCCTTATTTTGCGTATGATAAACATTCGCATTCATGCGTTTTACATATCCACGCCGCGTTAAGGTTAACACCATCCGTTCATCTGGAATCATATCTTCTACTCCTAATTCCGATGAATCTGCTACGAGTTGAGTACGCCGAATGTCACTAAACCGTTTTTTAGCTTCTAATAATTCTTGTTTTACAATTTCCATCACCTTATGCTCATCTGCTAATACAGCTCGTAAATAAGCAATGCGTTCTTCTAATTCTTTATACTCTTCTTCTATTTTTTCTCGTTCTAACCCAGTTAAACGCCGCAACCGCATATCTAAAATAGCGATAGCCTGTTTTTCACTTAACCCAAAAGACTGCATAAGCGAAGATTTAGCTACATCATCATTAGCAGATTCCCTAATCATACGAATAACTTCATCAATATGATCTAACGCAATTAATAACCCTTCCAATATATGTGCTCGTGCTAAGGCTTTGTTTAATTCAAATTGACTTCTTCTCGTAATAACCTGTTTTTGATGATCTAAATAATAGTTTAACACTTGCTTTAGTGTCAACACACGCGGATGCCCGTCCACTAAAGCCAACATAATCACGCCAAATGTCTCTTGTAATTGCGTATGCTTGTATAATTTATTTAATACAATATCAGGATTAACGTCTGCTCTCAATTCAATGACAATACGCATCCCTTTGCGATCTGATTCATCGCGCAACGCCGTAATACCATCAATCAGTTTATTCCGCGTCAAATCAGCAATGGACTCTATCACCCGTGCTTTATTAACTTGATAAGGGATTTCTGTAACAACAATCCTATTTTTTCCCTTATTCATCGACTCAATCGTCGCACAGGAACGCATTTTAATACTGCCACGCCCCGTTGTATACGCTTTTAAAATCCCTTCTCGACCTAAGATCTTCGCCCCTGTCGGAAAATCTGGACCTTGGATACACTTCATAATGTCTTCTAAGGTAGCTTCAGGATTATCAATTAAGGTAACACAACCATCAACGACTTCTCCCAAATTATGAGGTGGAATATTAGTCGCCATGCCCACAGCAATTCCTGCTGATCCATTAACCAATAAATTAGGAATCTTTGAAGGCAACACAGCCGGTTCTTGTAATGAGCCATCATAATTGGGCATAAAATCAACGGTTTCTTTATCAATATCTTCCAACATTTCACCGGTAATCTTAGCCATACGTACTTCCGTATACCGCATAGCTGCTGCAGAATCGCCATCCACAGAGCCAAAATTACCATGTCCATCAACTAAGGGATATCTAGTAGAAAAATTCTGAGCTAACCGTACGGTTGCATCATATACAGAACTATCTCCATGAGGATGATACTTTCCCAGTACTTCCCCAACAATACGTGCCGATTTCTTATATGGCTTATTCGGAGTCATTCCCGCTTCATGCATAGCATATAAAATACGCCGATGCACAGGTTTTAATCCATCACGCACATCCGGCAAAGCACGTGTAATAATAACGCTCATTGCATAATCAATATATGATGTTTGCATCTCGTCTTCCAAACAAACTGGCAACACTTTTTCCGTATATTGTTCGTCCACAATTTCACCTCGTAAATCCTATAATTATCTTATCATTTCTATAATAGATATACTTTATATAATAGTATATTATACCAAATTTTATCTTTTTTTGATAGTTATTTATCACATCCCCTTACCTGTCGCGATGAATTACAAATTAGCATATCATGTATTATTTAAAATTACCTATATATTGTTTTTTATTACTTCTTCAAAATAATGTATCATGATATAATAAGTTTGGTCACAATTACTTAACCAAAGGAGTCTTCACCATGTTAAATTTTGCCCATCGAGGGTTTAGTGGTTCTTATCCTGAAAACACCATGCTTGCATTCAAAAAAGCGTTATCTGCTGGTGCCGATGGAATCGAATTAGATGTCCAATTAACAAAAGACGGTTTTCCGGTAATTATACACGATGAACGAATTGATCGTACCACGAACAAAACTGGTTTTGTTCGTGATTTTACTTTAACGGAATTACAACAGCTAAATGCTGCCGCCTCGTATCCCAATATGCCCCCAGTAGCTATTCCTACGTTACAAGAATACTTAGAATGGGTACAGCAAACACATTTAATTACCAACATCGAATTAAAAAATGGTGTATTCGATTATCCTCATATAGAAGAAAAAGTAAATGCATTAATACAAACATTTCAAATCCAAGACAAAGTAATTATTTCTAGCTTTAATCACCATAGCATACTACGTATGAAAAAAATTGCTCCAACCTTAGTATATGGGTTATTAACAGAATCATGGTTAATTGCCCCTGGTAAATATACCAAGGATTTAGGCATCTCCTGCTATCATCCGTTTTACGAAAGCCTGACTGACGATACTATTATCGAATTAAAAAGTCATGGCATTCGCATAAATACATTTACAGTGAATGACGAAACGGCAATCCGCACGTTATTAAAAAAAGGTGTAGATTGTGTCATCACTAATTATCCCGACCTAGTGCGTCGGATCATTCAAGGAGGCTAATGTTTATGGATGCTTTAGAACAAACGATTGTCTTAATCAATTCTTATTTATGGGGCAAATGGCTAGTCTATGTTCTGCTCTGCTTAGGTATCCTGTATACCATCGCAAACGGATTTATTCAAATTCGTTATTTTCCATTTATCATAAAAAAGACATTGATTCATTCGTTTAAATCTCGGCACGAAGACAAAGGCAATGGTTCTATTTCCACCTTTAAAGCAATGATGGTAACACTTGCAGGAAATGTAGGTGGAGGAAATGTAGTTGGTGTTGCTACAGCAATTGTATCAGGCGGTATGGGTGCTGTATTTTGGATGTGGTTCGCCGCATTTTTCGGAATGGCTTTAAAATATGGTGAAATTGTCCTTTCTCAAATTCATCGCGGAAAAGACTCGGAAGGAAATATTTTAAGTGGTCCCATGTATTATATTCGTGACGGCTTAAAACTTCCCTGGTTAGGTGTGGTTATCGCTATTTTAATGTGTATAAAAATGATGGGTGCAAATTTAGTACAATCCAATACCATCTCTGGTATTTTACAATCAAATTATGGTATTTCTACTTTCGGTACTGGTGTCGTTTTAATTATTTGCTTACTCTCCATTACACTAGGTGGACTAAAACGCTTAGCCAATATTGCCATGAATTTAGTTCCTATCATGTCCGTGTTTTATGTCGTAATCGGCTTACTTGTTATCATCATCAACTTCCAAGCCGTTCCTCATATTTTTGCTGAAATTTTTGAACAAGCTTGGTCCTTTAAAGCCGCGGCTGGTGGGACAGGCGGATATGTCATATTCACGGCCATGCAATATGGGATTACTCGCGGGATGTACTCAAATGAAGCTGGTGAAGGCACCGCACCTTTTGCTCATGGTAGTTCAATTGTTCCTCATCCTGTCGATGAAGGAATCACAGGCGTTACAGAAGTATTTGTAGATACAATTATTATTTGTACTATTACCGCTTTAGTTATCGGTGTTACAGGTATGAATTTAACTGACAATTCCGCAACCGTAATGGCCTTAAATTCTTTTGGCACCATTTGGGGCCCGTTAAAACACGCAGGAACCTTAGCCTTACTTATCTTTTGTTTCACTACTCTCATGGGACAATGGTGGAATGCCGCAAAAAGTTTCACTTATGCATTTGGTCCCGCTGTAACGGATAAAATAAAATATATTTTCCCCTTTTTATGCATCATTGGTGCAACTGCCAAAATCAATTTAGTTTGGAGCATCCAAGATTTAGCAATGGGATTAGTAATTATTCCTAACATGATAGCGCTCTTCATTTTATTCCCTGTTGTGCGGAAAAAAACAAAAGAATATTTTAGTAATCCCAAATATTATAACCGAACAGAACAATAGCATATATTAATCAGCTAATAAAAAGGCGGTATGAGTTCCCATACTCATACCGCCTTTTTATTAGCACCTCTTTTCTCTTATGTAAAAAAGTGTTTTGACAATTATTTCTATTTTTGTGTATACTTATAATAAAAAATAAAGGAGAAAAAATATGTTAACAGAAAGACCTACTCGTTGTATCCCCATGAAAATCATTTGGATAACCTTAGGTTGCCTTTGCCTTATTTTGGGCACAATCGGAATTGTATTGCCCGTCTTACCCACAGTTCCATTTTATATGTTGACCGGATTCTGCTTTGCTCGTAGTTCGCCCAAACTACTAAACTGGTTTTATCAAACCAAACTATATCACAATTATTTAGAAACATTTATCCAAAAACGAACGAGCACATGGAAAACAAAATGCACAATTGTAGGTAGCGTTACCATACTCATGTGTATAGGTGCATTTTTTATGCGAAATATGATATTGGCAATGATTTTATTAGGCCTTGTCTGGATTGCCCATGTTGTTTATTTTTTCTTTATATTAAAAACAGAACCAACGAACCATACATTATAAAAAGCTCTAAAGATCCTCTCTTTAGAGCTTTTTTCTTTTCTATTACGCTTTTAATTTTTCCAAAGTATTCATCAAAATCCGTGTCAACGAAGCAATCGAATCTAATTCCACCCATTCATTCGGACTATGAATATCATGTGTAGCTGGTCCAATAGACACAATATCCAACTTATCATTCATCGCGTAAAAATATCCCGTTTCTAAGCCTCCATGAATCGCTTCAATTTGCGGTTCTTTTTTATTTTCATTCCGATACTCTTCCGCAATTAATGGCAATAACGTACTACCTTCTTTTCGGGTCCACGCAGGAGCGGGTGTTGCAATATCTACGTCAAATCCTGTTAATTCTGCAAATACCGGTAAAGTCATCGTTAAATCACGCACCCTAGCATCTGCTGAGCCTCTTGCAAAATAATGAATACCCAACACATTTTCCTTTACATGTATCGTCCCTATATTCGCGGATAAATCCGGTAATTTCGGCAAGATTTGATTCATAGCAAAGACGCCAAAATGCAATATATTCAACAATTGAACAACCGCTTTCGCATCGTTATCAGAAAAAACGCGAGATGGCACAGGCACTTCCGATACCACAAATGCAGCCCCCCGTTCTACGTCACCATAAATCAAGTCAAATTCAGACTTTGCTCGCATTACCACATCCTGTACGCGTGCTACATCAGCGGTCATAATGTTAATAACCGCACTAGCATCTGCGGGAATAGCATTAGCAGCTACACCACCTTCAATACTTGCCAAGCCATACCCAATCCCAGCCTGTTGCAAGTGCAATAATATACGAGCTAAGGCACTAATCGCATTTGCCTTGCCTTCGTTAATCGTTTCTCCTGAATGACCGCCTCTTAGTCCTTTAACCGTAATTTCTACCGCTTTGCTACTATGCGGTGCTTGCCACTGGAGGGTACGACGAAAATCAGTGTGCACACTCCCAGCGGAGCTAACGCAAATAATATTAATGTCTTCAGAATCACAATTAATGACATATTTGACATCCGCTACATACTTAGGATCCAAATGCGTAGCACCAGTCATTCCCACTTCTTCATCCACCGTAAAAATTAACCGCAAAGGCCCATGCGAAATATCTTGCTGTAATACATAAAAAATCATCGCTTCAGCCACGCCATCGTCTGCACCTAAACTCGTGCCATCTGCCCGTAATACATTTCCTTCTACAATTAATTTAATTTCACTTGTCTTCGGATTATAATCAACACCTGGCTTAGCCACACAAACCATATCCATATGCCCTTGCAATAATGTCAACGGCCAATTTTCACAACCTACCGTGGCTGGAACATTAGCGATGACATTATACACTTCATCTTGAACAACATCCTGAACCCCTAATTCATGTAATCTACTAACAATATAATCACTAATTTCCTTTTCATGATGAGATGGGCGCGGATGTTTAGCTAACCCTGCAAACTCTTTTAAAAAACCCGTAATAATTTCATCATTTTTTAACATCTATCTTTCCTCCTTACATCTAACATGAAATAAACATCAACGGTTTATTTTAATACCATTTTGATATACTATTATATTAGTATACCATAAAGTAGGATATATATGTATGTTAAAAATCACAAAAGATAACATTATTTTTTATAAATTCACTTTTCCTCATCCCTAATTACTAAATCACCGACAAACACTCTTCTAAAACGGAATATCTTCCTGCATTTTACGCATTAGAAATATTTTATCTCTCCTAAACGCCATAGTATACGCTAACTTTCTTTTTTCTCACACACAAGTATACGATATTTCTACATTACTTTTTTAAATACATCCCCTCTTTTTTTTTGCAACCAAGATTTTCTATTTTTTTCTATTTAATAATTTATAATAATTTATAAAATTTTTACATGACTTTATTATTAAAGTGGTGTATACTAAGTGTGTGCAAATGTATTTTATGGTGAGATGCATAAAATTAAAAATGCATAATTTTACTATTATTAAGGAGGTTTTACTGTATGGCATCACCCGGAAAAGTGACTGTCAATTATCCGTCTTTGCCGGAATTAACAGTCCGTGGTATGCTGTTAGGTGTTTTAATTACAATCATCTTTACAGCATCAAATGTATACCTAGGTTTAAAAGTAGGTCTAACCTTTTCATCCTCTATACCTGCCGCTGTTATTTCAATGGCAATTTTGAGAATGTTCAAAAACTCAAATGTACTTGAAAATAACATGGTTCAAACCCAAGCATCCGCTGCAGGTACATTATCAGCTATTATTTTTATTCTTCCTGGTTTATTAATGATTGGATATTGGCAAGGGTTCCCATTCTGGGAAACATTATTACTCTGTGCTTGTGGTGGATCCTTAGGCGTACTCTTCACCATTCCGCTGCGTCGTGCAATGGTAGTAAATAGTGATTTACCTTATCCTGAAGGTTTAGCCGCTGCAGAAATTTTAAAAGTTGGCAGTGAAAAACATGACGATGAACCCGCAAACACAAAAAATAAATCTACTGGGATGAAAGATATCGTAGGCGGTGCCGCCTTATCTGGTCTGTTTAGCCTATGTTCCAATGGTTTTCATGTACTTTCTTCCGAATTCAGTTATTGGATTTCTTTAGGAAAAACAGCCACAACGCAATTACCTTTAGGTTTCTCCATGGCCTTACTCGGTGCTGGATATTTAATAGGAATTGCTAGTGGGGCAGCTATTTTAGTCGGTATGATTTTAGCTTGGGCAATTTTTGTTCCTTATTTAACAAGTATTTTCACGCCCGATCAAGGTATGGCAGCCGCTGAATTTGCTAGCACTATTTGGGCCCATAAAGTCCGCTTTATCGGGGCTGGATGTATTGGTATCGCTGCCATTTGGACACTAATTTGCCTCGCTAAACCAGTTGTCGAAGGCGTGCGTGCATCATTACAAGCATTACGCACCAATGATACCGATGAAAAGAAAGCCTTACATCATACTGATTTAGATATGTCTCCTAAATCCATTGGTCTCGTTTTCTTAGCAATTATTATTGGACTCGCCATTGCATTTTTCTCTTTTGTAAATGCATTCCAATTACCTCCAAGCGTAACATTTATCTATATTGTAGTTGGCATCTTAGTTGCTGTATTGATGGGCTTTTTCGTTGCGGCAGCATGTGGTTACATGGCAGGATTAATTGGTACTTCCGCAAGTCCTATTTCAGGTATCGGTATTTTAGGAATTATCGTATCTTCGCTCGTTGTATTCGGTTTAAGTACATCTTTTCATGTATTTGATCTGCCTGGCGGATCGCAATTTGCAACGGCATTAGCTATTTTTATTACAAGTGTCATTGTAAGTATTGCTGCTATTTCAAACGATAATTTACAAGACTTAAAGACAGGCTACGTCGTAGGTGCAACCCCCTGGAAACAACAGGTTGCCTTAATTTTAGGCTCTATTGTTGGTGCTTTTGCCATCGCACCTGTATTAAACCTCTTATACCAAGCCTATGGCTTTACGGGTGCATTACCTCGTGCCAGTATGGATCCGTCACAAGCATTAGCTGCTCCTCAAGCAACATTAATGACTACAATTGCCCAAGGTATATTTAGTTCAACCTTGGAATGGAACTATATCATCTTTGGTATTATTGTAGGTATCATCGCAATTATTGTCGATCAATTATTAAAACACAATACAAAATCACTAATGTTACCACCACTAGCCGTAGGTATGGGAATTTACTTGCCTCCCACCTTAGAAATTCCGCTAGTAATCGGTTCTATCATTGGTTATATCGTACATCGTTCCTTAAAGGCAAGAGCTGCAAAACGTAGTCCTGGGCACGAAGAAGAAGATGTAGAATCATGCACCCATCGTGGCGTATTATTTGCTTCCGGTCTAATTGTAGGTGAAAGTATTATTGGCGTTATTATCGCTTTCATCATCGTTATTTCTGTATCATCTGGTGGTAGTGAAAACCCCTTAGCATTAGTGGGAAAAGGCTTTGGAAATACAGCTGAAATATTAGGGCTTATTGCCTTTATTATTTCAATTATTATCTTTGTTCGCCATATCTTCTCAACCCCTTTTACACCAAATGATAAATAAAACAAGAAACACAAAAAGCCAAGAGGAATTTATAATCCTCTTGGCTTTTTAATTATATCAAACTACCCCATTATATATTATCAAAATCAGTAATTATCCTTATCTTCTGTATTCTAATCTTGACAACAATTATATGACTGATATAATAAAAATATACAAAGAACGTGAAGCCGTACGAAGGGGTACACCACCTTGGGTGTAATAACTTTCGTGCGGTCTATTTTATATAAAGGAGGTTTTATATGATTACAATAAATGGAACAACAATCCCTGAAAAAGAAATTTCTTTACTAACCTATTTAAAAGAACACAACTTACGTCCAGAACGTATCGCCATTGAACGCAACGGATTCATTGTTCCACGTAAAACGTATGAAAATGTAACATTCGTCGATGGTGATTCCATTGAAATCGTCCATTTTGTCGGAGGTGGCTGATCCTCCTAATCATTTATTTATTTTATAAAAAAGGAGCCGTATCATGAATACAAACGATACTTTATCATTAGGTGGGCATGAATTTACCTCTCGCTTCATTTTAGGTTCAGGAAAATATTCTGTGAATTTAATTGAAGCAGCAGTCCAAGAAGCAGGTGCCCAAATTGTAACCATGGCATTACGTCGAGCTGAAGCAGGAGCAAAAGATAACATTCTCGATTTTATTCCCAAAGAAACCACCCTTTTACCCAATACCTCTGGTGCAAGAAATGCCGAAGAAGCCGTTAGAATTGCTCATCTTTCCCGCGAACTTGGCTGTGGTGATTTTATTAAAATTGAAATTATGAAAGATTCCAAATACCTTTTACCGGACAATGTAGAAACCGTAAAAGCAACAGAACAACTAGCTAAAGAAAATTTTGTGGTATTACCTTATGTAACCCCTGATTTATATATTGCCCGTGATTTAGTAAATGCAGGTGCTGCTGCAGTTATGCCTTTAGCTGCTCCTATCGGTACAAATAAAGGCTTATGCAGCAAAGATTTTATACAAATTCTTATTGATGAGATCGATCTTCCCATCATTGTCGATGCCGGAATTGGGCGTCCATCCCAAGCATGTGAAGCAATGGAAATGGGGGCTGCTGCAGTTATGGCAAATACCGCACTAGCTACAGCTGGAAATTTAAACCAAATGGCACGAGCATTTAAACTTGCTATTCAAGCTGGTAGAAATGCCTATCTATCTGGCTTAGGACAAGTCCGTGAAACGGCTTCTGCATCCGATCCGTTGACAGGCTTTTTAGGCGACTAAGGAGGTCATAGTCATGCCAATCAAACGAACTGATCATATGAAATATTTACCCCAAATGGAAGTTTTAGAATCTACTATGTTGGATGATGTATTATCCTATCATTCTGCGTTTAATGATGCCGACTTTACCGAAAAAGATGTCCGAGCGGCACTACAAAAAACACATTTACAACCAAGAGACTTTATGGCACTGCTTTCCACGGCGGCTCTCCCCTTTTTAGAAGAAATGGCTCAAAAAGCACATGCTGTAACCCGTCGTCATTTTGGCAATAGCATTTCTATCTTTACCCCTATTTATTTTGCCAATTATTGTGAAAATCTTTGTATCTATTGCGGATTCAACTCCCATAATAAAATTAAACGGGCCCGCTTAAGTGATGAAGAATTACATAGAGAATGCCAAAATATTGCCAACGAAGGCTTTGAAGAAGTACTAATGCTAACTGGAGAAAGTCCCCATCTATCCGATGTAAAATATATCGGTAATGCCGTAAAAATTGCACGCCAATACTTTCGCCAAGTAGGATTAGAAATCTATCCAGTAAACACAAATGACTATAAGTATTTGCACGAATGTGGCGTTGACTATGTAACAGTCTTTCAAGAAACATATAATTCTGATAAATATGAAACATTGCACTTAGCTGGCAATAAACGTATTTTTCCTTATCGCTTCTACGCTCAAGAAAGAGCTATATTAGGTGGTATGCGTGGTGTTGGCTTTGCCGCTCTATTAGGGTTAGATGACTACCAAAAAGACGCATTAGCCACAGGCATACATGCTTGGCTAATGCAAAAAAAATATCCTTATGCAGAAATTTCTTTATCCTGTCCTCGTCTCCGTCCTATTATTAACAATGACAAAATAAACCCCAAGGACGTAGATGAACGAAAATTAACACAAATATTGTGTGCATATCGATTGTTTCTCCCCTTTGCCTCCATCGTAGTATCAAGTCGTGAAAATGCACATTATCGCAATAATATCGTCAAAATAATGGCAACGAAACTATCTGCTGGTGTTTGTGTCGGTATTGGTGGACACTTAGAAAAAAACCATAAAGAAGTAGGCGATGAACAGTTTGAAATTTCAGACAATCGTTCTTTTGAAGAAATATATACGACCATAAAAAAATTAGGTCTACAACCGGTAACTAGTGAATACATTTATGTATAATTCCATAAGTATACCAAAACCCCCATCATAGTCATTCATTATGATAGGGGTTTTTTTATCATCTCCACTGCTCGCTATATTCTTGTACGAAAATGTAATAAATGAATTTTTTTTATTACATTTCATAAATTTATTTTACGCATAATTATTGACGTATATATGTTAATAATGTATAGTAATAACTAGAACATTTATACTTTTATGATTCAAGGTGATATATTGTGTTAAAAATACTAGCAATAACCAATCATGCCCTAGTTTCTACTAATTATTGGGATCGACTGGAAAAGATTGTTGCTTCTCCAATTGACTCTATAATTTTGCGTGAAAAGACCTTGTCAGAAGATGACTATGCCGAATATGCTCAACGACTATTGAAAATTTGTAATATTCATGATAAAACATGTATTTTACATAACTTTGGCAAAGTAGCCGTTCGCTTGCATATTCCTCGTTTTCAATGTTCCCTCTCTTATTTAGAGAGTCATTCATCATTATTATATTACATGACTAACTTAGGTGTTTCTGTTCATACAGTTGCAGAAGCTAAGCGTGCTGAAGAATTAGGAGCAACATATATTATGGCTAGTCATGTTTTTCCTACCAGTTGTAAAAAAGATATGCCACCTATTGGCGTTGATACTGTGCGAGAAATCTGTCAAGCCGTGTCTATTCCAGTATATGCCTTAGGAGGTATTAATTTAGAAACAATCACGCAATTACGTGATGTTCCCATTACTGGTGTGGCTCTCATGTCTAGTCTACTGACATGTAAAAATCCATCTACGTATGTAGAAGCTTTAAAATCAAACCTATAAAAAATACCAGGTACATATGTACCTGGTATTTTTTATAGGTAGATCCACAAAAAAGACCTTTCATTTATATCATTTCCTGTAATCTACACGTAATAATATACGCATCTTCCCCTATAAATTCTTGTATATACGTATTATTCTGTTGACTAGACAAAGGTGCCAACATCTGCTTTCCTTTCAGCTTTTCATACAATAAATTGCTTAAACGACTAAATAATATATCTCGTCCATTCAATTCTTGTACAATCATACAAAATTCATTAAATAGGTGCTTATCATCCACATCATATTGGAATAACAACTCCCATTTCTGAATAAATAAGGTTTCTGTCAATCCCGTCTTTTGTAGAATTAACGATTTCTGTTTTCCTAACACTAGTAAAAGACAAGATAAATAGGCTTTTACTACATAAGGAATTTCTTTTTTTACGGAAGAAAAATACAAACGATGCTGCCAAAATCCTGTCGCTTTCCATTTTTGCTGTGCTAAAAATTTATGAATGCTATCATTAGCCGAGACAGCACACATCATAAAAAACCGCTTTTCATTATCCGACTGACTATACTGTTTCACTTGCTGTAAACAAGTCTTAACAAAAAATCGACAAATTTCTGTATGATTTTCCCTTTGTAATCGTCTTAATAAATCACCATAATATTGCATACGCTCACCTATTTACGACTAAACGCCTTTCTCTTGCTCATGTTGAGCTGCAATATTAAATAGCGGGTCTCCTTTCGTGTTATACAAATGAATTTTTCGTTCAAAAAAATGCCGTCCATATATAATCAAACACAATACAATACCTACGCCTAAGGCCATAGCTGCACCTCGCGATACTAAAACACCGCCAATAATACCTGCTACCCCTAGATCATTAAACGTTTTTGCACGCAACACGCCAACTCGTACCGCTACATATCCTTGAATAAGCATCGTCAATGCTAAGGCAATAGGCAACACAGGTTTAACAAAGCTAACAATTGGCGATAGCCAATAACCGGTAAATGTGCCTAATCTAAAAGAAGCAACACCACCAATTAAACTATCCATAGCTTCACGTCCATGCTTATACCGTTCACAAATAACCACTTGCATCGCTGCCCATAAAGGACCACACATGGATAAATCTGGGCCAGCTAAAGCCATAACCATATTTCTAGCACCCACAATAACATTATTACGATTGGCATCAAAATGAATATTTTCATCCCCATGTCTAAACTCTCTTGCTTCATCAATTAAAGCATCCGCTTGAATGAGTTCACCAAACAACACCACATAAGTAGCAATAACCAACGGTGCGGCCGAAATAAAATAATCTAAAGATGGAAAACCAATGCGTTCGGCAAAAGGGCTCCATTGCGTGAATACCTCTATAAAATGCGGATGTGTAAATCCCCATTCTATCGATGGCCACGGCAATTCTCCCACTAAAGGAGCAATAATAACGGCTAATACCATCGCTGGCAATAACCCTAAATCAGAAATCAAACGAAATATGCGATTTTTATTCATAATTCCTTTAAAATGATTGCTAAAGGAACAGTAAAAAGCAAAACCTACCGCTACGGCAATAGTCAAGGGATATTTATCAAAACTTCCTCCCGTATTGAATACTAAGCGAACCGCTGCAATACCCGCTCCAATTAAAATGCCTGATTTTAAAGCATCTGGAACTAAATCAACCACACGTTTTGCTAAACCTGTAGCACCTAAGAAAAAAGTCAAAATCCCTAATTCAAATTCAAAGGCGATAAGTGCATGCATCCGATCGGCCGTTTCATGTGAAAAACCTGACAGCCACAATAGTAACAATGGTATAGCCGGTGTGATCCAACCAGGTACAACAGGATCACCCAAATGGGCGTGCCATGTATACAAAAAACCATTCATAATAACAATCGTAATAGCTATTTCAAAGGGCATCCCTAAATATTCTTGTAATACAGGAATAATCCCTAAACAAACCGCACATAACAATAGTCCTTGAACATAATCAGGCCATTCAAACCGATAATGTATAAATGGTAACCGAAATACTAAATTAAATATAGGTAACTTAATACCTGGTTGAATCTCCCCTGCTTTTCGTGCAAACATAGGTCCAAACATAATTATTCCTCCTTTACAACCCAAACCGTGCGTTAAATTCCTCTTCTAACGATGCTCTAAAATCAGGATGAGCTATCGCAATTAATGCCTTTGCTCTTTGCCGTAACGTTTTTCCATGTAATGCAGCAATCCCAAATTCCGTCACAATATAGTCCACATCATTACGTGAAGTAGTAACCGCAGCCCCACGATCAAGTAAGGGCACTATTTTTGATATTTTTTTAGTTTTACCCGTTGTCGATGGCATTGCAATAATCGCTTTGCCCCCTTTAGCTCTTGCTGCACCCCGAACAAAGTCAACTTGTCCGCCTACGCCACTAAATTGACGCAATCCAATCATTTCAGCATTTACTTGCCCCATCAGGTCTACTTGCATCGCTGAATTAATCGAAATAATGTTGTCAATTTGAGAGATTACAAAGGGATCATTCGTATAATCTACGGGTCTGATAATAACATCAGGATTATGATCAATAAAGTTATATAACTTTTTCGTACCCATTAAAAAACAAGAAAGGAATTTTCCTGGATCTAAACTTTTTTTGCGATTCGTAATAACTCCTTTTTCCGCTAGATCAACAACCCCATCCGAAAACATTTCCGAATGAATACCTAAATCTTTTTTATCGCCTAAGAAGGATAATACCGCATCGGGAATCGCACCAATCCCTAGTTGAAGTGTATCTCCATCTTGAATAAGCGAAGCTACATGTTCACCAATACGCTGTTCAATTTCCCCTATTTTAGGTGGCGGTAATTCAATAATCGGCTCATCTTTAATAACCAAATAATCTAAGTCATCTAAATGAATACCATTGCCATAGGTATAAGGCATATTCTTATTAATTTGAGCGATTTTTAATGTAGCTACACTTGCAGCAGCTTGCGTATAATCAACAGAAATCCCCAAAGAACAAATGCCATTTTCATCCGGTTCACTTACTTGTAACATAACTACATCAACGGGAATCGTACCATCTGTAAATAACCGCGGTGCTTCATGAAAAAAGCAAGGCGTATAATCAGCTCGCCCCGATTCTACCGCTTCCCGTGTAGTCGCCCCTACAAATAACGCATTATGCCGAAAATGGCCTTCCATTTCAGGCAAGCAATATTTCGCCGCACCCATCGCTACCATATGAATAATTTCTACGTCTTTCAATCGGTCAGCTTGTTTAACCAATGCCTCCGTTAACACCTGAGATTCTCCACAAGCGTGAGAAAAAACAATTTTATCTCCAGATTTAACATGACTTACCGCTTCTGCAGGAGATACTATTTTTCCTGCATATTTTTCTTTCCAATCCTGCACATTACTCACATCCTTTTTAAAAATAAGTCTCAAGCATACTGTGTCATCAGTATGCTTGAGACTACGTCAACTATGCTGATAACAAATGTCTAGGCTCATTCTTTAATATGTGCAATTTCTTTAGCTAACGCCTTTTTCATACGTAAATTGCCTTGTCGCGAAATCATAATCCGTTGTGCTTGTGGTGAACCAGCTCCATGCATCGATTCTGTACGATAACCAACCGCCGCTGTTCCCAAGCTCAAGTTTTCAATTAAACGTAAAATTTTCAACCGGTTTTCCGTAGATACAGAAGCAACCCCACGTAAATATTTATCAACATACGGTCCAATCTTGGGATCACGCAAATCTTTTTCAGATGGTGCTGTTACCATTAATCCACCTGCAATATCTTCCGCTAACCGAACTATTTCATAGGGGAACCGAGTAACATTCTGTTTGCATACATTCGCTAACAATAAATCAATCAAATAATTTCCTGATTCCGTCTTTGTACCTAAAGCAGAGCACGCAATGCCACAAGCAAATAAGGTTTCATTTAAATGCTGCATTTCAATAATTTTATCCTTTATGTGCGATACTTTCGGGCATCCGTTATAATCAGCTGCTACTGCCGCAGCACCAATCAAGACATCACCTACACCAACTTTACAACCACCATAAGATTGACGATGATATCCAGCAAAGCGTTCTACCAAGACACCAGCAAATTCAAATTCACCATTTAAATAAATTCGATCATTCGGAATAAATACATCATCAAAAATAACCAATGCTTCCATACCACCAAAAGTAGGGTTGCCTGTATCCATTTCAGCCCCTTCTAATTTACGAGTATCGCAAGATTGCCGACCAACAATCATGAAGATACCTTCAGCATCAGTTGGACATGAAAAAGCAACTGCATAATCTTTATCATCTTCACCCATAGCCATTGTCGGCATAACAATAACTTCGTGCGAATTAATAAAACCAGTTTGATGTGCTTTTGCTCCACGAACCACAATGCCATCGGGACGTCTTTCGACAACATGTAAAAATAAATCTGGATCCGCTTGTGCATGCGGTGCCAACCCACGATCACCTTTCGGATCTGTCATAGCACCATCTACAGTATAATCAAGCTCTTGTACATTTAATAAAAACTTTTTAAAATTTTCATGATAGGTAGTACCATATTTCTTATCAATGTCATACGTAGTGGAAAATACAGCATTAAATGCATCCATCCCTACACAACGTTGAAAACATGCTGCGGTTTTTTGTCCCAATAACCGTTGCATTTTCACTTTATTCATCAAATCCTGTGTGCTTTGATGAATATGCGTGAATCGATTCACACGTTTTCCCGTATAAGGAGAAACAGCGGTCATCAAATCTTGATATTCTGGTAACTGGGCCAAATCATAAGTCATTTTCACAGAATTTAATGATGGACGTAAAATCGGATCATCTACGGGACATTCGATTTTCTTTCCAAACATATACACCTGCATGTTCAATTTTCTCATACTTTCTACATACTGTTCACCTGTCATTAATGCCATATTAATCATCCTCTCTATAAATATAACGGCTTATATAGCACTCTATTAGTGCGTCACTAATGTATATGCAAAAATTGTGCCAACTCGCTTATTTCTTTTCTTTTTCATGCATTTTTTTCACGTTATTCATGTTAAAAAGTCATATATATAATTCCTATATATATATATATATGACTTTTTCATGTATATAATTCTATTTTTAAAACAAAATTCGATTTATCTTGTTGCATTTTTAAAACAATCAAGATATTTTTTTCACAATTGAAACGGTAATGAAACTTATTTTCTATTAGGCTGATGTATCTCTCTTTGTACTACTGTTTTTTACCTCATCTGTTATTTGGCACAAATCTTGCATATATTTTATTAAATACTAAAAGGAGGTTTTCTGATGCCTACATTAACACAATTGGAATCTTTATTTAACGAAAAAATTAGACCATCCCTCCAATCACATGGAGGAAATGTAGAAATTATTTCATATGAAAACAACCATCTACATATTCGTCTTACAGGACAATGCAGCGGCTGTCCTTCCGCGTTAATAACTACAGAGGAATTAATCACACAAACCGTGCAAGAGCATTTTCCAGAAATCAAACGTGTACAATTAGCCTTTGGCGTAAGTGCTTCGTTAATCGAAACAGCCAAACAAATGTTACAAAAATCTAAAGGTGCGAAACACTCATGAATGTGGGAATAAAATATTGTGGAGGCTGTAATTGCCGTTACAACCGCACACAAGCAGTAAATAACTTTATAAAAAATCATCCGCACTATACCTATATCTATGATCCGGAAACGCAATATTGCGATATATGTTTGGTCATTTGCGGCTGTCCTACCGCATGTCCAGAAGTAACTGCGTTATTAACAAAACAAGTTAAATTCATTACTTCTCCACACCAATTAAATACCCTTGATTTGTCTATAGACTCTCTAGAAAAAAAACTTCCTCCCACAAGCATTCCTATTTTCTTACATCAAACGTATACACAATCTTACCCACTTACATGGAAACAACTACAAGATTATCACGCTTTTAACAATACACTTATTGGAAAAACTACCCCCATCATGAGAGAAAATCCCATGATACCAAAAGCAATCTTTATCATGCTCATAACACAAACATTGCAGTCATTATATCCCCATCCAGAATTACAAACAGTAAAACAGACTTTATCTTTTTACTTATCTATGAAAGTTCCGCAAACCATCAAAATAACCTTGCAATTACAGTCCCTACTAGAAAAGGAACGCCAATACAGCGGATTGTTATCTTGCACGGGATATACCAATACGGATGTGCCTCTATTACGTGGACATATTCGTTGTCACTTTCCTAAAAACATATTTATTTATAAAAGCGAGGTTTTATTATGACAAATTTAGAAACATATAAAAAAATTTTTATGACTATTTTAAAAGTAACAGAAAATGAATTACCTGGTTTAAAATACCGCAGCATCAAAACATGGGATTCGTTAGGTCATATGACATTAATGGAGGATATAGAAGAAGCATTTGATATTTCAATTGACACACCCGATGTATTAGCCTTTAGTTCCTTTGAAAAAGGATTAGACATTTTACGCAAATACGGTGTAGACATATAAATGAACATCTTAGCAAATCACATCGCCTGTATAACCGATCCGCTAACGACTAGCAATTGTTATATCATTTCTATGGAACAACACGCCCTTATTATTGATCCTAATCTTCCCGATGCGATTATATCTCATCTTACCGCAAATCATTTATATCCTGAGTTAATTCTCCTAACCCATGAACACTGTGATCATATTTCTGGCTTAAATCGTCTCCGCGAAATATATCATTGCCCTGTATTAGCCAGTACTGATTGTAGTAACGGTATTCAAAATAGCAAACGGAATATGAGTCACATTATGGAAACGTATTTATATTTTCGTACCCATCAATTATGTACCACCCCTTATCCCGAATTCACCTGTGCCCCTGCGGATATTACCTTTGTCAATACGCATGCCTTTACATGGAATTCTTATCACTGTGCCTGCCTCCAAGTACCAGGACATACCTTAGGTAGCACTTGTTTTATCTTTGATCATTCCATTTTATTTTCTGGTGATTATTTGATTCCAGGCGAACAAGTAATTACTCGTCTACCTGGTGGCGATCCCCTGGCATATGAAAAAAAGGGCAAACCTCGCTTGCAGTCCTTACCACTCTCTTTACTCACCTATCCTGGTCATGGTTCCCACTTTATTCTTACGGAGGAACAAAAACATGCTTACGGACTATGAAAATTGGCTTTCTTTTTCCCCATATCGCATTTCCCAACAAGAAAAAGAAAGCCTTTATCTTCCTTATTTAAATGAATTAACAGACTATCATCGTCACCAGTGCCCCCCTTATAACCACGCACTCCAAATATTTAATTATAAAAAAGCTACAACCTTATCAGAAATACCCTTTATTCCTATATCTATTTTTAAAAATATGACGCTAAAAAGTATTCCTGAAAAAGATATTTTTAAAATAATTACTTCGTCTGGAACATCAGGACAAGCGGTATCTCATATCTATTTGGATCAAAAAAATGCCCAAACACAACAACAAGCGCTATGCGTTTTAGGTCAACAAATACTAGGGAGCAAACGCTTACCCACGCTTATTATAGATACCCCAGAAGTACTAACAAACAGAAAAAGCTTTAATGCTCGTAGTGCTGCCATTTTAGGTTTTTCTCTATTCGCCAAAAAAAAATATTTTGCCCTCCATCCAGATTTATCCTTAAATATGGATGTATTAAATGAAATAAAACAATATGCTACGCAACCATTCTTTATTTTTGGTTTTACTTTTATGATATGGCGTTATTTTTATGAAGCTTTACACCAATGTCAGTATACGTTAGATTTATCTAATGCTATCCTGATCCATGGAGGAGGTTGGAAAAAAATGTCCCACATTGCCGTTTCTCCTAATACATTTAAAACAAATTTACAAAATCAAACCCAACTACGCCATATTTATAATTATTATGGCATGGCTGAACAAACAGGCTGTATTTATATAGAGTGCGAATATGGTCACCTTCATGCCTCAATATTCTCCGATATCATTATACGCCATCCTCAAACCTTTGTGCCCTGCAAAACAAACGAAACAGGTATAATCCAAGTACTAACCCCCTTAGCAACGGCCTACCCTGGGCATAGTATCCTTACCGAAGATAGAGGAATTCTTCTAGGCATAGATGATTGTCCCTGTGGCCGAAAAGGTAAATATTTTAATGTCCTAGGACGCATTCCACATACCGAACTAAGGGGGTGTAGTGATGTCTATCGATAACGCCTATAAACTATTAGCTGGTCACATCCCGCAAAAAACGATTCCTGCTGTACCATTTTCTCCCATCGTCCAATCCTTTATTGCTGACTTCAGAACCCAATTATTAAAAAATCCTTCTTTATCACCTGATTGGAAAAGCCTAGCTTTTTGGTTACGCCCTCAACAAATAAAAAAATGGCAGACCAACTTACAACAACCTCACTATCGCTTGGGACGCGGCTTATCATTCCATATTCCACCTAGTAATATACCCACAGTTTTCGCCTATAGCTTTCTCTTATCCTTATTAAGTGGTAATGGCAATATCATCCGTATTTCTCCTCGTATATACAACCATGCCCAACAAGTCATCGCCATCCTGCAAACAGTATTGCAACAACCACAATACGCCGCTTTAAAACAACAAAATGCCTTTATTTTATACGATAAAGACCCAACTCTAACGGCATACTTTTCTCGTCTTTGTGACTGTCGCATCCTCTGGGGAAGTGATACAACATTAACCAATATACGACAAATTCCCTTACCTCCCCATGCTATAGAACTCGTATTTAGGGATCGCTCTTCTATTGCCATTATCTATGCCCAAACATTACTACAACTATCACACGAATCTCAAGAAACGGCAATACACCATTTCTATATGGATACCTATCACGTTGATCAGAATGGTTGTGCCTCCCCTCAAATTATCATTTGGGTTGGTACTCCCCAAGATTGTCATCAAGCAAAAAAAATATGGTGGTCTTTGCTCGCTCAAAAAAGTTCTTCTTATAAATTAACCAGCGATAAAGTAACATTAAAATATAATCAATTATGGAAATATGCACTATCCTTGAATATTCCCGGCAGTATTTCCACCTATACTAATTTCTTATATGTCTATACCTTATCCACGTTACCTCAAGACATAAGTACCTTGCGTGGTATTAGTGGTCTTTTTTTTGAAATAGAATATGAGGATATCCATGAATTTTGGCCTCATGTAAACAAAAAAATACAAACCGTTACAACTTTCGCCAAAGATATCATATCATTACGTCGACAAGTAATCGAACAACAACTCGCTGGTATAGATCGCATTGTTCCCTTTGGTCAAGCCTTAACGATGGATATTATTTGGGATGGCATACATATTATTGACACATTATCTCGTTACATTCATTAGGAGGTTTTCATTATGTACTTTTTTGATACATTTACCCCTCTCTCTACCCGTCCACTCTGTACAGATGATACCAATCATTTATATTCCTATAATGATTGGTATACGCATGCGGCATGCCTTGCAACATATATTCCCTCACGCACTTTAGTTGCCATTTTCTGTAATAATACGGCTGGTTCTTTATTATCTTATTTATCTTGCTTACAAAACCGTATCGTTCCTATTATGATAGATTCAACACTTGCACCAGAATTGCAACAACATATACTATGCCAGTATCAACCCGAATACATTTTCCAACCACGCCAATCCACCACAATCCCCCCCTTATATACTATTGCCGATTACGGCGTTTATAAAAATCCAGCTCCCGCCTGTAAACTATATAAAGAACTAGCCTTATTATTAACCACCTCCGGTAGCACGGGAAGTCCCAAATTAGTTCGCCAAAGTTATACAAATTTACACGCAAATGCTACTTCTATTGCCACCTATTTAAACTTAACGTCTAACCAATACCCGATATCAACCCTACCCATGCATTATACCTTTGGTTTATCCGTTATCCATAGTCATGTATATTGCGGTGCCGCAATTCGCTTAACTCAGCACACCTTATTTGAAAAAGAATTTTGGCACATTTGTCAACATGAAAAAATAACCTCTTTAGCTGGGGTCCCATTTACGTACGCCTGTCTAGATAAAATCGGCTTTACAAAAATGAGTCTCCCCCATTTAACCTTATTAATTCAAGCTGGTGGTCGCCTTGGCAAACCACTACAAGAAAAATTTGGCACCTTTGCCCAATCGTCAGGCAAACAATTTATCGTGATGTATGGTCAAACTGAAGCAACTGCACGGATGTCTTACTTGCCCTCTGATCAATGTTTAAAAAAACTAGGCAGCATCGGCATAGCCATCCCTGGTGGAACCTTTAAAATCATGGAAAATAATCATACGGAAATTACGGAAGATCATATTTCAGGCGAATTATATTATGAAGGAAAAAATGTAACCCTCGGCTATGCCCAAACTCGTGATGATTTAAAAAAGGAAGATGAATTTAAAGGAAAGTTATTTACAGGAGATATCGCCTATAAAGATGAAGATGGATATTTTTATATTGTTGGCAGAAAAAAACGCTTTATAAAATTAGCGGGAAAAAGATTTAATTTAGATGAAGCCGAACAAATTCTAAAAACCAAAATAAACTCTCCCCATATAGCATGTACTGGAACAGATGATTATCTGCAAATTTTTGTTACAACAATAGATTCTATTCCCACACTTCATACTACCCTGAGTGAAACTTTTGGCTTACATGCTCAACAGTACAAAATTAATGTCATCACCAAAATTCCTCTTAACTCTTCAGGAAAAGTGCAATATACTCAATTACCCACATCATTACAATAAAGTATATAAAATTTTCAAAAAAAATATATATTTATGCTATAATAAAATTATCATTAGTTCTCTGTGTACAGGGGGATATAGTGTATGATTAAACAAGAATTTTTCTCAACTATCGAAGATGCTAACACCCATCTAAATGCCATTATTGAACACTCCTTTGATGGTATATTTATTACTGACAAAGATGCCTATGTCTTACGAATAAATACCGCCTATGAATCTATTACCGGCTTAAAAAAAGAAGATGTCATCGGTAAAAACATGAAAGATCTCGTAACACAAAAAATAATCTCTGAGTCGGCATCACTTCTAGTTATTCACAAAAAAAAACCCGTTACCTTACAGCAGAAATTTAAAACGGGCAAAGAAGCCTTAGTGACAAGTTCCCCTATTTTTGACACCCAAGGTAATCTTATTATGGTCGTAACAAATGTTCGCGATCTAAGTGAAATTTACAACTTAAAAGAAGCGGTAGAACGAAAAAATGCAACAGTAGAGCGACTTCGTTTAGAATTAACGCATTTACAAGAAACGCTTATTAAAGATGAGCTAATTATAAAAGATGAATCAGCCTTACAATCTGTATTACTGGCTAATCGTGTTGCCCCTTTAGATACAACCGTTTTATTATTAGGTGAAACGGGTGTAGGAAAAGAAGTGTTGGCTCACTATATTTATCAGCATAGTCACCGCTGTCATGACAGTTTTATTAAAGTAAATTGTGGGGCTATTCCAGAAAACTTAATAGAAAGTGAATTATTTGGTTATGAAAGCGGCGCTTTTACAGGTGCTAACCGCAATGGAAAAATGGGCTTATTTGAATTAGCTAATAAAGGCACTCTTTTCCTTGATGAAGTAGGCGAATTGCCAAAAGACATGCAAGTAAAATTATTACGAGCATTGCAAGAACAGGAAATTATGCGCATCGGTGGCACAAAACCTATAAAAATCGATACACGCATCATCGCTGCCACCAATCGCAATCTTAAAGAAATGGTTCAACAAAAGTTGTTCCGTGAAGACTTGTACTATCGTTTAAGTGTATTTCCCATTGCCCTTCCCCCACTTCGTTTACGTCAAAAAGATATCATCCCCTTGGCTGAATCATTCTTAGCTAAATTAAATCAAAAATATTCTTTTCATAAATCATTTTCTTCTTATTCCTGTCAAGTCTTACAAGAGTATAATTGGCCTGGAAATATCCGCGAATTAAAAAATATAGTAGAACGAGCTATAATTATTAGTCCTGAAAATAAAATCGAACCAGAGGATTTACATATTTTACGTCCTCCATCTACTAAAGACTTATCGGATAAACTCGTCCCATCAAGCAAACATATCGCAACACAAGCAGTAACACCACAAAAACTTCCACTCAATCTTGCTGAAGTATTAACTTCTATTGAGTATATGTATTTACAACAAGCCTACGAGCAAGGCCGAACGGTGCGAGATGCCGCTAAATTATTACATATTACCCCTTCAAAATTTGTCCGCCGCCGAAAACGATGTCAAGAGATGTTATCTTCCCATATTATTGACATATGACAATAATATTTTTTATAATAAAACCAGCTCAGGCAAGGAGGAATGTGTGATGTCACGCCCCCAACATGGTAGAAGAATCTGTTCCTTACCCAAAGCAAAAGAATTTTTTCCTTTAAAAAGTACAACAGAAAACCCTGGATACATTACCCTCGGAATTGATGAATATGAAGTAATTCGCCTCATTGATCTAGAAGGACTAACACATGAAGAATGTGCCCATCAAATTCAGGTGTCTCGTACTACTGTCACCGCAATATATAAAAAAGCGAGATACAAATTAGCACGTACCCTCGTAGAAAATCAAAAACTACGCATTGCAGGAGGAACAATCAAGCTATGTGCAAATGCACAAACCTGCACGTATCCATATTGTGCAATAAAAAAAAGATAATTAAAGGAGATGTCTCTTATGAGTGAAAATTGTAATAAAGAAGCTTGTTCAGCTTGTCCATCAGTTGGAGGTTGTCATAGTACCCCACAAAAACCAACTACCCTTCCACCCAATCCAAACAGTAAAGTAAAGCACATCATTGCCGTTGTAAGCGGGAAAGGTGGCGTAGGTAAATCACTAGTTACCTCGCTCATGTCCATCCAAATGCAACGACAACATCTAAAAACAGCTATTTTAGATGCTGATATTACCGGTCCATCTATTCCTAAAGCATTTGGAATCACCGAACATGCAAAAGGTGATGACAAGAACATTTTTCCCGTTCTCAGTAAAACGGGCATAAAAATCATGTCTATGAACGTGCTATTAGAAGATCCGGCCGTCCCCGTTGTCTGGCGTGGTCCAGTTATTTCTGGTGCCGTCAAACAATTTTGGACAGATGTATCTTGGGGTGATATAGACTATATGTTTGTAGATATGCCCCCTGGAACGGGAGATGTCCCTTTAACGGTTTTCCAATCTTTACCCATTGATGGCATTTTAGTCATTACCTCACCACAAGAATTAGTTTCCCTCATTGTAGAAAAAGCATTAAAAATGTCTACCATGCTAAAAATTCCGGTTCTCGGATTAATCGAAAATATGAGCTACTTTGAATGTCCCGATTGTCATTCACGCCATGAAATATTTGGCAAAGGGCAAACCCAATTATATGCCGACCAACATGGCATTGCTCATGTAGCAAAATTGCCTATAGATCCAACGCTAGCACAGCTCTGTGATCAAGGCGATATTGAATTATATAAAGCCAATTATCTAAAAGAAACAGCGGAATATATTTTAGCCAAAGTAGGTATTTAAAAATATACCTAAAACATAGGCTAAGGAATAATAAAAAGCATCATCTCTATAAAGAGATGATGCTTTTTTATCGTTTAAATCACGGATCATCTTCCAATTGCAAAAAAAAATAAACCGTATGATTTTTACTATATCACCCATATTTCCTCAAAAAAGATTAATATATCCATTAATCGCCCCTTGCGGTCTATAAAAAAGCTTCGTCTGAAAAGCCCTACTTCTTATGCAACTGTACCTCTATTTTATCCTATCCGCTCATTTTTCACGTAATCTTACACCATGAATTTCAAGTCTTAATAGCTACAATGATTAACGAATAATACGCTTACCATCCGTACTATCATATACAACTACCCCAGATATAATTGTTTGCTTTACTTGCAACGTATCCCCATCTAAAACCAAATAATCAGCTACATATCCTTCTTGCAATTCACCGCGATCCTTATACCCTAAACATTGTAAAGGAACCGTTGATAACATATGCATACACTCGGTAAACGAATATGTCCCTTCTTTCAAAAAATCACATACAGCCGTCATAAACGATGCTGCCGTAGAAGAATCTCTATTAAGCACAAGCATAGAACTAGCATCAAGACAGCCATTAGTCATAACTCTTGCACCTTTATTACTAAACGCAGTCGCTTCTGCATACCTAGGAACAAATGCCACAATTCCCTGAGATGGCAATACTTGCTGCCAATGCCGACACCCTTCTTTTTTACAGTCTACATTGACATGAACCCAGCCCGGTACTACAAAACCACCATTTGCATCCACTATTTCCGTACACATTCTTACACGCACTTCGTTTCGAGGAATAATTTTCCAAATAGCTTCTTCATATAATAAAACATAACCCGACAATAACTTCCCCTTTGTTAATATAACGCCATCAATAACTGCTTTCATATGCACGAATCCTTTCTTAACCGACAAATAATGGTGTCTTATTTTCATCTGTTATCCACTTTATGTGCATAACTTAAATGGTGTATATTTAGCTTAATTACGCTATTTTTTTTACCTAAAAGAACTAACTTCCCAAGTTATCCACATTTTATAAACTTTTTATCAAAACCAAAATGAGGTATCCTTGCCCTTTATAAAACATATCCACATATTGTTCACAAATTGTGGATATGTAGTGGATGAATAAACTATATCTCATCAATATCGACTGGTCTACTCCAATCAATATATATGTTTGCACGTGTCCAAATATAACATAAGGACAATTTAAAAATTTCTAAATTGCTAGTAGGTACAGCACAAATCATTTTATAAGTTGTTAATCCTGTAAAATAGTGAAATTCCTGTTCTTTCGTCAAATAATCTACTACCCGTTGACACACTTTATCCGCTGAAAAATGTGCTTTTACTTCCTTTGTTTCTGTATTATATTCAATGTATCCATTATCATTCGCACCAGTATGTGCAGCAACTTTATATATTGACATGTCGGTCCCCCTATTTAATCTTTCTTATTATTAATATCCTTATCCAATAAAAAACCTTTTATTATCACTTTATTGCCAAACCGTTCGTGTAATCTATCCAATGTATAATTTAATTTTTCTTGATTTTCTAATTTTTCTGTCTTATCTGAAAAAAGCACCGCTTGTCGTTGATAAACACACAAATGGCTTATGCCTAACCCTAATAATCGTATGGAACCCGGAATATTACTCTTATTATATAACTGCAAACTTATATTATATAATTCTATTTCATCATAAAAGCCATCTTGTTTACTCGTCAATGAACGAGTAAACGTATAAAACAAATGGTTTCTAATCTTTAATGTTATCGTTCTGCCCATTACCCCTTGCTTACGAAGTCTACCTGCCACTTCATACGCCAATATGCGTAATTTTTGATATACTTCTTCTCGTGTAACTAAATCCTTTGTATAAGTATGTTCATAACTAATTGATTTAAGCTCTCGTTGGGAAATAATAGGTCGTGTATCCACTCCTTGTGCTAATGCTTTCAAATGCTTGGCCTGCTCTCCTACCGCTTGTCGCAATATTGCAACAGACGCATTTGCTACATCGCCAATGTGGCTAAGCCCTAATTTTTCTAATTTTTGAGCGGTAATCTTTCCCACGCCCCAAATCCGTTTTACTGATAAAGGATATAAAAATTTTTGTTCCTGTCCATAAGGAACAAAAACCAATCCATTCGGCTTTTCTATATCTGAAGCAATTTTAGCAATAAATTTATTCGGCCCAATACCTACCGATGCTACTAATCCTATATGATTCAAAATATCTTGCTTAATTTCTCTTCCCATATCTGTATATTGAGAATACTTTCGTTCCATACCCGATATGTCTAAAAAAGCCTCATCTAAAGACAATCGCTCTACTTGCGGTGAATATTGCTGAAAAATTTGATATATCTGTTCTGATATAAGCTTATAATAATCAATTCTAGGTGCTATAAATATTCCCTCAGGACAATATCGTTTAGCTAATTTCATACTCATTGCCGAATACACGCCAAATGCACGTGCTTCATATGATGCCGTTGCCACTACACCTCGGTCAAAAAGACCACCTACAATAACTGGTTTTCCTCTATACTGAATATGATCTCGTTGCTCAATCGATGCATAAAAAGCATCCATATCTACATGCATAACCCAACGTAAGCCCATATCGTCCTCCTTATTAGGATATTTTTATTATACACCGATTTTACCTCCCAATATAGATAAAATAATTTTAATCTACCATCTTTCTCATATAATGCAAGCAAATTTCCTACATACTTATTTATTAATATTTTCAATACTTGTTTATTCAAAAAAACTATAATATATGATAGTATAAGAATATACAAAAGAGGTGAATATGTCATGGATTTGTTCCAATTGACCTACTTCGTTGAAGTGGCCCACAAAAAAAGTTTTACAAAAGCATCCAAAGCTTTACATATAAGTCAACCATCTATTAGTAAAGGCATCAAAGCACTAGAAGAACATTGGGATGTGCAACTATTTAATCGCAAAGGAAAATCAATCGAACTCACTGAACGTGGTGCTTATTTGCTCCCCAAAATAGAAGAAATTATTAAAAATTTTTCTAGTTTAAAAGAAGAAATAGATTCTCCACATTTATTAAATACAGGAAAATTAGCCATTGGTATACCTCCTATGGTTGGGTCTTCATTTATATCTCCTTTTATCACTCATTTTATGTCACTTTATCCCCGTATCGAATTAGCATTAGCAGAAGTCGGCTCTAAAGATGTTATCTCGGCAATTGATGACGGCTTAATCCAAGCAGGAATAGTAGCATTACCTATTCAAACAGATATGCCCTACAATTTTTTTATTTTTAATCGCGAAAATCTTCAAGTTGTTTTATGGCCAACTCATCCTTTAGCTAAAAAAAGTGAATTAACCTTGGAAGAAATAAAAGATGAACCACTTATTTATTATCCTAATTCTTTCACTTTATATGGCTATATACGCTCTTTTTACCAAGATATTATAGCTCAACCAAAGATCGTCTGCCAAAGTAGCCATTGGGATTTTATTTCTGAAATGGTTCATTCGCAATTAGGTATTGCATTGTTACCTCAAAGCATTTGCAAACGAATAAAACCTGAAACAGCACTTTGCATTCCTCTATCAAAGCCCGTTATTCCCTGGACCTTAGCCATGATTTGGAAAAGTAAAGGATTTTTATCCCATCCAGCACAAACATGGGTGCAATCATTTAAAGAATATTATGGTAAAACAAATGCAAACAAATAATTTTCAGGCAAATAAATCACTGCTTTTTATATAAAAAGCAGTGATTTTATTTTTCCAATATTAGGTACTATTAGTTATTTTTTTCTTATGCTTATAATGTCGTCGTATAGACTTTTCAATAGCCTTTTTCTCTGCGATACTAGCCGCATCATCTTGAGCATAACTATCACCATTTTCATAATTAATAACTACACCCGGCTCTATATTATACACAAAAACATTAAAATGTAGACGTCCCGAATCTTCTATCGAGTACCCTTCCATAATAACTCCTCGTGCCACTAATTCTCGCTCTTTATAAATCGGTGTTACGCGATAAGCGATATGGAATCCTCGCTTCGCCGTTTCCGCCACTCGATTTTCATACGGCAACATCAAGCGTTTATTAAAATACTCTGTACCCGTAATTAAATTGCGCCGTTCTGCATTTAATCCAGATAATTGATATCCCAATAAATGCGAGCGATTATACAAGTATCTATTTTCAATAAAATCATATCTAATCGTTCTCCAGCCAGAAGGTCGTACCATGCCAATACCTTCTCGCGGCACATGCGGTAATGTTTCGGGTCCTACAATCATAAAGTTACTTCGACATCTACCGTATGCATCCATTTCAGACAATTTAATTGTCCCTGCTTTTTTATTTAAATCACTCTTTGAAAAAAAGGGAACATTTCGATTAATAAGGTAATAATCATGTCCATTATAATCAGGAACATTCTTTCCAGCCAAATATACATCTTTTAATGTGCCTGAAGGTTCAACTTGTTCATCTACATTTTTCGTAACAGCTTGCACATATTCATGTACTTGTGTCGCTGAATCAGTCTGCTGGCTTATCTTACTCCCATAGCTTCCCCAAGTTACTAAAAATGCCGCCATCAATAGTAAAAATAATTTTTTCATTTTCTTTTTTCCCCCCTCCCATCACGCATATACACGCTAATCTTGAATAATTTCACATATACATGGTTCCGTATTAAGCAAAAAAGAAATACGCCGATCGCAAACTCGCCAAATAATAAATATGAGTGCTAAACTAATCCCCGTTCCCACTACAATAGAAGCAAATACGGGGCTTCCCCACAAAAGCGAAACATAATAGCCGACTAATCCTCCTAGAAATAACAAACATAAGGGTAAAATAAAACAGACAAAGGCTCCTAAAATTAAATGTCCCTCTGGCATGTAATATCGTACAGCTTGTCCTTTTTTAGCTTGCACTAAATTTCGTGCTTTGACAACCACTCGTTCCACGCCTATACAAGAGCTACAAGCACTAAATAATTGTTCTCTACTTACTTTTATACTAGCATATTTATTGTCAATAATCTCTTCAACTATACCTTCTCCTAATTTCATATGCATCCTCCAAATTATAATCTAATCCTATGTTTACAGTATAAGATTATAGTAATAATTATAAAAAAAAACGTCAAGAGAAAATGTCCTGATACATAAAATTTTAATACGATAATTTACTATCTACACTGCCTATATATTCCAAATAAATACTAGCAAATAAAAAAAAGAATACCGATATATCGGTACTCTTTTTTAATTTAATC
>NZ_KQ960932.1 GCF_001553405.1 Megasphaera hutchinsoni | reverse complement strand
AATCAGCGACTCCCTATCCTCCCAGAGGGCCTCCCCTCCAGTACTTTCAGCGTATACGGGCTTAACTGCTGTGTTCGGCATGGGAACAGGTGGATCCCCGTAGCTATCGCCACTGAATTTCAGGTATGTACCCTGACAACTGCTTAGAAAAGTATTCCTTAACTCCCCTTCTTCTCTTCTTTATTAAGTCAAGTCCTCGGTCTATTAGTACCGGTCCGCTCCATACATTACTGTACTTCCACTCCCGGCCTATCTACCACATCGTCTTTGTGGGACCTTACTTTTGCAATGAGAAACCTCATCTTTAGGCTGGTTTCACGCTTAGATGCTTTCAGCGTTTATCCGTCCCGAACGTAGCTACCCAGCTGCACACCTGGCGGTATGACTGGTACACCATTGGTTCGTCCACTCCGGTCCTCTCGTACTAGGAGCAGCCCCTTTCAAGTTTCTTACGCCCGCGATGGATAGGGACCGAACTGTCTCACGACGTTCTGAACCCAGCTCGCGTACCACTTTAATGGGCGAACAGCCCAACCCTTGGGACCTACTTCAGCCCCAGGATGTGATGAGCCGACATCGAGGTGCCAAACCTCCCCGTCGATATGGACTCTTGGGAGAGATAAGCCTGTTATCCCCAGGGTAGCTTTTATCCGTTGAGCGATGGCAATTCCACTCTCTACCACCGGATCACTAAGCCCGACTTTCGTCCCTGCTCGACCTGTACGTCTTGCAGTCAAGCTCCCTTCTGCCTTTACACTCTTCGCGCGGTTTCCGTCCGCGCTGAGGGAACCTTTGGGCGCCTCCGTTACTTTTTAGGAGGCGACCGCCCCAGTCAAACTGCCCGCCTGAGACTGTCCGCAGCTTCGTTACGGCTCTCGTTAGAATTCCAATACAACAAGGTTGGTATCCCACCTGTGGCTCCATGCATACTGGCGTACGCACTTCTCCGCCTCCCAACTATCCTGTACATCTTATACCAGAATCCAATCTCAGGTTACAGTAAAGCTCCATGGGGTCTTTCTGTCCAGTCGCGGGTAACCTGCATCTTCACAGGTACTTCAATTTCACCGGGTCCCTCGTTGAGACAGTGCCCAAATCGTTACACCTTTCGTGCGGGTCGGAACTTACCCGACAAGGAATTTCGCTACCTTAGGACCGTTATAGTTACGGCCGCCGTTTACTGGGGCTTCAATTCTCTGCTTCGCCTTACGGCTAACACGTCCTCTTAACCTTCCAGCACCGGGCAGGTGTCAGCATCTATACATCAGCTTTCGCTTTAGCAGACGCCTGTGTTTGTGGTAAACAGTCGCTTGGGCCTCTCTTCTGCCGCCCATTCCTGCTCCATCCGTATGGACTTCACATACTCTGGGCTATCCTTTTCCCGAAGTTACGGATATATTTTGCCGAGTTCCTTAACGAGGGTTTTCCCGCGCACCTTAGAATTCTCATCCTGCCTACCTGTGTCGGTTTTGGTACGGGCGCCTAAGTACTCACTAGCAGCTTTTCTCGACAATCTAGTTCCGATCCCTTCACTTTCCTCTCGGAAAGCTCCCCATCACTTCTCGGCCTTTTCATAGAGCGGTTTTTCCTACTCTACAGCCTACCTGCTTAGACATGCTCTTCCAGTCGCATGCGCATCGTCCTTCTTGTGTCACCACATCGCTCAATCATACTTCTGCGGTACAGGAATTTCAACCTGTTGTCCATCTCCTATGCGTCTTCGCCTCGGATTAGGTCCCGACTTACCCCGGGTCGACGATCGTTGCCCGGGAACCCTTAGGCTTTCGGTGGGGTGGATTCTCACCACCCTTTTCGCTACTCATACCGGCATTCTCTCTTCCTGCCTGTCCACCTGTCCTTCCGGTCAGGCTTCTCCCATGCAGGAACGCTCCCCTACCCAATTAGCATTGCTAATTGCCAAAGCTTCGGTTCCGTACTTTAGCCCCGGTCATCTTCGGCGCAGAGCCTCTCGACCAGTGAGCTATTACGCACTCTTTTAATGATGGCTGCTTCTAAGCCAACATCCTGGTTGTTTTCGAAACTCCACATCCTTCACCACTTAGTACGGCATTGGGGACCTTAGCTGTTGGTCTGGGCTGTTTCCCTCTTGACTACGGGCCTTATTACTCGCAGTCTGACTCCCATGTATAAGTACAGCCATTCGTAGTTTGATTAAGTTCGGTAGCCGGATAGGCCCCTACCTCGTTCAGTGCTCTACCGCCTGTACTCTCTCCATGAGGCTAGCCCTAAAGCTATTTCGGGGAGAACCAGCTATCTCCACGTTCGATTGGCATTTCACCCCTACCCACATCTCATCTAAAAGCTTTTCAACGCTCACTAGTTCGGCCCTCCACACATTTTTACCTGTGCTTCAGCCTGGACATGGGTAGATCACTGTGGTTTCGGGTCTACTACTACCAACTGTCGCCCTTTTCAGACTCGCTTTCGCTTCGGCTCCACGTTTTCCGCTTAACCTCGCTGGTAACAGTAACTCGCCGGTTCATTCTTCAATAGGCACGCCGTCGCTCTCATACGGAGCTTCGACTGCTTGTAGACATACGGTTTCAGGTTCTATTTCATTCCCCTCCCGGGGTTCTTTTCACCGTTCCCTCACGGTACTATGCGCTATCGGTCTCTATCAGTATTTAGCCTTGGAGGGTGGTCCCCCCTGCTTCCCACAAGGTTCCTCGTGCCCCGTGGTACTCCGGATTCTGCTGTTTCCCTTTGATTACGCCTACCGGGCTCTCACCGTCTCTGGCTCAGTTTCCCACCTGATTTGGCTTCTCGCTGGTTCTGCTCTGCAGTCCTCTACCCCTAATCGGTTTCCCGTTTAGGTTTAGGCTCTTCCCCGTTCGCTCGCCGCTACTTAGGGTATCTCGGTTGATTTCTTTTCCTCCGGCTACTTAGATGTTTCAGTTCACCGGGTTCCCCTCCATCTTACGATGGATGACAGTACTCCTACTGCCGGATTGCTCCATTCGGATATCTACGGGTCAATGGTTACTTGCACCTCACCGTAGCTTTTCGCAGCTTATCGCGTCCTTCATCGGCTGATAGGGCCAAGGCATCCGCCGTACGCCCTTACTTACTTGACTTCTCTTTCTTTTCAGAAAGCACCTTTT
>NZ_KQ960931.1:17330-44694 GCF_001553405.1 Megasphaera hutchinsoni | reverse complement strand
ACAAACTCTTTTTCGTTTGTCAAGAGATTTTTTTCCAACATTATATATTCTATCGCGTTGGTTTTTATATGATACCATTTTTATTCTCTAGCCGTCAATACAAAACATCTCGCAATAAAAAATTCCATTATTGCGAGATGTTTTATTATGTCGTCGATAACAATCGATGCATCGTATTGGCGGCAAAATCCGCAGCCAGCCGATGTTCTCTTTCTTGTTGATCGCCCGCCGCATCATCCACCGGTGTAATATACGTGCCCACAATTTGACAACCTTGCGGTAAAAATTCTACAATTCGTCGCAATCTTTTCGCTATATCATCGGAATACGGACCAATCCACATGGTAACAAAAAGAGCTATTTTTTTATTCGTAAGTGTTTTCAATACTTCCTGTGATCTCCCATCAATAAATCCACTTTCAATATAGCAGCCAAAAAACACACAGTCATATGAAGCGATATCCGTTGGTATCTCATCCAACGAAACACAACTAATGTTTTCGCCGATACCCTTAGCCACGGCTTCTGCTATTCCCTTGGTTTTTCCCGTATACGAAGAATAGACAACAATCGTTTTCATAACTTTCTCCTTTCCATAATGAATGTTTTCTTCTGTCTTGAAGAAAGTATACTATTTACGTCTTCATTTGTCAATTGAAAAGATATTTCATTTTTTGATAATCATCCAGGAAACATTTTCAATCTATTTAGACATGACTATTTTTTTCTCAATCGAAAGGATGTCTAATTTTTCAGATGTCACAAAACAAGTGCCGCCAAATACAAGGCTACATACCAACCACTCTGCATAAATCACATGCGGTACAATGCGTACCACCGGGAATAACAACCATGCTACTAAAACAACAATACCTGCTAACAACGTATAAAAAGCTGCCTCTTTTCGGCAATATTGTGGAGCATATAGCGTCATTAAAATAATAACGCCAAATGCCGCCATCAATGACAACCCCGCCATTAAGGTAGAAATAATACCGCTAATCGTAAGGGCAAACCCTAACGTAATCAGGCCTAACACCAATACAGATAAACGCGTTACCAGCAAATATTGCTTCTCCTTAATACGTGGCTGAATGAAACGTTTATGAATATCTTGAGAATATAACGTAGCCGAAGACAATAATAAATTACATGCCGTACTAATATCGGCAGCCCATAGAGAGGCTAAGGTCACACCAGCAATCCACGGATTAATCGACATAATCAATCGCGGCAATGCGGTTGTAGGGGCAATATGAGGATATACTTCGGCTGCCACCACGCCTAACAGTGCGGCAAGAAAACCAACTGGCAACATAATAATACCAGCAATAATAAATCCACGTTGAGCCGTGTGTACATTTTTAGCTCCCAAAGAAACTTGAATGATCGCTTGCAAAGACAAGTTTACCGTAATAAGCGTAACAATCCAAGTAACAATTTTCATGCCTCCTACACCTTGTACTATATCCAGCGTAATATCACTAGGTACTTGTACGACTACCGTCTGCATGCCACCTACTAAAGAAATAATGATAAAAGCAGCAACGGTAATACCAATATATTGTAAGGTAACATTTAAAATATTAGACTGACTGGCTGACCACATACCTCCTATTAATGTAATCCCAATAAATACAATAGCACTAACAATCATGCCTGAAAAAGGAGTGAAAATTTGTGGTAATAAAGCTGATAAAATAGCACCTCCTGCCACATATTGTAAACTCATAACAACTAATTGTACTAAAATTTGGCAAACAATCCCAGCAATACTGCTTTTTGTATCATAATACCGTTCTAACATTTCAGGAATAGTCGTTATCTGTAAACGACGATATTTTTTCGCTACGGTTAAGCCCATAACAATTGCCCCAATCCCCCAAGCGGCCGTATACCATCCTGCCGATAGCCCTACTTTATACGCCTGTTCAGCAACACCGATAGTAGATGCTCCGCCTACGGCTAAGCCAACAATAGAAACAACGACTAGTGGTACCGTTAGCTTTCGTCCGGCCAAAATATAATTTTCTGCTGAACCAGATGCTTTTTTCTTGATATACCAACTAATAGCAAATAAAATAGCCACATACATGAAAATAATGAAAATTTGAATACTTCCTGTCATACATACAACCTCTTTTCTTATTACAAAATATATAAAAAAAGAACACCTTCGCCTGAAGGGACGAAGATGTTCGCGGTACCACCCTTTTTACCTAAAAAAAAAAGAGTAATACCGAGGGACGGATTGCTCCGCGGTACCACCCTATTTATCTTGAATCAGATCAACTCATGGCATATCTAACGAGTGCCACCCCGGTTCAGCCTACTAATCAAAATAACATTCAGCCTTACAGTTCAGGAAAGAACTTCACACTGTATCACCTACTGTTTTACACCAGCCAACAGCTCTCTGTAAAGATATTTACAATACTACTTTTTTCCATCAATACTTTTATAAATATAAGATTATGAATATATTATATCTAATTTATTTTATTTGTCAATTCTTTTTTTATTATAATTTTTTATTTATAATTGTAGAAAATAATATAAGAAAGGGTGTCCATTCATGAAAATACTCATTTCCGGTATTGGCGGTATCGGCGGTTACATTGCTTCCATTCTCTGTGCCAATCGTAAACAAGTAACATTAGTTGCCCGTACAAAAAGAAAAGAAGCTTTACAATGTGCAGGCTTGCAATTACATAGTGAATTATGGGGAGAGCATACCTATCATCCGCCTGTAACAGACACACCTAGCCACCTGGGCATCCAAGATGTCATATTCATTTGTGTAAAAAACCCTTCTTTACCTGAAGTATTACAAGCGATTAAAGATTGTGTTGATGACCATACCATTATTTGTTGTATTATGAATGGCGTTACCTACCCCGATGTCGTCCGCACTTACTATCCACAGGTGCGTTTTGTGCCATCATGCATTTACATTACCTCTTCTTATCAAGAAGATTACTCCATTCTTCAAACGGGTAACTATGCCCGCATATTTCTCGGTTCTCCCGATACTGAGGCTGCTCAAGTCGTCTCCAGTCTGTTATCACACGAAGGCCTGCAATGCCGTATAACAACTACAATTCAACAAGAAATGTGGCATAAATACATTTTAAACTGTGCTTATAATGTAAGTACGGCCTATTATAAAGGAACCGTAGCGGATGTCTGGAATGATGACAGCCGCAAAAGCGAATTTTATACCTTATTAGAAGAAGCTACTGCTGTCGGTCGGGCCTTGCGCATTCCCCTTGATGAACAACTACCACAACTTATTTATACCCGCACAGATAAACAAAAAAACAAGGATGTCACAAGTTCCTTGGCAAGAGACATTAAACAAGGAAAAAAAGGAGAATTAGAAACATTTAGCGGGTTTATTGTCCATACAGCCGCTACACTTCATATTCCCGTCCCATGTTCGCAAAAATATTATCAAGCCTTATTGCGTGCGGTTAACTCCACATTACCATAAGAAAAGTAAAAAAGAGCTATCGTCATCTTATCATGACGATAGCTCTTTTACTAACTATATCTTATTTCAAAAATCCAGAAATAATCATCTGTTGTACTTGGTTTGTACCTTCATAAATCTGGGTAATCTTAGCATCACGCATATAACGTTCTACTGGATAATCACGTGTAAAGCCATAACCACCAAATACTTGAACAGCATCTGTCGTTACCTGCATAGCGATGTCAGATGCATATTTTTTTGCAATGGATGCATCCATAGAATAAGATTTAACATCAGGTTGACCCATTTTCCATGCAGCTTTATAAACAGCCCAACGTGCTGTTTCAATTTTCAATTTCATGTCAGCAAGCATAAATGCAACAGCTTGTTGTTTCATGATAGGTTTACCAAATTGAATACGTTCATTCGCATACTGTACCGCTTTATTAAATGCACCTTCAGCAATACCCAACGCTTGAGCACCTACGCCAACACGGCCACCATCTAAAGTCATCATAGCGATTTTAAAGCCTTCGCCTTCTTTGCCAAGCATATTTTCTGCTGGCACAACTACATCTTGGAATACGAGTTCACGTTGTACGCAAGCACGGATACCCATTTTTACTTCTTCTTTACCATATGTAAAGCCAGGAGTTCCTTTTTCAACGATAAACGCACTCATACCTTTAGCGCCTTTAGATTTATCTGTAGCAGCAAATACAATCGTGATTTCAGCATCTCCACCATTGGTATTAAATACTTTAGAACCATTCAATGTATATGTACCATCCGCATTTTTAACAGCAGTTGTGCTCCCATTTAATGCATCTGTACCTGCATTAGGTTCAGTTAAACCAAATGCACCTAATTTTTTACCTTCTGCCAAGGGTTTCAAATATTTAGCTTTCTGTTCTTCTGTACCGAATTTCCAAAGCGGCCAGGAGCAGAGCATTGTGTGAACTTCAAAGCTCAATGCAATAGATGGATCTACTTTTGCAATTTCTTCGCAAGCAACTGCCAAGCTTACAAAATCAGCACCTACACCACCATAGTTTTCTTCCCATGGAATACCTAAAAGACCTAATGAGCCCATTTCATCAACTAACGCACGATCGAATACTTCGTCTTCATCGCGTTGTTTAACCGTAGGTTCTAATTTCTTTTCTGCAAAATCTCTTGCGAGTTTAGCAATATCTTGTTGCATTTCGCTAAGTTTAAAATCCATAATGTAATTCCTCCTAATACTCTGTATATTTTATATATGTAATCGCGACAAGAACATACTTTACAATATGCCAAGCATATTCTCCTGCGTATTACCCAATCATATCCCCGGCAGAACTATTATCCTTAAAGAATTTCCGAGAATGCCTGAATACGAGTACGTACTTGTTCCAACGAAGGAGATTCTAAGTCAACATCCACCGTGGTATAACGTACACCTGCATCTTCAAATTGCGTCTTATAAATCGGATAATCAAATTCTTCGGGATCGCAGAAACGGAACATGCATACAACAACCGCATCAGCATCGTACTTTTTCGTCATATCAATAAGCATTTGACCACGAGGTTTATCTTCATTTAATGCCAGAGGGCAACCATCAAAGTCTTGCCATTGCTGTGCTAACTGTTCCAACGGATCAATACCTTCTGGAACATCTGTACGGAATTGACGTGATTCTTGTGCCAAATCATCTGCTACTACGGCAATATTAAAATCTTCAAAAATATCTAAAAATTCATCAGGTTCTGCCATGATACCAGAAATAACCACTTTTTTCCCATTCCATGGTTCTACTTTTTCCTGCTTTACCGTATCAATAAGTTCACGAACCCATTGTGTATGTACCGCTTTATCCATAAACCAGCGAGCCTTAATAATATCATGCCGTTTTACGGGAGTGAAAATCTGTGGATATTCAGCCGCAACATCACAAAATTCACGCATAATCCGTCGGTTTTCATTATACACCTTTATCGCTTTTTGAATAGCCATATCAGTAATTTCAACATGCAAATATTTTTCTAATTCCGTTTTTACATGATCAAATTCTGCACGCAAAAAATCAACAGCCGCTCTAATTTTACGATTTTGAGGATGCGTAAATACGACTACCGGTGCTTTACCATGCCATTTTTGACTCATGCAACGTAAGGTATCACAAGGAACAGAAAAAATAACTGCGTCTAAACAATCATACGTGCCGTTTAATTGCAATTCCATATCGGCTTGCATTAACGAACAGGCAAACGGCGGCAAGTAGGTTCGAGCGGCCGCAATTTTAGGTTTTTGTGCCCCAAACAGACCTACAGGAAGATACCCGGCAGCATATACAATTTCTTCCGGTGCATAGTAAGGCATCATCCCTACTAATCCTTTTCCCGTTTCCTTTTTATATTTTAAAACAGTCTGTTGCGGGTGATTGGATACTTCTTGAAATTTGTTAATAAGTTCGTCAATCTTGCTCATTATTGATTTCCTCCTTCACATGCCTTCTGTTCATCCATTGTTTCACAAAGTGCTTCTACACGAGTATCAAATTGTGCTTCTGAGAAGTTCCGCGGATCCGTTTGGTCGCCATCAAAAATAACATAAGGAATTCCCAAATTCTTTTGAACGCGCTGTCCACCTTCATTATTCAATAAACTCATGTTTTTGCACGAGCGATTTTGATGCAGAAGTAAGCCATCACACAACCCATCGCGGCATACCTGTTCCAACACATTGCCACGTTGTTCCAAACAACAATTAATATACGTACGCGAATATGCTTCTGCCATTGATTCTAAGTTGCCCGGTTCATAAGATACATCCCACATACCGGGATATGCCGAACCAGTCATTAACGAGCCATGTCCTTTTAATTCTTTAAACGTATGACCTAAAGCAATCCAGACAGCAATACCTTCCCAGGTAAAACGAGTCTTTTCATTTTCACCAAAAGCCCATTTCTGATTTTTTACTTTTTCTTCCAATTCAGCAACAAATTTATTAAATGTGATTTCAGCATAATCCAACGAACGTGCTGCTACGACTAATCCCATGAAGTTAAAGAGATCGAAGCCATTAAGTGGCGAGGGTTTATAGCTGAAAAACTTAGAAATTTTATTCCAAGCAGCGATAGAACGTTGTGTTTGTTCTTGTACCTTAAAGAAGTTATCATAATCAAAAGGACGACCACAAATTTCTTCCAATTTACGAATTGCTTCTTTAAATTCGCCTACAATATACCGTTTTGCATGTTTCGTAATAGGATATTCATGGTTAAACGGTACATCAATATTAATCAAAGGAACATTTAATTCTTTAGCCAAATTTTCATACCATTTCAACAAGGTATTACAGATGTTATTACAGGTAATAACCAAGTCTGGCAATGGTACACGACCGGCTGGAGATGCTTCCAATGTAGGCGGTGTAACTCCCGTTTCTTCCTGCTGTTTCATTAATTCCGTGTATCCCATGTTAACACGGCAATATGAACAGATATCTTGATCATACCCCTTGTTTTCTGCTACTTCCAATAAATCTGGCGAACCATGCCGGGCACCAATCCCAGCAGCATGTGTTTCAGGATATATCAAGGCAATACCCATTGCTGTACAGAATTCCGGTGGTGCAACTGAAGCAGACCAACATACTAGACGACCTTCTTTTTTTGCCTGTCTTGCATCTTCATCAAGTTTCGCCTGAAAATAACCTAATGCCTCCTTAGAGCTCATGCTTGCCACGTCAAGATTTTTTTCTTCACTCATGATGATTCTCTCCTTTGTAACTTATTTTTTTATTTTTTCATATGCAATTAGTGCTGCCCCCAAGGCTCCAATCACTTGTGGGTGATTAGCCACCTGCACTTTTACTCCCAGTTCCTTAGCAATTGCATCAACTACTCCTGGGTCCCTTGCTCCACCACCGGTCATCGTAAGCGTTCCATCTACCCCAACACGACGAACCAAAGCGCTGGCCTTACTTGCTATCGACTTATGAACACCTGCTACTATATCTTCCTTTGCTATATTTTTAGATAACAAAGAAATTACTTCTGATTCCGCAAACACTGTACATGTACTACTTACAGGTGCAGGGTTCTTCGATTTAAAATACCATTTTCCCATGTCTGAAATTGGTATTTCCAAAACTTTCGACATTACATCTAAAAAGCGACCTGTCCCAGCAGCACACTTATCATTCATAGCAAACTGCATGACCATACCTTTATTGTTTAACTTGATCGCCTTAACATCTTGTCCCCCAATATCCAAGATGGTTGTCGTTCCGGGACACTCAAATAATGCTCCCTTGGCATGACAGGTAATTTCACTGATTTCTCCTTTTGCATATTCCACATTAAACCTGCCATATCCAGTTGCGATGATATTAGACATATCATCAAGTGTTAAGTTCGTACCTTTAAAAACCTCTTCAAGCACCCGTTTTGGGCCACTTGAGCCCGTGCCGATTTCAATAACGGCATGGGCTAAGATGGTCTTACCGTCTTCTAAAATGACGGCTTTAGAGGAAGACGAACCTACGTCAATTCCTAACGTATACATCGATTCCTCATCCTTTCTCTCATACTTCCCTTTTCTTATAAATCAGGAAAGGGATTAGGATTGTTGCGATTAATAGGTGCAGTCGTTTGAACATATTCAACCAAGATTCCCGCATCTGTACTTGGACGACGGAAGTTCACAATAATATCATCCGTTCCTTGTACGGCTTTCTTTTCTAACATGCATCCATCTGATTCTTTTTCCATCGTTTGACGAACGGCTTCTACATCATCTACTTCAAATGCGATATGAGCGATGCCGCCACGTCCACCATTAAAGTTCTTCAATACCCCTTCGCGCGGAATAATAAATTCAATAGGACTGCTGTATTCGCCTTTTTTCGTGAAAATTAGATCGGCATGATATGCTTCTACAAAACCAGCATAATCCACTTCCAAACCATTCGTCTTCATGAAATCATGAGCTGCTTCCATCGTAGGCAACACAATGCCGACATGGTGTAACCGCATCGGATGCCAAGATGATTTCAGCTGACCTTTTTCAGGTCCCATCGTTTTGATAAAGGGATTTTGGTCATGCCCCACAATCGGAGCCATCGTTTCAACATATTCTACCAAAATCCCATGGTTGGTCTTAGGACGACGGAAATTAACAATAATATCATCCGTTCCCTGTACCGCTTTCTTTTCCAACATACAACCAGGGCATTCTTCTTCCATTTCTTTACGAACAGCTTCTACGTCATCTACTTCAAACGCAATGTGAGCAATTCCACCGCGACCACCATTAAATTCAGTAAGTACCCCGGAAGTTGGAATAATCATTTCAATGGGACTACTGTATTCACCTTTTTTCGTGAAGATTAAATTTGCATGATACGCTTGCACATACCCTGCATAATCAATTTCAAGCCCATTATTTTGCATAAACTCATGTGCTTTTTCCAACGACGGAAGAACAATACCAACATGATGAAGTCTCATCGGTTTCATTACAATCACTCCTTTAAATGTTATTAGTTATAAATAAGTTAAATAAATTTATTTTTTTAAGCCCATAATACCTTCATTGAATATACGAGCATCCATAGTTGTATAGTCTTCAATAATTGGTTTGAAGTCCATGTGAGCCAAGATGTCTTTTTCAACGTCAATACCTGGTGCTACTTCCATCAATTTTAATCCTTTAGCAGTTAATTTAAACACACAACGTTCTGTCAAATACCACACATTTTTTCCCATTTCAGCGGCATAGGCACCATTAAATGTAACCTGATCAACTGCTTTAATAAACTTCTTCGATTTACCTTCTTGTAAAATTTTCAATTTACCATTTTCTACAGCAACTTTTAATCCCCCATTAGTAAAGGTACCGCAGAAATATACATTCGGTGTTTTCTGAGAAATATGAACAAATCCGCCGCAACCAGCAATACGCGGGCCAAACCGACTAACATTAATATCCCCACTTTCGCTGCATTGTGCCAATCCCAAAAAGGCAATATCCAAACCGCCACCATCGTAGAAGTCAAACTGATAATCTTGTGCGACAAACGCTTCCGGATTCCGTGTTGCTCCAAATTGAGGTCCCCCTTGAGGAACGCCGCCAAGGGCACCATTTTCTACGGTTAACGTAAACCGATCGGAAATACCTTCTTCACCCGCAACAGTTGCCACATATTCCGGAGCCCCTACACCCAAATTAACAACAGCATCATCCTTCAATGCTAAAGCACCACGACGTCCAATAATCTTCTTGGCATCTAACGGAATCATATTGCCACCAGTGCTGGTCGTTACACGAGCAGCACCACTTAAGGATGGATCATATTCACAGCCAAAAGCTTGTTCATGGTCAGACGCATCTGCTTCAACAACATAATCAACATAAATTCCCGGAATCGTAACCATCCGTGCATCCAAAGAACCATGTTTAACGATTTTACGAACCTGAACAATAACAATCCCGCCACAATTATGAACCGCTTGTGCTACGGTCAAATTTTCTAATGGAGCAACTTCTTCGTGCGTCGTAATATTTCCTGCTTCATCGGCATACGTACCACGTAAGAAAGCAACATGAATAGGGAACGTTGGATAAAATAATTGTTCTTTCCCATCTATATTGATCAATTTCACCAAATCTTCTGTCGTTTTTTCATTAACACGACCGCCGCCATTCCGAGGGTCTAAGAACGTATGTAAGCCTACATCCGTGAAAACACCAATTTTTTTGCCCGCAATGGCCCGGAACATATGGCACATCGTCCCCTGTGAATAATTGTATGCTTCAATCTTATTTTCCGTTGCTAATTTAGCCAACGCGGGAACGGTTTGATAATGTCCAATAATTAACCGTTTTAACAATCCTTCATGTGCTAAATGTTCACCTGCTACACCTTTACGCGTTCCTTGCGATGCTGAGTATAAATAAGTTAAGTTCTTAGGCGAACCCGTTTCCAAAAAACGTTTTTCTAATGCTTTAGTCAATGCTTCCGGATGTGAACAGCCCACAAATCCCATACTCGTAAGCGTGTCATTGTCTTTTACCAAAGCAGCTGCTTCAGCTGGTGTGATAATTTTCACTTGTTTCATTGTCGTATCCATCCTTTCAATTTTTGAAAAAACAAAACATATCCTCCGCGTTTTGTTTTTTCCCCTTTTGGTTTTATCTTACACTTCAATTTCAGTAGTACCCCAATTAGCAATCAGCAGTTATTGTTTTTCCGTCTACTCAATTACTATCATGAATGTTATCACCTAAAATCTATAACGTCAAGGAATATTACCCTTGCAATTGTCGTCTTTACCGTAGACATTGTATTCTTTTTGGTAATTCATATGTGTTTTATTTAATTCCGTTCAAGAATAATTGAACATTTTTTTTCTTGTCATAGATTAAACACTAGTAATTAAGCCTGTTTATTTCTATACTCAAAAGGTATATTTTTATTATAAATGGACAAAATTTCACATGAATTATTTACTTTTTTTTTTTGCATTTTTGTGTTTTTATTCTATCTTCGTTTTATAATTATGCCTATTTTACCCTAAAATAAGCTTTTTATTTAACATCATCATGAATTTTATTACACTTTTTTATTTTTCTTATATCGATATTGCATACTTTGTTCTTATCTATGCCGTTAGACCATACATCTATTGTGTGGTATACGTTGTGCGGTATACTAAGAAATAATTAAATTGTTATTAATTAGCTAAATTAGTTACTCTAATAGAGGAGTTTTTTATGATACCTTATTTTCCTTTGACAGGGACAAAAGCAAAGCCTCGCATTTGTATCGCTACTACAGCAATCTCCCTCACAGACTTACAACACCAATGCAAAAGCGTGTTACCCGAAACAGAGGCACTCCTTGAATTACGCTACGATTTTTTCTCTCATGCCGCCTCAGCATCTCATCTATTGCAAACCTTACATATCGTCCATAACGAATTACCACATACCCCCATCTTATTTACTTTACGCACACAAACTGACGGCGGTGCGTATCCGCAATCCCCTACGGCCTATGCCCAGCTAATAAAAGTGGCTATCCACTCTGGCCTTATCAGCTATATTGACATTGAATATAATCAGCCCCAATCCATCCGCAATTTACTCATCACTGAAGCCCAGAAAAAGCATGTTCCGATCCTCATGAGTCTACACGCTATGCAACAAACACCTTCACTTGAAACACTGCTCACACACTTTGCTGCGATGAAAAAACACGGTGCAGCCATCGCCAAAATTGCCTGTATGCCCCATACTCCGGCAGATGTACTCACCATGTTATATGCCGTTAAGCAAATAAAAGAAATATATCCCCATTATCCTATCATTGGTATATCCATGGGAAAATTAGGTCGTATTACACGCTTATACGGAAGTGCCATCACATTCACCACGGTATCTTCCGCTCGTACTGCTCCTGGCCAATTTTCCCTACCGACTTTGAAAGCACGTTTATCTACCTTATATAAAATATAATGAATTTATAATAATTCCGTTACTGACGAAAAGATAAATTTATAGTAAAATAAAGCTACTACACAAACAAACATACTCTAAAATTGAAAAAAAATAATAAGCATACTATAATGATAAAAAATATGCTTATTATTTGAGAAATACCCACATATTAAAGGAGAATACAGAATGATAGCAACAAAAAAAGAACGCACTACCGCTGACTTATTAGTCGAATGTCTTGAAGAAGAAGGAGTCCATTATATTTTCGGCATTCCTGGTGAAGAAAATCTGGCTGTAATGGAAGCCTTATCCCGTTCTAAAATCGAATTTATTACGGTTCGTCATGAACAAGGTGCCGCTTTTATGGCTGATATATACGGTCGTTTAACGGGAAAAGCCGGTGTTTGTATGGCTACACTAGGACCTGGTGCAACCAATTTAATCACGGGTGTCGCAGACGCTGATTGTGATGGTGCCCCCTTAGTCGCTATTTCAGGGCAAGTCGGTACAGATAAAATGCATATTACGGCACACCAATATTTAGATTTACGTGCCATGTTTGAACCGATTACGCGCCGAGCTTACACGGTTGTCCGCCCCGATACAATGGCAGAAATTACCCGTCTAGCCTTTAAATACGCCGAACGAGAAAAACCCGGTGCTACTTTCATTGACTTGCCCGTAAATATCAGTCAAATGCCTGTAAGCGATAAAGATCGTCCTTTAAAACACAAAACGATTTTATCCGAAAAAGCCCTGGATGAACAAATCAAAGCCGCTGCCGATGCTATTTCATATGCGAAAAGTCCTGTTATTTTAGCTGGTAGTGGCGTTATTCGCAGTCATGCCTCAAAAGCATTGACAACCTTTGCTGAAACGTTAAAAATTCCTGTCATCAATACCATGATGGCCAAGGGTGCAATTCCTTTTGACAACCCCTATTCTTTGTGGACAACAGGCATTCCCATGAACGACTATCAGACCAAAGTACTAGAAAAAGCAAGTCTGGTCATCTCTATCGGCTACGATATTATTGAATATTCTCCGGCAAAATGGCATTCTACAAACGCCGATATCATTCACATTGATACAATGCCTGCCGATATCAATAAAAATTACCAACCCAAAATTGAAGTCGTTGGTGATATTCCCGATGCATTAGCACGAATTATGAGCCAATCAGCACGTCTACAAGAACCTACCTATGCCTTAAAAATACGACAACGGATGATTGAAGAGCACAATAGTTACGCCGACGATAAAGCATTTCCTGTAAAACCGCAAAAAGCTTTAATTGACTGCCGCAAGGTCATGGATCCGGGTGATATCGTAATTTCAGACGTAGGTGCTAATAAAGTATGGATTGCACGTCATTATAACTGCTATATGCCTAATTCTTGTATTATTTCAAATGGTTTTGCTACCATGGGCATTGCTGTTCCCGGGGCGATTGCAGCAAAACTCGTATACCCAAATAAAAAAGTACTCGCCATCACTGGTGATGCTGGCTTTATGATGAATTGCCAAGAATTTGAAACAGCCCATCGCTTAGGTACCAACTTCGTTACCCTCATCTTTAACGATTGTAGCTACGGCTTAATAAAATGGAAACAAGACATGAAGTATGGACATCATCATTATGTTGATTTTACAAATCCTGATTTTGTAACATTTGCCAAAAGCGTAGGGGCAATTGGCTATCGCATTAATTCAACGGAAGAATTACTACCAACATTAGAAAAAGCCTTTAAACAAACAAAACCCGTCATCATTGATTGCCCTATTGATTATCGCGAAAATTTAAAATTGACAGAACATCTAAAAGAATTAATGAAGACTTTAGAATAAAAAAAAGCGAGATATTCATCTCGCTTTTTTTTTATTCTTCTCAAGAAATGGTAGAAAACCATTTATCTTCTATCTGCTTAATAAGTTGTTGCATTACTTCCCGTTCTTCAATTTGAGGAATGATCACTAAGGCGGTCATTATTCTTTGCTGCTGCGGATACACCATGACAACCAGTAGATCTTGCAATTCTTTATGCTCATATGGAACCAATCGTATAAAGCGACTCATTCCTACTAGTTGATTTCCTCGTGTATGCCATTGCAAAGGAGCCTGCACATACCAATCGCCCCCTAATTTTTCCGCTAACTCATTATATACTTGCTGTATCTGTTGTCGCTCGCTTTGTCCCTTTATCATAACCGGTACAATCTTCTCCGTTACATTCTCTTTCCGATCATACGTAACCATGCAAGCATACAAAAAACGAGCCTTATCTTTCACCAAAATTTGATATTGCTTACTCGATTCCACTCCTAATAAATCCTTCCAATACGCCGCTACCGAAAGAGCATGCCCATTATTATCAAGAATCGCTTGATCGCCCTCGTGCATCCAAATCCCCTGTGGATGTTGTCCCCATGCACTTGACACGTCCCTAGCCGGTACGGGTATCTCCGCAAACGAACTATTTCCAGTCCATAAACACAACACAAAAACGATTAAAAAAAATCGTCTAGATAACATATCTCGTCGCTCCTTATCATATAATCCATTCGTAAATAAGTTTATTGTATAAGATTTAATAACACATGTCAAAAAATAGTAGCACATATAAATGATGTATGCTATAGTTATATCGTAATTTTAATTAGGCACTTAGGAGGTCTTATTATGGATTTTGAAGTTCGCAAAAATTCTCAAGCAGAAGTTTCAGAACTGGTAAATGATAAAAACAATGCCGTTTCTATGAGTTGCGGTAAATCACCCGTTTACGCTACTCCCGCAATGGTAGCACTCATGGAAATGGCAGCTATCCATGCGGTAGATCCTCAACTTCCCGAAGGAACAAATACCGTAGGTATTGCCATTGATGTAAAACACATTTCCGCATCACCAATTGGCATGAAAATTCGTGCTAAAGCGACCTTAGTTGCACAAGATCGCAGACATTTAGATTTTAAAATTGAAGCCTTTGATGAAGTCGGTCTAATCGGTACCGCTACACACGAACGGTTTATTATTGACTCGGCCCCATTTTTAGCAAAAGCAGAAGCTAAACGTAACAAATAATATACAGGAGGTCTTATCATGGATTTTACAATTCGTCCAAATGCACAAGCAGAAGTATCTGAAATAGTAAACGATAATAACACCGCCATCGCGATGGGAAGCGGGAAATCACCCGTTTATGCAACCCCAGCAATGGTATCATTAATGGAAACTGCTGCTATTCACGCTATCGATCCACTCCTTCCGGAAGGCTATAACACCGTAGGTATCGGAATCAAAGTAAAACATATGTCGGCGACACCCTTAGGGATGAAAGTAACCGCTAAAGCAACGGTCGTAGCACAAGACAGAAAACACTTTGATGTAAAAATCGAAGCCTTTGATGAAGCCGGATTAATTGGAACGGCTGAACATGAACGGTTTATTGTTGAATCGGCTCCATTTTTAGCGAAAACAGAAGCAAAGTTAAAAAAATAAAAGAGAAATGAAAAGAGCTGGACAGTTGCCCAGCTCTTTTTTATTTCTCTTTTATTGTAAAACCGCTAAAATATCTCCTGTTTTAACACTATCGCCCACTTGTACTCGCAACTGCACAATTTTACCATCTTGATTCGTGGTGATATCATTTTGCATCTTCATCGCTTCTAATACGACGACAACGTCACCCCGTGTAACCGTTTGATCAACATCAACTTTAACAGCCGAAATCTTTCCCGGCATAGGTGCTTTAATAGTAACTGCTCCTTCCGGTGTAGGTGCATGTACTTCCGGTTTCGGGGGGGCCGTTGCTGCCGCTTCCTTAGTCGGAGTTACTACGGGAGTTGCTACGGGAGTTACCACTGGCTTAGATACAACTGGAGCTGCCGTCTCCGCTGCACCTACTTCTTCAACTTCTACCTCATATACTTGTCCATTAACTGTAACTTTAAACTTCTTCATGTTCTCCTCCTGAACCAATATTGTCTATTTATCAGCGCATACCGGCTAATCGACCGGCCATAATCCACTTACTTTGTTTTTGCTTCCGTAACGATACTCGACGTATCTCTTTCACAGCCGTAGGTGCATATCCACAAGCCATCACAGCTGCCATAATAACGGCCATCGTTTCCGCTGGAATAGTATGTGCTGTATCCCCACTATTCAGTTCCGTTTCACAAGGAACCGCTTCCTCTATCTCCCCTTGTATGGGAGGTTCTATTTCCACAGGTTCTTCCGTTTCAAAAACTCTTTCACGTTTCTCTTCTTGTTCTTTTTGTTGCTCTTGCAACGTATTAACCACACACTGCAATGACGCCATCCTATCTTTTAAAGAAGACGTCTTTTTCCACATACGTACTACTAAAAACACCACTATGAAAAAGAGAACTACCGTAATGCTATCTACTGGCATATTCATACCCCCTATAATGGTATATTACCATGTTTTTTCGATGGCTTATCTTCTCGTTTGCTCACTAACATGGCAAGTGCTTTAATAATATGTGTACGTGTTTCTTTCGGTTCAATAATACAATCGACATAACCATGTTCCGCAGCTTTATACGGCGTTTGAAATTCTTTTTCGTATTCTCTCTTCTTCGCTTCTTTATCCGGATCATGTCGGAAAATAATATTGGCCGCCCCTTCAGCCCCCAACACGGCAATTTCAGCCATTGGCCAAGCAAATACCATATCTGCGCCTAAATTACGACTGCACATACCAATATACGCACCACCATAAGCTTTACGCACAACCACCGTAACCTTCGGTACAGTCGCTTCACAATAAGCATATAACATCTTCGCTCCATGGCGAATAATACCTCCATGCTCCTGTGTCGTTCCAGGTAAAAAGCCCGGTACATCGACAAAGGTAACCAACGGAATATTAAAAGCATCGCAAAAACGAATAAAGCGAGCGGCTTTCACAGACGCATTAATATCTAAACACCCTGCCAAAAATTTCGGCTGATTAGCAACAATTCCTACGGTCTGTCCATCCATTCGAGCAAACCCGGTAATCATATTTTGAGCGTATGTTTCCATAATTTGAAACAATTCGCCATCATCCACACAAGAAATAATCACATCCAGCATATCATAAGAAGCATTACCGTCATCAGGTACAATCACATTTAATCCTTCATCTTGACGTGTCGGATCATCATCAGGATCTACATACGGGGCATCTTCCATATTATTACCCGGAATAAACGATAATAATTTTTTTATTTTCGCAATACAATCACGTTCATCTTCACAAGCGAAATGCGTTACCCCCGAAATCGTACTATGCGTATCGGCTCCGCCCAATTCTTCTGCAGTCACCTCTTCACCAATAACCGACTTAATAACCGATGGACCCGTGATAAACATATTCGATGTCTGTTTAACCATAAACACAAAATCCGTTAATGCCGGACTATATACAGCTCCGCCTGCACAAGGTCCCATAATAACCGAAATTTGCGGAATAACACCCGATGCTTTTGTATTATTCATAAAAATCGCACCAAAGCCTGAAAGAGCATCAATACCTTCTTGGATACGTGCACCACCCGAATCATTCATCCCAATAACAGGTGCTCCCATTTTTAATGCCATCTCTTGCACTTGGCATATTTTATAGGCGTGCATTTCACCTAAAGAACCACCTTCAACAGTGAAATCTTCAGCATATGCATAAACTAATCGACCATCAATATAACCATAACCAGTAACCACACCATCGCCAGGGATTTCTTTTTTATCCATATCAAAATAGGTACACCGATGATGAATAAATTGACTAATTTCCGTAAATGTACCTGCATCAAATAATAATTCCAACCGTTCGCGTGCTGTATACTTGCCACTAGCATGCTGTTTATCAATACGTTTTTGTCCGCCACCTTGGGCTACAAGAGCTAATTTATCTTGTAAAGCTTTTAATTTCTCTTGATTTGTTGACATACTACACCTCCGCCACCAAAATTCCATTTTATTATATCATATAGACCAATATATACTCAAATACGTGCATAAAGTAATCATCCCCAAAAATGCGCCCTATTTGAGTGCAATCCGCCTTTATATGTATTTACTTCATTAAATCCTATCCACATATGCAGAATAGCTATCAGGCTAAAGGTTACGCTTTACGCGTTACGTTTCTTGCCTTTGACTTTTCCTTTATAATTTTCTATACTATTTGTAATAAAGAAGTCTTAGAACCTCCGCCCGTATTGGTGGGGGGCTAAGGCTTCTTTATTTCTTTTTTATCACAAAAACAATCTCTTTATTTTTAATTATTAAAGCTGTACATTTGATATATCCCCCGCTTAAGTCGATTCGTGGCAATTTTTTCAAAGTAGCCATATCAAATGCTTCGCTAATATAATTTAATATTATTCCCCCTTCAAAACTACTCGAAAGAACGGTTTCTTACTTTACGCTTACTCCCACTTAGCTTGAAAACGTTCTTTCTGCGGTCTTTCTATTCATGATAAGATAATATCAACCATGTTTCCTTCAAAGTCACCACTCCCTTTAGACAATAACAAGCCGCCAATCGGACGATAAAAATAAACGCATCAGCTGCCCTACGGAAAGCATAAAAAAAAGAGCTATCAAAGTTGATAGCTTTTTCCTTATCTCTAACTGTAAATCAACCCGAAACGATATCGTACAACTACGAACATCGCCCGCCTCTCCCCTCAATAAAACCGCATTTCAATACTTTGTATAACATCTCTATTCCGTTGATGCCGTTCACGGTGACGTGTTCAGTGTTGTTGCCTGCAATTTTAATATGTACAATATTTCCACTTTCTGACAGCTGTAGAACGCACGCTTTATTAATAAATATGTTTATAGCCACTTCCAGTCTGTCTAGTGCTATTTTTTTCTGTTGTATCATCAGTTCCTGTAATGTTCTATTTTGACATCGTATTTTCCACGCCTCAAATCTTATTTTTTTTTTTGCAGTTCTTTCGGATCCGTTTCTATGTCTGATTTTGTTGGTTTATCTAAAATCATTTCTCTTTGCTCCTCTCTATAATACCTATCACGTAAAACTTCATTATCTTTATGCTTTTCTTTAATAGATTTCTTTAATTCCTCTAAAGTACCTAAAAAACAATCTGTTGCCCAAACACCTAAATCTGCCTCCTCCTTCTTTACGATTCTTTCAACCAGGCTAGGTGTTTTGAGTTTAAAAATCTATCAAATGATTTTGCATTGACAAATTTCATTTTCGGCGATATATCCCTATAATCAACTCCCCCTTTAAATTTTCCGCACGCTTTTATCTCTTGCATTAGTTGACTTGCTTTTGTTTTTCCAATACCGAATGTACCGGGAATGTCTTTAATGCGCACCCAATCAGTGTTTTTCATTGCTATCACTCCCTTTCTATAGACCATCTTTAGATAAATAATCTCTTTTAATTTGCTTGTCTGTCTTATATTACATTTAAACTATAATTTTATTATATTTATATTGACTTCTCCGCAGTTAAACTGTAACATAATAAATATAAAAGGAGGTATATACATATGAGCGACCTTGGTAATAAAAAAATTTTTTCTAAAAATTTAAAATTTTATATGGATTTATATAATAAATCTCGAATAGAAATTGCTAAAACACTTGGTGTTTCATACACAACATTTGCGAGTTGGGAAAACGGTACAAACTACCCACGAATTGACAAGATAGAAATGTTAGCTAATTATTTTAAAATTTCAAAGGCAGATTTAATAGAAAATAAATACAAAAAACTTTCGGGAGAGTCAGACACTATCAACTTTCATTCCCGTGTAGGAGTAAAAATCCCCATCTTAGGCGAAGTGGTAGCAGGAGTCCCGATTAGTGCCATAGAGAATATACTGGGATACGAAGAAATCACGCCCGAAATGGCAGCAACAGGAGATTTTTTTTGCCTAAAAATTAAAGGTGCAAGCATGGAGCCTAAACTTTTTGAAGGAGATCTATTAGTCGTTCGCCAGCAAACTGACGTTGATTCCAATGAAATCGCCGTAGTACTTGTAAACGGTGACGAAGCCACGGTTAAGCAAATAAAAAAAGCCACGTCCGGCATAACCTTAATCGGTTATAACGTAGCTGTATATCCCCCACGGTTTTATTCAAATCAAGAAATTCAAGACCTTCCCGTTACCATCATCGGTAAAGTAGTTGAGTTGCGAAGGCCGTTTTGATATGAACTAAAAAAATCCCCCTACATGGACCCTATTTTATTTGATTTTAAACACTCTTATCCTATCACCAAATTTACAAATACTATGCGTTTTCACTTACAATTTATATCATAATGACTATTTGTTTTTATAAGTCAAATTATTTTTATTGAACAGAAAAGAGGTTACTAATGAATGATTTAACAACATCTCAATTAGATCGACAAAACATTCTAAATAATTCTATTGCATTAAAAGAAATAGAGCGTGAATTAAGCAATTATACTGGTGGTACTATTTGGCAAAATCAAACTTGGTTTACCAAAGAGTATCTAGCTAACTTCTTTAAGGTTGATATTAGAACAATAGAAAGAATAGTTGAATCCCATTACCAAGAACTAACATTAAATGGATATAAAATTTTAACAGGTGAAGAGTTGGCCTCATATAAACTGACCGACATAAATGTCGGTCAGACAAGCAGAAACCTAGCTATATTCAGCTTTCGTAGTTTCTTAAATGTTGCTATGCTTCTACAAAACAGTCCTATTGCAAAAGAATTACGATCACAAATTTTAGATATTGTCATTGATGTATTAACAGAAAAAGCTGGTGGGCATCGTACCTATATAAATCAACGGGATCCAAACTTTTTACCTGCAGCATTTACTACTGAAAAAGTAAGAAAAAGCTTCACACAAGCATTAAGTCAATATGTAAATATGGGCCCATACAAATATGAATATTTTACCAATAGAGTCTATAAATGTATATTTTTAGAAAATGCAACAACTTATCAAAAAATACTACGCTTAAAAAGTAAAGCTAATCTACGCGATACCATGTATAGCGAAGTATTAACTAATATTGCTGCAGTGGAAACATGTATCGCCACTGAAATCGCAAAGCAATATGAATCAAACGGACAACAATTAACCAAAGAGGTTGTAGATATAATCATTGATGATATCGCTAAAAACCCTATGATGTCTATTTATTTTGAAAGTGCTAGAAGAACAATGGCTACATTAGATAAAGGCCTACGCGATGCATATCATGGTAATTTAAGTGAATATATCTCTTCTGTATCATCTGAAGAATACGAGCGTTTTCTAGGAGAAAAAAGCAAAAGCTTAGAAGAGCAAATAAAAGAGCATCGCGACATTTTTTTACGACTTAAGGATAAATAACAATGATATATTACATTGACTTTGAACACGTCCTCAAAACCCATAATGCAGTGCTAAAAGAAAGTGGCGGGGCTCCAGGCACTATTAACGAAGATTATATAAAAGGTATTTTAGATTTCCTCCAAAATGATGATTACTACCCGTCTTTTACTGAGAAATTATCTTATTTAGTATACTCTATAGCATCTAATCACTGTTTCCTTGACGGAAATAAACGCACCGCTATCGCAACAGGCATGTATTTTTTACTTATAAATGATTATGATATACCAACCATAAGTAAATTTATAAAAATTATGGAAAATGCAGTACCATTTGCTGTAAGTGGAATTATTTCAAGAGAAGATCTAACCGAAATCATAGCTATTATTCTATGGGATCTTGAACCTTTCGAATCCGATAAAATAAAATATATAGATAAACTATTAGCAAAAATTAGTAAATAAAAATTTCACTATGCACTAACAGAATAATGGGCAACAACACATCAATTTTCACCTAATTATTAAGTATTAGATAGTTAAGTCTAATATTTTAATATTTTTTAGACTATATTTTTTTATAGTCCAATATATCCCATTATATTGGACTATACTTCTTAATAGTCCAATATACATAAAAAAATTAGACAAAACAAATAAGCCATTAGAACTATTGATTGTATTAGCAATTACTATGACTTTTATTTTTGATTGGAACAAGCATATGGTTGAAGTTGCTTTGTTCTATGCTGTTTGGGGTTTGATCATGGGAAGGATGTGGAAATAGTGAACACTTTAGATGAAGTCTTAACGCTAGAAGAAGCCGCAGAAACTTGGGGAAAAACTACAGATTCACTTCGCCAAGCCTGTATTAGTCGTAATGAAAAGCCTGCACGCTTTCATATCGGAGTAGAGGCCCGCAAATCTAAACGTATTTGGCTGGTTACAAAATCCGGCATGACTCGCCTATATGGTGAACCGCCTCAAGATAAATAAATAAAGCCCTCCACTCCACGTCAATGGAACGAGGGAACAGTACACACAAAAGGAGCGTGATTGATTATGTGGGTAGAAGAAAAATAATGTGAAACGGTATGTCTTTTATGAACGCTATCATTGCCCATTGACAGGGAAACAGCGGCGGGTAAGTGTTTCGTTCAATTCTAAATCCCGTCAAGCTTTTAAGCAAGCCTCTATAGTACTTCAAAATAAAATTAATCAACTCACTAATAATGCCATGTACGCCGATAAACCTTTTAGTGTTGCGGCCAATGAATTTATTGATCAGAATAAACCCTTTGAAAAAGATAATACCACGATTCGTAAAAAACTTTCGCTCAAAAAGGTGTTAGAGTTATTCGGTGAAGATATTCTGCTTTCCGGCTTTACCGTATCTGTACTGCAATCTACCATATCCGAATTTTATAAAACACATTCCTTCAGCTATACCAAAATGATATTCGGGTTTATCTGCATGGTATTCAAATATAGCAAACGTATGAAATACATCAAGGATATTGACTTTTTAGATGATGTAGAAATAAGAAAAAAAACTACAACAGCAGAGGATATAAAAAAGGCCGCCGCTAAATATTTAGACCATGATGAATTAAAAGGGGTATTAGACCTACTTTACAAAGAAAACCCCGCCATTAGTCTTATATGCGAGTTTCAATCGCTTACAGGGCTGCGTATAGGTGAATTGGCGGCTATCCGATTCAAAGACTACGATAGAAAAAATTCTATGCTTGATATTAACGCTACATTTTCATGGACAAAGAGCGTGAAAGATCCCGGTGCAAGAATACCGCCTAAAAATATATACTCTGTTCGGAAAATATATTTAAATGCTCGGGCGGTAGAAATTATAGAATCTTTTATTCGTGCCAATCGTGCCGTTCAATTATCCCCATTTAACTATCCCGATACAGCTTACGTATTCACCACGAATGGCGGTCACCCTTATAGCCCGCAAAACATCAATAAACTCCTAAAAAAAATCAATTTTTCAAAGCCTATAAGCACACACACATTCAGGCATACTCATATTAGTATGCTGGCAGAACAAAATGTGCCGCTTAAAGCAATTATGGCCCGTGTCGGTCACAATGAACCCAGAACAACATTGGCAGTATACACCCATGTAACGAATAATATGGACAAAGTAATTATAAAGGCACTGGATACCATACAGAAAGCATAAAAAAGAGCTATCAAATACGATAGCTCTTTTTTATATTAAACAAATCTGCGTTACATAACTGATAAAATTCCCCGCCCAATGGAATGTATTTTTTTGCCCTATTGCATTTTTAAATAGGGCAAATATAGGGCAAATATACGAACTTATATAAGTTTATAAGACGATACGCATTCTTCAATTATTCAGTAATAATCTTACACGGACTCATGTGAATTTATTTTTAAACGCTAAAGGAATATGGCGGAAAGGGTGGGATTCGAACCCACGGTGCGTTGCCGCATCACTAGTTTTCAAGACTAGCTCCTTAAACCACTCGGACACCTTTCCATAACGTGTACATTATAGCAAATGTCCTATACGCCGTCAAGTAACCCATAAAACGGTCCTTCCACTACACCGTTTTACCGCAACATAAGAACGCTTATTTTCCTATATGCGAGTATCCCCTCCTGTTACTTCCTAAATATAAACAAATATTCATGTGCAATGAGCAAAAAATTATATTTCACACTATTGGTTTTCCAATACCCCGTTGCTTTACAGTTATGCTGCTCTTTGATTACCAGTTCCTTAAGCTTAAAGCCGGCGCTCTGAAATAGTTTCATTACCTCAAAGGACATCGGTATCATATGCCCCTTTTGACGAGTGTCGCCCATAAGGACGGCACAAAACTTATCTTTTTTTAAAACGCGGTAACTTTCGGCAGCCACATCACGCATGGCGATAAGAAAATCTTTCACTTTTAAATGCGACAAATCCGTTTCAATATCTTCACTGTACTTAATAATATCGGCATAGGGAGGATGCGTACAAATAAGGTCGATACTGTTATCCTTAATAAAATCCAACGTACGGGCATCCCCCTTATAAAGATACACCTTGCCGTTCGCACCGCTATGGTCAAAATTTATTTTTTCTCGGCACCTTGCCAACGCCACCTCATTAACATCTACGCCGATTATATTTCTATTAAGCAGTTTGGCTTCTACAAGGGTAGTGCCGCCGCCGGCAAATTGATCCAATACCAAATCATTTTCCTTGGAATATCTCAGCAAAATATTACGAGGAATATACGGCGACCAATTTCCTCTCCATTTTGCATCGTGAGTAGCCCAATCGCCGCGTTTCGGAAAAGACCAGTGTGTCGTCATTTCCAATTCAAAATCTTCCGGCTCCCATTTTACTATTTTTTTTCCCATTATTTAAAAACCTCGTTCATTATACCGTCTTCCAAATCTTTAATATTATAAATGTGTTGCATTACATCAAAGGTTTCTTCAAGATTATGACGGGCACTTGTCCATCCCTTGCCGTCCGTAAACCAAACAAAAGTAAATCCCTTGATTCCTTCGGTTTCCCAAGCAAGTGTTTTATAGCTACGTGCCGTTTCATTTAATTTACTGCCACCGCTGCCATAAAAATTCGTTTCAATTCCATAAATCATATGCGGCGTTTTAACCACAAAATCAAAACGTTTTTCCATTTTTCCTTGATTAGAAATTGCCGATAAATCGATCTGCCACTTATCTGTAATTTGATGAATATAAATTTCTTTAAAATAATTTACCTCTTTTATAAAACCCGCTTTTTGAATAAACCTTTCCACGACATTTTCCATAAGATGTCCGCCGCGATTTTTGCGACCATTAGAATCAAGACCGGTTTCCACACCGGTAACATAATCCACAAGATTATTAATAATATGATTTTCCAGTAAATCAAACAATCCGGTATGCTCCATAAAATAAACATACTGTGCACAGCAAGTATCCCTATCGGTAGAATATTCCCGTATATCAAATTGATACAAATGACCACCATTTTCATCTTGACAATATATTTCCTTTGCTCTTACTGCTAAAAGCAACGGAATACACTGTAAAACTTCAGGATACTTCCTAATCAGCGTCTTAAAATCTTCTGCAATATTTTTTGAACCGATAAGTGAGTTGAGAATATTCAACGCAACCTTAATGCCCGTAACATTCCGATGTACTTTATTAAAATCAATATAATACCCATAATCAGCAATACTGTCACGAAAGCCTAATAACCATGTATTAAAATCCCTCTTTTTCATGTATTTTCTCCTCTGCATGAATTTTTCGGTCCTATTGCCTATATACAGTCATGCCCAACAAAACCGACATACATGCACTCCTTAAAAATTCGATATAAGGAGTTCTTTAATCTTCCCTCTGGATGTGCCCTTGCAATTAATCATTCTTGTTGCTTCCACTCTCTTAATATTATGTGCAGAGTAAATATCATCAAAAAAATTATCCTCTGCATCGAAATTCTTAGGATCTGAATTGCTGATGACCATCTTTGCTCCTCTTCCGTGCATTTCATCAACAAACCTTGCCAACTCTTTTTGACTGTCGTCATTAAACAAATTTTCCGTATAGGCCGTAAAACTTGCCGTATCGGTAAGAGGCCGATATGGCGGATCAAAATATACAAAAGTATGTTTATCAATAAAATCTCTTGACCGTCTGTAATCTCCGCAAACAATAGTAACCTTTTGTAATTTCCGTGCTAATGCACGAAGATTGCTTTCATCGCAAATTAAAGGATTCTTATATGCTCCCATAGGAACATTAAACTCTCCTTTTTTATTGACACGAAACAATCCGTTAAAACAAGTTTTATTAAGAAATATCATTAATGCCGCTTTTTCAACACTATCCGTCCCGCAGTCACTAATTTTTAACGCATTAAACCTCGCTCTCTTTGCCGAATAATAGACTTTACGTTTATCCGGTGCCAACGGTATAAATGCCTTCTGCATCGTATACAGCATCCTAACCAACTCATCAACAGTATCTCTAATCTGGGAATATGCATTAATAAGTTCCGCATTAATATCACTGATATAAACTTCTTCCAACTCATATTTACTCAATATATCAAAAAGAACGGCCCCGCCGCCGACAAACGGTTCCGCATATTTTTTAATACCGTCCTTTTCAAAAGGATAATACGTTGCTATCTCGCGAAGAAGTTGTCCTTTTCCGCCGGCCCATTTTAAAAACGGTTTAATAATTTTTCCCGTTTTTTTATCGTTTTGTATACATCCTGCTTCTATCGGTTTTTCAGCAGTAACCGGAATAATCCACGTATTACCTACCATGGTTGCCTGATGAATTTTATGCTCGGCACAAAGAGCATTAACTCGTTTTTGTGAAATTTCCCATTTATCCGCAGCTTCTTTGGCGGATATATACTCCATAACAAAGACTCCTTTTTAATTGTATTATTATATTCCGCTTTCAAAATAATAACCACGTTATTGTATTCGGATGTTCCAAATGCGTTTTCCATTTTCCCTATCGTATGCCGTTTCCTAACTGTAAGGTAATAGTGTCATATATCCCCCACCATGACAGCATATTTATGCTATAAATTATATCATAAACGAAATATAAATCCCAACCGTCATATTGTACCTCATTTTATTTGACAATACATTAACTATATGTCAGTTCCCGCACTTCAATCGTCCGCATATTTATATGCTCATTAGCAACTACACTTGCTATCCATAATGTAACGCTGCTTACATAACCTTTCCCCTTTCAAAACTACTTAAAAAAACGGTTTCTTACTTTACTCTTACTCCCACTTAGCTTAAAAACGTTCTTTCTACGGTCTTTCCATTCATGATAAGATAATATCACCCGTGTTTCCTGCAAAGTCACCGCTCCCTTTAGACAATAACAAGCCGCCAATCGGCCGATAAAAATAAACGCCTCAGCTGCCATACGGAAAGCAAAAAAAAGCTATCAAAATTGATAGCTTTTTCCTTATATCTAACTGTAAATCAACCCGAAACGATATCGTAC
>NZ_KQ960931.1:0-17230 GCF_001553405.1 Megasphaera hutchinsoni | reverse complement strand
ACTGTAAATCAACCCGAAACGATATCGTACAACTGCGAACATCGCCCGCCTAATGGAATGTATTTTTTTGCCCTATTGCATTTTTTAATAGGGCAACCATACGAACTTATATGCGTTCATATGACAATAACCATTCTTCAACTATACAGTGATAGTCTTAAACGAACTCATGCGAATTTATTTTTTAAACGCTAAAGGAATATGGCGGAAAGGGTGGGATTCGAACCCACGGTGCGTTGCCGCATCACTAGTTTTCAAGACTAGCTCCTTAAACCACTCGGACACCTTTCCATAGCTAATTTAGTATATCAAAGTGATGTATACTCGTCAAGCATTACGCAACGTGTCTTTTAACCCCCCATTGCTCCACTTTTTTTGTTTATAATACGTTTGATATCAGGATATCTTCTTTATTTTTTATAATGTCAATGCTACAATAAAAAAAGGAGGATATATATATGAATCAAGAAATGAAGTTAGCCGTAGTCATCGATGCGGAGAATATTTCCAGTAAATACATTGACCTTATTTTATCAGAAGCCAATAATTTAGGTGATGTCATTTACAAACGTATTTACGGAAATTGGACAACTCCTCAGATGGCCTCTTGGCGCAATACAATTTTAGATAATGCCATTCAACCTGTACAACAATACAGTAATACTATTCGTAAAAACTCATCTGATTCGGCCTTAATTATCGATACGATGGATTTATTATATAAAAATAATTTAGATGGATTTTGCATCGTATCATCAGATAGTGATTTTACACGTTTAGCTTCTCGTCTACGCGAATCACAAAAATATGTCTTAGGTATGGGCGAAAGTAAAACGCCTCGTTCGTTTATTTCTGCATGTAATAAATTCTTATACCTTGATGTACTATTAGAAGAAGCGGGAGATGACCCGGAATGTACCGGCCATGAAACACTGCCTGATACGGAAGAACTATTTCATAAGGCACAACACCACACCGCATCGCCAGATAAAACTCCCGGCAAAGATTGCTCGACTATTAAACAAGCCTTAATTAAATTAACAGAAGAAAATTCCGATGACACCGGTTGGATTTTTTCAGGAACATTAGGCAATTTATTAAACAAACAATTTTCCGATTTCGATGTTCGTAATTTTGGTTTTAAAAAATTTGTTCCCTTTATTGAATCACTTGGATTATTTGAAGTAAATACGATTACGGATGATAAAAACAAGACCGTAAAACACAATTATTTTAAACTAAAAAGTCATATTGTCCCCCACTCAAAGGGGCGCACTCCATTCATACACACGCGCGATAAATAAAAAGTGCTCCCACGGGAGTACTTTTTTTATGTAGAAAGGAAATTACTCATGAAGCTGTTTTCGGTTCCCCCGACTCCCCCATCAAACGGGCTACTCGCACTCCATGTAAGGTGCGATGCGACCAAACCAATAGCGATATCCCAACTTGCCTTCGTCACTTGTGAAAAGAAAGAAACACTCGCACCTATGACCTCCTATCCGGTACTCACCTTCCATCCCCAAACAGATCCCCCTACCCATTTTGCGGATATTTGGGATGAAAAAATAGCCCCTCTGCTTCAACAGAGCTGGCTCATCATATACGACATACACTATTACTATCCCCTATTAAAAATCAATTATGAATTCAGTGGGCGTTCCTTTATTTTTCCATCCTATTGTTGCGATATAAAACACTTGGCCATGGCATATCTAAGTACACCCGGAAATTATTCTTTTGCCACTATCGCACATACCTTACAACTATCCGTTGATTTAGATCACCCTGCTAGTTGTGCCATCGTCTGTCTAAAAAGTTTGTATTGGTTTACCCGCCACTATCCTGTAACCATAAAAAATCTCCCTCGTCATTTTCCAACGACACCGCGACCAATCACTGCAAAAGAAACCTCCGCCACAACAAAACCGGCCTACACGGGAATGATCTATTTTTGTACCTTTCTATTGATTGTTTCCTACTACATCTATCGCCATATTCAAGAGCGTCCCATTGATTGGCAGGCCTATTCTTTATCACGTACCATTGGCACCCCACCGGGGTCTTTTCAAAAAGATGTCATTTATACGATTACCCCCGGTACATATATTATCCCCAACGAAAAAGACATCGAGCCTTTTTTAACCGCGGCAAAAGAAAACAATACCGAAAAAATACGTGCTATGGCACAACATAAGCAAATTTTAATTTTTGCTTTTACAGCACACGCTTATATCTTAGGTGATATCACCCATATACACTTTATTCCTGTTCGTATCCTCGATGGGGATTACAAAAACAAAGTAGGCTTTATCCCTTATACACAATTAGATGCACCACCACCATAACTTAAAATGCATCCCATTCAGCAAAGCGTTCATTCATACGTTTTTTCTTTACTTGTCCTTTGGTTGCCCCCTTGCTGGCATCAAAGGGCATTTTTCCTGCATAAATAGTGCGTTTATAAAATAGCTCTATCGCCTCTTCCTCACTCAAACCAAGACGATTAAAAATAGCAATCGCCTCTTTTCTTATCGTTTCATCCATCTTCATCACGCCTCCTTTGCTGATGTATCTTCCGTGCTTCTTGATTAAGCGTTTCCATGCTCCCCATATGAAAAACGGTATATAAAACCGTACGCAACAAAATAACAGCTAAGATAGCACCCGTTCCTTCACCTAAAGCTAATTCTCCCTGTAAAGGTGCCTCATATATATCCATTCCACTATACCGTAACGCCGCCGACATACCCGGTTCTCGCGAAATATGCGATAACAAAGCAACATCGCGTACAGACGCATTAATTGAAACTGCACAAGCTAACGCCACCGCTGTAATAAAGCCATCAATAAAAAAAGGAATGCCTGCAGTCGCACAAGCTAACATAGCTCCCGTCAATGCGGCTATATCAAATCCACCTACACAGCGTAATATATCCTCTATTCCATGCATTTCCGACTGATATCGTTGCAACGCTTGGACAATAATCTTTTTCTTTTTAAGCACTAATCCATAATTTCCCTGCGACGCCCCATACCCTACAATCGTATCTATTTCTTGCGGTACCAATGCACCTAGTACGGCTGCTGAAGTCGTGGTATTACCTATACCCATTTCCCCAAAAGAAAGCAAATTATATCCTTCTTGCTGTGCTACTCGTACCCGCTCCGCTCCCACATGCAGTGCCCGTTCCACCTCGCCTTTACTCATTGCCGGTTGTAACGAAAAATCGTGCGTTCCTTGAGCAATCTTACGACCAACACCCACTTCCTGCGGATGAGCAATGCCTACATCCACCACTTCATACGAAATATTATTACACCGACAAAAGCAAGCAACCGCTGCCGTACCAGCTAACATATGTCGACTTTGTACATATGTAACTTCCGCTAACTGGGAAACCACGCCAGCACGAACAACCCCATTATCGGCAGCAAAGATAATGTGCTTAGGCGATAATTCGTGCGATTTATCTCGCCACACTAATAACACTTTTTCAACTTGTCTTTCCCAAATTCCCAAACTGCCTCTTGGCTTAGCTAAACTATCCAGCCATGCTCGGATCCGTCTTTCTTCCGCTTTCATTCCATCCCTCCTTTACATAATTGTATCATATCTCACCTATAATACATCAATCTATACATACCCATCATAAATAATTGAAAATCCTTGATTTTTATGTCAAAATATAAATGTACAAGGAGGTTTTCATGTCTACAATAAAAGATATCGCCCGTGAAGCAGGCGTTTCTATTGCCACTGTATCCATCGTCTTGAATGGAAAGGGCGAAGAACGTAAAATTTCATGCCCTACGCAAAAAAAGATTTTAACCATTGCCGAACAACTTCATTATGTTCCCAATCAATCGGCAAAAAAATTACGAGCCGCTAGCACCGGTCATTATGCCATTGCCTTTTATTGGGCAACAGACTTTCGTATTCATTATCTTGCCCGCATTACCTTAGGTATTCAGCAAGAAATTTTAAAACAACATAAAGTAGTCCATTTAACAGTCGTTCCATATGCGGTTGATCATTTACACGAACAATTATCGACCTTGCAAAATGAATTTTTCAACAGTATTATCATTGCCAACACATCAGATAAAGACATGCAATATTTGGATCGATGTAAACTTCAATACCCAGTCGTACTCTTCAATCGGGAATCTCCTTATTATAGTAGTGTAACCATGGATAATTACGGTTTAGGCTGTAAAGTAGCACATCACTTTCTCCAAAAAGGACTCTATCATGCTGCTATTGTAACACATAATGCGAATCTTCCCATTATGAAGCATTGGACACGTGGCTTTCTCCAAACCTTTCGCCAAGCCGGTCATCCCCTTGCCCCCACACAAATTCTACGCTGTGATACGCACGCACGTAGTGCGGTTCATCTCATACAACAATTATACGAAACCAACACCTTACCCCGTGCTATTTTCTGCGAATCCGATGTACTCGCACACGGTGTACTCTATGCCTGCCATGAATTAGGCATTGCCATACCTCAAGAACTGGAAGTATTTACCATGGGAATCAATACGCCTGCCGTAAATGATTATGCCATTCCTTCCCTATCACGTATTGAAATTCCCATGGACGAAATAGGGGCTACTTGCTTACGCCTGGCGGTAGAATTAATCGAAAAGAAACAACCAAATCCTACCGTTTATTATATAGAAGGGAAAAAAATACTGCGAAACTCTTCGCCATAAAAAAAAGTCCTCATTACGATGAGGACTTTTTTTATACCCTTATTTATAACCCAAAACGAGAGAAAATCAAATCAACATGCTGCAACATTTTATGCACATCAAAGCATGCTTCGATTTCATCATTATTCATTACCGTAGCAATATCAGGATCTTTCTTTAAATTTTCCAAAAAATCTTCCCCATCAATCCAACGTTTCATAGCATTCCGTTGTACCCAACGATAGGCTTGTTCCCGTACAGCTCCATGTTCTACTAACGTATTTAACAAAATCGGACTATAAATTAATCCGCCCGTCAAATTCAAATCAGCTTCCATCTTCTCCGGATATACTAATAGCTTATCGACAACCCGCGTAAAGGTAGTTAGCATATAATCTAAAGCAATCGTACTATCCGGTAATATAACCCGCTCTACCGAAGAATGCGAAATATCCCGTTCATGCCACAAAGCCACATCTTCCAATGCCGCCTGGGCGTAACCACGAATCAGCCGTGCCAAGCCACACATGCGTTCACACGTAATCGGATTTCGTTTATGCGGCATAATAGACGAACCTTTTTGTTTCGGACTAAAATATTCTTCTGCTTCTCGTACTTCCGTACGCTGTAAATGGCGAATTTCCGTAGCGAATTTATCAATAGAGCTGGCAATAACAGCCAACGTTGTTAAAAATTCTGCATGTCTATCACGCTGTAACGTCTGTGATGAAATCAAGGCAGATGCAATCCCTAGTTTACGACATACATACGTTTCAACAAAGGGATCAATATCGGCATACGTACCTACGGCACCTGAAATTTTCCCTACAGCAATCGTTTCCTTTGCCCGTTTCATACGTTCAATATCACGTTCAATTTCAGCTAACCAATTACATAACTTCAACCCAAATGTAGTTGCTTCTGCATGTATCCCATGTGTCCGCCCAATACAAGGTGTATATTTAAATTCTACCGCACGGCGACGTAACACTTGACGAAACGCTTCTAAATCTTCCAACAATACATCCGAAGCTTGTTTTAACATTACACCTAATGCAGTATCTTTAACGTCCGTAGAGGTCAACCCCAAATGAACATATTTACCAGATGCACCTATATTTTCAGAGAGCACAGAAACAAACGCTGCAATATCATGATGTGTTTCTGCTTCAATTTCATGAATACGTGCCACAGAAAAAGCTGCTTTTTCACGAATTTCTTCTGCTGCTTGTTGTGGAATATTGCCCAGTTCTGCTTGTGCTTCACTCGCCAATATTTCAACTTCCTTTAACGTGTTCCATTCATGTTCCTCTGTCCAGATGCGTCCCATTTCTTCTCGGGTATACCGTTCAATCACTGTAAATCTCTCCTTTGCCAGTCTATTGATATAAATACTTCGTTTTTTATTATACTCCATTCTATTTTATTTCGATAGTCAAAATTTACAACTACAAAAAAGGATAAGGTCTACATAACCTTATCCTTTTTTCATATCAACTATTATTACTATCGAAAACCGATGATTTAGTTGCGATGAACACTATCCTTCTTGATGCGGTGTACGGCATGTTTTGCAACTGTAATATCCTGAAATAATGAGAACTACAATAATGCCAATAATCACAGCAATCTGACCAGTCGGAGTGGCTCCGCTTACGGTAGAAGATAAAGCAAAGTTTTCCGATAAAGCAGCACCTGTAGCCATACCGATAACGGTAATAGCTGCATCCGTATCCCCTTCACCAGAACGAACCAATTGACGAATAGGATCCCCACCAATAAGGATACAACCCCATCCGACTAATACCATACCTAAGAAATTCCACAATGCATCCGTATTAGCAAATGGTTGCATATCTACGCCACTATGAAATTGATGAGTGATACCATTTACAATGAATATCGCTACTAATACACCAATCCAACCTAAAAGCATCGTTACATTCTTTTCTAAAAACAGGCTTCTAAACGTATTGGCAAAGCAAAAACGCATTTGTTGTGCAATGGCACCAATAATAAGTCCACCGATAAGGGAAATAATAATACTAGCATGAATAGCGCCAATATCTTCGCCCGAAGAAAATACGATAAATGTCGGTGCGACCAGCAACAAAATCAATAAAACAATTTTTAAAATAGGCATAAATGCACTTTCTAATACATTTACTTCCTGAACAGCGGGCAACGTAAAGCCTCGATTCAAGAAATATGCCCCAATAGCAGCACCAACAATAAAACCAACCAAGCCAACAATAGCAGCCCAGTCACCACCGCCGATACGCATAAGCATCCGGAATGGATCCCCCATAAAGACCATAGCACCGATAGCTACAAAAAAGCCTACAACAAAACGAACTAACGGAGCAGAGCCGCCACGTGCATGATATTGTTTACGCAAAACAGCCAAAATAAGTGCACCCCAAACCAAGCCAATCAATTCAGGGCGAATATACTGAGCACCAGCAGTTTGATGAAATCCTAATGCCCCCATCGTATCTCGTAAAAAACTAATGCTATCCAATCCCATATTTGCGGGATTTCCTAATGTAACTAAAATCGTAGCAATAATACCAATAATAAGACCACTAACAATGACACAAATTTTTTTATTTTCTACGTCCATTGTACTTCCCCCTTTCATTCATAACAAACGTAGGTGTCGGTTCCCGATTACACTTGTATTATATGCCTATCATTTATAAATGTAAATCACCTTTTAGGTATACTTTAAGATGATAAAATTTATTTTCATTATTCATTTATTTGCAACATTTTATACAAGGTTGTTACATTCTCTTTAATATATTATGTTTTATGTTGTTTTTATTATTTTTTTACTTATCCTCCCTTCAATAAAGAATGCAAAGAATGCAAAAAACCGATAAGGATATAGATCCTTATCGGTTTGCGTGCAAATGGTGCGCCCAAGATGACTTGAACATCCGACACGCAGTTTAGGAAACTGCTGCTCTATCCAGCTGAGCTATGGGCGCATAAGAAAGTATGCGTTAGTATCATATCACATTCAAGGGAAAAAAGAAAGAGATAGTCTCTTCCTTATCCATCACTCATCAGGGAGATACCTTCTGTTTATGAAAATAATGTGGTGAGTCACCCCACTTGCCAAAGCCTACAACATCTCCAACAGATGCCACCCGTGCATTCAAACAATGCCGACATTGGTCTGGCTTATCTTCCACGCAAGGTTTATTATCATATAACAAATACTGCGAACGAAATTTAGGTAACGTAACAATAGGCATCAAGACATTCGCCCCCGCCTTTAACCCCAATTCCCGACCTAACGGATGTAACGCCTGTAACGCCGTGGTAGCGGCAATATTGACATCCGGTAAAAATAACCGCGTCACCGCAATCATATTAAGCCCCAAACGGAACCGTCGTTCTTTTTCTTTTTCTGAATCCAACCCTGTTTTCAATACATATTGACCAATCGGGGTATCATGATGTACCACATAGGGTCCCATTCCAATCATATCAATATCAAAATCACGATAAAAAATAATATCTTCCGCTAAATCCTCTATCGTTTGTCCCGGCAAACCAATCATCACCCCCGTACCAACTTGATAGCCAATGCGTCTTAACATCATAAGACAATCTTTACGCCGTAACCATTCATGATGACCATCTTGAGGATGCAAGGTAGCATATAAGGAAGGATTACTCGTTTCAATCCGCAACAAATAGCGATGTGCCCCTGCCTCAAACCACCGTTGATAGGTTTCTTCATCTTGTTCCCCTACGCATAAGGTAATTCCCAATTCATCGTTGCTCAATGCCTTAATATCACGAATTAACCCCTCTATATATGTGATGAATGCCGGATCTTGTCGTTCTCCCGATTGCAACGTAATGGAACCATATTGATTATCATACGTCCATTTTGCCATTGCCAAAATATCCTTACGTTCCGTATCAAATCGTTCTACCTGTGTATTATCCTTGCGAATACCACAATACTTACAATTCTTAATACACCGATTAGAAAATTCAATCAGACCTCTATAATAAACCACAGCTCCTACTTGCCTTGCCTTGACTGCATAAGCTGCATCATATAACGCTTTGCATTCTTCCGGATCCGTAAGTGCTAATAAGGTCATTACATCTTCTTTAGTAAAATGATTGTGGTTTAATACATGTTCTACCCCCGACATATCATCACCTCGCTTTTTTCTGCTTTGCTAATACTATGATATATCATTAAGCATAAAAAAAAAAGACGGATTTTCTAAGAAAATCCGTCAACACATTTTTTTATTTAATGATTATTAAGCCACTTAGCACGTTTAAATAGCAAAAAGATAATACTCAGCAACATCGCAACTACCGTAGCTAACCCCATACCTTTTAATTGCACCGGTCCCAAAACAATAGTCGCACCACTAAGGCCACTAATCATCGTTACAGCCGTCAAAATTAAATTCTTAGAATGTGTATAATCAACCCTTTTTTCTACTAACATTCGCAATCCTGAAGCCGCAATAAAACCAAATAACAAAATGCATACCCCACCCATTACAGGTACAGGAATAGCATGAATCAACGCCGCAATTTTTCCTACAAAAGAAAAAATAATAGCAAAGATAGCCGCGCCGCCAATAACCCATGTACTATACACGCCGGTAATCGCCATGACGCCCATATTTTCACCATACGTTGTATTGGGAGTAGAACCTACTAACCCCGATAACATATTAGAAAGCCCATCGGCAAATAAAGATCGATGTAACCCCGGATCTTTAATTAAATCCCTACCAACAATATCACTCGTCACAAATAAATGCCCTAAATGCTCCGCTAATACGACAAAAAGAGCCGGCATAATCATCATAATCGCACTCAGATGAAAAGAGGGTTTATAAAACGTAGGGAAAGCAAACCAAGGCGTATTCGCTACTTTTGACAAATCCACCACGCCCATAAAATACGAAAGAATATACCCTGCTACAACTCCCACCAAAATAGGGATAATACCTAAAAAGCCACGCCCAACAACGCTCGTAATAATCGTAATCAGAAGTGTAAATGTCGAAATAATAATAGCTGTATGATTACTCATGCCTTGTGCCGTACCAATATATCCCGACATAGTCATCGCCAAAGGAGCTAACTCTAACCCAATAATAGCAACAATCGCTCCCATCGCCGCCGGCGGAAACAACACATCAATCCATGCCGTTCCTACTTTATTAATGATAAGCGCTAAAATCATAAAAGAAATACCGAAAACAATAAATCCACCTTGTGCATCACCGTATGTCATCCCAGGTATGGAGCATACCGCCAACACAGGCGAGATAAAAGCAAAACTCGATCCTAAATAGGCCGGTAACCGCCATTTACAAATAAATAAATACAAAAGTGTGCCAATCCCATTCATAAACAATGCCGTAGCTGGATCCACATGCAATAAAAATGGCACTAAAACAGTTGAACCAAACATCGCAAATAAATGCTGCAAACTCAACGGAATGGTCGGTAATATAGGCAATCGTTCTTCTACATGAATAATACGTCTTTCTTCCATTCTATTTCCCCCTTACTTTCCTGGTATAAATCGGCTTTGGGTTTCCCTCCGCAGAGACGTAAAAACTGGCTTAACGGCTTCCCTTTCAAGCTTCAACTCCGCTTCATAACTCTGATGACAAACATTTAGCAACAACGCAGCCATTACAATATTCATCACTAGCGAAGTCCCGCCATAACTAATAAATGGCAAAGGTACCCCAATAACAGGAAAAATACCACAATTCATACCAATATTAATAATCCCCTGTCCAGAAAAATACAACACAATCCCTAAAGCTAACAATTTACCAAATGAATCGCGACAATAAAAAACAATACGAAAACCCAAAATTAAAATAATTGCAAATAATGAAATCACTAATATAGAGCCAAAAATCCCCCATTCTTGTGCCAAAATAGCAAAGGCAAAGTCCGTATGGGCTTCAGGCAAATAATTAAATTTACTAATCCCATTACCCACACCTTGACCAAAAACACCGCCCGAACCAATAGCGATAAAACTTTGCGTTGCCTGATACCCTAATGTAGCTTGGTATTTCCATGGATCAATCCAGGAAACCAACCGCTTCATGCGATACCCTTCGGAAGCAATTGCCGCGGCAATGCAAATAATCCCCCCAACGAAAGCGGCCAACGAAAAAGGAGATTTTTTAATACCCACAACCATACCACTAATCCACAACATGCAGATAGGAATCCCCAAAATAACCATAGCCGTGCCGGCATCGGGTTGGATCATGACAAAGAAAGCCATCGAAAAAGACAAGATAATCGCAGGATGTACTAAAATAGGTGATTTTTTCCACCCTTTACAATGATGGCTCTTTTTATTTATCCATATAAGACGTATTTTTTCCACTTTATCTAAAGACGGTGCAATAACCTTAGCGGAAAAAATAATTCCCGTAATCTTGGCAAATTCTGATGGTTGAAAGGTAATACCAGCTATCGCTATCCAACGCCGTGCACCTTTAACCACAACGCCCGCTCCAAGCACAATAACTAAGCAAATAAACGTAACAATAATAAGAACACCTACGAATCTACGAATATTTTTATAACTACTATAATATGCAAAAAATCCGCCTACAATTCCGCCAGCAATTAAACCAAGCTGCTTATACAAATAGCCATGCATACTTACCTTGCCTGGTGCCGTTACAAACGTAGCACTATACACATTCACCGTACCAATAACAATAAGCAAAGCAAAGCTAACTAATAACCAAAAAAAGTACTGTTGTAATCGCTTACTCTTACTTTTCCTCTTCACCTGTCCTCACCTCGCATGGACAAAACGCAGCACAATGAAAAATTGGTTGCCCTTTAGCACTAAACTTTTCCTCATATTCCGTCATCGCTTCATTAAGGATGTTACTATGATGTAAATCATACGTAATTTCCGTCAGCTTCCATTGCCTTTGCTGAAATTCTTCTAAGGAAAAAATAAACAACCCTTCATTATCCGACTTGAAATCTAACCGCCCTTGCGGTGATAACAACCGAGCATATCTATCCAAAAAGCTACGATGGGTTAATCGTCTTTTCGCGTGCCGTTTTTTAGGCCAAGGATCGCAAAAATTAATAAAAAAACGATCCACTTCCCCTGGTGCAAACAATTCTTCTAAAAAAGCCACATCAAATCGCAATAACTGCACGTTCGTTGCCTCTACATCAGCACACTTTTTAGCGGCATAATATAAGACGCCTAACTGAATTTCAATGCCGATAAAATTAACCTCTTTATGTAGCTGGGCCATGCGAGAAATAAAATTTCCCTTGCCTGTCCCCAATTCAACCCATAAAGGTAACGTCGGATTAGCAAACAACTCACGCCAATGACCTTTATACATCTCACCACCTTGCAATCGAACAATATGCTCATATTCCGTTATCGCCTGATCAATCCAAGGCTTTCTTCGCAACCGCATTACGTTCCTCCTCCACTCTCAAAAATAGGCTGATTTCATGTGAAATCAGCCTTATTACATTTATTATAAATAATAGAAAAAAGCGTGTCAACTACCACACCCTACCCGTTCATTCTACGTCCTTCCGCGAAACAATCTTCTTCACGGCTTTTTCAAATTTGGATCGTGCTAACATCACCCGATGCCCACAACCACAACACTGGATCACAAAATCCACCCCAATACGCATGACATCCCATTCTTGCGATCCGCAAGGATGCGACTTTTTCATTTGCACCCGATCCCCTACATAATAACGAATAAACTTCTCCATACCTTATCTCCCTTACACCACACCTCATCAACATAAAAACACTTATATTCATTATGATAAACTACCTATCCCTGCAAATGCAAGTACTTATGGCACTTTCTTTTCATCTCTCTCTTGTTTACCTTTTTTTACTATGATAGTATAGAATAATAAGTATATTCTCTCCCATGGAAGGAGTGCCTATCATATGTTTATCTCATTACGCTTATTATGGCGTACGTATGCACATTGGTTTTGGTATACCCTCGGCACCATTGGTTCAGCACTACTGATTTGTTTTCTACTTTGGCTTGCCTATTGTATCGCCATAAAAGCAAAACCATTAGCAGCTATTCAACACATTCCCATAGTCGGCTCATTTCCTATATTCTTACTGCTACTTGTAGGTATATTATGTATATCCATTTTTGCTTGGCAACAAGGTGCCATTGCACACGAAAAATATCATTTTTTTATCAATGAAAAAAATAGGAGAACAAATGAAACAAAATGAATTTATAGACTTATTACGACACTATTTTCGCAATAGTGACCCAGCTGATCTAAAAGGAATTTTAGCTGATTGCGAAGAGGCCTTTAACAAAGGTAAAAAAAAGGGCATTTCTGAAGAAAAAATATGCCAAAAACTAGGTCATCCCCATAATATCTATCGCTTATATATGGGCGAAGAAATCAATCCTGAAGAAAATGCCCAATTAACCTATGTCAATCCTTATACGCCACCTACTACACCTTATGCGTATAATCAAACGACACCATCTACAGACAAGTCACAACGCTTTACCTCAGAACATTCCGGAAATATCGTTGGGCGTATCCTAGGTAGGTATATTGCTCGTTTATTTTATACCCTAACAGGTATCGCCATTCTCTTCGGGATCGTTTGGAATATGCTCCCGCCCTATTGCCTGAGCGAATGGTTACCTTTACCTAAAATATCATTATTCACATTAATAGGTGCAGTGCTATCTTTTTTATTCGCCGGCTTTACGGGTTCCTCCCTAGCTTACGCATGCCGTAAACGCAAAAGGAGGCTCTTATGATTCGGACATTCTTATTACTCATTATCTCTCTATTTTTTACCAGTTTAACCGTCATCTCATTTTACATGACTGATTACCCTAATATATTACGCTGGATATCATATTATCAAGAATGTAAAGTCATGCAACGTGATGTAGAACGAGGGCATCTTTCTCCGGAGGAAATGTTATCACGGTTAAAAATAATGCTGCCTACACAAGCAGATGAATTAGAGCAACGTATATCTAAAAAATATGGTATTCGCAACGAAATAACCCGGCCTAACAAGTTTTCTCTTTATGATGAATCAAGTGACGATTATACCCATACAAATGATGACGACGATAAAGAAAAAACATCTCCTGCACCCGATACAGACTCGCCTTCAGACCAACCCAAACAACCAAAAAAAATGGAATCTTTGACAAATTCGCAACGGCCCGGCAAAGCAAAAACAACCGTTTCTCATCGTACTGCACCTTCACCGCAAGATCCCGATAGTGACTTAGATACTATAGATTGACCCAATCATCTATACCATAAAAATCCTATATAAAGATATATTGTAGTGAATCTTACTATAATATATCTTTATTTTGTTTTTAATAATCATTCTCTTTAAAAATAAATTATTAAATAAAAGATATTTTCTATTGATATTTTATTTTCATTGTGCTATACTAAACATGTCAAGAGGAACAGAACTCCTCTTCCCCATATATTATTTACATAATGATTATATAGATGTACAAGGATAATACAGGAGGTATGAATCATGGAATTAAAAGGAAGCAAAACAGAAAAAAATTTACAAGCCGCATTTGCCGGTGAATCACAAGCTCGTAATAAATACACGTTTTATGCAGAAGTAGCTGGAAAATCAGGTTATGAACAAATTAAATCCCTATTTGAAGAAACAGCTCGTAACGAAAAAGCCCATGCACAACTTTGGTTTAAACTACTCCACCAGGATGAATTAAATACCATTAGCGATTTAGCTGATGCTGCTGCTGGCGAACATTACGAACGAGTAGATATGTATCCGACCTTTGCCAAAGAAGCACGGGAAGAAGGGTTTAATAAAATCGCTTTTCTCTTTGAAAAAGTAGGCGAAATTGAACACCGTCACGAACAACGGTATTTAGACTTACTCGAAAATGTAAAAACAGGAAAAGTATTCAAAAAAGACGAAGACAAAACCTGGATCTGTCGTAACTGCGGATTTATTTATGAAGGCAAAGAAGCCCCCAAAATATGTCCCGTATGCAGCGTGCCTCAATCATTTTTTGAAATTCACGAAGATAATTACTAATCCCTTAGTTTCAAACTTAACGAGACGATATATTCGTCTCGTTTTTTTGTCTATATAAAAGCTCTATATATTATATGTCTATTAACATAAGTCTATACACAACTCGTAACTTTTTCAATAAGCATCTAATGTTTTCCTCTACTAACGCCCCTATTATACTATATTATGATAGTATGACAAGGTAATAATTATGTTATTTTTATTAAGTAATATAGTCATTACATCCCCAAACAATTACTACCTCAACATCCGCCTTCGCAGGCTTACCTCCTGGTGCTTATGCTCGCAACAACTAAAGGCACCGTTCCATCGGTTATGGATATTATCAACATCATAAATAGACTATCTTCAAACAAAAGATGAATCATTTTCTTGCCCCATAAACACCCACAGAAACCACAAAAAAGAGATATCAATATTATTCGATATCTCTTTTTTGTTTCTCTGCTTATATCAACAAAAGAAAAAAAGAAATACCCCTTCACCTATTTACGCAAAAGGGCATTTTCTTTTTACATATATCTTATTTAGTCAGCAACTTAGCCACTTGTCTTTTCAACCATTCTACTTCTTTTTTCATTTCTTGATTTTCCTTGCGTATAGCCTGATTATCTTGTTTCAGTTGTTGACTTTTTTCTTCTTGCTGTTTGTTTTGCAACTTCAGCGCCTGTATTTCCCGTGCCATTGCAACGCGTGACGTGCTGATACCGTCCGATCCTTTACCCGTTTTGAAGGACAGACCTACATTGACAATGTTTTCGCCACCGAAGGTACCGCCGAGGGAAACAAGGGTACGTTCATTCGGTCGATAGAACCCGCCAAAAGCGAAGGTGTTGGCACTACGATAATTACTATATCCCACAGCAAAATCCCATTTATCGGCGGGATCGAATTCCAGCGGATGCAAAGCAGCTAATGCCGCCGCTGATGCCGTACCGCGTTCCAGCTGGGTGCCTAATTCCGAAATAGCTTGCCGGTTCTTTTGGGAAACCGCCTGAAGTTGATCTTCCGTAGCGGCTCTACCTGATACAACATGTTTTTCATCCCACGTCGTATTGGAAAGACCCGTCACCGTGCCATGCCCTTTTTCTCCGTTTATCTTCACATCGCCTACAACAGCATTTTCCTTATTTTCAGTACCGTCTATAGAAATATGTCCCACATCAATTTTCTTGTCGAGTTTTACTTTATAAACAGTCTTGTTTTCAGCTGCCGGAGTAGTTGTCGTTCCGCCTGTTGACGGGGTTGTTCCGCCAGTTGACGGGGTCGTTCCGCCCGTTGACGGATTCGGTTTATTTTCTTTCGGATTCTTTTCTACAACTATACCCGTATTTTCATCGCCTTGAACTTCTACATTTGAACCGCCTTTAGTCAATTTCTTTTCTAACGCCTTAAGCTGTGCCACGTTGACCGCATCGGTGTCTTCACTGCCGGCGGCAACTCCCGTAATCTGACGTGAATAACCATTAACATCATCGCCGACTGAAAAGGCTCCCAAACTGGATATCCATGCTGAACCGGTCTGTCCGTTTGCCAAGTATCCTGCTACACCGCTTGCTCTTTGCGCCACGCTGTAAGAACCGAATGCCGCACCGTAATCCACCGTTGCCGAGGCACTCAAACCGCCCACGGCGGTGCTTGCCGTTCCTGTCGTTTGGGCTTCGCTGCCGATTGCTGCAGACCAGCCTTCTACCGTTTCCGCCTTGTATCCCATGGCTATACTGTTCGTTGCATTCGTTTTCGCTTCCGAACCGATGGAAACTGTATAATCTCCTGATGCATTCGTTCCGGTACCTACACTGACGGCCATTTCACCTTTGACGGTGTTGTTACTGCCCAGTGCCAAGCCCCATTGACCGCCGCCGTTATCACTGCCGATAACTTTATTACCACTACCGAAAGCGCGTCCTAAATTTTCCACTTCCAGACTTGTACCTACTGCGACACTACTGCCGTTTGCCGTATTGCAGCTTCCGACAACTACATTTACATCGCTTCCGCTTGTACTTACCTCGGTATACTTCCACTTTGTCGCATCATCGGGATCTTTGACAGCCGTATAGCCGACTAAATTTCCGTTACCGATAACGGTATTATGCGCACCTTTTACCTTCGTTTCTTTTTGATCGTAATTTTCATAGTTGGTACCGACAACAATGTTATGTACACCGTCTACATTCAATCCGGTACCGATAACGACACTGTTGTTTTGATCGTTTTTTGTACCGGTCAACTTGTTGTCATTACCGACAACCACACCGTTGATACCTTCCGACGATGAACGTACACCCAGTACGATACTGTCTTTTGCTTTCGCACCGTCATTCTTATAGTTGGATCCGGCTCCTTGTTCAGAACTATTCACCGACAAGTAATGCACGCTGCCTTCCGCCG
>NZ_KQ960930.1 GCF_001553405.1 Megasphaera hutchinsoni | reverse complement strand
CCTTTTAAATCGTTGTTATATCTTTGTTCGGTAATATATACGCCGGTACTGCTCTGCGGTAATTTGCTCGTATCCAGCGTATACGTAATAACATTATCCTTCTCCGTTACGCTGATACCGTCACCTACGGCTTTAAATGTTTTGACCGCCGGTATATCCGCTTTCTTGGCATACGTATCTCCCAGTTTTTGTTCAATAACGGCCCCTAATTTATCCGTTGTTGTGTACTTGCTGAGATCAACAGCCTTCGGTATTTTTGCTTCCAACGCCTTTAATTGTTTTACATTCACTGCGTCCGTATCTGCCGCACCGCCGGCAACGTGAATAATGCGACGCGTTACTTCCGCCCGTGCACCGCTGAGATCGCGACCCAATGACAACACGCCATTATAATCGCCATTCCAATCTTCCTTCGTCAAATACGATTGTTTACCTTGTTGTGATAATGTTAAATTCGCAATACTTCCTTCTCCTAAGGCAATAGAATTTGACATCGGGGCTTCCGCATTCGAACCGATAGCAATAGAAAAATTATTTCCCGTTGCAGAGGCCTGATTACCGATAGCAATGGCATCTTTTCCCCCGGCTACGGCATTTATGCCGGCGGCAAATAGGCCGCTATAACCTTTTTGTTGATCAAAAGCGACGCTCCCCTCTCCCAAAGCGATGTGTTCCCCTTTTAAATCGTTGTTATATCTTTGTTCGGTAA
>NZ_KQ960929.1:82980-83432 GCF_001553405.1 Megasphaera hutchinsoni | reverse complement strand
CATCTGCCGCTTTACCTTTAATGACAAATCCTAAGTTCTTCAAATCTGCCACGGTCGCTACGGTGCCGTCTTTCGCCTTCGCCAAATCTGCCAAGCCGTTAGTCGGGTCATTTGCTTTATTAATAGTTTCCGTTGCCGGTGCTACATTCGTGAGCTGCATAGGCTTATCTTTTTCGCCCAAACGTACGCCTGCCGGATCGACCGGTCCCGCTGTTGTATTCGGAGTTCCGTCCGGATTCGGTTTGTAGTACTTATCGCCATCTTTTACAAGCGGATTGCCGTCTTTATCTACATACGTTGTCGGCGCGGATCCCTTCTTCGCATTTTCTGCGTTGACCGCTTTGGCAATATCTTCTTTATTTACCTTCACAGTTACTTTACTTACACCGTTTGCAGATTCAGTAATAACTTTGGCCAAATCTTCCCCGGCAAATTCTACCGTATTGGCATGT
>NZ_KQ960929.1:7589-82880 GCF_001553405.1 Megasphaera hutchinsoni | reverse complement strand
AGTACTTATCGCCATCTTTTACAAGCGGATTGCCATCTTTATCTACATACGTTGTCGGAGCGGTTCCCTTCTTGGCACCGTCCGCATTAATGGCTTTTGCCACTTCGTCTTTATCAACTTTCACCGTAAATGTGCGGACATCACCCTTTGTTTCACCGGTAACCGTTGCCAAACCGTCACCGACAAATTTCACGGTTTGTGCATTTGCCACGGTGGCATGATAATTAGCTCCGTCAGCTACGACAAATCCCATTTTTTTCAAATCATCAACTGTAGCTACCGTTCCGGGTACGGCTTTCGCCAAATCTGCAAGTCCTTTGGTCGGGCCTTCTGCCGTGATTTCATTCGTTCCCGGTTTTACATTCGTGAGCTGTATCGGTTTATCTTTTTCACCCAAACGTACACCTGCCGGATCGGTCGTGTCGTTATCGAGTGTGCCGTCATCTTTTACTTTGTGATAATTACCGTCATCACCTTTTACAAGCGGATTACCGTCTTTATCTACATACGTTGTCGGAGCGGTTCCTTTTTGTGCATTGGCGGCATTCACGGCCTGTGCAACATCATCTTTATCTACCTTAACAGTCACTTTGTGCTTGCCGTCTTTAGATTCAGTAATAACTTTAGCCAAATCTTCTCCGGCAAATTCTACCGTATTGGCATGTTTTACCTGTCCGGTGACATCGCTGTCATTATCGGCTTTGCCCTTGATAACAAAGCCCAAATTGTGCAAATCTTCTACGGTCGCTACATTACTTTTCTGACCGGCTTTGCTCAAATCAGCCAATCCATCTGTCGGATCACCGGTTTTATTGATCACATCGGCGCCGTGTTTGACATTGGTCAAAACGGTCGGATGAGATTCCACATCCGCCACACGAGCTGCCGGCTCTACAGACGGTTTACTCGTATCCGGTGTATTATCTTTATCGCTGACAGGATAATAATATTTCCCGTCCTGAGCTCTAACCAACGGTTTATTATTCGCATCGACATAGCGAATCTGTGTGAATCCGTTATTGAGAAATTCCTGTTCAACGGCTTTCCCCGTTTCTTTACGGTCAACGGTTACCGTAATCATTCGCGGCTCTTCGCCTTTACCGGCAGCGGTGACTTTCGCCAAATCTTTACCGAAGAAGGAAACTTTGCGATTATGAGTAACCGCTGCGGAATACTTATCTCCCGGAACACTTAAAATCCAACCGATTTTACTGATATCATTGACATTTACACCGGTTTTTTCCGAAACAGTAGATAAATCGGCAAGACCGTCCGGCGTTAACTGTGTAACAGCACCATTCACATTGGCCAGTTGCAATCCCTGTCGTTTACTTGAAATAGCCGCCGGGGTTTCCTCCTTCGATTCATCCAAAGAACCGTCCTGCTTTACCTTAAAGAACTTACCGTCTTTTTGCCGTAATTTTTCCCCTTTCGCATTCAAATAAACAAGCTCGCCGATTTTCTTTTCCAGTTCATCGCGTTCCTGTTTAGCCGCATTCATGCGCTTAACCAATTCACCGGCCGTAATCAAGCCGTCTTCATTATTTTTCGTGGAAAAAGAACCGTCCGGATTGGCAATCAGTTCCGTGGTTTTCGCTTTGAGTGTAATACGTGGTCCTTCTTTATCTTGCGTCAGTTCCGTACTGAGGTAAGACTGTCCGGAAATTTTCAGGCGCGCATTATCTAACAGGAAATCGCTAAAAGCCTTCGGAGTTCCTGCACCGGCGGAATCCGCTTCCACCATCATATTGACATTTCTGAGCTGTGCCACGTTGACCGCATCCGTATCATTCGTACCGGCGGCGACATTGACAATTTGCCGCGTAATTGCATCTGTTGCATCCGGAGTACTTCCCTTTTTACCGATAGACAACGCACCGGCATTGGCTTTTAACGCCGGCCCTTTTAAGCCTTCATAGACGTGTGTACGGAATCCTTTTTCAATATCCGTTTCCGTTGCCTTCGGTACTTCCCAAGCAGATGGAGTCACTTTTACTTCATAATTTTCAATCAAATCCGCCGCTCCGTCTTTCAGTTTTAGCTGTATAGACCCGGCTTCTTTGGACTTATCAATGGTTGCCGCCTTATAGCCGTAGAAATAGCCCGCCATATCGGATCCTCTGTCGGCTTCCGCCAAAGAACCCAAGGCAACGCTGTCTGCATTTTGGGCGACCGTACCGTAACCGACAGCCGTCATACGATGTATATCACCACCGGGATAGGCATTTGCACGACTCCCCAAAGCTACTGTACCGATACCTTTAGCGGCACTTCCCATACCGATAGCCACGGCTCCGTTACTGTCTTGACCGCCTCTCTGCGTTCCTACGGAAGCCCCGGCACCGAGTGCGACGGCACCGAAAGAATTCTGTTCAATACGAGCCAACACACCTACTGCCGTTCCCATTTGTGTCATTATATGCGCTTTCGTACCGATAGCCACACCGGCTTCACCGGCATATGTCATTCCTTCATTATAATTTCCAGGATTATTGTCCACAGGTCTATATCCGGACAACTTTCTGAAAATACCGTCATTGGTTAAATACATCGCATAAAAGGAGTCATTATCCTTATCATCTCCAAACGTATTACCGCCCATGACGATACTGTATCTACCCGCTATGGAATTGGAACCGATGGCAATGGCCTGATCGCCGATAGCACGACTTTGATGTCCGAGGGCCACCTGATCCGTGCCGCTGTCCCGTACAACATCATAAAGTTTAAAATTCCCATCGCCTTTTGCGGCGGCATTAATATCCCCTTCGCCATAAAAACGATCGGAAATATGTTTTTTATCTCCTGCCTTTATTTTTGTCATTTGTACACGGGAATATACACGACTGGCCCATATGTTCGCCGTACTGGCAAAGTCCAAATAAGTACCTTCACCCCCGGCAAGAAGATATGCTATGTTACTGGCCCCTGCCAAGGAGTTGGTACCGATCGCCACGGCGTTCTTATTGAATACGGGATTATTCGTATCCTCGCCGCCTAAAGGATACGTTACTTTTGCCCCGGGATTCCCTATATTTCCGGGACGACTATAGGCGGCACGCGCCATTCTGCCAATCGTAATGGAATTGAGTCCGGACTGCGTGTCACGACCGATGGCGATTCCGGCATAACCGCGAGCATACGAATCACGGCCGAAAGAAATACCGTCACGGTCAAATGTATTCCCCAAAATAGCTATCCCGCCGTCTATATTCGCATACGCCCCGGCACCGATAGCAACCGTACGATATTGCACGGCATGGGCATTTCTGCCTATCGCTACGGCACCGTATTGTTCCGCATTTGCTTTTACCGGATTTTCACCCTGTTTTACCATATCATTATCTACAGCTGTACCGTCGCCGGTGCCTTTTTTCACATATTTGGCATCCACCTGTTTCATTACTTCATCTACAATTTTTTGTGTAGCCGGATCTAAGGTTGCGCGATCATTCGCCGCCCATACGGGAGCTTGTACAGCTGTCCCCATAATCACCGCCAATACGGCGGCAACAAGCTTGGTCTTCCCGCCGCGACTCTTCGCATATTCCGAAACGACAATATACGCCTGCCGCGATTTACTCCAAACAACTTTAAAAATTCGATTCATTCTTTCCTCCCCTTTCCTAAATACGTATACATGAAATTATGTTCTTATACAATACATGTGTATTTATAACATTAAAATACTTCACAATATACAAATATTTCCGCTATAAACAATTAATTTTATAAAAAAACATTAAATTGCACAAGAGAAATATCAGTAATATTTAAGAATATAGTACCATATGAAACCATTTTCTGTAAACAAAGTATTACTATTACATATAGCGTTTATTTGTATATTTATTGTTTTTTTTTTTTTTATGTATTCATTTTTATTTCTATCTTTATATGTTTTTCTAAAAAATATTTTTTGTTTTTGCACATTTATTCTACTATTCCGTTCCTATCCTTTTATTCCTTTATATTCTCCACTTTTTTGACACCATTCCGCATACCATAGAATATCTGACAAGCAACACACCGCAACGGTCAATTAGTCAATATTTTTTATTTTTATAAATTTATACGGTTTTTATGCTCTTTTTTTTTAATAAAAGTACGATGATAAAAAGTAATATAGTAATCACCGCCTAATACGTTAGCTTACGCATACTAACGCTAGTATGCTCACTGTAAATACGTTATTTAATAGCTCCCAATTCTACCTCTCTATAAATTGATACAAATATCATTCGCACTGTTGTAGGCAAAATTCCTAGCTACCGTTAATATTCTGCTCCATAAATAAAAATCGGCACAATCAGTATCACTACCAATTACGCCGATAATTTTTAAGGAATTAAATGCTTAACTGAAGCCACCTAAAAAGCAACCTCTGTTTCTTATTTATAAATTTTTTAATAAATTTACCATTTCAATAGCACCACAAGCGACATCAAATCCCTTGTTACCTGCCTTAGTGCCTGCCCGTTCTACCGCTTGTTCAATGCTTTCTGTCGTAACAATACCAAACATGATGGGAACACCTGTTTTTAAAGATGCTTGTGCAATCCCTTTAGCTGCTTCATTGCACACCAAATCATAATGACTCGTCGCACCGCGAATAACCGCACCTAAACAAATAATCGCATCATATTTTTTAGAAGCAGCCATCGTTTGTGCTACTAATGGAATTTCAAATGCACCTGGCACCCAAGCGGTCGTAATATCACTATCTTGAACCCCATGTCGTTGTAGCGCATCATAAGCACCACTTAGCAATTTACTGCTAATAAATTCGTTAAACCGTGCTACGACAATTCCATATTTTGATCCTTGCCCTAATAATTTACCTTCTTTAATTTGTACCAATGTACCCACTCCTTTTAATTAGAATCCCTGTTGTAATAATGTTTCTAACGACAAGGTATTCTTTTTTATCTCTTTCGGTTTATCTGTTAAAAAGCGATAAATATATTTACCAATCATATCGGTTTCGATATTTACCGTACTTCCTACCGGCTTTTGTAATAAGGTCGTATGCTCCATCGTATGTGGAATAATGGATACGGAAAACTGGTTTGTCCCCACAAAGGTGACCGTCAAACTAATGCCATCAATCGTAATAGATCCTTTTTCGATAATAAAACGAGCGGTTTCTGCTGGAATCGCAATAGTAATCACCTTTGCTATGCCATCTCGCTGTATCCGCATAATATGTCCAGTCGCATCAATATGACCACTGACGATATGCCCACCTAAACGCCCACCTACGGGAACGGCTCGCTCTAAATTCACTAAGCTGCCCGTTGTAAGTTCTGCTAAAGAGGAACGACGCATCGTTTCATGCATAACATCCGCCCAAAAAGAACCTGGTGCTAATTCAGTCACGGTCAAGCAAACTCCATTTACAGCAATGCTATCCCCTAATTGAGTGCCTTCTAAGACGTTTTTTGCCTCAATTTTTAAAACAATCGAGTCTGGTTTTCGTACCATTGCACCTATTTTTCCCGTTTCCTCAACGATTCCAGTGAACATAGTCGGCCTCCCTTCGCTGATTATATGCTTGTATATAGACATTGTTGTCATGAATTTCTACAGATTGATATACAAGCGGCACACACTCCGATAAATTCATTACGCCTTCCCCTGCTACAGCATGTAAGGCCTGTGTACCGCCAATAACGGAATTTCCCAAAAAAACATGCACTTTATCAAAAAGTTGTGCATCAAAAAAGCTACCGTGTATCGTGCTGCCCCCTTCGACAAGCAAACTGCGAATACCTTCTTGATACAATAACGTCAATGCTTTTGCTAAATCTACCCGCTTGCCATCTTGCATCGGTGCAACCAATACGCGTACACCCGCTTTTTCGAGGGCTTCACGCCGTTCTTGTGCACAACGTTGGGTCGTCACAATGATCGTTTGTGCCGTCTTATCGGTCACTACTAAGCTCGTACAAGGTGTACGCCCTTGTGAATCGAGGATGATGCGAACGGGTTGATGCGGTGCTTTGCCACCTTCGCGTTTGATCCGGCAAGTTAACAAGGGATTATCTGCTAAAACCGTATTAATCCCCACAACAATACCGTCATAAATAGATCGCAAATAATGACCTTGTTGACGGGACCATGTATTCGTAATCCATTGAGAATGCCCTGTTTTGGTCGCAATGCAGCCATCTAGACTTTGGGCCAACTTGATTGCAATAAACGGCATCTGTGTAAGCATATTTTTAATAAATACTTCATTTAAATAAGCCGCTTCCTGTGATAATAAGCCTACCTCTACGGCAATCCCCGCTTGACGTAGAATAGCAGCACCTTTACCAGCGACAAGTGGATTCGGATCAAGCATGGCAATAACTACTTTGCTTACCTCGTGCTTGACCAATGTTCTCGCACACGGAGGCGTTCTACCATAATGGGCACACGGTTCTAACGTAACATACACCGTTGCCCCTGCGGCAGCATCTCCAGCTTCTTCTAACGCCCATACTTCTGCATGCGGCGTACCGGCTTTTTGATGATAACCAGTACCAACAATCTTGCCATCTTTTACGATGACACACCCTACAACCGGATTAGGTGTCGTATAACCTCGGGCTAATGCTGCCAGTTGTAAGGCTTTTTTCATATATTCTACATCTTCCACTGCTTCATCCTCTCCTAATACGACTTTTAGGCATATAAAAAAGACCATGGATTACCTTCCACAGCCTTTTGAGTGCATACGAAAAACGGGTCTTTTTCCATCCAGACTATACTGTCGGTACCGAAATTACATCGGCTCAACCTCCAAAAAAAGGGTTGCGGACTATTACCGCCGGTCAGGAATTGAAAGCGAACTTTCGCACCTTGCCTCAAAGACTATTGTATATATTTATCTATGTATAATTTTAGCACATGCAAAAAAACATGACAAGACTTCTCTATAAGAAATATACGTATGGCTTATAGTTCTTCTTTCAACATATTAATCACTTCTGCTCGATTAAACGCATTAAAAATAGCACTACCAGCGACTAAAAAAGTAGCCCCTGCCTCTTTTACGGCACGAGCAGTTTTTGCATTTACCCCGCCGTCAACTTGTACTACCGCCTGTTCATTTCCCACCTGTTGTAATAAGCACTTGGCTTCCTTAATTTTATCTAAAGCATAGGGAATAAAAGATTGTCCGCCAAAACCTGGATTAACACTCATGATGAGGATTAAATCAAGCGAAGAAGCAACACAAGACAAGGACTGTACGGGAGTAGCCGGATTTAACGCCACCCCTGCTTTTGCACCTGCTTCATGAATATGTTGAATGACGCGATCCAAATGAACACATGCTTCTTGATGGACCGTAATATATCGAACACCCGCAGCAACCAATTCATCTATATAGGCTTCAGGATGCTCTACCATGAGATGAGCATCAAACGGCAAGGATGTTTCTTTACGGATGGCTTTTACGATAGGCACACCAAATGTTAAATTTGGTACAAAATGTCCATCCATGAGATCAAGGTGTAAACATCCTGCTCCTTTCTCTTCTACATCTTTAATTTCTTCGGCCAAGTGAGAAAAATCAGCCGATAAAATAGATGGGCAAACGGTAATCATACAAATGACTTCCTTTCTTTTATTTCATGTAATAATTTACAATATGTCATATAACGGGTTTCACTAATCTCACCGCGTTCTTTAGCCTCTTTGATAGCACAATCTGGTTCATGCACATGTACACAGGAGGGAAAGCGACATTGGCCGACATAAGGTTTAAATTCAGGAAACAAGAGTGCTAGTTTCGCTACTTTTAACGGTTCCAATTCAATGGCCGCAAAACCAGGCGTGTCAACGACATACGTATGGGCGTCCATGCACAACATTTCTGCATGCCGTGTCGTATGGCGTCCACGGCGAATTTTTTCACTTACTGCACCCGTAGCCAGCTCTTTACCTAGAAGCAACGTAAGTAAGCTTGATTTACCAACACCAGAAGGGCCTGAAAAAGCGGTGATCTTTCCTTGTAAATACGAACGCAACAAGTCTATCCCTTCCCCCGTATGAGCTGATACGGCTAAGGTTTTATACCCACACTGCGTATAATGCTGACAGTATGCTTGTGCAACCTCACGTTGTAATTCGCTTTTATTCATACATAAAAGCGGGGAAATATGATGATATGCACAAGTCAACAGTAATTTATCCGTTAAAAAATAATCGGGATCAGGCGATTGGGCCGCCAACACCATGACGATCTGATCAATATTCGCTACGGCTGGACGACGTAATTCGTTTTGCCGTGGCAAAACCGCTTCAATTAATCCCTTTCCATGATCTGTCGCCATGACTTCCACCTCATCGCCTACGAGAATTTTATGTTTCACTTTACCTCGTCGACGACATTCACGTAAGGTCGGTTCACTTAAATCGACATAGTAATAACCATTATAATTTTTAATAACTCGTCCCGTTTGCTTTTCCGAACTACATTCATACATTTTGTTCATTAATAACCGCTCCGTTAACCAGTACTTTTACTCGCATTTTTCCTGTACCACTCACAGTCTTAGTAAAGGTATCGCCTGCATTATGCATCTTATCATATACCGTTCGTTGTCCTTTTTCATCACTCACCACGATTTGAACATGAGGTGTATCAATATTTTTGGGCAAATGAATATTTACACTCCCATAATGAATGGAACTGGCATTTTCTTCTTCTTCCCCGTCATCTCCTACATATTCCACTTGTAAATCTACCGTTTTTTTATCTTGACCTACCACATAAGAACGTACGATGGCTTGTTTTTGTGACGACGCTTCATTTAATTTCTCTATTTGTCCTACGGTAAAACCAGCATGTTTTAACAGATGAACTGCTGCATCAAGGGGCATCCCCATAAGCGTTGGCAACAGAGTTTGTGCTTCATTTTTAACCAACCGACTAACCACCACATCTATCGTTGTATTCTTCGCTACTTTATCAGGAGAATTTGGCGTATGGCTAACAATTTTCCCATCCTCTTTATCCGAATCAACATATGTAACCGTGCCAATCGAAAGTCCTACGGCTTTTAACTTACGAGCCGCCTCATCAAGGGTCAATCCACATAAATTAGGCACCAACACGGTATCTCCTTGACTTCCCCGGCTAACAGTTAAATAAATCGTACGGTTGGCTTTAACCACAGAACCTCCTGACGGATTTTGAGTGATGACTTCCCCGATAGGAACATCGCTACTATCAACCTCTTTAATAGATACAGATAAATTTTTATCCATTAACATAGTACGAGCAATTTCAATTTGTTTACCTGTCACATCAGGTACAACAATATCAGTGGGACTCCAAAAATTCCCAAAAGAAAAAAAAGCCCATGAAAATGCAATGATAAAAACACCAATCATTGCCAACACAATAGATTTTTTTGAATGTCTACTCAACGCATCTAAAAAATGATTAATCATACCTGTTGCAGGTTCTTCTGATACGTCTCGTTCAACCTGCAACTTCGGTGCTTCAAAATTTTTCTTAATAAGTGGCATCGCTCCTTTATTCGAGTTGACAAACCCTTGAGAAAGTCGCAATTCCGACATCATTTCAGCAACTGATTGAAAGCGATCGGCTGGATTTTTTGCCATCGCTTTCAACATGCACCGTTCTACCAAGAGCGGAATACGGCGATTATATTTTGTCGGTAACGGAATATCGTCCTGTACATGTTGTAAGGCCACACTAATGGCCGTATCACCTTCAAAGGGAACGACACCTGTCATCATTTCGTACATAACTACGCCTAACGAATAGATATCCGTCCGTTCATCTAAAGTTCCCCCTGACGCTTGTTCAGGTGAAAAATAATGCACGGATCCTAACACTTGGCTATCTTCTTTCATGGTAGCACTCGAATTAATCGCACGAGCAATACCAAAATCGGCAACTTTGATTCGACCTGTTTCCGTCACTAAAATATTATGAGGTTTAATATCACAATGTACCAAACCATTATTATGTGCATTTTCTAACGCACCGCCAATATCAAAAGTGATTTGGATCGCTGTATTAATAGGTAAATGCCCATGTTTTTCAATATATTCTTTTAGCGTTTCACCACGCACAAATTCCATCACAATATAATGAATGCCTTCATCTTTGCCAACATCATAAATATTGACAATATTAGGATGAGATAATTTCGCTGCTGACTGTGCCTCTTGCCGAAATCGCACTACAAAATCATGGTCATTTCCATACTTTGCATGTAATATTTTTACCGCTACAATTCTATCTAATAATATATCGCGTGCCTTGTATACGACAGCCATACCACCCGTACCAACGGTTTCCAATATATGATATCTGTTTGCTAACGTATGACCTACCATTGTTTGCCCTTCCACCGCTTTCATCATAATATCCTCATTATATGGTCAGTACAATCGCTGTCACATTGTCTTCTGCACCATGTGCATACACACGTTCTAACAACGTTTGTACGATAGTTTGTTCATCCATTTCTGGTGTTCCTAATAAGGTGGCCATTTCTTCATCCGCAATATAAGCCGTTACACCATCAGTGCATAATAACATACGATCACCTGGTGTTACCAATATATCTCCCGTATCAGGGGTAATGTCTTCATCGACACCGATGGCCCGTGTCAATACATGTCGACGCGGATGTACCTTAGCTTCCGCTATAGTAATTTCCTTTTTTGCTAACAAGCATTGAATCCACGTGTGATCAGACGTTATTTGTATGAGCGCTCCGTCATGCCAATAGTATAACCGACTGTCTCCCATGTGTCCCCAATACACATGCTGTTTTTGCACACATACCATCGTTAATGTCGTTCCCATTCCTTTTAACGATGGATCGATTAAGGTTTTACTCCAAACACAGGCATTCGCATACTGCATAGCTCGCTGCAATGAAAGGGTGTCCGAATGCTTCATTTGGTCACAATAATATGCTACCGCATTTACGGCCGTACGACTGGCAATTTCGCCGCCAACATAGCCGCCCATACCATCCGCAACGACCATTACATCATGCTTCGAACTAATGTAATATGCGTCTTCATTCACGCTACGTACTAGCCCTATTTGAGATGCACCAAATGCTTTCAAGCTTTCACGTCCCTTCTACCAGCAATATAAATAATTCATATCACATTCTTTATATGCTGTCAACTTTTTCTCTTTGAATACGCAGTTGTCCACACGCAGCTTGAATTTCACTGCCCATTTCTCGCCGTAGCGTAATCGAAATGCCACCGTTCTTGACGATCCGCACGAATCTCTGCATCATTTTTGTAGTCGGTCGATATAACCCCACATCGTAGTTATCGTTAATAGGGATCGCATTAATCAAGACATTTTTACGAGCAAATAAACGAACTACCTCCGTTGCACAAGCGGTCGTACAATTAACGTCACGAATAAGAATATATTCAAATGTAACTTTCCTGTGGGTTTCCGAAAAATAATGGTCTGCTGCTTTCAATATATCCTCAAGGGGATACACATCGGCAATCGGCATAATCGTCCGGCGCAACACATCGTTTGGAGCATGTAATGAAATGGCTAAATTCAACGGTATATTTTCTTTCGCCAAATCGTACATTTTAGGCACAATTCCTGATGTAGAAAGAGTCATATTTCGATAGCCTAAATAAAACGTTTCTTTTTCGTGAATATGTCGCAAAAATGCAAGTACCGCATCATAATTTAGCAAAGGTTCACCCGTTCCCATCAAGACAATAGAATGCAACTCGGGTGTCACATAAGCACGAAAGACCAATAATTGTGCAGTCATTTCACCAACGGTCAAATTGCGAATGAACCCATTTTTAGCGGAAGCACAAAAGGAGCAATTAACGGCACACCCTACCTGCGTGGATAAACATATAGCATTTCCGTAATCATGTCGCATCAATACAGTTTCTACAGTATGCCCGTCTTGCAAGGAAAGAAGCAATTTGATCGTTGTCCCATCCTCTGATGCTAACGTTGAAAGGACAGGAGGTATGAAAATACGCAACTTTTCCTGCAACACTATGCGATCTTTTTTTGGCAATAAGGTCATCTGATCCCACTGAAACACAAATTGTTGATAGACGTAATGAAAAATTTGTTTTGCCCGAAAGGCTGGCATACCATAAGATGCTAATACTTGTTGTAATTCTGCCAAGGTTAAGCTTAAAAGATCAATCATGCCCCTTGTCCTTTCTTAATTTCGCAATAAAAAAACCATCCATCCCATCATAGGGTGGTACTATTTCTACGCATGGGCCTTTTTTCGTTAAACCCGCCGTAAGTGCAATCGGTTCCAGGGTAAATTCAGGATGACGTTGTAAAAAATATTGAACTACGTCTTGGTTTTCAGCGGGATTCATCGTACAGGTACTATATACTAAAAGACCGCCATCTTTGACACAAACCGAAGCCCCTTCTAAGATTTGTTTTTGCAAAGCCGGTAATATTCTTGTGTCTTTTTCTTCTTTACGCCACCGTAAATCTAATTTATGCCGTAAAATCCCCAAGCCCGAACAAGGTGCATCTACCAATACGCGATCAGCTTTAGCACGAAATTGCTGTCCTAACTGCCGTGCATCTTGCTGAATGGTGCGAATATTCGCTAGTCCTAAACGAGAAGCATTTTCTTCGATTAATTTTAATTTATGCGTATATATATCACATCCATAGACGATAGCGGTTTTACCGCCTAAGGTAGCTAAATGTGTCGTTTTACCTCCAGGAGCAGCACAAGCATCAACGATTATCTCGCCTGGTTGGGGATCCACAATATGAGCTACCAACTGTGACGCCTCATCTTGTATGAGCGCTTTTCCTTCGCGTAATAAAGGAATGCTCTCAATAGCCTGTGAAGTCGTAATATAGATACATTCAGGAACAACTTTTCCCTTACGATACGAAATGCCTGCTTGATCGAGTATTTGCATGCCTTCGACAATACTAATACGATTTGTTTGCAAGCGTAAACAGAGTTCGGGAACCTTATCAAAATAAGCACATAAGTCCTCTGTTTCTTTCATGCCGAAACGTTCACAACACCACCGCACGAACCATTCTTGCTGATGATAAGATAGTGCTAAATATAAAATCGGGTCGTCTTCTTTCTTCGGCAAGGCAAAAACTTGTGGTTGTCGCAAAGCAGAGCGTAATATGGCATTAACAAACTTAGCCATACCTTCATTGCCTAAGGAACGAGCCAATTTGACTGCTTCATTACAGGCAGCGGAAGGAGGCACCTTGTCCATATATTGTAATTGATACAGTCCCATACGCAGAATAACGCGGCACAACGGATCTAATTTTTCTATGGGACGAGAACTAAGTTTCCTCATAGCTCTTTCTAGTATCATCATATGACGCAAAGTACCATATACTAAATCCGTATAAAATCGCCTATCCCGATCGGCAAGCTTATATTTTTTAATCGCCTGAGATACGACAATCGTACTATATCCTTTATCCTTAATAATCGTCAATAAACTGCGTAATGCTAATTCCCGTATATTCAATACTCTCTCCATCCTTTTCATCATACATAAAAGTAGGACAGCACCGACTACAGTCCTGCCCCACTTTATCTATACTGTCGGCACTGCCAAAGAATCACCGATGGTCATCTCATTCCCTTGTAAAAACTGTGCCGTCGTCATACGCTTACGACTTTCTGGTTGCACTACATCAATTTGCAATGCCCCCCTGCCCGTTTGTACGACAAATGCTGTTTTCGTAACAGCAATAATCGTGCCGGGCATAACATCTTGCCCCTCGACTACCGTGGCCGACCAAATTTTCAGGCGTTTTTGTTGCCATAACGTATAGGCTCCTGGATGCGGATCTAACGTACGTATCCACCGCTCTAATTGTACTGCATCTTCACGCCAATCCAGCATGGCTTGTTTCTTTTCAATTTTAGCGGTATACGATGCTTCTTTTTCGTCTTGCCGTATGGCCTGATGTTGATATGTTTCTATCTTTCCTAGTACTTCGAGTAAAGCTGACGCACCTAATTCTGATAATTTGTCAAACAAGGACCCCGTTGTTTCTTTAGGAGCTAGGGTATATCGCCGTTGTATTAAAATATCACCCGTATCCAAACCTTCATCCATCTGCATAATCGTAACACCGCTTTGTGTAACACCATCTTTAATGGCATATTGAATCGGTGCCGCCCCTCGATAGGCCGGTAATAAGGATGCATGAACATTCATACAGCCATAGGTAGGTATCGTCAAAACCGCTTTCGGTAATATTTTTCCATACGCAATGACGACAATTAAATCAGGCTTTAATGTGCTTAGCTCCTCTTGTACCGCTATCTCCCGCAATGTCGTAGGTTGATATACGGGAATACCCAGTTGCCGTGCTTGTGCTTTAACAGGAGAATAAGTAATTTGTTTACCTCTTCCTCTTTCTTTATCCGGCTGCGTATATACGGCAACCACATCATAAGTTGCCTGCACCAATGCTTGTAAAGCCGGTACTGCAAAATCAGGCGTTCCCATAAATACTATGCGTAAGGATTTCATTATTCCGTCACCTTCCGTATGTTTTCTGCTTTTTCAATAAATAACGTGCCTTTTAAATGATCAATTTCATGTTGAAAAATTCGTGCTAAAAAATGTTCCGGCTCGTAATAAACGACTTTGCCTTTACGATTTAATGATTTCACTTTAATTTTTGAATATCGTTTTACCGTACCATAATAACCCGGTACGCTCAGGCATCCTTCAATATCTTCTTCCATCTCCGTTGATGTTTCCAAAATTTCCGGATTGATTAATTCAATTAACCCATTGCCATCATCTAAGACCACGAGTTGTAACGATTCATTTATTTGTGGTGCCGCTAAGCCCACGCCATTGGCTGCATACATAGTTTCAGCCATATCATCTAATAATTTTTTTATATGTTTTGTAATTGTTGGAACTGGTTTTGCCTGTGCCTTTAATACAGGACTACCGGCTTCTATAATCGGTAATTTTGCCATAACACTTCCCCCCATTATCTACTTGCCTTTCTGTTATTTATCTTATCATACCATTAAAAGACCTTAAAGGGATAGTTTTTTTTATATCAAAACAACATTCATGTTATTCATTGAAAATTATAATTATTTTTACTAAAATATATTATAATGATTATTTACATATTGAATGTTAGCACGAAAGGAATATAGTATGCTTGTATCTATCCTCTATTTTATACTCGCCGGTATTTGTGAAATCGGGGGAGGCTATTGTATTTGGCTGTATCTACGCGATGAGAAAAGTATCTGGTACGCCCTAAGCGGTGCCATCATTCTAATCATATACGGAATTATTCCCACCTTACAACCACAGGGAAATTTTGGTAAAATCTATGCCGCCTATGGGGGTATATTTATTGTTCTTTCTTTATTATGGGGCTGGTTAATTGATGGTATTCGCCCTGATCTATTTGATATTATCGGTTCACTTATCGTCTTAATTGGCGTATTTATTATCATGTATGCACCACGCGGTTAAAAGAAAAAAGCTTCGGACTATATGTCCGAAGCTTTTTTATAGCTACTTCTATTATTTTCCCGTAAAAGTTGGTTTTCTTTTTTCAACAAACGCACCCATACCTTCTTTTTGATCGTCCGTTGAGAAGCAAAGACCAAATACTTCTGCTTCATAGGAAATACCCGTAATAACGTCGCAGTTAATGCCTCTATTTACGGCCGCTTTCGTCAACTGTACCGCAATCGGTGCATTCTTAGCAATTTTATTTGCTAATTTTAAAACTGCATCCATCAATTCTTCTTGCGGTAAAACTTTATTTACTAAGCCGAGTCTTAACGCTTCTTGTGCATCAATTAATTGACCTGTATACAAAATTTCTTTTGCCGGCCCCTTGGCAATAACCCGTGGCAAGCGTTGCGTGCCGCCAAAGCCTGGCGTAATCCCCAGAGTAACTTCAGGTTGACCGAATTTAGCATTATCAGAAGCATAACGAATATCGCAAGCACAAGCTAATTCGCATCCACCACCTAAGCAGAAGCCATTTACGGCAGCAATTACTGGTTGGGACATATTTTCAATAAACGTAAATGCATCTTGTCCAATTTGTCCAAATGCACGTCCTTCAACAGCATTTTTCGTTGACATTTCTTTAATGTCTGCACCAGCTACAAAGGATTTATCACCTTCACCTGTAATAACAACTACCTTTACTGTCTTATCGACCGAAATATCCTGCATCAGATTGTTTAATTCCCTCACCGTTTCCGCATTCAAGGCATTTAATGCTTTCGGACGATTAATCTTCACAATGGCAATCCCATTTTCTATCACATAAAGAATGTTCTTATATTCCATCATTCTTTCCTCCTTTATATCTCGCTTGTCAAACGAAAATATTTGATTGCATGCTGCTTATTTCTTATAATCGTAAAAACCTTTACCCGTTTTTTGTCCTAAATAACCAGCATTTACATATTTTCTCAATAATGGGCATGGACGATATTTCGGATCACCGAAACCTTCATACAATACTTCCATAATATGAAGAACAACATCATTCCCAATTAAATCGCACAATGCGAGTGGTCCCATCGGATGATTAAATCCTAATTTGCATACCGCATCAATATCTTCTACGGAAGCAACGCCATCCATTAATGCTTGAATCGCTTCGTTTAACATTGGAATAACGATACGATTGCCTGCAAAGCCAGGGAAGTCCGATACTTTCACGGGGGTTTTCCCTAATTCGGTTGCACATGTTGCAATCTTATCATATGTTTCAGCCGATGTAGCAATCCCGTTAATAATTTCTAATAACTTCATAACTGGTGCAGGGTTAAAGAAATGCATGCCAATTACCTTATCCGGGCGTTTTGTTGCCGCTCCTATTTGCGTAATAGCAAGGGAAGATGTATTACTAGCTAAAATAGCATGAGGTGGGCAAAATTCATCTAATTCTTTAAAGATTTCTGCCTTAATTTTCATATTTTCCACAGCCGCTTCCACTACTAGATCTACATCTTTCAAGTTTTCTGCCGTTCTTGTTACAATACCTTCAATCCGTCCCATAGCAGCATCTTTATCTTCTTGTGTCATCTTGCCTTTGACAACTAATTTTGTTAGCGATTTATCAATTTTAGCCTTACCGCCAGCAATAAATTCTTCTTTGATGTCATTCAAAATAACTTCGCATCCATGTGTAGCAAATACTTGTGCAATTCCCGATCCCATCGTACCTGCACCAATGACCATAACTTTTTTACAAAACATGATAGTTCCTCCTTTTGTGTAGCGTGATTTTTTTCACTTTATTTTATAAAAAAAATATCACGTCTTTTGTACTAATTTTTCTAAGATGCACTTCTTACATGTATAAGTATATCATCTTCCCTTAAAAAATCTACTAAAAAATACTTTTTTTTTTTATTTTTCTATGCTTTTTAGTGTTATTCGTTTATGTCAAGTTCATTTTTAGCATACTTCACTATTTTTGAATATCATATAGTTCTTATACTACGTTACATTATGAACTTTCGTTATATGTTATCGCCCCCCTTCTTTTTTTGCATAATAAAACCATACCAAAAGAAATGTGCCTTTCTTCTAGTATGGTTTTTTATTTATAACTACATTTATATAGTATCATCTGGTGGTGTTATCTTATGCCACACCACATACATAACCGGTAATACAACTAATGTCAAGATAGTAGCAACAAACAAACCTGACGCAATAGCAACTGCCATAGGGCCCCAAAAAATACTCCGCATAAGTGGTATCATGCCCAGAATAGCTGCTGCTGCCGTCAGCATAATTGGTCTAAAACGTAAAATCGCCGAATCAATGACAGCATGCCACGGATCTTCACCACGGGCAATATGCTGCTTAATTTGATCGATCAAAATAACGGAGTTCCGAATAATCATCCCTGACAACGCCAATATACCTAAATAAGCTACAAAGCCCATAGGCTTACCACTGATAAGCATTCCAAAACTAACACCGATGATTCCTAACGGAGCCGTCACAAGGGTTAAAATCATATCACCCACATTCCGTAATTGGAACATTAATAAGGTAATAATGATAATGATCATGAGTGGTATAGGACCTAGTAAGTAATGCAATGATTGTTGACTATTTTCTAAATCGCCAGCAACTTCTACATCATAGCCAAAGGGCATACTGTTACGAATTCCTGCAATAGCATCATACGCTTTTTGCGTTGCATCATTCGCCGTGCCTTCTCGAATATCGCCTTGAATCGTAACCGTAGGCTTTAAGTTTCTCCGCCAAATTAATGGTTCTTCTGCTCCATATGATATCTTCGCTACCTGTCCTAAAGGAATATAGCCGACCTTAGTATAAATAGGAATTGTATCAATCGATTGCAAGGATTTTCTATCCTGTTCTTGCAAACGCATTTGAATGCCAATCGTTTTATCTTGATCATAATATTGAGCGATCGTTGCTCCCGAGAGTTCCGTATATAGCGTTTGCCCTACATCTTGAGCAGAAATACCAAGAGCACGTAATTTTTCATGGTCCAATTCAATATGAAGAATTTTACTTTTTTGTTCCCAATTTAAAAATACATTCGAAATATTAGGATTCATGCGAATACGTGCTGCCATTTGTTCCGCGTATTCCTTCACTTTTTGCGGATCATATCCAGAAACGCGTAGCATAACAGGGTATTCCGAAGGCGGTCCGATAGAAATATGTTTTACATGTCCTCGTACATCGGGAAAATGTTCTTGCAGTATCTGCCTACATCTTTCCGTTAACACCTCTCGGTCTTTAATATCCTTCGGTACAATAATAAATTGAGCGTAATTATCAGCCGGCAAAACAGGTTCCCATGTCAAAACAAAACGCGGAGCCCCTTCCCCCACATAATAGGAATAATTTTGAACGGTCTTTTCCTTTTGTATATCCGCCGCAAACTGTTGTGCTGCGTTCTTCGTTGCTTCAAGAGAAGAGCCTTCTGGTAAAGTCATTTCAACGATAACTTCCGGTCGTAAAGACGGCGGGAAAAATTCTTGTGGAATAAACCGCAATAACCCGATCGAAAATAAAAACAAACCAAGTGTCGCTACAATAACCACTTTACTCCGATGCAAGCACCATTGTAAAACTTGTCGAAAGAATACGTAAAATCGCGTTTGATACGATGGTTTCTTTTCTTCTTGTGGTTTCACCTTGATAAAGTAATAGCCAAACAAAGGTGCTACCATAACTGAAACAATCCACGATATAATCAAGGAAGAAAAAATAACAGGAAATAAACTGCGACAAAATTCAGAAGCAGCTCCTTCTGCAAAGGCAACAGGTATAAATCCCGCACAAGTAACTAGTGTTCCCGTTAGCATCGGTTTTGCCGTTGCCCGAAAAGCGAAACAAGCTGCTTCCATCCGTTTTTTACCTCGTTCTAATTGAACACTCATCATTTCTACGGCAATAATAGCATCATCGACTAACAACCCTAACGAAATAATCAATGACCCTAAAGAAACTTTATGTAAATCGATACCGCCAACTTTCATCACACAAAATACACCGGCAAGGACAAGCGGTATACAACATGCGACAACCATCCCTGTACGGATACCTAAACTCAAAAAACTAACTACCAAAACAATAATAATAGCTTCCCGTAAAGTACCGATAAAATCAGCAATAGACTCTTTTACCACTTGTGGCTGATCCGATACTTGATGTAATTCCATACCTACCGGTAATTCTTTCCGAATCGATTGGGAAAATTGTTTCAGCTGCGTGCCTAAAGTAAGAATATTGCCTCCATTTTTCATAGATAAGGCAATCCCAATCGCCGGTTTACCATTATAATACATTTGCGGTTGCAACGGATCAGGATATCCTCGTTTAACCGTAGCGATATCGCCTAAACGAAACGTACTTCCCTGTACATATAAAGGTACATTTCGAATTGCATCTACACTGTCAAAATTGCCCGATAATCGCAGATACACCGTTTGATCCGCTGTTGTAATACGACCTGCTGGTGTCATTTGATTTTGTGAATGAATCGCCTGTGCAACAAGCTGCGGCGGAATCCCCAGTGCAGCTAATTTATCATTTGCTAATTCAACGGCTATTTGCTCATCTTGAACCCCCAATAGCTTTACTTCACTCACATCGGGTATGGTGACCAAGTATCTCCGAATTTGTTCCCCTTTTTTACGCAAGTCCTCATACGTATACCCATCACCCGTAAGAGCATAAACCGATCCATACACATCATCAAATCGATCATTATAAAATGGTCCAACTACCCCTTCGGGCAATTGCCGTTTCATATTCTCCGTTGTATTTCGCACGTCATGCCACGTATTGCGAATATCTTTCGATGGCACCTTGTCATCGAGGGTGACATAAATAACCGCTTGCCCTGACTTAGAATAGCTTTTTAAATATGATAGCCCTTTCGTATCTTGCAATTGTCTTTCTAACTTATCCGTTACTTGTTCTTGCATTTGCGTTGCTGTTGCTCCTGGCCAAGCAACCGTAATGACCATTTGCCGTACCGTATATGCGGGATCTTCCATTCGCCCTAATTTCATATACGAAAATACGCCCGCAATCGCAACAAGAATAATAAAGTACCATACTAAAACCTTATTTTTCAACGCCAATTCTGAAAGATTTTTCATGCATGGTCACTCTCCGTTCGCACTTGTTCTCCTTGATGCAATTTTTGTACACCTGCTTTAACGATAACATCCCCTTTGGCAACACCTTGTATACGCACCGTATCATCTTCAAAAGAAACAATCGTAATGCGTTTTAATTGCACCGTTCCCGTTGCGGTGACACACCATACATAGGGCGTATTTCCTGTTTGATAAATTGCCCCTACTGGTACGTTATAGGTATTATTATCACCTACATTCGCATGCGTATCAAATACCTGTGCGGTCATGCCCAACTTTAGTCCCTGTGGCGGCTTATCTAAGGAGATTCGCACCATATATGTTTTCGCAAGGGGATCCGCCATGGGTGCAATCGCACGAACATGACCAACTACACGCTGTTCTTGTAAAGCCCAAAACGAAACTGCTACTGGTTTACCTACAAAAAAGTCACCAATTTTATTTTCCGGTACATTCATTTCAACTTCCATTTGTCCCGCATGAATCAATGTTAACACAGGCATACCTGCACCAATGACTTGCCCCGGTTCACCTGCAACCATAGCTACTACACCATCGGCACTCGCCGTCAATTGCGTATAGGCCAAACGATGTTGCTGTACTTGTCGTGCCGCCTTTGCTTGTGCATATTGTGCTTGTGCTTGTTTATATTCCGTTTTTGCTTGTTCCCATGCGAGCGTGCTAATCGCCGACTGCTGATACAACGCCTGAAAGCGAGAATACTTTTCTTTAGCTAATTGGCATTGTGAAGCGGCTGCTGTCACTTGTGCATTTGCCTGTTCAACCCCTTGTGCCATATCTTGGGGATCTAACGTCATTAATACTTGCCCTACACGTACCCTTGAACCAACTTGCACATATTGCCCCGTAATTTTTCCACCTACTTGAAAGGCCAATTTACTCTCATAGCGTCCACGTACAGTTCCCGTATAAGCCGATTGTGCCTCATCTTTATCTTCGCCGCCGACGGTTATCGTACTCACCAAAGGAACTACATCTGTTTCAGGTTTCTTTGTACCACATCCTACAAGTGTCATACCTAAAACACTAAAAACGACAATACGAAGCAGCCATTTACTGTGTATCATGAGGAATCTCCTTTCCTTGTAATACTAATTCTTCAATATGTACCTCCGATGCATGTTTTGCCACACTACTCATCGTTTCTAACGCATCCTCTAATTTCTTTTTGTCAACTCCTTGTAATAAATACGTTACCCACCGTTTTACAATATTTTCCATTTCCCTTTGCATATCCCATGCTTTTTGTGTTAAGTGAATATACTTAAAACGTAAATCCTCACAATCTTGTCGTCTATATATCAATTTCTTTTCTTCTAATAATTTAACATTTCTTGCCACTAAAGCTTTATCAGCAGTTAGCAATTTTCCTAATTCAATTTGTGTACAACCATCATGTGAATATAAAGTTAATAACATGACATGCTCAGAATATGAAATATGCCAAGGCTTGCATGCTAACGTTACATATGCCTGTGTCCGTCTATTAATCACGCCAAATTCATGACCAATTTCGAAATAGTTCATTTACATACCTCCGTTAAGTTGATTCAATCAACGTTAAGTTAATAAAAGTATACCAAAAAGGAGATATCTATGCAAGAAAATTTATCTTCGTTATACTCAATATATCCCTTACAACCCATATCGACCATTTTTAAAATTTATGCTATGATAAAGAGGTTCAAGGGGAATCCAATATAATGGAGGCAATAGGCATGCAAAAGTACAAACCATTTAAGTCAGGAAAAGTTCGAGAAGTATATGATGTAGACGATACTATTATCATGGTCGCCACAGATAGAATTTCTGCATTCGATCATATTCTAAAAAATAAGATCGCCGAAAAGGGTGCTATCTTAACACAGATGTCAAAATTTTGGTTCGATTTCACAAAGGATATTATTCCAAACCATATGTTAAGTATCGATCCTAAGGATATGCCAGAATTTTTCCAACAAGATATGTTTCGTGGAAATAGTATGAAGTGCCGTAAGTTAACGATGATTCCAATGGAATGTATCGTTCGTGGTTACATTACGGGTAGTGGCTGGGAAAGCTATCAAAAAGATCAAACTATTTGTGGTATTTCTTTACCTGCGGGATTACAAGAATCACAACAGTTATCTGAACCTATTTTTACACCTAGTACCAAAGCCGAATTAGGTGAACACGATGAAAATGTATCCATAGAAAAAGGTGCGGCTATATTAGAAAAAACCTTTCCTGGTAAAGGGCAGTTATATGCCGAAAAAATCCGCGATTATTCGTTAGCCTTATACAAAAAATGTGCAGCCTATGCGTTATCAAAGGGTATTATTATCGCCGATACAAAATTTGAATTCGGCTTAGATGAGCAGGAAAATATCATTTTAGGCGATGAAATGTTGACACCCGACAGTTCTCGTTTCTGGCCTTGCGATGGCTATGCACCGGGAAAATCACAACCGTCTTACGATAAACAATTTGTGCGAGATTGGCTAAAAGCGAATCCCCATAATGATTATCTATTACCACAAGAAATTATTGATAAAACGATAGCTAAATATAAAGAAGCGTATGAACGTATTACTGGCACACCTTGGTCTTTATAAAGGCAAGTTCTTATAAACAATAAATAAAAAAAGAAAGCACTATGTGCAATGCACAAAGTGCTTTCTTTTTTTATTTATTAGAAAGGCGTCACGTGCTTTTCCCTTTTTCTTCAGGCAAAAACAGCCTAACCATTTTCTTCTACTAAATAGGTCCAGCCTTCTTCTTGTCTGATTTTACCTTCTTTCATAAGATGCCCCAACGCACGTTTAAAAGCCGCTTTACTCAAGCCGAATTTAGCCTTAATGACTGGCGGTGCCGTTTTATCGCCATATGGCATTTTACCATTACGCCGTTGCAAAAACTGCAAAATCGTTTCACTATCACCAGTTAACGCTTTTTCTTTAACATACCGCAACGATATATTAATTCGACCATCTTCTCGCAGGTACGTAATCCGCCCTTTAATTAATTGCCCAATCAAAATAGGCCCCGAAAATTCACTACGATGTAAGAACGCAATCCATCTTTCACGCGTCATGATATATGCACCTTGATCGGTCATATTATATACAGCGCCTTCTACCCAATTGCCAATAACCGCTTCTGTTGCCGGTTTAGAAGCTCTGCGCATCTCATCTTCGACTTCCATCGAAACAGCTAATCTACCTGATTTATCTTCATATAATTTGACCCAAATATACTCGCCTTCTTTCGGGCGCCCTTTCATTTCGGCAAAAGGCATAAAAATTCCCCGTTCCGTTCCGACTTCTACAAAAGCACCAAAACGGGTCGTATTAATGACTGGTGCATATCCAATCTGCCCAACCTTGATTTTAGGTAGATGCATACTCGCCGTCAATCTGCCTAACGGATCATGATACAAAAAAACATCGATCATATCACCTACTGCTAAAGGCCGAGTTTGTTGATTTTTGTGAAGTAAAATATCATCGTTTGTATTACCTGTACCGCCATCTAAAAACACGCCTACATCGCTTTCACGTAAGACTTTTAATGTTGCCAAACTATTTTCTTGCCATATTGCTGCCATCTTATTCACCCTCAAACGAAATCCGTTGTGCGTCACTCCAAAGCGATTCTAAATCATAATACGTTCGTTGTGCTTCCACAAAAATATGAATAATTACTTCTCCCGCATCTAATAAAATCCAATCACCCTGCCGGTAACCTTCCGTATGGGCAATGGTATAGCCTTGTGTTTTTAATCGTTCTTCAATTTCATCAGCTACACTACGTGCCATCCGCTCATTTCGTACGGTACATAAAACAAAATAATCAGCTAATAAAGACGTACCTTCCATATTTAATATCGTCACGTCCCACGCTTTTTTATCAACTGCCGCTTGAGCAGCTAATTCATAACTAGTAAGTTCTACCTTATCATTAGTTTCTTTCTTTATAATCGGCATATTCTTCTCCTTTAAGATATAATACATCAATTTTTTTTCGTTTCACTAGACGGATCATTTTTCTGCTCTGTTTTCTTATCACTTGCTGAGGCTGGAGCAATCGCATGATTCGTTGTTCCTATTAATTTTTGTACTTCCACTGGATCAAACACCCAATATGATCGATTCGATGCGTCCAAAGCATTTCCCATTTCGCCCGGTAAAATGTAAAAATTTATTTTATTTACGGGCATATCGGCAAAACTATAAGCAAGATGAGCGATATCTTTCGTTTTAATATTTGATTGCACATAATGCCAAAAACGATACATAAATACCATATTCGTAATTCCCCAATGCTGTTGACGATTATGATATAACTGCTTTACGAACCGTTCTTGCCGCAATGTTCTTGCCAATTCACCCTCATCATTAATATATCGCACATAGCCAAGGGCATTTTCACCATTAAGCCTTTGATACCCTTGATAAATATTAAATTCTGTTTTTCCCTTACGGTCACCATGATACATGCCTCGTTCTACGTACATCCGTAAGCCCCCATTCATATCCATAAGCTTGAAAAAGGCATCGGGCGTACAAATCGCATAAAACGGAACCGGAATATGAAAAATATCCTCAACGACTGCTTTTAATAAAGATATCCCTCCCTGTGGATATATATCACGTAAATATTCACTCTTTTTTTCTTGTCTACTTTCTACTTTCGTATTATCAGGAAGCATAATAAAATCGAGTTGTTGTTTTTCTTCATTCACCGCAGCGACTGCGATAAAATTCGTTTGTTTCGGTTGTTCTTTATCTACCCCTACAATCAATACATAAAGTGGCACATCTGGACTGATTTGAGAAAATGCTTTCGTACTGTTAGCCCCTCGTTCATTCGTAGAAAAGGCTGAAAATGACGCCCCCAAACGAATGATAATTATCCCTAAGATTACCAGCAAGATAACCACTCCTAGAGCTATTCTTTTCCATAAACGTCGCCGCTGGCCAATAACTCGTGGATGAACAGAACGACGTCTTTTTTTTCTATCTCGTTTCATATCCTTTTCCTTCTTTATTCTTCATAATCATAGCCAATAAAGCATTACGATTGACAATGGTCCCCACATAAATAGGTTGCTTTTCTTCCAATAAATGACATAACGTTGAATCATAACCAGCCAATACCGCCCTGTCTAAATCTTGTTTAGCTAAGGCTCGTAATGTTTCTACACCTGGAAAGGTTCTATGTACTTCAATATAATCTGCCAAAAATACAATTTTTTCAAGCGTATTCATCACGGGAGCTCCCGTTGTATGGTGTGCCAAGGATGCTAACAATGTAGCGTCGGTTACACCAAATAGCTCTCGTGCCATAGTAACCGCCGCATAACCATGCAACAAATTGCCATTAACCATAATTTCTGTATCTAACGTGTCGCCAAAGGATCGTTGTGCCAAGGATTGCATTTGCTCTAAAGGAAGCTGTTTTGCCACATCATGCAACAGGCCTGCAATTTCCGCTTGTTCCGGATCTCCACCATACTGTATAGCTAATTGCTTTGCCGCCGCGGCAACACCAACCACATGCTGATAACGTGCTGTCGTCAAGTGCGTCTTTACGTAGTGTAAAATTTGTTCTTTTTGCATTATCCTCTCCATTTATATACCCCATTTACTTCTATATACTCTTGTACAACCGTTGGTAAAAAATAGCGAACTGATTTTCCCTCGGAAAGCCTATTACGTATATCCGTTGACGATATCTCCATAGCAGGTACAGGAAGTTTAATGATTTTTTTACTACGTGTTCCAAAATAGGCTACGGCCTGATCTATGTTTTCTGTGCCATCTGGTCGTACGGCACCTACCACATAACACGCATCTAATATCGCTTCTGGTTCTTTCCAATAAATCAAATCATGAATCGTATCCGTACCAGAAATAAAATAAATTGTTACCCCTTTTCCCCAGTGTGTAGCAAAATGCGTAATCGTATTAATCGTATATGAAATACTAGCTTGCTGTATTTCCCAATCGCTGACCTTAAAATAAGGATTATCGGCAGTTGCTAATTGCGTCATTTCAAGACGTTGTAAAGGCGTTGCTCCCTGCACTTCCTTTTGGGGTGTCTGATAAGAAGGAACAAAATAAATTTTCTCTAACCCCAACGCCTGTCTTGCTTCTTCAGCGATCATTAAATGCCCCATATGGATTGGATTAAAGGACCCTCCCATAATCCCTATTTTTACCTTATTCATAATACCAATAAATGCCTCCCCAACAGATACACATGGTCACTATATATAATATGAATAATAGGCCATAATATTTCCACTCATACTGAGTCTTTGGTGCCATCATGTACTGCCGTAGCGTACGATAATAACCTTTTACCCATCGTCTCATTACCGAATTTGTCCTTGTCCTTGAATTTGATATTTATAAGACACAAGAGCGGTTAATCCCATAGGACCACGCACATGCAATTTCTGCGTGCTAATACCAATTTCTGCACCAAAACCAAATTCAAATCCATCGGTAAAACGAGTAGACGCATTGACATATACGGCCGCTGAATCAACATCTGCTAAAAACATAGCTGCACGTTCCTTATCTTCCGTAACAATTGCTTCCGAATGATGTGTACTATATTGACGGATATGTGCTAAAGCCGCTTCTAAAGATGGCACCGCCTTAATAGATAAAATTAACGCATTATATTCTGTTTGCCAATCTTCTTCTGTTGCCGCCTTTTCAATTCCCAATGCCTGTATTTGTGCATCTCCTCGTAATTCCACTTGCTGTTGTACCATCCGTGGCTTTAATTTTTCTAAAAAAGGTACTAATACAGCTTCATGTACCAACAATGTTTCCATTGCATTACATGTAGAAGGACGTGAAACCTTAGCATTTTCGACAATATTTACAGCCATATCCAAATCGGCATATTTATCTACATACACATGGCATACGCCACTCCCTGTTTCAATACAAGGAACCGTTGCTGTATTCACAACCATTTGAATTAAACCAGCACCACCGCGTGGAATAGCTAAATCAATATAAGGACGCAATGTCAACAATTCTTTTACTAACGCCCTATCTGTATTTTCAATTAATTCTACCGCCGCCGTAGGTAACCCCGCCTTTTGTAATGCCTCTTGAATAACCTGTACTAACACGACATTAGAATGAATAGCCTCGCTTCCACCACGTAATACACAAGCATTTCCAGATTTTAAACAAAGAACAGCCGCATCTACCGTAACATTAGGGCGTGATTCAAAAATAATAGCAATAACCCCCAACGGTACGGTAATTTTTCTAATCAACAACCCATTGGGACGCCGTTGTTCCGAAAGAATATGACCAACCGGATCTTCTAAGGACGCAACTTGACGTACCCCTTCGGCCATACTCAACACCCGTTCTTTCGTAAGTGTTAACCGATCAATCATTGCTGGGCTCATGCCACGTTGACGAGCCCTATCAATATCTTTCTTATTTTCTACTAAAATCCGTTCATACGATACTTCTAATGCGTGAGCAATCGTTTCTAAGGCCTTATTCTTAACATCCGTAGAAACGTTCGCTAATTTCCGTGCCGCTATACGTGCCTCTTTTGCTTTGATAACTACTTCTGATGACATATACTTCCTCCATCTTATTGCATAATCACTAAATTATCTCTATGTACTACTTCTTCATAAACACCTTCATGCCCTAATATATGAGATATATCTTCACTCTTATACCCTTTAATCGCTTGTATATCACTGGCATTATAATGAACAATCCCCTTCGCAATAACCAGTCCATCATACATAATAGATACAATATCACCTGCTTCAAAGGTACCTTTTACTTCCATAATTCCCACCGCTAACAAACTTGATCCATGCTGAATAATAGCATTTTTACAGCCTTCATCAACGATAATTGTTCCCCGCGATTTGCCTGATGATAAGAGCCATCTTTTTTTGGTATGCAGCGACGTTTCTTTTCCGGGAAACCATGTTCCCACTTCCTCGCCAACACAAATACGTCGCAATACATCCTCTTCGCTTCCTGAAGCAATAACCATATCAATATGAGCCGCTGTAACCAGAGCCGCCGCTTGAATTTTAGTAAACATGCCGCCCGTACCTCGTGCCGTACCAGCTCCACCCGCTATATCATAGCAATGCCGATCAATCGTTTCCACCACCGATATAAGCCTTGCATCATCATGTTCTTGCGGATTTTTGGTGTATAAACCATCCACGTCAGAAAGTAAAATCAATAAATCCGCATCAATAATAGTACTTACCATAGCCGATAAAGAATCATTATCACCAATTTTAAATTCATCAATAGCAACAACATCATTTTCATTGATAATCGGAATAATTCCCATATCTAGCATGGTCAGCAACGTATTCCGAGAATTAATAAACTTACTCCGATCATGGGCATCCATGCGTGTTAATAAAACTTGCCCCACCGTTTGTCCATATTCACGGAATATTTTTTCATATGTATGCATTAAAACCCCCTGCCCTACGGCTGCTACCGCCTGTTTTTCACGAATAGACTGAGGTTTATGAGTTAGTCCTAACGGTCCCATACCCGCACTTACGGCTCCAGAAGAAACTAAAATCATTTCCTTACCTTGATTGGATAAATTAGCTATATCTCGTGCCAATCTATCAATACGATGATAATTCAATTTTCCCGTAGCATATGTTAAAGTGCTAGAACCAACTTTGACGACAATTCGCTTTTTAGCTACTAAAGCTTGTCGTTGTTCTGACATACTATCACGACCTTATTATAGGATATCTTCAAAATGAGATTTTTCCTTTTTCTTTTTAAATAAAATACCATAACGACCAATTACTTGAATCACTTCCGCCCCTAACATATCCGCTAAGGCTTCTATCGTTTCTTTTGTATCTAATACTGCATTAGGCAATACATGCACTTTAATCAATTCCCTTGCTTGTAAGGCCTCCCGCGTACTATCAATCAAGGTATCACTCATGCCTTCTTTACCAATTTGGACAACTGCCGACAGCTGTACTCCCAATGCTTTTAATTTCTGTTTTATTTTCCCCTTCACCCAATCATCTCCTTATGCGTGATATTCAAATTCCATTTCATAAATTCTAACAGTATTCCCATCGCAAATACCTTTTTCTTGTAATAATTTATCAAGTTCCATATAGCGCCAAATACGCTGAAACCGCCGTACCGACTGGTCATCATCAAAATTCGTCATCGCTACGAGATTTTCAATACGAGATCCCGTAATAACAAAAGCACCATCACTAGCACGGGTGATAACAAAATCTTTCGTATCCTTTGCTCTATATATGACTTCTTCCTCTTTCTCTTCTGCTTCTGCCTGATAAGCTTCTACTTCTGTCCATACGCGTTCGAGCAACACATCTAAGCCTTCACCCGTAACCGCACAAATAGGATATACTTCATTTCCCCTTTCTCCCATGTAGGCTTCTAACCGTGTCAATGCTTCTCGATTGTCCCCTAATAGATCTACTTTATTTGCCACAATAATCTGTTTTTTATGTGCTAATTTTTCACTATATTTTACCAATTCTTCGTTTATTTTTTCATAATCTTCAATCGGGTCCCGACCTTCCATGCCCGATACATCTAGCACGTGTAATAAGATTTTTGTACGTTCAATATGACGTAAAAAAGTATGTCCCAAACCAACGCCTTCACTAGCACCTTCAATTAATCCCGGAATATCCGCCATTACTAAGGTCCGGTGATCGTTTAAATCAACTACCCCTAAAATAGGATGTAATGTCGTAAAATGATATGCTGCAACTTCAGGCTGTGCCGCTGAAACCTTACATAAAATGCTTGATTTTCCCACACTAGGATAACCTAGCAACCCTACATCGGCAAGTAATTTTAATTCCATTTGTAACCATAATTCTTCACCCGGTTCACCTTTTTCAGCAAACGTTGGCGTCCGGTTTGCACTCGTACGAAAATGCCAATTTCCCCGACCGCCGCGACCGCCTTTAGCAACTACGACACGTTGCCCATCAACACGCAAATCAGCTAGCAAATCGCCATTACTTTCTTCCTTTACAATCGTTCCGACTGGTACGGGAATGATAAGTGGCATAGCATCTCGTCCGTATTTATTGCTGGACAATCCACGCCCACCCGGTTTCGCTTTAAATAAACGTCGATACCGAAAATCTAACAACGTATTTATATTTCTATCAGCAACAAGTATCACATCGCCCCCTTGACCACCATCGCCGCCATTAGGACCTCCCTTGGGTACAAACTTCTCATGACGAAAACTACTCATGCCATCTCCGCCTTTACCCGATTGAACAAAAATTCTAGCTTTATCTATAAACATATAACACCTCTTATGCAAAATATAAACGTATCTACATAGAAAAAAGACACAGCATCCATATACTATGTCTCCTGTCTATCTGTCCTACTATATAATTATTTTTTATTGTAAAGCAAAATAGCAGACCTGTAAAGTATTATTTCTATTCTTCTACGGGAATAGTGTAAGCATCGGGTAACACCGCTTTTTGGGCTTTTCCTGAAAGCAACCGATACGCAGCTTGAAGTGGTAAATCCTGTCGCCATAAAGGATCTTCCTGTACTACCACATCAGGCGTAATACCTTGTAAATGAATTTCTCGACCTTTATTCGTTTTATACCGAGCAATCGTTAATTTAATTACCCCTTTATCTGCTAAGGGATACACCGTTTGAACAGAACCCTTACCAAAAGAAGGTGTTCCAACCACTTTACCTAAATGTAAATCTTGAATATCACCAGCAACAATCTCAGAGGCACTAGCAGAAGATTTATTCATTAATACGGCCATAGGAATAAGATCTTTCGTTCCGGCAGCCCGAAAAGTTTGTTCTTTACCGTTCGCTAACGAAAAGGATAAAATCGTACTATTTTTCGGCACGAAATTAGAAGAAACAGCTACAGCCTCTTGAATTAACCCTCCTGGATTATTCCGTAAATCTAAAATTAACATTTTCATGCCTTGCTTACGCAATGTTCGATAGACTTGCGTAAACTCTTTTCCCGAATCTTCCCCAAAAGCAAATATTCGAATATACCCAACATTAGAGCCCGCAATAAGCGTTCCCTTCACCTGCTTAATTTGTAAAGCTTGTCGCGTGAGCGATACCTCCTTTTTCTGTCCTTGACGCAATATGGTTAACCGCACGGGAGTTCCAGGCAAGCCACGTATCGCTTCAGATATTTTTTCTATGGTCCAATCCGTTGTCGCTTGTTTATTAATCGCAATTATTTCATCACCCCGCTGCAAACCTGCCTGTTTTGCTGGCGAAGGTGTCACGGTATCCACTAAGTAAGTAACTTGAACCCTCCCATTAGCCCCTTCTCCTAACAAAACACCGATACCACCATAAGATGCAGATAATTGTTTCTTAAATGCATCAAATTCGCGTGCAGAAAAATAACGTGAATAAGGATCGCCCGTAGATTGTACAATACCCCGCAACGTATTCTCTAAGACAACGGGACCATCAACGTTGCCAGCAAATTGTTGCCGTACCAATAGAACCGTTTTATATACCAAAAACATCCCCGGTGCACTACCAAATAACCAATAAGACAACATTAATGTACCGCCAACAAAACCGACAATAGCAACCAAAATTCCCCCGAGAAACAATTTTAATTGTCGTTGATATTGTTTGATAATTCGTATCATATTTTTATGTTGTTTCACTCCTATATACGTACTATAAATAACCTAAAGGATTAACAGGTGCACCATTCTTACGTACTTCAAAATGCACATGCGGTCCCGTAACATTACCGGTCGCACCAGATGTCGCAATAACTTGCCCCTTGCCTACGGCCTGTCCTACTCGGACACGAACTAAACTATTATGAGCATAGAGCGTAGAAATACCACCACCATGATCGATAATAACAGCATATCCATACCCACTGATCCAACCAGCTGAAACGACTACTCCTGAATCAGCGGCATGAACAGGTGTCCCTGTTCCTACACCAATATCAATACCACTATGGAAAATTTTTCGTCCAAAAATAGGATGTACGCGATACCCAAACGGAGATGTAACCGGACCAGATACAGGCCATCCTAAGCGGCCCGTACTAATGGGTGGTGCCGCTGGCACAAAAATACTTTTTCCCCCTTTTTTGATCGCATGTCCCCCTCGTTTTGCGGCTTCTTCGGCCATCCGCTTACGTGCCGCAGCAACAGCTGCTTCAGCAGCTCTATCGGCCGCACGCTTACGCAACATCGCCCCAATTTGTGCCGATGATGCTTCCAATTCCTGATAAGCCTTATCAGCTACCGCTTTATCATGCTGTGCCTGATACAAAACAGCTTGCAGCTCTTTCTTGTGCTGACTAATTTCTTCTCTTTTTTTCACTGCCGCTGCTTTTAACCGCAATTCTTCCGTTCGTTGTCCTTCCAACTGTGCTTTCATTTGCTGTATCGCATCTCGCTGTGTCCGAATAGATGAAATCAACTCCATGTCTGCACTAATAATCCGCCGTAATAACTCAACGCGATTGGCAAAATCATTAAAATCTTTTGCCCCTAATACTACATCAAGATAATTCAACTGGCCATGCATGTAAATTTGACGAATCCGTCGCTGAAAGACCACTTGCCGAACATCTAATTTACCTTGCTCCTGTATTAATTGAGTCTGTAATACACTAATTTTTTGTTCTGTCACAGCCAACTTCGCCGTAATATTTTTTTCATCATTTTCAGCTGCTGCCAATTGATCTTGTATTGTTTTTATTTTTTCAAATACATTGCCAATCACCTTTTGTGCTTGTTGACTCTTTTGTGCCTGAATTTGCATTTGTTGCTTTACGGAAGACATTTTTTGATGCAGATCTTCATCTATGGCAAACGAATGCAAGGAAGGACTTAACAACGCTAGCACAACAGCTATAACTATGTATTTTTTCTGTGCATTCCCTTTACTCATACCTTACACCTTCATATATCGTTTCAACGAAATAGTACTACCAATAGCACCAATAAGCATACTAAGAACCAACAATCCGCCCCCAATATAATACATGAATGGATTCATGCTAACCAAAGGCAAAAAGGCTAAAGAACGCTGAATTTCAGACGTCACAAATCGATAAAATTGAAATAAAGCAACATCGGCAATCACGCCACCAATCAGGCCAAGTAATAAGCCTTCTAATAGAAAAGGCCAACGAATAAACCAGTTTGTAGCACCTACATATTTCATAATACCAATTTCTTTGCGACGAGCAAAAACAGTCAGACGTATCGTATTAGAAATAATAAACAATGTTGCTACTGTTAATATAATGATAATTGCAATTCCACCCCATCGGATCACTTTGGTAATATTCAACAATTGTTCAATAACATCTTGACCATAATGCGAACTTTCTACTTCAGGATAGGTCGCCACCAAAGCGGCTGTTTTTTTCACGGCTTCAGCATTAGTAAACGTAATTTCATAAGATGTTGGCAATGGATTCTTACCTTCAAGTGCTTCTAAAATCCCCGGTTGATCCTTCATTCGTTCTTTTAGCTCAACCATAGCTTGATCTTTATTCGTAAATTTCAATTCACGAATATCCGGTAATGATTTTAATCGCTTACCTACGCCCATAACTTGCTCCGTTGTCAACCCTTCCTTAAGATAAACGCTAATTTGCACTTGATTTTCTAAATGTCCAGCAAAATTATCTAAATTGCTCACTAAGATCACAAATAATCCCAAAATAAAAAAGGATAAGGCCACTGTAATAATAGATGCAATCGACATAAAACTATTTCGATAAAAAGAGGTGATTGCCTCAGACATAAAATATCTAATCTTCATTACTATATCCCCCTCGTAATTCATCGCGAATAACATTGCCATCGACAATTTCTACTACACGTTTATTTAATAGATCAACCATTTGTTGATCATGTGTAACCATCAATACAGTTGTACCCATATGATTAATTCGTTTAAAAATATCCATGATATCTTTTGAGGTATCCGGATCAAGATTTCCTGTCGGTTCATCCGCAATCAATAGCAACGGTCTATTAACAATAGCCCGAGCAATAGCCACTCGTTGTTGTTCCCCACCACTTAAATTTTGGGGCAATACATCTGCCTTGCCAAGCAAACCGACTAAATCAAGGACCGTCCGTACCCGTTCTTTAATAGTACGCCGCGAAGCACCAATTACTTCCATTGCGAATGCTACATTTTCTTCGACAGTCTTATTGGGCAATAATCGGAAATCTTGGAAGACAATCCCCATTTTCCGACGTAAATAAGGTACCTTCTTTTTATGCAACTTCTGCACCTCGATACCATCGACAGATACACTACCTTGAGTTGGGATTTCCTCATGCGACAATAATTTAATCAACGTTGATTTTCCTGCACCACTAGCGCCTACGACAAACACAAACTCGCCTTTGCCAATATGTAACGACACATGACTTAGTGCAACCGATCCATTATCATATATTTTTGATACATCTTTAAAATCAATCATATATACCTCTCTTTATTATACTACAAAAATCGTTTTATCTGCTGCCACGGTGTACGTAATCTTCCCTTACCCCATAACACGTAAGCCACTAAATATAGATTGCGAAAAGACTGTCGCCGAAGATGAACCACCTGTTTTTCCACATGCGGCAACAGCATCTTTTGTTGTAGACGCTGCTGAACCTGTGTGATGATTACCTGGTGCGATACATCTTCTACCGTACCACAAACGGTCTCACCAATCGAATGTATAAAACCGTCTATTTTAGGGTCATAAGAAATAGCTACCACCGGTATTTTCATTAATGTGGCAAAAATCAAAGCGTGTAGCCGATTAGCAATAACGACATCCATACATGCCATCAGTGAAATAAATTCTTCTGTTGCATACGAAGCGTCTAAAACATAAGCTTCCGTTTGCATCTCTTTTACAATATCATAGGCAATAGGTACGTCCGTAGGATATTGCATGGGAATAAAAATAATTTCTACCCCCTCTTCACGTTGTAACCTATCCGCGGCTTTCGCTATTTCTTTTTTATATACCTCAACTTCTTTCCACTCTCGTAAGGCAATACCAACTCGTCGTTTTCCGCTGATACAGCCAGCTGCTTGAAGTACACTTTCACCAAAAGAAGTGTTCCCTGGCGAAATAGATAAAACCGCATCAGCCGTCACATGAATGGGTGGCTTATCCACGCCCATCTGTAATAAATCCACCTTCGATTGCCTATCGCGTACGCCAATAGCTGCCACCTGTCGCAAAACAAACCGCATAACGTATCTAGCCATTCGTCGCCGCACTGGGCCAATTCCTTGTGCATACAGGACAACCGGCTTTCTTAGCAGTCGTGCAAAGAGTATAATACCCAGATAATAATATATACTACGTGCACTGGTTACGTCTTGTAATAGACTACCTCCACCGCTAAGAAGCAAATCACTTTGTCGTAACGCTTGAAAAATTTTCCAAAATTGCGTACGTCCTATTGCTCGTACATCATGTTGCTTTGTAGTTCTCTCTGGATTTCCTGTAAGGACGGTAATATGCATATCTCCTTCTAATTGTCGCAACGATTCAATAATCGCCGTCAACATTGCTTCATCACCAGCATTAGCAAACCCATAGTATCCAGAAATAACAATATTATGTCCCATCATCCACCCGCTTTCCTATCCATATTTTTCCCTGATGTAGCAAGGCAAGCACAATTACTACTGCTACACCTATAAAAACACCCACAAACCAGCCGTCAACACCTCGCAAGAGAGACATTAAAAAGGGCGTGCGTATATGAGCAAACGTTTCTACCATGGATCCTAAGCCGATAGTTGCACCAACTACCATAAAGAATTGAAATAACGATGGCCATTGCCGATATATAGCAGTTACCATAAGGAAAAATGCTGGATAGCCAATAAGGAATTCTTTTTCTCGTGGTCGTGCATACATGACGCTTTCCAAAAATCTTCGCATGGCTACTTCAAATCCAGGAACAGGCACACCTGCCGTATGCCCGCTGCGTCCTAAGAAAATATATGCACCAATAACAAGTACGCCAATAATACCTAACGTTTGCATACGAATAGGTACATTTAATACATATTGGCATAATTTTTTCGTTTCTTGCCATGTCGATAACCGATATCCATGCAAAGGAAATACCCGTAAATATCCCCACATAACCAGTAATAATGGCAATATAAAAGTTACTTTTACACCACGATAAAAATCAAATTCCATAAAGAAACGAATATTACCTAACATACCAGCAATATAAATTCCACCTACTAAGGAAAATAAAACTGCCACCGTCAAAGAAATAATTCCAATACAAATAATTTTTTTATATGTATGTACTTCCTGACAACTGTATTGTTTTAACTGTTTTACCACTAATAATATCGCAATAACAGGAGCAGAAACGGCACAAACCAAGGCAAGCAATTGTAAAAACCATGCACCATGAACAGCCAAACTTCCTGCCACGCCAATTGCGGCCGCCAACGGTAATAAACGACGATTTACCCGTTCGCTCAATGGCAATAATAGATTCAGCAGCCATAAAAATCCACTGCATGCCCCCAATGCGGCAATTGCCAATAATAATCGCGTTGGATAATACGCAGGCATAACCGATGCCCGACCTAAGTGATACCCCCGTTGTTGTAATTTTTTTGATACATTGCTTATATAAGACAAATTCGTTTCTGTGAGATTCTGTCCTTGCAAGGGCTTTTTATATAAGGGATATAAATTAAACCGCACATTTCGTTCTAAGTCACTAATGTAATAACGCATAGTAGCTTCACCAGGTGCAATTTTTTCCAGTTCTTCTTTCGACATAGCATAGGCACGTACCGTTCTATGATCTAATAAGGCAGCTAATTCATACATACCAGCTTGTGGATCGTATTGTAATTGTCCCGTCGCTTCAATCATATAAAAAGGGCACGTACGTTGTTTCATTTGTTGTGCCGTATACGCTAATAAAGGTCTCATTTTATTTACGTCATGATGATAACCTAACACATCCTTGCCTACAAACATCATACCAGACACATGCTGCATCTTATCCATGCGGGCAAAGAAGTGTTGTACCTCCGCGGATGTAGGTTCGCCATAATTAGTTGGCCGTAATACCGCAAAAAATCCATGAGCTGCCACGTAGTTCACATCGGCACTTAAAATCCCCAAATTGACCTCACCAATTTCAGGCATAATGCCACGAATACCCGCAATACGATATTCACCATTACTTAAATTGGCCACGTTTCTCGGATGTAGTCGTATACCCAAATCAGATACTACTTCGTCAAAATAAAGATCTTTTTCTGCTTTTGGCTTACCAATTACATAATAATCATACGAATAATCTTGAATATGGAGTTGTGGATAATATAACCGGGCCATGAGGTTAGTTATTATCGAAATATCACCACGTTGAGCCAGTTTATTCAACGTTGTATCATACATGGTAAAACTCGTAATACCAGCTTCCCGCACCATCTTGAACATAGTTTCATTATCATATCCATCACTACGTGCCATACGCACGACCGCATCATAATCTAATGCTTGTTCAATTGTTTTACTGCGTTCCTCGATATGATACCGCTGTACACACAGGATAAGACTGCACAATAAACCTAGCAACACCGCAAAAATCATTACTTTTTTACTAATATTCTTCTCCATTGTCTAGACCCACCTATTTATGTTTCATCCTACTAGTTCTTCACTGTATGAACTAATCATCCTTTCCTCATCTTACGCGAGAGGCTGAGCTATCTTCTTATTTTTTTCTTGTTGTAAATATCCTTCAATAAACATGTCCAAGTCACCATCCATTACGGCTTGAACATTACCTGTTTCAACATTCGTCCGATGATCCTTCACCAAATTATATGGATGAAATACATAAGAACGAATCTGACTTCCCCATTCAATGGCTTGATGGACGCCCCCAATTTCCGCTTTTAGCTGTGCTTGTTTTTCTTGTTCTAATTCAAACAACTTGGCCCGTAAATACTTCAAACACATCTCTTTATTCTGTAATTGTGACCGTTCATTCTGACATTGAACTACGATACCCGTTGGTATATGGGTCATCCGCACAGCCGAACTTGTTTTATTGACATGCTGTCCCCCTGCACCTGATGCTCGAAAATAATCGACACGCACATCATCCATGTTAATTTGAATATCTACATCCTCCGGCAATTCCGGCATTACATCGACGGCTGTAAAGGACGTGTGCCTTCTTGCGGCCGCATCAAATGGTGAAATACGAACCAGCCGATGCACCCCTTTTTCAGACTTCAAATAACCATAAGCTAAATCGCCTACCACACCAAAAGTAGCACTCTTAACACCAGCTTCATCCCCTGGCTGTAAATCCATTAGCACCAAAGTATATCCACTACGTTCAGCCCAACGAGTATACATACGAATAAGCATTTGTGCCCAATCTTGTGCTTCCGTACCACCTGCACCAGCATGAAATGTAATGATCGCATTGCAATGATCATATTCTCCTGATAAAAGCAAACGAATTTCTTGTTTCTCTACTTCTTCTAATAACTGTTTATATTGTGTTTCCAATTCGTTTAAAAGGGATATTTCCCCTTCTTCAATCGCTAAACTAACATAATCATATAATTCTTCTGCTCGCCGTATCAACGAATAATGTGCTTCAACGGCTTCTTTTAAAGCGGTTGCTTCTTGTGAAATGTTTCTCGCCCGCTCTGGATCATTCCAAAAATCAGGATCACTCATTCGGATATCCAAATCCATTATTTTTTCCTCTTTTTGAGGTAAGTTAAAGTGAATCCCCGATTTCTTGTATTCTTTGTTTTAAATCTTCTATCGGCTTTCGCAATTCTTCTAATAACACAAGTATCACCATCTTTCTACTATAACCAAACTTGATATCATCTGTATATAAAATGAGATTAGGCATAGCTAATCTCATTTTATATTTCTAGCATATTTCCATACTACTAGGATGGAGTTTGTTCGCTTTTATCACCTAAAGAATCCATTTCTTCATGTACTTCATGAGACCCTTGCAAATGATCTTCCGCTTCTGGTACTGGTACACTATACGTAATTTGAATATGATATAAGAATGTAACCACTGTACGTTTAATCGAATCTATCATTTCTTCAAACATCTCATAGGCTTCAAATTTATATTCAACAATAGGATTTTTTTGTCCATAGGCACGTAAATTTATTCCTTCTTTAAGGGCATCCATCGCATCCAAATGATCCATCCACTTACTATCTACCACACGCAGCATGATTGCCTTCTCTAATTGTCGCATCGTATCGCTACCAATTTCTTCTTCGCGGGCATCATATAAACGAACTGCTACATCTTTTAGTTTTTCTTGCACTTCTACTCGACTTAAATTTTCTAAATTTTCTACGGTCAATGCACCTTTTGGTACAAAGTATTGTTCCATCTGTGCTACTAATCCTGCAAAGTCCCATTCTTCAGGATATAACTTTTCATCGGCATATTTATCTAAACCAGCAGCAATGATATCATCAACCATGGATAAAATAATATCACGCAACGACGAAGCAATAAGCACTTGTTTCCGTTGACCATACAAGACTTCCCGTTGTTGATTCATTACGTCATCATACTCTAAAACATACTTACGAATTTCAAAATTATGATTTTCTACTTTCTTTTGTGCTTTTTCAATAGACTTCGTAATCATGGAATGCGTAATCGGCTCATCTTCATCCATCCCTAAGCGATCCATAAATTTAGCAATATTATCAGAGCCAAAAATACGCATCAAATCATCTTCTAATGAGAGATAGAAACGCGTTGTACCAGGATCGCCTTGACGACCGGCACGACCACGCAATTGATTATCAATACGACGACTTTCATGGCGTTCTGTACCAATAATCATGAGACCACCTAATTCAGCAACCCCTTCACCCAACTTGATATCCGTACCACGACCAGCCATATTTGTAGCAATCGTAACCATATTACGTTGCCCCGCATTTTTAATAATTTCGGCTTCCATTTCATGATATTTCGCATTTAAGACATTATGTGCTATATTTTCTTTACTCAATAATTGACTGACAATTTCCGATTGACTAATCGATGTCGTTCCTACTAAAATCGGTTGTCCTGTCTTATGCCGTTCGATTACATCGCGAACAACTGCACGATATTTAGCATTTTTCGTTTTATAAATAACATCCGGTTCATCTTTACGAATAGCGGGTTTATTGGTAGGAATAACAAATACATCTAATTTATAAATTTTATTAAATTCATCTTCTTCTGTTTTAGCTGTACCGGTCATCCCACTAAGCTTATCATACATACGGAAATAATTTTGGAATGTAATAGTAGCCAAGGTTTTACTTTCACCCTGTACCTGTACGTTTTCCTTGGCTTCAATAGATTGATGCAACCCATCACTAAAACGCCGACCAAACATTAACCGCCCCGTAAATTCATCAACAATAACGATTTCGCCATCTTTGACAACATAATCTTTATCGCGATGCATCATAAAACGAGCACGCAATGCTTGAATGACCAAATGGTTGAGATCTAAATGTTCGCGATCAAACATATTTTTAATGCCCAACATTTTTTCAACTTTTGCCACACCACTTTCTGTAGGTGCAATGGTTTTTTGTTTTTCATCCATCGTATAATCGTCTTTTTCTAAACGACCAACAATTGCGGCTAAAGTAGAATATAATTCCGTTGATTTTTCACCCGGACCTGAAATGATTAACGGTGTCCGTGCTTCATCAATAAGAATACTATCCACTTCATCGACAATACAATAATGTAACGGACGCTGTACCATTTGTTCTTGACTAACAACCATATTATCACGCAAATAATCAAAACCAAATTCATTATTTGTACCATACGTAATATCCGAATTATATGCCCGTCGACGTTGTTCATATGATAAATCATGGACGATAAGCCCTACGGATAAGCCCAGAAAGCGATAAATTTGCCCCATTTCTTCACTATCACGTGTCGCTAAATAATCATTAACAGTGACAACGTGAACACCTTTTCCCGTCAAGGCGTTTAAATATACTGGTAAAGTTGCTACTAATGTTTTCCCTTCACCTGTACGCATTTCAGCAATATCTCCACGATGAAGTACAATACCACCTAATAATTGCACATCAAAATGACGCATTCCCAATACGCGACGCGAAGCTTCTCGCACGACAGCAAATGCTTCTGGCAATAAATCATCCAACTTTTCTCCTGCTTGTAAACGTTCTTTAAATTCCGCTGTTTTTGCTTGTAATGAAGCATCACTCAAGGTAGACATCGTTGCTTCAAGTTCATTTATATGGTGAACGATTGGCCACATTTTTTTTAATTCACGTTCTGTATTATTACCGAGCAATCGCTGTACTAATTTATTAATCACTTAAACGAGACCTCCAATTGAAAATTTCTCTCTACACTTATGTCAATTATACATTTTATCAAACTCGCCGTAAAAAGACAAGTATCACCACCTGTAGAGAGAGTAATCCTTGTCTTTCTCTCTATCTTTTTTAAAACCGAGATGATATAATAATTGAGTTATGTAAAAGGAGGTCTCTATGTTAGAGAAATTTCAAAATTTGAATATTAGCACTACTATTTTGCAAGCGTTAAATACGATGGGATTTGAAGAACCCACCCCCATCCAAGCAGAAGCTATTCCCGTCGCTCTGCAAGGTCAGGATATGATTGGTCAAGCACAGACCGGAACAGGAAAAACTGCTGCTTTCGGAATTCCCGTATTAGAAAAAATATTAGCATCATCTAAAACGAATAACGTACAAACAATTGTGTTATCACCTACTCGTGAACTGGCAATGCAAGTTGCCGAAGAATTAAACCATTTAGCACAATATACATCAATTCAAGCCTTGCCTATTTATGGCGGACAAGATATGGAACGACAATTACGCAGACTGCGTAAACATCCACAAATCATTGTAGCTACACCAGGTCGATTGATTGATCATATGAAACGAGGAACGATTCACTTAGATGAAATTTCTACGATCGTGTTAGATGAAGCCGATGAAATGCTAGACATGGGTTTTATTGATGATATTCATACTATCATGAGTGCCACTCCCGAAACTCGGCAGACCTTGTTATTTTCAGCAACGATGCCCGCACCTATTCAAAAATTAGCGCAAACCTTTTTAAAAGATCCCCAAATCATCCGTATGAAAGCAAAAGAAGTAACGATGGATTTAATAGAACAATCGTATATCGAAACACCAGATAGACAAAAATTCGATGTCCTTTGTCGCTTATTAGATTTACAAGAACCTGATTTAGCCATCATCTTTGTTCGCACGAAACGTCGTGTTGATGAGTTATCCGAAGCCCTAAAAAAAAGAGGCTATTCATCCGAAGGAATTCATGGCGATTTAACACAAGCCAAACGGGATAGTGTGATCCGTCAGTTTAGAGAAAAGACGATTGATATTCTCGTTGCTACCGATGTTGCCGCCCGTGGCTTAGATATTAGCGGCGTTACGCATGTATTTAATTATGATTTACCCCAAGATCCAGAAAGCTATGTACATCGTGTTGGCCGTACGGGACGTGCCGGCAAAACCGGTGAAGCAACTACCTTTGTCATTCCCCGTGAACTAGAACATTTGCGTGCCATTGAACGCCTAATCAAGCGTCACATTGTTCGTCACCAAGCACCCACCCTGGCAGAAGCTTTAGAAGGTGCACAACAAACCGCCATTCGAAATTTAATTGCTACAGTCGAAGAACAATCCGCTTCAGCTTATCGTGCCAATGCAGAAGAATTGCTTAGCCATTATGATTCGGTTGCTTTGCTTTCAGCGGCTATTAAGCAATTAACCAAAGAGCCCGATTTAACTCCTGTAAAAATTACAGAAGAAGCCCCATTGCGGATACGCCGTGCTAAACGCCCAACAACTAAATCCCGACGGCGCCCACCCCGTACAAATGGGAATAAACATAACGAAAAACGTGAGAGCACACCAAAAAATCAGAAAAAACGTCATTTTTCTCCCCGCGGGCACAACAACGAAACCCCAGCCCCACGCGCCAAGAAAAAAGTAGGAAAAACACCAAATCGTTCTGTCTTCAAACCATATTTTAAAGATTAATAACTATTTAATTATAATCTGTCTATACACAAGCAACAAAAAAGGGAGTCCCCATCATCGGACTCCCTTTTTATATGTTCTCTATATTTATTTTAATACATCTTTGCCTTTTTGAATATTTACCCGAATAACATCACAACAACGAGTAAATTCAGTCATTTCTTCCTTCGTCAACGGATATTCTATAACACTTTCTACTCCCTTTGCCCCTACCACAGCTGGTACACCACAATAAATATCCTTTTGTCCATATTCACCATTTAAAGGAGCAGATACGGGAATAATTCGTTTTTCATCGTGCAAAATAGTACGCACCAACGTAGCACCAGCAGATGCAATACCATATTCCGTACAATGTTTACCATTAAACGTCGTCCATCCGCCCATAATCGCCTTTTCTTGAATTTCTTTTTGATTAAAGTTAATACCCGTATCTTTGGCAAAATCAACAAACGATTTCCCGTAAAAATAAACACAAGACCAAGGAACAAACTGTGCATTCCCATGTTCACCTAACATAAACGCCGTAAAACTACGTGCATCCAGACCAGTATAATCTGAAATAGCATGAATCAACCGTGATGAATCAAGTAACGTTCCCGTTCCTACAACGCGATTACGAGGTAACCCACTTTTCTCAGCAATCAAATTCGTGATCACATCACAAGGATTGGTAATATTTACAAAAATCCCTTGAAAGCCGGCTGCCATAATTTTTGGCACAAAATCAGATACTTGTTTAACACTATTCACTAATTCCAAATCACGCGTATTACCATTCACTAATATAGAAATATCTCCACTGGCATTCACTATGACATCGCAGTCTTTTAACCCTGCATAATCCGTTCCTATATACCGTACATGATTAGGCATATAGGATACAGCATCGTTTAAATCTTGAACTTCACTAACTACTTTTTGTTCCTTACAGTCACACAACCGTACTTCATCAGCAATGCCCATCATTCCTAAATTAAATGCCACATGTGCACCTACGTGACCTACACCAACAACCCCAACGATTCTTCTTTTTATCTCCATTATTATAACCTCCTCACGTACAACTTCTGCATTATCATTATAATGCGAAAAGTTTATAACACTGTATCATATTTGCCTGGATTTGTAAACACACTTTTACTGATCATTTTCTATAAAACGATAACTATTATTTACTGTATGCGAGAATAGAAAAGACTTCACGATTAGCATGCGTCGAAACTTCAAAATATAATGTTCGTGCTAACTCTTTTTCTAATGCTTCCTTACGTTTCGTTTCTTGTAATATTTCAATTACACTTTCATGTGCAACCACTAGTACATCTTGACTCAATTTCTGTTGTTTTAGTAAATGTCGTAATTTCCTAATAATTTGCAAGGCCACCGACTCAGCAGAATATAAATATCCCGTACCACCACAAATAGGACATGCTGAAAATTGCACTTGATGTAACCCTTGACGTGATTTTTTACGCGTAATTTCCACTAAATTCAACGCTGTCATACCCATGATACGTGTTTTATTCGTATCGGAAGCCGTTTCCTTTACGAGCAACTCCAATATTTCTTCCCGATGCTCTGCACGTACCATATCAATAAAATCGACAAGAATAATCCCGCCAATATCTCGTAACCGCAATTGACGTGCTATCTCTTTTGCTGCTTCTTTGTTTACATGAAAAATCGTATCTTGTAACGTACCATTACCAGTATATTTACTGCTATTGACATCAATGACGGTTAACGCCTCAGTATGATCAAAAATCAAATTTCCTCCTGAGGGGAGTAATATCTGTCGTGACAATAAATGTTTTACTTCTTCTTCTACACCATAAGCATCGAAAATTGGCTTTTCTCCTTGATAAAGCCGTACCTTATGTCTCTTATCAGGTGCTATAAGAACCTGTTTGATACGCTCATAGCTCTCTTTTTGATCAACGACAATCTCTGCTACCTCATCAGAGTCATGATCACGAATCATCCGCATCACTAAATCAGTTTCACGATACAAGAGCTTATTTTTTTTTGTCAATTTATATCTACGACAAATGCTATCCCACGTATGCAATAAATATACAATATCCGCTTCAAGCACTTCCGCTGATACACCATTAGCAACTGTGCGAACAATCATGCCTAGCGATGCTGGTTTAACTCGATTGACAATCTCACGCAACCGATTTCGTTCTTCTTCATCTCTAATTTTTTTAGATACACCCACATATTGTACCGTTGGCATCAATACAGAATAGCGACCAGCCAAGCTAACGTTCGCCGTAACTTTCGCACCCTTTGTACCTTGTTCTTCTTTAATAACTTGCACTAGCACTGATTGACCCACAGATAATTTCGTTTGCTGTATTTCCTCTTTTGTAGCAGCACGGGGAAAAAAATCCCCCATATAAATGAAGGCATTCTTTTTTCGGCCAATATTCACAAAAGCAGCTTGCAAAGCAGGTAAAATATTTTGGATCGTACCTCTATAAATATGATTGACAATACGACTCTCATCATCTCGTTCTACTGCATAATCCCGTAAACGCCCTTCTTCCAAAATGGCTAACCGCGTTTCTTCTGGCATGATATTGGCCACTATCGTTTTCATTACTTTTCCTCCACTCATCTGGGGTTTTCTTTCTACTGTTACTACAAATTAAAAATCATCTTTTGTTGTCTAAAATGAATACTCAATAAAATACCTAAAGCCAACATATTAGTAGTTAATGAACTTACGCCATAACTCATAAATGGTAAAGGAATTCCTGTTACGGGCATAATGCCGCAAGTCATACCCACATTAACCAATACTTGAAAGACCCACATAGAAATAATTCCCGTTGCCACAAGCATACCAAACGGTTCTTTACATTCTTTAGCAATGAGCAACCCTCTATATACGAGCATAAAATATAACAATAAGACAATAAAACAACCAATGAAACCTAACTCTTCACCAATAACGGAAAAAATAAAATCCGTATGATTTTCTGGCAAAAAATTTAATTGGCTCTGCGTTCCTTGAAACAACCCTTTACCAAAAAACATACCCGAACCAATAGCTATCTTTGATTGAATAATATGATATCCTGCACCAAAGGGATCCGCATTGGGATCTAAAAAAACAGCAATACGAGACTTTTGGTAATCTTTCAAAAAATGCCACCCTACGGGAGCTAAAACTACTCCTAACAGAGCAATTTTACCTAATAAACGTAGCCTAATTTGTGCCATGAAAAGCATACCCAACGTAATACCGATAAAAACAAGACTCGTTCCTAAATCAGGTTGCTTGAGGACTAATAAAAAAGGAACCCCGACAAATACAGCGATGGGTAGTATCTGACGAACTGTATTTAATTGCTGCACGCGTTCCGACAGCATACCCGCGGTACATACGATCATGATAAGTTTAGAAAACTCCGATGGCTGCAACGTAATAGGTCCTAATTGAATCCACCGTTGTGCACCTAACGCAGATTTTCCTAAAAAAAGCACTGCCCCTAACATAAGTAAATTAAGGATATATAATGGTTTTATCCATCGTTTCAAAGCAGTATAATCATATCTACAACCAAACAAAATAATAAAAAGATTAATTAAAAAGGCTACAGCCTGTTTGATAAAAAAATCAAAATAAGCCATCCCTTTATTAATATGTGTTGCACTGCCAATAGTGCATAGACCAACGCAGGTAATCCCCAGGCAAATGAGCAACAATACTCGATCTATATTTTTCCATTTATGATTAATCATACCCTACTCCTATCGTCGATATCGTCGCCATCCTTGAGATTGCATACGTCGTCTAGTAATAGATGAATGAAAGTCAGCATATCTAGGCGATTTTCGTGCCACTGGCGACACCCTACTATATGCTTCTTGTCCCAACGCAGTTTCATCATCCGTGACTAGCCATTCTCGTATTTCTTCCTCGGCGATATCTTTTCCTTCTGCAATAAAACGCACCGTCTGTTGCAAGGCCCGCCAAAATGCACTATCAAGCAATATGTCTATGCTACCTTCATATAACGCTTTTTCCACAACCTTATCATGAGGGAGAATCCCTGCCAATGATTCCAATTGTAACGAATCTAATGCATCAGAAACAGAAAGTGTATAACCAGAAATTCGAGAAAAATTATTTAAAATCACACTATAATTAAATTTTTTATGTTTTCTACAATACTGTGTTACCCGTGCCGCATCACGCAAAGATGTCCACGTAGGTGCTACGATAAAAAAGATCTGATCCGCAATAGCCGTAGCTTCCCGGTATGCATACCCCCGTCCTGGCGGACTATCAATCAACACATAATCATATTTTTTCGATAGCTTATCTACCCAAAACTGAAAAGTCGCTGCATCTATTTTTTCCCATGTATGTTTTTGACTGGCCGCTAAAAAGTCTAATCCAGGTTCAATAGAAATGATCGCATCTTTCACCCGACAACGCTGTTTTAAAATATCACCTAAATCATAAAACACTTCATCTTGCACACCAAACATTAAATCAAGATTGCGCAATCCCATATCCGCATCTACCGCAAGTACTTGTTTGCCCTTCTTGCAAAGAGCCAAGGATAAAGCTGCCGTCAAAGCTGTTTTTCCTACCCCACCCTTCCCCGAGGCCAGGGCTATAATCATAGCCATATGCTTTCCTCCTATACTATTCAATATATTCTTACATATGCGTATCTTGTTTATCTGGTGCATAAGCACCTACATGAAAATAAGCTTCTAACATTGATTTGACAATTGGTCCAGACGATGAAGAACCATATCCGCCTTGTTCTGTTAAAACGGCGATAACAATACGAGGATGATCATATGGGGCATACGCTACAAACCACCCATGATCACGACCACTATAATTTTCAGCCGTTCCTGTCTTACCTGCAACCGGGATGGGGAAATTAGCAAATAAATATCCGGCCGTACCATTTTCTTCTGCCACATTCCGCATACCTTCACGAATCAAATCAAGGGTTGATTTAGAAATGGACAAAGAGCCAATCTGTTCTGGTGCAAATATTTTATAAGGCGTACCATCTAAATTATCAATCCGACTCACCAAAAATGGACGATACCGAATACCCCCATTAGCCACTTCGCTAACGAGCATAGCCGCTTGTAACGGTGTAACTAATTGAAATCCTTGTCCAATTGCTGAATTAAAGGTATCCCCTAAATACCAGCCTTGCTTAAATACCTTTTTCTTGTATTCTGCACTGGCTACTACCCCTTTTGATTCGCCATATAAAGCAATGCCTGTTTTTTCACCTAAGCCAAACATTCGTGCATACTCAGATAATTTATCAATACCTACACGACGTCCCATTTCATAAAAATAAACATTATCGGATTTTGCTAAGGCCGTTTTAAAATTAATCCAGCCCAACGCTTCGCCACCAGCATTCCGTTTATCGATAAGCCAATGTCGCCCACTATCAAAAATCATTTCGCCAGATGTAACTTTTTTTAACTCTAAAGCAGCCGCACCTGTAACTAATTTAAACGTTGATCCAGGTGGATACTGCCCCGTAATAACCCGATTTTCCATAGGATGATTAGGATTCGTATTAATTTGTTTCCATTCAGCTGCAGTTATACCACGAGTAAACCAATTCGGATTATAGGAAGGACGACTAGCCATAGCTAAGATAGCTCCCGTATTCGGATCCATAGCGACCACAGCAATACCATTAGCACCAATACCACTAGCTAATTGTGCATCCATTGCTCGTTCTGCCGCTTGCTGCAAATATAAGTCTAATGTCAAATGCATATTCCGTCCAGCCATAGGATTCTTTCGTTCCATTTCCTTTACAGGCCGTCCCGTTGCATCTACTTCCACTTGCCGAGCACCATCTTTACCTCGCAAAATATCATCATAATACGCTTCTAATCCAGCCCGTCCAATTTGCGTAACCGTCGTAATCCCATCTTGCCCTTCAAGACGTTTCATATCATTCTCGTCAATTTGCCCCACATACCCTAAAACCTGTGCCGCCATTTCATTATATGGATAATAACGTATCGGCTGCACATCAACAGATATCCCTGGCAAATCATTACGCCGTTCTTCAACGCGCGTCACCACATCTTGTGTCAAATCAGTTGCTAATACGGTCGGTAAATAGGTACTAGCTTTTTTCTTAAATTTTCCCCGTAACGTTTCTTCAGGTATGTCTAATAATTGAGCTAATTGTTGTATTTCCGTTTCTGATATCCGCTGTTCCGTAGGTACATACGTAACCATAAATCCTGGTCGTGAAGCGACTAATATTTGTCCATTCCGATCATACATCACACCACGCATTGCAGCCAACGGAATCGCCCGTAATCGATTTCCCTCTGCTAACGAATGATAGTACGAACCCGCAATCAATTGCAAATATATTAAACGAACCAACAATACCACAAATACCGCTATATATATCCAATATAAATAACGAAAGCGGCCATTATCTCGCTTTTTTTTCATTAATGCTTGGAGCATTCCATTCTTCCTCCATGTATCAGTGGTACAAAGAACGATACGGGTACATCACTTCTGTATCCCTTAACGTCCCTATAACATATGCGACAGGAACCACAAAAATACCGCTATAAATTAACATGGGAACACTAAATTCCCAAACATAAACCAAAATATTCACATATTGCCCTGCCAATATTAATACGACACTATTCAATAACAAACTTAATTCCGTCGCACCTAAAGCAATTAACCATGTAATAAGTCCATATTTTTCATCCAATGATTTACCCAAATAACCACATATCCAAGCAATAATGACATAGACGACAATATGAATACCAAAAAAATTACTAATTACAACATCATGGATAAATCCACCTAAAAGAGCCGTAAGTACCCCAGCCCGTTTCCCATATTGCAACGCCATCGTAAGTACGGCCAAAAAGATAATATTAGGCTGTGTTACACCATTGCAAAACAAAGGAATGAAGACACTTTGTAGCAAGAAAAAAAGCAAAGCTACACCTATGGTTCTTTTTATTTTCATAAGGCCGCTGCCCCCTTCACCCCTTCTACCTTATCACGTTGTGTCTGTGGCACTAATTTCGGTTCCACCTGAGGCACTTCGGTAGACATCTCCATCGTTGCTTGCACAATAACAAATACTTCTTCCAAACGTGAAAAATCCACAGCGGGACGTATAACGGCATACTTCACAAAATCAGAATCACGTTGATGAATAGAAACAATCGTACCAATGGGAATCCCCTTAGGATAAATAGAACTAAAGCCAGAGGTAACCAAGGTATCTCCGACTAAAATATCTGCATCTTTAGCAATATTCACAAATTGTGGTTCCGTTGGTATGTTTCCATTACCACGAACAACCGACGAAACACGAGATTCAGCACGTTGTACAATCGCCCCAATACTCGTACGCGGATCCGTTAATAATTGAACACGCGAAGAATCACGATACACATCAACTACAACGCCTACAATTCCCTTAGGTGTGACAACAGGCATATTCTTGGTTATGCCATGCTGACTTCCCACGTTAATCATCATCGTATTACTCCATGTACCATAATCCCGTGAAATAACTGCAGCTGCCACTAATTGATATGATGGATGAGAATCGCGAAAATCAAGCAACTCTTTTAATCGTTTATTTTCCGCTACAACTTCATCGTAATGAATACTCTTTTTTTGCAATGTCGCATTTTGAGATTCCAGTGCTTCCCATTCAATGCGATTTTTCAAACTAATTTGAACAATATGCGTGACCGAAGAAATCGCTGCTACCATCCGACTGCTTACGGATTCTATCGGTGTCGCTATCAGTTGAAATGGACGTGTAATAAAAGGCAATGATTCCCTCGTTCTCCACGCCCATCCCATAACTACCATCACTATAAACATAATACAAATTACAATAATACTACGTTTACCGAACACAAACACTGTTACAATCTCCTTTTATAAACACATGATGTATCTTCAATACATGCACTAACATATTCTCGTTCTTGCCACGCAATACCAATTCCTCGAATGACCGCCAATTCCGGTTCATCGACAACCCTAACAGGCAGGCCTAATAATTGAGCAAAAAAAGTATCCACCCCAACTAAATTAGCACCACCACCAGTTAACGCAATCCCATTTACCATAATATCAGCAATCAACTCAGGTGGTATTTCTTGTAATACTTGCCGCACTAAAGTTGCAATTTTTTGTAAAGGCCGACCGATAACAGGATATAATTCAGATGTCGTAATGGATAACTTACTCTGACGCCCACTATCTAACTTCCGGCCGACAAATTCAAAGGATTTATTTTCAATTGGTAATACGGCAGTACCACAATATTTTTTGATTGCTTCAATGGTCTGCTCATCCACACCTATATCATAACGAGAACGCAAATATTCACGAATTACTTGATTATAAACTAAACTTCCTTGGTGTATTGATGTAGAAAAGACAATTCCTCCAAAAGCAATCAATGCCACATTCGTTGTGCCTCCGCCCATATCAATAACCATAGTACTGCTTTCTGTACTTACTTGCGACACACTTAATGCAGCGGCTACTCCCGTATCAATCAAAAGTGCTTCTTTCGCCCCCACTTGATACAAGGCTTCCATTACTGCTCTTTTTTCCACGTTTGACGCACCTGCCGAAATGCCTACCATAATCCGTAATTGTTGCACACTGCGCACACATTTATTCAATAAATACCCCAGCATATCACAAGTTACTTGATAATCTGAAATAGTCCCATTATCTAAAGGGTACTGTATTTTTGCCGTACCTTCAGTTTTTGCTAATAACCGTTCAGCCGCATTACCCACAGCAATTTGAATGGGTATGCCTTCACGAATAACTACAATAGATGGTTCCGACCATACTACCCCACGACTTTCTACCCAGACATTCGTTGTACATGTTCCCAAGTCAATCCCTATATTTTTCGTTAGAGGTGAAAAAAAAACAGCCATAAAAATCCCCCCACTTATCTATCCTAATGTTTTTATATTGTAGCATAATTACTATGAATTTTAAAGTATAAACCCCGTTTCCCTTCTGCCGCAAAGCGACAAAAAACACGGCTTATATATCTATATAAGCCGTGTTAAATACATATCCAACCAATTAAATAAATTATTGTTCTTCTTTTCTCAACTCACTATGACGATATCCATATAACCCATATACGACAAAACCAATTAGCGTCCATACGCAAAATAATATCATCGTACAACTAGATAATTGTGAAAAAATGAAACCACAAAAAATAAATCCCAATGGAGCAATCACCTTCACAGCAGGGCAACGGAATCCACGTGGTTTATCGGGATACCGTTTACGCAAAATCAAAATTCCTACGCACGCACATAAAAAGGCAAAGATCGTACCGGCACTACATACTTCTGCCACTATATGAATGGGCGTAAAGCCCGTAATGATAGCGACAACTCCCCCAACGAGTAATTGAATGATATAAGGCGAACGAAATCGTGGATGTACCTTGTATAATCGCATTGGAATAAGCCCATCCCGACTCATCGCATACAACGCACGGCTCTGGGCAAAAAGCATGCCTAAAATAACCGTTGACAAACCGCATATAGCTCCCGTGCCCACAATAGCAGAACCAAAACGTAATCCTATATATTCTAAGACAAAAGAAGCGGGTGCAGCCGTATCTAATTGTGGATAAGGTACAACACCAGTCATCACTGCACATACGGCAATATACAATATAGTACATAAAAGCAATGCCGAAAGAATTCCTATAGGCATATCGCGTTTAGGATTTTTAGCCTCTTCTGCCGTTGTTGCCAATGCATCTACACCCAAGTAAGCAAAAAACAATACAGCCGTCCCTGCCACAACTCCTTTTACACCAAAAGGTAAAAACGGTTTCCAATGCAAAGGATTAATATGAGGTGCTGCCAAAAAGAGGAAAAGAAAAATAGTCCCTAATTTGATAAATACCAATAAGCGATTAATTTTGGCACTCGCCTGCACTCCAAATATAAGCAATGCCGTAGATACGACTACAATAAGCACAGCGGGTAAATTAACCCATCCACCTTCCGCTGGCACCATAATTAATTGTCTAGGTAAATCTAATCCAGCTGCATGTAAAATACCAGAAAAATAAGCAGACCAGCCTCCAGCTACCGCACTAGCACCAACAGAATATTCTAAGATCAGACTCCAGCCAACCCACCAGCCAAACAGCTCTCCTAAAGAAGAATAAGCATAGGTATACGTACTCCCTGCAGCTGGTAAAAATGAAGCCAACTCTGCATAAGCCAAACAAATAAAGGCACACGTAACAGCCGCAAGTACGAACGACAACATCAACCCTGGACCCGCATATTCAGCTGCACCGATACCAGTCAAAACAAAAATACCCGTACCAATAATAATGCCTAATCCTAACAACGTAATATCAAGTGCACCTAAGGCTTTCAATAAATGTTGATTGTCTTTTGCCTCTTCCATCAATCGCTCATATGATTTGCATCGAAATATATGCATATAACCACCTCCATAAAAATAAAAAAGAACTCTCAAAAGATGAGAGTTCTTTAACCTTACTATTATCTACTAACTAAGCTGACTTTTTCGCCACTTTCCATAGCAATCCTATAATGAAACCAATAGCAGCAAAGCATACCCAACTCATGCCAAGTGCATGAAATGGTACTACCGAATTAAAGAAAGAATCAACAGGTCCTAAGGAAATATGAGCAGTCTGTGTGCCATTAATCAATGCTGTTATCAGCGTTAATCCAACAGTCCAAGCATACACACATTGCCGTCCATCAAATAAGTTATGTAAGAAAGTTAAAAGAATCAGAACTACTACGATCGGGTAAATAAACATCAATACGGGAATAGCTGCTACAATAATCGTTTTTAAACCAAACAAAGCAACTAAAAATGATACAACCGAGAACAACGTAACCCATTTGCGATAGCTAATTCCAGAAAACAAACCGTGGAAATAAGCAGCACATGAAGTAATCAAGCCAATACTAGTGGATAAACAAGCTAATAATACGATAATCGCTAATAAAATCGCCCCTACATTACCAAACAAATGCATTGCGCTCAACGATAATACTGGTGCTCCTGTACTTTGGATACCAAACACGGTAACACTATCTGCACCGATCTTAGCTACAAAAATATATACTACAGCTAAGAAAAATACTGCAACAAAACCAGCTTTAAACACTTCTTTTGTAATTTGTCTAGACTCGGTAACGCCATCTTCCATCAAAAATTCAATAACCAAAATAGCAAATACTAACGATGCAATAGCATCCATTGTATTATATCCATCTAAAAAGCCTTGTAACGTGGCAATAGAGGGAGTTGCAAATTCTGCCGTTGGCATTACGGGTACACCCAATGGTGTAATAAACGATTTAATAATTAAAATAACAATGGCAATTAATAAACTCGGTGTTAATATTTTTCCAATACGATCAACCAGTTTTTGAGGCGATGCAGATAACCAAAAAGAAATAACAAAAAAAAGTACTAAAAAGCCAATCATCGACAAGTCACTACCACCATTTGCCAAAAACGGCCGAACAGCAATTTCATAAGATACGCTTCCCGTTCGAGGTGTTGCAAAAGCTGGTCCAATAGTAATAAAAGATAATACCGTGAAAAACAGACCAAACTTAGGATGTACACGACTCGCTAATTCTTGTAAATTCTTACAGCCCGAATACCCCATAGCTAATACACCTAATAAAGGTAAACCTACACCAGTAAATACAAAACCTAACACAGCCCACCAGACGTTAGTCCCTGCATGTTGCCCCATTGACGCTGGAAAAATCAAATTTCCTGCCCCAAAAAACAGTGCAAACAACATCAATCCAATTGCTACAGTTCTACTTCTTTTCTTCTCACCCATACTCTCATCCTCCTAACAGCATTTTTGCATTAAAAATGCATTTCTTAAACGTAGAATTGTTTATAAGTATTATACCACATTAATTTAAAAAGAAAAGGTTTTTATGAAATTTATATCAAAATTTTATGAAACTTCGTTTAATTTACTTTCTTTTATCAATCAAGTGCAATGCTGTTAGGCGTTTTCTCTATATTCTATTATCTATAATATCTTTTAGTTTCTTCACCAATCTTTCGTTCTGACTACGTAATTTAACGGCAATACGACTATAATATCGATCTAATCCTTCATAAGCTTCACAATTACGAATTAAAATACCTTGCTCACGCAACGCTACCCTTAATGCTTCGGCCGTTAGTCCTTGCTTACGCGTATTAAATAATAAAAAATTAACCGAGGGAAAAACTACATCAAACCCTAATTCATCCGTTAATTGATGAAATAGCCATTGCTTTTCACTGGATATAATTCGCCGCGATTCCTCTCGATACACCGTTTCTTGCAATGCCGCCACACCTGCATACTGAGCTAATATATTCACATGCCAAACATCCGTATGTGCTGCCATTTCCTTACTTCGTTGTGGTGATACTATGGCAAAACCTAAACGCAAGCCCGGTAACGCATATAACTTGGTCAATGACTGAATGACAATCAAGTTATCATAACATGATACCAAATCACGCACCGTATAAGCGTCTGCTTCGGTCATAAATTCCAAAAACGATTCATCTATCATGATATCAGTTTGGTATTCATGAGCGTAACAAATTAACTGAGTCAATCGTTCTTTATCTAACAAAGTCCCCGTCGGATTATTAGGATTTCCAATAATCACACAATCCGCATAGGGACATGCGGTCATAACTTCCTCAAAAGGAAACTCAAAATCTTCCTGAGGCTTGCTATATATATACGTAACCTGACTTGACACAGAATAAGCTGCTCTTTCATATTCTGAAAAAGAAGGGACTGGTAACACGACTCGTTTTGGTCGATATACATGAAAATATAAATAAAAAAGTTCAGCCGCTCCATTTCCAGGAAATATCTGTTCTTCCGGAATGCGGTACTGCTCGGCTATACTTGAAATCAAATCACGCATATGCGGATCCGGATACACCACCACCTTTTCTATATGTTCATGTAAACTTTTCTGTACTGCCGGCGATAAACCTAACGGATTAATATTAGCACTAAAATCTAACCATGCCCCCAACGCTGACGGAGAGTAAATATTGCCACCATGTTCAAATCGTTCCATCATCTCACCTCCAATCCAACCTACTAATACTAATCATGATATCCTTATCTTCGTTACACCCACTATAAAGCACATATTGTTCCTTTGAGTGCAACAAAAGTTCCTTAAATAAGTTAAAATTTTATGCGTGCTCTTTTCGACACGCATAAAATCACCGTTCACCTATATAAGGTGCATATCATGTTTATTATAATACCACTATTTACAAATAATGCAATACTTTCCATAAAATTTTTATTTATATTATATATATCACAATAAATCTATATTTTTTACAAATTCCGTTTTCTTACTTAAAAAATACGAAATAAGGCTACGGCAGCAATCATAATCACTGTACTTCCATACATTAATTGTATCGCTTTTGTAATATGTTTTGGTGCTAGCATTTCTGAAGCATCGCCCATATACGCACGAAATGATACCTTACCAAAATACGAATTATAGCCACCTAATTGCACATGCAAAGCACCAGCTACGGTTGCTTCAGCCCATCCACCATTGGGACTAGGGTGTTTGTTAGCGTCACGCCAGCCTATACACCATGCTCCTTTGCTATCAAAATGGACAACCCATGAAACTACCACTAAAAGCAAAAAAGTCAGTCTAGCAGGAATATAATTACCTATATCATCAAGTCGTGCTGCAACTCGCCCAAAATATAAAAATCGTTCATTTTTATATCCCCACATAGAATCCAACGTATTAACGGTCCGATACAACACTGCTCCAGGAATCCCAAATAACAAATAAAAAAAGAGCGGTGATATAATGCCATCTATCGTATTCTCTGCTACCGTTTCCACCGTAGCACGTACGATTTCACACGCTGTGAGCTGTTTAGTATCTCGTCCAACAATATGACTGACATAATATCTTGCCCGTTGAAGATGGTTATACTGTAACGCCATTTGCACATCCCGAGCCGCCTTTGCTAAACTCCGCGGACAAATCGTAAACGATAAAATAAACGCCTCTACAAGATAGCGAACATACAGCGGTAACCAGTGGTATAAAAGCACTTCTCCCCACATAATAATATTTCCTATAATCAACAATACCAAGGCCGTACCGAGCCCGCCTAACACTATCTGTTCTTTGGGTGACCGCTGCAAAGGATAGACATATTTTTCAACTTTTGCAATGATATACCCAATACATGCTACTGGATGAAACGGCGATTGCGGATCTCCTACCAACCAATCGATTATTCCAGCTACTATAACAACCATTCTACATGCCTCCAGCCATAATGCGATAGATCTTATCCATCTGAAGATACGTTCTAACATGCATAGCCAATCTATCATATGCTCTTTCTTTTTCTACGCGATATGATCGAGTTAAAGGCAGCCGCATAAATCCCTTTCGCTGCCTAAGTTCATTCAATAAATTACGTCGAAAACCATCTTCATCAAAAATTCCATGCAAATACGTCCCCCACACCATTCCATCAGCTCGTGCCATACCTACGATATAGGGCTTCTGTGTTTGCTGTAAATCAAGCGTAATCAACGTTGCATCAAATTTATCCGTGTATGATTGCCCATGATGAATTTCATATCCCTGTACACATTGCTGCGGCAACGCTTTTCCAAGAAATGGAAAGGATCTGCAAATTCCCCTTACTTGTGCCATCTTTTTTTGTTTACAAAACGTCGTAGTAATTGGTAAAATTCCTAATCCATCAATACACCCTACCTCTGATTCAGTTCTTTTAGGATCAACAATCTTCTCACCCAGCATTTGATATCCTCCGCAAATACCGATAATCGGTATTTGCTTCGCCAATGCCTGTTGTAACGCTATGTCCAGCCGATGGCGGTGAAGCCACTGTAGATCTTCTGCCGTATTCTTGCTTCCTGGAATAATAATCAAATCAGCTTGAAATAAATGCGCTGCCTCTTGTGTATAAAACACTTGCACATCTGGCTCAATTGAAAAAGCAGAAAAATCTGTAAAATTGGATATTTTAGGAAGCCTTATCACCGCTATATGAATATGCTTATCCGCTTTAGGACAAAGAGATACATCTTCTAAACTCACCGAATCTTCTTCCTCTATGCCGAGATTTTCTAAAAAAGGAATTACCCCTAATACGGGTTTATTCGTTTTCTGCTCTAAAAAGTCTATCGCCGGTGTAAATAATGATACATCCCCACGAAATTTATTGATAATCAACCCCTGTATTAATGCCCGCTCATCTGGTTCTAATAACTCCAATGTCCCTACAATACTCGCCAAAGCTCCGCCACGATCAATATCTGCAACCAACAACACAGGAGCCTGTAAATATTTAGCCACACGCATATTGACAATATCTTGATCTTTTAAATTAACTTCTGCGGGACTACCAGCACCTTCGATGACAATCGTATCAAACGCAGCTTGTAGCCGCAGTAACGAATCTTGCACTGCTGAAAAAGCATGTAATGCATACTTTTTGTGATAATCACGGGCCGACATAATTCCCCTTGCCAGACCATGGATAATCACTTGTGAAGTAGCATTTCCCGTAGGTTTAAGTAACACTGGATTCATATCTACGTCGGGTAACAAACCCGCCGCTTCTGCTTGTGCTACTTGTGCCCGTCCCATTTCTTTTCCATCTATTGTAACATATGAATTTAAAGACATATTTTGTGCTTTAAATGGTACAACATGCCTTCCCTTTTGCAAAAAAATACGGCATAATGCCGTTGTAAGAATGCTTTTTCCTACATGCGAAGCTGTTCCTTGGAGCATAATACACGATGCCATATATGCCGCCTCCTACATCTTTTTCTGTGGTATAGTATAACACATGAAATTGGAAATGATAAGAACTCATCTTACTCCAGACAATTTTTTATAGTATTATTTTTCCCTTACACCTCTTACTCATATGATTTTATTTTCACATGAGCATTTATGCATATGTATGCTTATTCATATGTAATATTATTCATATATTTATTTTCTTTTTTTCAACAAATAAGCAGCTTTAAACGGCATGTATTATCATTTTTTTCATTATACAAGAAAAACTATTTTCTATTTTTATATTGCATTTATATTCATATTTTGATATTATGATAACGATAATTAATATCTTATGAAAGAGGGAAAAACATGTTACAACAAAAAAGAATTATCGCACGTCTTACCATATTAAGTACCTTAAGTGTACTCGCCACCTCAACATTTACTACATCAGTCCAAGCAAGTATGCCCCATCCTCCTTCTGGTGCATTAACAAAAGATATCGTCATCACAGCTACCAAAACAAAAGAAAATATACGACTTGTATCGCAATCTGTCGAAGTTATTACTGCTAAAGACATAGAAAAACTAGGTGCGACAAGTGTTACAGATATCTTCGCTTATACGTTCGGTGTAGATACCTCTCGTTCTAATCATGGTACAGCCCTACAAATCCGAGGACTATCCTCCTCCCATACCCTATTTCTCATTGATGGTGAACGTATTTCCGGGGAAGATACACCACAACTAGCAAATACAAAAGTACTACAACGAATCAATATATCTGAAATTGACCGCATTGAAATCGTACGCGGTACAGGCAGTTCATTATACGGATCCGATGCTATTGGTGGTATTATTAATATTATTACCAAGCAATCAAACCAAAAATCTAAAACTATCCTATCATATGGAGCTGGAACCAAACGGACCATGGGCTCCCTTCATACTAACTTTGGTACTCCAGGAACCTTCTTTGGCACGCTTGATTGGCATGTCGAAAATCAATTAAAAGCCAATAATCCTGCTGAAGCAAGTGGCATCAGACGTAACTACTGCCTAAAGGGAAGTTATCATTTGCCCCATCATAAAAACCAACAATTCGATCTTTCCTTATGGCGAATGGAGAGTGCTCTTACCTTAAATAGTCGCACGTTCAAAGACATTCGCTATCCCCATAAAGGATTTATAAATACCAAGCAATTATTTGATAACTCCCAAAATAGTCTATCTATCCGCTTTTCTGGAAAAACAAATAATAATGAATACGTATTACGTGCCTATACGAATACCTTACATAAACATCAACGTGACTTCGCCGCTTCACCGCAAGCCCCTAATAATTTTAAAGTATTCCAAGACACGGACACATCAACTTATACAACATCTGTTTTAGAAGGGAAAAACACAACCTTTATCGGCGATAACCATAATCTTACTATCGGATTTGAAGTCAAAAAACAATTCCAAAAAAGCACACGCATTGGTAATCCACAAACCGTTTCGTCAGTAGGCATGCCAACCGCTGCTCTAAAAAAAGCGGAAAACGAATTTACCAATTTTTCCCATGCCTTATATGTCGAAGACATATACAAAATAAGTGATCAGTTATGGTTATTCCCTTCTTTGCGTTATGAACATAACCATAATTTTGGCAATGTAATAATTCCTAAATTAGGATTAACTTATAATGTTACTCCTATTTGGAAAATAAAAGCAAATGTTGGCAAAGGATTCAAAGCACCGACGGTAAGCGAATTACATATGAACTTTTTCCATCACGGATTTTATTTATTAGGAAATCCTGATTTAAAACCCGAATATTCCATTAGCTATGACATTAGTTTAGAAGGACAAAATGGTACTTCTTTTATTAAAATGACATATTTTAATAATCATATCTCAAATCTCATTGATTTTGATTTTTCTCATCCTATAAAAAATGCCTACAAATATCAAAATATAAATGCTGCCCAAATCAATGGTATCGAAATGGAAATAGGCACCAAAATTTCCGAACACTGGACAGGAAAATTGCAATATAACTGGAATGATGCCATTGACGCCAAAAGCAAACACCGCTTACATAATCGAGCTGAAGAAGTTGCTTCTATCCTCATTCAATATCATGATCATCACAAAAATCCCTTCCACATTACGCTAATGGGTCGATATACCAAAAATTATTTATACGCTATCCATCAAAATAACAAACTCTATTCCTATCCTCAATTCAATATAGGAATGCATAAAACATGGAATAATCGTTTCTCCCTGTATGCCGGGATTGACAACCTCTTCCAAACTAAACTTACTGACTTATCCATCTTGGGGCGAGAATATCGTGTTAATGCGACATGGAAATTATAAACTAACCAGACAACCATATGTTTTTTTAATTCAACACCTTATGTTAAATACATCTTACTAAAAACTTCATCTTATTCATAACATCTTATAAAAAGACAGAAAACGGCGTAATCATCCGTCGCTTTCTGTCTTTTCTACATTGCTAATTTCCCCTACATTCGCTCTATACGTATTCCCTTGCTTGATTATATGCACTATAATAGAATCTACACAATGAAATGAATACCATCTGTATCAAAGGAGATTTATATATGAAAACACGCGATATCATAGAAGAAATTTTCAATGCCATTACCCATGGTCTCGGCATTATATTGTCTATAATCGGCCTGGTCCTCATGCTACATCAAGTAATAACGCATAATAAAGATAGCTTATATATCCTATCTGCTATCATCTATGGTCTTTCATTAATATTTATGTATAGTATGAGTACATTTTATCATTCTTTTTTTTGCTTACCCACCGTATCACGAATATTTAAAATATTAGATCACGCTGCTATATATATATTAATTGCTGGAACCGATACACCCGTATTACTGACGGTATTGCGACATTATCATGGGCTCGCCATCGCGATTATTATCTGGATAGTCGCACTCATCGGTGTATTATGGCAATGTTTCAATGTACACAAATTCAAAAAACTCGCCACCCTTTGCTATGTTCTTATGGGATGGTTATTAGTAGGTACCTTACCTATTTTATGGATCCATCTATCTCCACAAGCCGTTATCTGGCTACTCGTGGGAGGGCTTTGGTATACCTTAGGTGCTATCTTTTATCTTTGGAAAAAGCTTCCTTTCCAACATCTTATCTGGCATTTTTTTGTACTCGGTGGAAGCATTTGCCATTTTTACGCAATGTATCATTATGTTTTACTTGCATCGCCAATTCTTCTATAGTCATAATAGCTAGGCATGATTATAGCACTATCAATTTCAATCTCATTTTTAATCTCATTTAGTATTGACATTTTGATAATATAGGGTATACTAAAGGTGTAATCAATATTTTCACGTTATCTACTAGGAGGTGTAGATTATGAAAAAATTATATCATGTTATGCCCTACATATTGATTTCAGGCTGTGCAATGTGTATCTTTTTTATTGCCTTATTTGTCTGTTGTGTTTCCTTAGAAGCCGCATTTCCTACATTGCTTAGTTATATAAGCCTGTTTTCCTCCTATGCAATAGAGGCTCAGCGAACCATAATAGTTACGATATCCATAGTCATCGCACTATACGTATCCGGCTCATTTATGAATCGTGCATTATATAAATTTGGCACCCTTTGGGGAAAATAAAAAAAATCCTAACAGAATGAATCTGTTAGGATTTTTTTATACCAACTTAACCGTCTCATAAGGCATATTATCAAGTACAATATTCCCCTGTGCATCAAGGATAGCCCATTTTGTTTTATAACGAACTGCCGTATGACCATGCTTAAACGCCATAACACCACGAATACTCCCCTTCGGTGCCGTATAAACAATACGGCCACTCTGATGTAGTATAGAATACGTATGGTCCTTACTAAATACCCATGTATATTCTTCATTTCCAAATGGAAGAATACGAATCATATTAGGTAAAACAAACAATTCATTACCGGTATCTGCCGCGACAATAACAAGGGTATTATTAATCCGCCCTGCCCAAAACTGTTTATGTAAAAATACAACATCATCATAAGTCTTACCGGATATGTTCTTGCCTGTATCTAATGACCAAACTGAAAATTTTCCTGTCTGTTCATCTTGCAATGCCGCTCGCCCAGAAACAAAGTCGATATATTTTCCTTGAATACGATAATTACCTGCAGCAATAACTGTTTTTCCCTTCGTATTTACAAATTGCAATCTTCCTTTATCCCCTACAAACGTTCCCCACTTTGTCAATGGATAAACCACATCATACTTAGCATCAATAATGATGTTTCCTGCATGATCAATATACCCCCGCTTACAAACTGTCGTTGATACATCATTTTGCTCCGTAAAAACAACGCCTTGATCCGTCATATAATGTTGTGCGATCATCCCCGCTACCATTCCCACACGAAAAGAGTGTGCAGGATATCGATATTCTGCTAACCCATGTGCATAAGCTTTCATCAGCCTAGAAGGTGCTTGAAATAAAACTTGCCCTTCTTCATTGATAGCTACAACTTTTTTGTGTTTTATTTCTACAAACGCAATTTGTTCCTGAAAAGGTGTAACAACACGTCTATATATAGGTGATGTCACACGTTCTCCCATCGCACTAACGATACCATAACGGCCATTTTCACGATAAAAATGTGTTTTTCCTTCAAAAGCAGGATTGGCTACTTTTTTTCCCGTACTATCAATATACTCGACATGGCCTTTTCCCGTACCACGAAATACGCCATCCCCAATATATGTTAATTCCTTATAAGTAAGCGGAACAATCATCTCTCCCGCTTTATCGACAAGTCCCCACTTGCCTTTTTGATAAACGAGACCTAAAACCCCCTGATTATACGCCATGTCATCACCGGTTTCTCGCAATCCTCCTTGCCATGCATCAAGAAAAACCTGACGTTTATGAGCCTCATAATTCTCCCCCACAACAATAGCAAGTGCTTTATCTGTACCCTTATGAACCATATGTTTTTTCGTAGTGGTTGCATGTTCTTCTTTTGTAAAAGCTTCTTTACTCACATGTGTTTCATGTTTTTCACGATGACGATGAGTACCCTCCATATACACTCGCCGTGAATGTTCATCCTGAATATGTGACGCCCATCCTTTTGCTTGTTCGTGTTGAATAGTTATATCCTGCTCAACCGTATCCAACGCCATGACATTGCCTACCGTTGAACACACCATAAAACCAATAAGCATAGCCATTTTATATGCTGATATGCGATATTTCATCTGTGTTATATCCCCCTTTAATAATATGCTATTTTAATGCATATGTAGTATATCATAGAATATATGCAAATGCGATTATATCATATATTCTATATTTGCAATACATATGCAAATATAGAATAAAAAAGCGGTATGTAAAAAACATACCGCTATGGTTGAAAATATATCGTCTTTTGAAAATACATTTTAATCTTATACCCTTTATATGTGATCGGGGCAAACTTCATATTCCACAATGCACTTTCAGCCGCTTCTTTAAAGCCTAAATTAGGCGTTCTAGAAACAATCTGCACCACTTCAACCTTCCCATTAACGCCCACTAAAATACGTGCATGAACAACAACCGTTTTCGCATAGCCAATCGACCTGGCTTCTTCTGGATAAACAACTTTAGCATCACGTATAATACGATAAGAAAGCATTGCATTGGCATTCGCCGTATAAGTACCATCTCCATTATCAACAAAGCCTGCACCAAGACCGTGCGAATTGCCTTTTCCTGCCATCCCTGTGCCAGATGCGCCATTGTTTCCTGCCGTTCCCGCTGTACCGCCCTCGTGTTTGTCTGCACCGCTCCAAGATGATCCCCCAGAAACCGGTACAGACGATACAGATCGTGGAACGGCTAAAGCCGAATCGGCAGATACCGCAGTTTGTGTACGCACCACCTGCTTTACCTCCGGTACTTTTTCCTGTGACAATGTCGCCGCCGGTGTAAAGACATTCTTAACCTTCACTGCCATAACCGCTTTTGACAAGGGTGCTGGAAACGTACCGTTTCCCCGTTCCCCTTGCATGCCCCCACCAACAATTTCTACCACTGTTAAGGAAGAAGGATGCCATGTTTGAGCTACAAGCAACATCCCTATCCCAAACACACCCAAATGTAGTAATACGGAAAGACAATATGCCCATGTCCAATTAATTCCTAAGGATGATTTAAAATTCATAACTCATCCCACCATAATAGGCTCTTTCATTTCCCGGCATAATCGTAGAAACAGGACCTTGTCCTGCTTTATAAGCATAATATTTCATATTGCCTACATTCGTGATGCCGCCATAAAAAATCGCCCCCGTGCTACTCTTATAGCGAAAACGCACATCAAAAACGCCATGCGATGTAACTATGCCACCATCATTCGTATTCTTATCGGCCTCAGCAAAAAAATTATTATATGACCCTACATACGTATACGTAACCCCTAGAGAAAGTTTTGGATTTACACGATATTCTCCATTCAATACGACTTTATGACGAGGTACTTTCACCAAACCACTTCGCGTATAGTCGATTTTTTTATGGGGATTTGCTTTAGTCCACACCTCTCCCTCTGCATTATACGTAGTATAACCATGTAAATATGCATAAGCCTCAGAAAAAATCCATTTTCCCACACGCTGAGTAAGACTTAGTTCAACACCCTTCCGGCGCGTCGCTAAATTATTCATCGTCATCATTTGTAACCCATTTTTATCTATCAAATAAAATCTATTCATCTGATTCGGCGTATACGCATAAAATACAGTCATATTAACCGCAGATACACCTATTTTATCTCGCCAACCTAATTCATATAAATCAAATTGTTCATCTTTAGCAGTCGTAGGAACATATTTTTTCTGCTTTTGTTTATCCTTGATCTGATCGGTAATTTGCAATCCATCCGGCACCGTATAACTACGTTCATAACGAACAAACACTCGTCCCGTTGGGGTATATTGATAAGCCGCAGATAACTCTGCTGACGTATTATAACGCCGTGATACATCGTTTCCCTTTATGTTATTTGCTCCATTTTTATCAAATCCCCAATTAGTCCGTTCTCGACGTATACCTTGCGTATAGGTCCACTTATTTCTATTCATAACATTTAATACATACACCCCTCTTATTTGTTTATCATAAATAAAATGGAGCGGCACACGTTTATATAATTTATTCTTAAAGGACACTAATTTAAAATCATCATATGCTAACGAACCATGTTGCGTATATCCATCAAATCCAATCAATACATTATTCATACCGTAAGTATAGTCTAATTTTACTTTTATCCCCTTCGTAGTATAATGCAATTTTTCTTGATTCGGACCACTATAATAACCTTTATTATAAAATAAATCTGTCGTCATACTCGCCCTTTTTCCTACTTGCTCTTGATACGTAATAACATACGTATTCGCTTGCCGATTACCATCCAAATAGGACCGGCGTTTTTCCTTCTTCACATGTCCTTGTTCATCTATATCGGTAATGACCTCTAAAAAATTAGGTACATAATGTTTGTCATATTTCAATAAATTTTCAACAGATACATTACCTACCATTTTTCCTTCATCTTGTAAATGAGACATTCTAAAAGTAACTTTTTTATTATTATCTTGATACGCAATTCCCGCATATGCATATTTGCTATTATGATAAGTATCCTTAAAATATAACCGCTTTTGTTGTCTTGTACCGCCGACAGCAAAATAAATTTTTTCGTTAATACTCGATTTAAATTGAAACGCTAAACGATTTCCAGCCGTATTTTTCTCTATCTTCAGCGTATTCGGCGATTGCCGTATGTTACGCAAATTAGTCGTAATATTAATCACGCCACCTGAAGTACCTGAACCATATAAAACTGAACCACCGCCAGGAATAATTTCTATTTTTTCAATGTTTTCAATCGGCACTATATTATAATCCGTCTTAATAGGATGATTAACTAATGTCGTAATAGGTGCACCATCTACCATAATCTGCACATTTCGTGTTGCTTGATCCGCACCTTGTCCACGAATATCAATATCACCGTTACCCGTTAAATTAACATTTATTATAGGTACACTTGCTAATACTTCACTTAACGAACTATAACCACGCTGTTTTATCTGTTCTTTCGTAATCACGACAATATCTTTCGTATGACGAATTCTTTCAATTTCTACATACTCCGGACGTACATACGCATCCGCTAAGATCGCTGTTGGCACCTCTTGAGCTGACACTTGTATCGCTCCCATTAAGGATAACAAAATAAGCCCGGCTACATAATTTTTTCTCATTCCATGGTCTCCTTTTTATAGCGTATAATTTACCCCTATATAATACGTACGATTAGCCCCATGCGTAATCGTACTATAAGGCCCCTCACCTTCTTTAAATTCATAATATTCTTTATTAAATACATTCGTAATACCACCATAAATCGCCCATGTTGGTTGTACTTGATACGACATAGATACATCCAATACCCCATATGAATGAACGAGATCACCTTCACGAGCATCTCCTTTTTTGCTTTCATTCAAATAATTTTTATACGCACCAACATAACGATACATAGCATTAATTTTCATTCGCCGATTCGGCATATAGGTTGAGCGAAGCACCACTTTATGAGCAGGCACTTTTTTTAATCCACTCTTAGCATAGTTTATTTCACTATCTGGTTCCGCTTGCAAAAACTTCCGTCCGGTCTCATTATAATTAGTTGAACCATTAACGTAAGTATACCCTTCAAAAAACTTCCACTTTCCCATCTGTTGTTGTAACGACAATTCAATTCCCCGTCGTCTCGTTTGTAATAAATTCTTCGTTTCTGTTTGCATGCCAAAAAATGTATCCACCCGACATAATTGATTATCCGTTTTATTATAAAAAATACTTGCTTTCATTGTAGATGCACCAAGTTTTGCTCGCCAACCTAATTCATATGAATCATATATTTCATCTTGTGCTGATGACGTTACATATAAAGGTTCATATGTATTCTGATCTAATACCTTATCGGAAATTTGAATCCCATTAGGAACAGTATACGCCCGTTCATAACGTGCAAATACACTACCTGTATCTGTATATTGATATGCTAATGATAATTCGGCTGCTGTATTATATCGTTTTGATGAATCTTTACCTGCCAGCCCTTTGGCACCCTTTTTATCATAATCCCAATGCAAAACTTCTCGGCGAATTCCTTGCGTAAGTATCCACTTATGATGTTGTAATGTATGCATTAAAAATACCGAACGAAGTTGCTTCTTATAAAAAAACGACAACGGTTCAACCAAATATTTCCCCGGACGCTTACTATCTTCCGGATAATCATTATATTCTAACTTAGCTTGTTGCGTCGTACCTTCCATGCCGAATAACCACTTATGATTTCCTGCATTTCGGCTCAATCTTAGCATGCCCCCCTGCGTATGATGTTCCATTTTTTTTAATTCAAAGTTAGCATAATTTCCGTTCTGAGTAAAACCCTCTATTTCCATATTCCAAAACTTTCCCAATGGTGCCATATACGTCATATGATACGTATTCAACACTCGATCTTTTATACTATAATCTCGTATTTTACGCACAATCTTATTACCATCTTTATCAACACCTACAGTCAAATCTCTATATCCAGGTTTATAATCCTTACCAAATTGCTGTATCTTACGAGTTTGTAATAATTGAATATATTGGCCTTGATTATCTAAATGACTCGCCCGAAATGTAAGCGCTGTACCACTACGTGGTTCATAACGAACAGCAGTAAAATAATAATTTCCACCTTGCCACGTATCCTGAAAATATAAATTTTCTCTATACTTCGTATATCCTCCGGTAATGCGAATACGTGCATTGGGCCGGGTCGCGATACTTCCTGTCATCCTATATCCTTCCGGCTGATACCGCATACCAATTGTCGTTTGATCACGCTGGACGGAACGTAAATTAGTCGTAATATTAATCACACCCCCAACCGTTCCCGACCCATATAATACCGAACCACCACCAGGAATAATTTCTATTTTTTCAATATTTTCAATAGGAACAACATCATAATTCGTGTGAATTGGATGATTAACTAAGGTAGTAATAGGAACACCATCAACTAACACTTGAATATTAGAATCTGCATACTGATCACCTTGTCCACGAATATCAATACTCCCCTCTCCCGTAAGACCTACGTTAATTCCGGTCTGTCGTTTTAAGGCTTCAGATATACTCGTATATCCATTTTCTTGAATGTCTTTTTTAGTAATCACAATGATATCTTTTGTCGGTCGCAATTGTTCCATCGCAATATAATCAGGATGCACGTAAGACGGTGCCAATATTCCTGTCGGTACAGCCGCTTCACTACTGACGGTGCTAGAAAAAAGTGCAACTAACGTAAGTGCTATATATTTATTCATAATACCTCCTATTAATGACATTAATGAAATTGGTTATCAAAATAATGGTAACATAAATCATATATAAACTCAATATAATCATAAGGTCCTCACAATGCGTTAACGAATACGCCACATGTATTATACGCATGCACTAGAATGTTATATTTCATCTATTTTTCATCAACAATTTAAATCATTTTCATCTTATATTGATATAATAAATAAAAAAGGAGAATTATGAATACCAAACTATTAGGTGCCTATGGAGAGGAAATTGCAACAACCTATCTCCAACAGAAAAAAAAATATCATATTCTATGCCGTAATTATCAAACCCGAACTGGAGAAATTGATATTATCGCCCAAGATAAAGATATACTTGTCTTTATTGAAGTAAAAACTCGACGTTCTTGTACATGTGGTCTGCCAATGGAAGCCGTTTCACTACAAAAACAACGTCAAATTACAAAAACTGCCATTTGTTACTTACAAGCGCATGAACAATGGGAAATGTCTTGTCGATTCGACGTAATAGAAATCTTTCCTTTATTACCACTAAATCAACAAATTCATCACATTCAACATGCTTTTATTCCCTGCTTTTAGGAGGTTTCACTCATGTTTGCCCGCACATTTAGTGCCTCTGTACTCGGTTTACAAGGACACATTATTTCTGTCGAAATTGATATTGCCAATGGTCTCCCCGCTTTTGAATTAGTTGGTCTAGCCACAACAGCTGTAAAAGAATCAAAGGATAGAGTTCGTGCAGCTATTAAAAATAGTGGTTATGAATTTCCCATGCGACGCATCACCGTAAACCTTGCCCCAGCTGACCTAAAAAAAGATAGTGCTGGCCTAGATATGGCGATTGCCGTTGGAATTCTCGTATCAAGCGGACAATTAGATGAACAGGTTTGTGAGCATGCATTATTTATCGGTGAACTAGCCTTAGACGGAAAAACTAGACCCGTAACCGGTATACTTCCCATGCTCCTAGAAGGCCGAGCCCAAAAATTTACAAATGTTTTCGTCCATCCCGAAAATCAAGCGGAAGCAACACTTTGTCCCAATATAAACATTTATGCCGTAGATACCTTGCAAACCCTATATAACCATCTATCCCAAACCAAACCACAACAGCCTATCCATTTTGATGTACCCATCCATCCCCCTTTATCCTACGATATAGATTTTTCCGAAGTGCAAGGTCAATATATAGCCAAACGAGCCTTGGAAATTGCAGCTGCAGGCGGACACAATGTCCTCATGATCGGCTCACCGGGATCAGGTAAAACCATGCTTGCCAAACGTATTCCTACTATTTTACCTCCCATGACATTACAAGAATCTATGGAAGTCACCAAAATTTACAGTGTATCTGGCCTCTTTCATGAGGTTCAATTACATACACAACGGCCTTTTCGCAGTCCCCATCATACCATTTCTATGGGGGGACTAATTGGCGGAGGCTCTATTCCTAAGCCTGGCGAAGTCACGCTTAGTCATAATGGGGTTCTCTTCTTAGATGAATTTCCTGAATTTCCTCGAACCGTACTGGAAGTACTCCGACAACCACTAGAAGATGGTATCGTTCATATTTCCCGTATTCAAGCTACCTTATCCTACCCCGCACGCTTTATCTTAATTGCTGCCATGAATCCTTGCCCTTGTGGCTATCTTTGTGATAAAGAACGTCCCTGCACTTGTACCCCACGCGAAATTCGACGCTATATTCAAAAAATTTCAGGCCCGCTCTTAGACCGTATCGATCTTCACGTTTCTGTAGAACGCCCCAAATATGAAGAATTAACCTCTCATATACAACAAGAAACCTCACAAACTATTCGCCAACGTGTATGTATTGCCCGTGAACGTCAAGTTACCCGTTTAGCACCTTATCACTTATATTGTAACGCTCACATGGGCCATCGTGCCGTAAAAGAAACCTGCCACCTCACGCCAGACGGGCAAAAATTATTACAACATGTATTCGATTCATTAAAATTGAGTGCACGCAGCTTTGATCGAGTTATTAAAGTTTCCCGAACTATCGCCGATTTAGATGCGTCTGAATCTATTACAGATAGTCACATAGCTGAAGCAATTAGTTATCGTAACACCTTACCTCAACCGTAATAGGAGATACTATGATGGTACCTGAAGATAGACTCTATCTAGCCGCACTCCAAATGATTCGTGGAATCGGCTATAAACGCTTAACTTACCTATTGACTAAAATTCCTGATGTAAAAAAAATTTGGCAATCTACGGCTGTAGAATTAAAAAAATATGATATTCATGAAAGTTGTATTTCTATATTACAAAAAGGAAGAAACCCCGAATTTTTATCTCGCTTGCCCGCCTTATTAGAAAAATTCAATACCACCTTAATTACAATATACGATGAAACTTATCCTCCTTTATTAAAAGAAACAGCAACACCCCCATATATTCTCTATTGTCAAGGTAAACTACCACCAGCTCACCATCTTTTTATCTCTATTGTCGGATCACGAAAATCATCCCCCTATGGCAATAGAGTTGCCCATCAATTAGGAAAAGAATTAGCTCAACAAGATGTAATTATTGTCAGTGGCGGAGCTCGTGGCATTGATACCAAAGCACACCAAGGAGCCTTGCAAGGCAATGGTAAAACCATTGTAGTCATTGCCTCTGGTATAGATATTACCTATCCTCCAGAAAATACCACCTTATTTGCAAATATAATTAAAAATGACGGCTGTATCCTTAGTGAATACCCCTTCGGTACGCCTCCCTCAGCGGCTAATTTTCCTGCTCGAAATCGCATTATAGCTGGACTATCCTCTGGAGTTATCATTGTCGAAGCTGCCGCTAAGAGCGGTGCCCTCATTACCACAGATTTCGCCCTAGAAGAAGGTCGTGATATCTTTGTCGTCCCCGGCAGCATTTATTCTCTTACCTGCCAGGGAAGTAATGCCCTCTTGCGGAATGGGGCCATTGCCCTCACGAAAACAGAAGACGTTATCATTGAATATAAAAAAATAATCACACCTACTATACCTAATTCACAACCAGTTGCTACCACTACGCTCACACCTGAAGAAACACAAATTTTAGCAATTCTATCCTATGAAACACCATTGTCATATGAAGACATTCTTCTAAAGAGTGGGCTCTCTCTAGCGAAATTACCCCAAATCTTACTACAATTACAATTAAAACAATGTATAAAAATCTGGAATGGCTCCCAATATATTCGAATCTAATGGTACATTGTGTACTTTCTTTACGTAACCTAAACAACTGCTTAATATCCATACTATACGCTAATAAAAATTAATTGTACCATTTTTTCTATATACAAATTTTTTTATCTCATTGTAGTCATTAACTCGCCTTTATTTTAGTAAATGATATATATCTAAAAATATTATGCAAAAATCACTTGCCATGCCGAACACATTTTTCATAACTACCTCCAACAAAAAAAGATAAACGTAAAATCCGTTTATCTGTATAACACGATTTATTCAATTTATTCAATTTTTTCAATAAAAGATGTATTTTGCTACCCCACTTTCCCAATTTTCCTCCCATTGCTTCCACACAAAAAACCTAATAGTCGACGCAATAAAGCATTGGTAAAATTTCGAATCCCCATTTCTCCATTGTCTAAAGCAGAACCCGTATAGGCAATTCTCGCTTTCATTATACTACTCATATATCCCACACCAACATAAACAGGTTAATTTACCTTTGTTAATCCCCAAAAATATTGATCATGTTCTTTGGGTTTTAATACTCTAAAATTTCCTTCTTTTTCTATAATATATTGAGGTTGTCCGACAAAGGCGTTTTTATTTTCCCCTATCAACCTATATACTTCCTTCCCCTCATACTGCCCATCACGTTCAGCATACTTGTACCCAAGTTTTTTTGCATATAGAGTGGCCTTTTCTTGTATACCCATCATTCTTCTCTCTTTTTCAAAATATTATTTATCATCTCAACGTTAAAATTATTATCATCAACACGTAATAATTCAGAGCCTTTCCATGACCCGTTTTCTGTAAATTTGATTATACTAAACCACGCCTCTAACAGGCTTGTGTATTCACCGTTCTTTCCCCATCTATATTCTTCACTATTCGGCAAAGCTTCTACGTCATATCCTCTACGTCTTGCCTCATACGCAACAACATCTATACTGGCACCCAAACCGCCGCAAACCATGACCACTGCCAACACCAACCGCCATCCCCTGCGCATTCTCTTCACCTTACTTCGCCTGCCTATCTGAAAAAATACGGTCTATGCCGTTTTCTGTGAATTAACGCTAATTTCCAATGCCGTTTCACTGCCACCAACCGCACGGCAATGGTAACCGTACAAGCCAGTACGGAAGCCGGCGGCAACGATAAAAAGAGGTATAAAAACACCCAGTCAACACGACGCACCCCAAAGCCGGAGCCGTACATACCCTCTTTCACCTGACGGACCACCCCCGCTTGAACCATCGCGTAGCCGTTACCGCCGGCATTCGTGCCGACGAATGTGCCGACCTCTTACGCCGCTTCTTTCGCCTGCGACGCAAAAAACGCGTACCGCCCGTACCGTAAAAATACGCGTTCCCTGCAAGACTCCCCCTGCAACATACACATATACACCCAAACCACTCCTCACAACCGTCTACCGTCGAAATCGTGTCACATCCGTATACACCGGAAAAAAAGAATCCGTATCAGTCAAGATACGGATTCTTTTTTTCCTCGCTACCGCCTATAGGACACATTGCAAAATAAGTCGCCTCATCATTGGCCGCTTATTTTTCACGTCTCTTTCACTTGTAAAACCGTTTTTCGGAGAATATTTCCATCCGTTCCGACACAGCAACCGATGCGTCACTTTCCCATTGTATTTTAAACACTTATAGAATTACATTACTCTCAAACTGGGGCAAGTATATAAACCGTTAGGGTCAAGTTTTAGACACTTATAGAATTACATTACTCTC
>NZ_KQ960929.1:7263-7489 GCF_001553405.1 Megasphaera hutchinsoni | reverse complement strand
AGACACTTATAGAATTACATTACTCTCAAACGCGCTGTCCGTATGCGTATCGTCCAGCCATGTTTTAGACACTTATAGAATTACATTACTCTCAAACTCAAATTCTCACAAAATCCGGAGTCGACAGGTTTTAGACACTTATAGAATTACATTACTCTCAAACTGACTTGTATGAGCATGACGGCAAAGGGGAGTTTTAGACACTTATAGAATTACATTACTCTCA
>NZ_KQ960929.1:0-7163 GCF_001553405.1 Megasphaera hutchinsoni | reverse complement strand
TTAGACACTTATAGAATTACATTACTCTCAAACCGTCGATTTTATCATATATTCTCTTATGTAGTTTTAGACACTTATAGAATTACATTACTCTCAAACTGTGTCGTGGCTTATTGGGTACTGGGCAAAGTTTTAGACACTTATAGAATTACATTACTCTCAAACATAACAATCACGATTCAAGGGAAAAACGCTGTTTTAGACACTTATAGAATTACATTACTCTCAAACGGAAAAAGGCGGCTATTTGCTTCCGGAAGCGTTTTAGACACTTATAGAATTACATTACTCTCAAACGCGGCAAGGCTCCGCACCCGGATCCGCTCCGTTTTAGACACTTATAGAATTACATTACTCTCAAACCCCGTAAAATAAATACTTAGATAAGTCTTGGTTTTAGACACTTATAGAATTACATTACTCTCAAACCCCAATAACGTTGACGCCAAAAGTATTTTTTCACCATTACACGCGATGTAATTCTACTCATGCCACAATACCTTAATAAATAAAACATAAATCCTTATCTATAGTATAAACTTTTTCTAACAACTCATCAACACTATGACAGGTATATCCCGATTCAATACAAAAAATGGGTATCTTTTTACGTATACAATGTTCATATACTAATTTTAATTCCTCTTCCGTCATATATTTTCGGACATTAACCAACACAATCAGCTTACTCTTTAACAAATCACAAATAATATCCAAATACGTCACGAGCCTTTCTAACAGTTCCGTCTCTCCCCATTCAAATTTAAAATCTCCCGCCTTTATCAAATCTTGTGCAGAAAGGGCCGCTTTATACCCGACCTCAACCGGTGCCTGCAAGGTAATCTCAGTATATAAGCGGCGAAGTTTATCATTAATTTCATACAGCAGCTCCGATTCCTCTTCGGCAATACTCGTCAAATAGGCATGTAACTTAGAGAGAACGGATTTCTGATTGCCATCTATATGAAAGAGATCCGTTACAAGAATAACATCTTTTTTACAATCCAATTGTTGTTGTGCCTGTGTAAATACCCAATGCCCCTCGGCTCCCGCGATTTGAGCCGATAACTCCTGCAAAGTATGTCGAAAATACAGCATGTTTTCTATATATAACGTGGCAACATAATTCTCCGACAATTCAATTTCCATATCCGATAAAGCATATAACACCTTCATAATATAATCATCCGTTCTGTCGTATCTACTACCTCGGATGTCACGCTGCCTACTAACAGCTCCATCCGTGAAAATTGTTTTTCCGTAATCGTCAACACTTGCACTATTCCTGTATTCGGTTTATGTTTTTCCAATCCTTTCATTGCCGCTGCCGCATTCGTCTGATTGAGTACTAATTTTATATAAATAGAACGTTGCATCATAAGGTACCCGTGAGATATTAAGTATTTTCTAAACAATCGATACTCTTTTTTATCTTGTAACGTAAAGGTCGGCATATCAAACATAACTAAAATTCTCATAAATCTATAGCTCATATTCTATAAACCTGACTAATGACAGATCGGATGCAGTAAGTGCATCCGCAACGCTTTTACAATAGATGTGAAGGGCCCCGGACAGTACATGGCATTGCTTGTTAATAGTAACCTCTTCAGAAAGCAAATACACCAATTGATGCTTTTCTTCTTTCGTAAAATGAGTTAAATCCATGTCCACAACCGTACGATCTACCAAACTGCGTAGCGGTTCAATGAGGTCACAACTAAAATTAAACGAATTAAATTGATTAGCATGACGCAGTCCGAACTGCGTTAAGTAGCCCAGGGCCGCAACTTCTCGATTAATCGCCGACAGCAAAATGGCATACCCATAATTTAAGGCTGCATTAATATTATTTTCTTCGTCCCGCGTAAAGGATTTTCCAAACAGTGCATGAAAATATACTTTCGCCGCATGCCCTTCGCGCTGTGTTGCATCGCCCAATCGGATATCCCCACTGTATGATTCCAGCACTTGATAGGCCGCTAAGCCTTTTCGCGCCAACAACCTCGCCTGATTCCGGATTTTAGTGCGCACAATATCCGTCCACAACCGTACTTTATCCCTTTCGGACCAATTCAGTTGTTCCCGACAACGACCGCTCGTATTATGAGCGCCATAGTACCCTACCAATTCGGCTTCCGGATTTCTTGCGGGATCACAAAAAATAATTTTTACTTTTTCTTTAATCAGTGCATGCAGCAACGCTGCCGTCATACTCACGGCGGTGGATTCAATGAGCAGAATATAGATTTCACGAATATATATTTTATGCACCTCTCCCTCTTGCCGAACAAGCATATAATTCATTTTTACGTCCAATTTAGCACACCGACTAATCACTACCGTACGCCAACTCATAGTATCCCCTTTCTATAGTAAGGAAACGGCTTTTTCATACAATCCTGTAATAGAGGTTTCATACACAATACACTCTTCCAGCTTCGTCAAATCCATTGGTTGTTTTCGTCTCGACATAGTAACGCCAAGCCACTTTTTTAAATTAGAGGTGGTCTTGTTATTAGCCAAGAGATTTAATATTTCCAACAAACAACTACATTGAGCGCCTATCGACAATTTCCGGAATCGCTCGCGAGCAGTCTCACTTGCCAATTTCTCAACTCTCTCTTGATAAGCTTTGACAAATATTTTCGCTTCCATTTTCTTCAGCAATACATCATAAAAAGCCTCATTGGCTTCTGCTGTAATAAGGTCTATGGCTTGTGCCGTATTTTCAACGTCGTCCGCACGACCGACTTTAGATACAGCTTTTAAATAGGCTGCCGCTTGTTCATCCAACACGACGGGAATCGCCGGATATAAACATATATAATCCTCTGTTCTGCCGCCCAAAAAGTATTTAAAACCATCGATTTTCACAACCGTATTAATACACAACTTTTTATAAATCGGCGTAATCATACTATAAATATCCTTAATCGGCTTCGTTTTCTGCTTCGTTTGCCAAGCATAGGCCGTAAGGTCCGCTTCGGTTTGTAACAGGCCGGCTGCATATACCGGTATAGGAATAATCAGGGTATGAATCGTATCCGACGCTTTTTCGCAACAAGAAAATACACTATAATAGGCAATTTTTATCTTTTCATAGCCTCCATATCGATGTACATCCCGCAATCGTGCATCGGCCCCTTTTAAGGGGAAATACATTCCTTCTTTCGTCTTATGTGCTTTAGTAATCGTGGCGTCATATAATTCCCCCTTTTGCACTAATAATTTTTTAGTAATTCGTACATCATTACTCTTCATCATGGCTTGTACCGTTTCTAAACTCTTAGGGACCTGCCAAATAACCCGACCTTGTTTAAGGAGATCGAAATCATACATACGATTTAAGTTATACGGTCTTCGTTCTGTTGAACGGGCAATAAATTCCCGCGGATTTTTCGTAAATTTTTCATGGTACACATTCCCTACCACAATATTTAAATACGCGTCTTTCGCATGGTGGTAATTATTTAATTCCCGTATTTTTATAAAATTATGTTGGTGTCTAAATTGCGATACCGTTTCCGCTTTTACAAAACAAATGTCCGTATGCTTATATATGCGTTCCAATAAGCCGATAACCGCTTTCGTAGCTTGCGAGGTCTCTACTAATTGCCGGGCAATAAAGCCGGACAATTCCTCCGCCGTTAATTCGGTAGTTCGCATAAGTCGTTCATATTTTTTCTCGCTAATAAACCCTGCCCGGCATAAATATTGCCAGTATGCTTTATTTTTCTCACGTATTGCGGGTCGTAACGGGTACTGATCGCTCTTTTCTTTATTAAGCTGCGATTTTACTAATACTAAATTATCCCAACTGTCATCTTTAGTTAAACTCTGCGGATAAATATGGTCAATATCATATTCCGAGGTAAACAACGCATCCATAGCAATCGGTTCATGAGAATACATACAACGCCCCATTTGCGTATAATAGAGGTATAATTTTTTCCGTCTGAAATCCCCTGCTTGATGCTTTTCAATTTCTTTTTTCCATGCAGCACCTTCTTTACCAATAGCTGTATATAATTCTACTAATCGTTTTTTTCGTGAATCTTTTTTTGTTTTTTCTGCTTGATTCGTTCTAGTTACTTCAACGAAAATTTTCTTCGGTGCCTGCCCCATAATTTTGACCAGTTCCTCTACAATACATAGACTTTGCCAAATAGATCGTTTAACCGATGGTGCCACATATAAATCATCAACTAGTTGATAATCAAGCGTATCCATCATATTCGTTGTATGCTGATGATTCCACGCTTTAATCTGTTTTATATATGTTCCCTGATCACTCAAAATTTCCATTAAATTTTGACTTGATTCACGCAAACAAGTGATAATATTCCGCTCTACTCCACTTTTATCACAGCCAATAATTTTAATAAAAAAGGCTTGTGATAATCTTCCCCAATCAGCATATTTTAATTTTTTGATAGCCCGCATCTGACTATCACTAATGCTATTACCATAAACTTCACGTATTTTATTTTCTAAAATATCTTTGGCTTCCCCAAACAGAGTAACCCAGCGAATAATCCGTTCCGCCATACTATGATCGAATCCCGTGCCGAAAATCCGTACCATATCGCGATAGGATTGTAAATCTCCCTTAATGGAATCATCCATGCCGGTAATGACGGCCGTAGCACTGCCGGTAATCAAACCGTTTCTTTTCAAAAAGTCCAGCACCCGGCCTTTGGTTTGTTTTTTATGTTCCTGTTTAAATACTTGCTCAATGTATAACCGCTTGATCTCCACGGGCAATTCGTGTCCGTCATACTTAATCATATTCAACTCATTTAATAGCATAAATTCACTATATAATAAGGAACGTTTCGGCAGGACATCTTCTCCGATAAGGTACGTACATTTATTTGTCAGATTCGTAATAAATGCCTCTGCCGATGCTTTGACATCCACCATATCCGCAAAATTCCAAGGGTATACTTTCCCCCTTTGTTTGCGCACTACCCAACCGGTACCCTGTTTCCGGTCCGCAACCGTTTCGCCGCTATGCGGATTAAGAGGGCCCACATAATAAGGAATTCTAAACGTAAATAATTGAATAATTTTATCTTTTACAGATACTCCCTCACTGACATCATTTAAAAATTTATATTTTTTACGGGCTGTCTCTAAAATAGCTTCCAACTCGGCTTGATGAATTTGATGCGGAATCACTGCATTATCTTTAACCCGCAACAACGGTAAAAAGGTTTCTAACCGGATCGCCTCCAAAATGGCCTGTTTCGAGTCCGAATCGTCTACTTGCTTTAAGACGGCTTGCACATATTTATAAAATCCTTCCCGATTAACGCGTTTTCCCTCACTATAAGACGATATATAGGCAACATAATTCGATAAGTCTTTTTTATTATTTTCTCTAAACATTTCATTATATAAACGCTTGTGCGGTTTTAATATCGCTTTTAATGCCCGTAACTGTTCTTTATGTGTATTATAATCTTCTACCTTTGCTTCCGAGATACTCTGTTTTCCCTGCAAAATCTGTGAAAGAATTAACGTATCATACAGTGCTTTCATCGTATCTAACAATACAATATCATCGCCTATACTATTCGCATAGTCGTCTCTTTTTTCATCATAATCGCCGGAAGAAAAATTTATTTTTAAGTCTTTATAATCACTATTGTCAAATAATTTGGAAATATCCGAATTAAGACCTAAAACCACCCCCGCCATTTCCGCCGCCTGTGCTTTTTTTACCTTATCCTTAAGCGGATTCCATAACTCTTGAACGGCTTTTTTTCGGTCACTTTTCGTTTTTTCGTTATTTTTAAGTATATTTACCATTTCATTACTATCAATCGTATCATCTAAAATAGCCAGTCCCTGTTTCCCAAATAGGGTGCGTACTAATTCTTCTATAGAATCCCCGTTCTGTTCTAAAGAACCGGCAAATAAAAAATGGCCTCTATACTTCAAGATATGATGTACTGCTAAAAATAATTCTCGAATATCCTGCGGTTCCTCTTCCATTAATCGTTTTCTTACATGGTAAATCGTAGGATTGTCTTTATAAAATCGGTCCGCATCAAATTTATCGGTACTGAATAAGATATGTTTTTCTTTAACCGTCTTATCTTCCAAGAAAAATTTACTTTCTTTTAATCGCATAAAAAAAGTATTATCCACTTTTGCCATTTCCTCAGCAAATAATTCCTCTAATATCTGTAACCGATCCCTTCTCCGTGCCAACCGCCGTCTATTCGTTCTAAATTGGCGACGTTCCGCCGCTCGCTTACCTTCTGCAAACAAGCGGCTGCCCCACATCTTATGCCCTCTGAATTTAGGGATGCGATAATCCGGCGTTGCCACTGCCCAGCCTACAGAACTAGTACCAATATCCAAGCCCACATAATACTCTTCCCGGTTACGCTTTTTCATAGTAATATTCTCCTCTATACAGTATTGACAAATCCATGTATTAATTCTATACTAACAATAGAATTACATTACGAGTTCAAATAAAAATTAATTCAAAGTGCCTTCGGGCTGCTCGATGTGGAGCTTTTAATTTTTCTCGATTCCTTGGAATCGAGTTTTTTTTTGCCCTTTTAGGAGGCACACGCGCCGCTTACCGACAACGTACTTCCCTATATTATATTCTACACCTATAGGGAACATTCCTGCAGCAGCACCGATATTACCGATCGAGAAAATAAAAAAACAGCCCGACGACCGTTCGGACTGTTCAACATGTTTTTATTTTCACGCCTCATATAAAAAAGCGACTTCGTCATGTACCGAAGCACCTCTCCCCCTGCAACACGTACCGGAACCCCGGCTCTACAACCTCGTCTGCAACGTAATCGGGAATGCCCCCGCCTCGAAATCAAGTATACCGAAAAAAACGAACTCTCTATTCTTACAGAATCCTGTAAAAATAGAGAGTTCGTATCTCAATCAAATGGTGACCCGGTAGGGATTCGAACCCTAGACCTACTGATTCGTAGTCAGTCACTCTATCCAGCTGAGCTACCGAGTCATGGTGAGATATGATAATATATCATATCTCATATTATGGCAGGGGCAGAAGGAATCGAACCCTCAACCAACGGTTTTGGAGACCGCTACTCTACCAGTTGAGCTATACCCCTATAAAAATCAGCGACTCCCTATCCTCCCAGAGGGCCTCC
>NZ_KQ960928.1 GCF_001553405.1 Megasphaera hutchinsoni | reverse complement strand
TCAGTTTTCAAAGGTCATCCGTCTTGTGACGACTAATTTAGTATACCACCTACTTTCATCCCTGTCAACCAATATTTGTTTCTCTAAAACTTAAGTTTCTTAGTTGTCAACACATATGTTACACATGGAGAAGTATTCCGATACAACTTGGTTAGGATTTTTGAAATTTTTACAAATTCATAGCCATTGTCTACCTGAATCATTCGAATGGGAAATCCCATTTTTTCCTCAAGTTCCATTAGATATTTACCCGTTTCATAGGTACTCTTTTCTTTTACTATTTTTAGCACTCGTTCCCTACTGTATTCATCTATTCCTGTTATTTGATAATATCTGTTCCCGTAACTGGGAAAGCAAATACATTCATCCGTAACATATTTGATATCAATTGGAACTTTATCGCCCGCATATTTACCGTCCATTCTCTCGTATTTAGAATAACTTTTTCGACGGATTATCGGCTTCTTATATCCTTTTTTACGTATTTGTCTACACATACTGGTAAAACTTCTTTTATATCCTTTTTCTCTGCATCTCACGTAAACTTCGGCCAACCCATACACGCCGTTACGCTTCAGCATCCATTGTATTAAGTCCAATTCTTCTTTGTTATGAGCCTTAGGGTTTGAAAGTGCACCAAAGCTTGCTACTTGTAATGCGGAATATAATGAACTCTCTCCCCCTCATACGTATCTTTAAAATAATAAAAAGACCCGACTTGGTCCGCATTGTTAAGAGGCGTGTCGGGTACTGTTGTCTAGTATACCGTTTCAATTTTTTTGTTAAATCTTTTAGTTCTCCTTCGAGTTTTGCAAATTCATTCTATCAAAATATCTGAATAGATGTGTTATCCCTATTTTGCCGAATCAGACAAGTGATTTTTTTGGAAACGCTACAGTAATCACCGTACCTTTATTGGGTTCACTCTCTAACGATATTTTGCCATGGTGATATGCCACAGCATGTTTTACGATGCTAAGTCCGAGTCCGGTACCGCCGGACTGTTTGGAGTGGCTTTTGTCCACACGATAAAATCGTTCAAAGACACGCTCTTGATGCTCTGCCGGAATACCGATACCCGTATCTGCTACTTCAAGTCTGACATGCTTATCATCCTCGGAAACAGTAATTTTCACGCTACCGCCACTCCTATTATACGTAATGGCATTATCACAGAGATTATATACAATTTCATATAAGAGTCTTTTTACACCGTACATATTTCCATCAGCGCCGCTCCATGAAAGTGAAATATTTTTTGATTTTGCAGCATCAAAGAGTGTTTTACATACTTCATCAGCCAGATGACCAAGCGAAACCTCGGAAACAGGCATATCTGTCCCTTCATCCAACTGCGATAAGCGGATAATATCCTCAATGAGCGTAACAAGTCTGCTTGCTTCCTTTTTGATATATCCCACAAACCGCGGAATATCTTCCGTTTTTGCAAGACCACTTTCCATTAAGTCTGTATATCCTATGATTCCCTGAAGCGGTGTCTTAAGTTCATGGGACACATTGGCTGTAAATTCCCGACGACCTCTCTCCGCCTCTGCCTGTTCCGTAATATCAAACGCCAAAATAACCGTTCCAACCACCGCATCATCGGATACGATTCTGCTCAAATCAAACTGATACTCTCGCCCGTTTCGATTTTCCCTGAACTCTGCATGCCCGTTTTCCATAGATTTTTGCATGAAATCACGAATATTTTGATGGCGATCAACCTCAATGATGTTTCTTCCAATGCAGGTATCAGTCACACGAAACAGCTTTTTCGCTGACAGATTGATCGTAATAATTGCCCCGGCATTATCCAGTAAAATCAAACTTTCACGCATATTACCGGTTATTTGATTAAATTCATCCCGCTTCTGTTTCAAACATGCAAGTGTTCGTTGTATCTCACGTTGCTGCCCTTGAATACAGCGTAATAGAGGGAATAGTTCTTCATAGGTATCATTTTCCAGGGGGTTATCTAAATCCAATCGGTTTAAAGGTTCAACAATGCGCTTTGCCATACGTTTTCCCAATACCGCTGACAGAATAACAACAAAAATACTCACGATAAGAATCGGTTGTATCATAGAAAGAAGAAGCACAAGCACTGTAATGCGACTGGCAGAAATTCGTAAAACAGTGCCATCTGTTAACCTTACTGCCTCATACACTGTCTTTTTTGTCAGCGTTTTGGAATAGCGGGAACTGTTTCCCGCTCCATGTTCAAATGCTTCTTTGATTTCTTCTCTATCGGCATGATTTTCCATGTTGGCGGGATTGATTTCATTGTCAAATAACACAGTTCCATCTTTGGCAACCCATGTGATGCGATAATTTTTTAAATCAAGTTGATTTAAAAAATCCTTTCCTGCAACCTCCGTTCCCCGTGCGGCGATTGACAATTCGCCTACCAACTGATTCTTTTGAACCGTTCCGAAATAGTCAAACATACAGACAGTGATAATCAGAAGCGTGCCTAATAATGTACTGAAAGCAATCAAAAGAATGGATTTGAAAATTTTACTGCTCATATCCCGTCTCCCATCGATAACCGATATAACGAACCGTTTCAATGCATTTTCCATACCGACCTAATTTCTGTCTCAAGGTTTTAATGTGCATATCCAGCGTGCGGCTGTCTCCCATGTAATCGATGTTCCAAACCAAATCGTAAAGCTGTTCTCTCGTAAAAGCACTGCCCGGATGTGATAAAAATAAATGTAAGAGTTCAAATTCCTTAAAGGTAAGCATAATACGCTCCCCTTCTATCGTAAGCGTTCGCTCATCTAAATTCAGAATTAAACTGCCTACCTGCAAAAGTTCAAAAACCCGTCCTTTCTGGCATCTGCGTAATACGGCTTTTACACGTGACACCAATTCCATCACACCAAATGGTTTTACAATATAATCATCGGCTCCTAGATCCAGCGCCTGAATTTTTTCATGTTCAGCACCTCTTGCCGTTGCCATAATGACCGGAATATTTTCCAGTTCCACCGAATGCCTCATCTTACCCAAAAGTTCCACGCCATCCATTCCCGGAAGCATCACATCCAGTATCACCAATTCCGGTTTTTCTTTTTGAATAGCCTTCCAAAACTGCAATCCGTCGGAAAATCCTATTGCCTCAAACCCGGTGGAATTTAACGTATATATCTCTATTTCCCGAATGTTTTCATCGTCTTCTACACACCATATCATGTTCTCTCTCCTTATGCTTTCCTGTCATGGCATAAATAATCCATTCGGCAATATTGACTGCATGATCTCCGATACGCTCCAGATACTTTGCAATCATCAAAAAATCCAGCGCCGATTCGGCATCTGCATATTGTTTTATAATCAATTCTACAACGGCATTCTTCATTCGGTCAAAAAAATTATTTATAATATCATATTCTAAAATCACATTTTCTGCAAGTGCTATATCCTTCCGAACGAATGCCTCCACACTGTCCGTTACCATTTTTACAACTGCCGGAGCCATATCATCGATAAGTTCCGCCCCCTTTATCTGACTGCCATTCAGTAAAATGACAAGTTCTGCAATGTCCTCCGCCTGATCCCCTATTCGCTCCATATCGGTAATCATTCTAAGTGCAGCAGAAATTTGACGCAAATCACCGGCTACCGGCTGCTGATGCAAGAGTAACTTCATACAGAGCTGTTCAATATCTCTTTCCAATCGATCAATTTCTCCGGCATTCTCTTTCTGCTCTCTTGCCAACATTACATTTCCTTCAAACAAGGATTTCGTTACCCCGGCGATGGTTTCTTCACATATCGCACCCATTCGAATCAGCTGTAAGTTCAGCTCATCCATTTGCTTGTCAAATTGATTTCTCATTATCCAAACCTTCCCGTAATATAATCTTCCGTTCTTTTATCCTGTGGCCGGTCAAAGATATTGTCCGTTGCCCCAAATTCCACCAGTTCACCAAGCAGGAAAAACGCTGTATAATCCGAGATCCTGACTGCCTGCTGCATATTATGCGTTACCATAACGATAGTATAATCTTTTTTCAATTCCATAACCAATTCCTCAATCTTAGAAGTTGAAATCGGATCCAGTGCACTTGTCGGCTCATCCATCAAAAGGACATCCGGCTCTACTGCCAACGCTCTGGCAATACAAAGCCTTTGTTGCTGACCGCCTGACAACCCCAATGCATTTTTCTTCAGACGATCTTTCACTTCATCCCAAATGGCAGCACCTCGAAGTGCTTTTTCAACAACCTCATCCAAACGTTCTCGTTTGGTGATTCCGTGAGTTCGCGGACCGTAGGCAACATTATCATAAATACTCATGGGAAACGGATTCGGTTTTTGAAATACCATTCCTATTTGTTTACGCAATTCATTGACATCAACATGATGTGCAAAAATATTTTCTTCCCTATAATAAATCTCTCCGATAATTTTTACGGACGGAATCAGATCATTCATGCGATTTAATGTCTTTAAAAAAGTAGACTTTCCACACCCTGACGGACCAATCAGTGCCGTAATACTCTTTTCCGGGATTTCAATATTAATCTTTTTCAAAGCCTGATGTTCTCCATACCAGAGACACAAATTTTTAACAGTAATGAGTGAACCCATAGGTTTATTTCCTTTCTTCATTTATCGTTCATTTCTCCTCTTGGCATAATATTTCTGTGTCATTTCAGCCGCAAAATTTATCATCAATACTAAAAGCATAAGTATTGCGGCAATCGCAAACGCAATGTCAAATTCTCCATCCTCCTTTGCATAAACATATAAACTGACGCTAAGCGTTGCTCCGGGAGAGGCAAGGCCGTCTGCAAATCCATGCAACGCATGGGCAAATCCTGCAGTGAAAAGAAGTGCAGCAGATTCTCCTAATATTCTTCCTACGGATAAAATACAGCCGGTAATAACCCCGTCCACACATCCGGGAATAACTACGGTGCGTACTACACGCCATTTTCCGGCACCCAGTCCGAACGCTCCTTCCCGATAGGAAATAGGGACACTTTTTAAACTCTCCTGTGTATTTCGCATAATAATCGGCAAATTCATGATTGCAAGCGTCAACGCTCCTGCCAAAAGACTTGTTCCCATATGATTTGCAAATATCAGCATACCCACCAACCCATAAATAATTGACGGGATACCCGACAGTGTTTCTGCCGTGTATTCCATAATAGAAACTATTTTTTGATTCGTCGCATATTCTGTCAAATAGATGGCTGCCCCAACTCCGAGCGGCAGTACAATCAGCAATGCCGCAATCATAATGTACAAGGTATTCAGAATATCCGGTAAAATACCGATGCGGTCACTGAGATAACTGGGTGCTGTAGACAAAAAAGACCAGTTAATACCCGGTACCCCTTTTATCAAAACATAAACCAACAGGAATAATGAAATAGCTGCTGTCAAACCGGTGCAAATATACATCAGTCCTTTCATGAACACCTCATATTGCTTTCGTCTTACTTTGTGATATTCTGTATTCATTTCCTATTTGGTACCCCTTTTCAAAAAGAAATTTAATGTAGCATTCAAAAGCATGATGAACAAGAACAAAACCAAGGCGACAGAGAACAGCGCTTCTCTCTGCAATCCGCCGGCATATGACATTTCGCCGGCAACTGCACCGGTCAGAAAACGCACGCTTTGAAACAGGGAATTCGGCATATTGGCAGCATTGCCTGCTACCATCATTACTGCCATCGCCTCTCCGATTGCCCGACCGATGCCAAGTACGATTGCAGCGGCTATGCCGCTTTTCGCTGCCGGAACAGACACCCGGAAGTAGGTTTCTATCCGAGTCGCTCCCAACGCAAGAGAAGCGTCTTCATATTCCTTTGGTACTGCATCCAATGCAGTAACGGACATCTTAATTACCGAAGGCAGGATCATAATAGCAAGTACCAGCATTGCCGCCAACAAACTTGCGCCGTCCGAAACATAAAATAACCGTTGAATTCCCGCTACTAAAATTAACATACCCACAAGACCATAGACAACAGATGGAATTCCTGCAAGCAGACTTATGAATGACTGTATGAGTTCTTTGATTTTAGGATTTGCTACTTTTGACAGATACACAGCCGTAAAAAATCCAACCGGAACCCCAAGCAGAACCGCACCTGCCGTGCCATAAATACTGGTAAGGATAAACGGCAGAATGCCATATTGAGGATTCGCCTTAGTCGGTGCCCATTCTGTTCCGAAAAGGAATGGTATAAGACCGATCTTATGAATAGCCGGAATTCCCGATATGACTAAATAAACAGTAATCAAAAGCACACCGCCAACTGTAATTAAGCCCAGCATAAAAAACAGTCCATGAATAACATTTTCGATCATTTGTTTTTTCTTCATCAACGTTCACCTCGACAAATGGAGACAGTACATTCTGTACTGTCTCCATCCTGATCTCCTATTCTTAATTTGCAGGAACGACACCCGCTTTAGAAATCAGATCATTGGATGTCCGGGATGTTGCATAGTCAAAGAATTTCTTTGCTGCATCTGAAAGTTTCACGGCTTTTTTTGTTACTAGTGCAAAGGGACGCTGTATGGTATATTTTCCGTTTTGGATATTTTCCTCGTTAACTGCTACCCCATCAACCGTCAGCGCTTTGACAGAATTCTTAATAGATGCAGCAGATGCATACCCTATAGCATTCGGATTCTGCGCAACAGTAGTAATGACATCGCCTGTTGAAGTAAGTTCCTGTCGATACTTGCAGGCGTTTTTAGTCTTTGTAATAGATTCAAATCCATCACGGGTACCGGAACCAGCTTCACGACCAATCACAACAATCTTTTCATCCTTACCTCCTACCTGCGACCAGTTGGTAATTTTTCCTGTATAAATCCCTACAATATCTGTAATGCTTAAATTCCGTATCGGATTATCGGGATTTACAATCATTGCGATCCCGTCATGGGCGATTACCGTTTCCGTAAGACCGGATGCCTTCTCTTCGTCCTTCAAATTCCGAGAAGCCAATCCGATATCACATCGTCCCTCTGAAACTGCTTTGATCCCTGAACCGGATCCGGTAGGATTATAAGTAAATGCAATCCCCGTATCCTTTTGAAATGATTCTCCCAAAATGCCGATAACTTTCTCCATGGATGTCGAACCGTCCAAGGAAACAGAAGCCGAGCTAGCCTTCTCATCGGGAAGTGCATTTTTCTGACTCGCCTTTCCTCCGCATGCCGTTAAAACCCCCAGGCAAAGCACACCTACTGCAACAATTGACAACATTTTTTTAATTTTCATAGTCAACAGCTCGTCCTTTCTTATTCGTGATTTTTTTTTCCTTTCACAATAATAAGTTTACAGACTGCTTGTAAAGTTCAAAAGACAAGGTTTGTAAAGTTGGTGTAAAGTATATCATGAACTGCATCTCAACCTACATCATCATTTTAGAACCTCCGTTTTTCTATGAATATTGTCACTAATATCATTAAAAGATAAGCCCTCCTAGAATTCAAATCTTTATTATCCATTTCCGATCACAAAAATAAAGGCTTTCCAACAGCCAATCGTACTCATTAACGATAACCCGTTGAAAAGCCTTTTATTTACTACATATTTTTTTACTTGCTAGGGTGCAACTTCTGACATCAATGCTACGCATTCCACGTGTATCAAGACTACTCTAGTGATAGCCCTACATCAGAAACTTGGTCTTAACACTCGTCACAGTATAGAAGCTGGCAAAAGGAGTGATGTCGGAGAATGTATGTCAACATCTTTTTATTATCGCCAACTATGCTTCTTTAGTTCCTCTGCAATCCAAAATGTGTCTGGTACAGATTTATTGTTATCAAAGTCAAGAATTTCCTCTAAGTCAAAAATCCGCGCCCCCATGCAACCTCCAGATGATACCTTCTGAAAATTTGTCTCGTAGAATTTTTCAACGAAGAAATATCTATACTCATAGTGGCGGATATCATATCCACATGTAATTGCATCATTCATTGCCTTGTCTATAATCTGCTTCCTCTCGGCTGTTAACTCTCCCATCTCATTAGTGAATCTTATAAAACCATTTTCCTCAACTGCGCGTATTATTGCACAAACTTTTCCAATCGCTCTGACGCTTTTGTTTTTATAGAGTCCAAGATATTGATGTGTTCGAAATCCACGCTCAACTTTATCGTAATAAACATTTGACTTCACATTAAAATCAAATGTTGTTCCTGCAAGCTGCATTCTCATAGCAGCTTTGCTTGGTAGGAGTCGCTCTTCGGAGCAAAAATCAATATAATCATTCAAAACATCCTGCATCTCATTTTCCTCCTTATTAATCTAATAATGTTCTTTTTATTGTTTTGAAAAATTGCATAAAAATAGGCAGGAACACATACCTATCCATCAGGTATATATTTCTGCCAATTAAAAAATTCTACGTGAAAAGAGACAGAACTACACTGTCTGTCTGTCTGTCTGTTTTTTCATGGCTTGTCAAACTTTTATGCTAACTTTTCTTGCGTTAATTATACAAGAAAAAATCTATATTGACTAGCCTTTATATATTGTATATCCGTTATTTACTCGTCTATTTTCATTACGCTCCCATCTTAGAAGATTATGACAAGAAGAATGTGTTTGATATTGAAGAATATATAAAGAGAAAAGGCAAGGTTAAGCTTAATAGAAATACGGTAATTGCAAAATTGTAATATTTTCTTTTATAATTATATGGTCGAGGGTCATATAATATAGTAAAAGTAGTGGATAAAGCACGAGGAGGTAATTTGTGAAGAAAAGATATATGTTGAGAAATATTTTTAAAATCAAATATAATTTCCATAATATTGTTTTAATCGTTTTCATTGGACTATTAGCAGGTTTTTTATCAGGATTGTTCGGTGTAGGTGGGGGAATGGTGATAGTTCCTGCATTAACTGTTTTTATGAAATTTAATCAGCGTCATGCTAGTGCTACTTCTCTTGTTGCCATAATTATAACGTCGCTTTGTGGAAGCATTGTTTACGGTTTAGACGGAAAAGTGTCATTTTTATCAGCATTTTTTCTAATAATAGGTTCAGTTTTCGGATCACAAATTGGGGTATATTTTTTACATATTTTGCCTAAAAAAATATTTCCTTGGTGTTTTACACTTTTTGTATTACTAGTTATATGTTCTAGTCAAGTTTGGATTCCGTTAAGAAATGTAGATTTTAATGTTAGTTTTTTAAAAGCTATATGTCTTATATTTATAGGCGTTGTTTCTGGTATTTTTTCAGGTATTTTAGGCGTTGGCGGCGGAGGAATTATAGTGCCATGCGTGCAACTTTTGCTCGGCATGGGAGACCTTATGGCAAGAGGAACTGCTTTGCTTGTCATGCTTCCTACAGCTATAAGTGGCAGTATTGCTAATGCTCGTTACCATTATACTCATTTTACTGAAGGAATTATTATCGGTATTTTTGCGACATTTACTGTAAACTTAGGCGCAATAATTGCGCGCAGTATTTCACCTTTTATATGCAATATATTGTTTTGTATTTTTTTGTTCAGTGTATGCTTACAAATGATATTAAAAACAGGTATTTTAGCTAAGAATAAGCGTTAAATATGTAAAGTCTTTGACTTTTATTTATTTGAAAAAATAGTTTTGAATATAAAAAGTGGGGCTTAGATTTAAGCCCCACGATATAGGAGAATGTTATAAAGTAACTTTTTACAATTATGCCATTTGAGTAACATCTCTTTTTGCTTGTATAAATTTTATTATCATGTTTTTTGCGTGATAAATAATTATGCAAACTATACTGGATATCCTCACTTCACAGGGTGGGTGCAAAGTGGGTGCACTTTTTAACGTTAACATCCTGTGCACTCAACCCTAAAGCGTAGACATGTTCCCTCATACAGAAAAATCACGCTCAAAAACCACGCCGAGCTATCTTACAGCCGCCACTCACTAAACCTTTTAACGATCGCCCCTGCAAACCCCTGCTACACAAGGGCAAATTTGCACCCACCTAATCAGCCTTTGACATCAAAACAACACTCTCAACGTACATCGTTTCGGGGAACATATCTACGGGCTGTACTTTTTGCAGGGTATAGCCTTTTTGTGTGAGTCATTCTATATCTCGTGCCAAGGTGGAGACGTTACAGGAAATATAGACGATTTTCTTTGGTTTTATTTCGCTGATGACGTCAATGACTTTTTCACTGCAACCGGCACGAATGGAATCTAAAACTATTATGTCTGCCGAGTTTCCTTTTTTAGCTGCTTGTGATAGATAATCGGCAGCATAGGCGGCATGAAATTCTACGTTTTTTACATGATTTTTTTTCTGCATTTTCGATAGCCGCCGGAATGATTTCTATGCCTATGACGTGTTTTGCTTTTTGTGCTAAATAGAGGGAAATGGTACCGGTGCCGCAGTGGGCGTCTATGACGGTTTCGTTTCCTTTTAAATCAGCATAGGAAAGTGCTATGTTATAAAGTTTTTCTGCTTGTTCTTGGTTCACTTGGAAGAAGGCGTGCGGGGAAATATATAAATACTAAAAACTATTAAGGTCTTAAAGCAGTAATAGGTATTACATAAACATCATCATTTCTTTTATATGCAAAAGGTGCTTTGGCACATAATACCATCATAAATGATGGTTTGAACATATTTTTTGTATCTATTTTAGAGGCCAAATCTTTTAAAGTTTTAGCGCCTTCCTCAATTAATTTATCGCCACCGAGTTTAATTTCAATTAGTCCATAAGCTCCATTTCTTAAATGAATCACTGCATCACATTCTAATCCAGACTTATCTCTATAATGATAAACTGTCCCATCTAAATAATCTGTATAAATTCTTAAATCACGAACGCATAAGTTTTCAAATAAAAATCCCATGGTATTTAAATCATTTAGTAAATCGTTAGGCCCCATACCTAATGATGCCGTTGCGATAGATGGATCTGAAAAATATCTAGTTTCCGTTGTTCGTATAGATGTTTTCGACCTTAAATTCGGATTCCATGCGACAGAATCTTCTATAACAAATATTTTTCTTAAGGCATCCAGATAAGAATAAAGTGTTCCCTGATCAAATGTATCTGATTGATTAGCTAACATATCTTGCCTAATCGTTTCTAAAGAACTTTGCGTGCCTACATGTCTTGCATAGGATTTAAGTAATTTCTTAGTCCTTTCTTTATCTCTTTTTATGAAATCCACTCTACTAATATCAGTAGACACAATAGCATCAAAATAATCTATCGCTTGAAATAATGCCGGTTTCTCATCTAACCCAATTGCTTTTGGCCATCCCCCCCTACAAATGAAAAAAGCAATTTTTTCAAGACTCGTTTCATTAATGGCTGATATGTTTTCACCTTTAAATAAGTCTTTAATAGAAACTTCACCGCTAGAATCCTTTGATTCAAATAGACTCATGGTTCTCATCAAAAGCTTAGAAATTCTTCCTGTACCTGTATGCATAGAATCATCAAATCCATTAGGAACTGCTGACCCTGTCAAGATAAATTGACCAAATTCATCCCTATTATCAACCTCATAACGCACAGCATTCCATAAATTAGGTGAAATTTGCCACTCATCAATAAGTCTTGGAGTTTCTCCTTTAAGCAGCGTATTTGGAGAAATCTCTGCCATTTGCTGATATTGTCTCGTCATATCAGGACGATCCATCGATATAAAGCTTTTAGCCTTTTGTTTCGCTGTTGTTGTCTTTCCACACCATTTAGGACCTTCAATTAAAACTGCACCCTTTGCGTCTAATCGTTCTTCTAACAATTTATCTGCAATTCTTGGTAAATACTCTTTCATCATTGCCTCCCATACTCATGCTTAAGTAGATTTTATCAGTTATTCAAGTGTTTGTCTAATTTCAATTCAAGTATTTGGCTAGTTTTAATTCAAGTATTTGGCTAGTTTTATTCAAGTAGCGGAATAAGACCATTCATTACATTTCCAAGCGTGCTTTTACTACGTCCACTTTTTCCTAAAATCAAGATAAATTCACCTTTTTTAACTTCAAAATTGATATCTTTTAAAGCAGTTCGCCCATCTTCCCATTCATAAGAAACAGCTTTTAACAAAATCATGATGATACCTCGTACTGAGCTTTCCATAATTTTGTGTAGTAGCCATCTTGCTCAAGAAGTTCTCTATGCTTTCCTTTTTCAAGTAAATTGCCTTTTTGAAATACGAGAATTTGGTCAGCTTTTTGAATTGTCTTTAAATGATGAGCCACTACAAGTACAGTTCTATTCTTTGCAAGTTCTGTAATAGCATCTTGTATCAACAATTCATTTACAGGATCAACATTACTTGTCATTTCATCAAGAATTAAAATAGGTGCATCCTTTAGAAAGGCTCTTGCAATGGATATCCTTTGTCTTTGTCCACCTGATAAAATCCCACCATTTTCTCCAATATCAGTTTTATAACCTTTTGGTAAACTCATAATGAAATCATGTATCCTTGCCTTCTTTGCAGCTTTAATGATTTCCTCTTTTGTAGCTCCTTTTTTACCTACTCTGATATTTTCTTCAATCGTGTTATCAAACAGTTGAACATTCTGCATGACAATGCTGATACGATCTAAAAGCTCATCATAAGGGATATCCCTTATATCAGTTCCTCCGAGGGTAATTTTTCCTTTATGCACATCATAAAATCTTAAAAGCAAGTTGGTTATCGTAGTCTTTCCACTTCCCGATTCTCCAACTAAGGCTGTCATTGTTTTTTCAGCAATAGAAAAGCTCAAGTTTTCCATTTTAAATTCATCTTTTTCATAAGAAAAATCTATGTTTTCAAATGCTATATCATTATCTTGCGGAACAATTCCATTCACTTTATCCGGGATTACATCTGCATATAAAATTCTTGAAAGTCTCTCATAACTATCTACCGCCGAAACATAGTACATATAATGTTGTTCCATAGAAGCGAATGGCTTATAAAACTCTTTTGAAATTACTGCAAAGATAATAAAATGAAGTACATCAAGATTTCCCTTTACAACAAATATTGTTCCTGCAATTAAAAGAACTAAATATCCAATATAACTTTTTTGTCTTATTCATAAGCTTATTATCCAAGCTCTTATTGTTTGAAAAACTCTTTAATACAGGTATCCCTCTCACATATTCAACAAATAAGCTAACCATATCAAGAAGTGCTGAGTTATTCTGATTTTCTATTTTTTCAGATTGCTTAATTGTCAGATATAGAAAGGCAAGTGCAATCGGAACAGATACAGCCATCAGAATAGCAAGTTTTAAATCAATACTTGCAAGACCAATAAATACGACTGCACCTATCAAAAAATCACCAAACATTCTTGACCACATATGTCCTACAACAAGGGACATATTATCAACATCTTTGTGTAAAATTGTATTGATCTCGCCCAGTCTTTCATTGGTATAAAATCCTAAGCTGAATTTTTTCAATTTAATAATCATGCGTTCTCTTATTTGCTGAACAATATCAAAACCTGCACTATGCTTTTTCATATCTGCGACCATATTACAAATACCTTTGAAGACTACAAGTAATCCAATCGCAATAAAATATTTATATAGGCTTACTAAGCTCGTTCCATCAAAGATTTGGAACAGTATAGAAAATACGATAACAATCATGGCTATGGAACTGAGTCCATAAAGGGCAAAGAATACACTTGATATAATCAAATCTCTCTTCCCGGTTTTTGTTAGTAGTTTTAACATTTCTCTAAACATTTTCTGTTACCACCTCTTTCAAATTCCATCTATCTACCTTGTTCTGTGCTTCAACCATATCCTTATAGAACTCACATCTTTTCATCAGCTCTTCATGACTTCCCGCATCAAGAACAAGACCCTTATCCATAACAATAATTTGGTCTGAATCTCTAATCGTATTTAGATGATGAGCAATTGTAATGATGGTTTTATCCCTGCTTAAATCGTCAATCGCTTCACCGATTAGTCTTTCATTTTCACTATCAACAGCTGCCATTGCCTCATCTAATATCAAAATCGGTGCATTTTTAAGTATCATTCTCGCAATTGATATTCTTTGTTTTTCTCCACCGGATAACTTAACTCCCATTTCACCTACTCGTGTTTCATATCCATTTGGCAACGCTGAAATAAAATCATGGCATCTTGCTTTTTTAGCTGCTTCTATGACTTCTTCTTTTGTTGCATTTAGTTTTCCGATTGCTATATTTTCAAAAATGCTTAAATCGAAAAGGATAACTTCCTGTTGCACACTACCAATCAGCATTGAGATGTTTTCTTGACTGTATTCTTTTATGTCTTTTCCATTTATTAGTATTTGTCCTTCGTCTACATCCCAAAATCCCATAAGCAAATTAGATACCGTACTCTTTCCACAACCACTTGCTCCTACAAAGGCATTCAAACTATTTTTCTTAAAAGTTAAATTGATATTTTTAAGCTCAAAACCATCTTTTCCATATGTAAAATTCACATCTTTAAATTCTATATTTCCAAACGCTAAACCTTGTTCTGTATTTTTGTTTGGAAGCGGAACCGTTAAAACTTTTCCAATCGCCTTTAGTGCTTCCTTAAACACAATAGAAAAATGTTGCAATGTAGCAGTCTTACTTATAGATGCTGTAAACGCAGATGATAAAATAATTGCAAGGATAAAATTAGGCGTTGTAATATTCCCCTGATAAAGAAAGATACTTCCCAAAATCATGACAATTACCACTCCAATCTCCATAAATATGTCAATGAGTCCCATTGGGATTGTTACCATCCCCATGCTCTTTTTAACCCAGTAAACATATTCTCTTGCCGTTTTTAATGTTCTTTCACTTATCTCCTCTTCTTTAGCAAAAGCCTTAATAACAGAAATATTTTTTACATATTCCATTAGCTCTTCTCTCATCTTCTTTTCGTGGTTAAAGTAAATAGCAAAGTTCTTATCCATTGTTTTCTGTGAAAGAACTTTTACCAAATACATGAGTGGAACTCCGGCAATCATTCCAAAAGCAAGACGCCAGTCTACAAAAAGCATGGCTATGAAAATAATGGTAGGCAGAAGCGTAACTGCCATTATTTCAGGAAGACCATGAGCAAGGTATACTTCCACTTGCTCCACATCATGCTGAACAATGTTCGTAAGCTCCCCTGTATTATGTTCTTTGAAAAATCCCAAACTTAGTTTTTTTAGATGCTCAATAATATCTAACCTAAGTTCTGTTAATTTTTCGTATGCTTTCTCATGAGCAACCTTTGTTGCAAAATAGTAAAACACGCCTTTTAACACAAACGATATAAAGATTCCCCCAAATATATACTTTAAATTACCTTCGTTAATATTATTTGTGATTAAAGAACTAATCAAATATACAAGTAAGATTTGTGGTATCAAATCAAATACTATTTTTAAAGCAAGAAGTGAATTGGATAAACCATTTTTCCCAATCACTTTTTTCCTTAATTCCTTTTCCGGCATGAACAACACTCCTTTCAAAATTGAATAATATTGAATTTTAATTCAATATTAAGATTTAAAGTAAGACTTTGCTGATTACACAAAGTCTATTTTTTAGTGCTGATTACAGGGATTCCACTCCCTTGTAATAACACCTTGCAATAAGTTTTAGCATATCTTTTGCCCACTTTTCACTTTGATAGTGCCTCGCTATTTCAAGAAGCCCCTCCGTAAAGTTACTGGCTAAAATATGGGCAAGCATTGGATCATATTCCTGTTTTGATTGTCTTTTTAAACTTACTTCAATATGAACCTGCATTTGCGATATGAGTTTTTGTTTTGCTTCTGCATGCTTTGTACCTGAACTTTTATCCATTAAAATAATTAACTTCTTACGCTCTTTTAAAAGCTCATGAATATAATTTTCTCCAACTTCATCAAACCTTTCAAAAGCAGAACCTTTTTCCAAAGATTCTTCCTCATTAAAAGCTGACTCGAAGTTTATATAAACAGAACTTACTACTGCATCAAACAAAACTTCCTTATTTTTGAAATAGGTATAAATAAGTGCCACAGGAATATCTGCTTCTTTTGCAATTTCTGTTAATTTGGCACCTCTATAATCCTTTTTATAAAATACTTTTTCTGCTGCTTCGAGTATTCTATTTCTAACTTCTTCTTTTAATACTTGTGCCATATCACACCTCTTTCTATTTTAATACTGAATTTATATTTAATAACAAATAGTAATTCAGTATTTGTCAATAGTGCCTGAACTTATATTCTAAGTATGGTATAATTGATTTAATATAAATAACACGCTTAACGCTTATAGCTTTAATAGCAAGCACAATAAGTGTACGGACACTTACGAAAAAAATTAATGGAGCATACCTTTACGGCATGCTCCATTTTTTTACGCACCTAACCACACGAAAATTTACTTGAGTGTTTGATAGGTGCTATGCAAGGACTTTCCCAGAGCTAATATAGTTAGCGATTGGTTGAAGTCTACTGCTAATTTTTACCTTGTTAGGGAGAACCCTACGCCCCCGAAATGCATCAAAGGAAGATTTACTTATGACAAATAGAATACAAAACGAAAGACTTGAAATTAAATTGACTGAAGAAGAAAAGGCTCTTTTTGAGGAAAAAAGAAAACTTTCTAAATGCAGAAATATGAGCCATTTCATTCGCAAGTGCGTTTTAGAAAAGGAAATATATCAAGTGGATTTAGAGCCGTTTAGAGATTTACAGGGATTACTTTCCAACGCTACAAGCAATATCAATCAGATTGCAAAAGTCACTAATACAACTGGTGTTATTTACAAAAATGAAATCGACTCAATGAATAAACAGATAGAAAAATTATCAAAAGAAATATGGCATATCCATTCCCTACTTCTAAATAAATCAAAAGAAAGTTCTGGTGATAGTATGGCAATTACAAAAATACATCGAAACTGTGTAAAATTAAGAAAATCTTCATTTCTATAGGAATGGTCAAACATTGATACATAAAAAATGTATCAACCTTTATCCTTTTATCAGGATTTAGGTTGATACACAAAATTATTTACAGACCCACAGCCCCCTTTAAAACTATCAATCTTCTACATAATATTCAAAAATTTAAAGATTTTTTCAGTAAATTATACTCATATTCCAGTAATATACTATTAAATATATTAATATTTTGCTTCAACCATTGTAATATAAATATATTATCATAGTTTTCTTTATTACACTTGTTAAATTCAACTTCTATTTTTTTCACAGCTGATAATGGTACACCATAATCAACTAAAAATCTAAAATTTTCACTTATCTCGCCATTCTCTAATAATGAACTAAATATACTATAATCTCCAGATATACCATTATGAATATTTTCAAAAACATATCTCTGAATAGACTCTACAACTGATAGTAATTTGGGAATTTTATAATTTGCATCATTTCTAACAAACTTTAAAACATCTTCTATAGCTTTTTCATGAAAATTTTTATTTGAATCTGTTTTTTTTATATATTCTCCTCTTGTATAAATTACTTCTTTTAATGGCCTATTAACAATATCTAATGACATTAATGCTTGTAACTTTGCAAACTTTTCATTATTATTATTTTCTAAGAATTTATATGCCAAATTTAGCGTCTTCCACAAATCTTCAAATGAAGGAATTTTACTCCACTTTAAATACGACAAATTATTAACATTCGATTTAATATAATTATATAATTTCTTCTGCCCTTCAACAGAGATCAAATTTTTTCTAATTATAGTTTGTAATTCTTCTGGTATTCCTGACACTAAACTTTTCTTTCTATTTCTATCTTCAACATAATCATCAGGTATATTAAATAAAATCTCATTTGAAATATCATTTTGATCAATAAAAGGAACATCTATGGAAAAATCTTCTGGCAAAAGCTGTTCATTAAATAAATAAACATTTCCTGTATAATACTTTCCCATTCTTCCAGCCCTTCCTTTGATATTTGCAAAATCAAAAAAATCTATGACTCTAACACCTTTTTTGTTACTGAATATCAATATGTTTTTTGCAACCGTATTTACTCCCTCTATTAGTGATACAGTAGCAAACAAAATTTGTAAAATTCCTTCATTGAACATTTCAATTTCAGAAGAAACAATATGCCTTGGTAAAGCACCATTATGAGCTCCAATCCCATACTTCATGAGTTTTTTAAGATCCCATTTTTCAGATATATTTTCATCCATCCATTCAAATATTGGTAAATTTCTATTCACAACATCAACATTTTTTAAGTAGTCTATGTACTCATTTGCTAACTTATATGCTTCATTAGGTGATTTTACGTACACTATGCTTGGTTCTTTTAGTTCCTTAAGCAATTTAAATAGTTCTTGTTTCTTTTCTTTGCTTTTAAACGGTTTATTGTTCTTTCGAACTTCTATAATATTAGTATTCACCAATGAATAATCTGTCTTGAAAAATTCCACATCATAAATTTTTATAAATTTATCTGAAAGCGAGTTAACAGAAGGTGTTAAAAACAAAGATTGAGGTTTATCATTCATTATCTTCATTATAGAAATATTTAAAGCATCTACTCTATCATCATTTCTCAAATTACTAACCTTATAGAATTCATCAACAATAAAAAAATCAATTTTAGGCATAGCCTCATATTCAAGTACTCTCTCTGCTGTTAAAATAAAAATATTTCTATCAGTCGCTTTTTGTTTGGTGTTAATAACAATATTATAATAATCTAAATATTTATACATATTTTTTCGTGTTTCATCAATTAATGCAAGAGTTGGTTGAATTATTAAAATATTGTTATACTGTTTTCTGGCAACAAATTCTTCAATAAATAGGCTTTTCCCAAAGCTCGTAGGTGCGCTAACCGCAACATTTTTCTTTAAATTAATTGCTATTTCAATTTCCTTTTGTTTCTCATGAAAGTATACACCATTTAAATATTCAGATTTAAAAAAAGTACTTCTAATACTAGATTGCAAAGACTGATTATAATTTTCAATATTTTTAATTTTATCAATATAATAAGGATAGAAACCTGCTCTTTCAACCAAGTCCAACCAAATTAATTTAGCCTCATTATTTACTTTATCCCAATTTTCTAGTACATTTATTAAAAATTTTCTAGCTTCAGTTGTGTCTATAACAGAAGAATAATATTTAGTACAATTCCAATTATATTCAAAATCTTTCAAATAGTCAGCATTAAATTTAACACTATCATTCATATTTGCTGCCCTCCTTTTAATTTTTGATGAAGAGAGGATACAAATTCTCTCTTATTATCTAAAGGAAATACCAACAAATAAACATTTAGATAATTTGCCCATAAGTGTTGACTTAATAAAGTATTCATTTTCTTATCTAATTTTTCTACTTCTTCCTTTAATGTTTTTTCGAAATTATCTTTATTAAAGTTGACTAAGCTCTTACTTTCAAATGCAGCAAACAAACATACATTAATATTGGCTAATTTTCTGAGAATTTTAGTATTAGGATCTAATAATTCTAAAATAAAATCATCACAAGCTGCTTTAGAATCGTGTATTCTATTTGTAATTATTTGAAATTCGCTGTCTAGAAAATTAACATTAAAATGATTCTCTACATCTTTTGCAAGTTCATCAATTGCTGTTTTAGGATTTTTATATAGTTTAGATTCTCCTAACCATATAATTTTTTCTTTAACATCTACATGAACCGCATCAAATCCATGGGCAACACTACCCACACTATCTTTAAAATATATTTTAGATATTAATGCATCGGCTCTAAAGTATTCGTGTAAAAGATGATATAGAAGTAACTCTCCAAATTCTCCTCTCTTGATATATTTGTCTTCTGTTGAATTAGAATTTAAATATTCTCTACTGGCTTCTTGAATTTCTTTTATTGTATATAGTTTTTTCATTGCTTCTCTTACAGTAGGTACTAAACCAATTTTATCTTTTTTCTCGTTCATCACATCAGTACCAAACGCAAAAGCAGGAATATCATCAAAAAGTTCATCATAGAACTTATCTTTTACTTGTCCATATCCACTATCAAGTAAATCAAAACTTATATAGTAAATATGCAATCTATTATTGATTTCTATATTATTTGAATGCTTATGACTCATTTTTTCTCCTTAAATTTTATTTTTGTTATATCTCTACTTAAGAAGTTTATTCACTAAAATAATTGGTTTAATGTTTGAAAACTTACTTCTAATTACTAACTCGTATATTATATATAATCTTTATTTACGCACTCTAATATATCTAGAATACCTCAATCCAAAAGATCCCAAATCCTAAGAAAAATATCTGCAGTTATATTTTCCCGTTCGTCATTTTATAAAACTTACTTTTACTAACTTTTGCCTTTCCCATCAATTCATGACTTATCATGTCTAAATCTATCAGTTTTTTTATAGATTATAACTAAAAATTCTCAATATGCTCTACGTCGAAACCCCCTATTTATTATATTATACCATTAAATGTTCGTTTAATATAAAAACGTTCTCCTCGAAATAACATTTAAGTATTAAAAAAGAAGTAGATCAATATCACTTCTTTAGTCTTTAATATTTTCTTGTCTATAATTTGCCAGACAGTGTCCGTTAAATTACATCTCATTAATTCTATTTGAAATAATTCTCACTACGTCAACAACCTTATCAAACTTCAGATTTCCAATATACTTATTTTCACTGAAATATACTTCCCATAAGGATCTTAGGTATGAATCTTCTTTTATGTCCTCGATTATTTCCTCATAGTCTTGCATTTCCTCCTGACTTTTTCTTTTCTCGGAAGTTCTTTCTATTGCTTCTTTTAAAATTTTATAATCTATATCATCTTTTTTTAGTTTGTAGAGGATGTATAGGTCGTAAAAGTCTCTCATTCGTGTTGTTGTTATATTTCTTCTGATTATGGTTTCGTATTTTTCTGCGAGAATTGTTTCTAGTGGATATGCCATTATTTTTATATCTTTTTTGCTAAAGATACAAAGATAGGTGTATTCTATCTCCCTTGGTGTTATTGCATCTCCTGTTGTTAGGTCTAGTTTCATTGGATTTTTTACTCATTCCTATTTTTACTAATAGCCATCAAAAGAGCACCTACCATTTGATAGATGCCGTTAAATGAATTTAAATTATTCTTTTACTATAGGAACCCATAATTCCATTTTATAATCTTCTGAATTAGGGTCTCCATCTCCATATACTTCAAAATCAGGACTTTCATCATGTCTATATCCTTCTTTAGGGAAGAAATATGAAATAATATACTTCCATCCTTCGTGAATACACTTTGGTATAGGTCCTTGTAAGCTTACAATAACATACTCTTTTTCAGGAATGCTGAGTATATTTAAACCTAACTCCTTAGCTTTTACCTCATCCTTCAAATCAAAACCAGCTAAGTATATATAAGTTAAATGATTTCATTATATCCATATTTCCACCACCTTTCATTTAAATTGTACAAGGATTTATTAAATTATACCCAATAATGCTAATACAAATATTATAGCATCACATGTTTATACTATTTTTCTTCTCTGCCAGACTGCTTATCTTTCCCTTTATACTCTCAATATTAATCACGATAATACCTCCATATATTTTCTGATTTCATCTTCTATTTTAAATAGTCTACTGTATTTAATAATTCGTCTTAGATTTTTATTTTGTGATTTAAAGTATCTTTTTAAGGCTTCTATAAAAATTTGCTTATCTATTTTATCTCTGTCGATTATGATGTTACAAATTGTTCGATCTATATCATAAACTGGGATAAGGTTGTCTTGTGGTGATTTTATTTCTGTCTTACCAATCTCGTATAAGTCTTTTTTTACATAGTGAACTTGTATATCCACGTATCTTTTCTTGATATGGCTTGCATTGTAGCCTTGAGGGTTCCAGCTTGATTCGAAGAAGTTTAAACCGCTGCCTATTAGCTTTAAAATGATCTACCTATTTTATTCTCTCCAATAAAAAAAGACGGCATTACATCATTAAATGATTTCTCCATCATTAAAAACGGGAGCCTATATAGCCACATTTCCCGGCTATATAGGCTCCCATTTTACAACACAAACCACCGACTTTCCCTATTAAATCTCACTCTATATAAGCAACGTTACATCTTCGCGGAAAGGCCGATACGAATGACTCTTCCATAAATCCCCAAACTTGGTGATTCGTAATTAAAGATGTTATTAACCCCCGCATAGATGGAATAATTTTTATTTTGTTGCCGTTCAATAATCATGTTCCAAATGCCGTAATTTTTCGGAATACCGTCGGCTATATCCACGCGAATATATTTTTTATCGAAAATATCAATGTACTTCGTACTATATTCTCCCCAGAACGAACCGCTCCATTTATCTTTTTTATAGCGTAACGTGAATAAATACTTCATTTCCGGTTTCATCGTCAGCCGTTTGCCCGTTTTTGATTCAATAGCATGGAGATAAGTAGCCGAAGCGGTCATTGTCCAGTACGGATTAATGTACTGTGTATATTCCGCTTCCAGCCCCGACAAGGTGACCCGATCCAAATTATTATAACTATAAATCCAATATATCGAATCATTTTTCTGCAAATTAGCAGGATGATTCGGCGGTAACTTTCTATCCGTTCGGAAAAAGTTCATATAATCGCGAATATTATTATAAAATGCCGTTATCTTCGCGTTGCTTTTACGATACCTTTTTTCCAGAGAAAGGTCCATCCCAAAGGCCTTTTCAGGCTGTAACTGCGGATTGCCTTCCCACCACCAACCGGGATAATAATAAACACGCTTATCTTCCGGTGCATCAGGATTTACACAATAATTGGTTTTCGGGCCTTTTTCCCAAAGCACACTTAAAGGCATCATTAAAAACGCATGATATCGTTCCATAATACCGGGTGTCGAAAATCCCGTACCAATGTTAAATTTGATTTTCGTATTCTTGTGTGCATACACCGTGCCTATTTCACCACTGAACTGATTTCCTGTCGTATGATGTGTATACCGAATAATCGGCAAAATACGCCACTGCTTATTAATCTGCCAGTCATCGGCAAGAGAGACATTCCATTCACGCATATCGGCACGGTACATAGGAATTGCTTTTATCCCCATATTTTTTTCTTTAGTTAACTCTTCTACATTAGGATCAAATATATCACCCGAGCAAATCCATGCCTCATAATCTTGCACCCGATGCCCCGGCACGATCATCCGCGAGCCCATGCCGTAATTGGTCTTCACTTGGGTTGTCAAAGTGACCCCATGTTGCTGATTGGGATACCCTTCCCAGGTCAGTTCATACGTCCGATCATTACTTTCCATATAATCAGTCTTATAACTATTATACATAACGGTCCGCAAGAGGGTAGCAAAATGCTTGTGATACATCGAATCTTTTATACGCAAGCGAAGTTCGCCCTTATCCCAAAAATGACGCACCGACAGCATATGATTATCGCGAATAATATGATTCATGCCCTGTAAGTAGGTCGTCCAAAAGAGATCTTTATTTTTATCATTGACAAAATCCCATCCCATACCTATATTCAGATGCCCCAAATTTATTCGCCCCAAAAAATTACGCGTCTGCGTATCGTCTATCATCTTATCATAGGCATAAGAGATTTCGGTCGAGTCTTGCGGTTGCCAATAAAATGTCGCTCCCCACTGACTGCGCTTACCAAAATAATTATCGGAAATCTGACTTGCCTTCTTCGGCGTCTTGACCGGTTCCATTTGTTTCAAAATTTCCGACTTTTTTAAATCATGGTACCTATCATTCGGATCAATTAAGGTAAAATCATAATCCCAGTACGCATGATTATAATGCGGTGCCGTTTTAGACCACGACCCCCATAGTTTTACTTGCTTATGCGTATCTACCAAATTATATCCCATGTGATAGAGCTGTTCCCCTTGATGGTCATGTGCCGTCTGTCGTGCTTCCACCTCAAGATAACCACCCGTTTTTTGCGGACGTTTCGTAATAATATTAATCACGCCCCCAATGGCATCCGCACCATAGCGAGCACCGGAAATACCGTGTGTAATTTCAACACGTTCAATGTCCTCCGTTGAAAATCGTTCCAATTCATTGGCTGCCCCCGCTAGTTTTGCCAGTTCTCCGCTTATTTTCATTCCATCCATCATAATGGGAACGTGCCGACTTTCTGCTCCTCGCAGAGAATAATTCGTTCGATTCATCGGATCAATACTAAACGACATCCCCGGAACCGCTTCCAAGACATCACGTAAGTTTTGCATCTTTTTTTCTTTAATTTCTTTTTTGCCGACAACGGTTACCGTTTTCGGTCTTTTTTGAATCATTTCTCGTGCCGTTTCCGCCTTTACTACGACCTGTCCCGTCGTATACGAAGCCGCATCAAGCATGCCGCCCATGCCGATGCTACTAAATAAGATCGCAACCACGGCCATATAAGCTCGTCTATTCATACTTTTCTCCTTCATTAAAATACTACCTTTAAGGAAACACTCGTATATTCTTGCGGTTCGCTTGTTTTTTCCCGATAAATAGTTTCACCTTTATTATCATAAGGACCAAGATCTTTTTTCCAAGGAGCCACGCGTTCGGGTGTACGATTTATCCAACTGGAACTAATCGTTTGTGCAACGGAAAGCGTCACGTTCTTAGCCAAACGATAATCCATGCCCAGTCCCACCGATTTGATATTATCAACATCTTTACGCCACGATGCCGAAGAACCGCCTACTTGTGCCCCCTTGTCGGCATGCAAATATTCAACCCACATATCCCAAGAACCGACTTTCTCCTGTACGTTACCAAGGGTAAACCGGCCTAACCACATGGCAGGTTTGGCTTTCATACCACGCTCATCGGCCATCACTTTTGCCGCATCATTTTGCTGTACCTGTTCATAATTTAAGAGTAAACGCCCTTCATGAGGAAAGAGAAAATCCAAATACGTTCCCCAAAGCGACGTTGCACGGAAGGCGGACTGATAGGTTTTATGTGCTTCCGTCCCATCGGGCAAGGAACGATATTTGGCCGGCACCATAAATCGACTATAATAAAGACCTATGTGTGTATTTTCATTCAGTGCCGTATCCCCCGACAGAAAAGCCGTTTTTACCTGAAGGGGGGCCGTTGTATATCCATATATTTTACTCCACTTATCACCGGGGCATTCCACCATTTTCTGATTGCCCTGCTCATCAAAAGCATAGACCCGTGCCATCGTAGTATCGCCGCTCTTTAATTTACCATAGCCGGCAGTAAGACCGCCTTGGCCGGTTTCATGGCGAATAATCGCACCGTCCAAAACATCCCCGTACTGATACCCTTTGCCCAGTGTGTAATCATCGAATCGTCCTACTTGCAGAAGAACCTGCTTCAACGGCCGATAATTGATATAGGCTCGATTAATAAACGTTTTAGTGGTCTGTGCCGTTTCGTTACTGCTAAACTGCTGATTATCCGTTGTAACCCCCACATGCAGATTTACCCTTTCGTTTACGGGTGCATCCGCCCGCAAATTCATCTGATAATCCCAAGCTCGCTCACCGCTATATCCTGCATCAACTTCATAATGTGCTTCATCTCGCTTATCAAACTTTTTATTCGGATAATTCCACCGTAAAAATTCATACCGACCCGACATAGCTTTCTGATGCCGCCAACGCAACCGAGCATCTCCCGATACGGTTACCGTACCTACGCGGGATTCTAATTGATCCACTCGTACCCCCAGTGTTTGCAATTCCGTAGCAAATTCTCGTGCCAATTTATAAATAACTTGCCGTTGTGATGTGCTCGCCCGTGTTACTTGTGCTAAAGCTTTCGCCGTAATTTCTGCGGCTTCATAGCGAGTGATAGACCGATTTCCTTCAAACTCTTTCCCATTTACACCTTGAATGATGCCGGAATTCGCAAGATCTGCCACGGACCGATATGCCCAACTGTCAGACGGCACATCGACAAAAGGATTTTCTGCATAAGCACCACTAAAACCTATTAATGACATAACCGCCAACGTTATGCTTATTTTTTGAAACTTTTTCATATACTCCCCTCTCTCCATTATGATATTATTCTTATTTTCCTTTTTAATATACCCCCCCCCGAGTACTTTTTCTACTCCATTTGGACATAAAATAATCCAATCCGACATTTTTCTCACATTTTTCACTAATTTTTTATTTTTTATTAATAATATGACAATATATTCCACCATAAAATTCTTGTAAAAAACAACCGTCTATGAAAGCTTCCTATTGTAACGCAACAAAAAAATGGATGCCACCTATAACATACAGGCCGGCATCTATTTATTATCTAACTACATAATCGCTATAACTAATATACTGCACATAGATCATTAGTGCTTTTATTTAATCAAATGATAGACCAATATTTTTAGTGCTTTCACTTCTTTTTCTAATTTTTGTTTTTTTCTTTCCATTCATTAATTGCTACTATATTTCTACGCTTGTTGCTTTTATTCTTTTGTCTCCCTTAAAGGAAGACAAACGCCTGTATTGAAAATGTGTTCGCTCGTACCTTAACGGTAAAGCGAGTCTGCTTTTTGAATTTTGTAGCTTAGTATTTTTTAATACTCTGCCGACAAGACGTTGTTTTTACAACCAATCGGCACATATCATAAAAAAACGGCATGCTTCGCATTTCGCCGCGAAGCTGCCGTCTTTACCGGGACCCTTGAAAACGTCCCTTGCCTGTTTATAAATATTTTTTTACTGAAATATTCAGCCGTACCTGCTCTTCCTCTCGCTGTACCCCCGTTCGATACGTCACGGAAGAATGAATGCTATAATTGTTTTTTCTTTCCCTATCTATCCCGATTGCCGTTTCTGTATCTATCTTTTTACCGTCTGTATAATTCAAATACTTATTGAACTTAACATATATATCCCGATACATGACCTTCATACCGACTCTAAATTCTCGATCCCGTATATCCGCCCGGGCAATTTTTCTTTGCAAACTGTCCGTATACGGATCCTGTACATAGTGATGATATGTATACTGTACTTCCGGCTGCATCGACCAATGATTCCGCATCTGAATCTTCCGCCCTACTTCCAAGGACAGCCCTATATCATCCGCCCGTACCGAAGCCTTTTGACTACGATATACACCGTCATTCACCGTATGTATATCTCTGCCGAAAACTGCATACTGACACAACGCATCTACATACAGTCCATGCGAAAAATACGTTGTCTTGCTTAAACCGCCGCCAAACATCTTGGTACTTCCATTCGCCACATGAAACCCTGCTTTATTATAAATAAAGTTACCATTTTCATCCATGATAGTTCTTCCTAAATATTGCGTCTCTTCTTGCCCATAAAAGAAATATATCCCCGTAAGGCTCCCGTCCTGTCCGATTGTATTCCTGCCGACACCTAACACCTGACTATAGGAATTCTTAAAAAAACCTTTCCGAATTTCCTTTATTTTCCATTTCCCATTTTTATCGACTTCCCACGTCGGTACCTTAAATGTACCGAAATATTTTCGATGTATACGGTTTGTCGTATACGTTGTCCACCACGATGATTTCTTCTCTTTTTCCGCTGCCGCCACGTTTCGCCGCTCCAAACTCATAATGCCCGCTTTCGCCAAATCAAGCCCGGTATCCGGGTCGGACGGCAGGATGTGTACGGCATTATTAAGTAATACAAATCTTCCCTTGTTATCGAGAAACATATAATTTTTCCCATGAACAGTCAACTTTACAGCACCGGTGCTAAACCAACCCCCATATACCCGTCGCAGAACCGGCCTTTCCAATTCAGTCACGACCGTACCGTCTTTCGGGTCCTTCGTACGATTACGCAAAATAAAGCCGACCGTTTTATTCTTATCTATCGGTGCATTTGTCTTCATCTTATATATGTTAGTGTACTCATCTTGGGGCCGAATCATGACGGCTACCCAATACTCTTTTCCTTCTATTGTTTCTCTTCCCACTTCCGTATAATCATCCGTATCCGTCAGTTCATGCACCGTTCCGTCCGGATGGATATACCGATATGTATTTAAATCATTTGCCGCCGCAACCTCGGTCATGAATAAGCAGGCTGCGACCAAAACACTATATACCATTTTTTTCATGCGATTTATCCCTTTCTTGTCATTCCTTTACAGATGCCATCGACACACCGCTTAAAAGTGAAATTGTGCCCAAAAGCGATAGGTCTGTTGCCGTTTTTTATACGTTTTACCGCTATTTCTTGAACGCCATAATACCATCGTGCGGGAGGAAATCGCCGCCCCCAACTCGCCGTTCTGATGAAAATGTCGTGCCACCCCGACTTCATATTCCGTTGCCGCCGGCAAACGATACTGATTATACCACGAAAAATATCGGTTCACCTTCGCATAAATACCCTTATACGCTACTTGCAAACCGACACGGATGTCTTCTTCATGTCGATATATACGCCCGAATTTCCTTTGCAAACTGTCCGTATACGCATGTTGATCATACAAATGATACGTATACTGCACTTCCGGTTGTAAAAATACATGAGACATGACCTCTATATGCCGCCCCGCTTCCACCGACAGTCCCACATCCGATCCCTGTACGGACGCCTTTTGACTGCCATATATGCCGTCATTTACCGTATGTATCTGACGGTCAAATACGGCATATTGCCCCAGTACTTCTCCATACAGCCCATGTGAAAAAGGTTTAGTCTTACGAAATCCCACGCCGAACATATCCGTCTTGGCATTGGCTACATGAAAGCCGTTCGGATTCGTAATCCACCGTATCCTTTCATCAAGAACGGACGACCTGAAATATCGACCGGCCTCTTGTCCGTAAAAGAAATACATACTGTTTACACTCTTATCACGCCCTGTGCGATTTTTACCGATGGTCCATACACGAAGCTGCGTTTCTTTCTCAAACAGATTATACCGCATTTCGGTTTTCCACTTCCCCGCCGCATCTCGTTCCCATAACAACCGCTTGCTTCCCACTACCCGCACATGTTGTATATGTGCCGACGTATAATGGGTCCACCACGCTGCCGGCTCCGTCACTGCGGACACCTTCCCATGGGTTTCACCATTCTGTAAACAGATCTTCGCCAAATCCACATTTGTATCCCTGTCGGTAGGCTCTATATGAACGGCATTATTAAGCAATACCATTTTTCCCGGAGTCTTCGGTACAGAAACCTCGATTCCGTCTGTGGTTCCCCATGCATGAGGGCATTTTGCCTCACCATATAAATTACGAGGAATTTCTTGCTCCAGTTCAGTTATCTGCTCCCCCGGCTGCTCCGGATCGGGCATCCGCTTGATAACCGTAAGGCCCTCGTGATGAGTCAACGGTACATTCGTTGCCAATTTACCGATAATCGTATCCTGCGACTTAGGTACCGCCGAAAAGGCCACCCAATACGTTTTTCCTGCTGCCGCTACTTCTCCCACTTTCGTATATCCCGCATCCGTAATATTGACAATCGTACCGTCCGAATTAACATAACGATATGTATATAAATCATTTGCCGTCACCGTACCGGTCATCATCACCGTCAATACGGCCCACCAACATACAGTTTTTTTCATCCTGTACAACCTCCACAGTTTTTTAAGCTAATATTTTTATATTTTACTATTATTTCTGATAAATATGCAAGTCCTATATCCTATTTTCTCTATAACCCTCCCGTAATTAACAAATTTTCCACCCGTCTGCTTCAATAAATCTCGAATGATCTTACTTTTCCCCGAACCAAGATCGCCGATAAAGATGAGAATTTTTTTCTCTTCCTATATCACCTTCTTCCATCATTTTAACCCCTCTGTATCTGTCACTATGAAAATTACTTTCGTTTGTTAATATCGACTTACTCGTATCTTTATTTTTTAGAATGGCAAAGAGCGTTATTATCTATTCTACATATCCAATATCAATCTGTTAATAAATTGCTAGATATTGACATTTTATAGAGTTCTTTTCTCCCATGTTTTCAGTAATACATCGTCTTACGTTTTGCCGTTAGTCATCCTTCACAACATAAATACGGCGGCTTAGGCAGCTAGCTTAACCAGATACAACTTGATAAGGTGCATTTAATTCTACTCGTAACCACACATAGTAAATGCCTTGCTGTTTTTCATCATTTGTTCTCCCTATATTGTTACACACCTTTCACAACTGCATAGATTCTATTTTTGTCTATCTCTATATAGCCTATAAATAATATAAAATACATTATATGTACCATAATAGTCTATCTTTTCATATATAGATAAAAACGAATATACTAAAAAAAACGTAGCGAACAACAAGCAAATTTACTTCACCTATTGTCCAAATCACCAGAATATCCTATAATACACATATTCAATTATTATTATTTTTCTCAAAGGAGAGTGTACTATGACAAACAATTCTGGTTTTTTGAATCGTTTGTTCCATTTACATGAAAACGGAACAAACGTGAAAACGGAACTCTTAGCCGGGATTACGACCTTTATGACAATGGCATATATTCTGGCTGTCAATCCGACAATTATGAGTATTACCGGTATGGACAAAGGTGCCGTGCTAACCGCTACCGCCTTAGCCTCTTTGGTAGGCACGCTATGCATGGCCATCTTTGCCAATTATCCCTTTGCTTTGGCTCCCGGTATGGGACTGAACGCTTTTTTTGCCTATACGGTAGTTTTACAAATGGGATACACTTGGGAAATGGCATTAGCAGCGGTTTTCGTAGAAGGGATTATTTTTATTGTCTTATCCTTAACCAATGTTCGTGAAGCTATTTTTAATGCAATTCCCCTAACCTTAAAAAAAGCCGTTTCTGCAGGGATTGGTTTATTTATTGCCCTTATCGGTCTCTTAAATGCACAAATTATTGTTGCCAATCCTGCCACAAAAATATCTTTATTTTCCTTTAAACATTCTTTACTCAACGGCTCCTTTCATACCGTCGGCATTACCGTCCTCATTGCCATGATCGGAATTTTATTAACAGCGGCATTAATTGTTCGAAAAGTGCGTGGCAATATTCTTTTGGGTATTCTCTTTACTTGGATTCTGGCTGTCATTTGTGAATTAATAGGCTGGTATGTACCGAATCCCGAACTTCATATGTATAGTGTCATTCCCAATCTTTCCGCCGGTATCGCCTCCTTTACGCCCGTCAGTTTATCTCCTCTGCTGGGCAAACTCGATTTTACTCGCTTCTTTTCCTTAGACTTTGCAGTTGTCGTTTTTGCCTTCCTTTTTGTAGACATCTTCGACACTTTGGGAACATTAATCGGCGTATCTTCCAAAGCCAATATGCTGGATAAAGAAGGAAAATTACCCCGTATTAAAGGTGCTTTAATGTCCGATGCCGTAGCCACTTCCATAGGTGCCTTAATAGGTGCCAGTACCACTACCACCTATGTAGAAAGTGCTACCGGCGTCAGTGAAGGCGGACGCACGGGCTTAACAGCTGTATTTGTAGCCATATTCTTTGCACTTTCGCTGTTTCTGGCACCGATTTTTATGGCTATTCCTGCCTTTGCAACAGCCCCGGCATTAGTCATTGTGGGCTTCCTCATGTTGACCTCGGTAACGGGCATTGATTTCAATGATTTCAGCGAATCAATTCCGGCATACATTACCATCATCAGCATGCCGTTTTGTTATAGTATTTCTGAAGGCATTTCCTTCGGCATTATTTCTTATGTAATCATTAATTTAGCTACTGGACACTACAAAAAAATTAGCCCTTTAATGTATATTTTAGCTATCATTTTTGCCTTTAAATATGTTGTCTTGTAACTACCTAACGCCGAATCCGCCGGACCGGTTCCACAAGAAAAAAACAAACGCCTGACGGAAAACGTTTACACAAGAACACAAAAACCGCTATGACCTACATGATCATAGCGGTTTTTATTGTGGTCTGTATTATCTTAATTCACAAGCGAATTGTTCTTTCAACGTTTGTATAATGCGGTCTAAATCGCCTTGAATATCCGTTTCCGTAAGTGTTCCTTCGCTTGATCTAAATACTAATGCATATGCCAAACTTTTATACCCTTTAGGTACTTGTTCCCCTTGATAAGAATCAAATAAAGTAACTGATTCTAAATAAGAGCCGCCTTCTTTTTGGATAATATCCATAATTTGTTGATGCGAAACCATTTCAGGAACAAGAAAAGCTAAATCTCTACTCATAGCAGGGAATTTATCTATCTTTTGATAATTCGGTAAAAATTGAACATATGGCAACAACGTGTCGATGTCAAATTCAAACATATAAACAGGACCGTCCACATCATATTGATCCACCCCTTGCGGATGCAGCTCTCCAAAACGGCATAAAACGTGATCATCTATCACATATTCCGCTGCTTTTCCCGGATGCAACGGGGCAAATGTAGAACGCCGTAACGTTGCTTGAATGCCAAAGGTATGCAGAACATACTCAACAATTCCTTTTACATCATAAAAATCATATTCTTGTGCCACATCGTTCCAAACTTGGCCTATTCGTTTTCCATATAAAAGTCCCATCACTTGCTGATGTTCTTCCGGTTGTTCTACCAAAGGCAATGCTTTCGGTATGTATACTGCCCCTATTTCATAAATAGCAACAGTAGGATTTTTAACCGCTTGATTTCTCGCTAAAACATCCATCAAAGAAGGTAATAAGGTAGTCCGCATGTAAGGATATTCTTCTGTAATCGGATTTAAAATAGGAACAGCCTGATATACTTTATCGTCTTTCTGAAATAATAATTTTTCCAAAGACGAGGTATTCATAAAGCTAAAAGTTACTGTTTCACTTAGCCCATAACGACTTAATACATCAGAAACTTTTTCTCGCAACTGATGTGAACGTGTTTCCGTTCCTTCCGTAATATGACTCCATGGACGAGTCGATGGAATATTTTCATAGCCATAAATACGAGCTACTTCTTCTGCAATATCAGGCATTTCAGTACAATCACCACGATAAGAAGGAACCGTAACGTTAAACACGTTACCTTCTTTTTGGACAATAAAATGCAATGTTTGCAAAATAGAAATCATTTGTTCTTCGGCAATATCTGTACCTAAAAACTCGTTAATCTGTGTAGCGGAACAAGTAATATGTCTTACTTCTTGTTTATGTGGATAAACATCAACAATACCAGCTGCCGTTTCACAAACCGCTATTTGTTGTAATAATTGAACGCAACGATTTAACGAAGCAATACATCCTTCCGCATCAAGTCCCCGTTCAAAACGTGCAGATGCTTCCGAACGCAATCCCAAAGTACGTCCAGTATGCCGAATATTAGATCCCTTAAAAGAGGCACATTCCAAAATTACGGTTTTCGTTTCTGCCGTAACTTCCGTAGCCAAACCACCCATAATTCCAGCTACACAGGCTGCTTTTTCCGTATCTCCAATAACTAACATATCTTTATGTAAAATGCGTTTTGTTTCATCTAAGGTCTGAATCTCTTCCCCTTCAGCAGCACGACGTACCACAAGATGATGATCTTTTATTTTATCATAATCATACGCATGCAAAGGGATACCTAATTCCAACATGACATAATTCGTTACGTCAACTATATTATTAATCGGACGTACCCCTGATTTACGCAATCGCATTTGTAACCATAAAGGAGATGCACCAATCTTAACATGCGTAAGAACACGTGCAGTATAACGGGAACATAAATCCGCATCTTGCACAGATACAGTCAAATAAGAATCAACTGGGTCTGCCGATTCAGTTAACGTAATATTAGGATACGTTGCTTGTGCTTTACCCAAAACAGCAAATTCTCGGCTTAATCCCACCATGGAAAAACAATCGGCCCGATTGGGTGTTAATTCATATTCATAAACAGTATCGGCAATACCCAAATACGTTACCAAATCTTCTCCTACGGGTGTATCCGCCGGTAAAATCCAAATACCTTCACGTTCTTCAGGCAACAATACCGTATCATCAAAACCAAATTCTTTCGCCGAACAAAACATCCCTTGCGATAATATTCCCCTCAATTTTGATTTTTTAATCTTTACACCCCCAGGTAAATGTGCTCCATGCACAGCAACAGGAACAATATCGCCTTCTTGAATATTATGTGCCCCTGTTACAATTTGTAGGGTTTCTTTTCCCATATCAACTTGGCAAATCAATAATTTATCCGCATCAGGATGTTTTTCAATCGTATTGATTTTTCCACTATATACTTTACTAATATCTTGTCCCCAATATTCTACCTGTTCCACAGGAATGCCAGCAATCGTCAACGTATCTGCAAATTGTTGCGGATCTGTAATATAATCTATATTTACATATTCTTTCATCCATTGTAATGAACTTTTCATATGACTTCCTCCCTACCTTAAAACTGTGCCAAAAAACGCATGTCATTTTCATAAAACAGCCGTAAATCATCAATACCATATGTAAGCATCGCAATGCGTTCTACACCCATACCAAAGGCAAATCCATTGACAACGGTCGGATCATACCCATTCAGTCGTAAAACATTAGGATGAACCATACCACAACCTAAAATTTCTAACCACCCTGTATGCGAGCATACGCGGCAGCCCGAACCACCACACATGACACAAGAAATATCCACTTCTGCACTAGGTTCCGTAAAGGGAAAATAACTCGCACGAAAACGAACTTTCGTTGATGCGCCAAAGATTTCACGTAAAAAATCTTCTAACATACCTTTTAAATCAGAAAAACGGATGTGCTTATCTACAATAAGTCCTTCCATTTGTTGAAAGACCGGTGAATGGGTAGCATCATAATCCCAGCGGTATACCTTTCCAGGTACAATAACTTTCACCGCTTCATTCGCTGCGTGCTGCTGTAATACGCGGGCTTGCATAGGCGATGTATGCGTACGCAACAAAATAGAATCAGTAATATACATCGAATCTTGCATATCTCTTGCAGGATGATCATCAGGAAAATTCAAACATTGAAAATTATAATAATCTGTTTCTATTTCCGGGCCTTCTACTAAGGAAAATCCCATTCGCAAAAAAGCCTGTTCCATCTTTTTCCGCGTAATATGCAAAGGATGTTCATGTCCTATTGCGGAAATTCTTCCAGGTAAGGTAATATCTATCGTTTCTGATTGCAAGCGTTGGGCTAATTCTTGTGCCTTTACTTCTTCACGACGTGCTTCAATCCATTGTTCCACTTCAGTACGTGTCGCATTAACCAACTGTCCAAAGGCAGGGCGTTCTTCAGGGGACAAATTTTTCATGTTTTTCATCAATCCCGTAATTTCCCCTTTTTTACCTAAATACTTAACCCGTATGTCTTGTACATCCTGTATTTTTTTACATGCGGCTAGTTGTTTTTTTACCTCTGCCTTGAGGTTTTCCATATTTGTCTGCATATTCCTACCTCCTAAAAAAAAAGATTTCTACCCCTCAAGGGGCAGAAATCTATTCTGCGGTACCACCCTAACAAATTCTCAGGTGCTCAATAACGGGAGCTCCCGTTTTGCCTACTCCATTCAACAAAAAGCTCAAAAGTGAACGTATAAGATTTCAACGTAACGTTTCTCAATCAATGAACGCTTTTCCTGTATCGCGAAAATATCTTATACCCTCTTTATCATCACTATATTAACCATATTGTAGTTATTATATCAATATAATGTCTTATTAGCAATAACCATTCGCTGAATTTGGTTAGTACCTTCGTAAATTTGCATAATTTTAGCATCACGCATGTATTTTTCAACAGGATAATCTTTCATATATCCATATCCACCCATAACTTGTACAGCATTAGTAGTAACACGCATAGCTACATCTGATGCATAGCATTTTGCCATAGCTGCCTGTCGACTAAAATCAACACCTTGATCACGCATCCAGCATGCTTTTTGCACCATCATACGTGCCGCCTCTACTTCAATCGCCATATCCGCTATCATCTGCTGTACCATTTCAAAAGATGCAATAGGTTTACCAAATTGTACCCGCACCTTAGCATATTCACTACACGCTTTAAATGCTGCATCAGCAATACCGACGGATACAGCACCGACTAAAGGACGTGCTGCATCTAATGTGTTCATAGCAATTCTAAATCCCTGTCCTTCTCTTCCCAAACGCTGTTCTACGGGAATAAAGCAATCTTGAAAAATTAATTCGGTCGTATTAGAAGCGCGAATCCCCATTTTATTTTCCGCTTTACCAATCATAAATCCAGGTGTACCCTTACGTACAATAAACGCTGTCAAGCCACGTATGCCACCAGTTTTACGCGTATTAGCAAACACGACAAACATTTCTGCCAAAGCACCATTGGTAATAAAACACTTCGTTCCATTTAAAACATAGCCACTGCCATCATCTGTCTTTATTGCCCGCGTAGATACAGAACCTGCATCTGATCCTGTTCCCGGTTCCGTCAAGGCAAAAGCCGCTAACCGTTCACCATTAATCACATCAAAATATTGTTTCTTTTGTTCCGCTGTCCCTGCAATAATAACCGGATACGATGCCAAAGCATTAGCTGCTACAGTCGTAGCAACACCAGCACATCCCTTACCTAATTCTTCATACAGTGCAGCAATAGTAACCGTATCTAATCCAATTCCGCCATACTCTTCAGGAATAACTACACCTAGCAACCCTTGTGCTGCTAATTTTTCTAAAAGGCCGTCATGAAGTTTTTCCGTTTCATCCATTTCTGCCGCATAGGGAGCTATTTCCTTTTCCACCAGTGCACGCACCGTACGAATTATATCTTGTTGTTCTTCCGTATACGAAAAATTTATCATTTTACCAACCTTCCTTTAATTCCCTTTTTTGTCTTTTTGTAATATATAAAAGGACGCACGTCCCTTTACCACTAACTCTGTTCGTTCATTAAAAAACTCACATTCTACAACAACCGTCCGTGTTCCTTCACGGAGTACCTTACCAACCCCTAATATTCGACTTTCCACAGAAATAGGACGAATATAATTCATATTAATTTCAAGCGTTGTCACATGATGCCCTAATGTTCGACAAGCGATCCCCATCACGCTATCACAAAAAGATGCCAAAATGCCACCTGATGCAATTCCCTGCGTATTAACAAATTTGGGTACAATACGAAATTCTAAAATAGCTAACCCTCGCGATAACCGTTTAAAAACAAATGGTAACTGCTTATAATAAGGGGCCTTATTGATTATTTCATGTGTAATATATTCCCAAATCTTTTTTTCTTGCTCTCTCTTTTCTTCTATATTCATACCTTCACCCATTTGCCGTCGTAGACATAACAAAAAAAGTACCACGTCCATGTGCTAAATACCGTTTGTTATTATCATAAAAATCACAAAGACCTACGACAGTCGTTCTACCTTGATGAATTAAATGGACATGTGCATAAATAATTGTATCTTGTAATGCTGGCGACAAATAATTCATTGCCAAATCTAACGTCACTACAACTTTACCGCAAGCCTTACAAGCTAATGCCATCGCCGAATCAGCCATTGCATACAAAACGCCACCATACATAGTTTGATTAGGATTATTCCAAGTTACCCCTTTATTGTGAAATGTCAGAACCAACTTATCATCTTCTGCTTCTATCACTTGAAAATGCATAAAAGAATCAAATGGATTTTGTTGTATTTCTGCATTTAATAACTTGATATCTATTTTCATAAATATCCCCCTGCAAGTAAATAAACACTTTTTTATTTTACTATACGTAGTATAAAACGTCAAATTTAAAGCAAAAAAAAAAGCTATGTCGAAACACAGCTTTTTCCAATACGCTTGACCTGGTCTTTACCCCCACACTCGCCTGCTGGAACTTTCGCTCTTAGATGTTCATCCCCCACTACTCACTCTCTCGTTTTATACGGCAGGACTTACTTCTAGGCCGCACTATGATCGGAATTTTCTAAAATTCCTTACGTGGATCGCTTTGCCTGCGACTGGCATCGACTTTCAACCACAAACACGTATCTTCTTTAGTATACGTAATACATAAATATATTGTCAAGATAATACGCTATACCTTATAAACTTATGAGGATACACGGATAAATTGACTAAACACATAATTTCCATAGGCCAACCCCAAATCGCTAAGACAAACTCCATCTTGTGTTTTCTCCAATAATCCTTGCGTACATAAACGCTCTATTTCCTTCCCAAATTCATCTTCTATATTCGTCTGAAACTGCTTATAAAACGCTTGATAAGATATCCCCCGCTGCATACGCAAAGCTAAATAACAAAAATCTTCCATCCCCTGTTGAGGAGAAACCTCAAATTGATGAAAAATACATTTATCTTGATTACTATAACGAATATATTGTGCTATACTGCGTACATTTTCCCAGCGCCGCCTTCCATCAAAAGAATGTGCCGCTGCACCAAAGCCAATATAAGGAAGATATTTCCAATACTTACTATTGTGAATAGATTCATAGTTTTCTTTAGCATAAGACGAGATTTCATAATGATAAAATCCCCATTCAGCCATTTTAGAAAATAAGATAGTTTTCATTTGCTCTACCGTCTCTTCCATTGGCAACAATATACTACCTTGTTGCACTTGCCGGTATAATAAGGTATGTTCTTCTACAATAAGGCTGTAAATAGACGCATGAGTCACGGGAATAGTGGGAATCATCTCGATGTCTTGTTGAAACATTTCCACGGTTTGTTCAGGTAACCCATACATCAAATCTAAAGAAATATTCGTAATCCCCGTTTTAGGAATCCCTTCAAACAGTTGATATGCCATCTTCCCTGTATGAGGGCGACCTAAATATCGTAATACATCATCTTGAAAAGATTGTACCCCCACCGAAAGGCGATTGACACCGATTGTCGCTAACTGACGACACATATCAAGCGTAAGACTATCGGGATTAGCTTCTACTGTAATTTCCGCATCTTCGGACACAATAAATTGGTGCCGTAAACAAACCAGTACTTTTTCTAATAGAGCCACTGGCAAAAGAGATGGTGTTCCCCCGCCAAAATAAATTGTATCAGCGTGCCGTTCCCCCTGATATGTTTCGATTTCTCGACATACGGCCTGAATATATTCCTCGTACAGTGATTCACAGCCACTATACGAGGGAAAATCGCAATAGGCACACTTGCTAATACAAAATGGAATGTGAACATACACCCCAATCACGATTCATCAACCTTTAATACCGCCATAAAGGCTTCTTGCGGAATTTCTACCGTCCCAAACTGTTTCATCCGTTTTTTGCCTTCCTTTTGCTTTTCTAAAAGCTTACGTTTACGTGTTATATCTCCGCCATAACATTTAGCCAAGACATCCTTTCGCAGTGCAGCCACATTTTCACGGGCGATAATCTTATTACCAATAGCTGCTTGTACAGGAATTTGAAACAGTTGCCGCGGTATAAGACTTCGCAATTTTTCAACTAATGCACGCCCACGCCGAGCCGCAAAATCACGATGAACAATAACACTTAATGCATCCACTACTTCGCCATTTAAAAGAACGTCCATCTTCACCATCGGTGATTCTTGATACCCATGTAACGCATAATCTAACGAAGCATACCCTCTCGTAGCTGATTTTAATGTGTCAAAATAATCATATAAAATTTCACATAAAGGCAAATCATATACTAAGGAAACACGAGTATCATCTAAATAATCCATGGTAATATACTGACCACGACGATGTTGTGAAATTTCCATTACTGTTCCGACCATTTCTTTAGGAATAATAATGGTTGTTTTTACCAACGGCTCTTCCACATGATCTACCTTTGTCATATCCGGCATAAGCGAGGGATTATCGACAGGAACCATCGTCCCATCAGTACAATATACATGATAAATAACCGATGGTGCCGTAGTGATTAGCGTCAATCCATATTCTCGTTCTAACCGCTCACGAATAACATCCATATGCAACAAACCCAAAAAACCACATCTAAAACCAAACCCTAAAGCCGTAGATGTTTCTGGTTCAAATAACAAAGCCGCATCATTGAGATGTAACTTTTCCAAAGCATCCCGTAGCGCATCGTATTCATTCGTTTCAATAGGATATAAGCCACAATACACCATCGGCACAGCTTTACGATATCCTGGAAGCGGTTCAGCCGCCGGTTTATCAACTAACGTAACCGTATCCCCTACACGGCAGTCACGAACATTTTTCATGCTCGCAGCAAAATATCCTACACTCCCACATTCCAGTGAAGAAACTGCATGCATTTGTGGTAAAAATACGCCCGTTTCAATGACTTCAAAAGTTTTATTCGTTGCCATCATACGAATTTTTTGACCTGGTCGGATACTCCCTTCCATAACACGCACATTGGCAATAGCTCCCTTGTAAGAATCAAAATGGGAGTCAAAAATTAATGCTCTCAATGGTTTATCACTCGCTTCAGGTGGTGCTGGAATATGCGTTACAATCGCCTCTAGCACCTCATCGATACCTTCTCCGGTTTTAGCACTCACAAGAATAGCCTCAGAAGCATCCAAGCCAATAACATCTTCTATTTCATGTCGTACCCGTTCTGGATCAGCACTAGGTAGGTCAATTTTATTTATGACAGGAATAATTTCTAAATCATGTTCTAATGCTAAATATACATTGGCTAGTGTTTGTGCCTCTACCCCTTGTGTCGCATCGACAATCAATAAAGCACCTTCACACGCAGCCAAACTACGCGATACTTCATAGTTAAAATCAACATGCCCAGGCGTATCAATTAAATTCAAGCAATACTGTTGTCCATCTTTCGCATCATATATCAGCCGTGCTGACTGTGCTTTAATTGTTATACCTCGTTCACGCTCTAAATCCATCGTATCTAATAGCTGTGCTTCCATTTCGCGTTGTGATACCGTTCCTGTTCGTTCTAATAAGCGATCTGCCAATGTTGATTTACCATGATCAATATGTGCAATAATAGAAAAATTACGAATATATTTCGTCGTCACCGTTATTACTCCTTTTATTTAATAATACCGCCACCCAATACACGCTCTCCCGTTTGGACATCATACAATACTAAGGCCTGACCAGATGTAACTGCCCGTTGCGGTTGCTGAAATTCAACGTATGTCATTCCTTCTGTTGACGGATATACTTGACACAACGCTTCCTTTGCAGCATATCGAATTTTCCCTAATGCAACAAAGGGTTTCGTTGGAATTTCTTCTACCCACGAAACCTCATGAATAGGAACATGTGTCGTAAACAATTCTTTTTCAGAACCAACAATAACCTGATTATGAGCTACATTTAAGGCAATAACATAATAAGGGCCTCCTGGTCCCCCTAACTGTAAGCCTCGTCTTTGTCCTATCGTATAACAAGGAATGCCTTGATGTCTACCTATAACTTTTCCCGTCGTGTCCACAAAATCACCTGGCTGAAAACAGGCAGGAACACGTTTACGTAAAAAAGATTTATAATCATTATCTGGAATAAAACAAATATCTTGACTCTCCGGTTTATTGAATACAGGTAATTTCCATTCTGCTGCCAACGCCCGCGTATCTGCCTTCGCAAAGTCCGCCATAGGAAACAACAAATGAGGCAATACTTCTTGAGTCAACTGATATAAAACATACGATTGATCTTTTTTGCGATCCGCTCCTCGTAGCAACGAATATACTTGTCTATCCTTATCGTAAACAATGCGTGCATAATGCCCCGTAGCTAAAAAATCCGCACCAAATTGCTTTGCTTGTTCCCACAACAAACCAAATTTAATCCACTTATTACAAGCAATACATGGATTCGGCGTTTTCCCCTGCGTATACGCTTCTACAAAATAAGAAATAACATCTTGCGAAAAAACCTGTCGAAAATCTAAAGTATAATGAGGAATTCCTAATACATCAGCCACTTCTTTCGCATCATCTACAGATGCGAGAGAACAGCACGCATGAATATTATCGGTTACAACACAAGTATTCTCTTCTTCCCATAACCGTAAAGTAATCCCAATCACATCAAAACCTTGTTTCTTTAATAAGCCAGCCGTAACAGAGCTATCCACCCCACCACTCATTGCTACTGCTACACATTGTTTCATATCCTTGCTCCTTTATCAAAAACCGCGGCGATATCTTTCATAACCGCAATAAAGCGATCCACTTCCGTCTCCGTTGTTTCTTTTCCTAGCGAAATACGCAAACTTCCCTTTAACCACTTTGAAGATATCCCCATCGCTTGTAATACATGTGAAGCTTGAGCTGCTCCCGCTTCACACGCAGACCCAGCCGATACAGCAATCCCTGCTCGATCCAGACGAATCAATAAAACGGCACTATCACATTCAGCCATACTAAAATTCATAATATGGGGTGCACTATTCTCTAAAGTTCCATTATAACGTACATTCTTGGTAGATACAATAAATTCTTGGAAAATACGTTTTTTTAACCGAAATACGTGTTCAGACCATTCTTGACGATGGGCTTCTACCAACTTAACAGCCGAGCCAAGACCAACAATTGCTGGTACATTTTCTGTTCCCGCATGCAACCGATGTTCTTGTGGTCCGCCAAAGGAATTAGCATGTACCTGTATGCCTGGTCGAATATACAACACACCTATACCTTTAGGTCCGTATATTTTGTGTCCACAAATCGTCAACAAATCAATATGCATACGCTTTGGCTGTATATTGATATATCCAAATGCTTGTACGGCATCTACGTGAAAAGCAATGCCCAATTCATGTGCTAACATGCCAATTTGTTTTATCGGCTGAATCATGCCAGTTTCGTTATTTACGGCCATAACCGAAATAAGTACTGTATTTTTCTGACAAGCCGCTCTAACTGTCTGTATGTCTACGCGTCCATCCGCCTGAACTGGCAAAAACGTAACTTCATAACCTTGTGTAGCTAACCACTCAAAGGTACGTAACACTGCATGATGTTCAATAGCCGTGGTTATAATATGACCACCTTTAGGAAAATTAGCACGCAAATATCCTAAAATAGCTAAATTATCAGCTTCTGTTCCCCCTGCCGTGAAAACAATATCCTGATTTTTTACAGCTAAAGCCTTTGCAACAATTTCTCTTGACCGTTGAACAGCTGCACGTGCTTGCTGTCCAAAATAATGCAGACTCGATGGATTTCCATATTGTGCGGTTAAATAAGGAAGCATATCCTCTAATACCTGTTTATCTAAAGGCGTTGCCGCCGCATAATCCAAATAAATTCGTTCCATTATATATTTTTTAAATTCCTCTCTTCCATAACCTAACCAAGCCAATTTATATCAAGTGATACAAATAAAGGACCCGTTTCCTTGGAAGCGGATCCTCTTATTCTTCCTATGTATTAAAAGCTATATCCTACCCCTACTTGTACTCCTTTGACCGTATCCTTATATCCTGCCGCATCCACCTTGCTATTACGATATTGAACATGTGCATCAATACCAGGTAATACGGGATATCCCACACCAACTACATACGATTGGGTTCGATTTCCTAAGCCAATATTAGCATATCCTTTGAATCGATAAGGTAAGTCCATTTCTCCCCGTACCCCAAATTGGTATCCCGAAGCACTCCGATAAGTCCCCTCAACTTCCGTTTGGATATACGCCCCACCAGCATAGGCAGTAAGATTATCCGTCAAATGATATCCGCCAGTTACATATTGTTCTTGAATATGATTTCCCGTATTTCCACGGGCATAATGATGACTATACTGTACATTCCATTTAGGTGTCACCGTATAGATAACATCGCCACCTGCAAAATGATTATTTGCTGGACGGGATCCCTCTTTTTGCTGTAATCCATAATTTACATTTACTTTTAACGTACCCGGTGCAGCTGCATTTACAGAATATAACCCCATTGTACTACCCATGAGTCCTATTACTACTGTACCCGCTAACAATATCCTTTTCATATCAATACCCTCCCACGCATATAATACTACATTTAGTATACTCTATCCTAACGAAAATATAAAGTATTATGCTATTCCATTTTCCATACAACATTGCTTATACATATGCCATACCTGATCTACTGTAATTTGTGCCATACACTGTGCATCTTTTATTTTAGGATGCCAAACGGTAGCTCTAGATGTCGGTGATATAATAGTATGAATATGTGCATTATCAGTTCCATAATAGGGTGCACTTCGTTCTGCACAAGTCGTACCAAATAACGCAATTAACGGTCGTTTTAGTGCATTAGCAATATGCAATGGACCTGTATCAGCACTAATAAATAAAGCCCCTTGCTGGATAACCGCCATCATTTCTTTTATCGTTGTTTTCCCCATATAGTTTTTAATAAAAGGATGCTGAAGACCTTCTAGTAAGACATCTCCTTTTTTCTTATCGCCTTTACTGCCTAATAAAACCACCGATACTTGCTGCGAAATAAGTCGCTGTATAAACTGCCGCCAATATAAAACAGGCCACTCTTTTAACTCCCAGCGACTTCCTGGCACAATAACAACATATGGTTTATGTAAACCATCTTTTTGTAAACGGTATGTCATAGTTTTCTTTTCTTTTGCAAAATCAGGCAAAGGGAATGCCACCGTATTCACCTTCCCCCCCAACACACGCACTGTATCCAAATAACGTTCAATCAAATTTCCATGTTGATATTTTCCAATCAACGGGGTACTAATCGCAGCACTCCCTTCTTGTAATTCCCAAAACCCTACTCTTCGTTTTGCGCCACTACACAAAGCAACGCCACCACTTTTAGCCCATCCTTGCAAATCTAAGGAAAGATCAAAATCATAAGCCCGTAATTGTTTATGCAGGTTCCACCAATATAAAGGATTTATAAACTGCCGTTCATCAATATATACAACTTCATCAATATAAGGTTTTCCTGGTAAAATATCGCGAAATTGTTTATGCACAGCCCAAACAATGCGTGCTTGTGGCCAATTATTTCGTATTGCATATAAAGTCGGTAAAGTATGAATAATATCTCCTAACGAACTCATGCGAATAATCAATATATTCTTATATGATTCCACGTTTCTTCCTTTCTGCCAAAATTCTATTTACAAATTCATATAAATTGTCCCCCATAAATAGATAAGACTCCACACCAGCCCGTTGACCACACTGTATATCACGTACACTATCACCAATAAGAAAAGATCTTGTTTTATCAATATCATAATCTTTACATGCTTGTAATACCATGCCTGGTTCAGGTTTACGCCAATCACTTTTCTTATTATAAGCAGGTATCAAGGCTCCCTCTAAATAAGGACAATAATATACTGCTGCAATGTTTCCTCCTGCTCGTGCTACCTCGCTACACATCCAACGATGCAATTGCCGTACAGCCTCTTCAGTATAATATCCTCGAGCAACGCCACTCTGATTCGTTACTACAATATTAGTATACCCTAATAAAGTTAGCCTTTGCAATGTTTCTTTAGCTCCTGGAAGCCAGCAAAATTGCTCCGTTGTCCCGACGTATCCTGAATCAATATTTAATACACCGTCCCGATCAAAAAACGCAGCCTTTCGCATATTTTACTCCTTTTTTAATTTTTATCTCCATAGACACTATGATAAAAAAGAAACAATCCATATAACATATTGTTTCTTTTTATCTATCCCTATTCTTGTTTTTCTTGTTTTTCTTGTCTTTCTTTTTTTTGTACAGCGTAAATTTTTTGAACCAATGCCGTTGTTGAATATCCTGGAGAAAACGGCATAATTTCAACCGATTTAACAAATTCTTTGCCTACCACTTCATCGCGTTGATAATCTCCACCTTTTACCAATATATCTGGTTTTAATACCGACAATACCTTTTCTGGCGTATCTTCCGTAAACAGTACCGCTTCATCGACACACCGTAACGAACGTAATAATAAAAGCCGATCTTCTTCCTTTATAAAGGGTCTTGTTTTTCCCTTTAGCCGCCGCACCGACGCATCTGAATTCACACCGATTACTAAATGGTCTCCCAACAATGCAGCTTCTTGTAAATATACAATATGTCCGCGATGAACTAAATCAAAACAACCATTAGTAAAAACTACCGTTTCACCTGCACGTTGCCAGTTCTTTATTTTTTCCGCTACTTCTTGCCAAGATGACATGTGATTATTTTGATTCTTACGTGCAAAATGCTGTTGCCACCATTGCAATAAATCTTCTTGATGAATAGGATATGTTCCCACTTTAGATACAGCTATCCCTGCAGCAACATTGGATAAAAGCAAACCCGCTTGAATTGATAAATGTCCCACCATAGCGGCCATAAACACCGCTGCTACCGTATCACCAGCACCAGACACATCAAATACTTCTTGTGCGGTCGCTGCATTATTCCACACCTTTCCGTCGTCACGAATCAAGGTTAACCCCTTTTCCGAACGCGTAACCAGGACATGCTTCACCCGATATTGCTCATGTATATTCATCCCCGCTTGCACAACATCTTCATTGGTATTTTCTATGTCATTCCCCAAACATTGCGCCACTTCTTTAATATTGGGAGTAATAAAATCAGCACCCACATATTTTAGCCAATCCACACCTTTAGGATCAACCAATACTAGTATACCCGCTTTTTTTGCCATATGAATTAATGTTTGAGTCAGGTTCGGTGTCAATACACCCTTTTGATAATCAGAAATAATAAGTCCATCTAATCCTGCCTGTATATGTGCTTGCAACCAAGATATAAAATATTTTTCTTCTTCAGCTGTACTATCCGTATAAGCTTCGAAATCCAACCTCAGCATCTGTTGTTGTGCCCCCAAAACACGCATTTTGGTTGTCATCATACAGTGTTTACGTACAAGCACCCCTGAACTTTCGATATTAGCATGCTTAACTATTTCACTAAAAATACATGCATTTTCATCATCGCCTATCGTTCCCGCCAAAGCAACCTGACAATGTAAAAAAGCCAAATTAGCTGCTACATTTGCAGCCCCACCCAAAACAGCTTTCGTGTATTCAACCTTATTCACGGGTACTGGTGCTTCAGGGGAAATGCGTTGCACTTTACCAAATACATACTTATCGAGCATAACATCCCCTATCACGGCAATACGCAACTGCGATAAAGTATATTTTAAAAATTCATCAATATATTGCCCCATTTTACGCTCCACTATTTATGAGTTATCTTCCTTACTCCCCATTAAATGCTTCAATTCTGCCATAAAACTATCCAAATCCGCAAACTGTCTATATACAGAAGCAAAACGAATATAAGCTACTTCATCTACTGTCTTCAATTCATTCAACACGATTTCGCCTATTTTCTCGCTACTAATTTCCTGTAACAACAAATTTCGAATAGTCCGTTCCACCCTATTTACAATATCTTCTATTTGTTGTCTCGTAACGCGTCTTTTATTACATGCACGTAATAGTCCATTAATAATTTTATTCCGATCAAATAACTCTCGATCACCCGTTCGTTTTATTACAACTAATGGCACTTCTTCCACCATTTCATAGGTAGTAAACCGCCGGCGACACACTTGGCATTCACGGCGCCGACGAATTGCACTACCTTCATCAGTAGCACGAGAATCAGTAACTTTTGTCTCTGCACTTTTGCAAAATGGACATCTCATGAATTGTCCCTCCTATATCACAAAAAAAGCAGATCCTATCGGGATCCGCTTTTTATTTATCTCATCCAAGCTGGAATTTCCACACCCGCTGAATTTTTGGAATCAATATTACTTGTGCTATTTTGTCCAAAACTAGGAATCGAAGTAGGCTCTTTTCCAAATCCTGTTGCAACAACAGTAATACGAATGGAGTCTTCCATATCGGGATCAATAACTGAACCAAAAATAATATTAGCATCCGGATCCACCGCTTCAGCAACTTTTTCAGCCGCTTCATTAACTTCATATAAGCTAATATCTTGTCCCCCCGTTACATTAATTAAAATACTCTGAGCACCATCAATACTTGTTTCTAATAAAGCACTATGAATAGCACTATCAACAGCATCAATGGCTCTATTTTCTCCCGATGCAATGCCGATACCCATAATTGCTTCACCTTGATCAGACATAATCGTTTTTACATCAGCAAAATCTAAGTTAATCAGCCCCGTAGTCGTAATTAAATCAGAAATTCCCTGTACCCCTTGACGCAATACATCATCAGCTACTAAAAACGCTTCTTTCAACGGCGTTTTTTTATCAATAATCTGCAGCAACTTATCATTAGGAATCGTAATAATTGTATCTACTTTTTCTTTTAAATAAGCAGCCCCTTTTTCAGCCTGTTCTTTTCTTCTTTTTCCCTCAAAAGCAAACGGCTTTGTTACGACAGCTACAGTTAAAGCACCCATTTCTTTAGCACATTCTGCCACAATAGGAGCTGCACCCGTACCAGTACCACCGCCCATACCAGCAGTAACAAAAACCATATCAGCACCTTGCAACGCCTTCATAATTTCTTCTTTACTTTCTAATGCTGCCTGTTCACCTACTTGCGGATTGGCTCCAGCTCCTAGTCCGCGGGTTAATTTTTCACCAATTTGAATTTTTACATCCGCACGAGATACTTCCAGCACTTGATCTTCCGTATTTACGGAAATAAATTGAACCCCTTGCAACCCACTTTCAATCATTCTATTAACGGCATTATTACCGCCTCCACCGACACCAATTACTTTTATATTTGCAAATTCTGCCATGTTCAAATTTCCTCCTTCAAGACCGCACCCATTCTGCGCAGATTATATTCTTTTTTATTGTACACTATCTTGAAAAATTTTTCTATAATTAATTCAAATAAAACACTATTCTTCTGTCCTTTACCGTTTTATTAAAGGAGCACGAATATCTGTATCAATATATTGCACATGCAATTGCTGTTGTTCCACTTGTCGCAATAAATCCATCGTAATATCTGCCCGTTCGCGTGGATGATCAGCCTTGCCCAGATGAATTGCGATGCTATCACTCGTATATACAACAATATCCGCTGTATCCGCCATGTTTACTTCCGTAATTTTTTCTTGCACAGCTACTGGTAATATCTTTATATATTGCAATACACCCTGTATAGTTGCATCATCTAACGTATCTCCTAATAATACGGCACCCACTTTTTTCCCCGTAATAATTGGTGCCGACACCCCTTTGATTTGTGATGCAGTTTGAATAATCATGCCCGTATCATCTATATAAGCAAATCCAAACATCGTCATAACAAGGGCAATCGGTTTTCGCTCGGTAAGCTGTATCGCAATCGTAAAGGGAAATTTGCGCGTAACCGTTACCTTCCCAACACGCAAATCCTCATGTAATCTGTTTTCCATTTGATTTGGCGATAATTGTACTACATTAACAGGTTTACCCACTCCCGCCGCACGATACACATCACTTTGTTTCATCGTTTCATTGCCATGCACTTCAACTGTACCAAAAGGAATAGGAGCCAATCGCAACAAACACCATCCTATCAAAAAAACAGCAATTACAAGCCATACCTTTCGCTTAACTAAGGGTTTTCTTTTTCTTATTCTCCTTGTTGAAAGACCTTGCCGTGGTACAGAAGTATGCGTTTCTATTTTTTTATGACCAAAGGAAGAATCATATTCCCCCCTTGTCATAACCTCATTGAATGTATCTGACTCAGTCATCCATCTATTATTATCGTCTGTATATTTCATTGTCTTATCCCATATACTTAAAATTTACCAAATGAAGCCTCTTGAAGAATTTGTTCACATAAGTCTTCAAAAGATACCCCCATAGCACGTGCCGCATCTGGCACCAAACTCGTTTCAGTCATACCTGGCACAGTATTAATTTCTAATACAAAAGGTTGTCCCTCGCGATCCATCATCATATCAACCCGAGCCACCCCACGTGCATGGCAAATTTGAAATACCCGATAAGCTAATTCCTGCATTTCTTTTGTTTTTTCTTCTGAAATAGGTGCTGGACACAAATGTTTTGCTATTCCTGGCGTATATTTTGAATAATAATCATATCGCCCTGTTTCAGAAACGATTTGAATAACAGGAAATATTACCTTTCCCATAACCGCTACGGTAAATTCATCTCCATCAATAAATGATTCAACTACAATAGAATCATTATAAGAAAAGGCTTCTTCTAAAGCAGCTCGTAAATCTTCTGCTCGCCGAACAATTACCGTACCAATACTAGATCCTTGACCAGCTGATTTAACGACAACAGGAAAAGAAAAATGTTGTATCACGTCTTGCTGTATTGATTGTATAGATTGTGTTGAAAAATAATACGCAAAAGGAGCCGTTGGGATACCGGCACCAACAAAGGCACATTTACTCATCACTTTGTTCATCCCTACGGCACTAGCCATAACGCCCGAACCCGTATAAGGAATTTCAAGCATTTCACATAATCCCTGCAATACACCATCTTCTCCGTATTTTCCATGTAAAGCATTAAAGACCACATCAATCTGTAATTCTTTCAATTGCTGTGCTAATTGTCTTGGTTCTAATTCCAATATGTCTAAGTGATATCCCTTACCTTGCAATGCGGCTGCAATAGCAGCGCCTGTACGTCGTGATACAGCCGCTTCTGTTGATGGACCGCCTACTACAACAGCGATACGACTTTTTTCATCAAATTTCATATAAGTCTATTCCCCTTTCAGTAACGATATATATGCTTCGCCTACTTTATAAATGTCTCCAGCCCCCATAGTTAAAACTAAATCAAAGGGCTGCACATGTGCTTGTAAGAAAGGAATAATATCTTCTTTATGAGGGATATAGATAGCCTCTTTTCCCGTTTGTTCTTTAATTTTATCAACGATTAACTTGCCCGTTACCCCTGGCATGGGATCTTCATCGGCACCATAAATATCAGTAATAATCAAAATATCCGCTTGTAAAAATGCACTACCAAATTGTTCTAACAATAATTTCGTTCTCGAATACCGATGCGGTTGAAATAAACATATTACCCTATGTGTTCCCATATCACGTGCTGCCGTAAGTGTTGCATTAATTTCAGTAGGATGATGTGCATAATCATCGACAACCCAGATATCATGTACAATTCCCTTCGTTTGAAAACGCCGTTTCGCTCCACGAAAATGACTAAGTGCTGCACGTATATCTGTAAAGGAAATTCCACAATGTAATGCAACTGCAATGGTAGCCAATGCATTAAGCACATTATGCGTACCTGGTATACGAAGGCAGGCCGTTCCCACTAACGTCTGCTTGTGATATACATCAAAATAATGCAATCCCTTTTCATATCGCAATCCTCGTGCCTGATATTCAACATCATCCGAAAAACCATAAGAAATATAATGCCGTCCTATCGTTTTCGCAAGTGCACGAATGCGTTCGTTTTCAAAACAAAGAACCGCCAATCCTTGTACGGGATCTACACGTTGAATGAAATCCTTAAATGCATCTACCACATGTTCTATCGAACCATAATGGTCCATATGATCGGCATCAATATTTGTTACCACTGCAATATATGGTTTTTCCTTCAAAAACGTGCCGTCACTTTCATCCGCTTCAACAATACTATATTCACCTGCACCTAATGTAGAATTACTATGTAAGTAGTCTACTTCGCCACCAATGACAATAGTAGGATCCATTTTACTTTCGATAAAAACTTGCCCCAACATAGATGATGTCGTTGTTTTTCCATGTGCCCCGGCAACAGCAATCGATTTTCCCCAGCTCATAATATAAACCAATGCATCAGAACGATGAATAATAGGAAGCTGTTTTTCTCTAGCTGCAACCAACTCACAATTATCCTGATGAATCGCTGTTGAAACCACTACCACTTCTGCATCTTGTAAATTTTCAGGTCGTTGGCCTATACATATGCGTGCACCCTGTTGTGCAAATCGATCAGTAATATCAGATCGTACACTATCCGATCCAGATACGTCATATCCTTTAGCAATAAAAATATTCGCAATTGCTCGCATACCTGCTCCGCCAATACCAATAAAATGAATTTTTCGTATTGTATGTAAATCTACCACGTATATATCCACTCCTCTTATCTTCAGCTACGACGGTTTGCCATTGTCAATGCTAATTGAGCAATATCATGTGCTGCTTGTGGTTTTCCTAATGCCTTGCTTGCTTTTGCCATCGCCAATAACGCATTTGTATTTTCTTTTAACCGCAATACTTCATCTAATAATTCTTTTCCCGTGAGCATCTTATCTAAAATCATCTTCGCTGCCCCCTGTTTTACTAATTCAAGTGCATTATAACGTTGATGATCTTCTGCTGCATAGGGGTAAGGGATTAAAATAGAGGGCACACCTCGCACTGTCACTTCAGCTAATCCTACCGCCCCAGCACGATACACCACTAGATCTGCTGCGGCCAATGCCTCTGGCATCTGATGCAAATAAGGAATAATAAGACTACCTCGACCATACCTTCCTTTTTCATCCACTTCCGCAAGTGCCTGTACAACTCGTTGATATTCCCCTTCTCCCGTAACATGAATAATTTGAATATCATCCATATCCTTAAAATATTCATGTACCATAAGGGCCGCTGTATTAATAGAACGAGCACCTCTACTACCACCAGCAATCAAGAGAGTAAACGTATCTTTTTTTAAAGATAATGCAGCTCTCCCCTGTTCTTTTGTTACCGTAAGTACTTCTTTACGCACAGGATTACCCGTATAAATTAATCGATCTTTATGGGAAAATCTCTCTGCCGCAGCCTCATACCCCAAAGCAATACAACTAACAAATCTGCTTAAAATGGTATTCGTAACCCCAGGAATCACATTTTGTTCCTGAATAAGCGTAGGTATCTTCCGCATACTGGCTGCTAATAACACGGGTCCACAAACAAATCCGCCTGTACCTATCACAACATTTGGTTTAAATTGATGAATAATATGCATAGCTTGAATAACGCTCTTACCAGTTCGCCCCAACGTAACCACATTTTTCCACGAAATTTTTCGTTCTAATCCTCGCACATCTAACGTAACAAAAGGAATATTTTCTTTGGGAATCAAGGTATTTTCCAGTCCTTGACGCGAACCAACATATAAAAATTCTGTTTTTTCCAATTCCGCAATAGCACGGGCGATGGTAATTGCGGGATAAATATGGCCTCCCGTTCCACCCCCAGAAATAATGACTCGACGCATCTTTTGTCCTCCCTACTATTTACGCCCCTTATAGAGCATTTACAATCCCTTTAAAGACACGACCTCGTTGTTCATAATTATCATACATATCAAAACTAGAGCAAGCCGGAGATAACACTACTGCCTGAGGTGCTTTAGCAATAGAACGTGCTTCCATAATAGCCCGTTCCATACTGTTTCCCATCAGACGAATATCCTTAACGCCAGCCGCTTGTGCTGCTTGAGCAAAACGAGAAGATGCTTCTCCGATAAGAAGTAAGGTGTCCACTTTTTCTTTTACAAGCTTCATAAACTCATCAAGAGATGTCATTTTATCATGTCCACCGGCAATTAAAATAAGATTTCCTGAAAATGCTTCTAAGGCTTTAATCGATGCATCCACATTAGTACCTTTGGAATCATTATAATATGGAACGCCATGAATAACACGCACTTTTTCTAGACGATGTTCTACACCAGAAAAATTCATTATAACCTGACGAATCGTATCTAATGGTACACCTGCCACAAGTGCCAATACCGTTGCAGCTAAATAATTTTGTATATTATGTTTTCCTAATAATGGTAACGTATCAGCCTGACAGATTACCATATCTGCTCCATTATGACGTATGACTAATTGATTATTTTCATAAAAAGCACCTTCTGGCACAGGGCCTTCCGTAGAAAAATAATACACTTGCCCAACCACATGTGCTGCCATTTCTCGTACTCGTGTATCATCATAATTTAAAACCGCTGCGTCTGTTTTTTCTTGATTTTGAAAAATTCTTTCCTTCGCCGCCGCATAAGCTTCCATCGTATGATGTCGTTCTAAATGATCGGGTGTTATATTTAAAACGGTAGCCCCCTTGGCATGTAAAAAATGAGTGCACTCCAATTGAAAGCTCGATAATTCTGCAACAACTACTGCTGTGTTAGGTAAATCCATCACATGCTCTGACAATCCGATTCCGATATTCCCACCTACAACAGTTTGTCTTCCTGCCGCTTTTATCATTTCACCTAACAACGTTGTTGTCGTTGTTTTGCCATTTGTTCCTGTGACACCTAAAATAGTCGCATTCGTCAACTGGCAAGCCACATCCACTTCACTCCAAATAAGCATATGTCGTTTTTTTGCCTCTTGCAATATATCCATGTCAAGAGAAATGACTGGTGACGGAACAACAATATCTACATCTGCCAACAAAGATATATCTTGGGTACCAAAAACACACTGAATGCCTAATTCTGTAAATCCCTTCCACGGTTCTTCCGCTATATCCTGTAGCTTTGCATCATTTAGCAACACCGTTCCTCCATGTTGAGCTATTGCCACTGCCGCAGACCGACCGCTAATCCCCGCACCTAAAACAAGTACTCGTTTGCCTGAAAAATCCATTATACTCATCTTGTACACCCACTTTATATGAACTATCGCATCAATAACGCCATACCACTAATAAAATAGAAAAAATCGCTACTACAGCAGAAAAGAACCAAAAAGCCGAAACTACTTTTACTTCACTCCATCCAGATAATTCAAAATGATGATGAATCGGACTCATTTTAAAAATCCGAACCCCTCTCAATTTAAAAGAAAGAACTTGTAAAATAACCGATAATGCCTCTAGCACATACAATGCACCAACCAGCAATAACAATAACTCCGTTTTCGTTACTATTGCCATTGCTGCTAATGCCCCCCCTAATGCCAGGGATCCTGTATCACCCATAAAAACCTTTGCTGGATGCTGATTAAAATACAGAAAGCCTAAACAAGCTCCCGTAATTACCATAGGAAATAAAGAAAATTGCGTATATCCTAAGGTAAATGCAATAATCACATAAGCAGCAGAAGTAATCGCACATGACCCCGCAGCCAATCCATCTAATCCATCAGTTAAATTAACAGCATTACTAGATCCTACAATCATAAGAAAGACAAAAAAATAATAAAAATCGCCTAAATCTAACTGCAAAGAAGTTCCAGGAATAACCAGTGTCGTTGAAAATGGTGTTGTCAAGTGCAATAATACACAAAAAACAATTGCAACAAGTGCTTGTCCGCATAATTTTTGTTTTGCCGTTAGCCCTAAATTTCTATGTTTTATTGCTTTAATTCCATCATCAAAAAAACCAATTGCCCCATTGCCTAAAAACAAAATCATCGCTAACCATTGACGACTTTCCACAGAATGAAAAATAAACATCGCCAAAACCATGGTTATCAGCGTAGATCCAATAAGTAAAATACCACCCATCGTTGGCGTTCCCTCTTTTTGCTTATGACTCGCTGGACCCTCTAAACGTTCAGACTGACGTGCTTTTGCTTTTTTTAATTGTTGTATAAGTGGCCTACCCAAAAATAATGAAATAACCAGGCTAGCCAAAAATCCAAATAGCAATATGGCTATCATACATTCTACATCCCTTCAAAATACGCAAGTACTTTTTCCATACTAAATCCGCGCGAGCCTTTTAATAATATAATTGCTCCCGGCGACAAATGCTCTTTTATTTTACTTGCTGCTTCTTGATGTGTTTTCACTTCATATACCGCTGTCATACCCGCTTTTCTCGCTGCTCTAGCACTTGCAGCTGCTAGTTCTCCTAACGTAATTAACACATCAATATTCGCTTGTACCACGGCAGCCCCAAGTGCTTCGTGTTCACTCACAGACCACTCTCCCAATTCTAACATGCCCCCCAGTACGGCTATCTTTTTCCCTCTCGGTAACATCGACAAGGTTTGAATTGCCGCCATCATGGAAGCAGGATTGGCATTATACGCGTCATTAATAAACGTATATGAACCAATATGTATTAATTCTTCCCGCATGGGAACACCTTTATATTCACTTAATCCACGTATCATTTGATTTTCACTTAATCCTAATAGCCTTCCCGTAGCAATTGCCGCCAAAGCATTATAGACATGGTGTTTTCCTAGCACAGGTATTTTAACTTCAAATCCTTGATCAAAACACCGACACATAAACGAAACACCTTTTTCACTGACCCGTATTCGTTCTGCCTGCACAGCCGCTTCACACGATACCCCATAGCCAATAACCTTCCCTTTACATACATTTGACATAGCAGCAACACGAGAATCATCCTGATTCAAAATCGCTATTCCTTCTTCCGACAGTGCTTCTACCAATTCAGCTTTTGCCCGTGCAATATTTTCAATAGAACCTAATAACTCAATATGGCTTTTTCCCACATTCGTGACTACCCCAACGGTGGGTTCAGCAATAGAAGCCAGTGCTGCGATTTGTCCTAATCCACGCATTCCCATTTCAACCACACAAACCTCATGTGTTTTATCTAACTGCAATAACGTTTTCGGTAAACCAATTTCATTATTAAAATTCTTCTCCGTTTGGCATACATTGAACTTTTGCGATAAAACAGTTGAAATAATATTGCGTGTTGATGTTTTTCCTACTGATCCCGTAACCGCAATAACCGGTATAGAAAATCTCCGCCGATGAAACTGTGCTAACTGCTGATATGCTTGCAACGTATCAGCTACCAAAAAGACAATCGCATCCAAAGACCTATATTCCGGTCTATTTTCAGAAACAACGATACCCGTTGCTCCTTTTTTCACCGCCTCCAAAACAAAGTCATGACCATTGAACCGGTCTCCTGTTAACGCCACAAATAACGATTGTTGTGCCAATGTACGTGTATCCGTATCTACATGTTGAAAAACTTCTGACCGCGATTTAGGTGCCATCAGCACTTGTGCTTTTGTTACTTCCTTTACTTCCTGTACTGTAAATGTTGCCATAATTTTACCTCTTCAACGCCAATACGGCCTGACGAGCCTCTTCTCGATCATCAAAATGAATCGTTTTATCACATAAAATCTGGTATGTTTCATGCCCTTTGCCAGCAATAATAATAATATCGCCACTCCGTGCCAAGCCAACTGCTTTTTGAATAGCTTTCCGTCGATCGACAATTACCTTATAGGTTTTACCAGCGGTTATCGCTTCTTTAACCCCTACTTCAATTTCTTTTACAATGGTTTCTGGATCTTCAGAGCGCGGATTGTCCGATGTAACAATTGATATATCTGCATGTTGTGCAGCAATCCTCCCCATAATAGGACGTTTCGTGCGATCTCGATCACCACCACAACCAAATACCACTAATACTCGTTGTGGATTTAATGCTCGTGCTGTAACTAGTGCTTTTTCCAAACTATCCGGTGTATGAGAATAATCGACAACAATCGCAAAATCCTGACCTGCTTCAACTAACTCAAATCTTCCTGGGACAGCATGAAAATTCCGTACAGCTTGTTCAATTACCGCCGTATCTACTCCTTCAGCATGTGCAGCACCCATAGCAGCAAGGGTATTATATACATTGAACATCCCCGTCACGGGCATTTCTAACGAAGCATTTACAAAATTACCTTGCACCGTAAATGATGCTTTTTTTAATTCAACACGAACATTTTCTCCACGCAAATCGGCTTTTTGTTCTATTCCATACGTAAGCACTTTCGCCGTTCCACAAGCATCTAGTATTTGTTGTGCCCATTCATCATCCACATTAATAATTGCTGTTTTTCCCTGTTTCTGTTCACGATTTTCCGTCAACCCTCGAAACAGTTCTGCCTTAGCAGCCACATATCGTTCCATCGTTTTATGAAAATCCAAATGATCTTGTGTTAAATTCGTGAATACAGCTGTATCAAATTCAATTCCTGCCACCCGATGCAATGCCAATGCGTGACTGGAAACCTCCATGACAACATGGGACATTCCTTTATCATACATCAATGATAAAAATCGCTGTAACTCAACCACATCGGGTGTGGTGTTATGAATGGGTAATTCTTCATCATCTAATAAAGCATGAATCGTTCCCAATACGCCTACATGATGTCCTGCCATACGCAACATATGTGCAATCATATGCGTTGTAGTCGTTTTTCCATTCGTCCCCGTGACACCGATCATTCTCATCTTTTTCCCTGGATAATCATAAAAATATGGCACCATCTGTTCTACTGCGACATGAACATCCGGAACAACAATTTGCGTAATCGTCGAAGGTAGTGCTAACGGCTTTACCGTTAAAACAGCTATTGCCCCTTTTTCTATTGCCTGAATAGCAAAATCCCCCCCGTCTACATGAGCTCCTGCTACACAAACAAATAAATTTCCCTTTTCCACCTCGCGAGAATCGGCCACAATACCTGTAATAACACCCGTTTCATTTCCTTGTAGTGTATATGCACCTTGTATCTTAGCACAAAGTTCCTGTATTGTTTTCATGAATAATCCTCCTTATATCATCTATCCGTCAATAAGAATAGTGTACAACAATAGCAGCCTAAAAAGGCTGCTCGTATATCCTCAGCGATTTGCCATCTCTTCGTTTGTTACATTTCCTTGATTCTTCTGGTTATATAAAATATATGCTGGTGATACCATACCTAATTCAGTCGTGGCCATGGTATAAATCCGTTCTGGGGCTTCCAACTGGGCAATATCAACGCGTAAATTATCATTTTCCTGTTGTAATTGTTTAGTTTGTAATTTTATATTCGACAAAGCGTACTCATTAGACGTTTTAATAGCCGATAAATTTACATATAAAACCAAAAAGACAGCTGCCAAACCAATTGCTTTCACTATTCGTTTACAATTTATCGTCATGCATGATTCGGTAGTACGTAGTGGTATCGAAAACGACGGTTGCTTTTTTACACGATATCCCATATATTCTGGATTTCTGGCCAACATATTTTAACACTTCCTCTTTTTTCTTATATTCGAACACCGATACGCAATTTAGCACTGCGTGCCCGTGGATTATGCATAATCTCTTCTGGCGATGGTACAATCACCTTATTTGTTATTTTTAAACTAGCATGATGATCACAAGTACATACTGGCATATGAGGAGGACAAATACACTCTGTCGCCAACTGTTTAAACGTGCGTTTTGTAATTCTATCCTCCAAGGAATGAAAAGTGATAACACCTATTTTGCCGCCCCGTTTTAAACAAGAAACCGCAGCTTCTAAAGACTGCTGTAAAATAGATAGCTCCCCATTTACCTCTATACGAATAGCTTGAAATGTACGTTTTGCTGGATGAGGTCCTTCTTTTCTAGCCCCCGCAGGAATTGCTTGCTTAATAACCTGCACCAATTCTTGTGTCCGTGTGAAGGTTTTTTCTTTCCTCGCAGCCACAATAAACATAGCAATTCGTTTTGCCCATCGTTCTTCGCCATAGTCTTTGATAATACGATATAATTCTTCTTCCCTATACGTATTAACAATATCGGCTGCTGTTTTCTTATTTTCTTGATTCATACGCATATCCAAAGGACCATCATGCATATACGAAAAACCACGTTCGGGCATATCTAGTTGATAACTGGAAACACCTAAATCAAAAATAATGCCATCCACTGCGTCAACACCTAATTCATATAACGTCTCTTTCACTTCTCGAAAATTACGTTGCACACAAGTAACATGACAAGACACCGTTTTATCTAATCGTGTTTTCGCCGCTTTTAAAGCCTCTTTATCTTGATCTAAGCCGATCAACCATGCTTCATTATCTAATAACATACCTAATGTCGCCGCATGACCACCGCCCCCCAAAGTGCAATCTACATACACTCCATTGGTCGGACCTAATACAGCCTTTACTGTTGCCGAACATAACACACTAACATGATGAAAATCCATACAGCCTCCTAAAAATCCAACGCTAATGTTTCGTCTAAACTTTCGGCTATCTCTTCCATATCAGGAACAACACGAGACGCGTATTCTTCATACGCTTTTTTATCCCAAATTTCAATTTTATCGCCAGTCCCTAACACCGTGACATCTTTATTCAGCTTAGCATATTCGCGAAGTGTACTGGGAATAAGTACTCGTCCCTGTTTGTCAAATTCCACTTCAGCCGCACTCCCAAATAAAAACCGTTTAAATGCTCGTACGCTTTCTTTTGAGGCTTTCAACTGTTTCATTCCATTCGCCAACGCCATCCAATGATCAGCCGTATATACGGATAGACATCCTTCTAATCCACGCGTGACAACACAATGAATGCCAAGTTCTTCACGGAACTTCGCAGGCAAAATAACTCTTCCTTTAGCATCAATACTATGTGTATACTCACCCATGAACATTTGTCTATCACCTCTTTCACTTTCCACCACATTTTACCACATTTACACACTAAATGACAATAATAGGATAAATTTTTTATATAAAAAAAAAGAAATCACTGTTTTTTTTACAGTGATTTCTAAATTAGAATAATTATCAAGCGTCTTATTCTTTTTAGCTATTATATATTTTTCAGCTCATCTACAAGATTCGTGATAACTATATCTTGTGTAGATAAACACTTCCATTCACTATTCTGAATCAATTCATCAAGCGTATAACAGCGTTTTTCTCTCACGAGTCCACCTCGCCATGCTAAATAAGAGAGAATCTGGGTTGGTCTAATGCCGCATTGACGCAAAGAATCAATCGTAATCCCCTGTTGGCGTTTAGAATATCGATTTCCCTCTGGATCCACTAAAAGAGGTACATGCGTATAACAAGGTATACCATAACCCAATTCACCAAAAAGCCAACATTGCACTGCGGTCCACGCCAACAAATCGTGTCCCCGTACAACATGTGTAATATCCATAGCACCATCATCAGCTACCACCGCTAATTGATAAGAATACAAGCCATCCGCTCGTCGCACAACAAAATCACTTGTCGCATTGGCAAATGATACTTTCTGTAACCCAAAGACACCATCCACAAAAGAAATCGTACCATCAGGAATATGAACACGCCAAGAAGGTGTCTTCGTTTCATCAAATACATGTGCTTGCCATCGTTTGTAACAATGTCCATCATAGGTGCGATATTCGCCAGCATGGGGTGCATCAATATGTTGTAACCTACTCCGTGTACAATAACAAGGATATAACAATTGTTTTTCTCGCAATATCTCCAACAAAAGCTCATAATGTGCATACCGCTGCTGTTGTCGATAAGGAGCATAGGGGCCTCCACGCTGCGGTCCCTCATCCCAAGTCAATCCGAGCCACAACAAATCAAACAAAATTTTTCGCGTATATACTGGCTTAGCACGTTGTTCATCAATATCTTCAATCCGCAATACCCACGTGCCTTGATACTTCCGTACTTGCAGCCATGATAAAAACGCGGTCCATACATTTCCCAAATGCAACTCTCCCGTAGGACTAGGAGCAAATCTTCCGCGCATGATAAATCCCTACTTCGTCAACGGAATAACCTGCGAAAATCGTGCAGCCGCTTCTTTTATTTTACCCTCATTTCCCATGACACATACATTATTTTCAGCCATTACAGCACGAATTAATGGTGCTAACTGACGAATATCCGCTACGGTTACTTGCAGCAATTGATCTCGTCTATGCTGAGCTACTTCATCTGTTAGCCCGGAAAAATATTGACGCATCGCCTTTTCACCTCGCAATGATGGCGTCAAAGGGATATCAACTCTACTCAACGTCCCAATAACATATTTTGTCATTTCTCGTTCTGATACAGCAAAACCTTCTAAATAATCAGCGACTGTATCATATACATCCAACGTACTACCTAAATTAGGATCTCGATAAGAACAAAAGATCATGTCCCCATTACCAGAAAAACGAGTCATCGCACCATATGCGCCGCCTTGTACGCGAACCTTCGTCCACAAATAACCATATTGTAAAATCGTATCTAAAATGGCTAATGCACCCGTATAATCAAATCCATGTGAGCGAATATTACCGCCTTTAGCCACATATTGCACTTTACCACTAGTCACAATTCCTTCATTGCGCTGTCGCAATGCAAACTGGCATAACGTCGTTTTTTTACTCCCAGCAGGCAACGATTTTATCCATGGGGCTAACGCCGAAAGTGCATCTTGATAATCCGCATCACTACCAGTTATCGCTATGGTCAAAGCCGATTTAGTCATCACTTTTTGCAATATTTTTTGCAACGTATTTGCAAGTGAATCGACCTCTTGTTCGATATTATCTGCTAACTGTGAAATAAATTGATAATATGTCATTTCACCAGCATCACAAAACGCTTCTACTTGTGACACATAGGATAATAAGCGATGTGTTACCAAAATATTTCCACGCCGAAAAGCGTCCATATCCCAATTCGCCTTTACTTCTTCTACCAGTTCAATCAAGCGTTCTTTACGAGTAAAAATCGTTTCCAGCGTAACCTCACGCAGTAAATCACCAATAGCTGCGAAATTAGACGTCAATCCCTTTGCCTTTACTTTAAGGACAGGTGTATATACCGTATTATCTTGATAATCAGCAATAGCTTCTACGGAAAAATCTAATCCACCCGTCACTAAATCCACCTGCATAGCTAATGTTTCATAAGATTGCTGAGCTGTATCTATTTCACCTAACAAATCACTTAGCAAATATACATATGGCAACTCATCAACCGTAAACCCATGCAAATCAAAATATGCCGAAAGATAGGTAATATCATTCGTAACCGCTGGAATATGAATGACCTTTACCCCATCATGCATATATTCACGTCGTTCAATTTTTTCTATTTGTTTCGATAAATCATCTCGCGATAAGATAGGAATAGTCGCCAATGCTTCTGGTGAATCTGGTGCAGCTTGTCGTTTTTTTAACGCCTTAGTATCGGCAATAATCTGTTCAATTTTCGCTGCAGACAACGTTTTTTTATATTCAGCTAATGCTTGTGCCTGTGCTTGATCATGTTTTTCTGTTAATCCTGATTCTGGTACTAACGATACCAATGCATAATAAGAATTATCCAATATATATTTTTTTAAAATTTCTTCATAATACCGTGTATGTAATCCATTACGCAATACTTTTAAACTTTCTTCATACCGCAAAGAATCCAAGGGATCTTTATCATATAACCATGTATCCATACACCGAATACCATAAATCAACCCTTTTGGACGTCCTGCAAAATCGGCCTCCCGCAAGAGAAATTCTACCCGATTTAATGCTCCCGTCAACGCTTTACGATCTAAACCAGTTGTAATGCATTCTTGTAAAACATTCTGTACAATAGGTATAATCTTTGCTTGATCGTCCGGATCCGAACCATGCACAGATAGAGACCACATAGGCTGTAAAACGCCATCTTGAAAATCAGCAGAAATATCTTTCCCTACTTGAGCATCTAACAATGCTTTCTTTAACGGTGCTGCTGGTGATGTTACCAACACATAAGTCAATACTTTAAGTGCTAATCCCAACGTTGTATCCAAGGCATCGTCTATAACATAAGTTAAACTATGTAACGTCTTTTGGGTTGTATTTTCATCAGAAGCTACACCATAAGGAAATGTCTTCGTAATCGCCTTAAGGCAATGTTGCCGTGTAACAGCCGAATCAATTTTTTGCTTATCAAAATGATGTAAATACTCGCTATCAATAAATGCCAAGGTGTTTTCAATATCCATATCACCATATAAAAAAATATAACTATTTGATGGATGATAATATGTACGATAAAAATTCGTAAATCCTTCAAATGTGAGCGTAGGGATATCATCTGGATCTCCGCCCGATTCCACACCATATGTAGTCTGCGGGAATAACGATGCCATAACATGACGTTCTAATTGAGAATCCGGTGAAGAAAATACTCCTTTCATTTCATTATATACAACCCCACTATAAGTTAAAGGCGCGGTGGCACTCTCCAATTCGTAATGCCATCCTTCCTGCATCAATACTTGCCGATCATGCAACATGTTTGGAAAAAAGACCGCATCCAAATAAACATCCATTAAATTATGAAAATCTTGAGCATTGCGACTAGCTACTGGATACATTGTTTTATCGGGAAAAGTCATCGCATTTAAAAAGGTATTTAACGAGCCTTTAACTAATTCTACAAACGGTTCTTTGAGTGGAAATTTCCGTGAGCCACATAATGTAGAATGTTCACATATATGTGGTACTCCCGTGCTATCCATCGGGGTCGTTCTAAAGGAAATAGAAAAGACCTTATTATCATCTTCATTTTGAATATATAATACACGTGCTCCCGATTTTTCATGCTGCAATTCATATACCTGACTTGCAATTTCGTTAACATATTCCCCTCGGATAACACGAAATCCATGTACCATACACGCTTTCTTTAACTCCATCATAATCCCTCTTTTCTTTTATCAGCGAAGCAACCATTTGGCTAATTCATCTACACTATATGCCGTAAAATCTGGTTTACATGCTTGTATCTCTCTTTCGCTACCATACCCATATGCTACGGCTACACTTTGTATTCCTACAATATGTGCCCCATCTATATCATATTTACGATCACCTACCATAACCACCTCTTGTTTAGTCCCAATACAACGTATAATGCGGTTAATGCAATCGATCTTAGTTTCTTTTCCTCCTACAGTTGGGCCCGCAATAGCGGCTAAATATGGCAAAAGTTGAAAATGTTGACAAATTTCTCGTGCATGAATTTCTGGTTTTGACGTTGCTACATACGAACGGATATGCCTAGTTGCTAGTGCTTTCATCAACTGTATAATACCCGGAAATAATCGATTTTCAAATTTGCCAATAGTACTATATCGCTCTTGAAAAAATGCATAAATAGCACGAGCTTTTTTCTCTGAAAAGCCATATGTTTCTTGAAACGTCGTCAACAAAGGCGGTCCTACAATAATCTCCGATGACAACCGATGGGCTGTCGTTTCGCCCGCTTTTTGCAATGCGTACTCAACAGATCGTATAATACCTTCTTTAGAATCAGTCAATGTGCCATCTAAATCAAAAATAACATGTTTAATCATTCTTTTCTCCTACCCTATATCGCTATGTATCTAATAATACCATCTTTGTCTTGTTTCGGCTAGTCATCACCGTGCGTTTGTCCCTTTTCCCTCTTTCTTCCTAATAAAAAAATCTTTCTTGTCAGATATAAAAATACATGCTATGATAGGAAAGTATTCTTTTATACAACATGCGCCTATAGCTCAGGGGATAGAGCACCGGTCTCCGGAACCGGGTGCGAAGGTTCGAATCCTTCTAGGCGCACCATCAAGGTCTTGCATAGCAAGGCCTTTTTTTATACAACACGGGTTCTAAGCCAAAGTATTGATTTTTCTCTATTATGTAGTATGATAAAAGAAATAATAGATAATGATTCCCAAAATCCAAAGAAAGGATACTGCATGAAATCAAAAACCCCTGTTGTACTGCATATGGAAGAAAAAATTTATTATTATACCCTCGAAAGTTCTCGTAATTACATATACTATATAGGATATACTCAAACGGAAAAATTATTAATAACGTGCTTACAATTATTAACGTTTACCGCATCTTATTTGCAATTTATCAATGTATATAGTAGTATTTGTAGCGGTATCATGAGTGGTATAGTCGATATCATTCATTCCATACATTCCTTATCCTTACAACACGCAAATTGGCAAGATTATAAACAACTCGCACTTGCCTTACAACAAGAAAAATTCAATTATATGACCCATCTATCCATTTACACCGATGACTATAAACGAGATGAACGGTTACAACAGCGTATTTATGATCTAATATGTACTTTCCATATCAATCAAGCTACCGTTTCTACCCCTGTATTATCAGTATTGACGTATGGACAATATATCTATAAACTTCGTTCGTTAAATGATAAATTATGTGGCCATTATAAAAATTTTTTTTCCTAACTACTACCTAGACATGAATAAGCGTCTATCATTTGCTCTCTATTATACAAGGAGTTCCTAATAATGAAATTATTAATTGCTTCTGATATCCATGGCTCTGCTTATTATTGTCAAGCCCTAATGCACCAACTAGCCATAGAAAAACCAGATACTTTATTGCTATTGGGGGATCTGCTTTATCATGGTCCCCGCAATGATCTGCCAAAAAACTATCACCCCAAGGAAGTCATTACATTGCTAAACAACTGTCCCAGCCGTATATTATGTGTACGAGGAAATTGTGACTCCGAAGTAGATCAAATGGTACTTTCTTTCTCTATATTAAGTGACTATGCCTTTTTATACCTAACAAAACGGCAAGTATTTATTACCCATGGACATCTATTTAATTTGAACCATTTACCTCCTTCTCTAAAAAAGGGCGATATTTTATTACATGGCCATACCCATGTTCCTGCATGGAAATCCTTTGGCGATGACAATTTATATATTAATCCAGGGTCTATCTCTATCCCAAAAGAAGAAAGTCCCCATAGCTATCTACTCTTAGAAGATCATAACCTAACTTGGAAAACCTTAGAGGGAAAGCCGTATCACCAACTTTGCTTATAAAAAAAGCTCAGCAATAATACTTGCTGAGCTTTTTATTCTTGCAACGAGTTTGTTTTCTATGTGTATAGAAGTTACCAAAGCCACATACCATCAATTTAATTCAAGGGGGGTATCAGAATATTCCGATATAACATTAATGTTATGTAGTCTCCCGTTGCAAGAACAACTTAATGATGAAATAACCGTATTCCCGTACAAGCCATAGCAATGCCATATTTATCACACGTAGCAATCACATGATCATCACGAATAGAACCACCCGCTTGAGCAATATAGGCTACGCCACTCCGATATGCTCGTTCAACATTATCACCAAAGGGAAAAAACGCATCACTTCCCAAACTAACCCCCTGTAACTTCATCAACCAAGCTTTCTTATCTGCTTGTTCTAACACAGGCGGACGCTGTGTAAACAATGCTTGCCAAATGCCATCTACCAAAAGATCTTCTTGATCGGGAGAAATATAAATATCAATAGCATTATCCCGATCTGCTCTTTTAATATCTTCCCGAAAAGGTAATGCCATCACCATAGGATGCTGACGCAACCACCATATATCAGCTTTATTCCCAGCTAAACGAGTACAGTGAATACGCGATTGTTGTCCCGCACCTACACCAATGGTCATACCATCTTTTACATAACATACCGAATTAGATTGAGTATATTTCAACGTAATCAAAGCAATCAATAAATCCTGTTGTGCGGTCAAAGGAATCTCCTTATTTTGAGTTGGTCTATTCTGCAACACCGATGCGGTAAGTTTCACTTGATTCCGTTCTTGTTCAAAAGTAATACCGAAAACATCTTTTTGTTCAATTACTTGCGGTGTATATAATGGATCTATTTGCAATATACAATACTTTCCTTTTTTCTTTTTCTTTAATATATCCAATGCTTCTGGCGTATACGCTGGTGCGATAATACCATCCGAAACTTCTCGTTGTAAGACCCTAGCTGTAGACTCATCACAACATGCCGATAAAGCTACAAAATCACCATATGAGCTCATCCGATCCGCCCCACGAGCACAAGCATACGCACTAGCAAGTGGACTTAATACCAAATCATCAACATAATATATTTTTTTTAAAGTATCACTCATATCCGTAGCAATCGCCGCCCCAGCCGGACTAACATGTTTAAAAGATGTCGCTGCTGGTTTTCCCGTTGCTGCTTGTAATTCTCGTACTAATTGAAAAGCATTAAGTGCGTCTAATAAATTAATATATCCAGGCGTTCCATTCAATACAGTAAAAGGCAATTCTTGATTTTGTTTCATATAAACTTGAGCCGACGATTGATTGGGATTACATCCATATTTTAAAGACAATTTCTGCATGATCTACCTCCTAAAAACAAAAAAACCGACACGTCTGGATACATCGCCCAGACGGTCGGCTATATTCTTCATGCTCCCCGTGGTTAACTCCACTTCCGTCAGTCACATGATATGTATTTAGTATACAAAGTGTTAATTTATTTGTCAATCATTTTTTCTCTATCTGTTATCATTTGCCAATAACTTTTGCATTCGTCCCAAGCGAGTAATACATTCGGTTACGGTAGCCGGAATTCGCAAACGCACATAGGCTTTCCCTAAACCATCAAAATCTTCTCCTCGCTCTGTTTTTATTCCCTGTGACAGCAATAGCTGATATAAATCAAGCGTCTGCGATGTATATAATAATAAAATCGGGGTTTCCTCATCCGTTACACTTACGTTTAATTCCGTAAGACAATTTATTATTTGTCGCTTATTTTCTGCCATAATCTGACGACTCCGAGCAAGATGATCCATATCAGACAACGCAACAGGAAGTATCGCCGAAGCAATCCCATTTACAGTCATCTCGCCAGGATAATGTGACATATATGGAATAAAATCAGGATGCATCACAACATAACCTGTACGTAATCCAGCCAGCCCAAACCCTTTTGAGAAGGATTTCACAACAAGTACATTCGGATATTCTGCAATAAGCGTCACAGCCGAGTTTTCCAATGGCATAAATTCTCCATATGCTTCATCTATTAAAACATACGTATCTTGTGCTAATGCTTTATGTGCTAAACGCCGTAACGCCTCAATAGGAATAACCTGCCCTGTCGGATTATTGGGATTATCTAAATACACTAGATGATGTTGTGGCTTGAGATGATAAATCAATTGATATAGATCAATTAAAAAACGATCTTTTTCTGTCAATGGTACCGCATCAATCGTTCCACCTAACGAACGCATATCACTAAGAGTAGAAGAAAAACCTGGTATAAATGTAAGAATACAGGTTTTTTCGTCAATAAGCAACTTATTGATATTCCAAATAGCCCCCATCGATCCACCGTAAAATCGCACTTGTTCAGGTGTAATCGTAGCAACTGATTCCATGTATTTACAAATACAACGCCGCAACCCTTCATATGGATAATCAGGATACGCATAAATGCGATCATACGCCTCTAAAAATACCTCCTGTGTAATCCGAGGTGAAAACCCTAGCGGATTAATACCTAATGAACAATCTATCACATCCGTACAAGTTATCCCCTCATCTCCATGTAAATATCCTATACTATGATAGTTCTGCAAAGAATGACGAATTCGATATTTCATAATATATCTTTTCCACCTCAAGTATGTTATCTATTTACTTATTTCCTGCAACAAATACATACACCTTTTTCTTATATTTTTTATATAATATGCTCCTTTATTTGCAAAGTCAAGAAATCGCACCGTATTTTCTTTTTATTAAAAATCACACCAAAAAAAATTAAATTTCCTATATCTTCTCCAAACGCTACAAATAAAAAGCTTGCCAAAACACTAAAATTAGTGTAATATACTTATTGTACTAAAAAACGTCTTGGATCATTAGCTCAGTTGGTAGAGCACCTGACTCTTAATCAGGGTGTCCAGGGTTCGACCCCCTGATGATCCACCACACAAAAAGACCATTGTCTAGCAATGGTCTTTTTTTTATTAAAATTCCACATGTTGACGTAAATTATTAACATACGCTCTACCAACAGGTATTTCTAAATTTTTCTTTCCCTTTAAAATCAATAAATACCGTTGTTTAAACCATGTTGTAATTTGTTTTATTTCATCAACATTCACAATATAATTCCGATGACATCGAAAAAAAGATGTTCCCGCCAATCGTTCTTCAAATTCTTGCAACGTAATTTTCACCCGACAGACTTCATCATCTTTAGTCATAATAAAAACCTGTCTATTTTTACCATAAATCAACCGAATATCTTGACAATCTATAATTTCCAACCGATCTCCTTTATTAATCGTTAATTTACGCAAATAACTATCACTTTCTTTGCCAACACGAGAAGATTTGATTTGCTGCATCCGTTTTTTAATCTTCAATAACACTCTTGCCAAGCATCGCTTACTAACAGGTTTAACCATATAATCAAGAGCATTAACGGAAAATGCTTGTACCGCAAAATCTACATATGCCGTAACAAACACAATAAGCGGTATTTTTTCCATCTCTTGTAATGCTTGGGCTACTTCAATCCCCCGTAACCCTGGTAATTCCACATCCAAAAAAATCACATCGGGACAGACTTGCTGAATATCTTTTAACGCCGTTTCGCCATCATAACAAACACTACAGACTTCCATATCCGAGCAAAGTCCTTCTACCATTTGTTTTAAATCAGCAGCCGTTGCCTTTTCATCTTCTACTATCATTAATCGAATCATTGTCTTCACCTTCATCCCCCAGCAGTATAATCTGCTTGTCACTTTATCCATAAATAAGCTATTGGTTCCTTACCCCCAAGGAATGATAATAGACACACACGTACCTCCCTCTTTCAGATTTTCTACCAAAAATTTTCCCCGTTCACCATATAATTGATGCATCCGATCATAAATGTTTTTCAAGCCAATACCCGTACTTTCTGACTTCATTTCAATATCATGATCTATAGAAAAATGATTGACTTGTTGTAATATCGCCTGATCCATCCCCATCCCATCATCTTGAACAGATAAAATCAACTGGTCTTGCTTGCGCATAGCACAAATTTGTATAGTACCACCATATTTCTTCTTAAAAATACCGTGTTTAATCGCATTTTCTACCAACATTTGTAATACAAAACAAGGTACCCTTTGCATCCAAGTTTCCACCTGTATATGCTGTATTACTTGCAACCTTTCACCATACCTCATTTTTTCTAAACGAATATATGTTTCTACCGCTTCTAACTCATCCTTTAAACAAATCGTATCAGATGCATGATGCAATCTATTTCGTAAAAAAGAAGATAAATCGCAGATCAAATCTTTTGCCTGTTCTGGTTCTGTACTGACAATAGCTTTTATTGTACTCAACATATTAAAAATAAAATGCGGTCTAATTTGTGATTTTAAAACAGCCACCTCTGCCTGTGAAAGTAATACAGCCTTTCGATCTAATTCCATTTGATACAATTCCAAACTTAATAATTCAGCAAAACGCAACAACCACTGCTTTTCATAGCTTCTAAACGAACGCAAACCTGGTCGCGATACATAAATTTCTGCAATTTTTTTATCCGCCAAAATTAAGGGTAAGCTAATCGTATTGGGGCTATTTTTTTTATCTTTACCTTGCATGCACGCTGCCCATATTCCCTGAGGCGATGAAATCGCCACATAATCTACCGTAAGAATATCGTACATGGTTTTTGCAATATGATAAGCTGCCTCTTGTGTAAATCCTTGCTGACGAAAAACACCCCGCGTGCAAAAAATAATATCAATGACTTTTTTAGCTGCTTTCGCCTTATGAATATCTTCATCTTGATAGACCCCACGAATAATATATACAGCGATCATCACACCTAGACAAGTAGCCATCCCCGCTGGCAAAGCTATCGTTTTTTCTACACAAAACACATCTACCGATTGAGATTGCCACAACACGCCTATTCGCAAAATCACTTCAGATAATAGTCCTACTAAACAAGCTATCTTTAAGGAAATTTGTCGTGCACCATATCGTTTATTTATATAGCCCGCAACTATACCAATAATAATATTAGCAATACCAGCTACTACAATAATAGGAATAGCACTAACCGAAATAAAGTATCGCGGTATCATACCGATAATAGACGCACCTACACCTACTAACGGCCCCCCAAATAAACCTCCAATAATCGTTCCGACTAACCGAGTATGTACCATGCCATCCTGTTGAAACGGTACATTTAGATAATTGCCAACAGCCGATAACATACCAAATACCACTAATAATGCCCATTTATCCTTATATGAATAAGATGATTGATTCATGGCTCGTCTAAACGGTTTCCACTGGGTAATCAGATATACGGCAAGGGCAATAACCGAAAGATTTTTTGTAATTTCTAATACCAGTCCATTCACATCCATCACCCACTACACTCCAGGCTATAGAGATAAATTATTTATTTAGAAAACATTTGTTTTCTCATTATTTTTCTCAATTATCAATTTTATTTTATCATATTTTTATTTTAATAAAAAGCAACTTAAATTCCTATTACGAATGGTTATTTCATTTTTATTTAAGCTAAATTATTAAAAAACAAGTATCAGCATTCTTTTATACATAAGAAAAGGATAAAACAAAGGTTGCACACTATATGCCGCAATCTATTGTTTTATCCCTTAATTCTTATGATGATTTTACCTATCAATACAATGCTTTATAGATACTATACACTTTATCATAATCCAATTCTACAAAGTTATGCGACATTAACCGACCTTGATTTTTCATAACGGAATCGGCAAATTCAGCCAAATCTTCTTCCGTTACACCATATTCATGCAACGCTTTTTTCGGTAAAATTGTATTTAATAAATTTTCTAATTCTTCATATACATGATCCACATCACAGCCTAAAATTTCTGCAATAAACGCATTAAGACGTGCAATTTCTCCATCCGACTTGATAGACATGTAACAATTCATAACGCCGATGAAGATAACATAATTAGATTCTCCGTGTGGAACGTGATATTTTGCACCAAAAGGATAACTCATAGCATGAACAGCTGCACATCCAGGAGTACTAAAAGCAATCCCCGCCCAGTTGCTTGCTAACAAAAAGTTTTTCATCAACGGACCCCGTGCCTCTAATCCTTTTTCTCGCATTTCCATATATCCATGTAAAATCAAATCAATTGCATGATAGCTGAAAAGGCGGAAACTCGGTGTGGAATGCGGCGATAATGCTGATTCAACAGCATGCACTAAAGCATCAATCGAACTTGTAGCAAATACTTTAAAAGGCAATGTTTTTAATAACTGTGTAATCAATACGGCCTTATCAGCATACATCGCATCATCAGCAATACCTTTTTTGGTATTACGACTAATAAGTGCCATAACCGAAACATTGGTCACTTCACTACCAGTACCGCAAGTAGTCGGAATTAAAATAAGTTCTTTTCCTTTTTCAATGGGTTTCTTTCCGTCAAACAAATCTAATATAGGACTTACATGACGTAACGAAAATAGTTTACATAAATCCATGATCGTACCGCCACCAATACCGATAATGCGCGTTACATCTTTCGGCATGTCCCGATACATCGCTTCTGCCATTTCATCTGAAGGTTCACCCATACCATATTTTTCTTGAAAAATAACCGCACAAGGAAGATTCATGTCGCCAAAATTGGGTTCATAAATGTATTCATTCGTAACGATCAAATCACCTTGTCCAATTTTTAATTCATTAACAAACTCTTGGCATGACTCATACGTATAAATAGTTGGTTTTAATTGTAATTCAATCATTGCTCTCATCCCTTTCTAATGGTGTGCAGTGATAGCAACCACCACTGCACATATACCGGAAGAAATTAGTCCCACAATTCTTTGGTAGTAGGAATTTTAGCATCTTTAATCACATACGCAACGCGTGAAATATTCAGAAAATGCTTATACGTAATATTTTCTGACATACTGTTACCGCCCCAGCTGCCACAGCCCAACGTAGTTGTCGGATTCAAGCCATTTGTATAGCTTCCACCAGCCGTAGAAGAGCATGGTTGATTTACGGTTACACGGCTAACTGGTAATTTCGTGCCAGCTGCTTCAATATGTTTATCATTAAATGAATGTACCGATGCCGTATGACCTGCACCCTTGAAAAGATAATTATCATTAGCCATTTTAATAGCTTCATCAAACGTATGATACTTCACGCACACCAAAACGGGGCAAAGTTTTTCATCGCATAAGATTTCATCTTTTCCATGTTTATCCAATTCAATTAAGAATACTTTTGTACCTTCAGGAATCGTTAATCCTGCTTCTGCAGCAATTACAGCCGGTGATTTACCAACCAATTTTTTATTCATCACTCCACCAGGGAAGATAACATCACGCATTTTTTGACGAGTAGCTTCATCGCTAATGACAAAAGCTCCATCTAATTTAAATTCATTAATAATAGCATCATATTTATCATTAGGAATAAATACACATTGTTCACCCGAACAAATAATACCATTATCAAACTTTCTACCATTAATAATCATAGGAACAGCTTCCGTAATATCTACATCACGGTCAATAATAACTTGCGTGTTACCAGGACCTACACCTAACGAAGGTTTACCACTACTGTATGCAGCAGTAACCATTCCAGGACCACCTGTTGCTACTACAACATCACAAGCTTTCATCAAATCATTAGAGGCTTGAATACTTGCTTCTGGAATAATTTGAACTAAATGTTTCGGTGCACCTACTTTATCCAATGCTTCATTAATCATTTCTACCGTTTTAATACTACATTTTACTGATGCCGGATGGGGCGAAATAATAATGGCGTTACGCCCTTTTAATGCGGACATACTATTCATCATCGGTGTTACAACTGGATTTGTACATGGCTGAATAGCACCTACTACACCAACGGGTTTTGCTACATATAAAAGTCCACGTGCTTCATCACGTTCAATAATACCCACGCTTTTTTTATCTTTTAAATAATTCCAAATCATACCAGATTTACCGCGACACTTTGCGATTTTATCTGCAGCTACACCCATTCCCGTTTCTTCTGCTGCCATGGGACCAAGTAATTCTGCATTTTCATATACCACTCGCCCAATCACACGAACCACCGCATCTACTTGTTCCTGCGTGTATGTGGAAAATTCTTGTTGAGCGACTTTCGCTCTTGCTACATACTCATCCATATTAACTGCCATAATTACAACACCCTTTCTTTTGGAAACTATAAGTTTTAGGCATTTATATTATTCCTGCATTGCCTTATGGCTGTATTGTAAAATATCGTGTAGTTTTTCACAATAAAACGACTACCAATGCCCCAATTTAATCCCCCAACAACAAAAAAAGGATGTCCAATAAATATGAATGAAAAAGTTTCACCTCCTTTATCACATAAAAAAACCGCCCTTTATAGTATACCAAAAATAAAAGACGGTTTCATTCACTAATTTATTACACTAATTATTATGCTTTTTCATCTGCTGGTGGTGTTGGTGGTTTATATTGCTTCGACATGGGATTCGTTTGCGGCGTAACATGTTTCATCGGACCGAGTAACTCCGATTGATTTTGATAATACGTATGCAAAAATTCTTCTGACCGTTCTGATAACGGCTTTTCTAAGAAATCATTATATAAATCCTTAATTTCCGGATTTTCCCAGCTAGCTTTTACCGCCGCATCTGTATCAGATTGATACAAAGAAGCCATTCGTGCTTCTTGTACTTTTTTAACTTGTGGCATTTTTACCAAAGGCTGACCGCCACCACCAATGCATCCGCCCGGACAGGCCATGACTTCAACAAAAGCGTAATCAGTCAATGTATTATCACCCATATGTAAATCTAAAAATTTACGAACATTGCCCAACCCACTAATAGCAGCAATCTTCAACGTATAATCGCCAATCGTCACATCCGCTTCTTTAATTCCATTTAGACCGCGAACTGGTTCAAACGGAATAAATTCGGCGGGTGCATTTTCACCTGTTTGGAAATAATACGCTGACCGTAAAGCCGATTCCATAACGCCACCGGTATTACCAAATATCTTACCCCCGCCAGAAGATTGTCCAAAAACTTTATCAAAGGCACTATCTTCAAGTGCGTTAAAATCAATATTTTCTTCTTTTATCCAATTGGCTAACTCCCGCGTCGTAATACAAATATCTGTATCAACCAAAGTCGGATCGTCCCAATAATCGCTAGAAGCATTTAATTGAGGACGAATAATTTCCGATTTCTTTGCCGTACAAGGAGTAACACAAACAACCACCATTTTTTTGACATCAATTTCTTTATTCTTAGCAAACCACGTTTTAATAATCGGACTAAAAATACTAATCGGACTTTTCGTAGTAGAAAGGTTCGGTATGATTTCAGGATAATAAATTTCAGCAAATTCTACCCAACCAGGACAACAACTCGTAAACTGTGGAGTAGGAATTTCATCCGACTGCACCCGATGCATTAATTCAGTTGCTTCTTCCATAATGGTCATATCCGCACCAAAATCGGTGTCAAAGACAAAATCAGCACCTAACGAACGCAAGGAGGCAACCATTTTCCCTTCTACAAAGGTACCCGGATCCATTCCAAACGCCTCGCCAAGACCAACGCGAACGGCTGGAGCCGTCTGAAAAATAACTATTTTATCCGGATCTTGCAATGCCGCCTTTACGCGCTCAACATCGTTAACTTCTGTAATCGCACCAAATGGACAGGCATTGGCACATTGACCACAATGCACACAAATGGGCATATCGCCTGTACTAGGTAAATAATAATAATCCATAATAGTCTGCGTATTACAGCATGCTCGTAAACACATCGTGCAATTTTTACACTTTTTCACATCAAACTGTACCGAACAATTATGTTCATCAATAGGAACTCGACGCTGCAATTGTTCAAAACGAGAATGAAATTCAGTCATAACGTATATCCTTTCATAAAAACACATTAACGAATCGATCTCATTCGTTAATTTATCTTAATTATACAATATCCTTTTCATATGGTAATACAAATTCATGCCAATTACTATATTTTTTTTGAAATTAATCTTCGTAATTATAGATATATCATATTCAAAAAATACATGACAAATAATTTCACGTATTTCTCCTACAATTTTATTGTACCCCATCACCTCACAGAGTAAAAATAATTTCATTTTTTCAAATAAAATGAAATTATTTTTTCATCCCGTATCTATATGATTGTTTATACCACGTATAAAACTACATTCACTTATACTCTCTTTCTATATATCTTACCATAACTACTGAAAATAGACCAGCTTTCTCCCCTTCTAACGTATATCATAACTGCAACATACATACCCTCATTTTATCAATTTTTATGCATTTTTTCTTTCTTTTGATACTACACTTTTATGTGCCTAATTTAAATTATGAAACTTAGTTATTATTTTCACAATAATTATTTTTCCAATAAAATTACTACCAAGTATATTTAAAAAGTCCATTCTTCCTTGACAAAAAAAACATTTTATCGTGTATTCTCAATAATTACGTATTTTTAATGGCTTATATTGCAAAAAAAGTATAACGATATACGTTGCCAAAGTATACAAAAAAACAACAACAGTCACTTCTCCCCCCCACCTTTTCATTCTCATTTATAAGAAAAAAGATCTCATCAAGAAGGCTTTTTTCCTTCTCTTGAGATCTTTTTTAATCTATACCTATACACCTATTGTAATAAGTTATTTACGCATTGCTTTTTTCCGATCATGTTTATCCAAAATAGCCTTACGAATACGAATACTTTGCGGTGTAACTTCCACCAATTCATCATCATTAATCCATTCTAAGGATTTTTCTAGTCCCATATCCTGTGGTGGAACTAGCCGTAAAGCTTCATCTGAAGACGACGAACGAGTATTTGTCAAATGCTTCTTCTTGCAAGGATTCACATCAATATCAACATCGCGATTGCTTTCTCCAACCACTTGGCCTAAATAAATTTCTTGAGCAGGCTTGATGAACATAATGCCACGATCTTGCAAATTAAAAATACCATATCCCGTTGTTGTCCCCGATTCAAAAGCAACTAAACTGCCTCGTGTGCGACCAGGAATATCGCCTTTCCATGGTGCATAGCCATGGAATACATGATACATAATGCCATTCCCCTTCGTTGCCGTTAAAAATTCACTACGAAAGCCAATCAACCCACGAGCAGGAATAATAAATTCTAACCGCGTGTATCCAGAAACTTCCGTCATATTAACCATTTCAGCTTTACGTGTTCCTAATTTTTCCATAACTGCACCCATAAATTCTTGTGGTACATCAATTGTCAATGCTTCTAATGGTTCACATTTTTGTCCGTTAATTTGTTTCGTAATAACACTGGGCTTACCGATTTGTAATTCATAGCCTTCACGGCGCATTTCTTCAATCAACACCGCAATATGAAGTTCACCACGCCCCGATACCTTAAAGGCATCAGCACTATCCGTTTCTTCCACTCGCAAGGAAACGTTCGTCTGTACTTCTTTAAACAAACGATCACGCAAATGACGACTCGTTACATAATCGCCTTCTTGTCCCGCAAAAGGACTATCGTTAACATAAAAAATCATTGATAACGTTGGTTCATCAATATCAATTTTAGGTAAAGCTTCTGGATTTTGAGGATCCGTAACGGTTTCACCGATTTTCAAATCACTAATACCAGCAATACAAGCTATTTCTCCCATCGCTGCTTCTGTCTGTTCGGTGCGTTTTAAGCCTTCATATGTATAAACACGACCAATTTTACCACGTCGTTGTCCTTCACCATCGGTAATCACGACACTTTGATTCGGCATCATCTTACCGCGCACAACGCGACCGACAGCAATTTTCCCTACATAATCATCATAATCTAAGGTCGTAACCATAAATTGCAATGGTCCTTCTATATCCCCTTGTGGACTTGGGCAATGCTCTACAATCGTCTGAAATAATGGTTCTAAATCTTGGCTATCGTCATCCATCGAAAGTTTAGCAATCCCATCGCGACCATTTGCATATACTACAGGGAAATCCAATTGTTCATCCGTTGCATCCAATTCCATAAATAACTCTAATACTTCATCTTCCACTTCGGCAACACGAGCCCCTGGTTTATCTATTTTATTGATAACTACAATCGGCTTTAATTTTTGTTCTAAAGCCTTTCGCAATACATATTTAGTTTGTGGCATAGGTCCTTCAAAAGCATCAACCAATAATAATACACCATCAACCATATTTAAAACACGTTCTACTTCACCGCCAAAATCAGCATGCCCAGGCGTATCAACAATATTAATTTTCACGCCATTATGCATGACGGATGTATTTTTTGACAATATTGTAATACCCCGTTCTCGTTCGATATCACCCGAGTCCATAACCCGTTCAGCCACCTTTTCATTAGTACGGAAAATATGGCTCTGTTTTAACATCGCATCAACCAAAGTAGTTTTACCATGGTCAACGTGGGCAATAATTGCAATATTGCGAATATCTGTACGTTCCATTAAAACTCTCTCCTATACAAAATCCAAATTGAAATTTATTGAAGTATATAACTTATTTATTATATCACAAAAGTTTTTATTCGTGAATACTTTTTTTCTCAATACAAAAAAATATAGTCACTTGCTTAATACATCTTTGCCCTGCTAGCCAAAATACAATAACACCTCCACCGCAGGCCCTTCTATGCGGTGGAACTAACCTCACCATACAGCATATTTTCTATCATAAGTTCTGCCAAGATCATCCCTACGCCAATTCTAGCTGCAAATAACAACCATATACAAACGATTAAATTTATCTTAGACCCAAAAAAAGAAGATTCGTTATCGAATCTTCTTTATGCTTCGCCCAGAATACGCACTTCTGTTTCCAACTGCACACCGTGCACTGAAGCCACTCGCTCTTGTACCATGCGAATTACTGTCAATACATCCTGTGCGGTTGCCTTACCCGTATTAACGACAAAACCAGCATGTTTAGTCGATACTTGTGCCCCTCCATACGTTAGGCCCTTTAATCCAGCATGGTCAATTAACGTGCCCGCAAAATGACCCTGCGGTCGTTTAAATGTACTTCCTGCACTAGCCATCTCTAACGGTTGCTTACTCCGTCGACGCTTCATTAATTCATCCATCCGTTGTTGAATAACCAAGGGATCTTCTTTTTTTAACGCTAGCTCCACTTCTACAATAATTTCATTTGTTTCCTGAAAACGACTATGACGATAGGAAAAAGCACAAGCGGTTGCATCATACGAACATACTTCGCCTTTTTCATTTACCGTACGAACATGCGAAACAATTTGACTCATTTCACCCTCATAGGCACCCGCATTCATAAAAACAGCACCACCAATTGTTCCAGGAATGCCACAAGAAAAAGACGCTCCGCCTAACCCATTTTTCTGTGCAAATTGACATACATCTGCTAACATAAAACCCGCACTTGCTACCACCAATTTCTCCTGACATTGCAAGGTCGCTTTCATATTCTGCAACTGAATAACTATCCCACGAATGCCCCCATCTAACACTAATACATTCGATCCGCCCCCTAAAATAGTCAGCGGTAAATTTAATTCACGAGCATATCGCACAGCTAAGACAATTTCTTCTATCGATGTAGGCAAAACCAGTATATCTGCTGGTCCCCCAACAGCAAACGTGGTATGTTGGCGCATAGGCTCATTCTCCAACAAACGTTCTTTCGCAATATACCGTTGCATCCGTGCGAGATATGACGTAAGGACCTCCTTATTTATCAAGAATACTCATTCCTTCCGCCATGGCATTCTGAATAATTTGAAACACTTCTCCCGCTATCGTTTGCCATGCACGATATTTTTGCAAATAAGATTGGGCCTGTGCGTTATTTTTAATCAAAACAGACATATCATTTAATCGATCTACTTTTTGTTTGTCTTCCTTCCCCCCCATAGATTGTGCATATGCTAGTTCTGCTTGTAAGATCAAAAACTCCTTGACCATTTGCTTTGTTTTTTCATCTTTTTTTAATTCCTTACCCGCTTCGATAACATCCTGATACTCTTTACATTCTTTAATAGCCTTTGCTAACACGTTTGCCTGATCATATAATTTCATTATGCCACCTCATATTATGTTAAATTAGAAATACCTATTCCTCCTGTTAACTGAGGAAACCGCAATTGCCGTAGTGCTTCGTACGCCACAATTGCAACCGAATTTGATAAATTTAAACTTCTAGCCGCCTCTACCATAGGTATGCGAAAACACCGTTCCGGATGTGCTTTTAACATCTCTTCAGGTAACCCCTTTGTTTCTTTACCAAAAAACAACAAGTCATCTTGTGCAAAAGAAATATCGGCATAACACTGATCCGATTTAGTTGTTAAATAATACATATTATGCCCAGCATATGCATCTAATACTTCTGCCACATTTTCATGCACGCGTACATCCACTAAAGGCCAATAATCCAAACCAGCTCGCTTTAAATACTTATCTTCTAAAGAAAACCCTAAGGGCTTAACCAAATGTAACGTCATATGATTTGCTGCACACAACCGCGCAACATTTCCTGTATTCCCCGGAATTTCAGGTTCTACCATAACGATATGCATATTATAATCACTCTCCAAAGGTTATTGTACAGGATTTGTTCTTTTATTTCAATCACTACTTCTATTAATAAAAGAAGGTTTTCTTATAAAGAAAGCACGTTCTTCCTACATAAAGAACGTGCTTATATAAAAATAGTTACACTATTATGCTTTTAATTGAGCAATCTTCGCAGCGAGTTCGGGCATCGCTTCAAATAAATCCCCCACAATACCATAGTGAGCAAATTTAAAAATAGGTGCATCGGGATCTTTATTAACAGCAATAATAATTTCTGCATCCTTAATCCCTAATTTATGTTGTAATGCTCCAGATATGCCCAACGCAATATAAATTTTAGGTGCTACCTTTTTACCAGTAATACCAATTTGAGCTTCATGATCAATCCAGCCAGCATCAACTAACGGTTTAGTAACTCCAAACCCAGCACCAATCGAAGCAGCAAAATCTTGTACCGCATTCATGCCATCAATATCACCTACACCACGACCAGCACCCACAATGATTTCTGCATCTTCCAATGAATACGTCATTTTTTCAGCAGCGACTTCTTCAAAAGACAATACTTTTTGCGTTTTAGCTATATCGCCGACATCAACAGTCAACTCAATAACGTCACCCTGTCTTTTATCATCAAAGGTAGTATGTAAGAATATATCTTCACTTGCTGTCGCCAATTGAGGTCTTGTCTTCGTCATAATCTTAACAAACAATTTTCCCGTATAAGCGGGACGAATCCACATAACCGTGTCATCCGCACCTTCAAAAGTTGCATCAATACAATCTGCAACTAAACCCAGTTGCAATGATGCCGATAAGCGTCCGCCAATATCTCGACTATCATTCGTAGCTCCTAATAAAAATACTGATGGTTCATACTGTTTAATGACTTCTGCCGCTATTTTTGCATACACTTGCGAATCAAATGTGTCCAGCTCATCTTGATCTACAACGATAACAGCATCTGCACCATAACCAATTGCTTTCGGGGCTAATGTCTTTACCCCTTTACCAATCAATAAAGCAACCACCTTGTGAGGACAAGAATCAGCCATTTCTCTTGCTTTTCCCAGTACTTGTACACTTAATTTGGTTAAAGCATCTTTTTCTTGTTCCATATATACAAATATGCTATTTTTTAACTCCATTTCAAACGCCCCCTTATATCAATTTTTCCGCTACAAGCTCTTTTATCAACGTATCTACAGCTTGAGCCATCGTATCACCAGCTATCATCTTTCCAACCGTATGAGCTTCTGGTGCAAAAAGATTCGTCACATGGGTAACCGAACCAGTACTGCCCACTTCTTCAGCCTGCAAACCTAACGTATCCGTACGCCATACATCAAAAACCGCCTTTTTGGCTGCCATTTTTCCCTTAATTCGAGCCTGTCTTGGTGTATTCACTTTTTCCGTAACTGAACATACCGCGGGTAATGAAACAGCAATTGTTTCAATGCCACCTCTATTTTTACGTGTTCCCTTTAATTCCGTACCATCCAAAGATACACTATCCACATGTGATAATAACGACATATGTAACATTTCTGCTAACGATGGCGGAATCTGTCCTGTATCGCCATCATTAGAACGATTGCCCGCAAATATCAAATCGGCACCGCCTAACTTTTCAATAGCCTTACTCAAAATGCGAGCCGTTACTACCGTATCCGAACCAGCCATCTTTTCATCAGAAATCAAAATACCCCGATCCGCTCCAATAGCAATACCTTCACGCATTACTTCCCCTGCCGTAGACGGTCCCATCGTAACTAACGTAATTGTCGCATCAGGACATATATCTTTCACGGCTAATGCTGCTTCAATCGCATGCATATCCACTGGATTTAACATGGATGGTGCTCCTACACGAACCAAATTATTATCTTTTTCATCTAATTGAATATCTGAAATCGCTGGTACTTGTTTTACTAAAACAACTATGTTCATATTTCATACCTCCTTTTATAACTCCCTATTTATCATACTGATATATGTAATAGTGTTATAAGCAATTATGACATATTATGCCATTTATATCAACTATTATTTTTAATTAATAATTATTTCTATTTATATTGAAAGAATAATTTTCTCTTCCGTTTTATACCATGTTTCGTTTTTACATATCAAAAAAAGCTTACCAACTATGTTGATAAGCTTCTTTATTGACTTCATTGCAATGTACTTACTCATTCACGACATACTCATTACCATTATTACGAGCTTCTAAAATACATTTTAATGCATTGGAACTACTCGTATGTGAACGAACAACTTCTACATTTTTACGCTGTGCCTCTTTTAATGCACATCGCACCATACTATGACTGACGGTACTGGTAAATAACACAACTAAATCAGGCGATCCTATTTTTGATTTAAAATCACTAGGAACTTGTGTAAATACCTTCGCTTTATAAGAATATTTCTTACAAATCGTTTTATATTGACAAACCATACAGTCGTTACCTCCTACGATAACAACACTCATGACCCTCTCTCCTTTACACATATACAAATTAATTTCGATAATCATCTTCATTTATCATGTATATATTATATGGTATGTCATAAGTATTGTCAATGCTATTTTTAACATATTTTCTAATACAATAGAAAATATACCGTAACTCCTTTTGATATATATCAAAAATAAAGAATATACACTGCAAAATTTTCCCAACATTCTATTTTTTATATGAAAATAATTTCAGTATTATTTTCCGTTTTAAAAGAAATTAATATCGCTACTTATACCAGTTCAACTTTTTTTAAATTGAGACATATATAATTCATAGTATTTACCCTGATAATTCATCAACGTTTCATGATTTCCTTGTTCTACAATCCGACCGTTTTCTAACACCACAATCACATCGGCATTACGAATAGTTCCTAACCGATGGGCAATCACTAAGGTTGTCCGAGATTCAGATAACCGCTGTAATGAACGTTGTATTTTACGTTCTGTTTCATTATCCAATGCCGACGTAGCCTCATCCAATACTAAAATAGGGGGATTTTTTAAAAAAACACGTGCAATAGCTAGTCGTTGCTTTTGACCGCCCGATAATTTAACGCCTCGTTCGCCAATAACACTATCATATCCCTGTGGCAATTCTCGAATAAAAGAATCTGCATCCGCTAACATAGCGGCCTGTATAATGGCCTCATCTGTTGCCTGAGGATTACCATATAAAATATTTTCTCGCACCGTTCCTGAAAAAAGAAATACATCTTGCTGAACAATCCCAATTTGTCGCCGTAACGAAGCTAAGGTATATTGATCAATCGCAATGCCATCAATATAAATATGTCCACCATAAGGTTCATAAAAACGCAATAATAAACTTACTAAGCTCGATTTACCACTCCCCGTGGTACCTACTAGTGCCACGGTCTGACCTGCCTGTATATCCATAGATACATCTTGTAAAACCATTTCTCCCGGCTCATATGCAAAAGAAATATGGGAAAAAGACACCTGTCCCTTCGTTACCTGGTGATATGTCGCCGTTGGTTTATCTATAATCGCTGATTGAATAGCCATAAGTTCTTCATACCGATTATATCCAGCTAAGCCCCGCTGATATTGTTCTGTTAAAGACGTTAGCTGAAAAATAGGCTTAATAAAGACTAATAAATACATTAAAAAAGCAACTAAATCGCCAACACGAAGTTCGCCGCGTAAAATCAAAAAAGCACCCCCACCAATAATGGCTAAATTGATTAAGTTAGAAAAAAACAACACACTACTCATCATATATGCACCTATACGAAACGTCTTCTCTTTTGCCGTTCGCAAACAATTGCTACGATAGATAAACTTCTCCAGCTCAAGTCGTTCATTTGCGAATGCTTGTACCAAACGAATAGCATTCAAACTTTCTCCGGCCTGTGCATTCATTTCTCCTGTTGCTTCGCGCGTTGCGACAAAAGAAACCTTCATCTGTCGATTAAAGTAAATTGTACCTACTGTCTTGATCGCTATCAACGCCAACACCAATATCGCAAGCATCCAATTGATATAAAATAATAACGCCGCACTCCCCACCATCGTAATAGAACAAATAATAAGCAAATTAGGTAGTTGAAACGTAAATTCCCCTATTTCTGATATGTCATTAGTAATACGAGATAATAACTGCCCTGTATGGGTATTATCAAAGAAAGAAAAGGGCAACTGTTCTATATGCTCAAATAATTGACTACGTAAATCATGCTCAATAGCACTGCCCATACTTTTTCCCCAATAATAAATTCCCCAAGAAAAAAATAACGATACACCATATAATATAAACAACAAACCACTAAGCCAACATAACCGTTGTATATTTGCAAACGGCAGCACTGTTTCTAAAATATTTCGAACAATCATCGGAAAAGTGATATCCAAGGCAGCCGTCACACAAGATCCCAAGACAACAAATAACACCTGCTTATAATACCGTGCATAACATGACCATAACTGTCTCATGTTATCCTCCTTTTATATGTTTTATAAATTCATCGCTTTTCTTATCGTATCATATCATATTTTTTATTATGAGAAAAAGAAAACACACGAGCTGCTCCATAAGAAGCAGCCCGTGTGTTATGGTGCTAAAATTTCCATTGTCCTGAAACTCGCCATTCCCGTCCATCAATAGCCATCACAGGTTCTTTTTTATTAAGGATATTATCCACACCAAATATAGTAGCGAAATCCTTGCTCCACTTCTTTTCTAAGACAAAATCCATGATATTATACGAATAGCTCTTTTGATTTTGATAATAATTAGACGTAAAGCGATCGGATAATACCGCCATAATACCAGCGGCACGATGATCATCATAAGTAAGTTGCACCGTTGTTACCGCTTCGGGACGTCCCGACAACCGTGCATTCGTCTTTTTATCTGTCGCATTAATCGTATTATATACGGCTTTTAACGTAACACGAGGATTGAAATGCACACCTAACGTGAATTCAGTTCCGTTTATTTGTACTTCTCCGACATTAAAATACTCAATTAAAGCAGGCATCCCATTAGGCCCACGCTTAGTTGTCTTTGCATCAATTAAGTTATACACGCTATTATTAAAATAGGTAACCTTTGTAAATAGATTTCCCTGTTCGCCTTCTAACGTAATATCATAACTAGTTGCATACTCAGGCTTTAAATTAGGATTTCCTTTAATACTTACAATAGCCGGCCCCATAGCCCGATTCATATCCATATACAACTCACTAATGGTTGGTGCTTTATATCCTTTACCATAATTTACTTTCAGGCGTACATGTGGTTCCAACTCATAGGTCATGCCAATTTTCGGTGTAATTTCTGAACCAAAGCGTTCATTATATTCATATCGTATAGCTGGTATAAACACAAGACGATCAGTTACTTGCCATACATCTTCCACAAATCCGGCATATGATTTTACACTATGTGCTTTTTTCACTTTATTCAATCCTGCCGGCGAACCGCCGAGGCGGGTGCCTTCATAAAAAACATTACGATATTCTGCACCATATGTCACATTGTGATGCTCCCCTATATATGCCGTATTTTTACCTTCTACAATCCAGTTGATATATACAGCCGAATCCATATCTGCCTTCGGATGCTTACCCCCCTTTCTTTTTTCTAAATCCTTAGAAAATGTTTCCCTCTTATTAATTAAATTTGATTCTTTATTCAAACGACTATAATATGTACGTATCTGATAGGAATTTTTTTCATTTTTTCCTATATACTCTATACTATATTCATTTTTATCATAATGGTACCATTCTTTTTTATCTTTATTATAAAATATACGTTTCGACAAACTTGTCATATTCGGAAATTCTGCTTGAAAATCATCATTCATATGAAAGATATCAAACCGAATTTTATTCTTATTGTTATTTTCAAAATCATAAATAGCCGTACCATGGAATAAACGATGCATACCATACATATTAGACTCATAACCATCTGTAATAGATCCCCATTCATCCATGTCTCTGCCTTGCGGTGTTCCCATGTGTCCGCCTTGTGGTGTTCCCA
>NZ_KQ960927.1 GCF_001553405.1 Megasphaera hutchinsoni | reverse complement strand
TGGAGCGGAAAACGAGGCTCGAACTCGCGACCCCCACCTTGGCAAGGTGGTGCTCTACCACTGAGCTACTTCCGCATCATCATGGTGCTCAGGGACGGAATCGAACCGCCGACACGGGGATTTTCAGTCCCCTGCTCTACCGACTGAGCTACCTGAGCAAATATGGCGACCCCGATCGGATTTGAACCGACGATCTTCGCCGTGACAGGGCGACATGTTAAACCGCTACACCACGGGGCCATCTTACACACATTGTGCAAAACACTTTTGTGCCTTGAACAAGAAACATTCTATCACGAAATAAATCCTTTTGCAAGCACTTTTTTTATAATTATTAAAAATATAAGTAAATCCATTGAAAACTAAAAAAAAGGGGGCTATTTCACTTGCCTCAAAATGAGTCCTATGCCTACAATGCCGCAGATAATATCTGGTAAAAATGCCGCTACTACTGGAGGAATCACACCCCCATTACCCATAGAATTAGTCAATGTCATAATCGAATAATAAATAAAAATAGTGACCACACTAATACCAAAACCAATCGATGAACTCCCCCGTTGCTTCTGTATTCCTAAAGGTGCACCAATAAAGGCACAAACTAAACTAGCTAACGGTAAAGCAAACCGATTATATAATTCCACCTTCAATTTATTCGTATCTACGTGATTTGCTTCTAACAGACGAATTTGCATACGAATTTCTCGAATGGTAAGTTCTTCTGGCTTTTTTTGTTCCATATATATCTTATCTGGTTGTTGCGTAATCGGTAATTCTTGATTTTCAAAAGTTAAGGTCCGTGTACTTTCTTCCCCTTGTGAAACATCATAAAGAACGCCTTCATGTATCAACCATTTATATCCATTCCAATCAGCTCGATCTGCCTTTTCTACCCGCACCAAGCGATCATTTTCAAATGCTTGTACGGTTATATCTTTAAACTGTTTCGCCTTGCCATCATATTGCCTAGCATAGACCAAACTACTAATCTTATCGCCTTGCACATTTTTTATAATAATATGTTCCTGTGATGCAGGAACAGCCCGATGTTGTATTTCTTCATTAATAATCGTATTATACGCATTATTTGCCCGTGGTACGACAAATTCATTAAAAGCAGTCGTGCCAAGAGAAATAAAAAAAGCGACTGCGAAAACAGGAAGTGCTAAACGCACAAAATTCTGTCCTGCTGCACGCATAACAATAATTTCACTTGATGATGACAAACTCCCAAACGCCATCAATGAACCTAATAGCACAGACATAGGAAACGTCAAAACAATAATAGATGGCAAGGCCAACACAAACACCTTGCTAACAGCCGCTAATGATGCACCATATTCATTGATCATCATCGCAATACGATACAATGTTCCCGTTCCTACAAATACAGCCGTAAAAGCACATACACCAAAAAGGAAAGGATTAATAAATTCTTTTAGTATATATCGATCTAAAATCCGCATAAATCTGCTCCTTTCCTACATATGAAATGTTTCCCCTAAATAAAATTTTTTCGCCACCTCATCTTGTGCGATATGTGTAGGTGTTCCTTCTAACAAAATACGTCCTTCACTTAAAATATAAGCCCTGTCAACAATACTTAATGTTTCTCGAACATTATGATCTGTAATTAATACCCCTATACCGCGTTGCTTTAAATGACTAATAATACCTTGAATTTCATTTACCGCCAATGGATCAATACCTGCAAATGGTTCATCTAATAAAATAAACGCTGGATCGGTCACTAAACAACGAGCGATTTCTACCCGTCTTCTTTCTCCCCCCGATAATTGAATCCCTGGAAAATCTTTAAGCCGCGTAATGGAAAACTCCTCCATCAAAGCTTGTGCCTTCTTTTTCTGTTCCGCCTTCGTCAACTTAGTCGTTTCTAATAAAGCCAGCAAATTTTCTTCTACCGTTAATTTACGAAAAATAGACGCTTCCTGTGGCAAGTACCCAATACCATAAGCCGCACGACGATGGATAGGCAGCTTTGTAATATCCTTATGATCGACCATAATACTCCCGCCCGTAGGATGCTCAATGCCAACAATCATATAAAAAGTCGTCGTTTTTCCTGCACCATTGGGACCTAATAAACCAACGACTTCTCCCTGCTCTACATGAATGGTAACACCATTTACGACCTGCCGTTCTTTATATACTTTTGTTAAATGATGAGTTTCAATGCGCATAAAATTCCTCTATTCTCTAAGATTGAGATGGGCTTATCACGATGGTCGAACGGCTAAATGTCCGTATCGATTCATCTCTCCGCCGTACCTGCACAGCTTCTCCTCGAAACATGCTTTTTCGTTGTGTCGCACTTACATTTCCCGTTAACACTAATACGCCATCATCTTTGCCTGGTGTTTGCGTATATACGGCTTGATTCCCCGATGCATGCAAGCGATCTGTTGCCGAATAAATCCGTACACGCCCCGTGCCAATCGCTTTTACTGCACCTAACCAAGCTTCAATTTTATCCGCATGCAACTGATATCCTTGTGCTTGTAAAAAAGCGTTGCCTGTAATGATACCATATTCACGTGAAATGAGATAATCTACCTTATTTCCTTTTATTTCCTTATCTTTTTGTTTAATGTATACGCCACCATCTGCCACAACATGCTGTTGCTGATACACGCCTACCTTCTTTGCTTGTATCAATAACCCTGGTTGTGTAAGGACAGGATATCCCGTCAATTCCGCCACATCGCGCTGAATATGATACCGTGCCTGTTGCCCCGTAATTTTCGTAGTACCACGAGAAACGACTACATGACCGGCGGCAGTAATCGTTTGTGCTTGGCCATTAAATTCCATTTGATCGGCTGTTACCGAAACAGGTACTGGTGCTGCCTGTATCGACAGAACACTTGTGCTGATTAAGGCAACTATGCCAATAATCATCCCCCACTCTTTTCCTGTATGTTTCATATTTATTCTCCCTTAGTAAGTTTTGCCTGTCCTTTTAATTTTACATGTTGTAAGGATACATCTGAGATAAACGAATTCGCTTGTAACTTAATACCATCAGAACGATAAATAACCACTGGTCCCCCCGTAATAGTTTCAGTCTTTCCATTATAAACGATATTACCTTTCGTCTGTAAGCGATCGCCTTGAGATGTCGTAATTTCTATGGGTGCTTCTATAATTACCTTCGCCTGTTTTCGATCAATCAAACAAGCGGATGCATGAAAAGACATCACCATACCTTCCGCACTGCAAAATTTTCCCTGTGGTTGTTTAACATAAACCTGTTGTGTATCTTGATCTACTTTGATTTGTCGTGACCCTATCCGCCAAACAAGTCTTCCTTTTTTCCGTTCTTCTATCTGTGTGCCTTGAAAAGAAATGGCCTTTACCAATGCTCGTGGTAATGTAGATTGTTCCGTCTGACGTAATATGCTATATAAAAGCACTATAAAAAGAAAGACAACGCTACCAGCGATAATCACTTTTTTATACTTGCGAAAGAGAGTTTGCACGTCTATCTTCTCCTTTATGACTCCGTATGCATCGATGCTTGTTGCGTCCGCCAACGGTGCTGAAACCATAACCATTCTGCCGGATAGGTTTGTATAAGACGTGCTGTTTCTGCCGTTAACAATCGCGTCACTTCTGCAATATCCTTCGTTGTATCTCCCGTTGGTTCATACGCTATTTCTTTCCCAATTAAAACCCGATGATGATGCTGTTCATCATGAATAGCAAAAATAGGCACAATTGGTGAGCCAAATTTACAATAAAATTGAGCGGGGCCTTTCGGCGAAGAGGCAAATTTCCCTAAAAATTCATCTGGTACACCATCTTCCCCGCCATCTTGATCTGCTAAAAATCCTAAAATCTTTTTTCTTCGCAACGCTCTCGCCGCAATAATCATCGCATTACCACCACGTTCAAAAACTTCTAATCCCATCATCCGCCGATGTTCATTTAATAAACGTGTCAATTGATCGTTCGGCTGATTTTTAACGATAGTTGTAGTTGGATATCCATACAAGGAAAGGGCCGCTCCCATCCATTCCCAATTGCCAAAATGAGCAGTTAACACAATAACTCCTTTATTTTTATCCAACGCCTGCTGTAACCGTTCTTCATGCTCTAACGTTACAAACGTATGTATATTTTCTTTACATAACTGCGGCGTATATAATATTTCCAACAAAGACTGCCCTAAATTAGCAAATACCGCCGCAATAATCGTTTCCGCTTCCTTTTGCGTACAAGCTAGGCCTTGCATAATATGACGAATGCCGCGTTCTCTTTGTTTATGCAATATTTTTTCACCCAAAGGTCCTAATTTTCGTCCCCACGCAATAATGCGTTCATACGAAAATTGACAAATGAGTTTACTAATGCCGCGAGCAAGATAATATTGCCATCCCGTTCTTGACATAAAAATATTCCTCCCTATTGTCGCACGTCACTGCGATAATCTTCATACTGTTGTAGTACTCTTTCCCATCGTTTCTCTTGTCGCAAAAGGTATTCTATCCATTCACGCACAGCACCTTTACCACCAGGATATATAGATACCCAAGAAGCTATCTTCCGCACTTCTTTACAAGCATCAGCTGGAGCACCGCTATACTGACAAGCTTTTAGTACAGCCATATCATTAATATCATCCCCCATATAAGCCACTTGCGAGACTTCTATCCCAATTTGCCGACACAATGCCTGTAACGCTATGAGTTTATTTTCTACTCCTTGATATATATAATCAATTCCTAAATCGGCTGCCCGCCGCTTCACCATATCGGATAGTCGGCCCGTAATAATCGCTGTTTTGAATCCTGCCAACCGTGCTAAAGAAATCCCCATGCCATCACGTGCAGAAAAGCACTTATATGCTTCTCCTTGGGGGCCATAATACAAAGAACCATCGGTCAAAACCCCATCAACATCAAACGCCAGTAAAAAAAGCGACTTTGGTTGTATCATCATATCACCCCTTGTTTCAACAAATCTGTAATATGAATCATTCCTACCGCTTTTCCTGTTTCATCTACGACAGGAAGAACCGTAATAGGTCGTGGTTGATGTGTTTCCATAATATGTAATGCTTCAGCAGCCAATTTATTCTCTTGAATTTGCCGTGGATTTTTAGTCATCATTGCCTCAATCGGCCACTGCAAAAAATTAGTTCCCGTTTCCAGTCCACGCCGCACATCGCCATCAGTCACCACACCCACTAACAAGCCTTGTGCATCAACAATAGAAACAGCCCCTAACCCCTTTTCGGTCATCATAAACAAAGCATCTTGTACGGTTCCATCTTCCGGTAAAACTGGGTGTTCTTTTCCTTTATGCATCACTTGTGCTGCCGTAAGCAATAATTTTTTACCTAACGAACCGCCAGGATGAAAAACAGCAAATTGGTCTTTTGTAAAATGATGACTTGACAGTAAAACCACCGCTAGGGCATCCCCTAGTGCTAAGGAAACAGTCGTACTCGTAGTCGGAGCTAAGCCTAATGGGCAAGCTTCTTTTTCAATCGCTACTTCTAGAATAACATCAGCATTTTGAGCCAACGTTGAATTATGATTGCCTACGACAGCAATCATCTTTGCCCCTATTCGTTTTAATGACGGTAAAATTTGAACTACTTCTGGTGTTTCACCACTATGAGAAAATGCCAAAACAACATCATTCACGGTGACCATACCTAAGTCACCATGAATGGCTTCACCAGGATGCAAATATACAGAAGGCGTACCCGTACTGGATAACGTTGCCGATACTTTTCTGGCAATGTGTCCCGACTTTCCCATTCCCGTCACAACGACTCTTCCTGATGATGCCAAGATCAATTGTACCGCCTGTACAAAGCTTTGATTTAAAAGAGGGGCTAATTTTTCAATACCTTTCGCTTCTTGTAAAAGCACATCCCTTGCCGTTTCCAATATATCCATCATTATATACTCCTATTTATTTAGCCGTACTTACACTTTTTTTCGTTATTTCATGAATCGCTACCATATCTTTTAACACCGCTTCGACTTGCGATAAATAAAGCATATTAGGTCCATCACTCAAGGCCTCTTCGGGGTTATCATGTACTTCCATAAATACGCCGTCAATCCCTGCACCAGCTGCTGCTCGAGCTAAATTACCAATAAACTGCCGCTGCCCTGAAGATTTAGTACCAGCTCCTCCCGGCAATTGTACACTATGTGTTGCATCAAAAACAACAGGATAACCAAAACTGCGCATAATAGGTAAGCCACGCATATCTACAACTAAATTATGATAACCTAAACAAAATCCCCGTTCCGTTAATAGTAAATTTTCATTTCCTAGTCTTTCCATTTTAGATAATACATTTTTCATATCTTCCGGTGCCATGAATTGCCCTTTTTTAACATTCACGCATTTACCCGTAGCTGCTGCCGCTTCTAGTAAATCAGTTTGTCTACATAAAAAGGCCGGAATTTGCAATACATCTAATACTTCTGCGGCCTGCTGGGCTTGATCCGGCGTATGAATATCACTCACAATTGGCACTTGTAATTCCTCTTTAATACGTTGTAGCATAGCCAATCCTTTTTCTATACCCGGTCCACGAAAAGACGTATAAGACGAACGATTCGCTTTGTCAAAAGAGGCTTTAAACACATATGCGAGCCCCAAACGTTGACAAATATCTTTCATAACTTTACCAATAGCTAATACACGTTCTTCTTCTTCCAATACACATGGACCAGCTAAAACAAACAACTTTCCATCATCTGCTACGGTAATATTTCCAATTTTAACAGGCTTTACTCTTTCCACTCGTTATTCTCCTTTATGTAAAAAATACGCTTGCACCCGCTGCAAATCCTCAGGTGTATCAACTCCTATGAATTGATGATTAGTTTTAATTACTTTTATGGTATACCCGTTTTCTAAAACACGCAACTGTTCCAATGATTCGGTTTTTTCTGCTGGTGTTTGTGCCATTTGGGCATATTGCAATAAAAAACGATATCGATACGCATATATACCTACATGTTTATAAGGCTGACACTGATTTCCATAGGCTTGCCGCGGATAAGGAATAAGCGACCGAGAAAAATACATCGCTTCATCCCGTTTATTCAGTACCACTTTAACAGCAGATGGATCATCATATTCACTCTCTTGCAAAGGAGTCGCCACTGTTGCCATTTGAATCGTTGGATATTTGTCAAACACACTGCACAATGAATTAATAATTTCAGGTGCAATCAACGGTTCATCCCCTTGCACATTAACAACAACATCCGCTTCAGGAAAATGCCTAATAGCTTCTGCTAATCTATCTGTTCCTGTCACATGATCTTGACGCGTCATAATCGCCTTACCACCAAAGCGAATAACCGTATCATATACCTGTGGTGTGTCCACCGCCACGGCTACCGTTTGTAACGCAGCCGCTTTCACTACTTGTTCATATACGCGTTGAATCATCGATTTACCCGCAATATCCACTAACGGTTTGCCTGGTAAACGGGTCGATCCATACCGTGCTGGAATAATACAAATACAATTCATAATTATGCTCCTATTTTTTTCCACAAGACACGTTCGGCTTCTTCTCGACCGTGTGTCCATTTCATTTCAATGGATAATACATATAAAGGTATGTCCTTGACTTGGACTGCCTCTATTTTTACAGCATCTTTTTCCGTCGTAATACATACCGCTTGATACTGTTGTGCTAACAGTCGCCATGTTTGATAATCAGCAGCTTCATACCGATGATGATCAGCATATCGCCGTGTCGAAACCACTTGATAACCTTGTCTTTGAACCGTTTCTTCAAAATCAAGCGGATTCCCCAAGGCTGAAATGGTAATTACCCGCTGCCTTTTTTCCAAAACGCAATTATTTTCTCCCATTCTCTGCACCCATGCAGAAAAAGGAATACAAGCAACCACTTCCGTTACCGCTTCCACAAGCGGAGCCGTCTTATTATATCGTCTAATATACGTTGCGAGTGCTTGTTTTTTGGCTACAGTTAATTTACCTGCTTTCGTGAGAACAATGATATCAGCACGCCTCAATTGTAGTACGGGCTCACGCAAAATACCTCGTGGTAAAACATAGCCATTGCCAAATGGATTGGTGCCATCTAATAATACAATATCAAGATCTCGTACCAATTGCCAATGTTGAAATCCATCATCTAACACAAATACATTCGTATTAAATTTTTCTATTGAATGCAATGCATTTTGATATCGTTTTCTCCCGGCCCACACAGGAATATGCATGAGTAAACGGGCCATCACACATGCTTCATCACCACCTAAGGCAGACGTTGTGACAATTTTTTCACCATCGCTCACTAATACCCCCGTAGCTTCTGCTTGACTCCGATATCCCCGCGTCAATACGGCTACATTCTTATGATGATCATAAAGGTATTTCGCTAAAAAACAAGTAAACGGCGTTTTGCCTGTTCCCCCTACCGTGATATTTCCTATACTGATAACTGCAGCTGACACGCGATAAGAACGACGAATTTGCCATATATACAACATTCTCATCAGTGTTACGGCAAATCGATACACGTAAGATAAGCCCTGTAAAAAGAATACCACGCATCGATCCCATAACGATAAAGACGCATTAGTCATAAGTTTATGAAAATATCGACTGATCACATTACGTATCCCCACGATTATAGCTCCTTTCTCATCAAGTCAGCGATAATACGTATCGTTTTTTCCGTAGCCCCTTGATTAGCTTGTACAATCTGTAACCCCGTCTTTCCTATATCCATCGCCACTTGTTTGTGCTTGGCTAAATACATACATGCCGCAGCTAATTCCTTTGCATTGGCTACAGTAATAATAGCATGTTGCTCTTGAAAGCTAGCAAAAACATCAGCAAAATGCTCCATGTGAGGACCTACTATAATAGGCTTACCATGTGATGCCGGTTCTAACACATTATGCCCACCAATAGGTGTTAAACTCCCCCCAACAAAGACGATATCGGCCAAACTATATAGCTGACCTAATTCTCCCATCGTATCTACAATAATAGGGCTATCTGTCACCAAAGGCTTTCCCTCACTACGTTTCACAAAATCAATATGCCAAGTACGACCCATTTCTATGATCTTTTCTACTTCATTAATATATCGTGGTACATAAATAAGTTTCGCCTGAGGAAAAGCATGCCTCACTTGTTGAAAAGCATTACATATATGCTCATGCTCACCTATATGTGTACTCCCCACCACCCATATAGGGTAGTGTTTATCCGTGATACCCAATTGCTGTTGCAACGACTTTTTATAAGTAGGACTAACTTGTCCATATGTTTGATCATATTTCATATTCCCCGTAATATGGATACGTTCTTCATAAGCACCCAGTTGTTTTATATATACGGCCGCATGCTCACTTTGCATCAAAAACAACTGTATCGAAGATAATATATATCGAACGAACGAAGGAAAATGTCGCAAAAAGCCAAAAGTCTTCTTACTAATTCGCCCATTTACCATCACCACAGGTATTTGTAAACGAGCCGCTGTCCGCAAAAAATATGGCCATAATTCCGTTTCTACCATAACGATAAGTCGTGGTGATATATGTCGCAACCATGCTTTAGTCACCAACGGTATATCCCAGGGAAAATACACTACCGAAAGATGAGGAAAAAAACGCTGCACCAACGCATATCCAGTCTTTGTCCCCGTTGAAATAACAAGTGCATACTGTGGGTATTTCTCTTCCAATTGATGCAATAAAGGCTCAACAGCCAACACTTCTCCAGCAGAAGCGGCATGCACCAAAAGAATTGGCTTATCTGGTATGGTAGCAAGAAATAATCGGTTCCACCGACTCGAACGACGATGCCATAGGCTCGTATATGCTTCATAGAGTAACAAAAAAATGGAAACTATACTCATAAGTAGCATATATATTGCATATCCCAAAAGTCCTTTTTTATTCCCGTTCATCTGTTGCTACTCCTACTTCTCCTTGAAATTGGACCGCATATAACCGAGCATATACCCCCTGTTTAGCTAACAGTGCTTGATGTTTTCCCCATTCAACAATACGTCCCCCCTCAATAACGGCAATATAATCAGCATTACGCACGGTACTCAACCGATGTGCGATCACGACAGCTGTACGATCTTTCATTAACCTGTCCAACGCCGCTTGTACAATCTTTTCACTTTTCGTATCTAAAGCAGATGTAGCTTCATCTAAAATCAAAATACGCGGATTCTTTAAAATAGCACGTGCAATAGAGATCCGTTGACGTTGTCCCCCAGATAAGGAACTTCCCCGATCGCCGACAACCGTATCATATCCCTGCGGTAATTGCATAATAAATTGATGAGCATTCGCGGCTTTCGCTGCTTCAATAATCTCTGTTTCCGTAGCATCTAACCGACCATATAAGATATTTTCTCGAATCGAAGCATTAAACAACACGGTTTCTTGTGGCACTAGGCCAATTTGATTACGTAACGATGCATAAGTAACATCACGTACATCAATATCATCAATCTTAACACACCCAGCCGTCACATCATAAAATCGAGGCAACAAATTAGCCACCGTAGACTTTCCCGCCCCACTTGGTCCGACCAATGCCACCACTTCACCGGGCTGAATCGTTAAATTAAAGTCTTGCAAAGCCATATGTTTCGCGTCATAGGAAAAAAACACATGGGAAAACTCAATTTTCCCTGCAACCAGAGGCAGCGTAATTGCCTGCGGTGACTCATTGACATCTGATTCCGTATCTAACGTATCAAATACGCGATCAGCCGCAGCTAATGAACGTTGGATATCACCATATATTTCACTAATACGACGAACAGGATTAGTCAAATTAATCGCATAAATCAAAAAGGCAATTAATGCACCCGCTGTCATTTCTCCACGAATAACACTGACACCACCATACCAAATAATTCCCGTTACGGCAATAGCTGCTAAAAATTGAATAACGGGCGTAAGCATGGCCATTAACTTTGTTGCTTTCATAAGTGCCTCAAAGTTATTATCATTTTGTTTTAAAAAACGTCTAATTTCAAAATCTTCCCTGTGAAAAGAACGAATAATACGAATCGACGAAATCACTTCTTCCAGCAGCGTTGTAATATCCGCAATTTTTCCCTGTACATCATGCCCTGCCATCCGTAACCGTAAACCAAAAAACCGTATCGTAGCAATAACAAGGGGAACAATCATCAACGTAATCAACGTTAATTTCCAATATAGAACCAGCATGGATACTAAAGAGCCAATTAAAATAACAAATTCTTGTACAAAAGAAACCATACTGTTCGTCATGACATTTTGTAATGTCGTAACATCATTGGTTAAATTGCTCATGATCGTACCCGTTTTACGCCGATCAAAATAAGATAACGATAACCGTTGCAGATGACGATACAAGCGTTCACGAATATCATTAACCATCCGTTGTCCTACATACGTCATAAAATAACGTTGACCAAAATAAAAAAAGCCGCGTAAAGCAAATAAAACCAAAATGGCAAGAGCAATCAAATTAAGCGTATAAATATCTTTATCTGCTAAAACTTTATCAATTACTTCTTTTATTAACCACGGAACAACTATATTACTGGCACCGGACAGGGCCATGCAAATAACGCCAATCAACAATTGAATACGATAAGGACGCAAAAATACTAATAATCTTTTATATCCCTGCCATTCACTATATTGCTTCATTCCTACTATCGCTCCTTAATAAACTTAACAATTTCCATCGCAATCCGATCCACACTTCCTCGAGACCCTAACGCACTGCGAACCATCGCCATCGCACAACGTTGTCTTTCATGTATAATTTCATTCGTCAACAAGGGTTGTAATACCGATACAATCCGTTGAGGCGTTACCTTATCTTGCCACAATTCAGGCATGATACTCCGCCCCATAATAATATTGGGAAGGCCAATATACTTCACATGTACTAACAATTTTGCCATGGTATAGGTAAATCTATTCACTTTATATACCAATACCGTTGGCACTTCCATCAACGCCGTTTCCAATGTAGCCGTACCCGAAGCAACTACTGCGGCCGTACTAATTTGCATCATATCATACACATTCCCTTCGCCAATGCGAACAGGAACTGTTGCCGGATAAACCATCCGTTCCAACAAAGCACGTGAAATAGTAGGTGCCCGTGGAATGATACATTGCACATTACCTATACGCTGTTGCAACTTTTGTACTGCTTGCATCATCACAGGCAACAAACGCTGCACCTCTTGTAACCTACTACCAGGCATACACAACACCGTTTTTTTCTGTGGATTTAAATCAAATGCCGCATAAGCTTTCTCTTTATCCATTGTCGGCTGTACCATATCCAACAAAGGATGTCCTGCATAAATAACATTAGTACCTAATTGTTTATATAACTGTGCTTCAAACGGAAACAAAGAAATCGCTAAATCAGCATAGCGTGCAATAACATTACCACGACTTTTATTCCAAGCCCAAATTGTAGGCAAAATGTAATATATGACGGGAATGCCCAGGGCTTTAGCCTTTTTCATTAATTGCATATTAAATCCAGGATAATCAATACAGATTAATATATCTGGTTTTTCTCTCCTTATAACGTCCAATAAATAAGTTCGCAGCCGAAAGAAAAAAGGAATCTTCCGTATTACTTCGCCAATCCCCACTACACCTAACTGTTGAATATCGTAGACGAGATGCACTCCGGCAGAAGCCATATGTTTACCGCCCATCCCAATCATTTCCACCTGCGAAACTTGCTTTACCAACGCTTTTGCCAGAGCTGCACCATGTAAATCACCCGAGGCTTCTCCCACAGAAAACATAATCTTCATAGGTCCTCCTACATATCTTCGGTTATAGCACAAATACAAATATGATGTTTCCGTGCCAACATATTTACTTCTTCCTGTTCTACAAACAGTGTTTTTTCCGCTTCTATTGCCAAAACATTACAGTTACTCTCTATCATAGATAATATCGTATTTTTACCTACCGTAGGCATATCAAACCGCCAATCTTGATTCGGTTTGGCTACTTTTACCACCACGCCCGCTTCCCGGGCTAGTTGTCCGCCGCGACGAATACAAGCATCCGTCCCTTCAATCGCTTCCACCGCCATGACGGCTAACTTCTTGACGACCACAGTTTGCCCAATGTCAAATCCTCCTATGGCCTTTGCCATGCGAAATCCAAACCGCATATCCGCTAGTGCTGCTGCCGTAGGCTGCATTTCACTTAGCACGCCTTCTTTAGGCAACAACGCTTTTAAATACTTCGTTTGATCCACTACCGTTAATCCGTCTTTCGCCAATTCTTCTACTAACGCCAACATAATCGTATCGTCTTTTCGATTGTGTAATGACGCTAATACCTTTAATGTCCTAAAATCGGGTAACACGAGGCCTTTAAATAGCACTTCTTTCGTCACTTTACCAATCATTGTAACATTCGTAACACCCTCTTTTTTCATCGTTTGAATGACTTTATTTAATTTAGCCACAGAAATCTGATAATATACATCAGCTTCTTTTTCTAACTCCGGTGCTACATCGGGAACAACAGCAATAACAACAACAGTGTATCCTGCTTTTTTTGCTGCACGAACAAATTCTACCGGCAATATACCTACACCAGCAAATAAACCAATTTTTTCCATATATCCCTTTTACTCCTTCGTTATTCTATAATTGTACCTATATATACTAAAAAAGGGAGGCGAAAACCTCGCCTGCCCTTCTTGAATGCGAAATCAGTCTTTTGTCCCGCGACAAATCCCCCGTTCCGCATTACGTAAGAACCGTAAAAAATGTTCCACTTCTTCTGAACTATCCAATTCCTGTTCCATAACAGCAATAGCCTGTCCTAAATTTAACCCGGAACGATATAAGAACCTAAACGCCTTTTTCAATTCACGCCGAACAGGTTCCGAAATACCTGCACGCGAAAGCCCCACGCTATTTAATCCAATACAGCGTGCTGGTTGTCCATCTACAATAACAAAGGGCGGTATATCTTGTACTACCTTAGCCAAACCACCGATCATACAATTCCGGCCCACCTTCACAAATTGATGAACGCCGGCCATACCACCAATAACCACTCGATCTTCCACGATAACATGCCCAGCTAACCCTGCACAATTACTCATAATAACAAAATTTCCAACTACACAGTTATGTGCTATATGTGTATTAGCTTGAAATAAGCAATCACTTCCAATACGAGTTTCTTCTTCTTCCCCCGTAGCTCGACTAACGGTAACCGATTCTCTAAATACCGACCGATCTCCTATAATTACATAACTTTTTTCCCCTTGAAATTTTAAATCCTGGGGTTCCGATCCAATCACAGAAAATGGAAAAAATCGACATTCTTCACCAATCGTAGTCCACCCATCAATGACCACATGAGACATAATTTCTGTGCCTGCTCCAATTCGTACATGCGGTCCTATAACTGCATATGGACCCACCTTAACACCTTCACCTAATTCCGCCTGGGGATCTATAATCGCCGTAGGATGAATAATATATTGTCGGTTTTCTTTTTCCTCGGTCATGAAAGTCACTCCTCATTACACTACATTGCCATCAGTGTTTAATTACTTACCTTATACACATATAATCTTTTCAAACCAGCACAAATATACAAGCAAAGAAATTTCAAAATAAGCATATTAAATACAAAATACGTTATTTTACGCGACCATACACATGATTTGTGCTTATTTTCACATCTATTTTATTTTCGGGCGTTCTTGTAGTGCAAATAAATAATCCCCTTCTGCACATAATTGATCTCCAACATGACATTCTGCCCTAACTTTACCCATAGACCGCTTAACTTTAACCACTTCAGCACGCATGATCACTTGATCGCCCGGTCTTACGGGATGCCGAAAACGAACATTATCAATCCCCGTGAAATAAGGAATTAATCCCCGATTTTCTTCAGGATATAATAATGCCACACCACCTACTTGAGCCATTGCTTCAGTCAATAACACACCAGGCATCACCGGATCGCCTGGAAAATGACCTTGAAAAAACGCTTCATTAATCGTTGCATTCTTAATCCCTACAGCATATTTCATCGGTTCAATTTCAATAATCCGATCCACTAATAACATCGGATAACGATGTGGTAAAATTTCCATTATATCTGTAACTGTCAACACCATTTTATGTTCCTCCCGATAGTTAAACAAATTCTTTGATAATATCATGCGTTAATAAATTATTTAATTTGTGACTCGATTTAACAGCAATAACATGCCCTCGAATAGACTTTCCTAACAACGCCAAATCGCCAATCATATCCAGCACTTTATGTCGTACCAGTTCATCGGCAGAGCGCAACGTAGATAAACACGAAGTTTCATCATAAACTACGGCATTTTCTAATGTGCCACCTTTTCCTAACCCTAATTGACGTAACATTTCCAATTCTTTCGTAAAGGCCACCGTTCGTGCAAATGCAACTTCTTTCACATAACTTTCTTCTGTAATTTCAAAATCAAAAAACTGTACCCCTAATAAAGGATGAGGATTAATAGAAATAAACGTAATTCTATAGCCATTATACGGAATAATCGCTGCAAATTTATCCTCTTCTTCTATACGATGTTGTTGTTGAATAATCAGTTCTTTTTTATTTGCTTCTTGAATCTGCACACCCGCTTCTCGCAATAACTGAACAAAGACTAAACTACTACCATCCCCAACTGGAGGTTCTGGTGAATCCATTTCAATAATACAATTATCAATTTGCAAGCCATATAATGCAGACAAAAGATGCTCTACCGTAAACACTTTCGCTTCTCCATCTTCTAAGGTAGTCGCTCTCATCGTATTCGTCACATATGATAAATTGGCCTTTACGGATGGGTGCGTTTCCATATCCGTCCGTACAAAAACAATCCCCGTATCAACGGGTGCTGGATGTAATACCATATGTACTTCTAATGCAGCGTGTAATCCAATCCCTTGATATGAAATCGATCGTGCCAACGTCCTTTGTTTTGCTAAAGACATAGACATGTCCTTCCTTCCTAAAACACTTTCTATATTTGTTAGTTGCTTTATTATACCTTATTTTTCTGTATTTTTCTAGTATACAAAAATAAGTTCAATCTAAAAAAAAATAGATTGAACTTATTCGTTATTCTACTATCGCATCCACTACACGATTAATCGCTTCCCATTGCTGTAAACACTGTTTTTCTGTTGCTAGCACTGCCTTTCCTCGTGCACATTGTGCTTGTACACTATTTAACGATGTACCATTATATGTTTGACGCATAGCAATACAGGTTTCTATTTGCAACGCCTTCATAATATCTTCTGAAAAAGAAGTGCTAAAAGATGTTAACTCATCTAAGGATAATTCATTCAAGACCTTATGATGTTGTAAACAATACTGCACGGCTTGTCCAACAATCGCATGGGCCTGCCGAAAGGGAATTCCCTTTTTCACCAAATAATCTGCCATGTCTGTCGCATTTGAAAAATCATGTGCAAGTGCATTCCGCATATTATCTTTACATACCTTCATACGGCGAATCATATCAGCATAAATCGAAAGAGAAAAGACAAGGTTATCTACTGCATCAAATACCCCTTCCTTATCTTCTTGCATATCTTTATCATACGCTAACGGTAACCCTTTCATCATTGTCAAGGTCCCCATAACATGCCCATAAAAACGTCCTGTTTTGCCTCTTACTAATTCACAAATATCTGGATTTTTCTTTTGTGGCATAATAGACGACCCCGTACAATGTGCATCATCTAATTCAATAAAATGAAATTCGGCTGAAGACCATAAAATAAATTCTTCCGACAATCTACTAAGGTGCATCATCACCATCGCCGCAAATTCCAAAAATAAGACAACATAATCGCGATCACTCACAGCATCCATACTATTATCATATATAGCCGAAAATTGTAATCGCTTCGCCACCCATTCTGAATCTAACGGATACGTTGTACCCGCCAAAGCACCTGCCCCTAAAGGCATTCGATCAGCTTGTTTTCTCACATATTCCAAAAATTGAAAATCGCGTGCAAACATTGAAAAATAGGCCAGCATATGATGACTAAATAAAATCGGTTGTGCCCGCTGCAAATGCGTATATCCTGGCATGATAACATCCTCATAGCGTTGTGCCGCTTCTACAATGCTTGCCTGTAAAGACAACAGTAAATTCCCTACTTCTGCCACAACACGCCGTACATACAAATGAGTATCTAAGGCCACTTGATCATTCCGACTACGCCCCGTATGTAACCGCTTTCCCGCTTCACCAATAGCTTCTGTTAAACGTTGCTCAATATTCATATGAATATCTTCTAAGGCAACCGAAAATTCAAAATCCTGTTGTTGTATTTGCCGATAAATAGTTTTTAAGCCTTGAATAATCGCTTCTCCATCTTCGGCCGATATAATTTGTTGCCGCACTAACATTTCTGCATGTACAATACTACCGCAAATATCTTCTTTATATAACCGATAATCAAAACCAATCGAAGCATTAAAATCTTCTACTTTCTTATCCGTATCTTTTGTAAATCTGCCACCCCATAATTTCATAATACGACTCCTTGTCTTTCCTTATTTCTTATCTTTTGCCTGTAATGCTAACGCCCTCATTTTTAAGGGTAAGCCAAACAAGTTGATAAAGCCTTCTGCATCGGTTTGATCATAAACCGCATCTTCGCCAAATGTAACATACTCTTCACTATATAACGAATAAGGAGAAGTCGAACCTGCACTAATAATGTTGCCCTTATATAACTTCAATTTCACTTGCCCCGTAACCGTTTCTTGTGTCTTCTGAACAAATGCGCTCAAGGCTTCTCTTAATGGCGAAAACCACTTACCATCATATACTAAATCAGCAAAGGTATGTGCCATATTTTCTTTATAATGATACATATCCCGATCTAAACAAAGATATTCTAATTCTCGATGTGCATACATAATGATCGCACCACCAGGATTTTCATAAATACCTCTACTCTTCATACCAACAAGTCTATTTTCTACAATATCAACAATACCAATCCCGTGTTTTGCCCCGATTTTATTTAATTGCGTAAGTAATGATACCGCATCTAATGCCTCGCCATTAACAGCTATGGGAATCCCCTGTTTAAAATCAATGGTAATATATTCCGCTTCATCCGGTGCCTGTTCAGGCGTATTAGAAACCATATAAACCATATCTTTCGGTGCGTTTGCCGGATTTTCTAAATCGTCTCCTTCATGACTCAAATGCCAAATATTCCAATCCATGCTATACGGATAAGGATTTTCTTCTGACATATAGTCGATGGGAACACCATGTGCTTCTGCGTATTTTAATTCATCTTCTCTCGATTTTAAATTCCACATCCGCCAAGGTGCAATTAAAGTAATTTGTGGTGCTAACGCCTTTACAGTCAATTCAAACCGGACTTGGTCATTTCCTTTTCCTGTCGCTCCATGAGCAATGGCATCTGCCTTTTCTTGTAAAGCAATATCTACTAATTTTTTAGAAATAAGCGGGCGAGCAAAAGAGGTTCCTAATAAATATTTACCTTCATATACCGCACCAGCTTGTACCGTAGGCCATACATAGTCTTCTAAAAATTCTTTCTTTATATCCAGAACGTATACTTTAGCCGCACCAGAGGCATATGCTTTCTTCTCTACGGCTTGAAAATCTTCAGGTTGTCCTACATCAGCACATACGGCAATAACTTCTGCTCCTTTATAGTTTTCTTTTAACCAAGGAATAATCACGGATGTATCTAATCCACCTGAATAAGCTAATACAATCTTTTGAATCTGTTTCATACTAATCCCCTCCATGCAGTGTGCGAATATTATTTCATTAACTTCGTATATTATAGCTCTTTTTGTAGTATTATGCAAGTATTTTGTATTATTATTTTTACGCGGTAACTTTCCCACTTAACTCGCACTATATCTATATTATTCTCTACAAACTATGCTACAATAGATAATAATTAGGAGGTCCTATGAAAAAAAAATTACTACTCGCTTTTTTTCTCGCCTTTTGCTTATGTACAATATATACATCTTTTTCAACGCTACCGGCGACACCTACAACTTTCCCTACCACCAATCCCCCCACGCATTCGATTTCTTTCCTCAATATATTCTGCCCTAATAGTTTATATCCATATCTTCAATTTCCAAAAGCCGTAGAGGAAAAAAAGAAAATGCAACCAACCTATGTTTCTTTTGCCATATTGCCCCTCGATTTAAAACATGCCATCATTGCTACGGAAGATAAACGATTTTATGAACATGGAGCGTTTGATCCTATGGGAATATCCCGGGCAATAATCGTAAATATCTTATCCTCTGCAAAAAAAGAAGGCGGCAGTACGATTAGCCAACAAGTGGTAAAAAATCTTTTCTTAACACAAGATAAAACCTTTACGCGCAAAGGGAAAGAGCTAGTATTAGCTATATTACTAGAGCATTATTATACAAAAGATGAAATTTTAGAATTATACGTAAATTCCATTTATTTTGGCCCTCATGCCGTGGGCATTCAAGCGGCTTGCCATATCTTTTTTAATACTACCCCTGATAAACTGACCTTATCTCAAGCCAGTCTATTAGCCGGCTTGATTCAAGCCCCTAATCGCTATAATCCCTATACGCACTATGAGGAAGCAAAAAAAAGACAACAAGTCGTATTATCCTTTATGACCAAGCAAGGATATATCACTTCTCAAGACGCGGTACAAGCATATCGCCACCCGCTACATTTATCCCCTACTAAAGACCATATTTCAAGGAGGCCTTCTTTATGAATACACCCAATGTAAAACAAGTATTATATCTAAAACAAGCATCTACCCTCATAAAAAATTTTCAAAAGAATGGATTTGATGCCTATTTTTGCCAAACCTCGCACGAAGCAAGAGAAAAAGCACTATCCCTTATTCCTCTCGACCACATCGTATCTTGGGGGGGCTCCATCACCTTACAAGAAATAGGCTTATTAGATGCGATTCGCCAACGCTATCCCGTCCTTGATCGCGATCAAGCAACTACCAAAGAACAGCGAAATGACATCATGCGGCAAGCCCTCCTTTGTGACACCTTTCTCATGAGTGCTAATGCCATTTCATTAGATGGAACACTCTATAATATTGACGGTAACGGCAACCGTCTAGCCGCCTTATTATACGGGCCACGTCAAGTCATTGTCGTAGCAGGTATGAATAAAGTCGTTGCTACCATCGCCGATGCCAAACAACGAGCTAGAACGATTGCAGCACCACTAAACATGCAGCGCTTTGCTACGCAAACCCCCTGTCAACATACCGGCGTTTGTCATGATTGTCTAACGGAAGATTCCATTTGCAATCAATTTGTCTTGACTCGTCGTTCTACCCCATCAGGACGAATAAAAATCATCTTAGTTGGAACCACCCTCGGCTTTTAACAACGATCCTACATATCTATATTTACGCGTATCATGACCATAGTGGATTCATCCCTTATGGTCATTTTTTTATCATTTCTTTGTAGTTAACTCTCCTTTAAATATAAAAGTCAATATTAGAATAATTTTATTTTCTTCTTTGAAAAAGATTTTTTCTTGTTATATATAAGAAAAATAAATAAGTTAATAACAGTTTTTTTTATATATATTTTTTTGATTCACTTTACTATTCTTTTTTAGAATTGATTTTTTGATTGAATTATTCTTTTTGTTTATATATAATATGTGTGTTGTGTTTTGTTATTTTTTTCACATTTTTTTATATTGTGACACGAATACCACTACCTAACAGGCCTAACATGACGTTGTCGTGTTATATCAAAACAGCTAACGACCATAGAAAGGAAGATGTACAATGAACTTTATATTAGCTTTATCGCCAATTTTATGGCTCATTATTTCATTAGGCTTCTTAAAAATGCAAAGTTATAAAGCTTGCCCGATTGCCTTATTAATCGCCTTTGCTGTGGCCTTAGGGATTCATTCAATGAACACCTTAGATGCCGTTACAGCCGCACTTGAAGGCGTTGCTTTAGCATGCTGGCCTATTTTATTAGTCATTATCGCTGCTATTTTTACCTATAATTTAACGACCTATAATAAAAGCATGGATATTATCAAACATATGTTAACTGCCGTAAGTAAAGATCGCCGTGTGCTCCTCTTGCTCATCGGCTGGGGATTCGGTGCCTTTATGGAAGGGATGGCTGGCTTTGGAACAGCAATTGCTATTCCAGCCAGTATGTTAGTCGCTTTAGGCTTTAATCCCGTAAAAGCAATTTTAGCTTGCTTAATTGCTAATTCTGTCCCAACTACGTTTGGTTCCATCGGTATTCCTGCTAGTACGCTAGCAAATATTACAGGGCTTGATCCTGTCCAATTAGCAACTTATATTAGTTTTCAATTATTACCGTTAAACATTATTTGCCCCTTACTCATGGTGGTTGTTTCAGAAGGATCATTTAAAGCACTAAAAGGTGTTTTCTTATTATCCGTTTTTTCCGGCATCGCGTTAGCATTGCCCGAATTAATTGTTTCCGCCTTTGCTGGTCCTGAATTATCTGCTATGGGGGCCTCCGTAATTATTATGGCCGTCATTATTATTTATTCTAAAGTACGTCCACCGCAAGATAAAACCTATATTATGGATATAGAACCAGCCCATGTGCCATTAAAAGGTGGATTAATTGCATGCTTACCCTTTATTTTAATTTTTGTATTTTTATTATTTACATCAAAACTCGTACCATTTATCAATGGTCCATTAAATGTATTCCGTACATCCGTACAAATTTATACTGGTATGGGGGGTACACCTTATACCTTCGTATGGATTGCCACTCCAGGCGTTCTCATCCTCTTAGCCGCTATTATCAGTGGTAAAATTCAAGCATCTGGCTACAAAGAAATGGCCACCGTATTTAAAAATACAGTTATCGGTCTACGCAATACGATTATTACCATTATCGCCGTAATCGCTACGGCCAAAGTCATGGGATATAGCGGTATGACCTCAGAAATCGCAGCCACTGCCGTATCTACAACTGGTTCGTTCTATCCCTTTATTGCACCTTTAATCGGCTCTGTCGGTACCTTTATCACTGGTTCCGGTACGTCTAGTAACGTCCTTTTTGGTAATTTACAAACAGATGCAGCCGTTGCGATTGGTGCCAGTAAAACCTGGCTTGCTGCTGCCAATTCAGCCGGGACATGTGCAGGCAAAATGATTTCTCCTCAAAGCATCGCCATTGCCGTAGGGGCAATTTCCTTAAAAGGAAAAGACAGTGAAATATTAAAAGCTATCGTAAAAGTATATATTCCTTTTATTATCATATTAGGTGCCATCGTCTATTTTGGTCAAATATTACTTTAGCATATAACATAAACAACGCTTATCCAAGAAGAGACACTAGAAAAAAACACTAGGGTCTCTTCTTTTTTATGCCTACGGATATACCTAAAAAACTATTTCTGCATATACTCAAAAAAGTTCCCCTCAGTTATCTGCCAAAGGGAACTTTTTATCATTACTATTTTATTTTCCTGCTAACGTACGATAAATTTCATATTTTTCTTTCGCATATTCCTCTGCTTTTACGAACAGCTCTTCCGCTAGTTCCGGGAATGTTCTCGTCAACGCAGCATACCGCGTTTCACCCATTAAGTACTCGCGGAAGGAGGCCTTTGGTTCTTTCGAATCAAGAATGAACGGATTTTTACCTTCTTTGCGTAACAATGGATTATACCGATATAAGTGCCAATAACCACAATCAACCGCTCGTTTCATTTCGTCTTGTGCATGTCCCATACCACAACTCAAGCCATGATTAATACAAGGTGCATAAGCGATAATAACAGATGGTCCATTATATGCTTCCGCTTCCTTAATCGCTTTAATCATTTGATTAGGATCAGCACCTAAGGCAATTTGAGCGATATACACATGCCCATATGTCATCAATAAGCGACCTAAATCTTTTTTATTAAATTTTCGCCCAGATGAAGCAAATTGTGCTACGGCACCAACTGGCGTAGCCTTCGATGATTGACCGCCTGTATTAGAATATACTTCTGTATCAACAATCATGATATTCAAATTAACATCCATCGCCATAACGTGATCTAAGCCACCATACCCGATATCATACGCCCAGCCGTCACCACCATACATCCAAATCGTCTTTTTAATAATATGTTCCTTATGTGTGCATAAATATTGTCGTAATGTTTCTGCTTCGCCTTCAAGCTCAGCTCCTTGCAAAGCCCGCACATACGCACGACTTACGGGTTCTGTAATTTCCCCTTCATTTTCAACTCCTAACGAAGCTAACCAAGCAACGGCTGCATCATGAAGCTCGCCCGTAGTTAATTCGACCAATCGTTCCGTCTTTAAACGCAAATCATCTCGCTGTTGATCCATAGATAAGGCCATGCCCAACGCAAATTCCGCATTATCTTCAAATACTGAATTAGACCAAGCCGGACCGCACCCTTCATGATTTGTCGTATAAGGAATACTTGGCATAGCCGATCCCCAAGCTTGTGTACATCCAGTTGCATTCGCCACTAACATACGATGACCAAATAACTGCGTCAAAATTTTCATATACGCCGTTTCAGTACAACCAGCACAAGCGCCCGAGAATTCTAAGAGAGGTTTATTAAACTGACTTCCCTTAATGGAGAATTTATCCAACCCTGTATTTTTCGGAGCTAATGTTTGAGCAAATTGCCAATTTTCATCTTCGTGACGTTGTGTTTCCAACGGACGCATCACTAACGCTTTTTCTTTAGCAGGGCATACGTTTGCACACGTATCACAACTATAACAATCTAACGGCGATACTTGTATACGAAATTCATAAAGACCCATATCTTTACCAGTTGCTTTTTTGGTAACAAACGCTTCTGGTGCGGCCGCCTTTTCTTCAGCATCTACTAAATACGGTCTAATGCAAGCATGCGGGCATACTAATGCACAACGATTACATTGAATACAATTTTCTGGAATCCATTCTGGTACCGTTGATGCAATACCACGTTTTTCATATTGAGTCGTCCCCAACGGATACGATCCATCTACATACGGTACAAATTCACTAACAGGAATGGAATCCCCTTTTTGTGCATTAGCCGGATCAACAATCTTTTTAATAAAATCCGGTACATTTCGTTCTACTACTGGTGCTGAATCTGTTGCTGTTGCCCATGATTCAGGAATTTCTACTTTTACTAATCCCGTAATGCCACGATCTACAGCTGCCTGATTCATCTCAATAACCTTTTCGCCTTTTAGTAAATAGGTTTTAGCAATCGCCTCTTTCATATACTGTACCGCATCTTCAATAGGTAAGATTCGAGAAAGTGCAAAGAATGCCGATTGAAGCACCATATTGAATCGATTACTACCTAAGCCAATCTCTTTAGCAATAGCGGAAGCATCAATAATATAAAAATTCAATTTTTTCTTCGCCATTTCCCGCTTTACCGCTGCAGGAATATGCGTTTCCAGTTCTTCTTTGCTCCAACGGCAATTTAATAAAAATGTGCCTCCATCCCGAATTTCTCCTACGATATCATACGTTTGCATATAGGCTTCTTTATGACATGCCAAGAAATCTGCTTGTTTGATATAATACGTAGCTCGAATTGGTTTTTGGCCAAAACGTAAATGCGATTTCGTAACTCCACCAGATTTTTTCGTATCATATTCAAAATACGCCTGTACAAACATATCCGTATGATCACCAATGATCTTAATTGAGTTTTTATTAGCCCCTACGGTTCCGTCCGAGCCAAAACCCCAGAATTTACAATTTACCGTACCTTGTGTATCCACTGCTAATGGTAAATCTTGTATAGATAAATGAGTAACATCATCTAAAATGCCAACGGTGAAATGTTTTTTCGGTTCTTTTTCCCACATATTATTAAATACAGCATGAATAGATGCAGGAGGTACATCTTTAGAAGATAATCCATAACGGCATGCATATACAGGAATACGTTTACCCGTATGTTCAATTGCTGCACAAATATCGCAATATAAGGGTTCACCTAAAGAACCCGGTTCTTTCGTGCGATCCATAACGGTAATTGCTTTTACCGTATCAGGCAATGCAGTTAAGAAATGTTCCAACGAGAAAGGTCGGAATAAACGAACTTGGACAAAGCCCGTTTTATGCCCTTGTGCATTTAACGCATCAATCGTTTCTTGAATAGCACCTGAGGCTGACCCCATCGCTACAACCACGTGTTCCGCATCAGGTGCACCATAGTAATCAAATAATTTATACGTTCTCCCTGTCAATAGCCCAATCTTATCCATGTATTCTTGTACTATTGCCGGTAATCTATCATACCATAAGTTATTTGCTTCCCGTGCTTGGAAAAACATGTCTGGATTAGTAACAGTACTACGCATAACTGGATGTTCTGGATTTAAGCCTTGATGCTTAAATGCATATAATGCTTCTTGATCTACTAAATTCAATAATTCCGTATCTTCTAATAATTGAATTTTTTGAATTTCATGAGATGTTCTGAATCCATCAAAAAAGTGCATAAATGGTACATGCCCTTTAATCGCCGCTAAATGAGTAACCGCAGCTAAATCGGCACATTCTTGCACACTGGAACTACAGACCATAGCAAAGCCCGTATTACGACAGCCCATAACGTCAGAATGATCGCCAAAAATCGACATCGTATGAGAGCCAACCGTACGTGCTGCAACATGCATAACAACTGGTTTCAACTGACCCGAAAGACGATGCATAACAGGAATCATCAACATCAACCCTTGCGATGCCGTAAAAGTAGAACATAAGCTCCCCGTTTCTGCTGCACCATGTACCGCACCAATTGCACCTGCTTCAGATTGCATTTCAACTAATTTTACGGTTTGCCCAAAAATATTTTTTCTTCCCTTGGCTGACCAAACATCTACATGTTCTGCCATCGGCGATGAAGGTGTAATAGGATAAATCGTCGCCACTTCCGTAAACGCATACGCTACATGAGCCGCTGCTTCATTCCCATCCATCGTTTTCATAATTTGCTTAGCCATAAAAAACTCCTTTCGTACAAATATACCAAAATAACAAAGTTATACGTTTAACTTAAGTATAAAGTTACGATGGATAAAAGTAAAGCATATATATTATGCTTTTTAGGAATTTGTCTTCTCATTATATCCATACAATGCAATTCCCAAAAAAGGTCATGGCGAAAGGAATAAAAGCATAATATACAGCTGCTTTTCTCATCTTAAACAGAAGATATTTATCCTTATCGTCTTCCTGATATTAAACAAAAAAAAACACGGTATCTCAAATGAGCGTACCGTTCAATAGAAAATCAATAAGTCCCATTCACTATACCGTGTTTTTTATTTTTTTTATTAAGGTAATGCTATTTCGCTATATAACTACATTACCCTTTTTATCCCAACAAGCCATGCCTTTTCATGTTACTGTTGTACTTGGTATCATCTGTATTTTCTTACTCTTCTTGTTGCAGCGTTGTACCCGAATGAACGGAATGAAGACGCGTTTCTCTCTTTTTAATAAATGAGAAATAAGCTTTCGTTTCCAAAACAACAACACTACTTAACCCCAATAAGGCAATCAAGTTTGGAATAGCCATAAGTCCATTGACAATATCGGCTAATATCCAAATAACATCCAATTTTAAAAATGTTCCACATGCAACGAGGATAATAAAGATAATACGGTAAGGTAAAATGCCTTTAATCCCTACGAGATATTCAATGCACCGTTCACCATAATAATTCCATCCTAAAATAGTAGTAAAGGCAAATAGCACTAATCCCACACAAAGGATTAAGCTCCCCCACATCGGATAGGCCATTTCAAAAACAGCATTTGTCATCGCCGCACCATTCAAATCGCCTGCCCATGCACCACTAACTACCAACACTAATCCCGTCAACGTACAAATAATAATCGTATCAATGAATGTTCCCGTCATCGAAATCAATCCTTGTTCAGCTGGCCATTTTGTCTTAGCTGCAGCTGCTACAATAGGTGCACTCCCTAACCCTGATTCATTAGAGAAAACACCACGAGCAACCCCATTTTGCATAGCTACCAATACACTGGCACCTAAAAATCCGCCCATAGCTGCTGTCGGATGAAAAGCGGAGTAGATAATTTCCAAACACGCCGCAGGGATGCGATCATACGACATAATCAAAAATCCTACTGTAGCCAGCACATATATAATAGCCATAGCCGGTACAATTTTAGATGCGGTCCTTGCAATCGATTGTAATCCACCAATCGTAACAATAGCAACAATAGCCGTCAAAACAACACCCGTATATAAAACGGGAATATTCGCACTCAAACGCGTTATTTCTACGATAGAATTTACTTGTGCAAACGTACCAATACCAAAGAATGCTACCAATACACCACAAAATGCAAATATATTGGCTAATGGTTTATATTTTTTTCCCAATCCCATTTCAATATAATGCATTGGACCTCCTGCAATATCGCCATTTTTATCAACGCGGCGATACTTTACAGCTAAACATCCTTCCGCATATTTCGTAGCCATCCCCACAAACGCAGCAATCCACATCCAAAAAATAGCTCCCGGTCCACCTGCATGCACTGCCGTCGCTACCCCAACAATATTTCCCGTTCCTACCGTAGCAGCCAAGGCTGTACACAAGGCTTTAAAACTATCAATATCTCCTCTACCTTTATTTTTTGCAAGAAAAATTAAAGACAACGCACGTGGCAAATGAATAATCTGTAACAATTTCAATCGAATAGTAAGCAATACCCCCGTCCCAATCAACAGCACTAACAATGGTGGTCCCCAAATAAAACTATCCAATCCCTTCAACACGTCTACCATATAGCATGACTCCCTTACATATAAAATAAAAAAATCTATCATCAGCATAGCTCTGAAGATAGATCAAAAAACAACATACCAATATAAACATTCGGTCATGCTATCCTCTGTCCTTTTGCCTGAGAGATTGGAATTTTTATTCCTTGCACCTTCGGCGCCCATACGGGACTCTCCAGAGTTGTGTCCATACCCGGTCCTGTTTATAAAACGCCTGAGAGTTTAACTCCTTCGGCAGGCAATTGCCTTCTCCCGTGTACTTCATCCACACATATGTGATTATGTATGTATTATAATGTAATAAATTATAAATTGCAAGTCTTTTTTTGTAATTCTTCTTTTATGGTTAAAAATGAACCCGTTGCCATTTGTTGCCACTGTAATGGCGTCAACGAAATAAATCCACTCCGTATCATATCAATATCAGTTCCAACCATCGCAGTTTGTAAATCCGCTTCACCTTCAATGATATAGTATCTACTATTATCCTGATCTTTTTTTTCTAAAATCACATTATCATATAATTGAACTGCTTGCGTAGCTAAGCGAATTCGATCCCATGAAATTTCCCCTTTGCTGGGAATATTTATATTCAAAATGCCTGGAAATTTACCTCCGATAATTAATCGTTGAATCACTTCATGTAGTACAGAAATTACCTTTGTACCTCGCGTTTCGTCCCATTTTTCCATCGACACCGCTATCGCGGGCACTTGATAATAAGGGCCTTCCATGGCAGCCGAAACCGTTCCTGAATAAAGAACATCGCTCCCTAAATTAAATCCATCATTAATCCCTGAGATAATCAGTTGTGGGCGCTGATGCACCAAAAATTTTTCCATTGCCAATTTCACGCAATCTACAGGAGTTCCAGAAACAGCAATATCTCCTTGCCCCCATTGCCGGCAATACAATGGTTTACCTATTGTCATCGCATGAGAAGAAGCACTGCGTTGTCCATTCGGTGCCACTACCGAAATCTGATAACCATATTGCTGTAACTGTATTTTTAACTGTTGCAAGCCTGGTGCCCGCACGCCATCATCATTAGTTATGAGAATGTGCATATATGCTTCTCCTTATTTATTTTTTTTGCGCAATAATGTCGCACTGTCATACGTAACAGCTCGTGTATGCAACGTATGACTCCACTTCATTTTATGACGATCTTTAAAGCCTAAAAAAGTAATCGGGATCCATGTATACATAAAAATCGGATACACAATTAAATATAACCACGACTTTATACGCACTTTAATACGCAATAATACAATAAATGGAATCAAATACTGAATAACACCAATAACAGACCACATTTGTAAGGGTACAATTTGATATAAAATATTCGTATAAAAGGCGTAATACCCGTTTGCATAAGACAATATCGCATAAATAGTCGACATCATCATAAAAAACGGCTGCGATAACGTTAAAATACCATCTAACATACGAATATTCCCCGTGCGAATCCCTTTTCCAAAAAGACGAGGAATGAAACGACATGCACAATCACATTGCCCCTGTGCCCACCGCTTACGTTGATGCCAAGATTGCTTCAATGTAAGTGCCTTTTCATCGTAAATAATCGCATCATGAGCCCAACAAGTTCGCACACCTTCCAACAAAATTTTCATAGAAAATTCCATGTCTTCCGTTAAACAGTCACACCCCCAACCATAAGCCCGGACAATATCTGTAGCGATACACATACCTGTACCACCTAATGCTGTCGATAAGCCGATGTTGTATTTTGCCAGATGCCACATGTGATTAATTAACCAAAAAGCAATCGAAAAAGTACCAGCAATCCAAGTATCGGTAGGATTTTTTGAATCCATATATCCTTGAATTACCTTTTCTCCATGACATAAATGATTATTCATTTCACGTAAAAATTCGGGATGAACTAAGTTATCCGCATCAAATACAACAAATGCATCATACTGTTTTTCTTGTGCTAATAGAGCGGAAAACATCCAATCTAAAGCAAATCCTTTGCCGATTTGTTGTTCGTTCGTACGAGTATATACACACGCTCCATGTTGCCGGCATACTTCTGCCGTATTATCGTTACAATTATCTGCCACAACATAAATATCATACATATGGCGAGGATAATGCAGCGTATTTAAATTATCAAGTAATTCGCCCACTACTGCTGCTTCATTATGTGCACAAATAACTGCCGCAAAAGTATGTGTAGGTGGCATCATACGCTGTTCCGTTCGCTTAAACAAACCAAATAGCGCTAATATAAAATAATACAAAGTAAAAATTACAATGATCACCTGAACGGGTATCATCATGATATCCAACACATGTTCCATGCTATTTACTCCTAAAAATTGCTACTTTGTGCTGATGCAATTGATAGCTGTGTTTACTAAACCAAAAATGATATAAAGAAAAAAGGGCATAATAAAAACTAAATGCCAATCCACGCCTACTAGGATAACTATACCGATAAACACAGCAACAATCAATGCAGCTACATGTAATGTATCGGGACTTTTGCCTTTAAAATCCGGATTATGTACATTGCTTACTAAATGATAGCCTAATAAAATGACCAAAACGGCAATTAACACTGGCGATAACTGTACACCAGAAATAGCATACATGGCAATAATCCCACCACCGTTAGGTATAGGCATCCCTTGAAAATATCCATGCACTACCCCTGTATTCAAATTAAACCGAGCTAGTCGGATTCCCCCCAACGCTGCATATATGATAGGTGGAATCACACCCCACCAGCCTAATTGCTGTAATGAATAACCATAAATCAAAAATGCTGCTGCTGCACCAAAAGAAACCACATCCGAAAGAGAATCTAATTCTTTACCAAACTCTCCTGCTACACCTAACGCTCTTGCTGCACGACCATCACAGGCATCGCAAAACATGGCAATCAAAATACAAATCCCCGCCCATGTATAGGCACCATGTAAAGTCATAATCATACTAAGTAAACCAAATGCAAGATTTCCTGACGTAAATAAACACGGAATTACTTTTTTCATGATATAAACCTCCCAATAACGGTTTCACCCCCGCGCAATTTATCTCCGATTTGAACTAAAATGTCTACATCTTCGTCCACATAAATTTCTGCACAAGACCCCAATTTAATCATGCCATATAACTGACCATGATCTAACCTATCTCCCAACGATACCCACGATACAATACGCCGTGCCAAAATTCCCGCAATCAGTGTAACCAAGATACGATGGGTGCCTTTGTTTATACCAATAGAGTATCGTTCATTCTCATAACCCACCCCTTCTTTATAAGCAGGCTTAAAACGACCACACGTATATTGTTGAAAATCAATAGTCCCTGCCAACGGTGCTCGATTAACATGAACATTAAACACCGACAAAAAAACAACTATTTTTCGACACTTTTTAAAAAAATACGAATCTTCTTGTACCCATTCAATAGCCATAACTGTACCATCTGCCGGCGAAACTAATTCATTGGCAGCCGCCGTGATAGTACGTGCAGGGTTTCTAAAAAAATAGAGTAAATACACCCCTAGTAAAAAGGGAATAACTGCTACATAAAGAGATATAAAATATCCTCCTAATATAGCAAGGATAAACACTATACCGATAATACCATATCCATCTGGAATAATATACGGTTTCTTCAAAAAATCACCTCATTTATTCCGTTGTTGCTTTTTAACTGCTATCACAAAATTAGGCAGTGATAGCATTCGTTTAAATCGTGTTGGCTCTTTATACAGCCGATATAACCACTCTAAACGATTTTGTTGCATCCAGTGCGGTGCTCTTTTTGCTTTTCCTGCCAATACATCAAACGTACCACCTACACCCATACACACACAATTTTCCAATTGACTCAAATGCTCCTGTATCCAAATTTCTTGTTTCGGTACTCCTAACGCCACAAATACTAATTTTGCTTTTTTCCGTTTTATCTCCTCTATGATTTTTTTCTCTTCCGCCGAGGTAAAAAATCCCGAATGGGTCCCCACAACAAAGGCGGCTCCAAACTTATTTTCTACATTACTAGCCACTTGTCGGGCAATACCTTCGGCACTTCCTAACAAATAAACAGGCGTTTGGCGTGCAGCCGCCTCTGCCAGCAACATACACGCCAAATCAACTCCTGTTACACGTTCCTTAAATTGCTTACCTTGCTGTTCCGCCGCCCAAAGTACACCGGCCCCATCAGGAACAACTAAATCAGCATGCTGTAAAATGGTGGCTAGCACTTCGTTCTGCTGTGCTTGCATCACCATCTCAGCATTTGCCGTTGCAATCATCGCTGACTTTCCTTTTTCAAGCTGCTGAAACACCCATTGACAAGCTTCTGTCCTTGAGACATTAGCAATAGGAATTGATAAAATATGAATCTTACTAATCACGGCAACCTCCGTCTTTTAGTTCATACTATAATTCGGTGCTTCTTTGGTAATATTAATATCGTGCGGATGACTCTCTTTCAAACCAGCACTTGTAATTTGAATAAATTGTGTTTTATCAATCATTTCTGTAATCGTATGACAACCGCAATATCCCATAGACGCCTTCAAGCCACCAACCATTTGAAATATCGTATCAGCCGCCGGTCCTTTATAAGGTACACGTCCTTCAATACCTTCTGGCACTAATTTTTTAGAATCTTCTTGGAAATAACGATCCTTACTACCTTTTTCCATAGCAGCTAATGATCCCATACCTCTATATTCTTTATAGCTACGCCCTTGATAAATAACTGTTTCCCCAGGACTTTCTTCTGTTCCTGCCAATAAATTACCCATCATAACGACATTTGCACCAGCCGCTATCGCTTTTGCCATATCTCCAGAATATTTAATACCACCATCGGCAATGATAGGAATACCATACCGTTGTGCCACCTTAGCACATTCATAAACCGCTGTAATTTGGGGCACACCAATACCAGCAATAATACGCGTCGTACAAATAGATCCTGGTCCAATCCCTACTTTTATTGCATCTACACCACATTCAATTAACGCTTCCGTAGCCGCTCCAGTCGCCACATTACCCGCAATAACAGGGACATGCGGATAAGCTTTTTTAATTTCTTTTAATGTTTTTAACACACCCATCGAATGTCCATGTGCGGTATCAATAACCACTACATCTACTTTTGCACTAACCAAGGCATCTAACCGATCAATCATGTCATGCGTAACACCTACCGCCGCTGCTACTCGTAATCTACCATTAGAATCTTTTGCAGAATTGGGATATTTATGTGCTTTTTCAATATCTTTAATCGTGATTAACCCTTTTAAATTTCCTTCTCCATCCACTAATGGCAATTTTTCAATACGATGATAACGTAAAATATCTTTTGCTTCTGCTAAAGATGTTCCTACGGGAGCTGTTACTAATTTTTCTGAAGTCATAATATCGCCTATACGTCGATTCATATCTTCTTCAAAGCGCATATCACGATTCGTAATAATGCCCACTAATTTTCCTTCCACCGTAATGGGTACACCAGAAATACGATATTTTCCCATTAATTCATTAGCATCCGCTAAGAGATTATCTGGATTTAAAAAAATAGGATCAATAATAATTCCATGCTCCGAACGTTTCACTTTATCTACTTCACGTGCTTGGGCTGCAATAGACATGTTTTTATGAATAACACCAATGCCGCCTTCACGAGCAATCGCAATAGCCATTGGAGCTTCCGTCACTGTATCCATACCAGAACTCATAATAGGGATATTTAATTTAATGTCCTTTGTCAAATTAGTAGATACATCCACCTCTGTTGGTAATACATCCGACTTAGCAGGCACCAACAATACATCATCAAAAGTTAATCCTCTCATACCAAATTTATCAGATCTCATTCTCTGCACCTCTATACCTAAAATTAACCAAAGTGGGAATATTCCCTTAAAATAGCTTATTTTTTATTATAGACGAAATCACCCGTTCTGTACACCAAAAATATAAATAATTTTGTACCCAAATTATATATACAAAAAAAGGAGACACCAATTGTGTCTCCCTTATCATTAAAAAATCTTATTCAGCTGAAATAGCTCCTGTAGGACAAACAGATTCGCAAGCACCGCAATCAATGCAAGCATCACCAATTACATATTTGCTATCGCCTTCTTCAATAGCTCCCGTAGGACAGGTAGCAGCACAAGAACCACACATTACACATTCATCAGAAATAACATGCATGTTATTCACCTCCAAATACATATTAACTCAAGAAATAGGCTTTCTTGAACGTTCTCATTATTGCATGAAAGTAAAAAAAAGTCAACCTATCAAACATTTAGCATAACCATGCTATTTTACTATGTTTGCAGGCTTTTTAATGGTGGTTTTCAAAAAAAATATTATTTTTGTTCTTTTTTATTGCAATATTCCATATAATTCGCATAATATAGACCTATGAAAAAATAGAATTCATCTTTTTTATTATGATAATTGATTATCATTTTAAATTAATAGAAATGACTAACAATGTACATGCTTATCACAAAAAAGACCAGCTCTAAGCTGGTCTTTTTTGTGTATCGGGATGATACATGCTGGAAACAAAAAGACATCTTAGGGGGGAGAACTCATATAGAGGAATGAGTTGATATGCTTTTTGTTTCCCATGATAATTTTATTATCAAAAATATAATACCATGATAATGTTACAATTTTATTAAGATTCGATAAAATAATTCTAAATTTTTTCAAGTCTGTTTTCTGTATATTTTATCATTTTTCATCTTTTCTATATGTTTATTCCGTATTAATAAATTTATATAAATCATTTATTTTTTGTAATTAAATTCCTTATAATATATAAAGAATTCAATTTTTATATTATTGTTGTCGTTATTTTTTAATTAGGAGGATATTATGAAAAGCCAAAAATCATGTAAACGAAACATTTTATTAATTGAATTAGGTGCACAATTATCAAGTGGCATCAAAGCTGAACTAGAGCTAAATAATTATCACTGTGTCTGTTTAGACACGCGTAAAGAAGTTTCTGATTATATGTTAATCGGAAACTGTAACCTATTCATCATTGATATGCAGAAAAAAAGTATCAGCGAAATTGAATTTTGTAAAAAATTACGCTCCCACTATGAAGTACCCATAATAGTCATATCTCACGTAGATGATCTCAATATGAAATTAGAAGCATTTAGTGCTGGTGCTAACGACTACCTTATTAAGCCCTTTAGTATAAAAGAATTGGTAGCTCGTATTCGAAGTCTATTTATGCTATTAGATGGTCTTCTCTCTGACGACGCAACTATCCGTGTAAATAACCTTGAAATTAATCCCATTACAAAATTAGTGTTCTTTAAAAACCAAATCGTCCCTTTGACCAAAACTGAATTCAACCTATTATATTATTTCATCCGACATCCAAATCGCATCCTATCCCGCGAACAAATATTAGCAAGCCTTTGGCATTGTGCTGAAGACACAACCTCAAATATTATTGATGTCTACATAGGCAATATTCGAAAAAAATTAACCAGAATCGATAATTTTGACAATTTAAAAACAATACGTGGATTGGGCTATATTTTTATAACACAGTAAATAGAAAAAAGAGATATCTCTAAAAGATATCTCTTTTTTTTTATTCTATTATGCGTTTATGTAATCTTTATTTTTTCATTTATTCATCATAATTTATATTATATACATTATATTTGCTAACTATCGTCACATTTTTATCTCAAAAAAATCGCTCTTACTATATTGAAAATGTAAAAAAAAGAGTACCGATATATCGGTACTCTTT
>NZ_KQ960926.1 GCF_001553405.1 Megasphaera hutchinsoni | reverse complement strand
AGAGCACCTGACTTTTAATCAGGGTGTCCCGAGTTCGAATCTCGGATGGATCACCAAATCAGAAAAACCGTAACGGTTATCCGTTACGGTTTTTTTTTGTAGAAGATTATAAATTGGAATTATCCGTTGTTATTATAAAGGGGATACTAGTGTTCTTTATTTTATATAAAGAACACTAGTGTAGTAATGATGAATAAGGGAATCAATATACCACAAGACCATATCATATAGCCAAAGAAACTCGGCATTTTTATGTTATTTTCTTCAGCAATAGATTTTACCATGAAATTAGGTGCATTTCCGATATAGGTAATAGCTCCCATAAATACAGCCCCTGCTGAAATTGCTTCTAATACGAGTTGGGGAACGATACCCACAGCAGTTTGGATACCTGGATGTTCACCTAAGGCTCCAGCCGTTTGGAGAAAGACCAAATAAGTTGGAGTATTATCTAAAAAAGAAGATAAGCTTCCTGTTGCCCAAAATAACTGCCATGGTGTAGTTAAACCTAATTGTGCACCATGTGTTTTTAAAAGCATTAAGGCTGGAATCATTGTGATAAAGATGCCGATAAATAATTTGGCTACTTCGGCAATGGGACCATAAGAAAATTCATTCCATTGACGCGTTTTAGCACTTGTTGTTTTTAAGGATAGGATGGCTGCGAGTAGAATTAAAATAATTTCTACAATAGTTGCATAAGGAAAGACGATTTCATCAAAAATCGGCAGGCCATTATTATTGGCAAAAAAGGCAACTTGTTTTGGTAATATGCCATTAGCCATAACGCCTAAAATAATTAATGCAATAAATAATAGGTTGTGAATACCTTCGATAGAGTGTTTTTCTACTTTTTTGCCAAGTATAGCTGGCGTTTTTCCTAGAGCTAATTCTTTTTTATATAAATAAGAGTCGATGCCAAAGAATATTAAAAATAGTAATATGGCATTAAAGGCAAAGATTGGGAATAAATGAAAGGTCCAAGTAAAAGGGATTCCACGTTGAAAACCCATAAAGAGCGGGGGATCGCCTAAAGGGGTTAAAGATCCACCAACATTGGCAACGAGAAAAATAAAGAATATAATTAAATGTACTTTTTTTTCACGCCATTCATTAGCTTTAATAAGTGGTCTAATCATAAACATGGCGGCACCTGTGGTACCGACCCAACTAGCGAGTAAGGTGCCGATTAGTAATAAAGCTGTATTTGTCAACGGTTTGCCAATTAATGTAGTTTTGATCGCAATACCGCCAGATACGACAAAAAGACCAAAAAGTAGAACAATAAAGGGAATATAATCTAGTAAAATTGACTCAAGTAAGCGATAATATGTTTCGTTGTATCCATACATATAGGCAAAGGGAATAATGAATAAGGCCGACCAAGCAAGGGCTACTTGAAGCATATTGCGTTCCCACCAATGAGGTTTTAATAAAGGAATGATAGCAATGGATAGCAACATTCCAACGAAGGGCAAGATACTCCAAACGGGAAGTTGTTGATTGATTAATTCATGGGTAGCATCATGGGCATAGATAGTGGTAGATGATGCTGTTAAAAAAAAGAGCAATGCAAAAAAAGTTTGTATTAATTTTTTCATACAGATCGCCTTTCTATTTATAAATTTTAGATTTAGTATAGCATAATTTGTAACGATATTACAATATTTCAAAATAAATGAAAATAAACTTTAAAAATGGTCAAAAATAAGGATGCAATATAAGTAATATAAATAAAATTGCATATAAAATATAAATGATAAAAATTTATTTATAAAAAAGGAAACCCAAAGATCATATCGAATACTTACACAAGAGCATATTGAAGTCAATACGACGGGAGGGATTTTTATGGCAGAATATAAAAATATTATTGTACCAACAGATGGCTCAGTTAATTCTAAACGAGCAGTAGAACATGCAGTTACTATTGCTGAATTATCGAAATCAGTTATTACTTTGGTATATGTGGCTAATATTGTATCCGTAATTTCTAATTTTGATCAAATTCCTAATAGTAGCGGTTATGTTACGGAACAGGTTGCTATGGATATGGAAAAAGAGGGTAAAGCCGTATTAGATAATTTTGTTAAACAGATTCCTGATGGCATTGAAACTGCAAGTGTTTTTGAAGTAGGTTCGCCTGGTCCAGCTATTTTATCGGTAGCTAAAAAGAATAATGCTGATTTAATTATTATGGGAAGTAGAGGATTAGGACCTATTAAAGGATTATTTATGGGTTCAGTTAGTAGCTATGTAGTAACTCATTCAGTATGCCCTGTTATGATTGTTAAATAAATAAAAAAAAGACGTTATTCGATAGAGAATAACGTCTTTTTTTTTTAGGGAAAATGCAGTTTTTATGATATACTGATTTTGAATGATGGAAAGAAATTTACGAATGTATGCAATTTTTGGTGCATATATCGGGAGGCAGTGACAATGAAAGGCGATACATCAGATCATATATCTCATCTTATTCAAAGGTGGTCACAAAAAGGGTGGATTTCGCCCGATGGGAGACAAGAAATTCAGCGGACATTACAAGCGACAGAGTCAAAACAATTAGGCATTGTTTATTCATTTGCGTTGATTATTGGCTTGGCTATGTTGGGAATGATTGGTCTTTGGTCGATGGCTAAGGCGTGGTATTATGTGTATCCAATTGTTCGTTTGGGTTTAGCTGTAGGCATTCTTGTGGTTAGTCAAGTTGGATTAGCTGTAACGTTGTTTCGGGAGTGGCAAGAAACTATACGAGCTGAGCTTATGGGCGTGATACAGTTCTTGTTGTTTTTAATATCTGTAGGCATTATTACTACTACTTATTATTTAGGATGGAGCATAGCTGATTATATTGTTCCTTGTGCGGTTATCACCTTACCAGCAAGCTATGTATTACGTTCTGTTAGTGGTGTTCTTTTATATAATGTGGCTTTGTTAGTAGGTGCTGCTTATGGAGATGTGTTACAAACCATTAGCGGTACGATAGGGCTAGGCATTTGTGTGTTATTGGAAGTTCCTTTTTATGGACTCGTTCATTGTGAGGGCAACGGGAAAAATAAGCGAGAATTAGGATTAACCGTGTTTTCTTGGGGAATGACGATTACCGTTTTGTTAATCTTTTTTCTTGTTGCAATGCAAAGTGTGTATATACCCTTTTTGACATTGGCTACATTGGGGATTTTTAGCTTATTTGTAGGGCAGACGATTGATGTTAGACGAGCATGGGGGACACCTTTGCGTTGGCTTGGAAAAATTGCCGCTATAGGTGCCTTATGGATATCTTGTTTGCCTGAACCTTGGCATGGAATTGCAGCTATTCAGGGATTTCATTGGAGTACATTGTTATTTATAGGATTTTTATTGGTAGGTATTGTGATTCTATTTCTTAATGGTGTAAAAAAACAGTTTGGAGCACTTTTATTATATGGTATAATCCCCTTTTTAATTATAGGTGAAACTATTTTGGTACGCTGCGGTTTATATTCGACGATCCCGCTATTGGCTTCGGCAGTATATTTATTTGGGATAGGGCTATTTGAAGTAATTCAAATAATATATACAAAACAGGGAAAACGTTGGTTGTTTGGAGTGGCTATTTGGGTAAGCTTATTGGTAAATATTTTTTATGGTAATGTATTTTCACCTTGGTTAGATATAGTTAGCATGGTGGTTATTGGTGGAGTTATTGTACAGTGGAAACGGTATCGCCATACGAAAGAACAAAAGAAGGTACGTATAGATAGACGAAAAAAACGAAAAACGAATGTCGTTAAGATGGAGGAGAAGGACAAAGATAAAAAAGTGGTCAAGCAATCGGTGATTGCTGAGGATATGACGATGAAAACGAAAACAAAATTTGTTGCGCCGGTTTTTCATCAGCCCGATCAAATTTCTTTAAGCGAAGTACCGGTTATAGAAAAAGAAAAGAAAATGGAGAGAATAACTACATCTCCGTGGCAAAAAGAATCCGCTCCAGTCAAAAAGGAAACGAAAAGTGTTTCCCCCTGGTCACAGGAGGGAGGAAAAATAAAATGAAGCTATTGCGGATAAATATTCGCAGATTAAATACGTACAAATGGATTGTATTGATAGGTGTCATTGTGATGCAATTAGGGACATTGGCATACGTCGGTTGGCGATGGCATAATGCTGGAGTTGATGGGATCCCGTATCAATGGCGGTGTATGCCTAGATTGGAAACCGCTATGTTTGGGACAGATTATATACGCGTTATTTTTCCTGAAGATACGACGGTTTGGTTGGATAATAAGCCGCCTCATGATGGAAATACTGTGTATATTTATATTAAATCAGATAATAAGGGAATGCTCACCATTCAAGGAGCAGCGTATAATAAGCCTGCACGAGGGGTTGATTATATTAAAGCGAAGATTGTATCTATTCGTCATAAGGGGAAAATTCAGTTTAAAGTACCGTTTGATAGATATCGTATGGCCCCACAAATGACGGATGGCATTTATCAAATATCGTCTGCGGACAGTGTGATTGCACAAATTCGAATGAAAAAAGGTGTAGGCGTTATAGAAGGCATTTTTGTTAATGGCATTCCTTTAGAGAATATTAGTAACGGTGCTATTATTGAAGCGAGAAAACAAGCACAACAAAAAAACATGCCAGAAAAACGCTTAGTTGAATCTGGTATGGTACCAATAGGAAAACATTAAATCGCAGAGAAGGGAAAGCTATATGAATCAGTTTAGACAAGTAGGACTGACAATAATGTTGATGGTTTCGTTTATTCTTTTGTCTGGCTTTAGAGCACAAACGATTATCCATGATGATGGGAGTGAAACACAAGATATTTTAAAAGTTTCCTCTACCATGCAGGGACAGACCTTGCTTAAAGCAGACGCCGAAGAATTTCAAAAACGAAATTATGTAATCATGGATTATAGTAATAATAATGGCAGTGGCTTTAGAGCACTTAAAACGATTACGAACGAAGGAGCTAATAAGAGTTCGGTCGATCGCATTATACATAAAACGTATGATGGAATATTATGTACGACTTATTATATTAAATATGCATATACGCCTAAAAGTATAGAAGAATTACGTTGGGGAAAATTGATGCCCGAAAATGGGGTCGATTTAGAGTATATTGTTTCTTTTCCTGCGGGAACAAATGTTACGTCTAATAGTACTAATACAGATATCCCTGGAAGTACGTATATGTGGCGGTTACGTAATGAAAAACCCGTAAACATTGAATTACAAGCTACGGTATGGCATAAGTTATTTATTTATCTGTTTTTGGCTATTATTGTTCTTATGGTCTTTATTGTAATCGTTCTTGAACGCCGGCGGAAACGTGTGATGAGTTGGATGCAAGCAGCTCATTTACGGAAAATAGAATTGTTATTGTTATGTATTCCTATTTTTATATTAGGGTATATGTGTTATGAATATTATGTAGGTACGCATATTACGGAACGTTCATTGGTACATGTAGCAGAACAACAGCAGCAAGAAGAATGGGAACGGCACGAAGAAGATCAGCAAGTAAAAGACGATGTGTCGGTGGATAAAAATTTACAGGATGAACAAAATGCGGATATTAAAGAACAAATTATGGAAATATCGCGCCAATTACGACAATTAAACGATGCTTATGCTAATGATGCGGTATCGCTAGAGGAAGCACAGGGAAAAGCACAAAACTTGCGTGCACAAGTGGCCGATTTAATAGACAAGCGAGTGGATTTGACACAGGCTAATCAAGAGGAGTTACATCAAATTCAAATACATATAATGAAAGTGATAGATAAAATAAAACAAGATAAGCGAGAACAAACTGCACTTCCTGCTGTAGAAACGGATGATTACGATGTTATTGATAATCATAAATATCCAGTGAAAAATAGAAAAGGTAAGCAAAATCAGCAACAGACTAATCGAATAGATGCGGATCAAGAAGATGATTCTGTTAAGGTAGATACAAGTAATAAAAAAATATAGGATAAAATGACTCATATTTATTTACAATGCGTCAAAACGTGGTATTATTATACCAGCACGATTCTATTACATCTTTAATTATAAGGAGGCAGGTATTATGTATTGCGTGGAAGAAATAAAAAATGGGGTATATTGGATGGGGTGCAATGATTTTCAATCCCAAATGTTTGAACGCATTTTTCCAATCCCAGAAGGAATGACATATAATTCTTATTTCATTGATGATGAAAAGACTTGTGTGTTAGATGCGATGGATAAGTCTGTTCGTGATGAATTTTTGGAAAATGTAGAAGACTTGCTTCATGGACGAAAATTGGATTATTTTATTTTGCAACACATGGAACCAGATCATGCAAGTTCTGCCGTAGCGTTGTTAGAAAAATATCCAGAAGCTAAAATTATAGGTCAAGCACAAACGTTTAAATTGTTTGAACAATTTTTCCAACATCCTTTAAAAGATCGGTATGTAGCGGTAAATGAAGGAGAACAGTTAGTATTAGGAAAACATACATTGCAATTTATAAAAGCACCCATGGTACATTGGCCAGAAGTCATTATGACATATGATGTAACTGATAAGGTGCTGTTTAGTGCGGATGCTTTTGGTATGTTTGGTGTAGTTGGTAACGTTTTTGCTGATCAGGTTGATTTTGCAGAAAATTATTTAGATAAAGCACGGCGCTATTATGTTAATATTGTAGGTAAATATGGTCCACAAGTTATGAATGTATTGAAAAAAGCAGCTAATTTGCCTATTGACATTATCTGTCCATTGCATGGGGTTGTTTTCCGTACACCTGAAGACATTCAATATATTTTGAAAAAATATATGCATTGGGCCCAACATATTCCTGAAAAAAATGGGGTTGTTATTGCGTTTGCTTCTATCTATGGGGATACACAACGTATGGCTTGTAAATTAGCCCATAAGTTGAGTATGGCAGGGGTGCATGATATTCGTATGTATGATGTATCTAAAACACATTCATCCTATATTACGGCAAAAGCGTGGGAATATAGCCACCTTGTGTTGGCAGCACCTACGTATAATTTGAATTTATTCTTACCAATGGAAGAATGCTTGCATGATTTAGAATCATTGTTGTTTCAAAAACGAAAGATTGCCGTAATTGGTTGTCATAGTTGGGCATCGGTAGCATATAAAACGATGGTAGATTATGTAGAAAATAAATTTAAAAATTGTGAATTAATAGAACCATCTTTTGATATGAAGTCATCATTAACGCCTGATCAAGAATTGCTTTTGGATGATATTGCAAAGCATATTTCTACAGATATTGCAGCTTTGCCAGATCCAGAAACATTAATTAAATAAAGGTTATAATGGATATGTATTGTCAAATGCCCTCGTTTTTATTTTGGGAAACGAGGGCATTTGATATAGGAGGAGTGTCACTTGAAGGGGAGTCTAATCTTTAACAGGATAAGTAATTTGGGGGACTGGTGAGTGGAGAAAAGAGGGATTTTTATGGAAGAAGGAGTCGCATCATATTCGGAAGAACAGGTACGTTATTTAGAATTATTGGCAAAAGCCTATCCGACGCAGGCGGCAACGTTTACAGAAATTATTAATTTGCAGGCCATTGTTAATTTACCTAAGGGAACAGAGCATTTTATGAGTGATTTGCATGGAGAATATGAAGCGTTTTATCATATACTCAATAATTGTTCTGGCGTTATTCGAGAAAAAGTAGAGTTGTTATTTGCCGAAACATTGGATGAACAAGAAAGGGCGGATTTATTAACGCTAATTTATTATCCCAAAGAAAAGATGGATTTATTGGTCCGACAGGAAGCATTAAATGTTACGTGGGCTCGTAATAATTTGACGTTATTATTACAAGTTGCTAATTTATTATCTTCAAAGTATTCTCGGTCAAAAGTGCGTAAAGCGATGGAACCCGTTTTCCGATTTGTTATTGATGAATTATTGCATGCACAGCCTGATGAAGATGATAATAGGCATGTTTATCATGAAAAAATTATTGATTCTATATTGGAAACAGGAAGTACGCGCGAATTTATTATGGCTTTAGCTGCTTTAATAAAACGATTAGCCGTAGATCATTTGCATATTATAGGAGATATTTATGATCGTGGTGCACATGCAGATAAGATCATGGATACGTTAATGGGGCATCATTCTTTAGATATTCAATGGGGAAATCATGATATTTTATGGATGGGGGCTGCTGCTGGTAATGAAGCGTGCATCGCTAATGTGTTGCGCAATAATATTCGTTACCATAATTTAGAAATTTTGGAAAGTGGATATGGTATTAGTTTGCGTGCTTTTGCGTTGTTTGCGTTACAAACGTATACCAAAGAAGAAGGTATCGATCCTATGGTTAAGGCGATTAATGTTATTTTAACCAAAATAGAAGGGCAAACCATAAAGCGGCATCCTGAATATGATATGGAGAATCGATTATTATTTCATACGATTGATTGGCAACGTGGGACGATCCAGATAGAGGGAAAGACGTATGAATTGACAACGAAGGAGTTTCCGACAGTAGATCCTTATAATCCCTATTCCTTGTCGATAGAAGAAAAGGAATTGCTGCAGCAAATAAAAATTGGATTCATCGAAAGTGAACGCTTACAAAGGCACGTTAAGTTTTTATATAGTCATGGAGCTCTTTATCGCAGTTATAATAACAATCTTTTATTTCACGGAGGAATTCCTTTAAATTCTGATGGGAGTTTTAAAAAGGTGTGGATACAGGACGGGTGGTATGCAGGAAAACCATTGATGGATAAAGTGGATTGGGTAGTTCGTCAAGCTTATCAATGTAAAGATAGGGATAGCTTAGATTATATGTGGTATTTATGGGTAGGGATTAATTCACCTGTATCAGGACGAATAGTAAAAACATTTGAACGTAGTTATATTCGTGATGAAAAAACGTGGAAGGAGCCCCAAAATGATTATTATCGATTAAATCGAAATAAAGAAGAATGTGTTAAAATTCTCAATGAATTTGGCATTTATTCGCTGCAAGGGCATATTATTAATGGACATACGCCAGTTAAAGTAAAAAAAGGAGAACGTCCTATTCGGGCAGAGGGCAAAGAAATTTGTATTGATGGAGGCTTTTGCAAAGCTTATCAAGGATCAACTGGTATTGCGGGATATACGCTTATATTTAATTCTCATGGGATTCGTATCAAATCGCATTATCCTTTTCAAGATATTGCACATGTATTAACTCAGAATGCTGATATTGAATCAGAATCGGAACAAATAGAATTAGAACCCAAGCGTGTTATGATTGCAGATACAGATGAAGGGAAAAAAATATGTCAACGTATTGAAGATTTAAAAAGATTATTACAAGCGTATCGACAGGGTGTAGTGCAAGAAATATTGTAAAATAAAAGGCTTTTTTGACATAGGTATCTCTCTGACGTATAATAATCACATTCAGATATTTAATATAAGAGGAGCGAGTGGCGTGAATATTATTGATGAATTGATATGGCGTGGTGCTGTTAATCAAATGACCAATGAAGAAGGTTTGCGAAAGTTGACAGAAGAAAAAAAGATCGCTTTGTATTGTGGTGTGGATCCAACAGGGGATAGCATGCATATTGGACACTTAATTCCTTTTATGATGTTAAAACGATTTGCCTTGGCAGGACATCATCCAGTTGTACTTATTGGTGGGGGTACAGGTGCTATTGGCGATCCTAGTGGTAGAAAATCAGAACGACAATTGCAGACAATGGAAAAAGTTAGAAGTAATGCTGAAAAATTAAGAAAGCAATTTACTCACTTATTTGGTGATGATGTCGACATTTTATTTGTAAACAATAATGATTGGTTAAGTAAAATTGATTTATTAAGCTTTTTGCGAGATTATGGAAAATTGTTTAGCGTTAATGTTATGCTAGGGAAAGAAGTGGTAGCAAGTCGTTTGGCTGAAGGAATTTCGTTTACGGAATTTTCTTATCAAATTTTACAGTCTATGGATTTTGAACATCTTTTTTCGCAATATAATGTGCAATTACAAATTGGTGGTGCTGATCAATGGGGAAATATCACGGCTGGCACGGATATGATTCATAAAATTCATGGCAGTGATGCTCCCGTATATGGATTGACGATACCGTTGATGTTAAAAGCAGATGGAACAAAGTTTGGTAAAACTGCAGGTGGTGCGGTTTGGTTGGATCCAGAGAAAACGTCACCTTTTGAATTTTATCAATTTTGGCTTAATCAGGATGATGCAGATGTCATTAAGTACTTAAAATATTTTACCTTTTTATCACGTGAAGAAATTGAAGCATTGGAACAAGCGATTACTAAAGAACCGGAAAAGCGGCTTGCTCAAAAACGGTTAGCAGAAGAAGTGACCACTTTTGTTCATAGTAAAGATGCGTTAATCGAAGCACAACGAATTACGGATGCGTTATTTCATGGGAGTATTTCGGATCTCACGGAGCATGAATTACTTCAAGGATTTGGTCATATGCCTACAGTAGAAGTTACCTCTGAGCCTAAAGATGTGGTTAATTGGTTAGTAGATGCAGGGATTTGTAATTCAAAAAGACAGGCTCGTGAGGATGTTACCAATGGAGCGATTACGATTAATGGTGAAAAGGTAACGGATCTTGCTGCACTGGTACAACCACATAAAAATTCACAAGGTAAATTTGTGGTTGTTCGAAAGGGAAAAAAGAAATATACGTTAGCAAAAATTACAAAATAATAATTTGACATATAAAAAAACATATGCTATAATAACTCATTGCAAATGTTTGTTTGATATTGTTAGATACATGGAGGACACGCTTCCGGATAATAAAATTTAAGCAAGGTTCAATTTTACCCATAGAGCCTTGCTTTTTTGTCGCTTTTTGTGAATGACACGGATGCGTATTCTTGAGTTACTTTATTATAAGGGGTGAAAGATTAGCATGTTCAAACCTGTACAAGTAGGGAAACGGACTCGATACACATATGCAAAAATCAATGAGGTTCTAAAAATGCCCCATTTATTAGATTTACAAATCAAATCTTATGAATGGTTTTTGGAAAAAGGATTAAAGGATATATTTAAAGATATCTCTCCGATTGAAGATGCAGCGGGTAATTTATCTTTATCTTTTGAAAATTTTAAATTAGGTGAACCGAAGTATGATCTTCGAGAATGTAAAGAACGTGATACGACATATGCCGCACCACTTCGTGTCCAAGTTCGACTCGTGAATCATGAAACAGGGGAAGTTAACGATAAAGATATTTTTATGGGTGATTTTCCTTTAATTACAGATACAGGTACCTTTATCATTAATGGGGCGGAACGTGTTATTGTTAGTCAGTTAGTTCGTTCCCCAGGGGTATACTATGGTCGCGAAATTGACCCGATGGGAATTCGTCTATATAATTCTACGGTTATTCCTAATCGTGGGGCATGGATTGAGTTAGAAACTGATACAAATGATATTGTTTATGCACGGATTGATCGCAATAGAAAAATACCAGTGACTGTGTTAATTCGAGCGTTAGGTTGGTCAACAGATGCTGATATTATGGATCTTTTCTTTGATGATAAGAGGTTAAAGGCAACGTTGGAAAAAGACGCGACGGAGTCACAAGAAGAGGCGTTAGTAGAAATTTATAAAAAATTGCGCCCCGCTGAGCCGCCAACGGTAGAAAGTGCACGTAATTTATTTGAAGGACTCTTTTTTGACTCGCGGCGATATGATTTGGCACGAGTAGGTCGTTATAAAGCAGGAAAAAAATTGGGGTGGGAACGCCGTTTATTTGGACTTACTTTGCATGAACCGATTGTTTATCCTGAAACGGGTGAAATTATTCTTCCTGCCCATACGGAAATAGGTTCGGATGAAGTGCAAATCATCCGCGAAAGTGGTGTTTTTTCAGGAGATGGATTGGTAGAAGTTTTTGTTGAAAAAGTAGATGGTTCTGTATATAAAATTATTTGTAATAATAGCAATTTGCCTTATGAGCATCGAACGATTACGCGTGAAGATATTATTGCTCATATAGATTATCTGTTAAATTTAATGGATGGATTTGGTACGGTGGATGATATTGACCATTTGGGTAATAGGCGCTTGCGGTGTGTGGGCGAATTGTTGCAAAATCAATTTCGTATTGGCTTAACTCGAATGGAACGAGTAGTTCGGGAAAGAATGACAACACAAGATTCAGAAGCGATAGAGGCCCAAAGCTTAATTAATATTCGTCCGGTTGTTGCATCTATTAAAGAGTTCTTTGGATCGAGTCAATTATCTCAATTTATGGACCAAACGAACCCACTTGCTGAATTGACTCATAAAAGACGGTTAAGTGCATTAGGACCAGGTGGTTTATCAAGAGAAAGAGCAGGCTTTGAAGTTCGTGATGTGCATCATTCGCATTATGGCCGTATGTGCCCAGTTGAAACACCAGAAGGCCCCAATATTGGGTTGATTTCGTCTTTGGCGTGCTTTGGCAAGGTAAATGAGTTTGGCTTTATAGAAGCACCATATCGTCGTGTGGATAAAGAAACGGGTATCGTTACGAATGATGTTCGGTATATTACGGCGGATGAAGAAGAACAATATGTCATTGCACAGGCAAATGAACCGTTGACGGAAGATGGTTATTTTGTTCATGAACGGGTTGCTTGCCGACATGGAGAAGATACTCGTGAATTTAAGGCTGATCGAGTGGATTATATGGACGTTTCACCTAAAGAAGTGATTTCCGTAGGCACTTCGATGATTCCTTTCTTGGAAAACGATGATGCCAACCGAGCGTTGATGGGTGCGAACATGCAGCGTCAAGCTGTGCCTTTGTTGCGAACTCAGGCTCCATTGGTAGGCACAGGAATGGAATATAAAGCAGCTTGTGACTCGGGTGTGTGCGTATTAGCTAAGCATAATGGTGTAGTTATTCGTGTTACAGGTGATGAAATTCAAGTAAAAACTGATTCGGGGACTATTGACACATATAAATTGGTTAAATTTGTTCGTTCTAATCAAAGTACTTGTATCAATCAAAGACCGTTAGTGTATAAAAATGATCGCGTTGCGGAAGGTCAGGTATTAGCTGATGGCATGGCTACTGATGGTGGTGAATTGGCATTAGGATATAATATTTTGGTCGCTTATATGCCTTGGGAAGGGTATAACTATGAAGATGCGGTCTTGCTTAGCGAAGATTTACCGAAAAATGATTTATACACATCTATTCATATTGAAGAATATGAATGCGATGCACGGGATACCAAGTTAGGTGCAGAAGAAATTACGCGTGAAATTCCTAATGTAAGTGAAGATAGCACAAAAAATTTGGATGAAAAAGGCGTGATTATGGTTGGCGCAGATGTGGTTCCGGGCGATGTATTAGTCGGAAAAGTAACGCCTAAAGGAGAAACGGAATTGACGCCGGAAGAACGATTGTTGCGTGCTATTTTTGGCGATAAAGAACGGGAAGTAAGAGACACTTCTTTGCGTGTTCCTCATGGTGAATCGGGCAAAGTAGTTAAAGTACGTGAATTTTCACGCGAAAATAACGATGAATTACCACCAGGAGTTAATCGGTTGGTGCGTGTTTATATTGCTCAAAAACGTAAAATTCATGAAGGCGATAAGATGTCTGGGCGTCATGGCAATAAGGGGGTTGTATCGCGCGTTATGCGGCAAGAAGATATGCCCTTCTTGCCAGATGGTACACCTGTACAAATTGTCTTAAATCCATTAGGGGTTCCATCACGTATGAATATTGGGCAGATTCTGGAAACGCATTTAGGCTGGGCTATGCATGAATTGGGCTTAGAAATCATGAATATGGATGAACGACTGGAAGAAAAATTGCGTGCTGTTGGTTATGATTTGGATACGTATGGCATGCCAAAACCAGATAAAGCAGGAATTCATATTGCTACACCTGTATTTGACGGTGCTCAAGCAGAAGATGTATTTCAGGCCTTGAAACTTGCGGGATTGCCCGAAGACGGTAAGACTGTATTGTATGATGGACGAACAGGCGAACCGATGGATCGGCGCGTTACGGTTGGATATACTTACTTCTTGAAATTGCATCATTTAGTAGATGATAAAATTCATGCTCGTTCTACGGGTCCATATTCGTTGGTTACACAACAGCCTTTGGGCGGTAAAGCTCAGTTCGGGGGACAACGTTTTGGGGAAATGGAAGTATGGGCGTTGGAAGCGTATGGCGCGGCATATACATTACAAGAAATGTTGACCATTAAATCGGATGATGTGGTTGGACGTGTTAAGGCTTATGAAAAAATTGTAAAAGGTGAAAATATACCAGAACCAGGAGTACCAGAATCGTTCAAAGTATTGCTAAAAGAATTACAAGCAATTGGTTTGGATGTGCAAATTTTGAGTGAAGATGGAGATGAAGTCGTTGTAAAAGAATTAGACGACGAAGAAGATATTTCATCTGAAAAAACAGCAGAAATAAGAAGCGTAATGGAAGAACGAGAAGATGCACCTATGACCTCGGAAATAATAATGGATAGTGATGGATCGTTGATTTCTAATGGAGAGGAAGACGATATCATGAGTGGCATGGGATTAGATGCAGTTGTTGATGTAGACGTGGAAGATAATGAATAAAGAAATGAGAAGGGAGCGGTATTCGTGCTAGATGTGAACGATTTTGATTCGATGAAAATCGGGTTGGCTTCTCCAGAAAAAATTATAGAATGGTCCCATGGCGAAGTAAAAAAGCCAGAAACTATCAATTATAGAACGTTGAAACCTGAACGGGATGGATTGTTTTGCGAACGTATTTTTGGGCCTACTAAAGATTGGGAATGCCATTGTGGTAAATATAAACGTATTCGTTATAAAGGGGTTATTTGTGATCGTTGCGGCGTAGAAATAACTCGGGCAAAGGTGCGACGGGAACGGATGGGGCATATTAAACTGGCTACTCCGGTATCGCACATTTGGTATTTTAAAGGTATTCCTAGTCGTATGGGCCTGATTTTGGATATTTCGCCGCGGGCGTTGGAACGAGTGTTATATTTTGCGGCATATTTAGTTTTGGATCCAGGTGACACCCCATTGGTTAAGCGTCAATTGTTAACAGAAATGGAATATTGGCAGTATTTGGATATGTATGGCGATAAATTCCGTGTCGGTATGGGGGCTGCTGCTGTAAAGGAATTATTACAAGAGTTGGATTTAGAAGAATTAAACAAATCCTTGCGTGAAGAGCTGCGGGATGCGACCGGACAACGGCGTGTACGTGCTATTAGGCGCTTGGAAGTTGTCGAATCATTTCGTCATTCTGGTAATAAGCCAGAATGGATGATTTTGGATGTTATTCCCGTTATTCCACCGGAATTGCGGCCAATGGTACAACTTGACGGGGGGAGATTTGCTACATCCGATTTAAACGATCTTTATCGACGTGTTATTAATCGAAATAACAGGTTGACTCGATTGTTACATTTAGGTGCACCTAATATTATTATTCGTAATGAAAAAAGAATGTTGCAAGAAGCGGTGGATGCATTATTGGATAATGGTCGTCGGGGAAGACCTGTATCAGGTGCAGGTAATCGCCCATTAAAGTCATTATCTGATATGTTAAAAGGGAAACAGGGGCGTTTTCGTCAAAACTTGCTGGGCAAACGGGTTGACTATTCTGGTCGTTCCGTTATTGTTGTCGGACCAGAATTGAAAATGCATCAGTGCGGCTTACCAAAAGAAATGGCGTTAGAGTTATTTAAACCATTTGTTATGAAAAAATTAGTGGAAAAAGGAATTGCTACTAATATAAAAAATGCGAAGAAGAAAGTTGAACGCGTCAATAGTGAAGTTTGGGATGTATTAGAAAATGTGATTCAAGAACATCCTGTTTTGTTAAACCGAGCCCCGACACTTCATCGTTTGGGTATCCAGGCATTTGAACCGATTCTTTGGGAAGGGCGAGCTATTAAATTACATCCATTAGTATGCACAGCGTTTAATGCGGATTTTGATGGTGACCAAATGGCGTGCCATTTACCGCTTTCGGTAGAAGCTCAATCAGAAGCACGGACGTTGATGTTATCTTCTCATAATATTTTGGCACCCAAAGATGGGAAACCTGTTGCTGTACCTACACAGGATATGGTTTTAGGTGCTTATTATTTAACGTTGGCAAAACCAGGTGCCAAAGGGGAAGGAAAATGGTTCTCTAGTTATGATGAAGTGATGTTGGCGTATGATGCTAAAGTTATTGATATTGGTGCGATTATAAAGGTTCGCATTCCTGGTCATGGTATTATTGAAACTACGGCCGGTAAATTGTTATATAACGATCAGTTATATGAAGAATTGCGGATGTATCATACGGATTCGGTTATGGTCTTTGATGATCCAGAAGATACGGTCTTTGCATATGAACACGGTGTGATTGATTCTACCCATTTGGTTAAGATACGTGATGCAGAAGGACGTATTTTAGATTATGGATTTTCGCAGCTAAAAGAAAATTTTGATGTAGATTTATTATCTGTACATCCATTGCCTTCGCACAAGGTTGATAAACAAGCGGTAGATGAATTTAAACGAGGAAAATTATTTGTTGATGTACCTTGTTTGGGTGTATTGATGAGCAAAAAAGAAATTGGTAAGCTTGTTGATGCTTGCTTCCATTTAGTTGGTAATACGAAGACAGCTGAATTATTAGACAGAATTAAAAATATTGGCTATTATTATGCTCGTCAGGCGGGTATGTCTATTGCTATTTCGGACATTCAAATTCCTGAAGGCAAATGGGACATTTTAAATGCAGCAGATAAACAAGTACAAAATGTTTCTAAACTATTTCAGCGTGGGCTTATTACGGAGGATGAACGGTATCGTAAAACATGCTCCATTTGGGAAAAGGCTACGGATGATGTAACAGAAGTTATGATGGATAATATGGATCCTTTTAACTCGATCTTCATGATGGCTGATTCAGGAGCTCGTGGTAATAAGCAACAAATTCGTCAGGTTGCGGGTATGCGTGGCTTGATGGCCGATCCATCGGGGCGTATTATTGACTTACCGATAAAAGCTAATTTCCGTGAAGGTCTTTCTGTATTGGATTATTTTACGTCTTCTCATGGTGCAAGAAAAGGACTTGCTGATACTGCGTTGCGTACGGCCGATTCGGGATATTTAACTCGGCGTTTGGTCGATGTATCGCAAGATGTTATTGTTCGTGAAGATGATTGCGATGTATTTGGTATCGATTTGGTTCGTGAACGTGCTCGTTTGGCTACATCTTGCCGTCAAGCGGTGCAATTACTTCGAGATAAACTCATTGGGCGGGTGTTAGCAAATTCTGTGGCGGATCCCAATACGGGTGAAGAGGTTTTTGCATCTGAATATGTATTAACCAATGACGATATGGATGTTATTATTGAACATCAATTACCGAAACTGTCTTTGCGAGGCAGTCAGATGGATATTAATGATGATTTGAATCATACGAATAATATTGAAACTGTTTCTTTAGGGGCACCAGAAGAAGGGTTTAGAGAAGTTATTCGGAAGTCAATGATAGAAAATATGTTGGGAAAAATGGTTGAAAATTCCATATATGACTCTAATGGCATTGAAATTTGTGCAGCACATACTTTGTTGACAGAAGATGCAATTGAACGGATTTTACAAAGTGATGTAGAAGAAGTAAAAGTGCGTAATAATGATATTCGCGGCGTTGAAGTTACGGCTATAGTTGAAGGTAGTGGGGTCATTGAATCTCTTGAAGAACGGATTGAAGGAAGAACGGCGGCGGAAACACTAGTAAATCCTGATACGGGTGAAGTTATAGTGACCGTGAATGAAGAAATTATGGCAGAACAAGCGAAAGAAATTGCTAAGTATTATAAATCCATTCGGATTCGTTCCGTTTTGACTTGTAGAAGTAGATATGGTGTTTGTGCGAAGTGCTATGGACGCGATTTAGGAACGGGTGGTAAAGTCAATGTCGGGGAATCAGTAGGCACGATTGCTGCTCAGTCCATTGGGGAACCAGGCACACAGTTAACTATGCGTACTTTTCATACGGGTGGTGTTGCTTCTGCTGGTGACATTACTCAAGGGTTACCGCGTGTTGAAGAATTATTTGAAGCACGTAAACCAAAGGGAAATGCGATTGTAACGGAAATTGATGGTGTCGTAGAGATTAGAGAAAAAGAAGATCATCGAGATATTAATGTTGTTCATGTTATTAGTGCAGATGGGGAAGAACGAAATTATACAATTCCTTATGGGGCACATCTCGTTGTGCATGAAGGTAAACAAGTAAAGAAAGGCGATCGATTGACGGCTGGATCTATTAATCCCCATGATATTTTACAAATATTGGGTGTAGAAGCAACGCAACGATATTTAGTATATGAAGTGCAAAAAGTATATAAATCTCAAGGTGTAGGAATTAATGATAAACATATTGAGGTTATTGTGCGTCAGATGCTACGTAAGATGAAGATTGAAGAATCTGGGGATGGAGATGTATTGCCAGGTGAATATGTAGATGTTAATGTTTTTGAAGATATGAACCGTCGTATACAACTTAGTGGAGGCCAACCTATTTCAGGTAAACCCATGTTGTTAGGGATTACCAAGGCAGCGTTAGCTACAGAGTCCTTCCTTTCAGCGGCATCATTCCAAGAAACCACTCGTGTTTTAACGGATGCCGCAATTAAAGGAAAAGTGGATCCGTTGTTGGGATTGAAAGAAAATGTTATTATTGGTAAACTCATTCCAGCAGGAACAGGTATGAGTCGTTATCGAAAAGTAAAAGTAATTAGTACGGTTCCACCGGCTATTATAGAAGAAGAGCAAGAGCAAGAACCTCAAATATCTTTGGAGGATACTGAAGAATAACAGGATTTGGGGAAGATAAAACGAGATTTCTTGTATAGGAAATCTCGTTTTATGATTTTCATCTATAAAAATGAAACACACGGATATGTGTTTTCATAAGTAATGAGTCAATGCGTGTTTATGAAAAAAATAATTGACATCTTCTTTATAGGAATGATACAATATTTTAGTATTGTGTTAATTGGATGGTCAATACAATATTTATCATATGAGGAGTGAGGTTTCGTGAGCTTAGTATTTGAACATGCTATTGCCAGAACAGTAGGAGCAAAGCAAACATTGAAAGCGATGAAACGAAACGAAGTGGCGCAATTATATATTGCCAAGGACTGCGATAACGCGGTGTCATCCCCGTTATTAGAATATGCTAAGACAGCTCATATTCCCGTAGAAATGGCTTATACAATGGAAGAATTAGGCCGAGCTTGTCGTATAAAAGTGCGAGCTGCTGCAGTAGGACTACTCAAAGAAATTCGGTAATATCATGGCTGAGTATTACTTGGTGATGATTACATTATAAATCTAATTGTTTAGAGAGGAGGTGCCCATATGCCAACCATTAGCCAATTGGTTAGAAAAGGTCGTCAAGATTCTATTTACAAATCAACAGCACCGGCTTTAAAAAATTGCCCGCAGAAACGGGGAGTGTGCACGCGTGTGTATACAGCTACACCAAAAAAACCTAACTCTGCTTTGCGTAAAGTAGCTCGTGTTCGCTTGACGAATTCTATCGAAGTAACTGCTTATATTCCTGGCATTGGTCACAATTTACAGGAACATAGTGTAGTTTTAATTAGGGGCGGTCGTGTCAAAGACCTTCCTGGTGTACGTTATCATATTGTTCGTGGTGCTTTAGACACAGCAGGCGTTTCTGAACGTCAGCAATCGCGTTCTAAGTATGGCACTAAAAAGGCTAAATAATTAGCTGGTACAACTAGATGACTTACATAAAAGGAGGAAATTGATATGCCAAGAAAAGGCGCCGTGCCAAAACGTGATGTGTTACCAGATCCCGTATATCATTCTAAATTGGTAACACGTTTTATTAATAAAGTAATGTTGGACGGGAAAAAAGGTATCGCTGAATCGATTGTATACGATGCATTTGATATTATCCGTTCTAAAATGAATAAAGAACCGATGGAAGTATTTGAACAAGCATTAAATAATGTTATGCCGGTACTTGAAGTACGTGCTCGTCGTGTTGGGGGTGCGAATTATCAAGTCCCTGTAGAAGTTCGTGCAGATCGGCGGTTATCGTTGGGAATTCGATGGACTGTAGTGTATGCTCGTAAAAGAGGCGAACGTACGATGAAAGAAAAATTAGCAGCTGAATTGATGGATGCTTTTAATAATACAGGTGCAGCTGTTAAGAAGAAAGAAGATACACATAAAATGGCAGAAGCCAATAAAGCGTTTGCTCATTATCGCTGGTAGGTTTTTGTATATTATTAGAGGAGTGGACTATCGTGGCAAGAGAGTTTTCTTTGGAAAAAACGAGAAATATCGGTATCATGGCTCATATTGATGCTGGTAAAACCACGACAACGGAACGTATACTTTTCTATACAGGACGAGTACATAAAATTGGTGAAGTGCATGAAGGTGCTGCTACAATGGACTGGATGGCACAAGAACAAGAGCGTGGTATTACTATCACCTCTGCCGCTACTACGGCACAATGGAAAGAACATCGCATCAATATTATTGATACTCCTGGGCATGTTGATTTTACAGTAGAAGTAGAACGTTCGCTGCGTGTTCTTGACGGTTCTGTTGCTGTATTTTCTGCTAAAGGCGGGGTAGAACCGCAATCAGAAACAGTATGGCGTCAAGCTGAACACTATCAAGTACCTCGTATTGCATTTATCAATAAGATGGATACAACTGGGGCTAATTTCTTGAATTGTGTTCAAATGATGAAAGATCGGTTACAAGCAAATGCCGTAGCCATTCAGCTGCCAATTGGTGCTGAAACAACCTTTAGCGGTATTATTGACTTAATAACCATGAAGGCTGAAGTATATGAAGATACGTTGGGGAAAGAATTTGAAATTGTTGATATCCCTGAAGATATGAAGGAACAAGCGGAAGAATATCATCAGATTATGATTGAAGCGGTTTGTGAAACAAATGATGAACTCATGATGAAATATTTGGATGGTGAAGAACTTTCCGTAGAAGAAATAAAAACAGCTATACGTAGTGCTGTTGTGCATAATAAGATGTTTCCTGTACTTTGCGGATCTGCATACAAAAACAAAGGTATTCAGATGCTCTTAGATGCAGTAGTTGACTATATGCCGTCGCCATTGGACATTCCACCGGTGGCAGGAACAAAACCTGACACAGGCGAAGAAGATTTTCGGAAAGCCGATGATAAAGAACCGTTTTCCGCATTGGCATTTAAGATTATGGCGGATCAATTTGTCGGTAAATTAGCTTTTTTCCGTGTGTATTCTGGTACATTGCAAGCTGGAACGTATGTATATAATTCCACCAAAGGGAAAAAAGAACGGGTAGGACGTATTTTACGGATGCACGCTAATCATCGAGAAGAAGTACAGGAAGCGTACAGTGGTGATATAGGAGCTATTGTTGGCTTAAAAGATACGACTACAGGCGATACGCTTTGTGATGAAAAAAATCCTATTATTTTGGAAAAAATGGAATTTCCTGAACCAGTTATTTCTGTTGCAGTAGAGCCAAAAACTAAGGCAGACCAAGAAAAAATGGGAACTGCATTAGCTCGATTGGCTGAAGAAGATCCGACATTCCGTGTTAAGACCGACGCTGAAACGGGGCAGACTATTATTTCTGGTATGGGCGAATTGCATTTGGACATTATCGTTGATCGTATGTCGCGGGAATTTAAGGTGGATTGTAATGTAGGTAAACCACAAGTTGCTTATCGTGAAACCATTCGTCAAAGTGTGAAGGCACGTGGATTCTTTAAACGTCAATCTGGTGGTCGTGGTCAATATGGTGATTGCTGGTTGGAATTAATTCCACAAGAACAAGGTCAAGGATATGAATTTGAAAATAAAGTCGTTGGTGGAGCTATTCCAAAAGAATATATTGGTTCAGTGGAAGCTGGCGTTAAAGAAGCCATGGAAAGTGGCGTGTTAGCAGGATTCCCCATGGTAGACATTAAAGTTATTGTATATGATGGTTCTTATCATGAAGTTGACTCATCAGAAATGGCATTTAAAATTGCTGGTTCGATGGGCTTTAAAGAAGGGGCAAGAAAAGCACAGGCTGTTTTGTTAGAACCATATACAAAGGTAGAAGTAGTAGTTCCTGAAGAATATATGGGGGATGTTATTGGGGATTTGAATTCGCGGCGTGGACGCGTTGACGGTATGGAAATGCGTGGCGGTGCGGAACATATCAATGCATTTGTGCCATTGGCAGAAATGTTTGGTTATGCAACGGATTTGCGCTCTAAGACGCAAGGACGTGGTGTATATACGATGACTTTTGATCACTACGAAGAAGTACCTAAAAATGTAGCGGAAAAGATCATCAGTGAAAAAGGCTAATAGCTAATAAATTTAAATATTGGAGGAATCGAGAAAAATGGCAAAAGAACATTTTGAAAGAACGAAACCGCATGTTAATATCGGAACCATTGGTCACGTTGACCATGGTAAAACAACATTGACAGCTGCTATTACAAAAGTATTATCTCAAAAAGGATATGCAAAATTTGAAGATTATGCAGATATTGATAAGGCACCAGAAGAACGTGAACGTGGTATTACAATCAACACGGCACACGTAGAATATGAAACAGACGCACGTCATTATGCACATGTGGATTGCCCGGGGCATGCCGATTATGTAAAAAATATGATCACCGGTGCAGCTCAGATGGACGGAGCTATTTTGGTTGTATCCGCAGCAGATGGTCCTATGCCACAGACCCGTGAACATATTTTGTTAGCTCGTCAGGTAGGGGTTCCTGCTATTGTCGTATACCTCAATAAAGCGGATCAGGTAGATGACCCGGAATTAATAGAATTGGTCGAAATGGAAGTACGTGAATTGCTCAGCTCTTATGACTTCCCAGGAGACGATATCCCTATCGTTGTAGGTTCTGCATTGAAAGCATTAGAAGGGGACGCAGAAGCAGAAAAGAGCATTTTGGAATTGATGGCTAAGGTTGACGAATATATTCCGACACCAGATCGTCCGACGGACAAACCGTTCTTGATGCCAGTTGAAGATGTATTTACGATTACTGGTCGTGGTACTGTTGCTACGGGACGTGTAGAACGCGGAACGGTTAAAGTAGGCGATACGGTAGAAATCGTAGGGTTAGCAGAAGAACCAAAACAGACCGTTGTTACGGGTGTTGAAATGTTCCGTAAATTGTTGGATTTGGCAGAAGCTGGTGACAATATCGGTGCATTGTTGCGTGGTGTAGATCGTAAAGAAATTGAACGTGGACAAGTATTGGCAAAACCAGGATCCATTCATCCACACACTAAATTTAAAGCACAAGTATACGTGTTGACAAAAGATGAAGGTGGTCGTCATACGCCGTTCTTTAATGGTTATCGCCCACAGTTTTATTTCAGAACAACGGACGTAACGGGAGTTATCCAGTTACCAGAAGGAACAGAAATGTGCATGCCTGGTGATAATGTAAAAATGGATGTAGAATTGATTACACCGATTGCTATTGAAGTAGGCTTACGTTTCGCTATTCGTGAAGGTGGCCGTACGGTAGGCGCTGGTGTTGTTTCAGAAATTGAAGCATAAAGATAAAAAAATCCCTTATCTCATATGAGATAAGGGATTTTTTTATGCTTTTTATCGATATATATAAATAATGATAAATTAAGTCATTTAAAGTTTTTTTTCGATAATTTAAATATTATATAAAATGAATAAGTTGTAAATTTATAAATTTTTCAAATAAGAATATAGGATATGCATATATTAAAATAAGACAGGGGTAGTAAATTATTACCTTTAGTAAAGACTTCCTATGAAACACATTAATTGCGAATATATAAAGAAAATATATTGATAATTGACGATTTTTTCATTATAATTAAGATGACAAAAGAACATAATAAATATAACATAATATAATATATTTGTGAATATTAAAGCAAATAAATGATAAAATATGCTTAAATTGAGATGGGGGTAGGGGGGATCATTATGCAAGATTGGATAGATGCAGCACGATTAAATATTATTGTAGGACATTTTGGGAGTGGAAAAACAGAAGTATCGTTGAACTTGGCATTTTCTTTAGCCGATAGGGGTCATCGATTTGCTTTGGCGGATTTAGATATTGTTGATCCATATTTTCGTTCTCGTGAATGTCATGAATTATTGGAGGCACGAGGAGGCAGGGTAATTACTAGTTCGCAACAACACATGGATGCAGACTTACCCGCGTTGCCGCCTGATATATTTTCTTTCTTTGCTCAACCTGAATGGTATGGCGTGATGGATATTGGCGGAAATCCTGCAGGGGCACGTGTATTAGCACGTTATCGTCATGATTTAAAACGGTGTCATGCCAGGGTTCTTTGTGTAGTAAATGCGAATCGCCCATTATCTGATACGCCAGAAAAAGCCGTATATTATATTCGAGAAATTGAAAAAGCGGCAGGATTAAAAATTAATGGTATTGTGCATAATTCGCATTGTTGTCAATTAACTGAAATTGATGATATTCGAAATGGCGCAGAGATGGCTGAAAAAGTTTCGGCATTAACGGATATACCGATTGTATGTCATGCAGTTTCACGCAATTTGGCAGAAGCGGTTACCGATTTTGTAAATCCAGTCTTTCCGATGGATATATATATGAAAAAACCATGGGAATAAAATCTTTCAGTAGAAAGGAGCAGTTTGGCTATGGCAATGTATTTAACGTTTCACCAAGAAAAGTGTAAAGGGTGTGGATTGTGTATTACGGTATGTCCTAAAAAAATATTAGCGTTAGAAGAAGGAACGAATATCAAAGGATATCGGCCAGCATCATGTACAGATGTAGAAAGTTGTATTGGTTGTGCGAGCTGTGCAAAAATTTGTCCAGATTCGATTATTACGATTGCTAAAGATTAAGGGAGGTATCATTTATGAAAAGAGAAATTTGGAAGGGTAGTGAAGCAATTGCAGAAGCAGCGATTAGAGCTGGCTGTAAAGGTTTTTTTGGCTATCCCATAACACCGCAAAATGAAATTCCTGAATATATGTCTTTTAGAATGGAAGAATCGGGAGGCGTATTTGTGCAGGCGGAATCAGAAGTCGCTGCTATTAATATGGTATATGGAGCTGCGGCAACTGGCGTTCGTTGCATGACTTCTTCCTCTTCACCGGGAATTAGTTTAAAGCAAGAAGGTATTAGCTATATGGCAGGTGCGATGCTTCCCGCTGTTATTGTAAATGTTATGCGTGGAGGCCCTGGATTGGGATCTATTCAACCTTCGCAAGCGGATTATTTTCAAGCTACGCGTGGCGGTGGTAATGGCGATTATCGGACACCCGTTTTAGCACCTTCAAACTTACAGGAAACGGTTGATTTAGTACAAGATGCATTTGATATAGCAGATCAATATAGAATTCCTGTTATGATTTTGGCAGATGGACTTATCGGCCAAATGATGGAACCCATCATTTGGAAGGAACCGAAAAAAAGAGAATTACCCCCAAAAGACTGGGCTGCTAGTGGTAGAGGAAAACGGGATCATAACAATTTCTTAAGCTCTTTGTTAATTGATGCCCAAGATTGTGAAAATCATAACCAAAAAATGTTAGATATTTATAAAAAAATTGAAGAAAATGAATTGCGTTGGGAAGAAATCCAGTTAGAAGATGCGGAAGTTGTGATTGTTGCTTATGGGACACCTGCTCGTATTTCTATTACCGCAGCAGAACAACTACGTGCAAAAGGGATCAAAGCTGGCGTTATTCGTCCAATTACATTATGGCCATTCCCATATAAACAAATTAGAGATGCCGTTTCAAATGATTCGGTAAAACAAGTTTTAGTTGTAGAAATGAGTACGGGCCAAATGTTAGATGACGTGAAAATTGCCGTAGGAGAACAAAAGCCAGTTCATTTTTATGGTCGTTATGGCGGTGTCATTCCTACTGTTTCGGAAATTGCCCAAGCGGTAGAACGAATTGTTCAGGAGGTGAAATAAGATGAAAACGATTTATGCAAAATCAAAAGGATTACAAGATACAGAAATGCATTATTGCCCAGGATGTAGTCATGGGATTGTTCATAAATTAGTGGCAGAAACATTGGAAGAAATGAATGCGATTGAAACAGCTATTGGGGTTTGTCCCGTAGGATGCTCCGTATTTGCGGGAAATTATTTTGCTTGTGATATGATTGAAGCTGCACATGGACGGGCTCCTGCTGTGGCAACAGCAGTTAAGAGAACACATCCGAATGTACCTGTTTTTACCTATCAAGGTGATGGTGATTTGGCTTCTATCGGTGCTGCTGAAATTGTACATGCAGCGATGCGTGGTGAAAAATTTACGACTATTTTCATTAATAATGCGATTTATGGGATGACTGGTGGACAGATGGCACCTACTACCTTGTTAGGACAGCGTGCAACGACAGCTCCTTCGGGACGTACTGAAAAACAAGCGGGAAAGCCGATGCGAGTTTCTGAAATGCTTGCTACGTTAGATGGATTGGTGTATGCAGAACGTGTTTGCGTAACGGATATTCCTAATTTAATGAAAGCGAAAAAAGCGATACAAAAAGCTTTCAAACGGCAAATGAATAATGAAGGATTTACTTTTATTGAAGTGCTTTGCTCTTGTCCGACTAACTGGGGAATGGATATTCAAGAGTCGAATCAATGGTTAAAAGATAATATGGTACCTTATTATCCGCTTGGCGTGATAAAAGATGTGGAGGTGCAATAATATGAAACATGAAGTCATTCTTTCTGGATTTGGTGGCCAAGGCGTAATGTCGATTGGTAAAAATCTCGTTGAAGCAGGTTTAGAAGAAGATTTACAAGTGTCTTGGGTTCCCTCATACGGACCGGAAATGCGTGGAGGGACAGCCAATTGTACGGTTATTATCAGTGACGAACGAATTGGATCGCCGTTGGTAGAAAATCCATCAGAAATAGTGGTTATGAATCGGGCTGCATTAGCTAAATTTGGTCCACAGGTTAAATCTGAAGGCTCTATCTTTATTAATAGTAGTATTGTACCAGATAAAGTAGAACGTACAGACGTGAAAGTGTATTATGTACCTTGTGATGATATTGCAAGAGAATTGGGAAATTCCAAAGTTAGTAATATGGTTATGTTAGGTGCTTATGTAGGTGCAACGAAGGTATTAGAAGTACAAACGATTGAAAATATGATTCATGACATGTTTAAAGGACCAAAGGCAAAATTAATAGGATTAAATATGGAAGCGTTAAAACGAGGATTGGCTTGTGTAGAATCATAACAAATAGAAAAAAAAGGAACGTATGGAATATGCGTTCCTTTTTTTTGTTAAAACAAAGGTGACTATAATATTAAGGTATGCTTATCATGAAAAATAATTAGATAGAATATAGCTTTTATTTGAGTAATGTTTGTATTATAATGTATAGAGATTTAAGATATATTAAAATTCTTTTTTAGTATAATCCGATCTAAGGAGTGATAAAAAAATGAGATTTACTGAAGATTTAAAAGCCCGTGTAGCAAAGGCTCAAAAAAAGATTGTTTTACCAGAAACCAATAGTCGTCGTGTATTAAAAGCGGCAGAACGTGTGTTGGCTGATGGCTTTGCTAAAATTGTTTTAATTGGGAAATTAGACAAAATTAAAAAAGATGCTTCTAAATTTCAGATTGATTTAACTGGTGTGGAAGTTATTGATCCGGAAACGTATTATCGTATGGATGAATTGTGTGAATATTTTGCAGAACGCCGTAAATCAAAGGGCATGACAACGGAACAAGCTCGGGAAATTATGGTAAATAATTACACCTTTTTTGCTGCTGGCTTAGTTGCATTGGGCGATGCAGATGGTGTTGTATCTGGGGCAGCAACTACATCTGCTGATGTTATTCGAGCAGGCTTGCAGGTTATTGGTCCTCGTCCTGGTAATAAAACCGTATCTTCGGCTTTTATTTTGTTGACGAATACACCACAATATGGTGATAATGGTATTCTTGTATTGGGTGATTGTGGTGTTATTCCAAATCCAACGGCTGAACAGTTAGCCGATATTGCTTGCATTTGCGTACAACGTGCACGCCGTACCGTACAAATGTTAAATCCAAAAGTAGCCTTACTTTCATATTCTACGAAAGGCTCAGGTTCAGGTGGAACGGTGGATACAGTTCGTGAAGCCGTGGAAATTTTGAAACAGCGTAATGTAGATTTTGATTTTGATGGTGAATTGCAAGCTGATGCAGCATTAGTTCCAGATGTAGGAGAACACAAAGCACCTGGTTCTAAAGTAGCAGGACATGCGAATGTTCTCATCTTCCCAACACTGGATGCTGCTAATATTGGGTATAAAATGGTACAGCGGTTTGCTAATGCAACGGCTTTAGGACCATTGGTTCAGGGATTAGCTAAACCTGTTTTGGATCTTTCTCGTGGATGCTCTTCCGAAGATGTAGCTGATGTTGTTGCTGTATGCTGCTCGGATGCAATTACGAATGATCGTTATAAAGAAGAAGAAGGAAACTAATAAAATAAAAAAAGCTTTCTGGCAACAGAAAGCTTTTTTTATTTTATTAGTATATATTGAAGAGATTTATTTGACCCACATAGTAGGAATATATATAATAAAGGATATGATGTTCGTATAGATGTAAGCTAATAAAATGGTGGCTAACGATATAAGAAAGGCGGAGTAAAGCATGTCTGAAGAAAACAATCGGTTAACTTCATTTTATCAAGAACCGATACGCGATAGGGATTTTACACCAGAAGAGGCAGCGGTTGAAGCAACACGATGTCTTCACTGTAAAGTACCATTATGCCGGCGTGGTTGCCCTATTGGCAATGATATTCCTAAATTTATTCAGGCATTAGCTAGTGGAGATATTCCGCAAGCGATAGGGTATATTTATAATCATAGTGATTTACCAGCTATTTGTGGGCGTGTGTGTCCGCGTGAAAATCAATGTGAAGGCTCATGTGTGTGGAGTCGGAAGGGAAAACCAATTGAAATTGGTAAATTAGAACGGTTTATTGCTGATCGAGCATTTGAAATGGGTGTTACTCCTTTCCATGTTAGTAAGGGAAGTGCTGGTAAAGTTGCTATTTTAGGCAGTGGTCCCTCAGGCTTAGCTGTAGCACGTAATTTATTGCTTCTTGATTATGAGGTGATTATTTTTGAGGCAAAAGACTGTCCGGGGGGGATGTTGACTTATGGCATTCCTACTTTTCGGTTACATAAAGATGTGGTACAACGAGAAGCGGATGCGTTAACTCGTATGGGGGCTCATTGGCAATACGGCGTTAAGATAGGGGTAGATAAATCGTTGCAATCCTTATGGGAAGATGGGTTTGAAGCCGTGTTTATTGGCTTTGGTACTGCTGATGAGTGGAATTTAGGTATTACGAATGAACAATGTCAAGGAGTACTTGGTGCGGCGGCTTTTTTAAAACAAGTGGAAGATGTACAACTAGGAAAAGTTCCATTATCGTCAGTGCCTGTATATAAAGGGGATCGAGTGGCTGTTATTGGTGCAGGTAATGTTGCTATTGATGCGGCTCGTACAGCGATTCGCTTGGGGGCAGACGTTACGATTGTATATCGACGAGCAGAGAAAAACATGAAATGTTTACCTTCTGAGTATGAAGAAGCGAAATTAGATGGTGTACAATTTACTTTTTATGCAGCACCTAAAGCGGTTATTGGAACTGATAAAGTAACGGGATTACAATATGAGAAACAGCAGATCTTAGAAGATGCGACAATGGTGCCAACAGGAGATATGGTAACCATTGAAGTTGATAAAATTATTGGTGCTATTGGCAATAAACCTGAATTGGACGTAATACGTTCATTTTCTTTAGCTATTAACCCAGATGGATATATTGTTACTAGTAAGAAACCGTACGGGATGACTAGTTGCGAAGGAGTGTTTGCCGCGGGTGACATTGTACATAAACCAGCAACGGTAGTATTAGCTATGCGAGAAGGACGAAAAGTAGCACGTGGCATAGATGCGTATATTCGGGAAAAAAATAAAAAATAGGAGGGGCAAATGGCGACCGTATTAGACTCAATAAAAGAAGCAAATACAGAATTTTTAAAAGTGATGAGATCACAAGGGGGACTTCCTCAAATTGATAAACAACCATCCAAACATGTGGCAATTATTTCTTGTATGGATACGCGTTTGTTATATATATTAGAACCTGCATTGGGGCTTATGCGAGGTTCGGCAGTGATGATTAAAATTGCGGGCAGCCGGATTACGGAATCTTTTGATAGTGCTATCGGTAGCTTATTAGTCGCTGTATATGAATTAGGTGTAACAGAAATCATTGTCATTACGCATGAAGATTGTGGAATGGCACATACCACGGCTTCTTCGTTATGTGAAAAAATGAAACAAGCGGGAGTTGCACAACAAGACATTGATGCGATAAAACCGCAGTTAGAAGGATGGACGTTGCCTGAGTCAGATGCTACGGTAGCACTTAACGATATAGTTGAACGATTGAAACAGAATCCTTATTTACCAAAGACACTTACCATTCATGGATGTACGATGAATCCGAATAATGGTAAAATCCATTTTCTTGAAAATAAATAATAAAAGGAGATTATCATGTCAATTATAGAGGAACGTATGGCTGAACATAAGGCCGTATTAGAGAAAACCTTTTCTGTCATACCACAAATTGAACAAGCGAGTAAGATTATGTGTGATGCCGTTTCGCAAAGAAAAAAAATTGTCTTTTTTGGTAACGGCGGAAGTGCGGCGGATGCACAACATTTAGCAGCAGAACTTATGGGACGGTTTCAGAAAGAACGAGAACCGTATCCAGCATTAGCATTGACAGTAGATACTTCCGTATTAACTGCAATTGGCAATGATTATGGCTATGATGTGGTATTTGCTCGACAAGTTAGAGGGATTGGCAATGAAGGTGATGTTGCAATTGGATTTTCGACTTCTGGATCGAGTAAAAATGTAGTGGCTGCATTAGCTGTAGCAAAGAAAATGGGCATGAAAGTGATTGGGTTTACTGGTGAAAACAGTGGTAAGATGGCTCCTTTTTGTGATGTATGTATCAGCGTACCAGCCACTGTTACGGCACGTATACAAGAAATGCATATTATGATTGGTCATATTTTATGTGAAATAGTAGAGCAGTCGCTGATAGAAAATAATTAATGTATCGTGAAAAGGGATAACCCCCTTCTTAGAAGTTTCTAAGAAGGGGGTTATTGTTTGTTTTATGGGAGGTATGTATAAAATATTACACATAATTTTAATATATAATATCATTTGTGATAATATAAATATTGATAAAGTAAATTAATTTATAATATATTTTTTAATATAAATAGATTGTAATGAAAGAGGAGGATTGTATGAAGAAAAAATGTGATATATCGCGTACAATACTATTGTCTAGTGCCATTTTAACATGGTTGACAATTCCGGGGGCAGTCGGCGCCACGGCAGCCGTGACGACCGGGAATGTCCATGTACGGGCAAATGCGGTACAAGAAAATGCTAAGAATGATTCACAAAGTATCAGTGTCATTACGAAAGCGGATATCAATGAAATTCGCGCTAAATCGGCGGAAGATGTGGTATTCCGACAAACCGGGGTGCTGCGAACGGTAGATGCCATGGGGAATGTGGGCGTATCCATTCGCGGCGCGGAACCGCGGCATACGTTGATCGTCGTGGACGGACAACCGGTAATGGGATATTTATCAAAATACAGAGGCGCCGGGGATGCGTTGCTGCGTATGGGCGCGGAAAATATTGATCATATGGAAATCGTGCGCGGCGCTTCGTCGGCAAAATATGGCGCCGATGCCATCGGCGGCGTGATTGATGTCCATACGAAACAGCCGTCGTCCAAGGCGGGTGCGGAATTGGGCATGGAATTTCGCTATCGCAAGGATTTTCGCGGCACCTCTTTGCCGATGAATTACTATTTTCGCGGCGATACGGGTCGGGTCGGTAAACTGAAGGTGGCCGTTACCGCATCCAAACGGGATATCGACCCGATTAATTCGCAGGACCGGGTATATACAAAAGGCGTCAACTGGTATAATGATTTTCAACCGTCGTTACGTTATTACGGCGAAATAAAAAATGCCGGTATACAAGGAGAATATGCCGTCAATAATCGGCAGAAACTATCCTTTCAAACCATGACGGAACGGGAATACCTGGAACGGCGGAATAAATCGGTCGATCCGCGGGCTGCGTTAGGGTCTTTTTTGGAACCGATGCAGATTTTTAAACGCGTACGACAAGGCGATACGAACCGGATTATGTGGGAAGGCCGGAACGGCCGCACGGATTGGCGCTTGCAGACGTCGTACGGGAAGGTAAAGGAACAGGATATTACTTTGCTCACCTATTACGACAAAGGGAGTGACGAATACGGCGGTTGTAATGATTTGGGCGGTGTCGATTGGCTCAAACAGAACCGTTGGGCCGTCGATGTTACGGCGAATACGGCGCTCAATGATCGGCATATCCTTTCTTACGGTTTGGGGTACAGTCGCGAAACGGGAGAAGGTTCGCGCCTGAAAAGGGCACCGCATACCCGCGTAGAAACCATTGATCCCTGGGATTATGATAAATCGCTTTGGGTAGCGGATAATACAGCGATGAAAGATGATAAGCCCCATTCACATGTTCATAATTATGCGTTGAAAGAAACCGCAAACGGGTTCATTTGGGATAAGAATAGAGAATATTACGGGACATCGGAATTGCCGCCAATTACGTATGAAGAGGCAAAAACAATGGCCCTTTCTTTATTGATGGGAGCACCTGCATCTCCGGATCTTGCCGCTCGGTATGCGAAGTTTAAAACAATATTGGAAAAAGAGAATTCGCCGGCGCTTATCGGGAAAGATATGTATCATTCCGCCATGTCTCCTTTGGTGTATTTCGGTACTTTAAAGGAGTTCCCCGGTATGGTGCCTCCGGATTTTCCGCAAGATTTACGATATAAAGGAAAGCTTTACGGAGAAGAGTTTAAGGAACGACAAAATCAACTTCTTATAGGAAAAGCGTCTATTAATAAGAAATATGCGTACTTGCAGGATACGTGGCAGATATCGGATCGGCTGCGCGTAAGCCCCATTCTTCGTTTGGATCACAGCAACTTGTTCGGAAATCATGTGACGTTTAATTTAGGCGGCGTTTATACCGTCGGCAACAACCGACGCCTTAAAATGAATGTCGGTACGGGCTATGCCGAACCGGGATTGGCTGAGCTGTATTACAGCTGGCAAATGTTCGGCGGTGCGGGCGAAGCCCATCCCGGCTGGTATTGGTTGGGAAACCCGCAGTTACAGCCGGAAAAATCATTTAATATCGATGTATCGTTGGAAGGGGAAAATAAAAACACGTATGCGCGGATCGGCATTTTCCACAATCATATTCGGGATTATTTGGCACCGTATTTTACGGGACAATATATTGACTTTGACTTTATTGCGGCTGCCGACCGTCGCCCCATTTCTATCGATCGCATTTATCGTTTCCGCAACATCGGCAGCGCCGATATTACCGGCGTGGAAGCGGAAGTACGTCATCAATTTACGCCGGCCTGGAGCATAAAAGCGGGGTATACGTATTTACATGCCGTTAATAATTCGGAAAGCGATTTGCCGAAGCGGTTGACGGACAGACCCGTCCATAAGGTGGACCTTTCGGTGACGTATAACAACCGCAAGAAGGGGATTCGGGCGACCGTATGGAGCGATTATTATATTCGCATGTTGGACAGTAATTCCGGCTATGTGCAGGATCCCTATAAAAAAGATAAGAACGGCAATTATATTAAGCAGCAAGCGAAATATAAAGAAAAGACGTTCGGCCTTTGGAATATGTTGGTAGAAAAACAAATCAACAAGGATACTGCCGTATACTTGGGCATTGATAATCTCTTTAATCATCACGATGATGAACGGGCCTATCAGGAACGTTCGTACCGCTTGGGGATGCATATGAAATTGGCGGATATAGCGGCGCCGTTTACTGACGGTGCTCAGTCTTGGGGGCAATGGTCCGGGGAACCGCAGCCGTTTATTTCCCGGTATGCTTTTGCCTCGTCCGCGCCGCGGCATCTCTCGCTTTGGGGGGAATACGATGTTCGCAGCGAATCGTTTACCGGGGAAAACAAGGCGAATATGCGGCTGACGAAAGAAACGGCGGCGACGGCGGACGCGGCTCGCAATAATGCGGACGCTTCGTTCCATGGCAGCCGGCAACGGTTGCGGTTGGGACTGGCGTATGCGCTTACTAAGCACGTGGAAGTGAAGGCCGTAGGACGTATGGGTGCAGAGGATACGTCGCGGGAAGCGGGATCGCGGGGACTGACGCCGGCCCGTTTGGAAACGGCGGAAGTGAATATAAAACATCCCGCTTGGGACTATACGATCGGACGGATACACGAAAAGATGGGCGTCACCGGCTATTGGTTTAATAAAGAGTACGACGGTGTGCGGCTGGTGTATACGGATGCCGCACATGGGTGGCAGACCCGCCTGGGCTACGGTGATTTCAGCCGTACAACGGGGCACGTAGACAGTGCGTACAATCATAAAGAACATGGAGTTATTCATCGGGCGCCGACGATAAATGAATTATTCGGGGTTTATGCCGCTGATGATGGTATTCATTCGGTACCGATGATTTATCCTATGAAATATGATCCTAACGGTAAATATAATTATCGGGAAAAATTTAATCATGCCGGAGAAATACAAAATGAAAAAGGGGAATGGATACGAGATCCCAAGCTTTCGGATGTGGAAATTGCCCGCAGAAAACTGCAGGTGGCACAAGAATGGTTGCAAATTGTGAAGAAAGTGGATTATCCGGATGCGGATACATTGAGGCAGAAAGCGAAAAGTGAAGGAAAAATGTATCGTTCGGCGTATGACGAAATTATTGACAAGATGACGCAGCGGAAAGAGTTGGACATTTATTATGGAGATGCACAAGTACGACTTCCGGACGGTACCATTGAAGATTGGTATGCGCATGAAGAGAACAGAGAGAAAAAAAGAAATGAAAAAGATGCGTGGTGGGTACAACGATATGGGAATGCAGTGGTACGCGATGCCGTGAGGAAGGAAGTACTTAAAGTTCCGGATCGGAATTTTAGTCCGGAAGAGCGGTTAGAAGAAAAAAATATTCGCCTCATGATGAGTGATTATTATGATCGTATCGTTGATCACTATAAAAATGAGAAACAAACGGGCTTTCAGTTTATAAATGCCCGCACAGGAAAAGTATTAACACGAGAACAGCAAATAGATAAATTTTTTGCCGGGTTTGTAGGTAATCATATGTTTGTTTATGACGATACGTCGCCGGGACATGCCGAACCTAATGTCGGGGATTTTGTAAGTAGCGTGTTTTATAATATGCTTGGTGATATGTATGATCCTAATCATGGAACCCCGGTGCCTTTGTACGGTGCTCCTAAATCAATTACGCAAGAAGGGTATTTGTTAGCGCAGGATAAGATTCCCGCCATGGAAAGAGCTGGGTATATTCAATTGAAGAAGCAGGTCACGCCGACAGTAGGGTTGGAAGTATGGCATGTACGCTCGTTAGGGGATAAGAAGTCCATTCATGGAACCGATATGAAAGTGGCGAATGTGGTTGCTGCGGGCATACAGGCTAAGGTGGGCAAGTATGCGCAACTTTCCGCCGAATATGGGGTGAATTTCTCTTCGTTGGGTAAATATTTCCACGGCGGTCATACGTACGGTGTGCCTACCGACACGGGAACGGCTCCCGCTTTCGGCGTAGTACGGCTGGATATAGGCCGGGCGGATACGGAACGCCGGGGCAGTTGGCAGGCTTATCTTGATTATAAGGCGTTTGCTCATGGTGCTTTCTTTGGTGGCACGGGAGCAGATGTACCGGATCGTTATTTAGATGGTATTCGTTCGTTTACTTTCGGTTTCAGTTATGTGCCGAGAAAGAAGATGTTGTTGCAAGGGTTCTATACGTTTGGCGCCAAAGGGTTGCAACAACGGGATACGCTGTATACGCCGGAAAATTTCTCTTTAGGAGATTATGTGCGATTATCTGTAACCTATCGATTGTAGATGAATACGGTGTGCAGGTTTCTTAGGTATTAGGTGTATATTGATTTTGTGTTTGTAATAAAAAGAATGCTGACCCATATGGGTTAGCATTCTTTTTATTATATATAACAAATAGTTAAGATAAGGTATGAAGGCGCTTTATTAAGGGCAATTTTTTTATATGTTGTAGGGTAAAAGTTGCGATGATACCGAGGAGAATGCCGGTACCAGCACCAGCAAGTGATAAAACGGGTAAATAGAGAAAAATATGAATGTTTTCTACGATACAAGCCGCTACAATGACTTGACCCACGTTATGAAATATTCCTCCAGCTGCACTAATACCGAATAGTGAAAAAAGGCGAGTTTTTTGTAAGAGTAGCATACTGAGAAGACTACATACGCCACCGGCAATACTATATAATAAGGTGTTTATTCCACCCGCAAAAGCTGCGGATAAAATAATTCGTAATAGGACGATAAAAAAGACATCTTTTTTTCGAGGTAAGGAATATAAAGCGATGATTGTAATTAAGTTGGCTAAGCCTAATTTTGCACCAGGTGCGATAAAGGGGATAGGGATAAAACCTTCAATGATGTATAAAACTAATGATTGTGCGACAAATATTCCTAGTAAAATAATGCGAAAGGTATTGTTCATAGATAATCACCTCTAATGTGCAGGAATAATATCGGGAGTGGTGGCTTGATCTGATTTGATTTCAATTAATACCCGATGAGGTAAGCAAACAGTGGTTGAGCCTACTTGAGAAATAAAGCCTTGATGGACACATAATTTATCAGGGCAATTAGCATTGGTAATGCCGATTGATTCATTTTTTACGACAACCGTATTATAGCCTTTGGATGTATGGATAGTAAATAGAAAGGTTCCTTTATGACCCGTTAGGGGAATGGTTTTATAAATGGCTCCATCTACATGGATGACCGCATGCGTGCGTACAGGATGGGTCGTTTTTTGTAATACGAATATTCCTTCCGGAATGAGTGATAACAAAAGTAAGGTAATAATTAGAATAACATCCCATTTTTTTGGCATAACAAACTCCTTTTAGTAGGTAGATACAGCGTATAGGTGTACTTTTAAATAAGATATATAATCAATAATAGCATTATATGTTTTTATTATACTTGATTCCATTTTGGAAAATCTACCCTTATTAGGAAGGGAGAAGAAAAAATAAGCATGTAAACAAAGGTATTATATGTAAAATATTTTTAATATAGAGAAATAAAACTTATTTTATTTAGCGTGATTGACTGAATTAGAGGGAATATTTTTTTTGCAAGATACCATGTATTGACAATGATTTACATTATTGGTATATTATCTTTAGGTCATGAGAGGAGAGAAAGTATATGGAATTAGATAATTTCTTCATTTCTTATTGTTCTGCGACCTTAGCAGGATTAAAAATGGGTACTTTATTGTGTCTCCCCTGTTGTCCTAAAGAAAAGGATTATACCGCTATCATTGAGCAGTATAATCTAAAATTCAATGAAAAACAACTTCATTTTAAGATTTTGTTTGGTTGTCCACAACGCACGTTGTTATATGTATATAGACCATGTATGGTACAGCAGCATTTGCAAGAAAACGCAGTTCAATGTTTTTTGCAAGCTTATGGGTATACTCCAGGTATTCCCTTAGCAGATATGTTGGAGCATTTGTCAGAACGGTTTGCTGTAGGTGATTGTTTTCCTCATGAATTAGGCTTGTTTCTAGGCTATCCTTTAGATGATGTTTGTGGTTTTATTCAACACAGAGGTTGTCATGCTAAATTATGTGGAGAATGGAAAGTTTATGGTGATACGGAAAAGGCAATGCAACTGTTCCGTAAGTTTGAATGTTGTCGTCGAACCTATAGTAGGCAGCTTGCTGTGGGGACATCATTAGAATCGCTCATTGTAGCGTAAGGAGGAATTTTGTTATGGTAGAAATCGTATATTGGAGTGGCACTGGTAACACGGAAGCAATGGCCCAAGAAATTGAAGCAGCAGCAAAAGCAGCAGGTGCAGAAGTTGAATCAGTTTTGTTTGATGACACGGATGTTGATACCGTAGCATCTAAAGATGTTATCTTATTAGGCTGCCCTGCAATGGGAGCAGAAGAATTAGAAGAAACTGTAGTAGAACCGTTTGTTGCTGATTTATTACCTAAATTAAGCGGTAAAAAAGTAGGCTTATTTGGCTCTTATGGCTGGGGTACTGGCGAATGGATGGATGCATGGGAACAACGTGTAAAAGATGCAGGTGCTACGGTTATCGGTACAGCTATTGTTAATGAAACACCGAATAATTCAGAAGAATGCGAAGCATTGGGCAAAGCTGCTGCACAAGCATAATAAATAGCGTTGAAAATGGTTGATTCATACCTCTCTAACACATATATATAAAAAGAAACAGTATCTTTTCGATACTGTTTCTTTTTTTTATTTCTTTTTTATAATAGTGATTCTAAGTATTCTTTTGTTTGATCTCCGATTGTGGTATGTTGTATAGACCCATCTTTTACAAATAATAACGTGGGAATTACATTCACTTCATATCGCATTGCCAAGGCGGGTTGCTCATCTACATTTACTTTTACTAGCGTAACTTCAGGATGATCCGCTATGATAGATTCTACAATGGGGAGCATGGTGGTACAATGACCACACCAGGTAGCCCAAAAGTCAACAATCACGGAGCCTTTGCTTTGTAAAACAAGTTGATCAAAATTTTCTGTTGTAGCATTTATAATGTTCATCCTATTCACTCCTTATCTATCGATCATTAACAGCTATTATGTTGTTAATGTAATTAGTATATCATAAAAGTGAACGTTTGTCTTTTTTTGAATGGCATTGATTATACTTGTATAGATTGATTAAAAAGCGGGGAGAACAGCACCTTTGAACTGATTGTTGATAAATTTACGAATTGGTTCAGATTGATAAATTGAAACAATCTTTTTATAGGTTTCGTTTGTTTCATCGCCCGTATGAACGGCAAATACATTTGCATAGGGAGAATCTTTACTTTCTATGAGGAGTGAATCTTTTTGTGGATTTAATCCAGCTGGAATAGCATAGTTTGTATTAATGCAAGCAATACCTGTGTCATCGAGGGAACGAGGAATTTGTGCTGCGTCTAATTCAATAAATTTTAAATTTTTCGGATTTTTCACAACATCCCGTACAGAAGCGGATATATCATTCCCATTTTTTAAGGTAATTAAGCCTGCTTTTTGTAATAGTAATAAAGCACGTGCACCGTTTGTTGGATCATTAGGTATAGCAACTTTTGTTCCAGGAGCTATATCGGCTATCTTTTTATAAGTGTGAGAATAGACGGCCATGGGTAAAATGATGGTCTTGCCAATAGAAACAAGGGGAAGTCCTTCTTTTTTGATGACATTATTTAAATATGGTTGATGTTGCATAGAGTTCATATTAATATCTTTTTCGGCTAAAGCTTTATTCGGTTGTACATAGTCATTAAATTCTACGACTTTGATTTTAATGCCTTGCTTTGCAGCTTCTTTTACGACTTCGTCCATTACTTCTGCTTGCGGACCGGCCGTAACGCCAATACTTACTTCGTTGGTTGAGGTGGTTTGAGATCCACAACCAGCTGCTAATAAGCAAGCGGCAATTAAAATAGTAGAGGCAATTTTTTGAATAAGTTTGTTCATAAAATCAAATCCTTTCGCATAAAATGAATAACAAAAAACCGTCATACAGATGACGGTTTTTTGTTATTCGTTCATCTGCCGGTATACACCGTAGGAATTAGCACCTATCCCGTTGGAAAGGGGGGTTGCTGCAGTTTCATCGGGCCAATCCCTCAACTGCTCTTGATGAAAAGACGGTATGCTTTTGTTGTTTTGTATCTTATCATAGGTTTGTGATAAGGTCAATTTATAAATTTATACAAATTAGTTACAATTTCAAGTCAACGACAGCAGAAACTCCAACGCCATCAACACGGCTGAGATTCGTTATATTAGTACTAGCTAATGGAATATAGGTATTAGCACGAGCAATTCCATTTATGCTAGCCTCTAGTTGACCTACGGCCTTTACTTTTTGTACTTGCTTTTGGGGACCAATTACTTGAACTGCACCAATATAGTTGCCCGTACCGACACTGAGGACAGGAACTACTTTGGTGGCATAATTGGTGCCAGCACCGGTTTTAATTAATACATTATTTAGGACGGTATTTATTTGTTCGCCGTAGCGATTTACCAGAACGGAAACACCGCCTAATTTTAAAAGGGAACCAAAATTAAAAGCTTGTGTAGTAGCGATACCACTACAAGTGATAACGGATAATGCAATTGCTCCAGTTATTAATTGTTTTTTCATTGGAGATCTCCTTTCTGATGAATATATAGTAATAGTATATCAAAAAAAGAGAAAAAAGTAAGTGTTATCTTTTAACTAATACGTACATGGAGATAATGGTTCCCAATAGTGATAATCCTGCAAATAGGATATATAAGAGATGTAGTGCTGCGGATAAGACAAGGGCGTTATTAGTGGTCTGTAAGGCAAAACCTGCTAATATATACGTTACGAGAGCGAGACTGAGCGATTGCCCTACGGTTCTTGATAATGCTAAGGTACTAGCAGCTAGACTGTGGTGTTCATGTGATACGGCTTGCATAATCGCTTTGTTATTAGGAGCCCCAAAAAGGGCGGAGCCAGCACCTGTAAAGCAGAGAAAAATAATAATTAAAGGGATAGAGCATTGAGGAATAAAGGCGAAACCAAGTAATCCTAGTGTTGATAATATCATACCTAATGTTGATATGATAAGGCATCCGTATTTATCAGAAGCGATTCCTGCTGGCGTAGAGAAGAGGCTCATTAATAAAGGTTGAATAAGTAAAATTAGTCCAGTTGTTGAGGGGGAAATATCGTGTATCAGTTGTAAATACAAGGAGAGGAGAAACGTTAAGCCATAAGTAGCACTATATTGGATAAAGGCGGTAATATTGGCAAAAGAAAATTGTTTGTTTTTAAATAGAAAGAGTGGTAATAGGGGATGTTTGGATCGATATTCGTGTAGAATAAAAGCAATAAGGAGAAAAAATCCCAGAGGAAGATAATAGGGATGGGACGCATATAGAGATAAACCGCCTAAAAAGAACAATAATCCTAGAACGACAAGGAGTGTACTTATGGCATTTACAAAAGGTGCTGTGGGAGAATACCATTCACGATGAACGGGTAACATGACAATATAAGCACCTAATGAAAATAAGGCAGCAAAGATAAATACATATCTCCAACCAATAGTATCGGCAATTAATCCACCGATAACAGGGCCTAGGGCTAGTCCTAAATAGGTCATGGATACACATGCCCCTAAATATTTTCCGTGTTCACGGAAAGGAATATTGGCTAATAATAAGGGAATGTAGGATACAAAAATTCCAGCTAAGGCAATTCCTTGACCAATACAACAACATAGCAAAAACGCTAGGTTAGGGGTAAATGCAGCAAGGGCTGATGTTAATGCATACATCAGCAGGGAATGCGTATAGAGCCGTTGTCTACCATATAGATCGGATAATCGACCTAAGGGGAGTAAAAGGGCAGCAGAAGGGATTAAAATTGCTGCTAAAATCCAGCTTACTTGTTCGGTCTCAATGTGTAAACAAATGCCTATAATGGGGGCGACAACTGTTAATGCAGTAGTTACTAATGAACCAGAAAAACTAATCATTCGTATGGATAAAAATATACGTTTTTCTTCACTCATGGTACCCCACCTCCACTATATATCTTTTTTTTAGTATAACAAATTTACCGTTACAAATAAAATAAAATTGTAATAAAATAAACAAAAAAAATATATATAAAATAGCTGTTTTTTTATGACGTTCATTTGTATGCTATAATAATGGTCAGAGATTATATAAAATAGCTTGTTGGGCAAACATATTCGTACATAGGGAGGATATGGTATAGATGCAAATGGGGTATATTATTCAAGAAGTAGTCATAACGTGTCCTACTTGTCAGCATAAAAGTGGGGTTATTGGCTTTTCTCATATTCATCGGGAGGGGGCTTTGCAGATATATGATAAGGTGTTGAATGACGAATCATTCTTTTTTCATATTTGTCCGTTTTGTCATGGTGAGTTGTATTTAGATATACCTTGCTTATATATCGATGATACACGAAAAAGTATGATTTGGTTAACTTCAGCGGTACCTAATATTGACGAACAGACGAAACAATTTTTGGGAGAAAGAAAATGGACGGATTATACTTGTCGTATAGTGAAAAATGCGGGAGAGTTAAGAGAAAAAATTATTGAAATGGAGTCCCCGTATGATGATAGAACGTATGAATTATTAAAAATGGGAGCATATCGTTTATTAACGCCTAGGAGGCAAGAACAATATCCGTTATCGGCATGTCATATTTCGCGAGATACGGATCAACGGTTGTTGGTATTTTTAGATAAGCAAGCTAAGCATACGGGTTGTGTCTATAAGATTAGTAAGCGGATAGAACAAATGACGCAAGACTTATTTGAACCCATTTGGATTACCGTACAGACGAAACAAGAAAAAGGGCACTTTTTGAGGTTTGATACTGCATGGGCTAATCAGATGTTGGAAGGTGCTATTCAGATGGCGGAAAGATCAAAGGGAATATATGCTCAGTTGCTTGGGTATTGGATACATTGTATAGGTCAGGAGATATTTCAATGTGACATTACAGTCGCAGAAAAGTAGTATATAATGGTAGGAGTTGAGTATATTCCATTGTATAATAAAGAAAAGTGTAAATGTAAAAGGAGGATTATACATGAAAGAGGTACATATTAAGTCTATAAAAGGACGGGAAATATTAGATTCTCGAGGCAATCCTACGGTACAAGCAGATGTTTTAGGTGATAATGGGGTGTTAGGCAGAGGCTCTTCTCCCAGTGGGGCTTCAACAGGGCAGTTTGAAGCATTAGAATTGCGTGATGGTGATCGTGCTAGATTTGCTGGTAAAGGCGTTCGCGTAGCTACTAAACATGTAAATAAAGCGATCGCACAGTTGTTAACAGGTAAGTCACTATTGCATCAATATGAATTGGATCAAGCCATGATTCAAGCGGATGGCACCGCAGATAAATCTCGGTTAGGAGCGAATGCTATGTTAGCTGTTTCTTTGGCGAGCACAGTAGCAGCTGCTGATAGTGTAGGGTTGCCTTTATATCGTTATTTAGGTGGCGTTAATGGGAATACATTGCCTGTGCCGATGATGAATATTTTGAACGGTGGTGTACATGCAGCAAATACGGTTGATGTACAAGAATTTATGATTATGCCTGTAGGGGCCACATCTTTTAAAGAAGGACTAAGATGGTGTGCTGAAGTATATCATGCATTAGCGAAAATATTAAAAGCAGAAGGACTGTCTACGGCCGTAGGGGATGAAGGCGGATTTGCACCAGATTTGTCGACGGATGAAATAGCCATTCAGTATATTTTACATGCGATTGAAATGGCTGGATATTATCCTGGGCGGGATTTTGTGTTGGCATTGGATGCGGCCGCTAGTGAATGGAAAGGAACAGAAATTGGTTCGTATCGCTTACCTAAAAGTGGACAGACATTTACATCTAAAACATTGATTGATCATTGGAAAATGTTAGTAGAGAAGTATCCTATTTATTCTATTGAAGATGGGTTAGATGAGGAAGATTGGGATGGATGGAAATTGTTGACCCAAGAATTAGGTCATCGAATTCAGTTAGTAGGTGATGATTTATTTGTTACGAATGCGAAACGCTTAGAAAAAGGAATTCATGGTGGTTGTGGTAATGCTATTTTGATTAAGTTGAATCAAATTGGTACGGTCACAGAAACGTTAGAAACCATGAAGTTAGCACATCGGTATGGATATCGTACGATTGTTTCACATCGTTCAGGGGAAACGGAAGATACTTTTATTGCTGATTTAGCTGTAGCATTAAATGCAGGACAAATTAAAACAGGGGCTCCTAATCGAAGTGAACGAGTGGCTAAGTATAATCGTTTATTGCAAATTGAAGAAGAATTAGATGAAGCAAGTAGATATTTGGGAAAAGAAATTTTTAATAGAAGTAAATAAGATAGAAAAAGAGAAGAGCCTAGCTACTTCTCTTTTTTTCTGTCTTTGTTATGGGTCTATACTTGCTAATTAAGTTGATATATGGTATATAATTAAGTATATCTTTATCTCTTATAATTTTAGGAAAAGGGGCAGTGATATGTATCACATAAGTGTTTTAACGGGTCGTCAAGATGAAGACGATTTTGGAGAGAGGTTGCGCGATATTGCGCGCGTAACGTATTGTGCTTTATCTGATGAAGATAATATGGCAGATGCATTAGAAGATGCAGAGGTCATTATTTGTAAAAATGAGCGGTTACAGAAATCGTTATTACAACGATTAACAGATTTAAAATTAATTGTTATTTTATCAACACGAAGCGATAGTGTAGATATCCAAGCCGCTCATGAATTGGGAATTACCGTATTAAATAATCAATCCTATTGTGTTACGGATATAGCTGATCATACGTGTGCAATGATGCTTGCACTGATTCGTCAGTTACCAGAATACCAAAGTGATATTCGCAAACATAGTAGGTGGCAATTTGGCTCTGTTACGTGGCCGTTACATCGCGTAGGGGATACTCTTATTGGGTTAGTAGGATATGGACATGTGGGGAGAGCGGTTGCTAAGCGTATGCAAGTATTTGGTTGTTCTATTCAAGCCTATGATCCTTTTGTGGATGAACAAATTATGCAGAAGGATAATGTTCGTCCATTAGATTTTGATAAATTACTAAAAACAAGTGATATGATTTCGTTACATTTGCCGTTGGATGAAACGACACAATATATATTTCAAGATGAGCAGTTTGAACAAATGAAAAAAGGCGCGATGTTTGTTAATTGCTGTCGGGGAGGATTAGCGGATGAAGCGGCGTTGTATCATGCTGTTGATGATGGACATATTCGAAGTGCTGCATTAGATGTGTTATCCATGGAAAATCCAAGTCCGATGTTACTAAAGATGATTGCTCGACCAGAGTTTTTATTAACTCCTAATGTAGGATATCATTCGGTGGAAGCAGATGAACAGGTGCGGTGTGAAGCGGAACAATATATACGTGATTTTTTAGTAGGACGGAGAGATAGATTACCTATTGTCACGCCTTAAAAAGAAATGTGGTATGCATAAAAAAGCCGTAACTGGTACAGTACGGCTTTTATCTTTCATGTATAGACAATGGTAGAGCGTAGAGAGCAGAAACTAGAGGGTGCTAATGAAACAATACATAAAAGCATGGATTAAATTTTTGATTGTTTTAATCGTTTTTTTTGGTGTTACATCACCATTTGTAGTACTGTTTGGACCTTTTGATAATATTAAACGTACTGTTGTTGGTGCGGTGTTAAAAAGTAGACATCCCCAATATATTACATGGTTGTTTTCGCAACAGCAAATTGAACAAATTTTGGGTGGAATTAGTCATGTCCCCAAACAAAAATTGTTTAAATTTAAGGAAAATAACGATACCTCATTGCGTTTAAAATATATTAATGCCAAACGATTTAAAGGATTTTTATTGGAAATTTCAGATCCGAAACGAGTGCAAGTTGCAACGGCTGAACATATGAATGAAAAAGGCGAAACCGTCAGTGGTATTGCTACGCGTAGTGGTGCTGTTGCAGCTATTAATGCGGGCGGTTTTTATGATGCGAATGGAACAGGCACTGGTAGAAGTCCGTATGGATTTATTTTGCATGATGGTCATTTTTTATTAGGTGGAAATGTATCTTCTAAAGAGGTTAATGAATTTGTAGGGTTTAATCAAGAGGGCAATTTAATTGCGGGAAATTATAGTAAAGGTGAATTGATCGATATGAATGTACAAGAGGGAATTACCTTTGGCCCGGCATTGATTGTCAATGGGAGAAAAATGATTACAAGTGGAGATGGAGGTTGGGGCGTAGGACCACGAACTGCGATTGGCCAAAGAGCAGATGGAACGGTTTTATTTTTAGTGATTGATGGAAGACAACCAGGTTATTCTGTCGGTGCGACGCTACGAGATGTTCAGAACATCTTATATAAAGAAGGCGCGGTGATTGCAGCGAATTTGGACGGTGGCTCTAGTTCAACGTTATTTTTTAATGGGAAGGTTATTAATAAGCCAGCTGATTTATTGGGAGAACGGATGATTCCAACGGCATTTATTGTTAAATAGGAGGGGCTATGAAACTTCGTAATGTATTGGCAGCTTTTTTTGTAGGCATTTCATGTCAAGCCGCTGCATATATTTATTTGGATCAAGTTTTATTTGCACCTACTTCAGAATTTCAAATTGGGAGCACGAATCAACAAGAGGCCTTGGGATTTGGAATAGAACCCAATGGGCAGTCATATTATTCATATGATAAACGATTTATGGCTACTATTGTAGATGATACGATTTCTATTTATGAAGCAGGGAAACAAGAGGAGCCGAAACGAATTCGGTTACACGGTCGCAAGGTATCGTTTTTTGAATGGCTTCCAGATAGAAACTTAGCGATTTTAGCAACGTATGGAGTAGGAAATAAAGATAAGCGATTTGGTGTATATTTAGCTCAATACAACCCTATATATCCAGATAGAGAGTTAGATACACCAATTAAAGATGCACCTCGTGATAGTAAGATTGTAGATGTGGCATATTCTACGGCAACTAATGTTATTTATATGAAACTAGAAGTTGCTAAAAATCGGTATCGTATTTATCGTACGGATGCTAATTATGCAACACGACGGGTTTCGGTGCAGGCTGAGCGTATTGGTAGGATTGCTGTTTTTTATGATTCTGATACGTTTTTCTATGATAATTTAAAAACGGGCATTGTATATATGCTGGATGGTATTACGTGCAGTTGGCGGGAAATTTCTCCTGTGGGGGCTAAATTTCGTTTAATTGGGATTGATGGGCAAGAAATATATATCGGCGAATTAAATGATAAAGGTAATGTTATCGCGGCATATCGAGGGCGATTAAAGAAAGGATTCACCAAAATTGCTACGTATAAGACTCCACAAAAATTTTCTAAAATAACCTTAAATAGTATGCACGAAGCATCAGATAAAATAGATGAAGCGAGTGAGGACCTATAAAGAGAGGTGAATGGTTTTGAAAAAGGATAAGATCCCTAAAAATAGAGATATTGAAGAGATGTTTTTAGGCAGTGATGAGGAAGCCGTAGAGACCCGTATGTCTAAAAATACACGTATGCAACGCAAATCAAATTTGCGGCAACAATTTTTTGATGATGCATTACAAGAAAAAGTAGGTGCATTTATATTAGATATTAAGATGGCTTATTATAAAGAGGGTGTGGGGGATATTTCGCTAGAAGTAGTGAAACAAGGGAGAGATATTATCATTAAGACTCATCCTAAAATAAGTGGTAAAAATAGATAAAGTATAGACGAAAGTGCAGTTATTTTTGAGGTTGACCTATGGATATAAAAGAGATTGAAAAGCGTTTTTTTTGTGGTAAGGTTGAAGCCGTTTTTTATAACAGTAAGACGTTTATGCGACGGATGAAAGCATTGTATTTAGTGGCGGGAATTTATTTCTTGTGGATGGTAATGCAAAGCTTTTATTGGGATCATCGAGTGGAATATCTATTGGGGGTACTATTTTGCCTTTGGCGATTAGTTAGACAAGATGAAGTGATGTGTGTCGTTGCAGAAAAGGGAATTGTGGTTCGTCAACGATATCTTACGTGGAAGAGTTTTTGGGAAGAACAGTTATCGCCATCAAAACGACTGATTTTTTTAGCGTATAATCAGAATTTTTTTCTGTCTGCGGATGGGAAAGTGATTCATATGGGAAATCCTGCAACAGGTAATGTAGTAACGATACCTGTTGCATTGCAATTTTTGAATAAAAAGGATAGACAGCTTCTTAAGCAACATATTAATCGGCGGCAAGAAAATCAAGATATATCGTAATACAGGAACGAAAAACAGGAAGATGGATCTCTTTAAAAGAGGTCATGATATTTTTTGCTTTATCCCTTTACTAATTTAACGTAATGAAGTATTATATATGTATATTACAGATGAGTATAGAAAAGGAAGGAGCAAGAAATATGAAAGGGATATGGAAAAAGGGTATAGCAATAGGATTAGCGATAGGGTGTTTACTGATGGCTGGGTGTGGACATAAGTCGGATGTGCAGAATGCATTACCTGATAAAATTATTATTGGTCTGGATGATAATTTTCCACCTATGGGCTTTCGAGATAATAATGGTGATCTTGTTGGATTTGATATTGATTTAGCGAGGGAAGTTGAAAAACGGATCGGCATTCCTGTTTCATTTCAAACGATTGATTGGGATAGTAAAGAAGCAGCATTGAAAAGTGGACAAGTAGATATGCTTTGGAATGGGCTTACGATCACACCAGAACGGGAAAAAGTAATCGCTTTTTCTAAACCTTATATGAAGAATGATCAATTGCTTATTGTACGTGCTTCGTCGAACATTCAGAATAAAGACGGGTTTAAGGGGAAAGTTATAGGAACACAAGAAGGAAGTAGTTCCATTGATGCTTTAAATCGGCATACAGCGTTTCAACAATCATTAGGAGAAGTAAAAAAATATGGTGATTTCGTAAATGCGTTTATGGATTTACAGTTGGGAAGAATTGATGGGGTATTAGTGGATAGTGTAGTAGGGCGTTATTATATGGAAAAAAAAGCGGGACAATTTCGTGTGGTTGATACATCGTTAGGTGAAGAAACCTTTGGCATTGGGATGAGAAAGGAAGATACTGCGTTATGTAATAAAATCAATCAAGTATTAAAAGAATTAAGCGACGACGGTACTATGGCTGCGTTATCGCAAAAATGGCTGGGAGAAGATATTACGTTAAAAGTAAAATAATAGGATAGAAAGAGAAGGAAATTCATGGAGTATATCAGTGCTATTGTGCCTGCTATTGCAGAAGGCATACAGGTAACATTAAAAATCTTTTTTATTACGATTATCTTGAGTTTACCGTTAGGAATCCTTTTTTCGGTAATACGTACATCACAACTTATGGCGTTTCGTAAGGTTATTAGTATATATATTTATATCATGCGTGGGACGCCGCTTATGTTACAAATATTATTTATTTATTATGGGTTACCTTTTTTAGTGGAAGGCTTGCGTTTACCACCTTTTGGCGCGGCTATTATTGCCTTTGTATTCAATTATGCTGCGTATTTTGCTGAGATTTTTCGAGGTGGAATTCAATCTATTGATCGAGGTCAATATGAAGGGGCAAAGGTATTGGGAATGACTTATGGTCAGACGATGCGACACATTATATTGCCACAGGTAGTTAAATGTGTATTGCCACCAGTCGCGAATGAAACGATTAATTTATTGAAAGACACGTCGTTAGTGTATATTTTAGCGATGAATGATATCTTGCGTATTACGAGATCCATTGTACAACGAGATTTTGATACGACGGCATTCTTGGTAGCTGCTATTTTTTATTTAGTGTTTACATTTATTTTAACAACGATTTTTAATTATTTGGAAAAACGATATGCTATGTATGATGAATAGGAGTTAGTATGAGTTTTATTGAGATGAACCATATTAGAAAAAAATTTAAAGATATAGATGTATTGAAAGATGTTACCGTACATGTGAATGAGGGAGACGTTGTTTCTATCATAGGCCCGTCAGGAAGCGGTAAAAGTACACTTTTGCGATGCTTATGTCAATTGGAACAGATTGATACGGGGGATATTGTCGTGCAAGGAGATATCTTAGTACATACACCTGAAGGAAGCACTCAGGCTATATATGCGGATACTAATGAGGCACGGAATATTTGCCGCCGTATGGGTATGTGTTTTCAGCAATTTAATTTGTTTCCTCATATGACCGTATTGGATAATTTATTGGAAGCTCCGCGTATTGTGAAAGGAATGAAAAAAGAAGAAGTATTGCCTTTAGCAGAAGAACTTTTACGCAAGGTAGGGTTATGGCAGAAAAAGGATTTGTACCCGTCACGGTTATCGGGCGGGCAACAACAGCGCGTAGCTATTGCTCGAGCGTTAGCAATGGAACCGGATATCATGCTTTTTGATGAACCTACATCTGCTTTAGATCCAGAATTAACGGGGGAAGTGCTTCGTACAATTCAACAATTGACAGAAGATGAAATGACGATGATAATTGTGACACATGAAATGGCATTTGCAAAAGAAGTAGCAGATCATGTGATTTTTATGGCGGATGGATGTATACAAGAAGAAGGCACACCAACGGAAATATTTGAGCAACCAAAACAAGAACGAACGAAAATGTTTTTGCAATCCATGTTGCGAATATAAGAAAAATAAAAACAAGGTTAATGGTTATTAAAAATTCAATGCCATTAACCTTGTTTTTTAAGTATAATTTAATTGAAAAATATATATTTTTTGTTATACTAGAGCCATAGAATGAGGTGGTTATCCATGGAGAAAGGGAAAGAGTATTTTTTAAACTTGTGGCATCAATATGGAAAGCGTTTGTTCCCTTATGGCTTGATTTTTTTCGCATTGCTCAGTATTTATTTATTTTGGGATGGAAATTCTTTATGGGAAAATAAGACTGTATCTGTTGCATCTAATGTAGAGGAAGAAATGCGAGATATTGATCAAAACGAAGATCAAGATATGGCATCCGCAGAGTCGAATATTCAATTAGTGTATAGTACGGAAAAGGCAGTTCGGTACAAGGATATACCAGATTTATTAGCTACTACAGCATCCTTAACGGCTATAGAAAATAATTCTGATATGGAACCAACAGAGGGGGAAGGCACAGAAAGAGATGTACAAGCAATAGCCTTACCAACGATTCGAGGATTCATGAAACAAAAAAACATGCCAATTGTATTATTACAATATCAAAATAAGGTTCAGGCATGTCAAGTAGGAGATGTTATTGGTTCATATACGGTATTATATATACATGAAAATTGTGTGGGTATAGGGGATAAAGGACAAGTATGGGAAATAAAAGGATGAGGTGAGTATATGAAAAAAAAGGTTAGTAGTATATTTTTGACGTTATGCTGTCTAAGTTGTACATATGTATCTGCGATGACTATTAATGTGAGTGATGCACCGATTCGTTCTATTTTAGAGGGCGTGATTAAGGCAGGAAATATGAACGTATTAATTGATGATTCAGTGCAAGGAAATATGACATTACATATAGAACATGTTACACCAGAGGAAGTAGTAGATGTTATTACGGAAAGTCAAAATTTATTTTATGATAAAAGTGGCACGGTTCGTTATATCACCGCAGGTCGCAATCATGAAAGAGAAATAAAATATTATACATGGCAGTTACAATATACCACGCCTGAATATGTAGCAGAGGCGGTTCAAGCGATGATACCAGCTGCTAAAATTAAGCATCATTCGCTATCGAATACATTAGTTGTAGGTGCGACCAAACGAGAAGCTCAATTGATAAATAAATTAGTTGCCCAATTAGACAAGAAACCATTACAAGTCGATGTATCTGTTCGCATTATGTCAATAGATCGTAAAGCATTAAAAAAACAAGGTATTGAATGGGATTGGTCGACATGGAGTAATGAAGGAGGAAGTTTATTTTCATGGGTTGGGCATATTCAAGCATTAGAAGAAAAGGGAGATGCAGAAATTTTAGCTAATCCTCATATTATGGCAATGAATGGACAAGCGGCACATATTTTAATTGGAGATAGAGTTCCGGTAGCAAAAGAACATACAAAACAAGGTGAAAAAACAACGTCTGTATCGTATGAAGAAGCCGGGGTAAAATTAAATTACACGCCCATTATTCATGCGGATGGAAGTGTGACGGCAGCTATTGAAGCTGAGGTAAGTACTCCCGTATTAGTGCCTGAAATGAAAGCGTATCGAATTTCAACGCGTAGAGCCAAGACGGTTGTACGAATGAAACCGGATAAAACATTGGTTATCGGCGGTTTAATCGGCAAAGAAGAGATGGAACATTTTCGCAAAGTACCGTTACTGGGAGATATTCCCTTAGTGGGGAAATTATTCCAAAGTCGCTATAAGACGTCTAAAGAAACGGAAGTGGTAATTATGTTACAAGCCCGTCCGATACAGGATGAGGAACAAAATACGGTGGCTACAGAGCTGTTTCCGTCTATAGAAGGAGGGGATAAAGACAAAGGCATATAAATGAATAGAGGTCTTATTTAGTAAATTGGTGTTTTCTTTTGGGACGATGCGGATGTTCCTGGTTGTGGCAAATATAACATAATACTTCTAAATTGTCTGGACGAATATCCAGACAATTTTTATTTTTGTGATGTACTTCAATAAAGGTTTTTTCTTCTTGTGTCGTTGCGTGAAAATTGCAACGTTCATAGGTCCAATTTCTCAGTTCTTTTAGTTTTAAAGATGTCTGTGCCCATGCTATTGGATATTTGGAAGTTAGGTTTCCACTGGAAGCCATGGTAGAAAGTTGTGAAAAACGTTTGGGAGAAAAGAATGCGTGATGGCATTCTTCTTTGTAAAAACGGAAAATGTCAAAATTATGTTCATTGTAGCCCTTTTTTGTTAAGTTAAGTTTTGAATCCAGTATTTTATAGTAGTAATGACATAAAACATGGGGACGAATTTCCTGTGTTTCTTTCCCGTTTTCCCTTAAAACAACCAGAAAAGAGCCGTCATAACGAGTACTTATGGCAAATTTATTATTTATGTCGGTATCTAATGCTTTTTTTAATGCAGCGCAAGCACATGTATGATAAAAGGGATAAGGAATTTTTCCGTTTTGGGTATATTGTATTTTTTTATGTACCAATATGAGCTGATTATAGTTTGTATAAAGTAATTCTTGGTTCATTTGTTCTATATTTTCATACATGACGGAAGGAATATCCGTAAGCGGAATGTTACCTATATAAATTTCAGATGTAGGGGGGAAAATATAGTCAGGAAGAGTAAAAGAAAATTCAGATTTCGGCGGAGCGGTAGGATGATTTATTCCGGCGATGGTATAAAGGTCATGGATTTTATTGTTTAGATTAGTAGTCATTGTTTATCTCCATATTTAATTTTTTTACAGTAGCTTCATCATTGGCGATTACTCTGAACGCTATTCGTCGAGAGGCATTTTTATCTTCGACACCATTTATTTTTTTTAATTTACTGGAGGACAAGCCGTTTGCAGTTAGTTTGTCTTTTATTAATCCGTGATAGGGTTTTAATTCAGGAAGCGATAAAGCATAATTAATAATTTCTCTTGTGCGACTTTGCGATAATTCCATATTTTTTATGTATTTTTCGTCATCGGATAAGGCCGCATCGGTAGCATTTGTGTATGTCCATTCTGAGGACGTATGTCCTTCAATACGGATTTCTTTAATACTGTTATGATTTTTTTGATATACGGTATTGATAGCTTTTAAATATTTGGGTAAAAAATGTCTCAATGTTTCTTTAAATTCCGGGGTCAGTTCGGAAGAGCCGGCGGCAAAGCGACAACCGGCCTGATCAAAAGAGGCGGATCCGTCTGCTTGGTCAAGATGATATTGGTGTATTTCTTGGGAGGAAAAATTTTTATCAATATTATTTTTTAACTCTTGTTTAAATTGAATGGATTTTTGGGTGACATTTTTAAATCGTTGATTAGCAGCGGATAAATTTTGTGTCATAATAATAGAAATAAATAAAAATAGTACTAATAAGCCGGACATTAAATCGGTATTGGAAATCCAAACAGAAGTTTCATCGTCTTTTTGTTTATTGAACATTAGTTGTCGCCACCTTTTTCATATAAGTCATTGAAGATGTGTTCCATGATTTCCGATTCATCTTCTGCTTGGGTCCCGGAAAGAGCGGCGGCGTGCGGTGTATCGGAAGTAAGAGCCGCAGTATTGGGTAAGTCCGGATTGCAGGCGGTGTCGACGGGGGAATTTATAGTGGCAGTAGCGGATGGTAACGGGTTTTCCGAATTTGTTGTGACTGTAGAAGTTGTAGCGGTTTCTTTTGAGGAAGATAAACTATCAATATTTTTATAAATAGTTTGTATATCGGTCATATATTTTTCTTTGGCAACTGTAATAATTTCGCCGATTGCAGTCATTATTTCACTCAGACTGGTTTCCATCATTTCATGGTAGCGTTTTTGTGATTCTAACAGTTGATCATTATAGGTCATATTTTTTTGCGTTAAATTGGCGCTTAAAATATCGAATGCTTTTACAATTCCTTCCTGACCGCGATGGATAATTGCAGGTTGTGAATTTATTTCGGCGGATACATTTTTTAAGTTTTGTGTGTATTCGGCCAAATCGTTACTTTGATTTTTGAGTGCTTCCATATAGCCGCTCATATGATCGGAGAGTTGTGCAATCATCGTTGCGGTAGATTTTGTAGAGGTGCTTTGTAACTCTTGAATTGTCCGAGTAATATTTTGTACAGTATCTTTTTCTGTAGATAAAATTTCATTTTGTGAATCTCTGAAAAGGGCAGTTAAGTTATTGGTTTGTGAATGAATGCCAATATTGGCCATAATATGGCGGAATATTCATTTAGGTGTTGTGTAGGGACAAAATAATTTAAAAAGTAGTCTTTAACAATATTCATTATTATGATTCCTCCTATATATATTGTGAAGAACACTATTAATTTGTAAAAAAAATGAGATTTAATTGTGTTAGTTATAAACAAAGCATGCAGGTTGTAGAGTGATACTCTACAACCTGCATGCTTTGTTTTGAAAAACTATTTTCATATAAGCTTTTTCGGTAGTGGTATAGGGTTATTGTTTTTCTCCCGGAATGGAACTGTTTAAGTGCACGCCCGGTAAGAAGGGACGCATGGGTTTTTGTTGGGGTGACGCTTCTTTTCTAATATTATCAAATGTGGTTGTTAGCATTAATTTTAAACGGTTTGTTTGATTTACTGCACTGGAACCAGGATCATAATCAATTGCAACAATGTTGGTATCGGGGAAGGAGGCTTTTAAGGTTTTGATCATGCCTTTTCCCGTTACATGGTTGGGCAGGCAAGCCCAAGGTTGCAGGCAGACTATATTTTTGGCACCGCGGTGCATAAGATCAATCATATCGCCGGTGAGGAACCAGCCTTCTCCAGCTTCATGTCCTAGGGAGAGATATTTTTTTGCTTCTTTGGCAATATCGTAAATAGACGTAATGGGATCAAAATGGCGACTCTTTTCTACGGCGTTACGATATGGTTTGCGGTACCATTCAATCAGTTTTACTGCACTTTTACTGAGAAAATAGGAGAGCCAAGTTCCTGATAGGTATTTATAGCGGAATTGATTATCCAACAATCCATATAAAATAAAATCTGCTAAGCCAGAAACGATAATTTCGCCTCCTTCTTCTTCAATCATGCGGACGATGTGATTATTGGCAATAGGGTGAAATTTCACGTAAATTTCGCCTACTAGACCTATTCGCGGTTTTACTGTTTCATCTATTTCAACGGCATCAAATTCGGCAATCATATTACGGATATTCTTTTTGTATGTTTTGATATCTGCACGAAGTAAGTCATGAGTGCATTTTGCTTGCCATTTTTTAAATAATCCTTCGGCCGTACCTTTTATTTTTTCATAAGGACGGATTCGATATAGTATTTGTTGTAGTGCATCTCCGTATATAACTGCCATGGCTAAGCGATGCCAGAAACCGAAGCCTGGACTAAAGCCGGGATGGGCATTTAGTCCTTTTGCATTTAGCGAAAGAATAGGAACTTGTCCTAAATTGGCATCAGCTAAGGCTTTGCGAATCATACCGATATAATTGGTGGCCCGACAACATCCGCCTGTTTGAGAAACCATAACAGCCGTATGATTGATATCGTATTTTCCTGATTTTAAAGCGGTAATAATTTGACCTAACGACATAATGGCAGGATAGCAAGCATCGTTATGAATATAGGCTAATCCATTATCGATAGCTTCGGCTCCTTGATGCGGTAACAGTTCCAAATGAAATCCTTCATGCACAAAGGCGGATTGGAACATGGGAAAATGAATTGGTGTCATGGAAGGAGCTAAGATAACATTTGTTTTTTTGTTTTCTTTGGTAAAAATAGCCTTTTTATAGGTGTATTCTTCGACTGGGGTAGGAGATAAGGCTGCACGATGGTTCATGACAAATAAAAGGGAACGGAGGCGAATACGAATTGCTCCTAAATTAGAACCTTCGTCAATTTTTAATAACGTATGAATTTTATGCCCTTTAGTCAATATTTCTTGTACTTGATCGGCAACGATAGCATCTAAACCACAACCAAAAGAGCTTAGTTCTACGCATTCTAAATTAGGTTGAGTGACAATATATTGAGCGGCTCGATACAAGCGCGAGTGGTAAGACCATTGATCAACGACTCGAAGATGTTCGGGGAGATGTCCTAAAGGAGCGATGCCATCTTCGGTTAGTACAGCAAGTCCTAAGCTGGAAATGAGATCGGCAATACCATGATTGATTTCAGGATCTACGTGGTAAGGACGACCACAAAGGACAATCGCACGATCTCCGTCTTGGGTTAATCGTTTTAACGTTTTCTTGGTTAATGCATAATATTTTTGTTTATATGATTCTTCTTCGTTCCATGCGGCTAAAGCGGCTTTTTTAATTTCTTGTTTCGATAACCCCCATACACGCAGTTCTTCTTGCAACCGTGGAATAATACGTTTTTTGTCGTGAATGGGTAAGAATGGACTTAAAATGGGAGTGTTGCTATCAGCTAGTTGTTCTCCCATATTATTACGTATTACTTCGGGGTAACTCATTACCATTGGACAATTAAAGGAGTTATCGCGGCTTCCTTCGGTAGGCCCATTTTGAATACATGGATAGAATATTCGATCTACTTTTTTCTCTAATAAGTTGGCAATATGACCATGCACCATTTTTGCAGGATAACAAGCTGAGTCAGAAGGAATGGTATCCATTGCTTTTTCGAACAATCTTTTGGAAGAGCGGTCGGAAAGAACTACTTGATAACCTAGCTGAGTAAAGAAAGTAAACCAAAATGGATAGTCTTCATACATGTTTAATACGCGAGGAATTCCGACAGTTCCCTTAGGTGCATTTTTTAAGGGTTTGTAATGGAATAATAGATCATATTTTGTTCTATACAAGTTAGGCAGTTTTTTCTTTTTTTTACCGACGGAATTCGATGCACCACGTTCACAGCGATTGCCTGTGATGAAGGACCGACCGTCATTAAATGAATTGACGGTTAAGAGGCAATTGTTAGTACATAAGCCACAGTGGCGTATAGAGGTAGATACTTGCAAGGAAGCGATACCTTGTTGATCTAATAATTGGCTAGGTTGATTATCTTGCAGATAGGAATCATGACTAATTAAAGCCATGCCAAATGCACCCATTAAGCCAGATATGACGGGGCGAATGACTTGACGACCTAATAGTTTTTCGAGTGCTCGTAATACGGCATCGTTATAAAAGGTACCACCTTGTACTACAATATGTTTACCTAATTTTTCCGGATCTTTTACTTTAATAACTTTATATAAGGCGTTTTTTATAACGGAGTAGGATAAGCCGGCAGAAATATCGGCTAATGTTGCCCCTTCTTTTTGGGCTTGTTTTACTTTAGAGTTCATAAATACGGTACAACGGGAACCTAGATCAATTGGATTTTTGGCTAATAATGCAGCCTTAGCAAAATCTTCAATTGAAAATTGTAATGATTTAGCAAAGGTATCTAAAAATGATCCGCAACCAGATGAACATGCTTCATTCAATAGAATGTCTTCGATATGTCCATCTTTTAGACGGGTGCATTTCATATCTTGTCCACCAATGTCTAAAATAAAATCTACATCTGGGCAAAAATGAGCAGCAGCTTGATAATGGGCGATTGTTTCAACTTCGCCTAGATCTATATGCAAGGCCTCTTTTAGCAAGGCTTCACCATATCCAGTAATGCCTGTTTTGGCAATAAATGCTTGTGGTGGAAGTTTTCGGTAAATATCCGTTATAATTTGTTGTGCTGCTGCCAATGGACTACCTTCGTTGGTTTGGTAATGGGAATACAGTAATTCGTTTTTCTCACTTAATAAGGCAGCTTTAATGGTTGTTGAGCCAGCATCTAACCCTAAAAAACAAGGACCTGTATAGGTTGTTAAATCGCGTTGTGGAATCGTATGAGTATTATGACGATGTTGAAAGGCATGGAGTTCTTCTTCGTTTTGAAAGAGGGGATCCATGCGGTCAGATTGTGCTAAGGTGGCTTCGTCCACATCTTTTAAGCGATGGATTAAGTCCATAAAAGAAACGGGTTTTTCTTGAAAACTACCTAACGCTGCACCTATGGCAACATATACTTGTGCGTTTTCTGGAGCGATAATTTCATCATCTGTTAAGTGGAGTGTTTTAGCAAATTGTTTTCGTAATTGTGATAAGTAGGTGAGGGGACCGCCTAAAAAGCAGACGGTTCCTTTAATCGGTCTGCCACATGCTAAGCCGGTAATCGTTTGAAAGATGATCGATTGAAAGACGGAGGCAGCGATGTTTTCTTTGCTGGCACCTTCGTTTAATAGTGCTTGGACATCGGTTTTGGCAAATACGCCACAACGAGCTGCTATGGGATATAATGTATCAGCGTGTTTGGCTAATTCATTGAGACCAGATGCATCTGTATGTAGGAGTGAACCCATTTGATCAATAAAAGCACCTGTACCACCAGCACAAGCTCCATTCATACGATGTTCACTTCCGCCAGTGAGGTATGTGATTTTAGCATCTTCACCACCTAATTCAATGATAACATCTGCTTGCGGATGATACGTGCGTACGGCCTTTGTACCTGCAATAACTTCTTGAACGAAGAGAATGTGTAAGTAATCTGCTAAGGCCATACCACCAGAACCAGTGATCGCTAAGGTTACTTGTCGATCACCAAATATTTCAAAGGCATTTTGTAATAATGCCCATACTTTTTGACGAATATCTGTATAATGTCTGACATAACAAGCATGGAGACATTGTTTGTTTTCATTTAATACGGAAATTTTTACAGTTGTAGAACCAATATCAATGCCTATATGTAATAATTTTTCCATGAGAATCACCTTATCGGTATTACACCGAACTTTCTTCAACATATTTGTTATGGATATACCATAACGAATGAGAGACTGTTTCAACTAAAATAGTCTACTTTATATTGTACCACATCTTGCTAAAACGAAAAGAGGAATATTACATGTTGATTTATTATAACGAAAGTATAGACAATGATATAATTCCTTTTATAGGTAGGAAATATAGGTGGTAGTATGCTATAATAATTAAAATACTTAATTTGAGGAGGCTCATATGAAACAATCTGTTACAGAACATCAGTCGCCACATTTGGATTTAACCGCGGAAGCGACAAGTATCATATATGAAGGGAAATCAGAATTTCAAGATATTGTTATAGCTGATACGCCAGAGTTTGGTCGACTTTTGGTATTAGATGGTGTGTTTCAAACATCTGATAAAGAAGAATTTATGTATCATGAAAGTATTGTCCATATACCTCTTTTCTTACATCCATCGCCTAAACATGTGTTGATTATTGGCGGCGGCGATGGTGGTTCTGCTCGAGAAGCCGTAAGACATGAAGCAGTAGAATCGGTTACGATGGTAGATATTGATGGTCAAGTGATTGAATTATCTAAACAGTATTTTCCACAAATATCGAAGGCAATACGGGAACAACATCCTAAATTAACCGTTCGTGTGGGAGATGGGATTGCTTTTATGAGAGAAGCTAAAAATGCATATGATGTTATTATTGTGGATTGCTCTGATCCTGTTGGCCCTGGTGAAGGGTTATTTACACATGAATTTTATCAAGATACATATAATGCATTAAAAGAAGATGGCTTATTTGTACAACAAACAGAATCTCCGTTTATGCATAGAAAAGTGGTACATGATATTTTTGTGAATGTACAAGATATTTTTCCGATAGCACGGCTGTATACGGCGTTTATTCCTATTTATCCAACGGGTATGCATTGTTTCACGATGGGAACTAAAAAGTATGATCCCTTAATATGGACGGCTAATCGTAAACGCACATTCCCGACTAAATATTATAATGAAGGTATTCAGCGTAGTGCATTTGTATTGCCTAATTTTGTTAAAGATATATTGTATGGAGAAAAAGACCGCTAACTACATAATATAAAGTTCATAGTATATTTAGAGAAATATATTTTGATTGGGTATTGACACTACATTTGAATAATGATAGAATAATCTACGTTACCGACACCCCATGTAGGGGTGATGGTGATGTGGATTATATGGCGGGTATGGTGAAGTGGTTAACACGACGGATTGTGGCTCCGTTATTCTAGGGTTCGATTCCCTATACTCGCCCCATAGGGGTATAGCCAAGTGGTAAGGCAACGGACTTTGACTCCGTCATGCGCTGGTTCAAATCCAGCTACCCCTGCCAATTATGATTCATTAGCTCAGTTGGTAGAGCACCTGACTTTTAATCAGGGTGTCCCGAGT
>NZ_KQ960925.1 GCF_001553405.1 Megasphaera hutchinsoni | reverse complement strand
CGTGCAGTTGCGGGCATAAAAAAAACCCCAGCAAATGCTTCGGGGCAAAGAAACAAAAAATAAAATATCTTTTCACCTTCTTCTATCCAGACTATACTGTCGGTTTTGGAATTGCACCAAATCCTGCGCTAACGCGCTCGCGGACTATACCGCCGATCGGGAATTGCACCCTGCCCTGAAGATTCATTTTGTATGACGTTTTTATTATACTCTATTTACGTACTTTTGTCAAGGCGAATGGGCTTAGAGGTGGGAAAAGAAAATGAAAATAGGTCATGACATATGTATCTATATAGTATATGATATATAAAGGAGGTGCAGTATGCAGTACGGAATCATTATGTTATTTATTTTAGCCATTATGGGGGGTTGTATTGCCTATTTAGGAGATAAGATTGGCTCGCGAGTAGGAAAACGGAAAATCAAAATATTTGGATTGCGGCCAAAATATTCATCCATATTGATTACGATTATTACTGGCGTATGTATTGCAGCGATGACACTTTGTGTGTTGGGGATTCTTTCTGAAAATGTGCGGGTGGCCTTATTTGGTATACAACGATTACAGGAACAACGTGATCGGTTAGAAGCCCAAGAAAAAGAATTGGGGAAGATTTTGCAGAATAAAAATCGATTGATTGCAGAATCATCGCGGTTATTAGCTCAGCAAGATCAGCAATTAAAAAGAAAAAATCTGGCTCTTCAGCATACACAAATGGATTTACAACAGGCTAGGCAAGTGCGAGATGAAAAGACAAAACAGTTATTTATTATCCAAAAGGCGTTAAACGAAGCACGGCTACAGGAACAACGAGCCATATATGATAAGGAAAAGGCCAAACAAGAGCTAGTGTCGTTAGAAAAGACGAAACAGCGTATGATGGATACGATTCAATTATTGGATAAGCGGATACAATTTTTGAATGATAGTATGATACACGTACGGGAAGGTACGGTAATGTATCGATTTGGTGAAATTTTGTCTAGTTCGGTTATTTCGGGCGGGGGTAATGAATTGCAGGCAAAACAGCGTCTTAGTGAGGCTATTCAAGAAACGAATATACGGATTAGCAAGCAAATGGGTATACAAGATAAAAACGCAGTTTTAGTATATATTTCACCGACGGAGTTTAATGGTGCCGTAAAAGCATTGCAAGGCGCCGGCTCAAAACCGCTTTTGGTACGTATTGCCGCCGCAGGAAATATCATTTTAGGTGAACCGGCGTTGGTACATGTGCAATTATATGACCATATTAAAATGTATAGAAAAGGTGAGGTTGTATATACGTATCGCCTTACTCCGGAAATGATTACGGGTAATGCCGAGTTACAAGTGATGCGTATATTGCGTAAGGTCAATGAAACGGCACGTCAGAGAGGGGTGCTTCCCGATCCACTGACAGGAAATATAGGGGTCCTTTCGGCAGCGGATATGTTTAAGGCCATTTCATTGTTGCAACAATATCAAGATAGAACGATCGAAGTAAAGGTAATTTGCCGAGAAACGACGTATACGGAAGGACCATTAAATATTTCCTTGCAAATTACACCGGTTATATAAGGAGGGATAGGGATGATTGTAGCAATTGATCCGGGTTCAGAAAAAACGGGTATCGCTATCCTGCGTCGGGACGGGACACTCGTAGAAAAACATATCATTCCGTCCGCTTCTTTGGCAGCGGTATTAACGAAATTACAAGTGCAATATGGATTTACGCATATTGCTATGGGCGATGGGACGTGCCATAAACATTTGCAAGGGGTTGTTGCGGCATGGCTGGCGAAACAGATAAAGACGATTGCCTATGCATTAGTTGATGAAAAGAATACGACTGTCGAAGGAAGGCGGTTATATTTTCGTATGACCCCACGGCGAGGATGGCGGCGAGTGGTACCACTTTGTCTGCAGTTTCCCCCCGTGCCGGTAGATGATTTTGTCGCCTGGATTATTGGCCAAAGGTATATTCAACAACAGGGAGAGAACGTATGATTTCTTATATAGTGCGGATTATTGGTTTAGCTGTGGGAGCACTTATTTATACCTTAGGATTAGACATTTTTCTCGTACCCAATCAGGTTATTGATGGAGGCATCGTAGGCGTTTCCCTTATGGTAGCACAGGTTACGGGACTTAGTTTCAGTGTGTTTATTATTTTGTTTAATATTCCCTTTTTTATTCTGGGGTATAAGAAAATTGGTAGTTTATTTACAGTATTATCGCTTATATCTGTTATTAGCCTATCCTTTTGGAATAAAATATTACATATGGCTCACTTGACGCCTGTTACGTATGATCCCTTTTTATCGACTATTTTTGGGGGCATCATTATTGGGGTAGGTGTCGGTTTGATTATTCGTTGGGGGGGCTCATTAGATGGAACGGAAATTTTAGCCATTATTGCCGATAAAAAGATTCCCTTTTCTGTGGGGGAAGTAATCATGTTTTTTAACCTATTTATTTTAGGCATTTCAGGCTTTGTCTTTTCTTGGGATAGTGCAATGTATTCGTTGATTGCGTATTTTATTGCATATAAAATGATTGATGTCGTTGCCAATGGTTTGGATGAAATGAAAGGGGTTTTAATTGTGACGACACAACATGATGAAGTATCACATTATTTGTTGCATCGGCTGGGACGGGCTGTTACCTTGTTACATGGGGAAGGTGCATATATGCGGCAATCAACAAAAGTATTATATTGTGTCGTATCCCGGTTAGAAGTAATGACGATTAAAGAGGCGGTACATCAAGTTGATGAACAGGCGTTTATTTCCATTTTTGATATTCGTGAAGCTCATGGGGGACTATTTAAAAAAAGACGATCGAGCCATGTTTAATATGAATTTTTATAAAAAATAATTGACAGAAAGAACATCTTTGATATTATATAAAAAAAGGAATACATATATGTGTTATTAGTATGAATGGAGGATTATAAGATGAAACAATTGCAATTTAACATTGAAGATGTATGTGGTACCTTATCAGAAAATAAAGATGGTTGGCGTAAACAATTAACGTATATTAGCTGGAATAATCGTGCACCTAAATTTGATTTGCGTGCATGGGATCCCGAGTATCAAGCGATGACTAAAGGGATTACGTTGACAAAGGATGAAATTATAGAGTTACGGGATATTTTAAATAAATTAGATGTAGATAAGTATTAAGGGAGTTAAAAAGTATGCTATGTCACAGTTGTGTAAGAATGCATACTTTTTTTGCTATGTATAAAACTTGCAAAATAGATAAAATCATTATATAATCTCTAGTTGTATGTACTATTAGTACTTGGTCATAATAAAGGTGATAAGAGATGGGTCGTATAGTGAGACAAAAACGGCATGAGTTATTAAAAAAACGAATTGAAGATAATCCATTCATCAATGATGAAGAGCTAGCGGAATTATTTTCCGTGAGTGTGGCAACAATTCGTTTAGATCGCTTGGCCTTAGGTATTCCGGAAATGCGGATTCGCATTAAAGAAAAGGCACAGGCACTACCTATGCGACAATCGGCTGGTGAAGTTGGCGAAGTCGTCGAATGCACAGTAGGAGAGCGGGCAATTTCTATTTTAACCGCGACGGTCGATATGGTAGATGAAGCGCATATTGTACGTTCACAGGTATTGTATGCACAGGCGAATGCCTTGGCTCGGCATGTATTGCATTTACCCGTTATTATTACGTCTGTTGCTAATATGAAGTACAAACAGCCAGTTACAGCTGGCGATACACTGGTGGCAATGGCTGAAGTGATTCGTCAACGAGAAAATAAATATTATGTTTGGGTTAAAACACGCAAGAATGGAAAAGAAGTTTTTCGTACAAAGTTTATTATTGAATCATTAGAATAATGGAGTTGCTTTACATGAAGATTGCTGTAGATGCCATGGGTGGTGATTATGCACCGGAGGAAACCGTTTTAGGTGCTATTGACGCTGTTCAGACAGATGATATTGAAGTTGTTTTGGTCGGCGATGAAACACGGTTACGTGCTTTATTAAAAGAATATGGAGCGGCTCAACAGAGTCGAATATCCATTGTACATGCGAGTGAAGTCATAGAAATGCACGAACACCCGGCACAGGCGATTCGTAAGAAAAAGGATGCATCGATTTTAGTAGCTACGCGGTTAGTTAAAGAAGGCCGCTGCGATGCGGTTGTTGCACCGGGGAGTACAGGTGCGGCGGTGAGTGCTGCTTTACTTGGGTTAGGGCGTATTAAGGGAATTGAACGACCTTGTATTGCGACTCCCCTTCCGTCTAAAAAGGGAATTACGGTGTTGCTGGATTCAGGAGCAAATGCGAATAGCAAACCTAAGCATTTACTAGAAGGTGCAATTATGGGTGCTCATTATGCGAAATATATTTTGGGTATTGCCGATCCGCTTGTCGGATTGTTAAATATAGGTGAAGAAGCATCTAAGGGAAATGATTTGTGTCAACGTACCTATCCTTTGCTAGAACATTTAAAGACCATTTCTTTTTATGGAAATGTAGAGGGACGAGATATTCCCAATGGCACGGTCGATGTGGTCGTTTGTGATGGTTTTGTCGGCAATGTTATTTTGAAATTTGGCGAAGGAATGGCTTTGTTTATTATCAAATTAGTAAAAGATGCGATTCGTCATGGCGGTTGGTTGGCTAAATTGGGGGCATTAGCAGTATACCCCGCTTTAAAAAGCTTGAAAAAGCGATTGGATTTTACGGAATATGGTGGGGCTCCTTTACTGGGGGTGAATGGCAGTTTTATTATTTGTCATGGCAGTTCTAAAGCTAAGGCGATAAAAAATGCGATTCGCATTGCCAGTGAATTTGTGGAAAAAGATGTAGTAGGCCATATTCGTAAAAGTATCGAGGAGGAACAAGTTGAACAATACAATGAACAATAAGGCTATATATGCAGGGGTATTAGGCACAGGGCATTATGCGCCTGAAAAGGTGTTGACCAATGCTGACTTGGAAAAAATGGTAGATACCTCCGATGAATGGATACAATCTCGGACAGGAATTTGTCAACGACATATTGCGGCGGATGATATGAATACATCTGATATGAGTACGATTGCGGCAAAGCAGGCACTAGAAATGGCAGGACTTCAAGCTACTGATATTGATTTGATTATCGTTTGCACCTTAACTGCGGATATGACGATTCCATCGACCGCATGCATTGTCCAGAAAAATTTAGGTGCTACAAAGGCCGCTGTATTTGATTTATACGCGGCATGCTCGGGTTTTGCTTATGGGGCGATCACGGCTACGCAATTTATTGAAAATGGTATGTACCGCCACGTATTGGTTATTGGTGCAGAAATTTTAAGTCGTGTCTTGAATTATAGCGACCGCAATACGTGTGTGCTGTTTGGAGACGGTGCTGGCGCGGCTGTCTTTGGACCGGTTGAAAAAGGATATGGCGTGTTGGGGGTAGACATGGGAGCTGATGGCAATGGCGGAGAATATTTATGTATTCCTTCTAGTGGCGTAGCTTTATTACCAACGGATGAAAATCGTCAAAAAGGCTTGACTTATGTTCATATGAACGGTAAGGAAGTATATAAATTTGCTGTTAAGGTCATGGGACAAACGGCGGTAAATGCATTAAATCGAGCAGGTCTTTCTTATGAAGATATTGATTTAATGGTACCGCATCAAGCCAATATTCGTATTATTCAATCGGCGGCAAAACGGTTGCATTTACCGATGGAAAAAGTATTTGTTAATATCCAAAAATATGCGAATACATCTGGGGCTTCCATTCCGATTGCACTGGATGAAGCCAATCGACAAGGACGTATGAAAAAAGGAGATATTATCGTTATTGCCGGATTTGGTGCAGGACTTACCTGGGGTGGTCTAGTCATGAAATGGGCAATATAGAAAAGGGAGTGAATAGATGATGAAAAAGGCTTTTGTTTTTCCTGGTCAAGGAGCACAAAAAGTGGGTATGGTAAAAGATTTGTACGATCAATATGCAATGGTCCGTGAAGTCTTTGAAGAAGCGGATGATGCGTTAGGTTTTTCCCTTACGAAATTATGCTTTGAAGGTCCTGATGAAGAATTAATGAAAACCTATCATACGCAACCTGCTATTTTAACTGCTAGTGTCGCTTGCTATCGTATATTAGTAGCGGAAGGTATCAAACCGGATATAGTAGCTGGTCATAGTTTGGGGGAATATTCGGCGTTAGTAGCAGCCCAAGTTATGTCCTTTGCCGATGCCGTACGTACCGTACGGTTGCGGGGGCAATTCATGCAAGAGGCGGTTCCCTTAGGCGAAGGTGCTATGGCAGCCATTATGGGCCTTGATGATGAACGCATTGCGGCGATTTGTGCAGACATTTCATCGGTGGGCGGTGTGGTTGAACCGGTAAATTATAATTGCCCAGGCCAATTGGTTATTGCCGGTAGTACGAAGGCTGTGCAACAGGCAACGGAAGAACTTAAAAAGGCGGGAGCAAAACGGGCCGTTATGCTCCATGTTAGTGCACCCTTCCATAGTTCGCTCATGCAACCAGCGGCGAAACGATTGGGGGAAGTGTTACATGATCTTACGTTGCAACAAGCAACGATTCCCGTTGTCTTGAATGTTACGGGACAGCCTGAAACAGATGCGGCAGCGATTAAAGAAGCGTTAGTCAAACAGGCGGCTAGTCCTGTGTTATGGATCACTTGCACGCAGACGATGAAAAATATGGGGGCAGATGTATTGGTCGAAGTTGGACCAGGCAAAACGCTTTGTGGATTTACACGGAAAATAGATCGGTCACTACATTGTGAACATGTAGATGATGTGACATCATTAGAAGAAACGTTAACTTTTTTTCAGGGAGGAAATTAAGATGAATATAACGGAAAAGACAGCCATTGTTACGGGAGGTTCTCGTGGTATTGGACGTGCCATTGCCGTTGAATTAGCAAAAGCTGGCGTGCAAGTTGCTATTATATATGCGGGAAATACGGCGGCAGCAGAAGAAACCTTAGCGTTAGTAAAAGCACAGGGTGTTCAAGGAATGATGATACAATGTGACGTAGCCGATGGAGCGGCCGTAGAAGCGATGGTAAAAGAAGTGAAAGATACGTTTGGCTCCATTGACATATTGGTGAATAATGCAGGTATTACGAGGGATACCTTGCTGATGCGGATGAAAGAAACGGAATGGCAAGAAGTATTGGATACCAATTTGACGGGTGTATTTCATTGTACACGTCAAGTTAGCAAGTTGATGATCAAGCAGCGTCATGGTATTATCATTAATTTGACATCTATCGTTGGGCTTGTGGGAAATGCAGGACAAGCTAATTATAGTGCCGCAAAAGCGGGAGTTATTGGTTTTACTAAGGCCGTAGCAAAAGAATTAGCATCGCGGAATATTCGCGTTAATGCAATTGCACCCGGTTTTATTGAAACGGATATGACGGCCGTTTTAAGTGATACGGCGAAAGAAGATATTTTAAAGACGATTCCTATGGGACGCATGGCGAAACCGGAAGAAGTAGCTACGGTAGCGGCCTTTTTGGCATCAGAAGAAGCAAAGTACATGACAGGCCAAGTTTTACATGTAGACGGTGGCATGATTATGTAATATAATACAAAGGCATATTATATTGAAAGGGGGTGAATGATACATGAGCGGAGAAAATACATTTGAAAAAGTAAAAAGCATCGTAGTAGAACAATTAGGTGTGGATGAAAAAGAAGTAAAACTTGATGCTGCTTTTATTGATGATTTAGGCGCGGATTCTTTGGATATCGTTGAATTAATCATGGCTTTTGAAGAAGAATTCAATATCGAAATCCCTGATGACGTTGCAGAAAAAATTAAGACGGTACAGGATACGGTGGATTACATCGAAAAAGAAAAAAAAGCGTAAGTTGACGATGAGAACCAGAGGGAAACCCGGTGGTTTCCCTTCTGGTATCTTGAATGGAGGAAAAAACGGTGAAGCTGCCAGAACTAAAAATAGGTAAGCTCATAGCAAAAGTGCCAATTATTCAAGGTGGTATGGCGATACGGTTGTCGACGGCTCGATTAGCCGCAGCTGTTGCAAATGAAGGTGGCATTGGTTTAATTGCGGCGTCGGGAATGCCTTTTGATGAATTACGGCATGAAATTCGATTGGCAAGAAAATTAACTCCTCATGGAGGAATTATTGGTATTAATGTTATGGTTGCAGCAAGACAATTTAAAGAATTAGTTGCTGTTGCTATTGAAGAAGGAATCGATCTAGTTGTTGCTGGGGCAGGTTTTTCACGCGATATGTTTTTGTGGGGAAAAGAAAGTGGAACACCTATTGTTCCCATTGTTTCAACAGCAAAGCTAGCTAAAATATCCCAAACCCTGGGTGCTTCGGCTATTATTGTAGAGGGGTCAGAAGCAGGCGGGCATCTGGGAACGAATCGACCGAGTCGAGATATTGTGCCAGAAGTACGGGCAGCAGTTGATTTACCCGTTATTGGTGCAGGCGGCGTTTTATCTGGCGCCGATGTAGTAACGATGTTAAAGTTGGGAGCCAATGGCGTGCAAATGGGAAGCCGTTTTGCCGCTAGTGTCGAATCTAATGCATCGGATGAATTAAAAAAAGTATACTTACGGGCCAATAAGCCAGAAGATTTTGTTTTAGTGCATAGCCCCGTAGGGTTACCAGGACAAGCTATTCGGACACCCTTTTCTGAACGTATTATGATAGATAAGGCACCACGTCCTGAACACTGTGATGTTTGTCTAAAAAAATGTAGTCATAAATATTGTATTATTCGTGCGTTATCAAGGGCACAACAAGGCGATGTGGAAACGGGTTTGGTCTTTTCTGGACGATGTATGCAATATATTCACGATATTTTGCCAGTAAAAGAAATCTTTGCGAATATTACCCGTGAAGCAGCGGCAATTTCAGAATAATCGTGTTCATAAAAAAATGAGGTGAAAAGGTTGGAAAAACGAGTTGTAATTACCGGGCTGGGTGTTATTTCTCCAGTTGGTATAGGGAAGGACGTATTTTGGCAGGCCTTACTGGATGGTAAGAATGGTATTAAGAAAATTACGCATTTTGATGCAACCGAGTATACGGCACAAATTGCAGGGGAAGTTACCGATTTTGATCCAACGGTGTATGGGATTGATAAAAAAGAAGCACGTCATATGGATTTATCGACACAGTATGCTGTGTGTGCCTCGAAGATGGCTTTAGATGATTCTACATTAAATTTAGATGACGAAGATAGAGATCGTATCGGAACGGTTATTGGTACGGGTATTGGTGGCATTGAAACACTTCATAACTTGTATAAAGGGTTGTTTGCTAAAGGGCCCGGGCGAGTTAATCCTTTCTCTGTACCTAAGATGATTGGCAATATGGCATCGGGACAGGTATCTATTACGTTTGGTTTACAAGGCAATTGCCTAAGTGTAGTTACTGCTTGTGCAACTGGAACCAATTCTATCGGCGAAGCGTTTCGTAAAATTCAACGGGGTGAGTTAGATGTAGTCGTAGCAGGTGGTACGGAAGCGGCTATTTCTCCTGCGTCCGTAGCCGGCTTTGCTGCTATGAAGGCGTTAAGCACGTGTAATGATGATCCGGAACACGCTTCCCGTCCTTTTGATAAAGATCGTAATGGTTTTGTTATGGGTGAAGGCTCGGGAATTGTTATTTTAGAAGAATTAGAACATGCGGTAAAACGGGGTGCACATATTTATTGTGAAGTTGCTGGTTATGGAAGTAATGCCGATGCATATCATATTACAGCACCAGCACCAGAAGGAATACAGCAGTCGAAGTGCGTAGAATTGGCTTTGCGTGATGCAAATGTCACACCACAGGAAGTGGATTATGTTAATGCCCATGGTACGTCCACTCGTTTAAATGATTTAAATGAATCAAAGGCGGTAGCACGAGTTTTTGGTGAAAATTGTAAGCATCTTTTGATGAGTTCAACGAAGTCCATGACAGGACACTTGTTAGGGGCTGCCGGTGCAGTTGAAGCGATTGCTTGTGCGATGACGATTGAAACGGGGAAGGTTCATCCGACTCGTAACTTTGTTGAACCGGAAGATGAATTAAAAGAATTAGGCTTGAATTATGTACCACAAACATTTGTTGAAAAAAATGTGCGTGTAGCTATTTCCAATTCCTTTGGTTTTGGGGGGCATAATGCGACACTTCTATTTAAAAAGTACGAATAAAGCGGCATGATGATACGTATGGATGCACGAAGAAAAGCACAATTAGACGAATTTCTTGCTCGTATACAGGTGAGCTCTTTTGACCAATGGCACTTGTTAGATGCAGCATTGACGCATTCTTCATATGCAAATGAGCATCAATGCGGGCATGAATATTGTAATGAACGCTTAGAGTTTTTAGGCGATGCGATTTTAGATATGGTGGTAGGCGAATACCTCTTTTTGCATTATCCGCATATGATGGAAGGGGATCTGTCTAAGGCACGAGCAAGTGTGGTTAGTGAAGCCCCGTTAGCAGATGTATGCAGAGATTTAAATATGGGGCAATACATGTTATTAGGGCATGGCGAGATTAAGTCAGGTGGAAAATTTCGGCACAGTATATTAGCAGATGCCTTTGAAGCGGTTGTCGGGGCATTGTATTTGGGCGGCTCTTATGAGATGGCTCGTACATTCATCTTAACGCAATTGCAACCTTATTTGCAGCGTATTCAAAATGGCCATTATGGTAGGGATTATAAAACGCAATTTCAAGAGTATATTCAGCAAGATGGCGAGCATAATATTACGTATGTACTCTGTGCTGAAACAGGACCTGATCACAATAAAACATTTACGATGCAAGTTTGCGTAGATGGGAGTATACGTGGTGTAGGTTCTGGAAAAAGTAAAAAAGAAGCGGAACAATGTGCTGCGCAAGCTGCATTACAGAAAGTATATGTTAAGGAGTAGAGATGTGGCTTTTGTCACATCTCTTTTTTTAGGAAATACCATGAAAACATCAATTATCCCCGTTTTTATTCCGCACATTGGCTGTCCGTATCGTTGTGTGTTTTGTAACCAATGGAAGATTACGGGACGACAAGGCCTACCGACATCAGCAGATGTAGCGGCACAAATAAAAGCATATATAACTGAAAATACACGAGATCGCCATTGGGAAGTGGCGTTTTATGGCGGAAGCTTTACGGCTATTCCCGTGGCTATACAAGAGGCGTTATTGACCCCGGCTAAACGAGCGTTGGAGGCGGGGAAAATTCAAGGAATTCGTTGTTCGACTCGACCTGATTGCATCGATGAAACGGTGTTGCAACGATTACTTGCATTTGGTGTCGATACGGTTGAATTAGGAGTTCAATCTTTGGATGATTATGTGTTACGTTTGGCGAAACGCGGTCATACGGCAAATGACGTAGAAAGAGCAACGACTAAACTGAAAGCATGGGGGATTCGCGTAGGACATCAGTTTATGCCAGGATTACCGGGCGAAACCGTAGCAAGCTTGCAGTATACCGTGGCACAAGCGTGTGCGTTACACTGTGATTTTGCCCGCATTTATCCAGTTGTCGTCATTGCAGGAACGGAACTAGCTATATCCTATCAAAAAGGAACCTATACGCCCTTATCTATTGCCGAAGGAATTCGGCGAGGTGCTTACATGAAACAAAAATTATTACAAGCTCGTATTCCCGTGATACGAACGGGTCTGCAAGCAACGGATGCGTTGAGTGATACCACGCAAGTGTTAGGGGGAGCGTATACACCGGCGATGGGAGAATTAATTGATACTTATCGTTATCGCCGGCAATTAATGGCCGTATTAGCACGATTACCACAAGGAGAAAAAATAACGATTTCTTATCATCGTACAGATACGTCACGGGTCCGAGGATATCGAAATCTTACCGTAAAGTTTTGTCAATGGCGATATGCTCTGGATATAGAATGGCATGAAAGAGAAGATCTTCCGCCGACGTGTGTGTCTGTACAAACGAGTAAGCGTGAATATATGCTCTATATGGATGCGGGGAGTATCTGAGAAGATATTTGTTTGCTCCTTATAGAGAGCCGGGGAAAAAAACAATGCCTGAAGATGGAGGCAGCGTTGTTTACGGCAGGAAAAGAAGGCTGTGCATAGAGACTAACTATACATTCATTTTTTGTATATGATATAATACAACTATTATGACTAGGTAGGAATTTAAAACGGTACGTTTTTATGATGGAGGAATGAAAAACATGGCAAGAGTGAAGATTACGGAAACCGTATTACGGGATGGGCATCAATCAATAGCGGCAACGCGTATGCGTTTACGACACATGATCCCCGTGTTGGAAGCAATGGATGAAGTGGGGTATAATGCCTTAGAATGTTGGGGTGGTGCTACGTTTGATACCTGTATGCGGTTTTTAGATGAAGATCCGTGGGAACGGTTGCGGACGTTAAAACGTTATGTAAAAAAAACACCATTGCAAATGTTATTTCGTGGTCAAAATATTTTAGGGTATCGAAATTATGCAGATGATGTGGTATATGAATTTGTGAATCGGGCTATTGATAACGGCATTGATATTATTCGTGTTTTTGATGCGTTAAATGATCCTCGTAATTTAGAATCTGCCATAAAAGCAGCGAAAGACACTAAAGCGGTGCAAGTACAAGGTGCATTGGTGTATACGATTAGTCCTATTCATACGATGGAATCATTTACTAAAGTGGCCTTAGAGTTACAAGCTATGGGTGTAGATTCGGTATGTATTAAAGATATGTCTGGCTTATTAACGCCGTATGATGCGTATAATTTAGTACGTATGCTAAAAAAACATTTACATGTTCCTTTAGAATTACATACTCACTGTACGTGTGGACTTGGTGAAATGACTTATTTAAAGGCAATTGAAGCAGGTGTAGATATTGTTGATACAGCCTTATCGCCGTTTGGTGAAGTAACGAGCCAACCCGCAACAGAGTCGATAGTTATGGCATTGCAAGGGAGTATTTATAATACGGATATTGATGTAGAACGCCTGTGGCCGTTAGCCGATCATTTTAAGGAGGTTCGCAAGGAAGTGGCAGAAGAATTTAAATTAACCATGCCATCGCAAATTAATCCCGCCGTGCGAAAATATCAAATACCTGGTGGAATGCTCACTAATTTATATAATCAGTTAAAAGGACAGGGTGCAGAAGACCGTTTTGACGAAGTGCTAACGGAAATGCCAAATGTGCGGCGTGACTTAGGATATCCCCCATTAGTTACACCGACTAGTCAAATTACTGGTTCAGAAGCGGCATTAAACGTTTTGTATGGTCGTTATAAAATTATTACCAATGAAGTGCGTGACATAGTTCGGGGAAAATATGGTCGTGTTCCAGGAACGATAGATCCGGAATTTCGGAAATTATGTATTGGTGATGAACCCGTTATTGATTACCGTCCAGCTGATGATTTAGAACCGGAATTGGATAAAGCAAAAGAAACGTTGGCCCAAGAAGGATTTCCTGATATGTCGCCGGAAGATGTGCTTAGCTTTGCTTTATTTCCAGAAGTGGCACTTCCCTTTTTTAAAAAACGACAAGAAAGGGAGAATAAATAAGGGTTTGCATTAAAAAAAATGGCCTTGTGGCCATTTTTCATTTAAGGTGTATGTGGTAATGCGGCAATAGAAGAAATTGTTTTTTATAGGGTAAAATAGCAGGAGAATAGTATGAATAAACGTAGTATGCGTATGTTAGGGTTTAATAAAATAAAACAACAATTAATGAGGGAAACAAGTTCTTGCTTATCTCGTAAATTAGTTAATGCTCTTTTTCCCGTGCAGCAGTCGCAAGAAGTGGCACGCTTATTAACGGAAACGGAAGAGGCTGTGACCTATCGTTTGCGTGAAAAAAACATGGTATCCTTGGCTATTTTTGATATTTATACGGTCTTAGATAAGGCCCAACGGGAAATTCTTTTAACGCCGCGAGAATGTACGGATATATGGCATAATATTGGTATATATGACGATTTACGACAGCATATTACGGATCGGGAAACGTATCCTCTTTTATGTCAATATATTGATGATATAGCGGATTTTTCGGAGTTGATACGAACCTTTACGCATATATTTGATGAGGACTTACAAATTCGTGATACGGCTTCATCCCAATTACAGCAATTACGGCAGCGGATGCGTGACTTAGAAGGGCGGACAAAACGATATATACAAGAGATAGTACAAGATAAGGATAAACAAAAATATTTTCAAGAAGCCCTGGTTACGGTACGGAATGCCCGTTATGTAATTCCAATCAAACAAGAATATCGGTATGCTTTTCCTGGCATTGTTCATGATACTTCCGCTAGTGGTGCTACGTTGTATATGGAACCGCTCAACATGGTGGATATGAACAATGAATTGCAAACGGTACGCGTGCGTGAACAGAAAGAAATTGAACGGATTTTTCAAGTTTTAACACATACGATTCATATGTGGGCAGAAGATTTACACAACGCAACGCAGGCAACGGCTCAAGTCGACATGATTTTTGCTAAGGCAAAATTAGCAGAACGGATGCATGCGTGTAGACCGAAGATGGCGAGGCATGGGCGAATTCATTTGATACAGGCACGGCATCCCTTAGTGCCTGCTAAACAGGTTGTGGCGAATACGATTATCCTCGGTGATACCTATCGCATGTTATTAATTACGGGATCTAATACGGGAGGTAAAACTGTTCTTATGAAGACGTTAGGCTTATTGGTGTGCATGCATCAGGCAGGGCTGTTTATTCCCGTAGAAGCAGACTCTGAATTGGCCGTTTTTCACGATGTTTTGGTGGATATTGGCGATGAACAGGATTTGACGCAAAATTTAAGTACCTTTTCAGGACATATGACACAGCTGATATATATTCTGAAGCATTGTCGGGTCGATGATTTGGTGTTAATTGATGAATTAGGCTCTGGTACGGATCCGGCAGAAGGTAGTGCTATTGCGATTGCGTTGTTAGAAGCACTCAAACAACGAGAACCGGTAGTTATGGTGACAACTCATTATAATGAGCTAAAGAATTACGCTTATCAAACTACGGGGATAGAAAATGGACACGTTGAATTTGATGAACGCACATTACAACCAACCTATCGGTTACAAATCGGTGCGGCTGGCAGCAGTCACGCTTTTAGTATTAGCGAACGGTTGGGGTTACCGCCAGACGTATTGGCACGTGCCAAAGAGATACGTAAACAAGCCGGTGATATGGATATGGAACAGGTATTGGCAAAGGTGAATCGTCAGGCAAAGTGGCTTGACGAAAAGGAACGTATCTTGAAAAAGCGGTTACAAGATGTAGGCAATCAAGCGGCACAATTATACCGAGAAAAACAACAATTACAAGCACAATATCAAACCGTATTGGAAAAGGCTAAAGCAGAGGCGCAGGAACGCAAACGTCAATTACGGGTAGAATCAGAACAGATCATTCGTGCGTTAAAAGAAGCACGTAAGCAGTCTTTAAAAGAAAAAACGGACGAACAGATTGCAGGCATACGGAAACGAATTAACGACTTGGCTATACCGAATTTGCCGGCGGCGAGTGATAAGCGGGCGGATCTTCTTAATATAAACGTAGGTGATTTTGTTTACCTTAATTCCTTACATGGGGTAGGCCAAGTAACAGCTATACAAGGTAAGCAAGTGACTGCTTCGATACGCGGGATGACCATTCGTGTGAAACGATCAGATATTAGTCAAGCGGATACACAAGAAATACAAGCAGCACAACAGAGGGAGAAAAAGGCGGCTACGTCCGAAAAAACGCATAGCTGCATCCGACCGAAGACGGTAGCGACAGAAATTAATATTATTGGTGAAACATATGTGGATGCGTTGCCACGGGTAGAACGCTTTTTAGATCAGGCACTAGTGGCCGGGTATAGTCCCGTAAAAATTATTCATGGTAAGGGAAGCGGTGCGTTACGCCGCCAAATTCATAGTTATTTAAGGGATTTGCCCTTTGTTACATCGGTCGTATTAGATGACGGCGATAATGGCGGAGCGGGTGTTACCTGGGTATATTTTTCTACGTAATAGGAAACGTTGAAAAGAAAAAAGTCTACGTGCGTATAAGCTACGGCGTAGACTTTTTTTTATAGTGACGGTAGATGTAACTGGCCTAATACCTGGCCAATAGGTTGGCGAAAGATTAAATCGGCTTTTTTATCCATATCCGTAGCGGCTTTGTTGAGTAATACGATATGTTTACCACGGTAATAATGGAGTAACCCCGCTGCCGGATACACGACTAAACTTGTACCACCAACAAGTAACAAATCGGCTTTTTGCAGTTGGTTTACCGATTCTTGTAATACGTCTTCATCCAAACTTTCTTCATATAAGACGACATCTGGTTTTATTGTGCCGCCACAGTGGGGGCAATGGGGAATAATCGTCGGACTATGTAAGATATCATCGGCTGAAAAGAAAGCGTGACAAGATTGGCAAAAATTTCGTAGCACGCTGCCATGAAGTTCCAATACATGTTGGCTACCTGCTTTTTGGTGTAAACCGTCAATATTTTGTGTAATGATGGCGGTTAATTTACCCATTTTTTCTAGTGTAGCCAATACCTGATGGGCCGTATTGGGAGAAGCGGACAGACAAAGCATTTTATCTCGATAGAAGCGATAAAACTCTTCCGTATGAGAAAGATAAAAGGAATGACTCAAGATGGTTTCGGGAGGAAATGCATAGGTTTGATGGTATAGCCCATCCGTACTACGGAAATCGGGAATCCCACTTTCCGTGGAAACGCCGGCACCACCAAAGAAGACGATGCGTGAAGCGTCGTTTATCCATTGTTGTAATTGCTTGATAGCTGTCATAGTAGCCTCCTTTTATGTGTTTTTTTTATTATACTATAAATAAAATGAAGACAATAGGAAATAAATATTTCACATTATGAAAATAAGTGGCATATGTATGTGTAAAATATGTTTTTTGCAGCAGAAAAAAAACGCTATTCTTTTCTATAATACAGAATATTAGCCATTTGCAAATAGAGAAAGTACAATATGCTATTCCTTAATTTAAAGAATACCGGGGAAAAACAAAGGTCGATTTTTTGAGTAACCTTTAAAAAAATATTATATTGACAGAAAAATAAAAAAATATTATCATATTTTTATGTACATTAGATGATGATTAATTGACGGTTATTTATATTAAAATAATGTATGAATATAATATAATAATGGTCAAAGAAAATTACATAAGGAGTGATGCAAAGATGATGGCAATTTTGGATTACTGGGATGGTGTATTGTATTATCCTATCTTGATTATTATATTGACCGTAGCAGGTTTGTATTTTACAGGTAAAACGGGATTTGTGCAATTACGTATGTTTGGGGAAAGTATCCGCGTAGTACGGGAAAAACCGGCAACAAAGGGAGCTGTATCATCCTTTCAGGCATTAATGGTTTCGACAGCTTCACGCGTAGGAACAGGTAATATTATCGGCGTTTCTACGGCTATCTGCTTAGGTGGCCCAGGGGCCGTATTTTGGATGTGGCTGCTGGCACTTATCGGTGGTTCGACCGCCTTTATTGAAAGTACGTTGGCACAAATTTTTAAACGGCGTGACGTACGTGGAGGGAGTTTTGGCGGCCCCGCTTATTACATTGAAGCGGCCTTGCATCAGCGGTGGCTGGGGGTGGTATTTGCCATTGCTTTGATACTTACCTATGCGGGTGGATTTAATCTGCTTTGTTCGTATAATATGCAGTCTACCTTTATGGCATATTCCTTTTATCAACCCGATAGTACGCCTTGGATTATTGGTGCTATTTTTGCATTAATTGTCGGGTATTGTTTGGTCGGCGGCGGTAAGCGGATTATCCGTATTACCTCTGTCTTAGTTCCCGTGATGGGGACGGTTTATATTATTGCGGCCTTATTGGTTATATTGCTAAACATCACTGCATTACCTCACGTGTTCTCTGTTATCTTTGCTGATGCTTTTGATTTTCAATCCATCTTAGGTGGCGTTTCTGGTTCGTGTATGATTTATGGTATTAAACGTGGCTTATATTCTAACGAAGCTGGTATTGGTTCAGCACCGAATGCAGCAGCAGCTGCCATGGTTAGTCACCCTGTAAAACAGGGGTTGGTACAGATGCTATCTGTATTTATTGATACCCTACTCGTGTGCAGTGCGACCGCATTTTTAGGGTTATTTTCGGGCGTACCGGCAACAGAAGAAGTGGCAGGAGCGTTATATATCCAACAAGCGGCGACTTCCGTATATGGTCATTTTGGTCCCTTGTTAATCACGATATGCATGCTTTTATTCGGCTTTTCTACGTTGATTGGAAATTTATATTATGTTGACAATTGCATTCATTTTATTCACCGCAAAATGCCTTCTCATTGGTTTGTTATCCTATTTCGGTTGGTGTGCATTTTCATTATCTTTATTGGTAGTGCCATGTCGATGGCTGCCGTGTGGGATATTGCAGATATTTTAATGGCACTTATGTGTATCATCAATATTCCTGCGTGCTTACTGTTAGGAAATATGGCGGTGCGTGCATTAAAGGATTATCAGCAACAGAAAAAAGCGGGACATGATCCGGTGTTTAAAGCAGCCGACATCGGGCTTGCCGATGATCGTGTAGAATTTTGGAAATAAACAAAAGATGTATTCCTTTATTAGAGGGAATACATCTTTTTTTTTGAGAGGTTCATCACAAGCGGATAAATTATGATATAATACAACAAATAGGAAAGGAGTTGGCACGATGATTATTAGAGATAATAGTACCAAAAATGGGGATACGCATAAACACATGAAAGGAAAAAACAAGGGAGAAACCGTGCAGATTGATTTGGGTCGGCCTATGACAGAAGAAGAAAAAAAGATTATGGAGCAATTGCAAGAAGGTATTCATCTATAAAAAGAAGAGGGAATACATGTATAGGGTTGACGAAAAGTATTTCTTTTTTAAGACACATGTTATATAATAGAAACATTGGATTATTTATAGAGAGGTTGGTATAGATTGAAGCCTGTTTTAGTGAAAATTCACAGCATGCAACAGGGCGTGGACGGCGAAAAAAATGAATTTGAATTAATCGCGGCTGGTTCCGCTCGTGTGCAGGGAGATACACAATATATTCGGTATAATGAAAGTAAGATTAATGAGATGGAAGGGGTTAAAACATTAGTAAAAGTGTTACCGGATCAATCGGTTAATTTGATTCGTACGGGCAATGTACATCAACATCATGAATTTCGTAAGGGAAAAGAACAGCGTTCTGTTTATGCATTGGAATTTGGTAAATTCGAAATGCATACGAAAGTTTATGAATGCAAAGTGGATATGAAAGATGGCATTGGTACCATTCATTTAGAATACAATGTTTCTTTAGAAGGACTATATAACAACTATACAAAATTAACCATAACGGTGCAGGAGGATCGAGCCTAATGGAGATAAAAGAACAGGTAATACAAGGCATTAGAGATGCCCTGCAAACTGCAATTGATACGGGAAAATTACCGGAAGGATCGTATCCGGAGGTAGCATTAGAAGTGCCACCACAAAAAGAGTTTGGTGATTTTGCAACCAATATTGCTATGCAATCGGCACGCGTGGCCCATCGTTCACCGCGAGATATAGCGACAATTTTGGTAGAAACATTACAGGGTTCATGGCTGGAAAAAGCGGAAATCGCAGGTGCGGGGTTTATTAATTTGTTTTTACGCAAACAGGTATTATTTACATCGCTTGCGGATATTTTAGCTGCTGGCGAAACATATGGTACGGCTCCTTTACGACCGGAAGATACGGTGCAAGTAGAGTTTGTTAGTGCCAATCCGACAGGCCCGTTACATGTTGGACACGGTCGCGGTGCAGCTTATGGTAGCAGCTTGGTCAATCTTTTGCGAGCAGCGGGCTATCAGGTGGAAGCAGAATACTATATTAATGATGCAGGCAATCAAATGGATAATTTAGCGGCATCCGTTAATGCACGGTATTTTGAATTATTAGGTCTGCCAGCGGAAATTCCTGAAAATGGGTATCACGGGCAAGATATCGTGGAGACGGCAAAGGCAATTCTTGAGCAAGATGGTGATCGATATGTCCATATGCCAGAAGCAGAACGGTTAGCCGCTTTTAAGGAACGGGCGTATGAAGAAAAATTAAAGGCACTAAAACGAGATTTAGAGGCCTTTCATGTCTACTATGATCGGTGGTTTAGTGAACGTACCTTACATCCGCAAGCCATTCAAGCGGCATGTGATGTATTGCGAAAACGAGGTACCGTTTATGATAAAGATGGTGCTGTATGGTTGCGGTCGACTGAATACGGTGATGATAAAGATCGCGTTGTTATTCGCGAAAATGGGGTGCCCACGTATTTTGCGGCAGATATTGCCTATCATAAAGATAAGTATGAACGGGGCTTTAAGGCGTTGATTAATATTTGGGGAGCTGACCATCATGGGTATGTAGCACGTGTGAAAGCAGCGATGTCAGCGCTTGGATATGATACGAAACGGCTCGAAGTGCTGTTATTGCAAATGGTCAGCTTGTTTAGAGATGGAAAACCCGTAAAAATGTCGAAGCGTACGGGTCAGGCGATTACATTAAATGAATTGATTGAAGAAGTCGGTGTTGATGCAGCTCGTTATTTCTTTATTATGCGATCACTGGATACGCAGTTAGACTTTGATTTAGATTTAGCAACATCACATAGCAATGAAAATCCTGTATACTATATTCAGTATGCGCATGCACGTATTTTTAGTATCTATCGCCAGGCACAAGAAGCAGGAATAGAAATACCACAAGCAGGAGATGATATTACTTGGGATACGTTGCAACAGGATATAGAATTAGAATTGATTAAAAAAATGTCTGTTTTTCCGGAGGAAGTACAACGTGCAGCTATTGCACGAGAACCCCATCGCATTGCTCATTATGCATATGAATTAGCGGGGTTATTCCATGCATTTTATAATCATTGTCGCATCATTCAAGAAGATCGAGCATTAGCTGTAGCACGGTTGGCTTTAGTTACAGCTGTACGCATTACGATTGCTAATAGTTTAGCTATGTTGGGCATTTCCGCACCACGGAAAATGTAAGTACATAGGATAGAGGAAATATCAATTTTAGGCTGATGAGGGAGGAAATATGACGAAATACATTTTTGTCACGGGTGGTGTAGTTTCTTCGTTAGGAAAAGGCATTACCGCTGCAGCATTAGGGAGATTACTAAAAAACCGTGGGTTTAAAGTAACCATTCAAAAATTTGATCCATATATTAATGTGGATCCCGGAACAATGAGTCCGTATCAACATGGAGAAGTATTTGTTACGGATGACGGCACGGAAACAGATTTGGACTTAGGACATTATGAACGTTTTATTGATATTAATTTGGGGAAGAACTCAAATGTCACGACTGGAAAAATTTATTGGTCCGTTTTACAAAAAGAACGGCATGGTGATTATTTGGGACATACGGTACAAGTTATTCCGCATATCACCAATGAAATTAAAAATCGCGTTGTGCGTGTAGGTGATGATGACAATGCGGATGTCGTTATTACGGAGATTGGTGGTACCGTTGGGGATATAGAAAGCTTACCTTTTTTAGAAGCCATTCGGCAGATAAAAAAAGATGTTGGGCGTAACGATGTATTATACATTCATGTCACGTTAGTGCCATTTATTGGTGCAGCAGGCGAGTTAAAAACTAAGCCAACACAACATAGCGTAAAAGAATTACGTAGTATAGGTATTCAGCCCGATATTATTGTATGTCGGACGGAACATTCTTTATCAGAAGAATTAAAAGAAAAATTGGCTCTTTTCTGTGATATTGAACCAGAAGCGGTCATTGAAAATAAAACGTTAAAAAGCATATATGAAGTCCCTCTTTTATTAGCTAAAGAAGGTATGGATCGTATTGTTTTAGAAAAATTGGCATTGCCGGATAAACCATGCAATATGACTGATTGGGAACAAATGGTACAAGATATTTATCATACGGAACAAGACATTGAAGTGGCGTTAGTAGGTAAATATGTATCGTTGCATGATGCGTATTTAAGCGTGGCGGAAGCCTTAAATCATGCAGGTATTGCGTATAAGGCGAAAGTGAATATTCGGTGGATTGATTCGGAAATGCTCGAAGATGGGCAGTGTTCGGTCGAAGAAATATTCCGTGGTGTCGATGCGATTGTCGTACCGGGGGGCTTTGGCAATCGTGGTATTGAAGGAAAAATCAAAGCTGTACGGTATGCAAGAGAACACAAGGTTCCTTATTTAGGTTTATGCCTCGGCATGCAATGTGCTGTCATGGAATTTGCACGGCATGTCGCCGGTATCAAAGGTGCCACTTCTTCTGAATTTGATGAAACGGCACAACATCCAGTCATTGATTTAATGGCAGATCAGGTTGATGTATCTAACAAGGGAGGTACTATGCGTTTAGGCCTCTATCCTTGCAAAGTAGCAGCAAACACGAAGGCTTATTCAGTTTATCAAGACAAGCTGATTTATGAACGGCATCGTCACCGTTGGGAATTTAATAATAAATATCGGGCACAGCTCGTTGAAGCAGGTCTTATTTTATCGGGAACTTCGCCGAATGATCGCTTAGTAGAAATTGTTGAATTACCTGATCATCCGTGGTTTGTGGGATGCCAATTTCATCCTGAATTTAAATCTCGTCCAACGAAGGCACATCCTTTGTTCAAGGGCTTGATACAAGCGGCGATAGAAGAAAAAAAGAAAAAACCATAGTAGAGAAATATATACGTGGATGGATAAAAATCTCCTTACTAAATAATTTAGTAAGGAGATTTTTTTTAATTATCTTTATATGCTTTTTTTGCATGGATATCTATTTCACAATAAACAGCACCTTTTTGGAAGAAAATTTATGCATGGCGTATTTTACCGTTTTTTTAAAATATGCAAATTAATTCATGTATATGGTTTATGAATAGATTATCTTTTATACGAATGGAAAAGGTTATAGATAACATAATTGCTATTGCAATGCACATTGAATAATAGAATTGATGATGATATAATGTAAACCGAATGAAGGATAACTTGCAAATAACCTGCATAATAATAAACCTTCTCAAAATATTTTTAGTTATATGGCTTATAGCATTTTTTACATTTTTATAGATAAACGTATAACTAAAATCAAGGTGCCCTGTATAAAGATATACAAGGTGCAGCATCTGAGCTTTTTTTGCAACGGTAATTCTTTGCGTTGGCCCTACGGATAGGAGTACTGCCAGAAGAAGGTCGGATTTTGTTTAGTCATGTTTGATAAATCTGGTAATGAGGTGATGGGTAATGTTTAATACCTTTAAACGAGGTGGCGTTCATCCTGCAGATGGGAAAATTTTGGCACGTAATAAGGCAATTGAAGTAGCACCGTTACCGAAACAAGTGGTTGTGCCAATGAGTCAGCATTTTGGGGCTCCATGCAAACCCGTTGTGAAAGTCGGTGATCTCGTAAAAAAAGGGCAGTTGATTGGTACGATTGATGCCTTTTTGCATGCCGATATTCATGCGCCCTTGTCAGGGAAAGTCGTCAAAGTGGCACCGATGCCACATAATACGATGGTAACATGTATGTCTGTCGTGATTGAATCGGATGGTCAAGATGAATGGGTAGAAGGGTTACCGTTACAGCGTGATTGGCAAACGATGTCCCGTGATGCAATCATTCAAGCTATTAAGGACTGTGGTGTCGTGGGTTGTGGTGGGGCGACGTTCCCGGCACATGTAAAATTGGCACCGAATAAACCGGTGGATTCGTTTATTGTCAATGCGGCAGAATGTGAACCCTATTTAACTTGTGACTATCGGGCTATGGTAGAAGAAGAAACGACACAGAAGTTTGTTACGGGTGTACAAATTTGCATGAAAGTATTAGGGGTTTCTAAAGGCTATATTGGAATTGAAGATAATAAACCGGAAGCGATTGAAAATATGAAGACCGCTTTTGCCAATGTGCCGGGGGTTACCGTTGTTACTTGCAAAACAAAATACCCTCAAGGGGCAGAAAAGATGATGATCGAAGCTTGTACCGGTCGGTTGGTAGCACCAGGTGGTTTGCCGATGGATGTTGGTTGTGTGGTAAGTAACATTGGTACGGTCATTGCGATTACCGATGCCGTTTGTCAGGGAATTCCCTTGATTGAACGTATTACAACTGTAACGGGGGATTGTATTACCGAACCGAAAAACTTGTTAGTTCGCGTCGGCACGACGTACGAAGATGCGATTGCTTTTTGTGGCGGTTTCTCCAAGCAACCTGAACGCGTTATTGCGGGCGGGCCGATGATGGGATTTGCCCAATATCAATTAGATATTCCTATTACTAAAGGGGCATCGGGTATTTTGGCGTTGTCGAAAGATAAGTGCGATGAACGCGAAGAAGAACCGTGTATTCGTTGCGGACGGTGTGTCGAAGCTTGTCCTATGGGTCTTGTCCCTAGTCAGCTTAGTATTTTTTCTTCACGCGAAGCATGGGAAGAATGTAAAGATTATGGCGTTATGAATTGCGTCGAATGCGGTAGCTGTGTCTTTGTCTGTCCAGCAAAACGTAACTTGGTGCAATATTTCCGCAATGCGAAAGGCCAATTAAAAATGATCCAGCAGGCTGCTCAACAAAAAGCAGCAAAAGGCTGAGAATAAAAGGAAGAAGGGATAGCATGAGTCCAGATATGAAAGGACAACATCCAGGAATGGATGGGAAAGAGATAAAACAACAGATGTTGACCGTATCTTCTTCACCCCATGTCCGTGATAAGGAATCTATTCGTAAAATTATGTGGAATGTTATTGCCGCATTAGTGCCAGCCGCAGCCTTTGGGGTATATCATTTTGGTATGAATGGGTTGATTAACATTATTGTGGCCATTGTATCAGCTGTTGTATTTGAATTTTTGTGGGAAAAATTAATGCATCAACGAATCACTATTACGGATGGGAGTGCCGTGATAACAGGGTTGCTGTTAGCGATGTGTTGCCCCCCGAATTTGCCGTGGTGGATGGCTATTATCGGTTCCTTTTTAGCTATCGTTGTCTGTAAGCAGTCTATGGGTGGATTGGGATATAACCTCTTTAATCCTGCCCATGTAGGTCGTGCTGGTTTGATGGTATCGTGGCCTATTGCGATGACGACATGGACCCGGATGAATGGTTCTGTTGCCGATATGGCATCAAGTTCATCTGTTGATGCCCTGGCTAGTGCAACGCCGTTAAATGTATTAAAACATGGTGGTACAGATTCCCTGTTTCAGTTGTTTGGAACAAATGATTGGATGAGTATTTATAAAAGCATGTTTTTAGGCTTCCGTAGTGGGTCTTTAGGTGAAACCTCAACGGTGTTATTGTTGATTGGCGGTATTTATTTAATTTATAAAGGCTATATAAAATGGCAAGTTCCCGTTGTGATGATTGCTACGGTTGGTATTTTAATGGGCTTGATTGCCGGCGATGCACATTTAGCACTATTTCATATGATGGCTGGCGGTTTGATTATTGGTGCTTTCTTTATGGCAACAGATATGGTTACCGCTCCTATTACCTTAAAAGGGCAGATTATTTTTGCTTTTGGTTGTGGTCTTATTACGGTTCTCATTCGTCAATTAGGCGGATATCCTGAAGGCGTTTGTTATTCTATTCTTTTGATGAATGCGTTGACTCCGTTAATTGATCGGGCCGTTAAACCAAAAGTATTTGGTACGGTGAAAAAGGGGGCGAAATAATATGAGCGAACAACAACAACAAGAACATAGCTTGGTTAAAATTGCAATGAATCTTATTTTAACATGTTTAGTTTCGGGATGTATTATTGGCTTGGTCTTCTTTATTACTGGTCCAACGGCGAAAGCAAAAGCCGAACAAATGAAAGAAGAATCGATGCGTGGGTTAGTACCACAGGCAGATACGTTTACACCTGTTGCCGGGGAAAAAGACACGTTTGTAGCGGAAAAAGGTGGTAAAAAAATCGCGTATATTATTCCGACTGCACCGAAGGGATATGGCGGTCCTATCAAAATGTTGACGGCCGTTAGCGTTGATGGCATCGTGTTAGACTATGTTGCCTTAGAAGCGAATGAAACACCGGGCTTAGGTGATAGAGGTGCGAAAGAACCCTTTAAAAGTCAATTAAAAGGGAAAAAAGTAGAAGGATTGGAAGTTACCAAAGATCCTAATCAAAAAGATAAGGTACAAGCAATGACTGGTGCTACCATTTCTTCTCGGGCCTTTACGTTAGGGGTAAAACAAGCTGTCGAAAAAGCAGCCACGATAGGAGGGAAATCATAATGAATCTTTGGAAAGTATTTAGCCGAGGCATTATTGAAGAAAACCCGTATTTTGTCCTGGCACTTAGCTTATGTCCTGGGCTTGCCGTTACGACTAGCGTGATTAACGGGTTGACCATGGGGCTTACCGTATGGTTTGTTATCACCTCAAATAACGTGGTTGTATCTATTATCCGTCGGATGATAAATAAAAAGGTGCGTGTACCTGTATATATTACCTGTATTGCGACAATCGTTACGTGTGTACAATTGGTATTACAAGCCTATGCACCGGAATTATACAAGGCCTTAGGGGTATACTTGGATTTGGTTGTCGTTTTTGCGATTATTTTAGCTCGTGCTGAATCGGTAGCTTCTAAAAATGGCATTGTCGTATCTTTCTTAGATGGGATGGGCATGGGTGTCGGATTTACTGGTGCCATGCTGATTATTTCCGTTATTCGTGAATTACTGGGCAACGGCACACTCTTAGGAATCCCTATGTTTGGTTCATGGTATCAACCTGCTCTTATTTTAGCCTTACCACCAGGAGCGTTCATGCTGATCGGTTTCTTTATGGCAGGCATTAAGATGTGGAATGATGCACGAGAAAAAGCAAAACAAATGAAAGGGAGTGAAGGATAATGGGCGAATACTTTACCTTATTTATTGGGGCAGTGTTGATTAATAACTTCGTCTTAACAAAATTCCTTGGCCTTTGTATTTTCTTTGGGGTTTCTAAGAATTTAAATGCCTCTATTGGGATGGGCTTTGCCGTAACATCGGTTATTACCATGAGTACGGTATTGGCGTGGTTACTATATAATTATGTACTCATGCCGTTGGATTTAACCTTCTTACGTACCATATCCTTTGTGGTACTTATTGCTAGTTTCGTACAACTATTGGAAATTATTATAAAAAAGATGTCACCAACCTTATATAACATGTGGGGCATTTATTTAATGTTAATTGCAACAAACTGTATCGTTCTTTCCGTACCCGTTATTAGTATTACCAATCACTATGGTTTCTTAGAAAATCTCGTGTTTGCTATCGGTTCGGGGCTAGGTTTTGCGTTGGCATTAGTTCTCATGGCAAGTTGCCGTGAAAAATTAGACTATGCAGCTGTACCGGCCGCTCTACGAGGCACACCTATTGCCTTTATTGTAGCGGGTATGTTGGCGCTAGCTTTCCTTGGATTCTCGGGTATGATATAATGGAGAGGAGTTGGAATTAATATCATGGAATATACACAAATAGCTCTTTCAGCTGTGCTTATTATGACCTGTATCGGTGGTGTGTTTGGCTTTATTTTGGCCTTTGCCGATAAGAAATTTGCAATGGAAGAAAACCCGTTGATCGGGGAAGTAGAAGAAGCGTTGCCGAAGGGACAATGTGGGGCATGTGGTTTTGCCGGTTGTGCAAAATACGCCGAAGCGGTAGTGTTAGATCCTGATGTAGCACCGAATCTTTGTGTACCAGGGAAAAAAGAAGTTGCCGATATTGTAGCTAGCTTAACGGGAAAAATTGCAGAAGAAACGGAACCTCAATTTGCTCATATTCGCTGTAATGGTGGCTTAGGTATCGCTAAAGTAGCCTTTGAATATAAAGGGATACATGATTGTGCTGCGGCCAAATTAGTACAACAAGGACCTAAATTCTGTAAATTTGGTTGCTTGGGATTTGGCAATTGTGTGCGTAGCTGTCCGTTTGGCGCGATGTCGATGGGAGTAGATGGCTTACCCGTTGTGGACAAAAAACTTTGTACGGGCTGTGGTAAGTGTGCCTCCATTTGTCCTAATCACGTGATCGAACTCTTGCCGTTTAGTGCACCCGTTAGCGTGAGCTGCTCATCGAAAGAAATGGGTGCTGTCGCGAAGAAAAACTGTTCTTCCGCTTGCATTGGTTGTGGGTTGTGTATGCGTAATTGTTCTCATGAAGGCGGCGTAAAGGTAGTTGACCATTTGGCCGTTATTAATCCGGCTATTTGTCACACCTGTGAAGAAGCCACCTGTATTACAAAGTGTCCGACAAAAGCGATTGCGGCATTAGTAGCAACGCCAAAGAGGGCAGAAAAGATTGGATAGATAAAGGAGAATAAAATGGGAAAAAAACGATATGTTACCATTTGGTTGGTACTGTCGCTTTTCCTCTTAGTGGGCTGCTCTGGATGTGGAATATCACATTCGGAGCAGTTTTTTGATAGAAGTGGGGTTGCTATGGATACGACCATTTCTTTGCGAGCAGCTGGGGGAGAAGCACAACAAGCAATTGATGAAAGTTTTGCAAGTATCGAGAAGTTGGATCGGTTAGCAAGTACAAACAATCCGAATAGTGATGTTAGTAAGATTAATCGGGCTGCCGGGAAAGACTATGTTTCGGTTGATCCGATGATCTATGAAATGATTGCTTTGTCAAAATCATATGCCGCGAAAAGTAATGGTTCTTTTGATATTACCGTAGGCATATTTACGCGGTTATGGGATATTGGTAATCCCGATCAACACATTCCTTCACCTAAGTCCATACGAGATAATTTGCAATATGTCAATTATCAGGATATTTTATTGCGGCCGACAGATCACGCTGTAAAATTAGCGAAACCGGGTATGTACATTGATTTAGGGGGAGTAGCCAAGGGGTATGCCGTAGACGTTGTGCGAGATATATATAAACGTCATCATGTACAACAAGGGCTGATTAATTTAGGTGCCAGTTCCATGTTTGCTCTGGGAAAAAATGCCAAACAAACGGAATGGAATATCGGCATTAAGCATCCGCGATCGGATGAAGACGGTAATTATTTAGGCATCATAAAAATAGAAAATCAATTTTTATCTACATCGGGTGATTATGAACGTTATTTTATTAAAAACGGGGTACGTTATCATCACATTTTTGATCCCAAGACGGGGTATCCTGCACGTAGTGGCGTGATAAGCGATTCTATTATTATTCAAGAGGATATACCTCATGCTGGTATTCTAAGCGACATATTAACCACGGTAGTGTTCGTTCTAGGTCCACAAAAAGGGTTAGCTTTTATTCAAAATATGCCGGGGGTAGAATGTGAAATTACGGGTGAAAATGGTATCCTTTATATGACGGAAGGATTTAAACAACGGACATCTGATATTAATCAAGATTTTCGCTTGTCTTCATAGGAGTACGTTGAACAGAAAATCTTAATTGTGATAAAATATATAAATTTTGATTTTTATTATTAATTCTGTAAAAAAATATTTACTTTTTACCTGTAATGTATGATAATATATTATAAGTAATATTTATCGTTATTTTTATATACGTATAAATAATAGAAATATTTGGCAGAGGATGGTAGTGTTATGGATCATATCGATGATAAAATTTTGACAATTTTGAAAAAGAATGGCAAGGCTTCCGCTACGGAAATTAGTAAAGTGGTAGGACTTTCTATACCCGCTGTGGCAGAGCGTATTCGTAAGATGGAGCATAGCGGTATTATTCAAGGGTATGGTGCGAAGATAAGCCGCCGTAAAACAGGGTATAATGTGACGGCGTTTATTATGGTTAATTTGGAACGGTCTGGTGAAGTAGAAGAGTTCCGCGACAATATTATGCGCTTCCCTCAAGTATTGGAATGTCACCATATTGTAGGTGCATTTGATTATTTATTGAAAGTGTTGGTGAAAACACCGGATGATTTAGAACATTTTCTCATGGATGAACTGAACGAAATTCCATCGGTAGCAGCATCGCAGACCTTTATGTGTTTGTCGACTAGTAAAGAAGAATGGAACGTATAAGCTAATATATTGTTTTATCTATCATTATATGTATCGGCATGTTGGGATAAGCGGCATGCCGATTTTTTTTAGGTCAAGGGTACGTAAAAAGTAGGTATTTGACCGCAAGTAAAGACGTGGATATAATGGAAATACAGGCGGATAGGCGGCCTGTATTTTTTAGAAATTATAGAGGTGTGTGTATGAGTAGTATACGAGTACAGCAATTAGGTAAGTCCTTTGGCATCCATACCATTTTTTCGGATGTATCGTTTTCACTACATCGGGGTGAGCGATTAGGCCTTGTTGGTGCCAATGGTGAGGGAAAGTCAACACTGTTGATGTGTTTATTAGGGTTAGAAGAAGTGGATACGGGGAATATAGCCGTAGAAGAGGGGGATACGATTGGGTATTTACAACAACAGATTACCTATGATCCATCCTTGCGAGTACGTGATGTTATCAAAGAAGCATGGCAAGATATTATGCAGCTGGAAGATAAATTACATGCTACCGAACAAGCCTTGCAAGATCAGCCGCAAGATGAACACTTGATGGCACGATATGCACGGTTGCAGGAGCGATTTGAATGGCTTGGTGGTTTTTCGTATGAAAGCATGTCGCGTAAAATTATGGCTGGCTTAGGCTTTCAAGAAGAAGACTGGGATAGACATATACAAGATTTTTCGGGCGGTCAAAAAACGCGGATTAATTTGGCCAGGGCGTTGGTCAGATGTCCTGATTACTTATTTTTAGATGAACCGACAAACCATTTGGATGTGGATATGTTGGAATGGTTAGAAACGTATTTATTATCTTATAGGGGAGGTATGATTATCGTTTCCCATGACCGTTATTTTTTAGATCGCGTGGCAACGGGTATACTTTCCCTTTCTAAGGGGACCATCAAAAAATATAAAGGTAATTACACGGCGTATGTGAAGAAACGACAGGCAGAACAAGAAGCCCATGCCAAAGCATATGCGAAGCAACAAGAAAAAATTCATGCAACCGAGGCGTATATTCAAAAGTACAAAGCTGGTATTAAAGCCAAGCAAGCACGGGGAAGACAATCCCAATTAGATCGGTTAGTGAGGTTGGAAGCGGATGTTCCTGACGAAACGTTACAATTTTCATTTACCCGGCCGAGTGAATGCGGACAAAAGGTTTTAGTCCTCGATGATGTAGGTGGACAGGTTGGCGATCATTCCTTGTTTAATCATCTTTCGGCTTTGTTGCGGCGTGGCGAGCGGGTGGCTTTAATTGGTCCGAATGGTATTGGTAAATCATCCTTGCTGAAAATGGTGATGGGCGAATTAAAGCCTACATCGGGGCATATTGTTCTAGGTAGCCGTGTTTCTATTGGTTATTTTTCGCAAGAACGCACGGATTTGCACGGGGCATGGTCTATTGTGGAAGAAATTATGCAATCCTTTTCGTATAGTGAAGATCAGGCACGGTTGATTTTGGGACGGTTTCTCTTTCATGGCGATGAGGTGTATAAGACGATTGACTCTTTAAGTGGTGGTGAACAAGCACGTGTGGCATTGCTCAAACTTTTTTTAGCCGCACCAAATGTACTGTTGTTGGACGAACCCACGAATCATTTAGACATTCCTACGCGGGAAATATTGGAAGAGGCCTTATTGGAGTTTGGCGGCACCTATCTTATCGTTTCCCATGATCGGTATTTTTTAGATAAAGTAACGAATAAAACATGGGTATTGGCACCACAAGGGGTGACCGAATATATGGGCAATTATTCGTATTATCGAGAAAAATGGAACGATCAGCAAGAAGCATTAATGCTTGCGGTTAAGCCGACACGGGATATGGGTAAGGTAATGCATACGGACACTGGCAAAAAAGAACCGTCTTCACAGCCGGTTAAAAAAAAGATACATGGCAATGCTAAAAAGATAGAAGAAGTGGAGTTAAAAATTGCTGAATTGGAAGCTACGGTCACGATGTACGAAGTACAACTCAATATGCCCGAAAATCAAGTTGATAACAAACGATTTATGGAAATACATCAGGCCTATGAAGAAACAAAAAAGAAATTAGACGCACTTTATGAAACATGGGAGATGTTAGCTGAATAATTTTATAAAGTGAAAACAAACACAAACTTTACAAAATATAATAATATGCTATACTATACAAAATTGTATATATACGTATTATGGAAAGGAAGGGATCCTATGGCTATACGGTTTAACGAAGTTACTGACGAAGTAGTACAAGCACTGCAAGCAATCGTTGGCGAAAAATATGTTAAAACAGATGAAGAATATAGAACAAAATATCAAACAGATGAAGAAGGTAACTCTTACTTTTTTCATAAACCCGAAGTGGTAGTATTTCCTAAAACAACGGAAGAAGTAGCAGCTATTGTCTGTCTGGCGAATAAAAAGTTGATTCCTATTACTCCGCGAAGTGCCGGTACAGGCGTGGCATGTGGGGCGATTCCTATCTATCATGGTATCGTGTTGGCCTTAGAACGGATGAATAAAATTATAACGCTTGATGCGGAAAACATGTATGCTGTATGTCAGACGGGCGTATTAACGGGTGTATTGCAAGAAGAAGCGAGAAAACATGGTCTTTTATATGCAGGTGATCCATCTAGCTCGGAAAGTTGTCAACTTGGCGGTAATGTCGCAAGCAATGCAGGTGGAAATAAGGCCGTTAAATATGGTACGACACGGCATCAAATATATAGTTTGAAAGTCGTTACGCCGACAGGCGATATCGTAACCGTTGGTGGACGCTTGGCAAAGTGTTCGACTGGTCTTTGCTTAGAACAGTTAATTGCTGGTTCAGAAGGCATTTTAGGGGTAATTACGGAAGTAACCGTACGATTAAAACCGTTGCCACCGTATAACTTCAATATGGTTTGTGTATTTGAGAAAGATGACGATGCGTTTGCGTTACCGAATAAAATTTTAAAAGCCGGTATTGATCCGACCAGTATTGAATACATGGACAAAGAAGCATTGCAAATGACGTGTAAATTCTTGGATATGACGATGCCGCATGTACAAGAAGGATGTTCATACGTTATTGTTACGGTAGAAACGTTTGACGAAGATGAACTTGATAGAAAGATGGCCGTTCTTTGCGATTTAGCGGAAAATAATGGTTCGATTGATGAATTTGAAGCGGACAAACGGATTTGGAAATTGCGTAAACAGTTTGCTGAAGCGGCACGTAATATAGACATTATGTATCAAGCAGAAGACTTTGTTGTACCGTTGGATAAAATTCACGATATTACAGGGCAACTTCCGGAATTACGCCAAAAATATGACCTATATTGCGTTACAGTAGCACATATTGGCGATGGTAATATCCATGTATTGCCCTTGAATCATAGGGGGTTATCGCCGGAAGCATGGCATGAAAAAATACAAGCCTTTCATCGGGACTTATTCCCGCGTGTATATGCTTTAGGTGGCAAGATGTCAGGGGAACACGGCATTGGCTATAAAAAAAGAGATGATTTTATACGTTGTACATCGAAAGAAGAAGTGCAGCTCATTCGGGCCATTAAAAAAGCGTGGGATCCCAATGGTATTATGAATCCGGGTAAAATTATTCCGTTGGAGGAAGCATAATAGAAATAGATAAAGAAACAGGGGAGAAAAAAACACCTCGTGCATGACACGAGGTGTTTTTTGTAGAGGTTTTTAGTTTACACATTGAAGCGGAAATACGTAACGTCTCCATCCTTCATGATGTAGTCTTTGCCTTCTAAACGAACCAAGCCTTTTTCCTTTGCGGCTTGTTCGCTACCACAAGCAATAAGATCTTCATAGGAAACAATTTCAGCACGAATAAAACCACGTTCGATATCCGTATGAATTTTTCCCGCTGCTTTTGGGGCTTTAGTACCATTGACAATGGTCCAAGCACGAACTTCATCAGCACCAGCGGTGAAGAAATTGATTAATCCCAATAAGGTATACGAAGCCTTGATAACTCGATCCAAACCCGATTCGGTTAAGCCTAACTCAGCTAAAAAGGAGGTCCCTTCTTCTGGCGATAATTCGGCTATTTCCGCTTCGATTTTAGCAGAAACCGCAACGACTTGTGCTTGTTCGTGAGTGGCAAATTCGATCAAGCGTTGCACATACGGATTATCTTCAGGGTGGGCAGCTTCTTCTTCGGCGACATTAGCTATATAAATAATCGGTTTGGCCGTTAAGAGATTTAATTCTTTTACCCATTGCCAATCATCTTCGGTAAGCGAGGCTGTACGTGCTGGTTTTCCCTCTTCGAGGGTTTTTAACACGACAGTTAAGACAGAAGCTTCGGCTTTCGCTTGTTTATCACCACAAGTGGCAATTTTGCTAATCCGATCTAAGCGACGTTGGGCCACTTCGATATCGGCAAGACATAATTCAGTATTGATAATATCAATGTCGCGAATGGGATCAACCGAACCGGCGACATGGGTGATATTCGCATCATCAAAGCAACGAACGACTTCGGCAATGGCATCTGTCTCGCGAATATGGCTAAGGAATTTATTACCCAAGCCTTCACCACTGGCAGCACCAGCTACGAGACCGGCAATATCGACAAAGCGCATGACCGCTGGAATGGTCTTTTTAGGATGATACATGTTGGTTAATACGTCAATTCGTTCATCCGGTACTTCGACAACACCGACATTTGGTTCAATCGTGCAGAAAGGATAATTGGCTGCTTCTGCACCAGCTTTTGTAATCGCATTAAATAACGTGCTTTTGCCTACATTGGGAAGCCCGACGATTCCTACTTCTAAATTGGTACTCACTGTTATACCACCTTTATTTGCATAATTTTAAATCGGCTATACGTGCGATGGCAGCTGCGGTATTTTCTTTCGTGCCAAATGCGGTTAAGCGTAAATAGCCTTCCCCATGCGGGCCAAACCCTTCGCCGGGAGTGGTTACGACATGGGCTTTTTCTAATAAGAGATCAAAAAATTCCCAACTCTTCATTTGATGAGGTGTTTGTACCCACGCATAAGGGGAGTTGGTTGCACCATATACGGTATATCCTGCGGCGATCAAGCCATCACGAATGGTATGGGCATTGTCCATGTAATAGTTGACATCAGCTTGGCATTGTGCCCACCCTTCAGGCGAATAATACGCTTCAGCTGCCCGTTGGATTACATAGGGGGTACCGTTAAAGAACGTGCATTGACGTCGATTCCAAAGCGGATTTAAGGATACGGCTTTGCCATCTTTGGTATAGGCCTTGCATGCATGCGGAACGACGACATAAGCACAACGCGTTCCCGTAAAGCCGGCACACTTGGAAAAAGAACGTAATTCAATTGCGATTTCTTTTGCCCCGTCAATTTCAAAAATGCTATGCGGTATATCTTCTTCTGTAATATATGTTTCGTAGGCTGAATCATAGATAATAATAAAATTTTGGTCATGGGCTGCTTTTACCCACGTTTCTAATTCAGCTTTTGACATAGCTGTCCCCGTAGGATTGCTCGGGTTACAAAGATAGACGATATCTACTTTTTCTGTTGGCGGTTGTGCTTTAAAGCCATTTTCAGCCGTGCAAGGCAGGTAGACGACCTGTTCATAAATACCTTTATCGGCAAGATAATTGCCTGTATGTCCGACCATTACATTGGAATCTAAATAAACGGGATAGACAGGATCGGCTACGGCAAATTTCAAATCTTGTCCGAAGATTTCTTGAATACAAGCGACATCCGTTTTAGCACCGTCACTGACAAATACTTCATCGAGATCTAAGGAAATATTGCGACGGTGATAATCACCTTTTATAATGGCTTGACGTAAAAAGTCATATCCCTGTTCGGGACCATAGCCGCGGAAGGTATCAGCATGACCCATTTCATCTACGGCTTTATGCATTGCCTGAATAATCGCAGGTGCTAATGGACGAGTAACGTCCCCAATACCCAAGCGAATAATAGACGCATCGGGGTGATGTTTAGAAAATTCAGCAACTTTTTGTGCGATAGAAGCAAACAAATAATTTCCAGGAAGTTTTAAATAATTTTCATTTACGTGAGCCATAACAAGCCCTCCTTATTCTTTCATACATAGTAACACCCTTTATTCTACTACATAGGAGGGGAATTGAAAAGAAAAAAAACAAGGATGATTATCCTATTCATAACGAAGTGCTTCAATAGGATCTTTGCGAGCCGCTTTGCGTGCAGGATATAAACCAAAAAACAGGCCAATAATGAGGGTAACTGAAAAGGAAAGAAAAATAGGATAAGGTGTAATTTGGGTTACCATATTCGGATTGAGGGAAGGTAAGATGTTGGCGATGGTAATACCAAAGAGAATGCCGATTAGCCCGCCGACGATACTCATGATAATCGCTTCGATTAAAAATTGAATTAAGATGGTACGAACGGTTGCTCCCAAGGCTTTGCGAATACCGATTTCACGCGTTCGTTCTGTGACGGATACGAGCATGATATTCATAATGCCAATTCCCCCGACCAGTAGGGAAATGCTGGCAATACTACCCAAAAATAAGGTTAACGTGGCCGTGTTTTTTTGGAGTGTCTTTAATAAACTTTTTAAGGTATCTACGGTAAAATCATCGGGCTTTCCTGGCAGAATATGATGGCGCTGACGGAGCAAGGAAATCGTACTGCCCTTCACCATATCAATGGTTAAAGGGGAATCCGTTTCGATATTAATGGCATGGATATAATCAATGCCCATTAAGCGTTCTTGTGCTGTCGTTAAGGGAATGAGGGCTACATCATCTTGATCTTCGCCCCAAATGGAAGGACCTTTTTTCTCTAAGACACCAATAATATGATAGGGCTGATTATTTAAGCGGAGCGTTTTTCCTACGGGATTTTGCCTGCCAAACAATTTGGTAGCTACGGTTTGTCCGATGACTATGGTCCGACTGCGTGTATTCATATCGTCCGTAGAAATAAAGGTTCCCGATATTACGTTGGTATTGCGGACAGAAAGAAAAGACGGGGTTACGCCGTACATCGAGGTCGTTCGATTTTTGTTTCCTGCTACGAGTAATACCGATTGAGAAACCAGAGGAGAAATATGTTTAATATGCGGAAGCTCTTTAGAGATAGCCAGGGTATCAGCCAGTGTGAGCGAATGATTATCGGCTTCGGCTGTTTCATCGGGAGAAGCATTATTGCCTGGGGTGATGATGATCATATTACTTCCCATGCTGGCAATGGAATTAGTGATACTCTGTTTGACCCCCATGCCAATGGAAATCATGATGATAACCGAGGCAACGCCAATAATCATGCCGAGCATCGTCAAGGTCGTACGTAGTTTATTAGCTAACAGGGAAGCAAAGGCAATGGATACACTTTCTTTAAATAACATGGATGGCACCTCCTTTTCGTTCGTCATGTGTGATAGCACCATCTTGTAAGAGTAAGCACCGTTCTGCACGAGCGGCGATTTCCGGTTCATGCGTTACTAATATAATCGTTTTTTGTTGTCGATGTAATGATTCAAAAATATCCATAATTTCGCCAGTAGAACGGGTATCTAAATTTCCCGTCGGTTCATCGGCCATGATGATCGCCGGGTCGTGAATTAAGGCACGGGCAATGGCAACTCGCTGTCGTTGACCACCGGATAATTCGGTGGGTTTGTGATGCATCCATTTTTCCAGACCCACGGATGATAATAAAGCAGCGGCCTTTTGTTCCCGTTCTTTTTTAGGAACACCTGCATAGATGAGGGGTAAAGCGACATTTGCAAGGGAGGATATACGTGGCAACAGATTAAAATTTTGAAAGACGAAGCCGATATCGCAATTCCTTGTTTTTGCCAGTTCATCATCCGATAAATGGGCGACTTCGCGACCATTTAATTGATATGAGCCGGAATCAGGGCGATCCAAACAGCCGAGGATATTCATGAGCGTTGATTTACCTGAGCCCGAAGGACCTACTAATGCTGTAAATTCACCCTTTTCGACAACTAAGTGAATATTATGTAAGGCCGTAAATAAGGTGTTCCCTATATGATAGGTTTTTTTTATATCCCGAAGGGTAATAATTGCTTGTTTCATCGTGTACTCCTATATGACAAGTGGTTCGTCATCCATAGATGGTGCGGCAGCGGCATAGGATAAGGAAACGACGTCCCCTTCCTTTAGACCGTTACGAATTTCAATATACTTATCACTAGATAAGCCAGTTATTACAGGCACACGCGTATGACGGCCATCGGGCATAATGCGCGTTACATAGGAACCAGAGGCATCGGTCTGTAATGCTGCCAAGGGAAGCGTTAAGACGTCTGGTAAAAGGGAGGTTGTAATCGCTACACGAGCCGTCATACCCAGACGTAATATAGTATCAGGATCCGTGACGAGTAAGGTCACTTCATAATAAATGACGGGCGTATTTGTTGAAGAGCGATCGGTGTTATCCCGATCCCACGTATTATTGGTATCAGTTTGAGCTATTTTCTGCACACGGGCCGTAAAGGTTTTATTCGGATAGGCATCGACAGTAAACGTTGCCATCTGACCAGGCTTAATATGGCCAATATCAGTTTCATCAATTTTGGCAATAATTTGTTTTTGTGTCGTATTAGCAAGACGCATAATCACGGTTCCAGCTCCGTTTCCTTGGGAGATGAGCGTGCCGACACTCTTAGGGGCACCAACGACAACTCCATCCATGGAAGCACGAATGATCGTTTCATTCAAGTCGGCTTGTGCTTCGGTTAAGGCACTACGGGCTGCATCATATTCCGCTTTAGCCGTATCGACGGCTTGTTTTGCTCCGGCACCATGGCGATACAAAGTCAAGGCCCGTTGATAGACCTCGCCGGTTTGTCGCACCTTAATTTGGGCTTGATCGCGTTTTGCACGATAATCGGAGTCATCTAAGCGGGCGATAATCTGTCCTTTCTTTACTATATCGTTTTCATGTACCAGCACGTCTTGTAAACGTGCCGTAATTTTTGAGGATACTTCAACAAATTCGAGTGGACTTATCGTACCAGTAGCCGTGACATGCGAGGTGATAGTGCGGCGAGTTACCGTATAGGTTTCTGTGGGAACTGATGGTTGTGACTGTTGCTGATAGCGGATATATCCATAAATGCCTCCGGCGATGAGGAGGAGGACAAGCAGACCTAAACCTATTTTTTTCTTGCGAGTTATATTCATATAGTAGCTCCTTTATATCTATTCTAATATCAGTAAATAGAAGCATCGTTAGCCAAATTTAAAATAGTATAAAAAATAACCCTTCGATAAACGGGTATTCAACGTGTTAAAACAGGAATAATCCTTTTGAAATTAATTATGAAAAACAAGCAATACCTATAAGGGCAAGAAGAAATATTAAGCAAATAACGCCTAGGAGAAGGTGCGTTTCACTTGTCGCCCACTCATTTAAGGAAGTGCTATAGGTTGCTTCGAGGTGCTGTTGCATAATTGTCTTGAGAGAGTGATATAATAAGAAGATAAATAAGCTATTAAGTCCCCCTTTGAGGAGATTAAAAGGCAAAATAGCGGGGATGATTAATTGGAGAACGGCCGCACGAGAACAACCCATATAGAGGGGCGTGATCCAGATATTCCACAGAATCATGCTTATTGTCAAGAGTAAAGTGCCTCCACATAAGGCGAGAAATAATCCTTTGCGTGAAGGATGGCGATGAAATACGGCAATGACAGCACAAGCAAAAGATGCACTAGCAATCGTATTCATGATACAGCCGAGAATGCCCGTATCACTGACGGTCAGCATTTCGAGGACAGACGTGATAAAAGAAAGGGAAAGGGCCGCAAACGGACCCAAAAAGAAACCACTTAAGGTAATGATTACATCTTTCGGCGAATACGTTAAAAAAGGTAGTAATAAGGGAATGCGAATGAGGGCTACCGACAGTAAGGCGATGGCACAACACATGCCCAATAACGTTACTTGATGGATGCGGTTATGATTCATGGTAGAAACTTCCTTCCGTCTTGACAATGTAAAATAAAGGATGGGAGAATTACATTTTTATCTATTTGTATCTTAACACAGGTTTTCTTATCTCACAATGGAGGGTGAGGAGAAGGACAAGAGAAGGAGTTGACTTTTACAGAAGGGACAAGTACACTGAAGATAATATAAGGAAAGGAATAACATCTATGAGAGAAAAAAAACAGCACACCCCCTTGCGGATATCACGGGGTGTATGGACTGTGGTAGTCGGGATGGGACTGAGCCTAAGCAGTGTTTTTTGCAGTGGCATCGGTTATGCCGAAACAACGCCGGACATGTCAGAACAGATGACGGCCCTGATTGATGCGGTACCAACGGCAAAAGATAAGAATAAAGAAACGGATAAAGAAAAGAAAAAGAAGGAAACTCCCTATGAACGGCTGTTAGCGGATGCATCTAAAGAAGAAAAGCCCGTACCCATTAGGGATAATGACACTATTGCGGATTTGGTGGCAACTTTACAACCGTTAGCTCCCCTATCGAAAGAAGACGCGAAGACGATTGCTGCATGGGATTCTGTCGTGATCGCTCCGTTGACCAAAGAAGATATAAACATTGGTGGCATTTATCGAGGTATGTCGGGTAAACAACTAATTGCACGTTTTGGGCTGCCTCAAAAGCGGCAAAAAAAAGATCGCCTGGTAACATGGACATACGAACAACCAAACCAGTCCTTTCATTGTGAATTGCGAATGACTCGGAATGGCAAAGAAGAAGATGCCCTAGTTGAAGCAATGACCTTGACGAAAGGTCAGGACATTGATATAGGTAGAAAAATTCATCTTAATATGCCAACGGAACAACTTTTGTGTACCTTTGGTGTACCGCATAATGTCTTACGAGATGTGAAAGCGAATGTTTATTACATTATTTATGAACAGGCTGATACGGATCTTATTTTTGCCGTTGCTGAGCGGCGTATTCAACGGGTTGCTTTCATGCCAGCACGTTATCCTTATCATAATGAGCAGGCGGTGACACGGCGAGAAGAACGGGTGGAACGCGATTTTTCCCTGATGGGGTATTCGCTGGGTGATGAATTGGTAAAACGGCAATATAACATGTGGAAAAGTAAACTACATCGTGGCTCATATACGGTTTGGCTGTATGGTGATTATGGCGTGCTTGTTAACGCCAAAGGAAACGTAGAACGGATCTTTTTATTGACCAATAGCGGGTATACAAGTCGTGGTGTCACCTTAGGGTATCGTCTTTCTACCGTCTTGGCGTTGTATGGACAACCGGAATTTGTCGTGTGGGGAAAGAAAGATGAAGGAGTTGATGTGTATTATTACCATCATCCCATTTTGTCCAGTGCGTATTTAGCTATCGTCATTAAACGAGAAACGCAACGTGTTGATGATGTGATTGTTACAGCCATGCCACTTGTCCGCTTGCAAGATCAATTAGCACGCTATGGGTTACCATAATGCAAGGACGTATAAAATAGGTGCATAAGACGTATCTTTAATTCAGGATATTCCCTTTACATTTGCGTATTTTTTCTATTATAATGAACATAACGTATTTCAATACTTAGCAAACGAAGGTGATTTCCATGGTGACAGAGGCAGACGTTTTACAGCGGTGGAAGTATATCGCACAAGAAAAAGAAAAAATGCTTATTCTTATTGGCGGTGCTGGTTCGGGTAAAAGTAAAGTCATACGAGAATTATCCGAACAGGACGGTTGGAAAATGTGTGAAGCACGGGATATGTTTGATGATGAATTCCTGAAAATACCACGTGCAGATCGACCGGAGCGAGCAGTGGAATTGATTTCCCAGGCCTTACAGCGGTTACATGCACGGGTAGTACTCATTGATAATGTGGAATTTTTGTTTGCACCCATGTTAAATTTAAATCCCGTTCATATGTTGCTGGAATTAAGTAAAACCTTTCCCATTGTAGTTAGTTGGCGGGGAAGTTTAGAGGGAAACACGTTGTATTTTGAACACAACGGTGAACCGAAATATGCGAAGTTTACGGTTCCCAATACGAATCATGTGATTTCTATGGACGCATAGGGAAGTAGGCTGCGGAGGAAGTCTTTGCAGCCTGCTTTTTTTTAGTACGGTTATACGGTTACAAGATAGAGAAAGAAACAGAAAGGAAGCAAGAATATATGCAAGATGCAATAACAGCAGTCCTATTAGGGATAGTAGAAGGCCTTACAGAATATATTCCCGTATCATCAACAGGACATATGATTTTAGTAGGCGATTGGGTAGGTTTTACAGGCGTGCGTGCCGGTGTTTTTGAAGTATTCATTCAATTAGGAGCGATTTTATCGGTTCTCCTCATATATAAAGATACGTTTTTACGCATGTTTACACGCTATGACTGCCTGTATTTATATAAACGGAAAAACTGGTTCCGCCGTGATACGGGATTGACGTTGGCTCATATTGTGGCTGGGATTGTTCCTGTCATGATCATTGGCCTATTGGCACACCATGCGATTAAAACCTATTTGTTTTCTGCCGGGACGGTTATTATCGGCTTGATTGTGGGGGGCATATTCATGCTCGTTGCCGAAAAACTGCATGTTCACACGGTTTGTCGCGATGTAGAGCAGATGACCATTGGCCAAGCCTTCTTTGTAGGTTTGTTTCAAGTTTTCGCGTTGTGGCCAGGCTTTTCGCGGTCTGGATCGACCTTAGCGGGTGGCTTACTACTTGGCGTTAGTCGGAAAGCGGCAGCAGATTTTTCTTTTATTATAGCCGTCCCCGTTATGCTTGCAGCCTGCTTTTTTGATTTATACAAAAATTGGTCCTTATTAAGTAGCGATGATATTCTGATGATTGCCATTGGCTTTATCGTTGCCTTTGGTGTTGCCTATGTATCCGTATTGTGGTTTTTACGGTTCTTACACAAATCAACGTTAGCATCGTTTGCGTATTACCGCTTTTTTATAGCCCTCATTTCGTGGGTATATTTTTTCCTTTGGCATTAAGGGAAGTATGGATATACTAGACTTGCATAGAGAGATGGGGAAGCCCGTTATGTACAGGGAGGAACGACATGACAGCAAAGAAAAAAATTCAATTAACCAAGCGATCATCACGTGAAATAGCCTTGCGAAAAGGCTTTGAATTACCTGCACGAGAAGGAAAGGGCGTCATTGGCTTTGAAGATATGGGCGATTTACGCTTTAAATATTTTCATTTAGAAGGACGGCTCACGAGATGGCCTTTTTTCGCACGGATGCTTTTATTGACAGGAGCACAACTCGTGTTTACCCTCATTTTATATACACGCTTTGTTGAAGCCCTTTGGATTGGGCGACAAGATTTAGGAATACTCTTTTTTTGTATTTTTATCGTCTTATCCATTCCCGTTATTCGTGCACAAGTATCGTTGGGTGTACGGCGGTGTCACGATCTGAATTTGCAAGGTGCCGTGGGCGTATTGCCTTTATTGGGATATCTGTCCCTATATATATTGGCTGTCGGCAAATGGATGATTCCTTTTACTGTAGTTGCCGTTTGTGTTCTCCTCGCCTATCTTTTATTGTTTATGATAAAAGGTAAAGACGAAGATAACATATATGGCAAAAAAACAGCATAAATGCGAACCCAATAGGGGGTCATATTCGTTTTACAAAGGAAGACAAAGCATGTATAATGAAAAAAAATGTAAAAGGAGCGGATCTATGAATGATCCTATGATTGAGTTGGAACATGTCAGCCACGCTTATCATGATGAACAAGGAGCAGAAGTATTTGCCGTTAAGGACGTATCCTTGAAGATTGACCGCGGCGAGTTTGTATCCATTATTGGGACAAATGGGTCGGGAAAATCGACTTTGGCTAAGCATATAAATGGATTATTATTACCGACAGAGGGAATATGTAAGGTTGTCGGCTTAGACACAAGAAAATCGGAGAATATATGGAAGATTCGACAACAAGTGGGTATGGTATTTCAACATCCCGATAATCAAATTGTCGCATCTATTGTGGAAGAAGACGTGGCCTTTGGCCCTGAAAATTTAGGGGTACCGTCAGCGATGATTCAGCAACGCGTACACGAGGCCTTGGAACGTGTAGGCATGACGGCCTTTGCGAAACATGGACCTCATTTATTAAGTGGCGGTCAAAAACAGCGCATTGCTATTGCGGGTATTTTGGCGATGCAATCGACCTGTATCGTATTGGACGAACCAACGGCGATGCTTGATCCGGAAGGACGGCGTGAAGTGATGGAAACGCTTTTGCAATTACATCGCGATGGCGTAACGATTATTCTCATTACCCATTTCATGGAAGAAGCTGTCCAAGGTGAGCGGGTGGTCGTGATGAACCAAGGACAAGTACAATTAAGCGGTACACCACGGGAGATTTTTTCACAAGTAGAAACCTTACAGCAGTTAGGCCTAGATGTACCTGTCGCCGCTGAAATTGCGACAGAATTACGGAAGAAACAGGTGCCTTTAGGGGCATCCATTATTACCAAAGAAGAGTTGGGAGATGCATTATGCCCATTACATTAGAAGGTGTATCGCATACGTATGGAAAGGGTACGCCCTTTGAAAAAAAAGCCTTAGATCCTTTACAAGTAACGATTCATGATGGGGATTTTATAGGCATCATCGGTCATACCGGATCGGGAAAATCGACACTTGTGCAAAGCTTAGTCGGCTTAATTAAACCAACAACAGGACGTGTTTTGGTAGATGGACAGGATATTGCCGAAAAGACCGCGGCGGGTCTTGCCGCAAAAAAGAAGGTTGGTATGGTGTTCCAATATCCGGAATATCAATTATTTGAAGAAACGATTGCCGCCGATATCGCCTTTGGCCCTAAAAATATAGGTGTACAAGGTGAAGCCTTGACGAAACGGGTACAGGAAGCAATGGAATTTGTGGGGCTTGATTATCAGACTTATAAAGACCGTTCCCCCTTCCATTTAAGTGGCGGACAAATGCGGCGTGTTGCTATTGCCGGCGTGATTGCCATGAAACCGACCTACTTAATCTTAGACGAACCATCGGCCGGGTTGGATCCGGTAGGACGGCGTGAAATTTTTGCACAAATACAACAATTACATCAGCAAAAAGGGGTCACGGTTATTTTGATTTCTCATAATATGGAAGACATTGCACGGCTAGCTAATCGTGTGCTAGTCCTTGCACAAGGGCGAATTATTATTGACGATGAACCACTAGACGTCTTTGCTAAGCGGCGACAGCAATTACAGGCAGCCGGCGTTGATGTACCAGCCATGACGGATGTTTTGCAATACTTGCAGCATCGTGGACTTGCCGTACCGGCGGCAGTACATACGGTACAAGAAGGAACACAGGCCATTTATCAGGCGATAAGGGAGGATTGGCATGCTCACTGATATTACATTAGGACAATTTTTCCCGGGAAACTCTTTTTTGCATCGCCTTGATCCACGGGCAAAGATTATAGGAACGATGATTTTTATCGTAGCCATCTTTTTAGCCAACTCCTTATGGGCATATATCGGAGTAGCTGTATTTGTTATGGGCAATTTTTGGTTATCCCGTTTACCGGCAAAATTAATCCTTTCATCGTTAAAACCATTGTGGGTGATTATCGCTTTTACGATGGGCGTACATATTTTTACTACGCCCGGGACGCTGGTATGGCATTGGGGGATACTACACATTACATGGGAAGGACTTACGCAGGGAGCATTAATGACGGCACGGCTAGTCTTTTTGATTGTCTTCTCGTCACTCCTTACATATACGACGTCGCCCATCGTTTTAACCGATGGTATCGAACATCTGCTTAAACCGTTTAGCCGTATGGGAGTACCTGCTCACGAACTAGCTATGATGATGACGATTGCCTTGCGGTTTATTCCAACCCTCTTAGAAGAAACGGATCGGATCATGAAGGCACAAACTGCACGGGGTGCGAACTTTACGTGCGGTTCCATTTGGCAACGGGGAAAAAACATGATTCCCTTACTCGTACCTTTATTTGTGAGTGCTTTTCGCCGGGCTGATGAACTGGCAACCGCCATGGAAGCACGGTGTTATCGCGGGGGAGAAGGACGGACGCGCATGTATGAATTGACCTATACACGGCGTGATGGCATAGCGATTACAGCCGTTATCGTGATGACGATTTTTTTGGCGGTATTACGATGGCTATAACAAGAGAGAATATATGTCTTACTGTTGCCTATGACGGGACGGATTTTCACGGCTTTCAGCGTCAGGCAAATGCACCGTCTATTCAACAATATTTGGAAGAAAGCCTGACACAATTGTTGCACACGCCAATTCGCATCTATGGGGCAGCTCGTACGGACGCAGGTGTACATGCCTACGGTCAGGTCGTCAACTTTTATGGCACCTTGCCGATGCCAGTTGAGCGATTGCCCTTTGCCTTACGAGCCTATTTGCCACCGACAATTGTCGTGCGGACGGCTCAAATCATGCCGGAAATGTTTAGTGTCCGTCATGACAACTGTGGTAAATATTACCGTTATCGAATTATCAACGCCCCGTACAACGATCCGTTGCAACTCCGTTATGGGTGGCATATTCGTAAACCGTTAGATCTGCAACGGATGCAAGAAGGTGCGGAAATATTACGAGGAACACATGATTTTACGTCATTTGAGGGAAAAAATACCACGCCTATGAATCCTGTCAAAACAATGTATGCCATTACGTTTACACAAGAAAAAGAAAATGTAGATATACACGTTATTGGCAGTGGTTTTTTATATCATATGGTACGAAATATGGTTGGTGGTTTTATCGATTTAGGGTTACATCGGTTTACGACAATGAAATTTAGGCGTATACTGAATATGTTAGACCGAACTGCATTAGGAGCTACCGCCCCGGCACATGGACTATATTTAGAAGAAGTGTTTTACAATACAACACGAAGACAGCTCATAATAGAGAACGTGCGACAGGGGATAGTTCGCTGAGACAACAACATATGTATGTTCAATATTAGACACGATAGGTGGGGGAGAGCTTGACAAAACATATTGAAGTGATTCAACGTGGCGAGCGAGAACGAATTCGGCGAATTGGATTTGTTCATTTTATGTCTATATCTACATTTGCGGCATCTATGGGGTATTGTGGCCTCTGTTTTGGATGGCGTATGGCACATGACTTATGGGGAGTGCCATCTATTATAGGAGAAGGATTCGGCATGTTTGCCTTACTCTTATATGTACTTATTTTTGTGCGGTATTTTCAGAAATGGCGTATTGATGCAGCAGCCGTACTTGCTGAATGGAATAGTCCAACGAAAGTTAACTTTTTTGGGACCTTTAACGTATCGACCGTATTACTGGCAGCTGTACTGGCCCCGTATCAGCATACGCTGGCCAGCTTTTTTTGGTATGCCGGGATGATTTTAATCATGGTCTTTAGCTGGATTTTACTAAAACACTGGTTGTATGACGATCAAGTTGTCGAATCGGTGACACCCGCATGGCTACTTGCCGTACTCGGACCGATTACGATTCCCGTAGCAGGAAATATGTTGCAAAATCCGGGGTTTCACGACATCTCCGTGTTTTGTGTCGCCATTGGGCTGGTGACGGGGATACCTGTTATTGCCTTGTTATTTACGCACAGCATTTTTTCTAAACATGTACCCGATGCGGTCCAACCGAGTTTAATGATTTTAATGGCACCTTTTGGCATGGGATACATTACTTATACTTCGACATTTCATGCGGATATCTTTACAGAACTATTTATCAATGCGGGCATATTTATGTTTTGGCCAGTAGTACTCAAGATTGTTCACGTGATGCGACGTTCTACGTTCTGTATGGGCTGGTGGGCATGTAGCTTCCCTACCATGGCCTTTGCTAATGGCGTCTTGCATTACAGCATGGATTACCCTGTTTTTTGGACACGTGCCTTAGGACTGGGATTACTTCTCTTCGGGACGACCCTGATCTTGTATTTATCCATTAAAACACTTTATGCAGCGTATAAGAAAACGCTTTGGCGTTTGTATTAATCCGCTGCTTTATGCTAGTGGATAAACGATAATGAACAGGATAGGAATAACCATAAAGGATAGAATATAGTATGACAGATAAACGATTACGATGGATTATCAAATGTATCGGCATCGTCATGATTGCAGCCATACTCTTTGGTATGCAATTGTGGTTACCTGATTTTTTTATGACCATGGGCCATCTTATCTTTCAAGGAGATTTAGACGGCTTGGCCCGATACATTGAATCTTTTGGCTATGCGGCGATTATTGTCAGTATTGGCATGCTTGCCCTGGTTAATGCCGTAGGTTTTCCATCCATTTTATTTTTAACGGTTAATGGCATTATTTTTGGACTTATTCCGGGAATTATTATTTCTTGGATAGGGGAAGTCATTGGCATTGAAATTAGTTTTCGCTTGACGCGAACACTTTTTCATAAACAAGCTAAAAAACTATTAGCAAACAGTCAAGTCTTTGAAAAAATGGACTCTCATAGTGGTATAAAAACATTACTACTAGGGCGAGCCATTCCCTATTCACCGAATATGTTGGTGACTGCATTTGGTGCGTTAAGTAACGTATCGTATCGCGATCACTTTATTGCCGATGCATTGGGGAAACTCCCTGCGGTTATTATCGAAGTATGGCTCGGACATGATTTGCTGCGCATACAAGAACATTGGCAACGGTTAATTGCCTTAGTGGTTCTTGTCGCCTTGGTATATGGTCTTATTTGGCTACGGAAACGACGCCAACGAAAAGAACGGATAAAGAAAACACCTTCGTTGTAAATACATATACAACGAAGGTGTTTTCTTTTTGGAGGGTATGTATAAACATACCAAAAATTGAAAACGAAATATAAAATAAAAGCTTTTTTGAAGCCCTTATTTTGCGAAATAACGATCTAACAAGCCGTCAAACACACGACCATGACGAGCTTCGTCTTTTGCCATTTCATGAACTGTATCATGAATCGCATCTAAGTTTAATTGCTTAGCTAACGTGGCTAATTCCTTTTTACCGGAGCAAGCACCTTGTTCAGCAGCGGCACGCATTTCTAAGTTTTTACGCGTATCGTCCGTTACCACTTCACCGAGTAATTCAGCAAATTTAGCTGCATGTTCTGCTTCTTCAAAGGCAATGCGTTTATATGCTTCCGCAACTTCCGGGAACCCTTGACGATCGGCAACACGGCTCATGGCTAAGTACATGCCGACTTCTGAACATTCACCGGTGAAATTCATGCGAAGACCTTCCACGATGCGTTCATCAACGCCGTTTGCTACACCTACATGGTGTTCATCAGCATATTCTTTTTTATCGCCTGTTAATTCATTGAATTTGTTTTGAGGAGCACCACATTGGGGACACTTTTCAGGAGCGTTGCTGCCTTCATATACATAACCACAAATACTACATACAAATTTTTTCATGATAAATCCTCCTATATAAATACACCTTTTATATGTCGATATGTTTTTTAACATATAAAAATAATAACTAACAAATATGAATTACTTGTTATGTTGATAGTATAACAGAAGATTTTGATAAAAGCAAGAGTAAATATAAACAAATATTAAATAAAAATAATTATCGTTTATATTTAATATGGTAGTAGTAGAACGGCTATTGACAAGAAAAGACAAAGATGATAAACTAATACAAGTTAAAAATAAAGTAGAAACTATCCGTTTCTCACCTTACAAGACGACAAGTTACTAAGGTTTATGATGAAGGCAATGAACGGATAGTGATACTATTCGTTCTTTTTTTTTGGAGGTGAAAGACCATTAGTAAGGAAACACGTATCAACGATCAAATTAGAGTCCGCGAAGTTCGTGTCGTCAGTGATACGAATGAACAATTAGGTGTTATGTCGATACGTTCAGCACTGCAAATTGCTGAAGAACGTCACTTAGATTTAGTAGAAGTAGCACCAAATGCCAAGCCGCCTGTTTGTCGGATTATGAATTATGGCAAATATCGATACGAACAACAAAAGCGTGAAAAAGAAGCAAAAAAGAAACAAAAGGTATTGGTATTAAAAGAAGTCAAACTGCGGCCGAATATCGAAGACCATGACTTTTATGTCAAACTAAAAGGGGCCCAACGATTTTTAGGCGATGGAAGCAAGGTCAAAGTGACGATTATGTTTCGAGGTAGAGAGATGAGCCACCCCGAATTAGGGCGTGACTTACTGCTACGTTTCGCTAAAGAGCTTAATGAGGTCGCTCATGTAGAAAAAGAACCGAAATTAGAAGGCAGAAACATGACGATGGTCATGTCTGCGATTAAAGGAAAGCAATAGGAGGAAGTCGTTATTATGCCGAAATTAAAAACTCGCCGTGCTGCGGCAAAACGTTTTAAAGCAACAGGTACGGGAAAAATAAAACGTATGAAACCGTATAAGAGCCATTTATTGGAATCCAAATCACCAAAACGGAAACGCAATTTACGAAAAGCAGCACTCGTTTCTAAGACGATGACAGAAGCTGTGCGTAATATGTGCCCCTACATGTAAGAAAATAGAATTTAAATAGAGTAGTTGGAGGAATAAAATCATGGCTAGAATTAAAGTGGGTGTGACCGCACACGCTCGTCATAAAAAAATTGTAAAAATGGCAAAAGGATACCGTGGTACACGGAGCCGTTTATTTAAAAAAGCAAATGAAAGTGTAATGAAAGCCTTGTTCTATGCACGTCGTGACAGAAGAGCGAAAAAACGGGAATTCCGTAAATTATGGATTGCTCGTATCAACGCTGCTACTCGTGCACAAGGACTTAGCTATAGCCGTTTTATTTACGGTTTGCAAAAAGCAGGTGTTATGGTCAATCGGAAAATGCTTGCTGATTTAGCTGTTCATGATGCAGCTGCTTTTACGAAGTTAGTAGAATTAGCGAAAGCACAATAAGTAAGGAAAATACAAAACCGAAGTATTCGGTTTTGTATTTTTTTTGCTTGTAAAAAAGCATGTACAAAGGCGATAAAAAAAGCTTGACGAAATAAGATTATATGATATAATAGTTTTTGTCTTTAAAAGTATTTTCCATAGACATGCCGGAGTGGCGGAATTGGCAGACGCACCTGACTCAAAATCAGGCGGGTAACACCGTGGGGGTTCAAGTCCCTTCTCCGGCACCATCAAAACATCCTACGGGATGTTTTTTTTATGCCTCCATATAGGGCGATACCGTTTTCATCCTATGGTGCCTGTGGTATAATAAAGTATATTAAAAAACTGAGGGGGAAAATCATGGAAGCGATTTTTTCAAGACACAGTGTACGAAAATTTTTACCTAAGCCCGTAGAGAAAGAAAAATTAGAACGATTGCTACAAGCTGCCATGGCCGCACCTTCCGCAGGCAATCAACATCCATGGGAATTTTACGTGGTACAAGAGCCGGACGTATTGCAACGCCTTGCCACATGTAGTCCGTATGCAGGTTGCTGTGCTCAAGCACCGGCGGCGATTGTTGTCTGTAAGCGGGATAAACTAGTTCGTTTTCCCGGCTTTGCCAATCTGGATTTGAGTGCGTGTACCGAAAATATATTGATTGAAGCATCTTATTTAGGGCTGGGTGGCGTATGGTTAGCCTTAGCACCGTACAAAGCCCGTATGAAAGCGACCGCTCGTACCTTGCAGACGGCGGCAGATTCCATTCCTTTTGCCATAGTCCCTATTGGGTATGAGGCCGAACCAAAGGCAACGGTTGAATCCAGATATGACGAAACACGCATTCATTGGTTGTAAAAAAAGCAGGGACTCGTTAAGAGTCCCTTTTTTATAAGGGAGATGGTTATATGGGGTTTAGTGAAATGCTACTCGTGATGGTAGTTGCTTTTATTATACTAGGTCCACAAAAATTACTGGAAATAAGCCGTTCCTTAGGAAAGGCTGTGCGTGAATATAAAAAAGCGATGAACGAGATCGATGAAGATGTAGTAGAGGTAGAAATCACGCCGTCTTATAAGAAAGCGAAAACGACGCCTGCGGACAACCCGGAAGGGAGAGGGCATGAACACGGTACGGACACCCCAACATCCATATGATGAAAAAATAATGCCCGTAGAAGGGCATGTACAGGAACTACGAAAGCGAATTATTCGTGCTGTTCTTTGGTGGGGCATTGCATCAGGAGGAGCTTATTACTACATTGAAGACATCGTAAGATGGCTTACCAAGCCGGCGGGCAAAGTGTATTTTTTAACGCCGACAGAAGTTTTTTTTGCCTATCTCAAACTATCCCTTTGGCTTGGCTTTTTGATCGCCTTACCCGTTTTGGTCTATGAAGGGTGGGCATTTTTTGCCCCTGCCTTTGAACCGAATTTACGGAAAATAGGGCGGCGTTTAGTCCCGGGCGGTGTTGCACTCTTTTATATAGGCCTTGCCTTTGGCTATATCCTAGTGCTACCAACGGCGATGACCTTCTTTTTGAGCTTTTCTACGCCCCAATTAGCACCGTTATTTTCGTTTGGTGCGTATTTATCCTTTCTTATTATGTTTTTATTACCGTTTGGCATTGTTTTTGAATTGCCCCTTATCTTTTTTTTCTTATCTTGTTTAGGTATTGTTTCTGCGTCTACTTTACGCCATAAACGGAAATATTTTATCGTCTTTTCCTTTATTTTTGCTGGAATTATTTCGCCGACGACGGATATTTTTACGCAGACGATGATTGCTATTCCCATGCTCATCTTATATGAAGTTAGTATATGGTTATTAGCGTGGCAAAACAAGAAAACATAAGCAGATTACCAACGATGGAGAGAATATAAATGTGTATAAATATTTTTTGTATACAGTATATATTCGCTTATTATGCGTTCTATGCTTGTAATGTACGGACAGTTTGATATAATAAAAAGCATAGTGTACGATGCCATATTAGGCGTACCATTAATTGATTACATGACTTATCAGGAGGTTTTTTTCATGAAAAAAATTCGTTCGGTTTTAGTTGCAAACCGAGGTGAAATTGCAATTCGCGTATTTAGAGCCTGTAACGAAATGGGCATTCGGACGATTGCAATCTATTCTAAAGAAGATTCATTGTCATTACATCGCTTTAGAGCAGATGAATCTTATTTAGTAGGAAAAGGGAAAAAACCGGTTGATGCTTATTTAGATATTGAAGATATTGTTCGCATTGCTCATGAACATGATGTTGATGCGATCCATCCCGGCTATGGATTTTTATCGGAAAATGCTGATTTAGCAAAACGATGTGAAGAAGAGGGCATCATTTTTATCGGTCCACGCGTAGAACATTTAATCATGTTTGGCGATAAAATCAATGCTCGTATTCAAGCGAAAAAAGCGGGTATTCAGTATATCCCCGGCAGCGATGGTCCCGTGATGAACTATGCAGAAGTAGAACGCTTTGCTAAAGAAGTTGGGTTGCCAATTATGCTTAAAGCCGTAAATGGCGGTGGCGGTCGCGGGATGCGTATGGTTAATAACATGGTTGACTTGCGTGATGCGTATGATCGGGCAAAATCGGAAGCCCAATTGGCTTTTGGCAACGATGAAATTTATTTAGAAAAATGCATCATCAACCCAAAACACATAGAAGTACAAATTATGGGCGATGAACATGGTAATGTCATTCATTTATACGAACGGGACTGTTCCGTGCAACGGCGGCATCAAAAAGTCGTGGAAGTGGCACCGGCTTTTTCCCTGCCGGTTGAATTGCGGCAACGCATTTGTGCAGCTGCCATTAAACTAATGAAAAACGTGAATTATGTCAATGCAGGGACCGTAGAATTTCTCGTCACAGCCGATGGCAATTTCTATTTCATCGAAGTCAATCCGCGTGTGCAAGTAGAACATACGATTACTGAAATGATTACGGGAATTGACATCGTGCAGACGCAAATCAAGGTTGCCGAAGGATATGCCTTAGATAGCGACACCATCGGTATTCACAGTCAAGATGACATACGGTGCTTGGGTAATGCCATCCAATGTCGTATTACAACAGAAGACCCGATGAATAATTTTATGCCTGATTCGGGTAAAATTATGGTTTATCGTAGCGGTGGTGGCTTCGGCATTCGCTTGGATAGCGGTAACGCTTATACGGGAGCTATTATTACCCCTTATTATGACTCCTTGTTAGTAAAAACGGTTTCCTATGCCCTTACTCATGCTGGTGCTGTACAGAAAATGCTCCGTGCATTAAAAGAATTTCGTATTCGTGGCGTTAAGACAAATATCGGTTTTCTTATTAATGTACTAAGAGAACAATCCTTTGTCGATGGCTCGTACGATGTTAATTTTATTGACGACCATCCTGAATTATTTAACCTGCCGGTAGTACAGGATCGGGGAACAAAACTCTTAAAATATATTGGTGAAACGACCATCAATGGCTATGGTGGTGCTGGTCATACGGAAAAACCTGTGTTTGAACCATTACAACTGCCGACCGTTCCTGAAGGACCTTATCCGGACGGGACAAAGCAACGCTTTGACAGTCTTGGTGCAGAAGGCTTTTGCAAATGGGTATACGATCAAGAGCAAATATTCTTGATGGATACCACTATGCGTGATGCCCATCAATCGCTACTTGCCACGCGGGTTCGCTCCATTGATATGCTGCGTGTACTTGAAGCATCTTCCAAAAAATTATCGCAACTATTTTCTTATGAATGCTGGGGCGGTGCTACCTTTGACGTAGCCTATCGCTTTTTACAGGAAGACCCGTGGGAACGGTTGCGAGAAATGCGTGCAAAATCGCCGAATATCCTTTTACAAATGTTGATTCGCGGGGCCAATGGTGTTGGCTATACAAGCTATCCCGACAATGTGGTAAAACAGTTTGTCCAATTGGCTGCTAAAAATGGGGTTGACGTATTTCGTATCTTTGATTGCTTGAACAGTTTGGATAACATGTATGAAACCATTCAAGCCGTCCGTGAAACGGGGAAAATTGCTGAAGTCGCCCTTTGCTATACGGGTGATATACTCGATCCATCCCGTTCTAAATACGATCTGGCATACTATGTGAACATGGCCAAAGAAGTAGCCAAAGCAGGTGCTAACATTGTCGCTATAAAAGATATGGCCGGGTTACTTAAACCGGAAGCATCATATCGCTTGATTTCAGCGTTAAAAGACGTCCTTACCGTACCGGTACACTTGCATACCCATGATGGTGCAGGTAATGCGGTAGGTACGCTCTGCCGTGCCGTAGATGCAGGCGTAGACATTGTCGATGGCACGTTCTCTGCCTTTGCCGGTGGTACAAGTCAACCGAGCATGAGTACTTTTTATCATGCTATTCAAGGCAAAGCACGGAAACTTAACTTGGACGTTCAGGCGATGGAAGAAATGTCACGTTACTGGGCATCCGTTCGCCCCTACTATAAAGGCGTAGATAAAGCGGAAGCCTATCCGAGTACATCCGTTTACTTCCATGAAATGCCGGGTGGGCAATACTCGAATTTACATCAGCAAGCAAAATCCGTAGGCCTAGGCGAGCGGTGGCAAGAAATTCAAGCGATGTATCACCAAGTGAGCATGATGTTTGGTGACATCATCAAAGTTACGCCATCTTCTAAGGTTGTCGGCGATATGGCACTCTTTATGGTGCAAAATAATTTGACGGAACAAGCTATTTACGAAAAAGGCGATATTCTTGACTACCCCCAATCGGTCGTAGAATTTTTTGAAGGTCGCTTAGGTGTACCTTATGGCGGTTTTCCGGAAAAGTTGCAAAAAATTATACTCAAAGGTCAAAAGCCGTTAAGCGAACGTCCAGGGAAAATGTTAGTTCCCGTAGATTTTGAAGGTGTCCGCAAAAAATTAGCCGATGCAGGCTATAAACATGACGATGAAGACGTTAACGCTTTTTGCCAATACGACAAAGTATTCCGCGACTATAATGAAAAACTCAAAATATATGGCGATGTGAGCGTTCTTGATACCCCCACTTTTTTCTTTGGCATGAATAAAAACGAAGAAATACATGTCGAAATTGAAAAAGGGAAAGACCTCATTATCACCCTCATCAACATTAGCGATCCCGATGATAGCGGTACTCGTACGATTACGTTCCTCTTTAACGGGGTGGAACGGGAAATCCAAGTTGTCGATAAGAGTATCGACTTACAAACCGTATCAAAACGAAAAGCCGATCCAACCGTACCGGGCGACATCGGTGCTACCTTATCGGGATCTGTCGTGAAAATACTCGTCACGAAGGGACAAAAAGTGAAAAAAGGTGAACCTTTAGTCGTCACGGAAGCGATGAAGATGGAAACAACCATTACCGCACCCCTTAGCGGTACGGTCGGTGAAATTTATGCCACCAAGGGGCAACCTATCATTAGTGGTGATTGCCTTCTTGAGATTATTGAATAATATAAAGTTGGCCAGAAAACACATATTCTACATTCGTAGGATATGTGTTTTTTTTGTAGACGCATAAAACGGGAAAAGTAACAGGCGATCTCATATGCGTAAACACGTATAAGGAAGCGACCGGTCGTATATAAAGACATAAGCCATGCCGGTGCTTTCGGGAGAGGTGAACAAAGAAAGGACGTACCCAACATGATATGCTGCATACATGGAGGGGAGTAATGCGACCTGGCTCCGCCGTAGTTTATATAATGTAAGCCGCTGCTGGGGACGCTTGCATTTAGCTATGTTTTTTAGTCATATCATGTGTTAGCAATTCCGATATCTATTATTGACAAGCAAGGGGTGAAAGTTTATACTTGAGTAAAATAGTAGAAATAAAAACGTAAGGTTTTTATTTTGAGTGAAGCATATAAGGAGGAAGGTATTATGGCAAAAATTATTGTAGTAGGGTCAAACCACGCAGGGACAGCAGCAATTAACACGATTTTGGACAATTATAAGGGAAATGAAGTCGTCGTATACGATAAGAATACGAATATTAGCTTTTTAGGCTGTGGGATGGCTTTATGGATTGGACAACAAATTCATTCAGGCGATGGTCTCTTTTATGCATCACCCGAAGGCTTAGCAGCAAAAGGTGCTAAGATTCATATGAATGCGGAAGTAACGGCTATTAATCCAACAAAGAAAACGATTACCGTTACCGTTGATGGCGTAGAAAAAGAAGATTCTTATGATAAATTGATTTTAGCAACCGGTTCTAATCCCGTAGTGCTTCCTGTTCCGGGACATGATTTGGAAAATATCCAATTGGTAAAATTGTATCAAAACGCTAAAGAAGTTATTGAAAAATTACAAGCACAACCGGACATTAAAGATGTAGTTGTTATGGGTGCCGGTTATATTGGCGTAGAATTGGCGGAAGCCTTTGAACGCTTGGGCAAACATGTGGTTATGTTAGATATGGCTGATCGCATTATGCCACGTAATTTTGATGTGAAATTCACGGATATGATGATGGAAAACATGAAAGCACACAACATTGAAATTCGTTTGGGCGAAGGTGTGCAAAAATTTGAAGGTAAAGATGGTAAGGTTTGCGCTGTTGTTACGGATAAAGGCACGTATAAAGCAGATATGGTTATTTCCGCTGTTGGCTTTAAACCGAACTCCGCATTAGGTGGCGATTTGTTTGCTCGTTTTGCTAATAATGCCTACTTGACGAATAATAAATTTGAAACGAGTCAAAAAGATATTTATGCTATTGGCGATTGCACGACCGAATTTGATAATTCAACGGGAAAAGAATCATACATTGCTTTGGCTACGAATGCTGTACGTAGTGGCGTGGTGGCTGCTCATAACGCATGCGGTACGGCAATTGAATCCCTGGGAGTACAAGGAGCCAGCGGGATTTGCATTTATAACTTGAAAATGGTTACTGTCGGCTTGACGGTTGCCGCTGCTGCAAAAGCAGGCATTGAAGTAAGTTATACCGATTTTGAAGATACGCAAAAACCGGCGTTTATGGAAGTTGAAAATCCAAAGGTTTCTATCCGCATCGTGTATCGTAAAAACGACCGTGTTGTCGTAGGTGCCCAATTGGCTTCAACGTATGATATGTCTGCACAGATCAATATGTTCTCCTTAGCTATTCAAGAAAAAGTTACAATTGATCGTATTGCCTTGTTAGACTTGTTCTTTATGCCTCACTTCAATCAACCTTATAATTATGTGACAATGGCAGCTTTAACGGCTAAATAACAGGAAATTTATGCCTGATAAAAAAAGGATTATCGTTTGCATGCGATAATCCTTTTTTTGCATTGACAAAAAAAAATAAACTTGTTAAAATGATATACAATAAAAAAGCAATGAGCGGAAGAAAATAGTGCGTAGCGGTCAGAGAGGCAACGGTAGCTGAGAGGTTGCTCCGGTATAGCTATTGTGTCACCCGTGAGCTGACAAGAGGAAAGGCTTGTTCGGATACAGCCGTTATCTGTATTAAGTGGTCGCAAGGCGACAATATAGGTGGTACCGCGGAAGGCAGCATACTTTCGTCCTAGGGGATGAAGGTGTGCTTTTTTAATTGTAAGGAGGCGTTTAGATGAAGTGGAATAAAGAAAAGTTAGGAAGTTATACACCTGGTGAAATAGAAACATCGTGGTATGATCACTGGGAAAAAGCAGGTTATTTTCATCAAGAACCGGAAGCAGGGAAGGAAGCTTTCAGCATTGTTATGCCTCCGCCGAATGTTACTGGCCAGTTGCATATGGGGCATGCGTTGGATAATACGTTGCAGGACATTTTAATTCGTTTTAAGCGAATGCAAGGGTATAATACGAATTGGATTCCCGGTACGGATCATGCTGGTATTGCTACGCAGGTAAAGGTCGAAGAAGAGCTGGCAAAGGAAGGGAAAACACGCTATGACATTGGTAGAGATGCTTTTTTAGAACGCGTGTGGGACTGGAAAAACAAGTATGGTGAACGCATTGAAAAGCAAATTCGCCGCTTAGGGTCGTCTTGCGACTGGAGTCGGAAACGCTTTACTATGGATGAGCAATGTGCTCGGGCGGTGCGAGAAGTCTTTGTTTCGCTTTATGAAAAGGGACTTATTTACCAAGGCACGCGTATTACGAATTGGTGTCCGCAATGTCATACGGCTCTTAGTGATATTGAAGTGGATCATGTGGATGAACAAGGGCATTTATGGTACATTAAGTATCCCCTTGTCGGCGAAGATGCATATATTACGGTCGCTACGACGCGACCCGAAACCTTGATGGGTGATACCGCTGTGGCGGTTCATCCGGAAGATGAAAAACTACGTCAGTTTATCGGTAAAAAAGTGCGTATTCCCCTGGTTAATCGAGAAGTAGAGGTTATTGGGGATACGTACGTAGAACGAGAATTTGGTACAGGTGCGGTAAAGATTACCCCGGCACATGATCCGAACGATTTTGAAATGGGCGTACGCCATAACTTGCCTTCTATTATGGTGATGAATTTAGATGGCACGATGAATAGTGAAGCCGGGAGTGCCTATGAAGGGATGACCCGTGAAGCCTGCCGTAAAGCAGTCGTAGCAGATTTACAGAAGCTTGGTTTATTAGATCACCAAGAAGACTTATCTCATGCGGTAGGCCATTGTTCCCGTTGTCATACGACGATTGAACCGTTTGCGACAAAGCAATGGTTCGTTTCGATGAAACCGTTGACAACGGCGGCGTTAGAAGCGGTTTCCGCGGGGAAGACATCCTTCATTCCCGAACGGTTTGTGAAAACCTATAATCACTGGTTAGAAGACGTGCATGATTGGTGTATTTCTCGTCAATTGTGGTGGGGCCATCAAATCCCGGCCTGGTATTGTGAGGATTGTGGTAAAACCTCCGTCGCACGTGAAGATATTACCCATTGTATGCATTGCCAAAGCACCAACATACAGCGTGATCCGGATGTGTTAGATACATGGTTTAGCTCGGCCTTATGGCCGTTTTCCACGCAAGGTTGGCCGGATAAAACAGCAGATATCGAACAATTTTTCCCAACGAGCGTATTGGTTACGGGATATGATATCATCTTTTTCTGGGTAGCGCGGATGATGTTCATGACGTGTGAATTTATGAAAGACATTCCCTTTGAACACGTCTTTATTCATGGTTTGGTACGAGATAGTCAAGGGCGGAAGATGAGTAAATCTCTCGGTAATGGAGTAGACCCCTTAGGCGTATGTGAAGAATATGGAGCTGATGCCTTGCGGTTTACCTTGGTGACAGGCAATACGCCGGGTAATGATATGCGGTTTTATATGGAACGGGTGGAAGCCAATCGGAATTTTGCCAATAAAATTTGGAATGCCGCAAAATTTGTTATGATGAATGTGGAAGATTACGATCCGGCCTATGTTCCGCAACGTGATGCGTTGACGCTCGCCGATCGCTGGATTATGACGACTTTCCATGAACGGGTAGTACAGGTGACAGCTGATTTAGATCGCTTTGAATTAGGGGCTGCTGCCGATAAGGTGTATGATTTTATCTGGAATTATTTCTGCGATTGGTATATCGAATTGGCCAAACCACGTTTATATACATCCGATGATGCCGTTGATCGTCGTACCGTTCAATACGTATTGGTCTATGTATTGACGCATACGCTCGAATTATTGCATCCCTTTATGCCCTTTGTGACGGAACACATTTGGCAACATGTACCGCATGAAGGCGAAAGCATTATGCTTGCACCATGGCCAACGGCACAGGCAGAATGGCTATTTACAGAAGATGCCAAACAAATGCAAGTGCTCATGGAAGCGGTGAAAGGCATTCGTAATTTGCGGGCCGAATCACATGTGCCGATGGGGAAAAAAGCACCGGTCATCTTTGTACCGGCTAATGAAACAGCGGCGACATTGTTACAACAACATGAACAATATTTCCGTATTTTAGCTTTTGCCGATAAGGTAACGATTTTATCACCGCAAGCGGATAAACCGACGAATGCTGTCGTGGCAGTAGCCCCGGGCATGGAAATGTACGTGCAAGTGAAAGATTTGATTGATGTAGATAAAGAAATGGCACGTGTACTCAAAGAACAGGGAAAAGTACAAAAAGAAATTGAACGGCTTGAACACAAGCTGAACAATGCGGGCTTTTTAGCGAAGGCCCCTGCGGATGTAGTAGACAAAGAAAAGGAAAAATTAGGGTCTTATCAAGATAAATTAGAGATGCTCACACATCGCTTAGCAGAATTAAAGCAATTGTAAGAGGTGACAGGTATGACCTATGAAGAAGCGGTACAGTATATTGAACAGGCGAGTTCCTTTGGTATCCAACTGGGACTTTCGCGGATTACCGCCTTATTGGATATGTTGGGAAATCCCCAACGGCAGTATCAAACGATACACGTGACGGGGACGAATGGAAAAGGTTCCGTAACGGCGATGGTAACAGCGGCATTAGAAGCGGCCGGCTATCGGGTAGGTCGCTATACATCGCCCCATTTGGAAACGTATCGAGAACGAATTTATGTACATGGTCAACTCATTTCGGCACCTGATTTTGCCGATGCTATCGCTACGGTACAAGAAGGGGTCAACCAATTGACGGCATCCGGACAGGAAGCACCCACAACGTTTGAAATGCTTACAGCTGCCGCTTTTTGGTATTTTGCAGAAAAAAAGGTAGACTACGCCGTCATTGAAGTTGGCTTAGGGGGATTATTGGATTCAACGAATGTGATCACACCGGTTGTATCCATTATTACGAATGTCGATTTTGATCATATGAAATATTGTGGGCATACGATTGGCGAGATAGCTACGCAAAAAGCAGGGATTATTAAAGCGGGTGTACCCGTGGTGACAACGGCTACGGGCGAGGCCTTACAGGTCATAGCCAAAAGGGCGTATGCGAAACAAAGTCGCCTGTACGCATTGCATCATGGTTTTGACGTCATGCCGTTACCGCCGGGGGAAGATAAGACGACCCAAGCGATACGGGTGACGACAACCGCAGGCAAAACCATTGACGTGACCTTGCCTTTATTAGGACAGCATCAGCAGCAGAACGGTGCCGCCGCAGTGATGGCACTACTGGAACTGGCACGTACACGCAAGGCATTGACACGTACCGCTATTTGCCAAGGACTTGCCCACGTGCGTTGGCCCGGTCGTTTCCAAGTACTGACGGTACAAGGCAAGCAAGTGGTCATTGATGGTGCACATAACCCCGCAGGGATTACCTCCTTTTGTCAGACCTATGAACAGGTATTTGCACGTAGACCGCGGATATTCGTCTTTTCCGTACTAGCCGATAAGGATTACACGCACATGATACAAGAACTGTTTCGTTCAGATGATGAGGTCTATGTAGCTCCCGTACCCAATCCGCGTACGGCCGATCCAAAGGTGTTATGTCCGCAATTGCCTTGTCACGCTACGCCGTGTCAATCTTTGGAAGAGGCGGTTGATCGGGCGTTTACACACGCAACGGCTGAAGATGTTATTTGCCTTGTTGGTTCCCTTTATATGCAAGGTGTTGTACGAGCCTATCTGCGTGAACACTATCAGGCAAGTCTATGAGTAAGAACGTGTATACATTAATTTTGTTGTTAAATTGTAGTGCTTTTGTCATGAAAATGTGTTAAAAAAAGTTTACAAAAAACAAAAAAATGAGTATAATAAAAACATAATATTTAAGTATATACGGAATTTGTGCAAGGATGTATATTTTCGTGTATAAATATTGTGTAATATGAATGGGTGATGAATAAGGATGAACAAGCAGAGTGAAGCAGTAGAAATGGAACCGGTTCAACGAAAGACGAAGAAAAAAAATGACACGATCAAGTTAGAACGAAAACGCAAATTTATTAAAATGTGGAAAAATTGGTTGTTTGATATCAATAAGTCAGAAGTAGATATTGCTAGAGAAATAGGCTTATCACAGCAAGCCTTTAATGCTAAGATGCGTAATGCGACAATTCGCTATACCGAATTAGCCGATATTGTTGAACAGCATGGATACACGATTGAAATAACAAAAAAACACTAACGTTAATGTACAAATTACCAAAAACACCTATCCTACATTTGTAGGATAGGTGTTTTTGGTAGACCCGGAAAATAGAAAAAAATGGCGGCTTTCCGTCATTTTTTTTAGCTAGTCAGAAAGCGTCCGGTTTAGTATAATAACACGAGGAGGAAACGGACAATGGGTATTTTTACATCTCATGTACAAGACCAAAAAGAAAAAGCACGGCAGCATATTTTGTACGCGTTGGCAGGAACCATCTTCTTTATGCCCTTGCAGCTGATAGCGATGGAAGTGTGTTTTATCCTTACGTTGGGTTTAGCCATTTATTATATGGCACGGTATGGAAGACCACGGCAGAGCAGCCAACCCTTAAACTTACCGGCCATATGCTTTGGTATCGTTGCCCTACTATCCCTACATGCAACGGCGACACCCTTACGTAGCACGGCTTTTTACATTTATACGCTAGGGCAATATTTGGCACTATATTATGTGGTACAAACCTTTGTCCGTGGAGCCGGGGAACGAAAGCAACTGTGTTATGTTTTTTTACTTGCCGCTGCGGCGGTTACGGTTTGCGGCTTTGGGCAATACATCCTTTCGCCTGTCGAAACGAATATATGGGTGGATAAAGACGCCTTTCCCCTCTTGTCGCGGCGGATGTATGCACCCTTATATAACCCGAACTTATTGGCACAATTTTTAGTCATTGCCCTTTGCGTCAGTATTAGTGTGCCTTGCAAGCATCCCTATCTGGTATGGGGCAAACGCATCCTTACGTTGGCGTTGGTCGGTGCGGTGATCTTAACCTACTCTCGCGGTGCCTGGCTCGCCTTGGCCGCCTTGTGCTTGTATTTGGGATGGGTAGAAAATAAACGCTGGTGGCTGTGGTTTTTGTGTGTCCCCCTTCTCTTTGGTTGGTACCATGACACCCTCTATGCACGGTGGATATCTCTTTTTTCCGTGAGCCAAGAAGACACCTCCCTTGCTATGAGGTGGTCCATGTGGAAAGCAGCCCTTACCATGGCCGGCACGCATCCCATTTTGGGTATTGGCTGGGGCGAATTTAAAACGATTTATCCCCAGTACAATTGGTTCATTAAGCATGCCGGCATTTGCATCTATCATGCACATAACATGTTTTTAAATATCCTCGCCGAAACGGGCATGACCGGCTTTTTTTTCTTCCTGTGGTTTTATGGAGGAAACTGGTATTACGCACGGTGTTACGACATTCATAACCATCAAGAAAGCTACATCCCCTTACTCATGGGGGGCATTATCATCGGTACGACCGTTTGTGGCATAGGTGATTTTGACCTGTTTGCAACGCAACTATCCATGACCTTTTGGCTGTGGTGCGGTATATTTGCCAATTGGTTTAGCGAAAATAATTTGCGAAATAATTCACACTAATATATAATAATATCATAGAATAGAATAGGATGTACTATCGTATGTATACTCATAATATAGGGGGAATACGCTAGTTGGAGGAATGATACGTGATGAGACATAAAAAAGGAATATCGGATGCCGTAATTGAACGATTACCATTATACTATCGAGATTTATTGTTATTGCGAGATGCGGGTATTGATATTATTTCCTCAGAAAGATTGGGGGAACGGTTAGGCATTACACCTGAACAAATTCGGAAAGACTTAACCTGTTTTGGCGCGTTTGGCAAAAAAGGGGTAGGATATTATGTTAGTGAGCTGTGTCAACAAATTGTCGAAATTATCGGTTTGCAACAACATTGGAAAATAGGCATTGCGGGTATTGGCCATTTAGGTTGGGCCCTTGCTAACTATAAGACCTTTGAACGCTTAGGCTTTCGCACGATGGGGTTATTTGACGTGGATCATCGGATTATCGGACAAAACGTCGGTGGCATTACCGTAACATCAAGTGTTGATATGGGGAAGATTATTCGGGAACAACAAATTCAAATCGGCATTATTACGACTCCTGCATCGGTAGCCCAACAAGTGGCCGATGACATGGTCGCCGCTGGAATCAAGGGGATATTGACCTTTGCCCCGTTACGATTAAATGTACCTAATAACATTTTTGTCTTTCGGGAAGACCTCTCTATCGGGTTGAGTCGAATTTCTTATTACTTGACAAATTATTCAGATAAAACAGATACTTTTTAATAATACAGGTACAAGCATAACGTCAAAAAAAAAACCTTTTTCATATAGAAAAAGGTTTTTTTTTTGACCTATTTTGATATATCAAAGATTTTGCCCGGATTCAGTACATATTGTGGATCTAAGGCTTTTTTTATCGTTTTCATCAGTGCTAACGTGGCAGGATCGGTAAACCGCTCCATTAAATCACGCCGTTTGGCACCGATGCCGTGTTCGCCGGATAAACGCCCGCCTAGTTGATATAAGGCCGTGTACAGTGCCGTTTGATTTTCGGTGACTCGTTTTTGCCAGGTAAGATATGATTCTTCCGCTGGTTTTAAAATATTAAGATGAATATTGCCATCGCCAATATGACCGGCAATGCGCGTGATAAGGTTATACTTATGTGCCAGGTCGTTAATGATGTGGAAAAACTCGCCTTGCCTTTCTATGGGAACGACTACATCCTCTTTACTGACGAGTAAACTTTCTGCCCGTACGGCTTCAGCAAAGGCCTTACGGGCACGCCAAATCTTTTTATAATCGGCAACGAGAATATCCGTTGCTCCTTGGCGCTGACAAATCGTGTCGATGCTTTCCAGGGCCGGCTCCATTTCCTCTTCCGTACCGTCCATTTCGATGATGACATAATTGCGTTTGTCCTTTCCCGGTAAAGGTTCATGCAAATAGGCCTCAATAGAACGTAAGGTCGGTTCATCCATAAACTCTATACATGTCGGCAACAAGCCCGCTTGTAACAAACAAGCCGCCGTGTCGATCGCCTTCGTTGGCGTGGGAAAAATGGCGAGAATATCGACAATCTGTTTAGGCCTTGGCAAAAGCTTGAGCGTTGCTTGCGTGATGATACCCAGCGTGCCTTCCGAACCGGCTATGAGCTGTTCTAAACAATAGCCGGTCGATTGTTTTTTTAAGCGTGCTCCCGTCTGTATGATATCTCCTGTGGGTGTCACAACCGTAAGTGCATAAATCTGATGACGGGTTGTTCCGTATTTGACGGCTCGATTACCGCCCGCATTGGTCGCAATATTACCACCAATACAGCAAGAATCACTACTACATGGATCACCGGCATAAAATAATCCCTTAGCTGCGGCTGCGGCTTGTAAATCTGCCGTGCGTACACCCGGTTCGACAATGGCATATAGTCCCGCAGGATCAAGCGCGAGAATGCGATCCATTCGTTCCGTACTTAGGACGACACCACCATACAGGGGAACGGCACCACAGGCTAACCCCGTACCACCGCCCCGGGGTACTACGGGAAAATGGGCGACATTTGCCAATTTCATGATAGCGGCAATCTCTTCGGTCGATTGGGGAAAGACGACTGCCTCAGGTAAATGATGGTACGTCGTATCACTGACTTCATCATGGCTATACGTTTGCAACACGTCCGGCTGCGTACGGACAAACTCCTCGCCAACGATAGAGGCAAGCTTTTTTAAGGTTTTTTCTGTTAATTTTTGATACGTCATTCCGATCCCTCTTTAATTAGTTATTTTACTTCTATTATATAGAATTTTGCTAAATAAGATAGTCTTTTTAATGAACAAATCGAATTGAGCCAAAGCGAGAAATAGACTATTTTTCAGAATATGTGGTATACTAACTACATATATTGGAATTATCCTAGGCAAATTAAAGGAAGGGAATATGTCGTGGCACAAGAAAATAGACGCCGTCCCATACGGGCTATAAGACGAAGAAAAAGAGAAAAAGATAAAGTGGCCTACCTATATCATAAAATACTTCTTCTTATTATCATTATCGGCTGTCTTTTCTTAGGATATCGCTTTTTTTCACTGTGGCAGATTCATGAGAATATGCAAGTAACGGTACAACAAAAACAAGTTTTGCAAAAAGAAAATCAAAAACTTAAACAACGAAAAGAACAACTCAATGATACACAGGAAATTGAAAAAGAAGCAAGAGAACGATTTGGCCTTGCTAAACCGGGGGAAATTCCTTATAAGAAATAAATTAGAAGTTAGTATATTTTTTATTGAAATCTTTTAGCTTTTTGAGTATAATAACGATATACGCTTTAGCAATAATGCTGAGCATACAAGGAGGAATATAAATCAGCATGACAATCGAAGTGGGTAAGGTGTTTGAAGGAATCGTTACAGGCATTACAAAATTTGGCGCATTTGTAGAATTACCTGATAAAAAGGTAGGCTTAGTACATATTTCTGAAGTGGCCAATGAATATGTAAAAGATGTTCATGATTTCTTAAAAGTGCAAGACAAGGTACAAGTAAAAGTTTTAGCGATAGATGAAAAAGGAAAAATTGGATTATCTATCAAGCAGGCACAGTCAGCTCCGGAAAGAAAAGCAGTTCGTCCGCATCGTGAGTTTCACACCAATGGTGAGCATCGACATGTTTCTACCTCTTCATCTTTTGAAGATCGGTTGAGCAAATTCTTAAAAGAAAGCGATGAACGCCTTATGGATTTGAAACGAAATACGGAATCGAAACGAGGTGGCCGTGGCGCACGGCATGCTGATTAATTTCGAATGAGGAATTTAGGGGCAAAAGAGCATTCCTGCTTGGAATGCTCTTTTTGGTTTCTCGTTATCTCTTTGTTCTTGTTATTTCTTTGTTCTTGTTATCTCTTTGTGGTTTCTCATTATCTCTTTGAGGTTTTTCTTTTATTTTAATTATTATAGACTGGAGTGGTAATTATGAACGTGCAAGAGTATGCAGTAATTGATATGGGGTCTAATTCTATTCGCCTTATGATCGGTGTAAAGGCAGACGATGCTAAACCTTGGCGATTTACACCTAAGGATGTCATCATGACTCGGTTAGGTGAAGGCGTCGACAAAGGAGGGGCTCTTTCCGCAGAGAGTATGGAACGCACGTTTGAGGCCTTAGCCACATGGCGGAGTCGCTTGTTGTATGTTCCCGTCTGTGTCGTGGCAACGAGTGCCGTGCGAGACGCTAGCAATGGGAATGCTTTTTTAGCTGAAGTGCGTGCACGTTTTGGCTGGCATTGTCGTATTATTACGGGCAGCGAGGAAGCTTTATTGGGATTTTACGGTGCAACTGCCAACATGGACCCGAAGGCCTGTATATTGACCCTTGATATAGGCAGTGGTAGCACGGAAGTCGCTGTCGGTACAAGGAACAATGTCCATTGGTCACATAGTTATGACATGGGGGCAGTACGATTAAAAGAACGGTGGGAAACCGAATTGCAATCTTTTGAAAAGGCAGTCGCACATTGCAATGAAACTTGGGTGCCAATGGATGTGAAGCCCACGCATATCGTGGGGATAGGCGGCACCATTACCACCGCGGCGGCGATGGTACAAAAACTTGACGTCTACGATCCCCAAAAAATTAATAACTATTCTTTAGCACTTAAGGATGTAATTGAACTCATTCCGCGGCTTTCTGCCCTTTCGCAAGAAGAGCGTCTAGCCATACGGGGCTTACCGCCACAACGACGCGATATCATTATACCGGGGTTGCTTATTCTTTGGTCCTTTATGAGTCACTATAAGTATATGAATATTATCGTCAGTGACTGTGATTTGATGGAAGGTGTGTTTTATCGTCACGCCTTCCATGATGCAGCGTGGCGGAATGGACCTAACACGAAGTAATGATGAAAGAACGAATACTCGCTTATTGCCGGCAATTTCATTTACTTGAGCAGGGAGAGCGACTTATTGTCGCTTGTTCAGGTGGCCCCGATTCACTGGTGTTACTGGACATATTGGCCCAACTACGTGAAATATATGCATTGCAGTTGATGGTGGTTTATATCCATCATCATCTGCGTGCTGCGGCGGATGAAGAAGTGCGTTTTGTACAAGCAGAAGCAGCCAAACGGCAATGCCCTTTTATGACGTTAGGCGTGGATGTGCCGGCCTTGGTAAAAGCACGTAAACAATCGGTAGAAACGGTGGCACGGCAAGAACGGTATCGTCTCTTGCGAGAAGCTAAAGATAGGCAAGGTGCTACGGCCATTGCCGTAGCACATCATCAACACGATCAAGCGGAAACGGTGCTACACCATCTCTTGCGTGGTAGCGGCTTGACCGGCTTATGTGGCATGGCACCACGGACAGGCGACATCATTCGCCCCCTGCTTGGTGTATCTCGTACGGAAATTATGCAGTATGTACAAGAACAAGGCTTACAGCCACGGGAAGATGAAACGAATCGGGACACGACCTATTTACGCAATCGCTTACGGTGGGACGTGCTTCCCTTATTACAGCAGATCAATCCTGCATGCGTGACCGACATCAGTCACATGACAACCATACTTCAAGCGGAAGAAACGTGGATCCAAACGATGGTCCAAACGTCCGCTCGTCATATCGTACAACGTCAAGGCGAGGATATATACATTAAGCAACCCCCTTTTCTTGCATGCCCGGTAGCGTTACAACGGCGTCTTCTTCGGTACGCCTGTGAAACCCTTTGCGGTGAGCGACAAGGTCTTTCCTTTACACACGTTGAAACCTTGCGTGCTTTATTTCAGAAAGAAACGGGGAAACAATTTTTTACCCGTCAATGGCGAGCTGTACGCACGTACGATGCAGTCATCTTGACGAGGCAAAGCAACACGCCCTTACGTGACGATACAGCCAGCGTGCCTATTGACGGTGCGGGCGATTATGACTTAGGCATGGTAAGGATACACCTGGATATTGACCGCCTGTATGGCAACGCATGTACGGATGGGCAAATCGATTACGCACGGATACCGGACGGTGCGGTTTTTCGCTATCGTAAACCGGGGGATTACCTGTGTTATCACGGGTATACAAAAACGCTAAAAAAATGGTTACAAGAAAAAAAAATACCCGCTGCAAGACGGGGACAGTTGCCCCTTTTATGCAACGGTTCACAAGTACTATGGATATACGGCTTTCCGCCGTTTCCGGCAATAGCCATACAACATGACACGACACACATTGGCAGAATCACATTAGTAGGAGGCACGGTAGATGCATCAAGACATTAAAGAAATACTATTTACAGCAGAACAAATTCAAGCACGGGTAGATCAATTAGGTGCGGAAATTTCACGAGATTACGCTAATAGAGAAATTCTCTTATGCGGTATTTTAAAGGGGGCCGTTACCTTTTTTGTCGACTTGGCAAGACGGATTGACGGTGCTGTCCAATTTGACTTTATGAGCTGTTCCAGCTATGGCGATGGGGTTACCTCAACGGGAAATATTGTGATTCGCAAAGACTTGGACACAGACGTTGCGGGCAAAGACATTTTAATCGTTGAAGACATCATTGACACGGGTATTACCTTACATCATCTTGTCAAACACCTGCAAGAACGCGGCGCTCATTCGGTGAAATTGGCAACGCTGCTCAGTAAACCATCACGGCGGCAAGTAGACGTGCACGTTGACTATAATGGCTTTGACATTCCCGATGCCTTTGTCGTGGGGTATGGCCTCGATTACGCCGGCAATTATCGCAACTTACCGTATATTGGCATTCTAAAAGAAGCGGTTTATACAAAATGAAATATATATGAATGTTCCCGGATAAATGGGGATGTTTTATAAAATAGTTGTTGCTTCTTATGAATTGTGGTAAGATAAAACCATATAATTTGAATGGCGCGTATATAAATACGATGCGAAAGGAGCAGTATTTTGAGTAAATTTGCACGTAATGTACTTTTGAACTTATTAATTATTGTAGCAGCCGTTACTATTATTAACGCATTAATGGGGCGTCATGTTGATAAGACAGAAATATCGTACACTGATTTTTTAAATCAAATACAACAGAAAAAAGTGGATGCCGTACAAATTACGGCGGATCACCAAATTGAGGGGCAATTAAAAGACGGCACGGCTTTTACATCGTATGCACCAACGGATGCTGCCTTGCTACCGGCATTGCATGAAGCAAATGTGAACATTGTCGCTAAACCGCCAAAACAACCATCATGGTGGATGAGCTTACTCAGTTCGGCCTTGCCGATTATTATCCTCATCGGGGTATGGTTCTTCATTATGCAACAAACCCAAGGTGGGGGCGGCCGTATCATGAACTTTGGCAAAAGTCATGCTAAGCTGCATGGTGAAGGAAAAATTAAAGTATCCTTTGCGGACGTAGCCGGTGCGGATGAAGCGAAAGAAGAACTGGCTGAAATTGTAGGCTTTTTGCGAAATCCTAAAAAATATAATGACATTGGAGCGAAGATACCCAAAGGGGTTCTCTTATTTGGGCCTCCCGGGACAGGGAAAACTCTCTTGGCTCGTGCCGTTGCCGGCGAAGCTGGCGTGCCATTTTTTAGCATTAGCGGTTCCGATTTTGTGGAAATGTTTGTGGGTGTCGGGGCTTCACGTGTGCGTGACCTCTTTTCACAAGCCAAGAAAAATGCACCTTGTATTGTCTTTATTGATGAAATTGATGCGGTTGGACGGCAACGTGGTGCCGGTCTTGGCGGTGGGCATGATGAACGGGAACAAACGCTCAATCAATTACTCGTTGAAATGGATGGCTTTGGTGCGAACGAAGGTATTATCACCATTGCGGCCACGAACCGTCCGGACATCTTAGATCCGGCCTTGTTGCGTCCGGGTAGATTTGACCGTCAAATCACGGTCGATCGTCCTGACTTACGGGGACGGCAAGCTATTTTGGAAGTACATGCCAAGGGTAAACCCCTGGGTTCTGACGTAGATTTGCGGACGATTGCGAAAAAGACACCCGGTTTTACGGGTGCCGACTTGAGCAACCTGCTAAACGAAGCTGCCTTGCTGGCAGCTCGTGCCAACAAACGAATTATCAACATGCCGGAAATGGAAGAAGCAAGTGAAAAAGTTTGCTTTGGGCCTGAACGGCGGAGTCATATTATCAGTGAAAAAGAAAAACGGCTAACGGCTGTACACGAATCAGGCCACGCCTTAATTGCTTACTTACTGCCGGAAGCCGATCCGGTACATAAAGTAACGATTATTCCACGAGGACGTGCGGGTGGCTACACAATGATGTTACCTGAAGAAGAACGTTCATACGAAACAAAATCGTACTATCTTGCCCAAATTCGCGTTGCCTTGGGTGGCCGTGCGGCTGAAGAAGTATACTTCAACGAAATCAGTAGTGGTGCTTCCGGCGATTTACAAAACGTAACCAACATCGTTCGACAAATGATTACTCGCTTAGGCATGAGCGAAAAATTAGGACCTATGATTTTTGGAGAACAACAAGAACAAGTTTTCCTGGGCAAAAACTTAGGTCACGAACGAAATTACGGAGAAGGCGTAGCAGAACTTATCGACCAGGAAATGCATGACATTGTCAGCACCGAATATAAAGACGTATTACAAATGCTGCGTGACCATCGTGACACGCTGCAACGTATGTCGGATGCTTTGATCGAAGAAGAAACGATTAACAGTAAAGAAGTAGATAACTTAGTTCGCTATGGAACGTTGACGGAACCGACGGCTAAAACGGAAGAACCCGTTGCTCAAACAACAAGCGGTGCCGACGGTGAAGAAGAACCTTCCGATCGGAGTAAAGAAGTCGGCTTCGATAATCAAGACACTGCAGATAATTAAGAAATCATACATTCTCCTTACAGAGGCGTGAGGAGAATGTTTTTTTTGTAACATAATCGTCCCCTTTTGTAACAATGTTGACATAATTAATATCTATGCTAGAATTATGATAGGTTATTAACAACATGAACATAAATTGCGATAATAGAACGGATCTGCATGCACGAGTTGAGGTGAAACGATGAGACAAGATATCTTAGATTACTTATTAGCCCATCAAGGGGAATTTATATCAGGACAACATATTTCTGAAGCATTAGGTATATCGCGGACCGCCGTTTGGAAACATATACGGGTGTTGAAAGCACGTGGTTATAGCATTGAATCGTATACCAAACGCGGTTATTGTTTACGAGAAGCACCGGAATTAATCGTTCCGAAAGAAATCATGGAACAACCTGGTACGGCCGTCTTTGGTAAACGGGTTGAATACGTAGAACGGATCGATTCAACGAATAACTACGCTAAAAAATTGGCTGATGCAGGTGCTCCGGAAGGAACACTCGTTATCGCCGAAGAACAAACGGGAGGACGCGGTCGTCTAAACCGTTCCTTTTTATCCCCCTATGCCCAAGGGCTATGGTTTTCTCTCATTTTGCGACCGCACGTATCGCCGCTGGAAGTATCCAAACTGACGTTGCTTGCGGCCGTGGCAGTCACTCAAGTATTGCGTAAAGCCGGCCTTATTGATTGCGGTATCAAATGGCCGAATGATGTGTTAGTAAACGGTAAAAAAGTCGTGGGCATTTTAACCGAACTCAACGCATCGGTGGAACAGATTAATTACGTTGTCATGGGCATTGGCATCAATACGGGCATTCAGAAGAAAAAAATACCGCGTGACCTCAAAAAAATTGTCACCAGTTTTGCCATTGAAAATGTGGACGTCAAACGGAATGAACTCTTAAAAGAGATACTTGTTGCCTTTGAACGCCTTTATTTCACCGTTGCCGAACAAGGATTTACATCCGTTCTCGAAGAATGGAAACGCCTTTCTTGCATGCTCGGAAAAGAGGTAGAAGTATCCTCCATCGACCGCGTATTTAAGGGTAAAGCGGTTGATTTAGATGAATGTGGCAACCTTTTAGTCGAAACATCAGCGGGAATGGAACGCGTGTTAGCCGGCGATATTCACGTTCGCTCTGTCGAATAATCTAATTGTAAGCGTGACATAGACTTATTTTCTACGATAAATAAGTCTATGTTTTTTATTGTGAAATAATACACAAAAGCTATTCAAGAACAGAAAACTTTGTTATTATAGTAGACGTAGTTATTTTAGTATAGGGGAGTTTTCCATATGTTATTAGTTATAGATGTAGGTAACACCAATATCGTATTAGGTGTTTTTCAAGGTGAAGAATTATTAGATCATTGGCGTCTTTCGACAGAACGGTTGCGGACGACTGATGAATATGGTGTTTTGATACGCAATTTATTTTACTTAAACGGGGTCAATGCTGATGCGATTGATGCGATTATCATCTCTTCGGTGGTACCGCCGGTGATGCCCACGTTAGAACGGATGTGCCAACGGTATTTTGGACTGGTGCCACTTGTTATCGGGCCGGGAGTTAAAACGGGTATGGATATTAAATACGATAATCCGCGTGAAGTCGGTGCCGATCGCATTGTGAATGCTGTCGGTGCTTATCATAAATACGGTGGACCGGTGATCATCATTGACTTTGGCACGGCTACAACCTTCTGTGCTGTCGACAAAAAAGGCAATTACCTCGGTGGTGCCATTTGCCCCGGCATCGGCATATCTACCGAAGCCCTCGTGCAGCGTACGGCTAAATTGCCACGTATTGAAATAAAACGCACACCGCGCGTCATTTGCCGGAACACCGTAGAGAGCATGCAAGCAGGCGTCTTCTATGGCTTTGTCGGTCAAGTGGATGGGTTGATTTCGCGGATACGGGAAGAACTCGGTGCTAAGGCAAAAGTCGTTGCCACGGGCGGTCTTGCCGTTGTTATTGCCCCGGCAACCAAATCGATTGACGTTGTCGAACCGTTGCTTACCTTGGAAGGATTGAGAGTTATTTATGAACGAAATCGCTAAGCCCTTGCAGATTGGTGATGTTTGTCTTGATGCACGGGTGATCTTAGCCCCGATGGCAGGGGTATGCGATATACCATATCGCCTTATTGCACGTGCACATGGTGCGGCTCTTGTTTGTACCGAAATGGTGAGCGATAAGGGCCTTTTATATCACAATGAACGCACGCAGGAGATGCTCGCCCTCGATGCGGACGAACATCCTGTGTCCCTGCAAATCTTCGGCTCCGATCCCACGTCTATGGCCCATGCGGCCGAAGCGGTTGAGCGAGCCGGTGCGGACATTGTTGACATCAATATGGGGTGTCCGGTGAAAAAAGTAGTCAAAAACGGTAGTGGTGCTGCACTGCTACTTGACCTGCCACGGGCAGAAGCCATCATTAAAGCCGTTGTTGGGGCTGTACATATTCCCGTCACCGTCAAAATGCGTACCGGTTGGGATGACCGGCATATTGTCGCCCCCGAACTTGCCAAACGAGCAGAAGCCGCCGGTGCGGCTGCTGTGGCCGTCCATGGTCGCACGCGGGAAGCCTTATACAGCGGTACCGCCGATTGGTCGGTCATCAAAGATGTCGTTGCGGCAGTGACCATTCCCGTCATCGGGAATGGCGACATTCGTAGTGGCCCCACGGCTGTATCCTGCTTGGAGCAGACCGGCTGTGCCGCCGTTATGATTGCCCGTGCCGCTCAGGGAAATCCGTGGATTTTTTCCCAAGTAAATCACTATATCTCTACGGGCAAGGAAGAACCACCACCCACACCCGTAGAAAAATACAAGCAAATGCTTGCTCACTTTGAGGCGTTACTCGCCTATAAAGGTGAATATATCGGTATCCGTGAAATGCGTACCCATGCCTCTTGGTATACTCGTGGTCTACACGGAGCCGCGGCCTTACGCGAACGCATTAATCGCACTCGTTCGGCGGCAGCCTTTCGTTCCGTCGTCCAAGAAATGCTCGAAGAGGCAGAAAAGTTTGACATAGATACGTGATTTGCCTATAATTAAATTTACGATAAAAATATTATAGATAAGATAGCAAGGAATATATTGAATAAAGGAGTACCGTCATGAATTACGAAACATTGATTACGCAAGAAGGCTTACAAAAATTAAAAGATGAATTGAACGAATTAAAATCGGTTCGCCGTATTGCCGTATCCAAACGCATCCAAGAAGCGATTGCCTTAGGCGATCTTAGCGAAAACTCAGAATACGATGATGCGAAAAACGAACAAGCCTTCATTGAAGGGCGTATTGCCGAACTGGAAGGAAAAATTCGTACGGCGAAAATCATTCAAGAATCAAACGACAGCACTGCAAAAGTACGACTAGGTTCACGCCTCATCTTAGAAGACGTGGAAACGGGTGAACGCTTTGAGTACACTGTCGTAGGTACAGCCGAAGCCGACCCCTTTAACAATAAAATTTCCAACGAATCGCCCGTAGGCAAAGCCATTTTAGGTAAAGTTATCGATCGGGAACAACCTACCGTTGTGAGTGTAAAAGCACCAGCCGGCGAATTGTGCTATCGGATACTACCACCGGAAGAATAAGGGGAGAAGGAATACTATGGCAGATACAAAGCAGACAGAACAGACAACACAAGACATAGAAAAAGTAAATGACCAAATGCAAGTACGGCGGGATAAGATGCAACAATTTATTGACGCGGGTATGTATCCATTTGGTGAAAAATATGAATGGGATCACCATACACAAGACGTAAAACAAGCCGCGGAAGCACTCGAAAAAGAAGAAACGCCCGTACGCGTAGCGGGTCGCTTGATGGCTTTACGCCGTCACGGGAAAACAGCCTTTTGCGTACTGCGTGATATCAGCGGAGAAATACAACTCTATTTCCGTAAAGATATATTAGGCGAAGCATCGTATGATCTCTTTAAACTGCTGGACATTGGTGATATCATCGGCGTAGAAGGGACGGTCTTTACAACCCATACGGGGGAAACGACCATTCGTGTCTTAGGGTGGAACCTTTTGTCGAAAGCCTTACGTCCTTTGCCGGAAAAATTTCATGGCCTGACGGACAAAGAAACACGGTATCGCCAACGCTATGTCGACTTAATCGTCAATCCTGAAGTGAAAGACACCTTTATCAAACGGGCTAAGATTATCAAAGGCATACGCCATTACCTGGAAGAAAAACAATTTTTAGAAGTGGAAACGCCCATGCTCCATACCATTGCCGGTGGTGCGGCGGCCCGTCCCTTTAAAACCTATCATAACGCCTTAGACATGGAAATGTATTTGCGAATTGCTCCGGAACTCCACTTAAAACGCTTGATCGTGGGTGGCTTGGAACGGGTATACGAACTTAATCGTTGTTTCCGTAACGAAGGCATTGATACTCGTCACAATCCTGAATTTACGACGGTCGAACTATACCAAGCGTACGGCGATCTGGAAGACGTCATTGCCATTACGGAAAACCTCGTAGCTGAATTGGCACGCTCTCTTTATGGCACTACGAAGATCACCTACATGGACACCGAAATTGATTTGACTCCGTCATGGAATCGCATGACCATGGTCGAAGCGATTGCCCATTATACGGGTGAAGACTTTACGGGGATTACGGATGTCACTACGGCACGGGCAATCGCCGATAAATTACATGTACCCTATACGGACTTTGATGGCGTGGGTAAAATAATTAACGCTTGCTTTGAAGAATATGTAGAAGAAAAACTTATTCAACCGACAATCATTACGGGGCATCCCCTGGAAATTTCACCACTTACGAAACAACAACGGGATAATCCTTTGTTTACGTATCGCTTTGAAGCCTTTGTCTACGGTCGGGAATTGGCTAACGGCTTTTCCGAATTAAATGATCCCTTAGATCAACGGAATCGTTTTCTTGCACAGATGGAAGAACGCGAACGCGGCGATGATGAAGCCCATCAAATGGATGAAGACTATTGTCGTGCGTTAGAATACGGCTTGCCGCCTACGGGTGGGTTAGGCATCGGCATCGACCGACTGGTTATGCTCTTAACTAATAGTGCTTCCATCCGGGACGTCTTATTATTCCCCACCATGAAGCCAACGGAAAGATAAGAAACAAGGAACATCATTATATATCCATACAACAAAAGAGGCCTCTAGCCGGGGTCTTTTTTTGTTCCTTGACAAGGTATAATGATTTATGTATAATAAATAAGTCACTAAACGTGACTCGGTAGCTCAGCTGGATAGAGTGACTGACTACGAATCAGTAGGTCTAGGGTTCGAATCCCTACCGGGTCACCAGAGAAAAAGATGTTACAACCATTGGTTGTAACATCTTTTTTTTTATCTTTTTTTTTGCATATATAGTCATCTAAAACAAGGGGAGAACACGCCTTGTCCACATGTATATCTTATGTCCGCAGCGTGTTATGTGTGTGTCAGCGTCCCACAGTATGCTTGTTTGCTTAGGCATAAATCCCCTAGGTAAGCCATTTCTTTTTTTTATCTCTTATATAAGAAGAGATAAGAAGAGATAAGAAAAGAAGAAGAAAAGAGAAAAAGAAAAAATAAAATAAATTAATAAAAATTTGATCTTTTCAACCAATAAATTAAATTAACTAAGCATGATAAAAAAATACCCCTAAAGAAAGTAGAAACATAAAGCAGAAGGATAATATCTTTTGTTCTATGATAAATTATCATATAAAAATTAATATTTTATAGAAAATACCGTATAAAATTAAAGAGAAAAAGAAAATTTATGTAATTTCAAAAAAGTGTCCCTTTTTCCTCGCTCGATGGTAATAAATAGTAGAAGGGTAAATTTCCCAACCACGTAAACCCAAAGGAGCGAGCGAAAATGCAACGACTGCAATGGTTAAAAATCGATATCGGGATCATGGATGATCCACGCATGATGTATATGTTAGAACAAAAACGAGGTGCCGAGTTATTTACTTTTTGGATCTACTTACGGGCTCTCGCAGGTAAAGTAAATGATCACGGTAGAATCAGCGTGACGGGTAGTGTACCCGTAGCGATGAAAACCTTTGCCATGCGATTGCGTAAAAAAACGGCTTTTATCATGGAAGCATTAGCACTGTTTGAGTCGCTGGAATTGATTAGTCGTGATGAAAATGGGGTTATCACGTTGTTGGTTTGGGACGAAATTCAAGGCGTAACCGTGAGCAAACGGGATGTGTCGCGGTCACGTGCTGTGGGCAGTCCGCAGGCGACACCACCCGCAGCAGCGAAAACGTCGGTGACACCACCCGCAGCAGCTGCTACCAAAGCGGTAACCGGGGCTACTGCTGCTACCAAAGCGGCAGCACCGACAAAGACGGCCCTACGCAAGATGTCGCCGCGTGATACCTATCCCTTTACGCAAGCGAAAGGGGAAGTAAAAACGATGTTGGCGGCTTGTCGTCAAACCTTGGCAGAGAACTTTACCCTCGTACCGGAATCCATACCGACGCCGCAGCGTACGTCACCAAAACCGCGTATATACATGCCCTTTACGGAAGCAGATTACATCAAACGCTGTGTGGATGATATTACGGAGGAAGAGCGAAGTACGTATGGCATTGAAATTCATCATGCGTATCAAGCATACTGTAAGGAAGTGCAGAAAAAAAGCCGTTGGTTTACACGGATGCGGCGAGGTGACGAACGGTTAGAAACGTTTATTAGTGCTACCCCTTTATGGGCGGCATCAACGATAAAAAGAAAGGAGACAGGATGAACAAAATAATTCAATTCTTAAGGAGTCCCGTAGGAGAGATCATGGTGTATGTTATACGCTTTATCTTTGACCGCTATGCTATTTCTCCGCAGGCTCGACGGCAGACCGGCGAGGGAGATACATCCCTCGTAGGTATTGCCCTTGGTGGGCAAGAGGCAGCCGTACAAATGTCCGTCCAGCAAGACGGAACAACTACGCGAAAGGAGCAAAACGATGAAAGTATTTCTTAATCCGGGACACGATCGCAAGCTTGATTCAGGGGCCATCAATCGTACGCTTAAATTACGGGAATGCGATTGGGCATACGACTTGGGTACTCGTGTCAAACGCTATCTGGAAGAGCAACAAGTGACAGTCGAAATGGAACAACAAGACAATCTTTATGAGGTTTGTGAACACGCCAACAAAAGCGGGGCAGATCTCTTTGTATCCTTGCATTTTAATGCATTTAATACGCGTTCCAGTGGGACAGAGGTATTCGTGAGCAATACACCGCCGAGTGTACTTTTAGGTCATATCATTCTTTCCCATATACACGCTGTATTGCCCTTGCCTAATCGGGGGATTAAGGAACGAATGGAGCTGTTCGTTCTCCGACAAACGATCATGCCGGCCGTCTTAGTTGAACCGTGTTTTATTGATAATAATGCTGATGTGCGTATGTATACAGGGAAAGAAGATGCCTGTGCCAAAGCTATTGCCACAGGGATCATGCAATATCCGACCCTAACGAATCACGCACAAAAGGGCTAAAGGAGGTGAAATATATGTCAGAACAAAAAAGCGTAACTGCAAAAATGAAAGTGTGCATGGTAGCTAATGGTAAAAACCATTCGTTTACGATGGCGAAGCTGAAAAGCGATGCTAATCCACAGCAAATTTATGCCGTAGGCAAGGCTGTGGGTGCATGGCAAGAAGGTGATGTGACAGAAGTGCATGAAATCGTGGACACGAAAATTGAAGGCTAAGCTAATAACGTGTCAGCAGGTGGTGTCATGAAGAAAGGAGGTGGAGTAGATGAATAAAATTACTAGTACCCTACAAATTGCGTTGGCAACGGAAACAGGCAAATGCGTACGCTATTCGTTAAAAAAACCGAAAAATGATTTAACGAAACAAGCCGTAGAAGAAGGCGTAAAAACGCTGTTAGAAGCGAAGATTTTTGCCGTAGACGGGCATGACTTAATGACCTTAAAAGAGGCGATCATGGTACGTCGTACAGTAGAACCGATAGCCTAATAAAAGAATATGGCGGTGCCGTTATATCCTGGCGGCACCCCTCATTTTAAGGAGGTTAGATCAATGGACACAATAAGGCACTATATACGAGAAATGCAACAAGGTGATATGCGCAACGTGGGTACATTAATTGAGATGTTTCAACCTTTCATGTGGAAGCTAACCAGGCAACATCGTGATATTTTGGAACAAGATGAGATCCAAAGTATTTGTACTATCGCTGTTTTTGAGGGGGCGAAAGAATACGATTTAGCCAGTGACGTGAAAGCTGTTTATTATTTCTTTAGTAAAATGAGTAATGCCGTTCGCCGAGAGATACGGCGTACCCTCCTTATGCGGATGCAATTACGTAAAGGAGAGCAACAAGAAGTGCAATATTTCGTTTGTCCGGTTGATGATATTGCGTATGCTCAATTAGTATACTTTATTGAAGAAGTGATCAAAGATAAAACTCCTATGGAAAAAGACATTATTCGTGATTATCTACATAGATCTTATACATTTCGAGATTTAGGGAAAAAATATAACATCACTGCCAAAAAAGCTAGCCGTATTGTTCATCGGTTGCTGGAGGAACTGCGTAGGGAATGGAAAAAATAACACGTAGCGTTAAACTTGTCAATCTACGTTTCCCGGTGATGTGTGTATAAGGAAAAACGGTAGTATAAGAGGCCTCCTTTTTTAGGCGCGAGGAGGTCTTTTATGATGAAGCGGGGATCATGCTTTTGCACAAGGCCGCATAATGGGAAAGGGGGAGGTAGTTGTTTTGTCCGGGGGAAGGGAATGAGGGAAATATGTTTCGTGCTGATGTTTTTTTATTGACAATTTCTATCGATGTCTTCATAATAAATATGATACGTTTTATTATGTAACTAACATGGGGGCGATAATATGGCAAATTCATTATTTTTGTATAAAGGAGAAGATGCTAAGCGGGTGGCATGTATGATGAGCAGTATTGTATGCATGGGACGGTATGCACCCTTAGCAGCTACGGTGAATATGAAGTCGTACGGACGGTTGGTATTCGTGCTGGAAGAAAATGAAGTGGCTGCGTTAGCAACCTATGCGATGCCGGAAGATCATCCAAAATGGTTGGGTTTGGTAGTAGTAGGAAGTCATGCTGAATATATGATGAATATTCCTAATTTAGGCGATTTTTCCTTTACGGCCTTTGTTGATAAAACGGTGTTGGAACAGGAAGCGATTGTTGCTGCTGAAGGGATGACGAGAGCGATTAAGCTGCCGCATAAAAATGATCCCGATGTATTACAGGCAATGGAAACGTTTTTACAGGCCCATAATACGTGTGCGTTAGCGACGGGCTGGGGTGAAAATGTACATTCTACGCCTATTGAATATATTTATCATCAGGGTAAGTTGTATATGTTTAGTGAAGGCGGTAGAAAGTTTGCGTATTTGTATCGCAATCGTTATGCGAGTGTGTCCATATTTGATCCGTTTACGGATTTTCAAACGATTGGTGGTTTGCAAATAGACGGCACAGCACGGTTCATCGAACCGGATGATGAGGAATATGCCGGTATTGCGGCGGCACGTGGGCTTACGTTGGAAAAATTAAACAAGATGGCCGTCATGTTGCATGTTATTGAAATTACACCGCATAAAGCACGCTTTTTGTGGGGCGGCTTTATGAAAGAACATAAAGCACCTAGTCAGATATATGTGTTTGCTTAGTAGCAAGAGGAAAGAAGGTAGTAGCGGTAAAACCTAACGGGAGGGGCCAATATGACAGATTGCGAAAAAAAAATGCATGTAAATGGTATGGGGGACATGAAAGTTATTGAATCGACTAAGGAACGAACGATTGTTTCTTTTAAAAATAAGGAAGGCGAAGTGACGCTTACGCGTTGTCCCGTATTTCCCGGGGTAGATGTGATGTATATTGACGCACATATTGAGTCGTTTTCGTTTGGGGGACCGCCATTACCCAATGTTTTTGCTATTAATCATTGCGAGGACGGGCGGGTCGAGTGCCAATTCAATAATGGCGAGTATTTGTATATGAGTCGTGGGGATATGTCGATTAGTTGGCGTGATCATGGCGAGTATTGCCATACATCGTATTTTCCCTCTTCTTTTTATCGCGGGTTATCGTTAAAGATAGATGTGGGAAAAGCAGAAGCGACGATTCGTCAATTATTGGATGATCCCGCGTTGGAGTTGAGCGCGTTGTGCAATCGCTTTTGTGGGCATTCATCGTTTGGCCTGTTGTTGGACGAAAATCCGAATATGAAACACTTGTTTTATGAATTGTATCATGTGCCTGAGTCGATTCGCTTTCGCTATACGCGGTTAAAGGTGCTAGAAATCTTGCTCTTTTTGGGTACGCTTAAACCGGAACAGGAAACACAACGCACGTATTTGACAAAACGTCAGGTTGATGTAGTAAAAGCCGTGCATGAGGAATTAACTTCGCGGATGAAAGAACGCGTGACGATTGAACGGTTATCGGAAAAATATGGTATTGCACCTACAACGCTAAAACGGTGTTTTAAAAGTGTGTATGGTAGTACGATTGGGCAATATATTAAGGATTTTCGTATTGCCGTAGCCAAGCGGAAGTTACAATTAAGTGATGAGAGCATTTTGGCTATTGCCAATCATGTGGGATATGAAAATAGCAGTAAATTTGCTGTGGCCTTTAAAAAAGGAACGGGCATGTTGCCGAAAGAGTATAGAAAAAAATTTCAGGAATAAGACAAAAGAAATAAAATAAAAATAAATGTCTAAATGGATTATTTTGTGACTGTTTGGAGTAGAATTGGTAATAGGGATGGGATATACTATATCTGTAATTATCATTATCCCCGTAATGATAATAGTGTTTCGTAATGATGAAATGGCACTACCCCATAGGACCCCTCTCCTTTACCATTTCGATTGCGAAACCTACAAAAAGAGCACAGCAGGCAATCTTTTGTCGGCTGTGCTTTTTTTGTGTAAAGAAAATGATAAAAGGGCTATTTATAATAAAAGTATAGTATTTATACAGCATGTTTGGGAATTACTAACGAGCAATAGGGTAATATAAATGAATTTTTTTTCTATTTTGTAAGACCTTTTTTTAGGAAGGGATACGAGAAAGCAGTGATTTACCGTAACCTAAACGTAATGAGAAAACAGAAAAGGACGCATATTAATGAAAATAACATTCAAAAAGTTTGACAATATAGTAAAGTGTGTTATAATGACTGTATCACTAAAGTGATACAGTATGATGTTGTCGGTAGACCATGAATAGTAAAAGAGAGGAAACAAGGAATACTCGCCAATGAACTTCATGGGAAAGCAAGGACAACATCAACTATTTTATGAAAAGAGGTTGATTGTCATGAAGAAAAACAAAGTATTAGCTGCGTTAGTAGCTACGATGGCTGTTGGTGCTACATGTGCTTTTGCAGCTAACCCGTTTGTTGATGTTCCTGCTGATAGCTGGGCTTATCAGTCTGTTGTTTCTATTGCTAACTCCGGTATTATCCAGGGTGTAGATGGCAAACATTTTGAAGGTAATCGTAACATTACTCGTTATGAAGCAGCTGAAATCACGGCTAAAGCGTTGGCACATGCGAATCGTGCAAATGCACAACAACGTGCTGTTATCAATCGTTTAGCACAAGAATTTGCAAGCGAATTGAATAATTTGGGCGTACGTGTTTCCGATTTGGAATCTCGTGTAGGCACGGTAAAACTTTCGGGTGATGCACGGGTTCGTTTCCGTCATCAAGCCGGAGAAGAAAGTGTAGCACAGAAATGGAAAGCGGGAGAAAAGGCTAACGAATTTGTTGCTGATGGTGCTGCTACCAAGACAAAAAAAGACGCTCAAATATCTGGTGATGCAGCGTGGGATTACAATGTACATTTAAATGCAGATGCCGTAGTCAATGATAAAACAACCGTGCATTTCGGTGTATTTACGGATGATCAGGGATTTGCCAGCGATGCTAAAGCAGATGAATTGCATGCCTTTGTTAACAATGCAAATATCGAATATGCACCTACGGATAGCTTGAATTTACAAATTGGTCGTATTGATGGATACACCATGGGTAATGCTTATGGCTATCAATATGGTGACGTTTTAGACGGTGCTATCGTTAAACAGCAAAATGATCAGTTCGCTATTACGGCAGGTTATGGTAAATTAGTTACTTCGAACCCGAAAGTAAAAACTGGTTTTGGTGAAGTAGAAGGATTCTTCGGTGATGGTGCCGCAGCCGGCGTATATTATAATAGCTTCAATAAACTTGATGACTTAAAAGCCGAATCTTTATGGGGTGCTTATGCTACAGCTAAAGTAGGCGGCAATGTAAGTGCTATGGTTAATTACGAACAGGTTAACCAGACCAAAACGGCTAAAGATGCAGCTAAAAAAGCTGGTCAAAAAGAATCCCCGGCTGTATGGGTTGGTCAACTCAAATTTAATGATGTAGATCAAGAAAAAGCTGGTAGCTGGGATGCATGGGTAGAATATCTCCACGCTGAAGATGGTGCAATGGTAGGAAACTCTTCCGCATCATGGCGTGCAGATACGGAAAATGTTAAATCTTGGGGCATTGGGGTAGATTACACCCTTTCTAAGAATGTTGTTTTAAAAGCAGCTCAAACATTAGGCTCGAAGTACATCAATAAAAAGGTTTCGGGCGAAAAGAAAGATGGCGGTACAACGACGACGGTTGAATCACCGGCAGAATATACGACAGTTTCGTTGAACTTCTCGTTCTAATAAGGACTGGAAAGCACATTTGTAAGTGCTTTTATATAGGAATATAATTTCACCCGATATACGGCGTAATTAGTAATGATACTGATTACGCCGTATTTTTTATGGCTTATCCCTTGTGTATTTTATATGGCTTATCCCTTGCATGGAGGACATAGGGTTACCCTTTTTTTCGGTTCAGGTACATGCATACCGTAAGAATATAGCGTAGGGACCATGCTTTTGTGGGGGTATTGTGCAGGAATAAGGACGGGGATATTTTTTTGATAAATGTATCTTGCCATAAAAAAGACATTTTCTTTACGCCGTATCAATGGTATAATAAAAAAAGACACTTAGTTGCAACGGAATAAAGGAGGGAGTGAATTGCTGGAACGGAAGGGAGAACGACCGTTACGTACGGCCATATTGACGATTAGTAATAGTCGTACGTTTTCTGATGATACCAATGGTTTAATGATTCAGTCAGCCCTTACGAATTATGGGCATCATGTCGTGGATTATGCTATTGTTAAGGATGATCGTGATGCCATTACACGACATATTCATGAATGGGTATGCAGTGTAGATATGGTTATTACTAGTGGTGGAACAGGCTTAGCTGAACGGGATGTGACCTTGGAAACGCTTACGCCGATGATGGAAAAGACGATTCCCGGCTTTGCAGAGATGTTGCTTTTCTTTGCGTATCGCCGCTCGTGCGGAGTGGAGGCCTTAGCGTATCGTTCGGTAGCAGGGTTAATTCATCAATGTTTGGTATTTGCCTTACCGGGGTTGCCCAGTTTAATTAAAATAGGCATGGAACAGATTATTTTACCGGAAGCCAATCATTTGTATGGAGAAATAAAGAAATAAGTGGTATGTAAGCGTTTCCTCTTTTTTATCGAAGAGGAAACGTTTTTTGACGGTAGAAGAGAGAAAGGAGTCGTATGAAATCATCTTTTTTTTTATGTACGGGCGGTACGAGGAGCGGTAAAAGCGAGTTTGCCGAACGCTTGGCGATGACCCTGCCAGGCAGGCATGTATATGTAGCAACGGCACGCGTAGATGATGAGGAAATGCAACAACGAGTGGCCTTGCATGTTAAGCGGCGATCGGCTGCCTGGCAGACCGTGGAGACGACATCGTGGTTAGCACCGACGGTACGGCTATTATGGCAAACGGCTGATGTCGTGTTGGTGGATTGTATTACCTTGTATTTGGCAAATGTTTGGGGGACGCATCCTGATGATGAGCTTGAAACGTATATTTTAGCAGATATAAAACAGTTGCTAGCTGATTTTTTTTCGTATGATTATAAGTCGCTGATTATGGTGACCAATGAATTAGGGAGCGGGATTGTACCGGCTGATGCGATGACGCGGTTATATCGAGATATAGCCGGGAAGGTAAATCAGTATTTGGCACAGCAGGCACAGTCGGTGTACTTTTCGGTTAGTGGTATTACCATGGAAATTAAGCAGCAGCAAGTGGTTCTTAAGGAGTCTTTATGATAGCATTTTTAGTAGCATTGCAATTTTTAACGCGGATTCCCGTTACGAAGGGCGTCATATGGACGAATGAACGCTTTGGGCGTTGTCTTGTCTTTTTTCCGCTTGTCGGGATGGTTCTCGGCTTGCTGTTGTGGGGCTGGTATGCCGTATGGATACAGTGGCTGGATTCGTTTTACGTAGCTATTATCGTGACGGGAACGTGGCTTTTTCTTACGGGGGGCATTCATGCGGATGGCTATATGGATACGGCGGACGGCATCTTCTCAGGACGGGATAGGCAGACGATGCTTGCTATTTTAAAAGATAGTCATGTCGGGGCAAATAGCGTGATGGCCTTTGTTTTTCTCGTATTGTTGAAGGTGTGCTTTTTGGCGAATGTGTCACCGCGGCTTATGAGTAGCGTCTTGGTGGGGGTTCCCGCAGCCGCACGGCTGGCCACGGTTACGGGCGTTTCTTGTTTTCCCTATGCACGTAAAACGGGGTTGGGGCAGATTTTTAAAACCTATGCACCGGCATATACGTTAGGGGGGGCTATTGTGTTGGCACTTCTTCCCTGTGTGGTGGGGGGCATGTTTTATTTGGTTTTACTTGGGTTTTCTATATGTATTTCCTTAGTGGTGAATCGATATATTACGTCGCTCTTAGGTGGCCTTACGGGCGATACGTATGGTGCCGTGGTGGAGTTAATAGAAATGCTTTTGTTGGGGTTGGCTGTAGTCTTACCACAAGTAGGCATAGGGTAATCATATATATGGGAGGAATGTAGGATGATTAGGTTATATTTAGTTCGTCATGGTGAGACGGATGGCAATGTGAATAGATGGTATCAAGGAACAACGGATATCCCCTTAAATGAGCGAGGGCGAGCACAAGCAAAGGCCTTGAGTCATTATTTTGCGTCGATTCCCTTTACGGCGATTTATAGTAGTACCCTTTCGCGGGCCAAAGAAACGGCGGAGATTGTTGCGGCACCGCATGGTCTTAAGGTACAACCGTATGCGGAATTAAGCGAAATTAATTTTGGTGCATGGGAAGGGCATACATACGAAGAAATTCAGCAGTTGTGGCCCGGTGAAATTGATGCCTTTTATCGCTCTCATGGTACGCAGCGTGCCACGGGCGGCGAATCTTTTTGTGATGTCAAGGAACGGACGGTAGCGAAAATTCATGAGCTTATGCAGCAACATCATGATGGCGATCAGGTGATGATTGCTTCGCATGGAGCTTCTATTCGGTGTATGTTGTTTGGCTTACTTGATTTGGAAATGTCACGTATTTGGCGGTTTCAACAGTATAATACGGCGTATAATATCATTGAGTATTATGGTCAGCGGAATGTGGCGACATTGATTAATGGTATTGCTCATTTAGAAGGCACTACGGGGTGTCAAACGAATTGGACGAATACGAATAGATTATAGGTGGGAAGATGAAAAAATCAATGCGGTTAGATAAGATATTAAGTCATAGTGGATATGGTAGTCGCAAAGACATAAAGGCGTTTTGTAAACAGGGGAATGTAACGGTGGATGGCGTGGTTTGCAGGGATAGTAGCTTGCTCGTGCAGCCCGAAGCGGTTGATATTCGCGTGCAGGGGAAAGTACTTTCGTATGAAGCCCATTATTATCTCCTGTTGCATAAGCCGAAGGACGTTATATCGGCTAGGCGTGATGAAAAGGAAAAAACCGTCGTGGATTTATTGCCCCCGCTATATGCTCATGCCGGTGTGTTTCCTGTCGGCCGCTTGGATAAGGATACGACCGGCTTGTTGCTATTAACGAATGATGGGACGTGGGCCCATCGTATTATGTCGCCTAAAAAACATACGGCGAAAAAGTATGAAGCCGTTGTTGCAGGCCAGATCCCTGCGGATATCCAAACGTGCTTTGCCGCTGGCTTGGTGTTGCGTGATGGCACGGTTTGTCAGCCCGCACAGGTGCAGATACAGGAAGCGAATGTCTTAGACATCACCATTTATGAGGGGCAGTATCATCAGATAAAACGGATGTGTGCAGCCGTAGGGCTTAGGGTGTGTCACTTGCATCGCCGTGCTATTGGGGGATTAGTACTAGATGATACCTTGCCTATGGGTGCATGGAGAAAATTAACAGCAGAAGAAAGAGAGTTACCTTTTGTATGTAAATAATTCTATTCAAAATAGTTTCAATATGGTATGATAAGATGTACAGTAGATGTAGGAGAATCATAAATGGTACAAGAAAATGTAACGCGATTACGAGCGTATATGCAGTCCATTCAAGCTACGGCTGTGTTGTTGTTGCAACCAGAAAATATCCTTTATTTTAGTGGGTTTACGGGTGGCGAAGGTGCACTTGTCGTTACGGCAACACGAGCGGAATTATGGACGGATGCACGCTATTTAGAGCAAGCGGCCCAACAAGCCGGCTTGTTATATGAAATTAAAAATCATCAAGGAAAATTGGCATCTTGTATTGCCCGGACGTTGACGGTTGAACAGGTGGCGACCGTGGCATATGAACCACAGGGGCTTACGTATTTTATGTATGAAGCCTTAGCACAAGAAACGACAAGTTCCTTTGTTCCTGCTGATGTGGTGTCCTTGCGAGCCGTTAAACAACGGGCTGAAATCGCCTATACACGCCGTGCGTGTGCTATTGCCGATAAGGCGTTTGCCCAAACGGTAGCGGAACTTCACGCAGGTATGACGGAGCGTGAAGTGGCAACGATGTTAGAAAGTAAGATGCTTTTGTTGGGGTCAGAAGAAAAATCGTTTACGACAATTGTGGCATCAGGTACCCGTTCGGCTATGCCTCATGGTACAGCTACGGATAAAGTGATTGAAGTGGGCGATTTTGTGACGTTCGATTTCGGTGCCGTGTGCCATGGCTATCATTCTGATATGACGCGTACGCTTGTTATGGGGCGTGCTTCAACGGAACAAAAGGAATGGTATGCGTTGGTACAGGAAGGGCAACGCCTGGGCGTGTCGTTACTTCATGTGGGGGCCTCTTGTCGGGATATAGATGCACAAGTACGAGCGTTTTTTGCACAACATGGGGTAGAAAGGTATTTTACGCATTCGTTAGGACATGGAACAGGGTTAGAAATTCATGAAGCACCGGTATTATCCCCGCGGTCTACGGAAACATTAAAAGAAAATATGATAGTTACGGTAGAACCGGGATTATACATAGAAGGCAAATATGGTGTCCGTATTGAGGATTCCCTTGCCATTACAGCGACAGGCTGTGAATTATTAACACAGACATCAAAAGAATTGATGGAACTGGTTTAGGAGGAATTTTAAGGATGATTACAAGTAATGATTTTCGACCAGGCGTTACGATTGAAATTGATGGTCAAGTATGGCAGGTTGTTGAATTTCAACACGTAAAACCGGGCAAGGGAGCAGCCTTTGTTCGGGCGAAAATTAAAAATTTGGAAACGGGCGCCGTTGTAGAAAGAACTTGGAATGCCGGTGAAAAAGTGCAAGATGGACATGTTGATCGTAGACAAATGCAGTATTTATATGAAAATGACGGCATGTACTGTTTCATGGACAATGAAACGTATGATCAAATTGAATTGAATAAGGAAAATCTTGGTACGGCAATTAATTTTCTAAAAGAAGATATGACTGTATCCGTGATGATGTTCAAAGGGAAGGTTATTGGCATCGATTTACCGGCTGCTGTGGCTTTAAAGGTTATTGAAACGGATCCGGGCGTACGCGGTGATACGGCAACAGGTGGCAGTAAGCCGGCGAAGTTAGAAACAGGGTATGTGGTTAAAGTGCCGCTCTTTATTAATGAAGGGGAAGTACTTCAAATTGATACGCGTACGGGCGAATATATGGGTAGAGCATAATACAGCGGTTTTAAAAAGCGATGAGTGTATCATCGCTTTTTGTGAATTTAAGGGAGATAGGTATGGATAAGGAAATAACGGCTAAGTGGGGAGATGTTCATATTTCGCAGCGAGCGATTTCCTTGCTGGCGGCTAAGGCGGCACGAACCATTACGGGGGTAGCTGATTTAGAGGCAACGTTTGCGGAAACGGCAGCCCTTAAAATGGGACGCCATAAGCCCGCGTATGGTGTAGAGATAATGATACATGAGCAGGAAGTGGAGATTACGTTACGGCTGGTTATTTGTTATGGTTTTCGTATACCTGATGTGGCTTTAGCAGTACAACAAAAGGTGAAACACGAGGTGGAACAGATGACGGCGTATCAGGTAAGCGCGGTGCATATTGATGTACAGGGCATTGATTTTGACCATCCGGTGACAAGCGGTGATGGCGACGGTGAAAGGGGATAATAGGTAGCGTGAGTAGACATAAAGAGCGACAGGAAGCGTTAAAAATTTTATATTCGCGGGAATTTCACTTGCCGGGAGATGTGCAGTTTGCAGAGCGAGAAATATTGGATGATGTTGTCGCAGAGGGGAGTGAGCAAACAGCGCCGCTCGCATCCTATGTTACGCAGTTAGTGCAGACGGTGACTGACCATAAAGCGGAATTAGATGCGATTATTTCTGAATTGGCTATCGATTGGGATATTACGCGATTTAATTATACGGAAAAAAATATCATGCGGTTAGCCTTAGCGGAATTGGTGTATAATACAGAAGAAATCCCTGCAGCGGTCATCTTGAATGAAGCGGTTATGCTGGCAAAAGAGTTTTGCGGTGAAAAAGCGGCTCGGTTTATTAATGGGATGTTAGGAACGTTTTACAGGAAGAGAACACGATGAAAGCATTTATAGGAATTGATACGAGTTGTTATACGACTTCCCTTTGTCTGGTAGATGCGAAGTTTCGGGTGTTAGCAGATGTCCGTAAAGTGTTGCAAGTGCCGGTCGGTAAGCGTGGTTTGTCACAATCGAATATGGTTTATCAACATACGCGTAATCTGCCTGAATTATTTGAACGATTGCGTCCGTTGTTTAAACAATATGCGGTTGCGGGCATAGGCGTGACGAATCAGCCGAGGCGTAATGAACATTCGTATATGCCGGCTTTTTTAGCCGGATTGGGCTATGGCCGTTCTTTATCTGCTTTATTGGGGATACCCTTATATACGATTAGTCACCAAGAAAATCATGTGTTAGCAGCTATGCGTTCGTTAGGGGCGGTATGGGAAGAGCCGTTTTTTGCGTTGCACGTATCGGGAGGAACGACCGAGTTAATTCGCTTCTTACGGCAGTCTGCGGTGTGGCAGGCAACTTGTATCGGCGGTACGAGTGATGTGAGTGCGGGCCAATTTATTGATCGCATCGGCGTAGCCTTAGGCTTTTCCTTTCCTGCGGGTGTGCATGTGGAGCAAGAGGCACTAGCTGAACGAGAAGCAGTAAAAGGGGATGTCGTGTTTTTTAAGGATGGGTATATTAGTTTTTCCGGACCGGAATCGCAGGTGCAAAGAGAGATAAAAAAAGGAAGGCATCCGCATGCATATTATTGTAAGTGGACGCTGGTGACGGTATGGAATGGGCTTGTTCGCTTATTAGAAACGGCACTTGCACAGGGGATGACGCGTTTAGTTGCCGTAGGAGGGGTCATGTCGAATAGGTATATTCGCAGCCAGATGGAAGCCTTTTGTCAACAAAGAGGCATTCAACTTGTCTTAGCACCTCCCGGATATAGTTCTGATAATAGTGCGGGTGCCGCTTTTTGGGCGGCCTGGCAAGAAAGAGGCTAATATGGAGTGTGAATCCGTTACGGCGGTAGTTCGCCGTTTAAAGCATAATGTAGAAGGTGATTATACGTTGCGAAATATTGCGATGGTAGGCAATATTTTAGGCTTGCAACGAGCTTCGGCCGGACATTATTACATGTCTTTACATGATGAACAATGTTCCATACGGGCCATTTTTTTTAGAGGTCGTGTAGGAGCTATGATGGATGCCGTCAAAGAGGGCGATCAAGTAGTTGTTGTAGGATCGTTAAATGTATATGAAAAAGGAGGTTCTGTATCGTTTATTATTGAACGACTTTTTTCCCAGGGCATAGGCACGCTACAACAGCAATTGGAAGCACGTAAAAAAGCACTTGCCGCAGAAGGGCTTTTTGATGAAGCACATAAAAAAATGCTACCCCGTTTTCCGTGGCGTGTAGGGGTATTAACGTCAAAAACAGGGGCGGTGTTACATGATATTCATAAGATTGCGGCAGAGCGAAATCCGTATATTGACATTTGTTTGTATCCTATTCCGGTGCAAGGCGAGGCGGCTATTCCGGAAATTGTGCAGGCCTTACATGAAGCAGGTAATAATGAACGGTTGGATATATTGATTTTAGCTCGTGGCGGCGGTTCGTTAGAAGATTTATGGTGCTTTAATGATGAACAGGTCGTGCGTGCCGTATTTCAGACAAAGGTACCTATTATTACGGCGATTGGGCATGAAACGGATACTACGTTAGTGGATTATGCGGCGGATGTACGGGCGGCGACACCTACGCATGCCGCCGAGTTGGCTTTTCCGTCCATTACGGATATAGAAATGACGATTGCTCAAATGATGGATGTGGCAACGAAGCGTATACAGGTGTATATAGATGATTATATGCATAAGGTAGAACGGACGCTGCTGTCCGTGCGTCCTGAACAATATAAGACCGTATTGTCGTTACGTCAGGAACAGGTAGAGGCACAGTTGCGTCTGATGACACAGCGGTTAGCCTACATTTATGAACAGAAACAAGGGCAATTGGAAACACTTATGGCACGGCTTAATGGAGATAATCCGGCACGGTTAGCTGCCAAGGGGTATGGCCAAGTGTGTTGCAGGCGGCAACGGGTAAAACGAATAGCGGAGGTATCCGTTGGCGATTTGTTAGACATTCAACTGGTTGATGGGCAAATTCAAACAGTAGTAAAAGGAGTGAAACCGTATGATAAGGGGCAGTAAACAATTAACCGATTTTGAAGCGAATTATGAAGCGTTAGAATCCTTAGTCAAAACCTTGGAAAGCAAAGATTTGACGTTGATGGAATCGTTAGAAGTATATGAAAAAGCAATGAAAATGGGTGCTGCTTGCTCCCAGGCATTGGAACATGCACGCCAACGCGTACAGGCATTGGCCGAGGTGCAAGGGATTTCGGCACAGGAGTCAAGCGATGACGACATGTGAGGCGTATCTAAAAAAGCAAAAACAGTTGGTGGAAGCACGGTTACAAACCTTGTTACATACGGAGGATAAAGGGTTTGCATCGTTATATGAAGCGATGAATTATAGTTTACTCGCCGGGGGCAAACGGGTGCGACCAACGTTGTTACTGGCTACGGTAGAAGCGTTGGGTAAAACAGCGGCACCGTATCTGGATGTGGCTTGTGCGTTAGAATGCATACATACGTATTCGCTGATTCATGATGATTTGCCGGCGATGGATGATGATGCGTTACGGCGGGGGAAACCAACGAATCATGTGATGTTTGGTGAAGGTATGGCTATTTTGGCTGGCGATGGGTTGCTTACGTTTGCGTTTGAATTATTAGCCGCACAGCAGCAGATTGAGGCGGCGAAAAGGTGCCAATGCATGGCCGTTATTGCTCGTGCTGCCGGCCCCGCCGGGATGGTAGGCGGACAGGCCTATGATTTAAATGCTGAAGGTAATATGCATATTGGCGTAGAGGGATTACAATTTATGCATTACCATAAAACAGGAATTATATTTGAAGCGGCGATTGAAATAGCGGCTATTTTGGCGGACGCAACACCGGCTATTCGAGATTGTTTGCGGACATATGCCTATCAGTTAGGGTTGACATTTCAAATTACAGATGATATATTAGATTATTCCGGCGATGCAGCTATGTTAGGAAAACCGGTCGGTAGTGATGCCAAAAATCATAAGGCGACATATGTGACGTTATTTTCCTTAGCAGAAGCACGGTCGATGGCTCAAGAAGCGGCGACAAATGCGATTATGGCGGTGTCTGCATTGGGTGAAGAGGCGTGGTTTTTACGTCAGCTGGCAACGTATCTGCTGCAACGTGTGAGGTAAAAGAAGAGGGTATCTATGCAACAAAAAGAGCGACTGGATGTACTTTTAGTAGAAAAAGGGCTTTGTGAAAGCAGGGAAAAGGCGAAAGCTACCATTATGGCCGGGCTGGTGTATGTCGATAATAAGCGCGTGGATAAAGCGGGGACGAAAGTACTCGTGTCGGCACCCGTTACGGTAAAGGGAAAGGTCATGCCGTATGTCGGGAGAGGCGGCTTAAAATTGGAAAAGGCGATTGCTTCTTTTTCGCTTTCTTTAGAGGCTAAAACGATGCTGGATATCGGTGCTTCAACGGGTGGTTTTACAGATTGTGCCTTGCAACATGGTGCGGCTAAAGTATTTGCCCTGGATGTGGGATATGGGCAATTGGCGTGGTCGTTGCGTACGGATGCACGGGTCGTCAATATGGAACGTACGAATATACGGTATGTCACCTGTGAGGATATAGGAGAACCGGTTGATTTTATTTCTATTGACGTTTCCTTTATTTCGATTTTAAAAATTATGCCGGCGGTGGTTCCCTTATTACGGTGGGGCGGACAAATGGTCACCTTAATTAAACCGCAATTTGAAGCTGGTAGAGAATGCGTTGGCAAAGGCGGTATTGTGCGTAATGAAGCCGTTCATCGTGAGGTGTTGTTGCGTGTTATTGCGGGCATTCATGCACAGGGCATATCCCCCTTAGCGTTGACGTTTTCGCCGATTAAAGGTGCTGATGGTAATATTGAATATTTGTTGTTTTCTTGTAAAGAGGAAACACCGCGACTGCTTGTTACGCCGACGATGATCGATGCGGTCGTTAAGCAGTCTCATGAATTGTAGGTGAGCAGGTTGCGTATTGGAATTTTTCCGAATTTAACTAAACCCGAATGCGGGTTGTGGATCCCTTCGTTTATACAAGTATGCGAGAAACATGGGGTGGATGTGGTATTACCTTCTTATGTTTTAGAAAGTACACAAGCCATATATCGATCCATTGATGCTGCGTATTATCAGCCATGTGATGAACTGATGCCAACGATTGACATAGCCTTCATTTTAGGGGGCGATGGAACGGTACTGAAAATGGCCCGTTCATTTGCCCTGGCACAGGTGCCGGTGTGTGCGGTTAATTTTGGGTCTTTAGGATTTTTATTTGAAGTAGAACCGACGGAAGTAGAATATTGGTTGCCCCGCATATTGGCAGGGGATTATCATATAGAAGAACGCATGATGCTGAGTGCTGCCTTATGTGAGGGCGAGAACGTAAGCAAGGTCTTGCCCCTGGCGTTAAATGAAATTGTTATCGCCCATGGTAATGTCGGGAAAATGGTGCGGATCGATGTGTATATTGATGGTCATTTTGTTCAGCAATATCCCGGTGACGGTATTATCGTTTCTACGCCTACGGGGAGTACGGGATATAGCTTTTCCGGGGGAGGTTCGATTGTCGCCCCACAAGTAAAATGCCTGATGGTTACGCCGATTTGTCCCCATTTACTCTTAAAGACGCCGTTTATATTGGACGAACAAGCGGTGCTTACATTTTCTTCTGCCCCGAGTCGGAATAGTGTTCGCATTTCCATTGACGGGATGACGGATCAAGAACTTCCGCGTACGGTATCCTTGCGGGTAAGTCGGTCTGACTATGCATTGAAAATGATTAGATTTACAGAAAAGTATTTTTATACTAATTTATTTACGAAGTTGGCAGGAAAGAGTTAAGCGTAATGGAAATGTTACATCATGCCGTATCCCTTTGTCATATGCTCTTACGTCCCTATCTGCAACAGGCACATGTCGTGGTGGATATGACTTGCGGTAATGGCAAGGATACGGTGTTTTTAAAGCGATACATGCAAGATGGCGCACGCTTGTATGCCTTTGATATACAGCCGGTGGCCATAGCACGAACAAAAGAGCGATTGCTTCAGGCGAAGGTGTGGGATCCGTCGATTTGTTTGCGGTGTGGCTCGCATGAACAATTGGTCTTGGCAATAGAAGAAAATATTGATATTTGCGTGTTTAATTTAGGTTATTTGCCAAAAGGCAATCATGACATTCAAACTACATGTGCCACTACCATAAAAGCTATTAAATTTTGCTTGCATAAACTTTCTGAAAATGGGATAATTATGGTAGCTGCATATCCAGGTACACCCATAGGTAAAGAGGAAGCATTGGGGCTTGCTTCTTTTTTACAAAAACTACCGCAGTCGATGTTTCATGTATCTTTATGGAACCCGTTAAATCAAATACATGAACCGCCCATTTTATATATTATTCAAAAAAGAAAAACAAAAGGACGATAGGCTTACCGGAAAAAAGGAGAGGTTTAAAACATGAAGAGATTTCGATATTCAAAAATAAAGGAAATTGTACAGTCCAGACCTATTGAAACACAGGATGAATTAGCTAAGGCCCTGGAAGAAGAAGGCATTGATGTGACACAAGCTACGGTTTCAAGAGATATAAAAGAATTAATGCTTATTAAAGTACCGACTAGTGATGGTCATTATCGATATGCTCTTTCGCCTGAACAGAATTTATTGATGTCTAAAAATCGTATGGTACGGTTATTTCAAGATTCGGTTGTACGGGTAGATTCTGCGTTAAATCAAGTGGTTATTCATACCTTGCCGGGTTCGGCTAATCCTGTTGCGGCAGCAATTGATCATGCCCGTTGGGAACATGTCTTAGGTACCTTGGCTGGGGATGATACTATTTTGATTATTATGCGTAGCGAAGAAGCAGTCAAACCATTGGTAAAACTTCTGTTTTCGTTAATGAATGAATGAGGTTTTTATGCTACAGTATCTTCATATTAAGCATTTTGCGTTGATTGAAGATGTACACATTCACTTTGGCGATGGATTGACGATTTTTACCGGTGAAACGGGTGCAGGTAAATCGATTCTTCTTGATGCTATTGGAATGTTAGCCGGAAAGCGTGCTTCAGCTTCCTTCGTGCGACAAGGCACGGAGTCATTTTGGGTTGAAGGCGCTTTTTTTCTATCTACACCAGATGAAGCATTACAACGCATTTTGTTAGAAAATCATATTGAAATGGAAGATGGCCAATTGGTCATTGCAAGAAAATGGCAGCGCAATGGACGAGGAACGGTGTTGGTTAATGGGACACTGGTACCGCTTGTGGTGGCAAAACAAATCGGCGATTATCTTTTAGATATTCATGGGCAATACGATAATCGCTTGATTTTTGATCCCTTGTATCATGTCGATTTATTGGACGGCTTAACACCGGAGGTACAGGCGGCACGTGCTGCTTATGATGAGGTGTATCGCACATGGCAAACCCTTGCCCATGAGGTAAAAAAATTAAGTCATGATGAAAGTGAAAAAGCACGTCTGTTATCGGTGTTGGATTTTCAGATAAAAGAAATTGAAAAGCATAACTTAAAAATAGGCGAAGATGAAGCATTAGAGAAAAAAGTTCGACTAGCATCAAAGGGCGAACATATCAAAAATAATATGCGTGAGTTGGTATATACGTTTGACGGTAGTGATAGGCAAGCCGGGGTCTTAGAACAAGCGGAAACGGTGCAACGCCTGTTAGGAAAGATGGGGACGTATGAACCCTTGTTTCAACAAGTCGAAGCACGCTGGGAAACGCTGGTGTATGAGCTGAAAGATGTCTATGAGAGCCTCGTGACATATGCTGATGACGTTGAGTTTGATGAACAGGCCCTTGATGCAATGCAAGAACGACTTGCGAAAATGGAAAAGTTAAAACGAAAATATGGGCCTTCCATTGAGGATATTTTAGCGTTTTTACAACACGCAAAGCAAGAATATCAGAAATTAGAAGATGTGGATAATCAGCTGGCACGGGTAAAAAAGAAATTGGTCGCCGCACAGCAGCAGGCAAAAGAAAAAGCACAAGCATTATATGACGTGCGTCTTCACGTAGCCAAGCAGTTTCAACAGTCGATGACAGAAACGCTGGGAAAATTAGGCATGCCGCATAGTCAAATCAGGTTTCACATCGAACCGATGGAAACGGTAACGGCGATAGGGGCGAAGGTAGTCGAATTGTATTTTTCCGCCAATAAAGGGGAAGCGGTTCAACCATTAGCGAAAATTGCTTCGGGCGGGGAAGTTTCGCGTATTGCCCTGGCTTTAAAATCCATCGGGGAGCGGAAGCAATCCGATAAAACAAGGATTTTTGATGAAATTGATGTCGGTATTAGCGGTCAAACGGGGGTACAAGTGGCGAAGCACATGCATCAATTATGTCAGCAGGAACAGGTTTTTTGTATAACGCATTTGCCGCAAACGGCAGCTGCGGCAGATAAGCATTATGTTATTTATAAAAAAGAAGAAAAGGGACGGACGATTTCACAAGTTAAATTGCTTTCACCACAAGAACATGTGCAAGAGATTGCACGTATGTTTACGGGCGATGATGTGCGAGAAGAAGGGATAGAGGCGGCACGAACGTTAATTCGCCAAAGTAAAGATGCAGATGAAAAGGGAAATTCCTTGACGTAAATTGAATAAAGGGTATATAGTAGGATTACCTTTTTTATGAATATAAGGATGGTGATAGTATGATTAGTGTACTTGTCAATGGTGCAGATGGACGAATGGGAAGTGAAGTTGTCAAAGCCGTAATAGCTGATCCGGAATTAAGGTTAGTCGGTGGGGTTAGTTTATCTCATGTCGGTGAAGATATAGGTACGGTCATTGGTATTCCCTACACAGGCCTGTGTATAGTGGATGATCTTAAAAAGGCGTTACAACTATATCAACCACAGGTTGTCGTTGATTTTACAACGCCTGCCGCCATTTATAAAAATGCGGAAATTTGTTTACAGCAGGGTGTTAATATGGTTGTCGGTACGACCGGGCTGACGGCAGCACAGCGTGAACAGTTAGGCAAATTAGCCACAGCGAAAGAGGTAAGTATTTTTATTGCACCTAATTTTTCCATTGGGGCAGTACTTATGATGCGATTTGCTAAAGAAGCGGCACCTTATTTGCCGGATGTAGAAATTATTGAATTGCATCATAATAATAAATTAGATGCACCTTCAGGAACGTCGATTATGACCGCCAATTATATTGCGGAAGCACGGCAAGCCGCTAAGGTGGAAGCCGCCGTTGATCGGACGCAAGAAAGCTTGGCTGGGGCTAGAGGGGCGACAGTAGCCGGTATTCCTGTCCACAGTGTACGGTTGCCCGGGTATGTTGCTCATCAGCAAGTGCTGTTTGGTGGCTATGGAGAATTATTGACGATTCGACATGATTCACTAGATCGTAAATCGTTTATGCCCGGTGTGATCTTAGCGATAAAAAAAGTTCAGACAAAGATAGGATTGACATTTGGGTTAGAGCATTATTTATAAACAAGAGAGGAAGTTGAAAGACCATGAAAAAGCCTGTTGTAGCTATTTTGGGTGCCACCGGGGCAGTAGGACAAGAATTTATTCGCTTAATTGAGGAACGCCAATTCCCTTATAGTAAGTTGATTTTGTTGGCATCATCGCGTTCGGCCGGAAAAAAAATGAGTGTTAATGGCCACGTATATACCGTAGAAGAAGCCACGCCGGAGTCATTTACGGGTGTCGATATAGGGCTGTTTGCGGGCGGCGCTATTAGTAAGACCTTAGCACCTGAAGCAGCGAAACGGGGCTGTGTTGTCATTGATAATTCAAGTGCCTTTCGTATGGATAAAACGGTACCATTGGTTATCCCTGAAATCAATGCGGCAGATATTGCCATGCATCAAGGCATTATCGCCAATCCAAATTGTTCGACCATTATTATGCTCATGGCGTTAAAGCCGATTTATGACCTGTCGCCCATTACGAAAATCATCGTTAGCACGTATCAAGCCGTATCCGGAGCAGGTAAAGAAGGCATTGAAGAATTGGAAACGGAAGTGAAAGACTTTTTACAGGGCAAAGAAATGCAAGCACATATCTTGCCTACGAAAAGTTTAGATACGCATTATCCGATTGCCTTTAATCTTATTCCCCATATAGATGTGTTCTTAGATAACGATTATTCTAAGGAAGAAATGAAGATGGTACATGAAACGCATAAAATTTTACATCAGGATACGATTGCCATTACGGCAACGACGGTACGAGTTCCCGTATTTCGCAGTCATGCCGAATCGATATATGTGGAAACGGAAGAACCCGTTAGCGTAGAGGCCGTTCGGCAGGCACTTGATGCGTTTCCGGGCGTGCAAGTAGAAGATGATCCGGTACATATGAAGTATCCTATGCCGTTATATACATCAGAAAAATATGATTGTTATGTCGGTAGAATTCGTAAGGATTTATATAATGAAAAAGCTGTTAATTTGTGGGTTTGCGGGGATCAAATTCGCAAAGGGGCAGCGTTAAATGCCTTGCAAATTGCAGAATATATGTTAGCTCATGATTTACTCTTATAAAGGAGTGATGGTAGATGAATCATTTTGGTAATGTTATTACGGCGATGATTACCCCTTTTCATGCGGATGGATCCGTTGATTATGAAGCGGCGGCTTCCTTGGCAACGTATTTGTGTGAACACGGTTCTGATGGGGTATTAGTTGCAGGTACTACGGGTGAAGGTGCTACGTTGACAGAACAGGAAAAGTTGACCTTGTTTACAACGATTGTGGATGCCCTAGGGAAAAAGGCCACCGTGATTGCTAACGTAGGAAGTAATAATACGGCTCAAACGATTGCGTTTGCACAAAAAGCGGCAAAAACGGGGGTAGATGCGTTACTGGTTATTACGCCGTATTATAATAAACCAAATCAAGCCGGTTGTTATGCCCATTTTGCAGCGGTTGCTCAAGCGGTTTCCTTACCCATCATTCTGTATAATGTTCCCGGTCGTACGGGGGGAAAAGTGGAAGCACAAACGGTGGTGCGTTTGGCCCGTGATTTTACGAATATTGTGGGCATAAAAGAAGCGAGTGGCGATTTGGTAGCCGCTACGATGATTGCTAGAGATACGCCGGACGATTTTATGCTATATAGTGGGGAAGATAATTTGACGTTACCCTTATTAGCGGTCGGCGGCTGCGGTATCATTAGTGTGGCTTCCCATCTTATTGGCCAGGCGTTGCAAGAAATGATAGTTGCATATAAACAACAAGATGTAACAAAGGCGTGCCGGTTGCATCAGCAACTGTTGGATGTATGTAACGGTGTTTTTTGTACGGTTAATCCGATACCCGTTAAAACATGTTGTCATATGCTTGGCTTAGCCGAAGAAGTATTTCGGTTGCCCATGGTGAAAGCGTCAGCCGCAGAGAAAGCATTTTTACGTACCATGTTAGAGAAGGCACAGATTATATCCCCTTCGTAAGGTAAACATAAAACAGCAGTTGATATATATCAACTGCTGTTTTTATATCGTTATGGGTACACCTATACGGATATTCATAGCCATTGTAACCAGGGTGTACCGCGGACAACTTGCATTCTTTATGGGTATTGCTTATAATAAAATATAATTTATGTATTCAACTAGGGGTGATTTTATGGGATTTATTAGTTCACTTTTTAAGCATGAACCAACAGGTATAAAAAAACAAATTTCTATTACGGGGATGACTTGTCAACATTGTGTGAAGCATGTTAAAGAGGCCTTGCAACAAATACAGGGCGTAAAGAAAGTAGATGTATCTTTAGCGGCGGGACAAGCAAGTGTGATTATCGCCGATGACGTGACGGACGACATGATGAAACAAGCCGTTGAAGAGGCAGGCTATCAAGTTACATCTATTCATTAAATATAGCGTAAAAAAAGTATTCACCGCGTGAATACTTTTTTTTTACCGTAAATGGCGAATGAGTTCCTCCGGTACAGGCGAAGGATTATGCGTGATATAGTAGCTATCCACCTTGGGCGGAGCGAAATCTAACAAGGGAATAATACGCAGATGACCCTGCCTTATATCATCTTCAATTAAGCTTCTGGGTAAAAACGTATAACCCAAGCCATCGAGGATATATTGGGGCAGTTTGGTGCTATTATCTATTTCCATAGAAAAACGATGATGCTTGGGAAATAAATCTTGAATATATATACCTACTCCTTGTAAGGCAAAATTGCAAAATAAATAATCAATATGGGGCAAATCATTTTTAGAAATACCTTCGGCATAATCGGTTATTTTTTTATGGCACACTAACACCAACGGATCCGTACGATAAGGCCGAGAAATATAGCCATCGCGAAATAAAGGACTAAAAGAAAAGACCGCATCCAACATATTTTCTTGCAACTGCAAGAGCATATCCGGCGTATGACTGATCGTGATAGCTAAGGAAATATTCGGCTTTGTGGCCAAAAAGGAACGGATCTTTTTTTGTAAGTGACATTCGTAAATCGTATTTGTCGTGCCTAGATGGATGTGCTGTGCATACGTAGGAGATTGTGTCACTTCTTGTAAGGCTGTCGTTTCCAGGCGAATAAAATGTTGTGCATAAGGAAGAAATTTTTGACCGGCGGTGGTTAAGGTTACTTGTTTGTGATTGCGAGCAAACAGCGATACCCCTAATTCCGCTTCTAAATCTTGCATGCGGTTGGTAATCGTAGATTGGGCTACATAAAGTTGGCGAGCCGTTTTGGTGAAATTTTTGATTTGTGCTAGAGCGAGAAACGTGCGTAAGGTGGTCGTATCCATATATCCTCCAATAATCATAAAAACGAATTGTAGTAATTAGAATAATCTATTTTACACATTGCATATGGATATTATATAATAAAAAATAATGGTAGACAATTCTTGTGGTACTTTTTTATTTAATTTTTATATAAAAAGAGGGATAGGTATGAATAAGAAAATAGTTCCTTTTACAGAAAAGCAAATTCGCGACATGATTAAGCAATATCCAACGCCGTTCCATATTTATGATGAAAAGGCCATTGTTCAGAATGTACGAAAACTGATAAAGGCCTTTGCGTGGGCACCGTCATTTAAAGAATACTTTGCCGTGAAAGCCACGCCTAATCCGTACATTATGCGTGTATTGCAAAACGAAGGAGTAGGTGCGGATTGCAGTTCCCTGGCAGAATTAATATTGTGTGAAAAAGTGGGCATTACGGGAAAAGATATTGTTTTTTCCTCTAACGATACACCCAAGATCGAGTATCAAAAGGCCATGGAAATGGGAGCACTCATCAATTTGGATGATATCTCCATGATTGCTTATTTAGAAGAAATGGGACCCTTGCCCGATGCTATTTGTGTACGGTATAATCCGGGCCCGTTGTTACAAGAAGGAAACGCCATTATTGGTAAACCGGAAGAAGCAAAATACGGATTAACAAGAGAGCAAATTTTTGCAGCCTTTCAGGAATTGCAACAAAAAGGAGTTTCACATTTTGGCTTACATACGATGGTTGTTTCCAACGAATTGAATGTGTCAGGTCTTATTCATACAGCTAAAATGATGTTTGAATTAGCTGTGGAAGTAAAAGAAAAACTGAGCATTGCCGTAGACTTCATTGACTTTGGCGGCGGCATAGGCTTGCCGTATCGCCCGGAAGAATCATTTGTTGACTATGATGAACTTAGTGCAGGCATCAAGCGATATTTTGAAGAAATAATGCGTCCGCACGGGTTAGATAAAGTGAAATTGGCATTTGAATGCGGCCGTGCTATTACAGGCCCTTACGGCTATTTGGTGACGACAGCCATTCATCATAAACATATTTGGAAAGAATATATTGGCGTAGATGCTTGTATGGCTAATTTGATGCGTCCGGGGATGTATGGTGCGTATCATCATATTACCGTATTGGGCAAGGAAACACAGCCCCTCGATCATGTATATGATGTGACCGGATCCCTTTGCGAAAATTGCGATAAATTTGCCATTGATAGAGCATTACCGAAAATAGATGAAGGGGATATCTTAGTCATTCATGATACGGGTGCACACGGACATTCGATGGGCTTTAACTATAATGGAAAATTACGTTCAGCTGAGTTACTTTGGCATGAAGATGGCACGGTTACTTGCATTCGCCGTGCAGAAACAGTAGATGATTTATTTGCGACCTTAGATTTTTCGCAGCTATAAAATATACAGTTGCTTCTATCTCTTAAGCAGCTACATGTAGCTAATTTCTTTTTTTGAATTAGCGGCGTACTCCGTAGTCATACAGCGTACGCCGCTTTTTTGTATGCTGCGGCTGCATAACCGCATCTATACAGAGCTTATGCGATTTACGCAAATAGCGAAACCGGGAATCCGTTACCCCTTTTAACAACGGGATACAAAAAAACGTATGCATTTATCTATGCACGCTCAGCAGAACAACTCTTTTAGCGTTGATATACGCACAAAATCATGATAACATGAATTAAACATAGGAAAACAACAATGGCTGTTCACTGGAAAACGTGTGTGCAGGGTATAATGGAGAGCGTATTTTCTTCGGCTAAGTTTGATAGTTTGCCCGAACTTTTATTAGCACGAGTGTTAGAAAAAGATGCCGATGTGATTGCCAAAGAAAAACAAGCCGTCAAATATTGTGAGGATGTAAGCGACTGGTCTTATAAGAGGCACAAAAAAGAATGGCGCTATGTATTTATTCCTTCTACGAAAGTACAAATAAACTCCTCCTTTAATACGCTTGCCAAGCGTTTTATGGTGACCAAGAACTGAACTGTACTCGTTCTTATAGAAGCCCGTTGCGACAACACGGGCTGCCCGTCAAACGCCTCCGGTAATGACGACAACAAGCACCGCCTGCTTCGTGCCACATGCACGGGAGGCGGTGCTTGTTTTTATGCGAAGGGGCGTTGCCGGTTGGTTTTTATCCTTTGGAAAAAGGGTTCTCAGGTGGTTGTATTTTTTAGTAGGCTTGCTTTCATGATATAATTAAACCATATGTAAAGGGGAGATTGATATGGATAATGTACAACGGAGAAAACAGATTATAGAGATACTTAATGAAGCCGATGCCCCTGTGAATGGAACGACGTTAGCGAAAATGTGCAAGGTGAGTAGACAAATTATTGTCGGGGATATTGCTATGTTAAGAGCTAAAGGGCGTAATATTATTTCCACGCCGCGGGGATATCAGTTATTGCACGTAGAGCCGGTGGGTTGTCGGCGGTTAATGGTGTGTAAACATGGCGTGGAATTGATGCAGCTGGAATTAGAAACGATGGTGGATAATGGCGGTGTAGTGGAAAATGTGTTGGTGGAACATGAGGTGTATGGTGAATTAGAAGCAAAATTAAATCTTCGCTCACGGCGTGATTTGCAGCAATATATGACGTTGATGCAACAATCGCATGCTGCTTTATTGTCTTCTTTAAGCGGCGGCATTCATATGCATTCTATATTTGCTATGTCCGAAGAGGAGTTAGATGTTATTGAAGAAAAATTAGCTGCTTTAGGTATTTTATATAAAGGATAATGCAGGATAAGGAAAAAGAAAAATCTCCACTTGCTTTTTTGCGTGCTGACGTGTATTATATGTATATACAGCTGTCATGACAATAGAAAAGGTGTGATATACATGATTTTACAACGTTTGGAAGCATTGCCGGTTAGCAAGTTTCATTATAAATTGTTGCTCGTAACTGGCTTAGGATGGATGTTTGATTCTTTTGATACGGGGCTGATTGCATTTGTATTGCCCTTGCTTGCTAAAGAATGGGGCTTAACAACCGCACAAATGGGGGTTGTCGGTAGTATCGGTTTGGCAGGAATGGCGTTAGGTGCAGTCGTCTCAGGTTCTCTTGCTGATCGATGGGGACGAAAAAATGTTTTTTGTGTGACGATTTTGCTATATAGCCTGGCTACGGGGTTATGTGCATGGGCACCGACGTACAATATATTGTTATTGTGCCGTTTTTTGGTAGGATTTGGCTTAGGCGGCGAATTGCCCGTTGCGGTTACGTTAGTTTCTGAATATGTACCTGCTCGTGTGCGGGGACGGTTTATTGTTTTGTTAGAAAGTTTTTGGGCTGTTGGTTGGATTTTAGCGGCTTGCATTGCGTATTTCTTTATTCCTCAGTATGGGTGGCGTATTACCTTTGTGATCGGTGCGTTGCCGGCACTTTATGTATTTTTTGCACGCATTCATATGCCTGAATCTATTCGTTATTTAGTAGATAAAGGCAGGATCAAGGAAGCGGAAGATATTATTCGGTCGTTAGAAAGAAACGTACAGCAGGTGGCAACTTCTGTGACTGCGGAAATTGGTGCGGTTACGGAAAAACCTCATTTTTCTACCTTATGGAATCCGAATTATCGAGTACGGACGTTTTTGTTGTGGCTCGTATGGTTTGGCATCATTTTCAGCTATTATGGTATTTTTATGTGGTTGCCATCGTTAGTGTTTAAGCAGGGATTTGCTATTGTAAAGACCTTTGAATATGTCTTGATTATGACGTTAGCACAGCTCCCCGGATATTTCAGTGCGGCTTTATTAGTTGAATCGTGGGGACGAAAAAATACATTGGCTGTGTATTTGTTAGGAAGTGCTGTGGCAGGGTATTTCTTTGGTAATGCTAGTTCCGTGTCCGTTCTGCTTATATCGGGTGTATGCATGTCTTTCTTCAATTTAGGTGCATGGGGCGTTTTATATACGTATACACCGGAACAATATCCGACCGCTATTCGTGCGATGGGAAGCGGTTGGGCTGCCGGTTTTGGTAGAATTGGCGGCATCGTTGCCCCGCTTTTAGTAGGTCATTTATTGGGGAAAGCTGTGGGTATGCATGTCATATTCTATTTGTTTGCACTTGTCTTTTTCGTTATTGCTGTTGCTATTTTATTTTTGGGACGGGAAGGTAAAAAGCAAGTATTAGAAGAGGCTAGTTTGTAAACGGTCAGATAAGATAGGGTAAAAACAAAAAAGATACGATTTATCGTATCTTTTTTGTTTTTTAGCAAGGGAAGGTGGAGCGTGTTTGGTAGACTACAAAAATATAGGTATAATTTTTGCCGGAAGTATTGACAGGTTTGCGTTTTAGTGATAATCTTTTGTATGTTACATCATAGTTATAGAAAAGAATAAAAATTATTTTATTGCTATTTTGTAAAAATCAAAAAAACGCTTGACAAACGAAAAAGAGTTTGTTAAGATGTAC
>NZ_KQ960924.1 GCF_001553405.1 Megasphaera hutchinsoni | reverse complement strand
AAAAAGAGTACCGATATATCGGTACTCTTTTTTTATTCTCACGACATGCTATATCTTATAACGTAACATGACATACTAGATACGTTAGGCCTAAACAGAAAAAGAAACGCCATAACCATTGCTTTTGAAGGTAGCAACCTTATTTGATAGATGGCGGTAGTGTTACTATATGTAGTCGTGCATAGAGAAATTTTTCGCGTAAGAAAGTAAGTCTAGTAGGTATTTTTATCGTGGTACAGGTCATGAGCAATTAGTATGTCTATGGGAAGAGAAAAAATAAATTATTATTAGTGGATAGAATTGAATTTTAGTATATTCTATGATAGGATAGTATCACTGTTGAAGATGGAATGAGTAGGAGGATATTTGTGCAAGTAATGAGTGTTGCGGTCGGTATGGCCGTATTGGATCAAGTATCAAAAGCAATAATTAGACATCAGATGACATTACATGAATCGATTCCGGTATTTTCGGATTTTTTTCATATCACATATATATTAAATCGAGGTGCCGCTTTTGGTGTTTTAGAAAATCAACAATGGCTATTTTTGTTGATTGCATTTTTTTTGTTTGTCTTATATGGTGTGTTTCGTACTAAATTACCTTCGTCACGGTTGCTACATGTAGGTATGGGATTACTTCTTGGTGGAGCCTTAGGAAATGCACTTGACCGTTGCATTCATGGTGCAGTGGTTGACTTTTTTGATTTCTTAATTTGGCCGGTATTTAATTTGGCAGACGTAGGCATTGTTATTGGTGTTATGCTATTATTATGGTATAGTTGGCATCATAAGATATCGAAATGAGGGAATATGGCATGAAACATCAAACGTATGAAGTGATAGAAGCGGATAAGGGCATCCGTTTAGATGTTTTAGTAGCACGAGAATTAGCTATTTCACGTGCTTTTGCCCAACAATTGATTAAAGAAGAGAAAGTTTATGTCAACGATTGCAAACGTAAAGCAAATTATCGATTGGATGTAGGACAGATGGTTGCGATGGAACCATCACAACCAACAGAGTTATGTGCAACACCGGAAAATATTCCCTTGGATATTTTATATGAAGATGAACATCTTATTGTAGTGAATAAACCACGTGGCATGGTCGTTCACCCCGCCCCAGGAAATCCGGCAGGAACATTGGTCAACGCCCTTTTATATCATTGTCAAGGCTCTCTATCGGGAATTAACGGGATGATTCGTCCAGGCATTGTACATCGCTTGGATAAAGATACCTCCGGGGTCATGGTGGTAGCTAAAACTGATGTTGCCCATCGGCATCTCGCCGAACAGATTAAAGCACATACAGCCAAGCGAACCTATTGGACCTTAGTGCATGGTACCCTTGCCGAAATGCGGGGAACAATTGAAGCACCTATTGGCAGACATCCAAAAGATCGGATAAAAATGGCGGTAAATCTAAAAAACGGACGAGAAGCGATTACACATTTCACCGTACAGGAGCGTTATCGTATGTATACATGGATTGCTTGCCAGCTCGAAACGGGAAGAACGCATCAAATTCGCGTGCACTTAGCCTATATTGGACATCCGGTGGTTAACGATCCCGTTTATGGCTATAAACGGGATGCGTTCCCCATACAGGGACAAGTATTACATTCATACAGTTTGCAATTTATACACCCTATTACGGGGGAAAAAATGGACATCAAAGCGTTGCCTGCAAATGATTTTATGGTGTGTTTACAGCAGGCGGCGACACAACGGTAGAGGTGGCGTATGTGGAAGGATAAAGCACAGTTAATGGACAACAAAGCGATGGAACGTGCTATTCGGCGTATTGCTCATGAGATAATAGAACGAAATCGCGGCTTAGATGAAACGCTATTAGTGGGAATTAAAACACGCGGTATTCCCTTGGCAAAACGGTTAGCGTTAGAACTAGAAAAAATAGAAGGCTGTACTGTTCCCGTATATGAAATTGATGTATCAGCCTATCGGGATGATCGAAAACAATGTACCGTAGATGGTATGAATAGTACGGTAACGCCCTTTCAAGCGGATGGCAAGACGATTGTTTTAATTGATGACGTCTTATATACGGGACGTACCGTTCGCTCAGCATTAAATGCGATTATGGAAATGGGGCGACCTAAATTCATTGAATTGGCTGTTTTAGTCGATCGTGGGCATCGTGAGTTACCTATTCGTGCAGATTATGTAGGGAAAAATGTACCCACATCACACCGAGAAGATGTTGCTGTACAGATGCAAGAAACGGATGGAATGGATCAAGTCCTTTTACGGGAATATCAGCAAGATTAGTATTGACTTTGATTTTAAATATAGTATACTTAATAAAGATATGAGTAGTACCGAGATGCTACCGTATAGTTACTTAGATACATAATACCTTTAAGATAGTCCGGAGAGGCTAAAAAGGTAGGTAGTTAATTATGCCTAATTGTAGACCTTTGCCGGACGGCAAAGGTCTTTTTTGTAAGGAGGATGCTGCATGGGTATAAAGGGAAAGAGCCTGCTTGGATTGGAAGGAGCAACGAAAGAGGAAATTGAACTTATCTTACGAGTAGCCAAAAAAATGAAAACGGTCGTGAATAGTGAGAATAAAAAATTACCGCTGTTACATGGAAAATCAGTGGCAAATATGTTTTTTGAACCTAGTACACGCACTCGCAGTTCTTTTGAATTGGCAGCGAAATATTTAGATGCTGATGTGTTAAACTTTACGCCGTCTACGAGTTCTTTAGTCAAAGGAGAAAGTTTGCGTGACACCCTATTGACCGTTACGGCAATGGGCGTAGATGCGATTGTTATGCGACATAAACAAGAAGGGGCACCATTATTTGCTAGTCAATGTGTCGACCCGCTTATCATCAATGCTGGTGATGGGGCACATGAACATCCGACACAAGCACTTTTGGATCTGTTTACGATACAAGAAGTTAAAGGACACATCGACGGATTAAAAGTGGTTATTGTCGGCGATATTGATCATGGTAGAGTTGCTCGTTCCAATATTTATGCTTTAAAAGCATTAGGCGCAGATGTACATCTCGTTGGTCCCCGCACCTTATTACAGCCTGACCTTGCGACATTGGGTGTGACTATCCATTATGAGTTAGAAGAAGCATTGGTAGATGCTGATGTTATCAATGTCTTGCGGATCCAAAAAGAACGGCAAGGAAGTGGCTTTTTCCCCAGTGATAGAGAATATGCAACCCTCTTTGGTATTCATCAAACGTCATTACGGCAAGCAAAGGAAGATGTATTAATTCTTCATCCCGGTCCCATGAATAGAGATCTCGAAATTGGTACAGATGTGTGCTATGGACCTCATTCAGCGATTCAAGAACAGGTAAAAAATGGCATATCCGTGAGGATGGCTGTGTTATATTTGACTATTATAGGAGGCGATGACGTTGACCTTACTCGTTAAGAACGGTAGAGTAGTTAATCCGGCAAAAAAACAAGATGAAATTTGCGATATTTACATAGAAGACGGGAAAATTCGTGCCATGGGAACGAATTTATCCATGTGTGCAGATGAAATATGGGATGCAACAGGGTTAGTTGTCACGCCGGGGTTAATTGATATGCACGTGCATTTACGGCAGCCTGGACAGTCGTACAAAGAAACAATTGCTAGTGGCACGGCCGCCGCTGCTGCTGGGGGCTTTACTCGTGTCGTGACTATGCCGAATACAAAACCCGTTATCGATTCCCCTCTCATTGTCGAAGGATTACGGTATAAAATCGAACAAGAAAGCCACGTGAAAGTAGATATTATCGGTGCTGTATCTAAAGGCATGGAAGGGCGTGAACTGGCGGCAATGGGTGGCATGGTAAAATCAGGGGTAGTTGCCTTTTCTGATGATGGTCACTATGTAGAAGATTGTGATTTCATGCGTAAAGCCATGGAATACAGTAGCATGTTGAAAAAAGTCATTATTGATCACTGTGAAGATACCCATTTGATTGCAGATGGTGTGATGCATGAAGGTGCTGTATCGGCAGCGTTAGGTTTAAAAGGGCGTCCCGCTGTAGCTGAAGATATAGCGGTGGCACGGGATATTTTGCTGGCACAAGCAACGGGATGTGCCGTACATATTGCTCATATTAGCACAAAAAATGCCGTTGCTATGGTACGCCGTGCCAAGGCAGCAGGCATTCCCGTTACGGCTGAAGTAACACCACACCATGTTATTTTTACGGACGAAGCCTTACGGAGTTACGATACGCGGTTTAAAGTCAATCCGCCGTTGCGGTCGGAAGAACATCGGGCAGCCGTGGTAGCCGGTTTGCAAGACGGCACGATTGATGCTATTGTAACGGATCACGCACCACACAGTTGGGATGAAAAAGATAAAGAATTTAATATAGCACCAAGTGGTTTTGTTGGACTGGAAACTAGTGTAGGTGCCGTATTGACCCATTTATATCATACAGGATGCATGGATTTAGCCACGCTTATTGAAGCGATGAGCGTGCGACCGGCAACCATTTTGCACTTGCCGGCGGGAGTATTAGAAGAAGGCCGTGATGCGGATATTACATTGCTGGATTTACAGACCGAATGGGCTGTTGATGCCTCAACCTTTTATTCCCAAAGTAAATTATCACCATTTGATGGGATGATTTTTAAAGGAAAACCCGTAGGCACTATTGTTGATGGAAAAATAGTTATGAAACAAGGGGAGGTATTGGCATGAAAGGGATGCTCGTCTTAGAAAATGGAAAACGGTTTTATGGAACATTGCTATTAAACGAACAGACAGTGGGAGAAGTTGTATTTAATACGGCGATGACAGGATATCAAGAAACATTTACTGACCCATCTTATGCAGGTCAAATCATTACCATGACCTATCCACTTATGGGAAATTACGGCTTATTTCATGAAATAGAACAAGCATCACGCCCTTATGCAGCTGGTTTTATTGTCAGTGAACTTTGTCGAGAACCGAGCAATTGGCAAAATGAAGGTCCCTTATCCACATTCATGATGAACCACCATATTCCTTGTTTATATGACGTTGATACACGGGCGATTACACGTGAAATACGTCAACACGGTGTAATGAAAGGTATTATCGTACGACAAGATACAGACGAAGCGGAGATACAAAAGTGCTTAGCCCAGCCGTTAGAAACCCAGTGGGTACGACAGGTGACGACACAGAAAATTAAAACCGCAGGCAACGGAAAATATCATGTAGCCGTTATGGATTATGGGGCAAAACAGAATATTTTACGTGACTTGCAACGTAATGATTGCCGTCTTACCATATTTCCGGCAACGACTTCAGCCGAAGAGGTGCTAGCCGTACAGCCTGATGGCATCTTCCTCAGTAATGGACCGGGTGATCCGCAAGATATTCCCTATATCGTAGATGAAGTAAAAAAAATGATTGGCAAGAAACCCATTTTCGGCATTTGCCTGGGCTTACAAATGCTGGGGTTGGCCTTAGGGGGAAAAAGCTATAAATTACCTTTTGGGCATCGTGGGGCAAATCATCCCGTACAAGATGTGCACACGGGACGGGTATATATTACCTCCCAAAATCATGGTTATGCGATTGATGCAGACACGTTACCGCCGACGGCACAAGTCACCTATCGTCATTTGCATGATAACACCTTAGAAGGATTTGTCGTACCGTCACAGCACATCATGTGTGTACAATATCATCCAGAGGCCTCGCCGGGTCCAACGGATAGCTTGTATTTGTTTGAACAATTTGTGAAAATGATGGAGGAATGCTAAGATGGCAAAGGATATAAAGAAAGTACTCGTCATTGGCTCGGGCCCGATTATTATTGGACAAGCGGCGGAATTTGACTATGCAGGTACACAAGCTTGTCGTGCATTGAAAGAAGAAGGCGTGGAAGTAGTTCTCATTAATAGTAATCCGGCTACAATCATGACGGATGAAGATATTGCCGATCGAGTATACATCGAACCGATTTCTTTAGATTACGTGACGGCAGTTATCAAAAAAGAACGACCTGATGGATTATTGGCTACCTTAGGCGGTCAAGTCGGCCTAAATATGGCAGTGGAATTATCACGGGCAGGCGTACTGGATCTATATAACGTTACCCTATTAGGCACGGATTTAGCAGCAATACAAGAAGCGGAAGATCGTGAATTATTTAAAGAAGCCATGAAAGATATTGACCAGCCGGTGGCGGAAAGTGATATCGTTGAAGACGTAGGAACCGCCTTGGACTTTGCCCGTACCATAGGCTATCCCATTATCGTACGACCGGCATATACCTTGGGCGGCACCGGCGGTGGCATTGCTTATACGGAAGAAGAACTCGCTGCCATTGCCGCACGTGGGCTTAAACTCAGTCCTATTCATCAGATCCTTGTGGAGCGGTCTGTTGCAGGATGGAAAGAAATCGAATATGAAGTCATGCGGGATAAGGCAGATAATTGTATTATTGTTTGCAACATGGAAAACATTGATCCCGTTGGGGTACATACGGGCGACTCTATTGTTGTCGCACCCAGTCAGACTTTAAATGACTTACAATATCAAATGCTACGTACGGCATCCTTAAAAATCATTCGCCGGCTGAAAATAGAAGGTGGCTGCAATGTCCAATACGCGTTAGATCCCAAGAGTAATCGGTATTATGTTATTGAAGTCAATCCGCGAGTTAGCCGTTCCTCTGCATTAGCTTCTAAAGCAACGGGCTATCCCATTGCCAAAGTAGCCGCCAAAGTAGCCTTGGGAAAAACCTTGGATCAAATTTCTAATGCCGTTACCGGTAAGACCACTGCTTGCTTTGAACCAACGTTGGATTATTGTGTTGTCAAATTTCCCCGTTGGCCGTTTGAAAAATTCTCCCTTGCTGATAAAACGTTGGGAACACAAATGAAAGCAACGGGCGAAGTCATGGCACTAGATCGAACGTTTGAAGGAGCCTTACTTAAAGCGGTACGATCATTAGAAATTGGGGTGGACTATTTAGCCTTACCACATATAGAAAATAAATCACTAATTGATATCGTTGAAGCATTGAAAAAACAAGACGATGAACGGATATTTGTTGTCGCCAGAGCATTGCGCTTAGGCATTAGCGAAGAAAAAATACATATGCTTACGGGGTATGACGTATGGTTTATTCGGCACATCAAACACATTGTCACCATGGAAAATGAACTACGCCACCAAGGATTGACACCGGCATTGGTGGCACAAGCTAAAAAATATAGCATGCCCGATAGCTGCTTGGCACGACTGACGGGCAAAACGGAAAGTGAAGTCCGGACTTTTCGGACACAACTGGGCGTGCGTCCCACCTTTAAAATGGTGGATACATGTGCCGCCGAATTTGCCGCCGCTACGCCGTATTACTACTCCTGCTATGCTAGTGAAGATGAAGTCCAACCGCTAGAAGGACGAAGCGTTATTGTTCTCGGCTCGGGGCCAATTCGTATTGGACAAGGCATAGAATTTGACTATTGCTCGGTCCATTCCTCCTGGGCGTTACGCCGGCTGGGCATGAAGAGTATTATTGTCAATAACAACCCCGAAACGGTTAGCACCGATTTTGATACATCCGACAGTTTGTACTTTGAACCCTTAACGGAGGAAGACGTTATGGCTGTAATCGAAAAAGAAAACCCCGTTGGTGTTATCTGCCAATTTGGCGGACAGACGGCAATTAATCTCGCCGCACCATTAGCACGGAGAGGTGTACCCATCTTAGGAACATCCGTAGAAGGCATGGATCGAGCCGAAGACCGAGAACGGTTTGATGAACTTTTAGCAACGCTACATATTCCTCGTCCAGACGGGCGAATAGCTACGAGTGATACTGAAGCCATGCGAGTTGCCAAAGAATTGGAATTTCCGCTTATTGTACGCCCCTCCTATGTGTTAGGCGGGCGTGCCATGGAAATTGTCTATAATGAAAGCGAACTAGAACGATATCTTCGTGAAGCCGTCATTGCCTCGCCGGATCATCCCATTTTAATTGATGAATATATGGTAGGAAGAGAAATAGAAGTAGATGCAGTTGCTGATGGAATAGACGTGTTTATTCCGGGCATTATGGAACAAGTCGAACGGGCCGGCGTTCATTCCGGTGATTCCATTGCCGTGTATCCGCCGCAACATTTAGCACAAGATATGATTACGCAAATTGTGGAATATACAACGCGTATTGCTTTGGCATTAAATGTAAAAGGTGCGGTAAACATTCAATTTGTGGTGGCAAAAGGGAAGCTATATATTATTGAAGTTAATCCACGCTCCAGTCGTACCGTTCCCTTCTTGAGCAAGGTCACGCATGTGCCGATTGTTGAATTAGCCACCCGTATTGCCTTAGGCGAAACCTTAGCGTCTATGGGGTATCAAAGCGGATTGTTACCGTCTAAATCGCATGTAGCGGCAAAAGTACCCGTATTCTCCTTCAGTAAAATCGGCTTGGCGGAAATTGCCTTGGGTCCGGAAATGAAATCGACCGGTGAAGTTATGGGCATCGGCAAAACCTATTCGGAAGCCTTATATAAAGCCGTTAGCGGTGCGAATATGCGAATTCCGTCAGGAGGAACAATACTCGTAACTGTAGCCGATCGCGATAAAGAAGAAGCATTGCAATTAGCACACGGATTTTGTGACTTAGGATATCATATTATGGCGACAGCCGGTACGGGAAAATATTTACAAGAAAACGGATTAGATGTGACGATTGTGCGTAAAATACATGAAGGAGGAGAAAATATTGCCACGCTTTTGCGAGATGGTAAAATTGATCTCGTTCTCAATACCCTAACTTTTGGTAAACATCCTGAACGGGATGGATTTAACTTACGACGTATGGCCGTGGAATTAGCTGTACCTTGCTTGACTTCATTAGATACGGCACGAGAAGTATTGCGGGTATTTGCAGACAAAGGCAAAAATTATACCTATTATACGGTAGCAGCATTACAAGACTACGATATGGATATATAGAGCATATACGATATATCAAGGCGAACAAAAAGAAATTTTGTTCGCCTCTTTTTTATATACATGCCAGTCAATATAAATAGAGATATGAATATCTATAATAAAATATAGGCTAAAAAAATCTACAGATGAGATAATATAAGCTAATTACCTGGGGATAATAGACACATATTGACGCAGCTAAAAAAATAAAAAGAAAATATGATTTACGCAATAAAAAAAACAAAAACAAAATAAAATAAATAAAAATAGATATAATAATTAAAATAATAATAATAATAAGATAAAATGTATGTAATAATTAAAAAATACAATAAAAAAACAAGCAAATAGGGAATAACTATCAGTTTCATTTATATTTGACAAATATAATAAAAAATGGATAATAAGAACCATAAACATATGAATATCATATGTGCATGGGGTAGTACAGATACAGTTCTGTATATTATGTAAAGATATATGAGGAGGAAGTAACATGAAGTTATCAGGAAAACAATTAACGACAGCTGTATTGATCGGCTTAATGGGGATTAGCGCCGGCGGAGTGGTTATGGCTGATGCGGGTGGTTTGCCGCAGTTAACTTCGCGGGTTGAAGCATTAGAAGAAAAAGTCGGCGATGACCAAAACGGCTTGAAGAAAGAC